>NZ_LWBV01000010.1:0-159182 GCF_001642705.1 Pseudomonas sp. p21
CGTTTGTTCCGCAGCCTGAAAACGGAGTGGGTGCCAAGTGTGGGCTACATGAGTGCTGCGCAGGCACAGCAGGACATCGGCAGGTTTCTGATGCAGCGCTACAACTGGGAGCGACCGCATCAGTTCAACGGTGGGTTACCTCCGGCGATTGCCGAGGAAACACGTAATCCGGTCTCCGGGATTAGTTGACCACTACAGAGTGCCCGACCAAGCCTGCAATGACGGCTGGATTCATGCCTGCCATTGGGCACATCGTTGCATTTGTGTGCCTGCAATTGAAAAGGATGCAGTAAAGATCTGGTTTCATCTGCTGGGTCGGGTCTCTGTGGGCATGGGGGTACCTCGTCGAAATCGACTAAAATCTGGGTAGTTGGCCGTGGTGAGGTGAGCTATGCGCTACTCGAAAATCAGACCGTTTTTATGGTGGGCTGGCGCCCTGCAGTTTTTCGCGATCTTGGCGGCCATTGAGCACAGAGCATGGGACGTGGTGTTCATATGCCTGATGGTGATTGCGGTTGGTGTATGGTTTGCCAGGGATGCACAGCGTCTGGAGATTCACAAGCAGCCAAGTACGAAGTAGCCAATAGGGAGAGGCCTGGCACAGAAGCGGCGAGATTCTCCACGCGGCATGGAATAGTCATTATGGTCGTGTTCAGCTGCTTCCTGATTCTCTGGGACGAAAAATTTGCCCGCCTATTGGCAACGTCGTATTCAAGTACAGCAAGCTGCTCGGCCTCTGCTGGTCGCGTCCCGGCTGTACTCCGTCCTGCGCAATGACACCAAAACCCTGGGATGATGATGCTTGCCGTAGGGCTTGTCCCCGCACGCTCCGTTTTCAACGGGTTTGGTGTTGGTGGTCGACGTGAGGCAACAGTTAATCATGGACCGACGTCAGCAATATCAACGCGAGCAGTTAACTAACTTGGGGAGGAGTCCAGATGGTCATGGCTATCTGCCAGTCGCCGTAGTTCGTTTACATCGGCGAACCACGCATGGGATTGAAGGTTTTGAAATGCTTCATATGTCCCGTATCCCCACGCAACCGCGCCGAAGGCGATGCCGGCAGTTGATGCTGCTTCACCATCCGTAGGTTGATCGCCTATATAGATAACCTCTTCTTTTGCCACGCAAAATTTTCGCATGACCCGGCGCAAGCGCGATGCCTTACCGAAAATGGAAGCCCCGTACTCGAAGGCCTGGATATGTCGACAGCTGGAACCCAGGACCTGCATGACATTCTCTCTGGAGTTGGAAGACACTACTGCGAGTATCAATCCCTTCTCATCAAGATGGCTCAACGTATTGGCGATATCCTCAAACAGCTGGATTGAGCCTCGATGCTTCTTCATCAGCCCCATAAAAGTTCGCGCCACTAGAGGTAGCTTCCAGCGAGGCATTCCGATATGAGACATGATCTCCCGAGCCCCCTGCTTGCGTAGAGAGTCCAGCTCTTCTGGTTGGATCCGGTTGAAGGAGTGCTTGTCAGCAATTTGATTGAATACTGAAACGAAGAATGGAAAGGAGTCTGCGAGTGTGCCGTCAAAGTCGAAAATTGCAAGCCGGTATGACATGTAAGGATTCCTTCCTGGAGTGCAGGCAGCCGTATCAAGGGGCTTGCCTGTGCAGGGTGTTCAACTCACCCGATTGGCGGTCGCATTATTCTTGCCCCGGTATCTCCGATCAAGGCAGGGCGGGCGCTTGAACGGAGAATTCTTAGGGAGTACCGGCAAGTCGGGGGCTACCGCAAGCCTGGCTGGCTGAGCTGGGCGATCAGGTCGCCTTGATCGAAGATCCCGATGGGCGCACCGCAGCCGTACTTGGTGAGATGGCCTGTGTGAATGGCGTTGGTGGGGGCCTGAGTGTTTCCTGCTGGTTCATGATTGTAAATGTGTTTACTATATGGCTTCGATAAACGATCCAGGGAGCGCGTCGTGCAAATCAAAGCGTCCGTTGAAATCAATACTGAGCCTGAGCGCGTTTTCCGCCTGTATCAGGACGCTGCCCGCTGGGGCGACTGGGATCCAGAGGTGGCTGGGGCAAGTTTGCCCGATGGTCTGAAGCTTGGATCCAAGGGGTGGCTGAAGCCCAGGAGCGGACCTAAGGCCAACATTCAGATCGTGGAGGTGACGCAAGGCATGTCATTCTCGGTGCAGGCCAGGTTGCCGTTGTGCCGCATGTGGTTCGGGCACAGCTTGTCGTCGAGTAGTGGATCAACTGTTGCAACCCACTGGGTCGAATTCAAAGGCCCTCTGAGCTTTTTGTTTCGATATTTGGTTGGCAGGTCGATTCAGGCTTCGTTGCCTAACACGATGCTAGGTCTCAAGCGTGCCAGTGAAGCCCGAGTGAGCGCACCATGAGTGCAGGCCGTCTGGATACTGATGAAAAGTGGAGTGGATCTGCCTACGCAGGGCCGAGCAGCAGCCCGGGGTTCCGACTCTGGCGCGAATTCCTGGATTGGCAGCGACAACTCAATGCGCTGTTGAATCCACTGGGGCTCACTCAGCCACAGTTCGCGATTCTGGCTGTGTGCGGTTGGTTGACGCGCAATAGTGAGCAGATTACTCAACAGGGTATCGCGAGATTCACCGGCATGGACCGTATGCACATCTCGCAGATCGTATCTCGCTTGGAAAAAGATGGGCTTGTCGAGAAACGGATAGACCCTCAAGATCACCGCGCGAACCTGCTATCACTCAGCAAGGAGGGGCTTGCTCGGTTGCGCATCGCGATGCCGGTTGTTGAAGCGTTCGACACAGCGTTCTTTCATAAAGCCGCGTGCCGAGGTTGAAGGGCTTCTGGAGGTGTTTGCCAAAGGCAAGATTGTCATCCTGGTGCCACACGTTGCTGGTGACTGATGGAGGCAGGTGACATCGTGCTGATCAGAACGATTACACTGCGAAATCAGGCCCATTTCACGGTATAACAATGACGTCACAGTTAACTGTACGGCTCGCCTCGAACAGCGATATCGGCAGGTTGGTCGATCTGGACTCAATCGCCAAGCGAGAACCAATGCGCCGAGCGTTCGTTGCGCAGGCTGTCACTGCCGGCCAATGCTGGATCGCCGCGGAAGCTCGCGATGCGTCGATGGTGCTGGGGTATGGTGTTCTTGACTTTTCGTTCTTTGGACACGCATTCATCCCCCTCATTATGGTGAGGGACTCGCAGCGCCGTCATGGCGTCGGTTCCGCCATCCTCCGCACCCTGCAATCCCAGTGCGGGGCCGCAAAATTGTTCACGTCGACAAATGCCTCCAATGAACCGATGAAAAAACTGCTCGGAAAGTTCGGCTTCATAGAGAGCGGTTATGTCGAGAATCTGGATGAGGGCGACCCCGAGATAATTTTTGTGAAGCACTACCCCTGATATCGTCGAAAGTTCGCGGAAGAGGCGGGTAGCGCGTACCGGTGTCTCGGGGGCGCGCACCAGTCGATCGGCTCGATGATGTAACCGTTCTGTCATGCCCGGGTCTTCATAGTTGATGCCGTCGGCACGCATCCACGACGCGGCAAAAGTGCCCACCCCTGATCAACAGGCCCGAACAGTGTGTTCAGACGCGTGACGGCGCCGGCCTGGTATCCCTCGAAAGCATCAGCCGGTTGGTCCGGGGGACTGCTATCTGCCCGTCGTGCTCGCTGGGCATGCTGGTTGCCCGTGAAAGTAAGGTCGAAACGTGCTTTCAAATTACGGGATCAGGCGAGCATTTCGAAGGAAAATTTCCAAAGCGTGTATAGTGGGATTCGGGCCTTTTTCCTGGCCCTGGACCGAGGTAACAACCATGCACCCGACCTTTTCTCCAGAAACGCAGCGTGCACATCGGCGCTTGAGCGAGCAAATTGAGCTGTTCATTCGTGGCGGTGGCAATATCGAACAGATTCCCGCTGGCGTGAGCGGAACATCAGCACTCAAGCCGAAGAACTCATGGGCAAGCGAGCGCACTGCAAAGGCATGAGGCATGCAATCTACACCGAAACGCAGCTGAATCATGCCTCCATGGAAATGCCCGGCTACAGGCTGGGCATTTCCAGGAACATCTGAATTTAACCCATCATCAAGAGCCTGGATTGCAAGCTGTGATTCTGGAATCTTTGTGCAAGCGACCGCGTGTCGATTGTCGCCATGGGTGCATCCTCTTCTGGGCCAATGCTGGCCCGGTGGTATGGATCGCTGGAGCGACATGTATGTGCACGGTGCCAAGGCCATCGAGAACCCGCCCGAACATTGAACGTAGCTTGTATGCAGCACCTGGCGGCGGCTCACCGCCAAGCGGCACCTGATGTAAGAAAAAACGCAGCCATCAGGTGAAGCAATTCACCGCTATCCCGATGCGGCCTGCGCTTTGGATACAGGGCATCGGGATGTCTTGCCGGCTCCCTCGGCTCAGGCATGGATCAGCGCAAGGTCGCTGATGATGCAGATCGAGCCGTCATCGGCGGGCGTCGTATCGGTGTAGTCCACCTGGTTGTAGACCCCGCCGTGGAACTCGAATAGCCGCGAAGCCCAGGTGCTGTCGAACCGTAGATCGCCGGATGAACCGGTCACCCCGTTGCACTTGGCCGTAACGGTGACCACGCCTGCCGAGGTAGCGTGGATGCTCACCTCGAACTTTGCCCCCAGCGGGACACCCTTCAGCACCGTCGAGTTTATCGGGTCAGTCTGGTTGTAGGTCCGCCGAAACCCCAGGGTGATTTCGCCTTTCTTCCAGAACACCTTCACGGGCGGGCTGTCGTCTCCAAAGACGTGCATCTGCGCGATGACCACCTTCTGCGCCCAGTTGACTTTGGTCAGCGTCATTGTCTGGCGGTTCCAGTGATCCTGGGCGCTGTTCAGGGGCCAGTATTCCGTTTCTGACCACTCGCAACGGGTCCTGTGGGTGCTTTTGCTCGAAGCGCCTTTGGTGGGGGCAAACAACTGAATCGAACCATCGCTGAGCACTGTCACATAGCTCGGGTATTGAGCGATCGCTTCAGTGCCGGTGAGTTCGATCGCTACGGGGCTGATCGACGACTCGGCTACAGGAACGGCGATGGTGAGGTTGCTGATATTTACGCTCATGGGAGGCTCCTGAATAAAAATGGCGGTTTGCGCTGCAGCAGCACGGTGGCGGCTGTCGAAGTGAAATTTAGCCATTCGCTAAATGACGGTCAATAGCTTAAGGCTAAATTTATTTCGCTTGGCGACAAATTACCTGTTGGCGAAAATTTTCCGCAGCGGGGGCTTTACGCTTGATTTGGCGGTGGGATAAGCTTTCCTTGAATACTGTACGAATATACAGCAGTCAGGATAAGAATATGTCTAAGCACGTGAAGTCGACGCCCCATCAGCGCCAGGAAATGACCGGAATAGAGCGGCTGAGCTTGCGGGTGTCAGCGATGATCAACCACCCGCTCGCGCAGACGCAGCGCTGGGTAACAGTGCATCGTCTGGATACCGATGGTGATGCCGAGTGGGAGGAGGTGATGGGCCTGCTGGCCGAGACGCCCGAGCTGGCGCTGACCTTCAACGACGACGAGAGTGTGACGGTGCGCTGGGAGCGCAGCAGCATGGAGGAACGCGACGACTTTGTCGTCGAGCAGGACAGCGAACAGCAGATTGAGGAGGCGGCACCTTTCTGAGTATCGGAAAAAGCTCGCTCCAACAGGTACGGTGCAAGCCTCGAGCAGAGAACGGTCCGCGTACCCTGTGGGAGCGGCTTCAGCCGCGAAGAATCCAACGCGGTGCATGGCACCGGCTGCGCCGGTGTTCGCGGCTAACGCCGCTCCCACAGGGGGCCCTGCTGATTCAATGAGTCATGTGCAGTTCCATGAGGGCCGGGCTTGCCCGCCAAAGGCCACAAGACAGCCCAATTGGGTGAGTGAACGGCTTACGTCGTCGTGATGGGTTTCGCTTTACACAAGGTGCGCATTCCACACCAGCAGCACCCTGGCCTGGATGTAGGTCTCTTCCCGACGAATCATGCGGTCCTTGTGCCGCGAGTTGTCGGAAATCATCTCAAAGTGGTCCTCGTCAGCAATCTGCAGCCGCTTGATGTAGATGTGGTCACCCCAGGAGAAGAAGTAGATTCCATCGCCGACGAACTCGCGGATGCTGACGTCCACGATCAGTGGGTCGCGGTGCTTGATGGTCGGTTCCATCGACTGGCCCCAGCCGGTCACCATCTTCAGGTGGTGGTGCTCGCTGAACTCCACGCCCAGCTCGCGCAGGTGGCTTGGGCTGACGCGAACATCCTTGAACATCTCGGGGTAGTCGTGGGGGATCTGCCCGCCGCCCATGGCCGCCCGGACGTCATAGTGGGCAATCCAAACTTCGTCGCCCACCAGGCCTGGCCGAACAGGTTCAGCCTTTACCAGCGTCGAGTCTGCCGGCTCCTCGGCGGCGGCCAATAGCCTTTGCCGGGTTTCTTCGGGGATGCCTTTGCCGCTTCTGGCAAGCATCTGCTTGACCAGGTCGGCAGCGGAAAGCTTGCTGTCGCCAGACTCGACTGGCGCCTGCGCCAAGTCGCCCGCTGCCATTGCGTCGAACCACCCCCGCGGCAAGCCTTCGATGCCCTCGATTCTGCGGGCCACGTCATCGCCCAGGTTCTTCGCTGTCTTGTCCGAAAGGATCTGGCTCAGGTGCGCAGGCGCCATCCCCCAGCGCTCTGCGCAGGATCCCTTTCTCTGGTTGCCGATCAGCTTGACCAGGTTGTGCTTGCGAATTTCATAGATGTCCATGAGGCGAAGCATGCCAGTGTTTAGCTTACTGCTAAATGTGCGAAGGGCTAAATTTATCTTGTTGCGATGTTAGCTTCAAGCTAAATTAATTATGCAGACAAGGGAAGCCACCGAGAGGTCGTTCTCCGGGGCTTACGACATCACCATCCGTAATGAGGTTTTCATGGATCCGACTGACCTCGGCCCAGGCACCGTCACCTGGCTGGGCGGAACAGGCACCGTGTTGCTGGGCGCATTCCTCTGGCTGCGCAAGTGGCTGTCCAGGGATGCGGCTGACCGTGCCATGGACACTGCTGATATTGGCGTGGTCCGGCGCCTGAACGAGCTGCTCGATATCGAGCGTGACGCCCGAAGAGAAGCGCAGGCCAGGGCCGATCAGTTTGCCAAGGAGCGCAATGAGCTGGTGGTAACCATAGGGCGCCTGGAAGGCAAGATCGAAGCGCTGACCAGTCGGCGCGGCCATCTGCCCCGGCAAGTCACCGTCCAGGGCGAGGGGATCGCCCGCCTGCGCGGGAAGCAAGGTGAGTGAAGGCGGCCCGCAAGACAGATTCTGTCCACGCCCATGCTATGGGCTGTTTCTGTGTGGAGACAACATGGCTCGATCAGACTCTGCCGCTGCCGGGGGGCTCGATCTCACAGGCGCCACACAACTCTCGGCAAGCAAAAAAAGACCCGCCAGATAGGCGGGCCAGAAGGGCGTAGGGAGCAACGCACAACAAATACGGGTCAGGCGACCAGGGTGCCTGGTTGCAACTGTTCGACCAGGGCCTGGGCCGAGGCCAGGGTCGGCATCGGGCCGCTTACGGCTTCGCCGTTGCGCACCAGATACCAGCAAGCCAGCAGGCCCTGCTCACGCAGTGAGGTGGGGACGGCGCTGCCGACAACGGACATGATCTGGATAGTGGCCATGTGGACCTCCTGTAAACATGGCCCTACCTTACGCAGCAGCCGCGGCGGTTTGAAATTAACTTCCTCGATAGTGGTCATTGGTTCCATCAACATCTACCAGCGCGGCGGGCCGTAATACACCGGAGGCGGGCCATAGTAGGTGCGGTAGCCCGGGGGCGGTGGCGCCGGCACGTAGTACGGCTGGTAGTACACCGGTGGTGGCGGTGGTTGCACGTACACCGGCTGTGGCGCGTAATAGACTGGCTGGCGCTCGACGTACACGGTACGGTCGCGTCCGCCATAAACCGTCGCCCCGAACACGGCACCAACCACGGCCGCACCCAGCAGCGGGCCCGGGCCATACCAACCACCATGACCATGGCCGCCGTGGGCGACAGCGGACCCGCTGATGGCCAGGGCACCGACCAGCAGGGCGATTCCGGGAATGTGACGGTTCATGAAGCAACCCTCGCAAGAACACCCCAAGTGTGGGGTCCTATTACTATGACTCCACTCTCTGTCAGCTGAGCACAGGGGAACGGTAAAGGTTGTGTAAGGGACGACCAGTGGTTGTCTCTGTTACGCTGCACAAACGTTTCAGTTATGACAAAGGAGCAGGTTATGTCGACAACTCCCAGCAGAGACACCGTGCTGTGCATCTCCCTGGCCGGCCGCCCTGGCACCTTCGGTGTGCGGTTCCATAACCACCTGTACCAGCAGCTGGGCCTGGACTTCTACTACAAGGCCATGCGCACCGATGACCTGCCGGCGGCGGTGGCAGGTATCCGCGCTTTGGGTATCCGCGGTTGCGGGGTGTCGATGCCGTACAAGGAAGCCTGCATGGCCCTGGTCGACGAAATTGACCCGTCGGCGGCGGCCATCGAGTCGGTCAATACCCTGGTCAATACCAATGGCCACCTGAAGGCCTACAACACCGATTACCTGGCCGTGCGCCAGTTGCTGGAACAGCACCAGGTCGACCCGACAACGGCGTTTGCCTTGCGCGGCAGTGGCGGCATGGCCAAGGCTGTGGCCAGTGCCTTGCGCGATGCCGGGTTCGCCGAAGGCATCATCGTTGCGCGTAATGAGCAGGCTGGGCGGCAGCTGGCGGATGTGTGCGGTTATCGCTGGGTACGGGAGCTGGGGGACCTGTGCCCGCCCATGCTGGTGAACGTGACGCCGATCGGCATGGCGGGCGGGCCGGAGGCCGAGGCGCTGGCATTTTCCGAGAACGCCATCGCTGCGGCGGAGCGGGTGTTCGATGTGGTGGCGATGCCGGCGCACACACCTTTGATCCGGCGGGCGCAGGCGTTGGGCAAGCCGGTAATTACCGGGCTGGAGGTGATTGCGCTGCAGGCGCTGGAGCAGTTCGTGCTGTACACCGGGGTGCGGCCGACACGGGCGCAGGTGGAGGCGGCGGTGGCGTACGCCCGGGATATCTGATTACTCCTGTGCCGGCCCTTTCGCGGGCCTGCCCGCTCCCACAGGTACTGCACAGATTTCAGATTCTGTGAGGTTCCTGTGGGAGCGGGCAAGCCCGCGAAGAGGTCGGCACAGGCATTAACAAGGTCAGAACACCTTGTGTCCTTCATCCAGCTGCTGGTCGACCAGCGCCCGGCCATGGGCCAGCGACACATGCTGCGCATTCTCAAGGTCGGAGAAGAACTTCATCGGCATCGACATGCGCTTGCTGGTGTGCCCGTCGGGGTCGGTGATCAGGCACCCGGCGGCATAGGGCAGGGGGGAGTCGGGGTGGGGCATCACGCTGGCGGTGATGGTGTGCTTGCGGTATTCACAGTGAAGAGATTGCATCGTCCTTACCTCGCTGTGGCATGTGAAGCAGTTACCTTCATATACCACAGCAAGGGGCCGGGAGTTCCCGGCCCGACGAGTGAGCCGCGATGAACGCTTAGCCTTTGAGCTCGGTCGGCTGGATGACTTCGATCCAGTAACCGTCCGGGTCCTTGATGAAGGCCAGGTAGTTCATGCGCCCATCCTGCAGGCGTTTCTGGAAGGGCACGTCCAGTGCCTCGAAGCGCGCGCAGGCTGCGCGTACGTCCGGTACCGAGACGCAGATGTGGCCGAAGCCGCGTGGGTCGGTGTTGCCATTATGGTAGGCGAACTCGGCATCGTTTTCGGTGCCGTGGTTGTGGGTCAGTTCCAGCACGCCGGGGATCGACTTCATCCACTGGTGACGTTCGCCGTCATCGGCAGGGATCTGCGCAGGGTCGACCAGGGCCAGGAAGTACAGGCTGAAGGCAGCTTCGGGGAAGTCGCGCTTGTCCACCAGGCGGAAGCCCAGCACGCGGGTGTAGAAGTCCAGGGACTTCTCGATGTCCTTGACCCGCAGCATGGTGTGGTTGAAGACGAACTGGGCGGTGGCGGCATCCGGTTGTGCGGTGACGCCAGGCAGGGTTTGCAGATCGTGCAGGCTCATGGGAACTCCTGAGACGGGGCCGGGCGCAGGGCGCCGGCAAAACAGACAGGCTGGCCATGATACGGCAGTGCGCCGATTGCGCAAATGAAAGCGCCCTGCACGAGGCAGGGCGCCGGAATTAGAGGCCCGCATGTGCGGGCGCGTGATGGGGTCGCTAGTCCTTTAGCTGTCTCGATACTGAGCCAGCCCTTGTGAAAAAAGTGTGAAGTGCGTGTGGACGTTTCATCAGCGTACCCAGCTTTCTACAGTGGCGGCTCCGTACTGTTCTTTCCAGGCCTTGAGGCCGCGGTGGTTGCCGCCTTTGGTCTCGATCCGCTCGCCGGTGTGCGGGTTGGTGTAAACCTTCACCACGCGCGGGCGGCGCTGTTGCTTGGGTGCTGCACTGGAAACCCGGGCCACGGCCTTCGGGTCGAGGATGGCGATGATATCGCGCAGGCTCTTGTCATAGCTTTTCATCAGGCCGACTAGTTTCTGCTCGAATTCGATTTCGCGTTTGAGGCCGGCATCCTTTTTCAACGCTTCCAGTTGCGCCATCTGTTCCTGGAGCGCTTTTTCGGCAGCACGAAACTCTGCAAGTCTGGACACTGTAATCACTCCTGTACGTCGGTCGTGGCAAGGCGTGACGAACATTGAAGAAGAATAAAAACGCCGGCCACGCGGGTGGGTTCCGCTGTTCGCTGATATCGAGTGTAGTCATTCGTGGGTACTGGGTAAACTGCAAACTTTTTGTAAGTAAGCCGGGAACTTTCCTAGTTTTGCGTGCGGTATTTCCCTGTTTTTTCGCGGTTGCCTGGTTGCGCGCCTAGACCATGGTCCAATGGCTCGTGCCAGAGCCTTTGCGCGATCATCATCAGATGATGGCCGGCTATTGTTCGGTCCCCTCGCAGTACCGTGGCCAGCACGTGCCACAGGTTGTTTACCCGCCTTGATTCTGGATGTTTTCTCGCATGTTTGCCCCTTTTCCCCTCGCCCCCGGGCGTCGTGTTGCCGGCCTGTTCCTGTTGTGTGCCGGCGTCAATGCCCAGGCCGCCGGTTTTCTTGAAGACAGCAGTGCCAAGGTCGAAGCACGCAATGTCTATTTCAACCGGGATTTTCGTGACGGCCACAGCAGTTCCAGCCAGGGTGCGTCCAAACGCGAAGAATGGGCACAAGGCTTCATCCTCAATGTGCAGTCAGGTTATACCCAGGGGCCGGTAGGTTTTGGCGTGGATGCGCTGGGCATGTTCGGCTTCAAACTTGACTCCAGCCCGGCTGACAGTAACAGCGGCCTGCTGCCGTCTTCCGGTCACGACCCGCGGCACTCGGCGGACCAGTACGCGAAGATGGGCCTGGCGGCCAAGGCCAAGGTTTCCAATACCGTGCTCAAGTACGGTTCGATGATGCCGGATGTGCCGTTGCTCAAGTACAACGATGGCCGCCTGCTGCCAACCATGTTCCATGGCGCCATGCTCACCTCCGAAGAAGTGCGCGACCTGAAGTTCACCCTGGCCCGTCTGGACAAGTACACCGCACGGGATTCCACCGACCGCCAGGACATTCGCGTGCATTGCAAGAACAAGCGCTATGCCTGCGATATCGAGGCTGACCACTTTGACCTGGCCGGCGTCGATTACCGTTTCAACGAGCGGTTCAGTGCCCAGTACCAGGTGGCCAAGCTGGAGAACATCTACCGCCAGCACTTCCTCGGCCTGGTGGCCAGCCAGCCGTTGACGGTGGGCAGCCTGTCGGCCGACCTGCGCTTGATCAAGAGTGATGACATCGGCAATGCCCGCGCCGGCGAAATCGACCATCGCGCGTTCAGCGGCATGCTCGGCTACAGCCTGGGTGGCCACAAACTCAGTGCCGGCTGGCAGCGCATGTATGGCGACAGTGCCATGCCATACCTGGATGGCACCAACCCGTACCTGGTCAACTATGCCCAGGTCAACGACTTCGCCGCCGCCCAGGAACGCTCCTGGCAGGTGCGTTATGACTATGACTTCAAGGCCTTGGGTGTGCCCGGCCTGACCTTCTTCACCCGTTACATCAACGGTGACAATATCAAGGTGCCAGGCAGCACGGCCGAAGGCAAAGAGTGGGAACGCGACACCGAGTTCAAGTACCAGGTGCAAAGTGGCACATTCAAGGACGTCAGCGTGCGCCTGCGTAATTCCACTTACCGCAGCAACTATGAAAAGTGGGCGCGTGACATGGACGAGACACGGGTCATTGTCAGCTACAACTTCTCCATCTTCTAACGGGTCGCTTTGCCAAATACCGGCAGCCACCTGACAATGGCTGCTGGTTCCCGCAAAGGGCTGGGCAATGAAAGACCTGTTGTTGATCGGCATCGGCCCGGGAGACCCGCGCCAGGTCACCTATGAGGCGGTCGATGCGCTGCGTCAGGCCAGTGTGTTCTTCGTGCTGTGCAAAGGCAGCGACAAGAACGAACTGGTGCGCCTGCGCAAGGCCATCCTGCAACGCTATCGCCCCGAGGGTGGCTACCGCCTGGTGCAGGTGGCCGACCCTGCACGCGATGGCCGGGCGGATGACTACCTGGGCGCGGTGCAGGATTGGCACCGGCAGCGTGCGGCGCTGTATGCCCAGCTGATCGAGCAGGAGATTGGCGTTGGGGAAACCGGTGCTTTTCTACTGTGGGGCGAGCCGACGCTGTACGACAGCACACTGCGCATTCTTGACTTGGTCCGTGAGCGCGGTGTGGCGCTGCGGCTGCAGGTCATTCCGGGGATCAGCAGCGTGCAGGCCTTGGCGGCGCGTCATCAGGTGCCGCTCAACCGTATCGGTGAGCCGTTGACCGTGTTGCCAGGGCGGCGCCTGGCCGGGCAGGGGCAGATCGACAATGTGCTGGTGATGCTAGATGGGCAGTGCGCGTTTGCCCGGCTCGATGACCCGGCGCTGATGATCTACTGGGGCGCGTACCTGGGGACCGAGGATGAGGTGCTGATTGCCGGGCCGTTGCAGGCGGTGAAGGCGCAGATACTGGAAGTGCGTGAGCGGGAGAGGGCGCGCAAGGGGTGGATCATGGATACCTACCTGTTGCGCAGGGAGCTGTAGTCAGCTACATCCTGTGCCGGCCTCTTCGCGGGCTCGCCCGCTCCCACAGGTATTCCACTGCACTCAGCAACTGTGGTGACCCTGTGGGAGCGGGCAAGCCCGCGAAGCAGGCGCCGCAGTTTTCAAGGGTTACCCAGAATGGCCTGCACTTTCTCCCGCAACTGGTCGATACCGAACGGCTTGCCGATCAGGTGCATGCCCTCCGGCACGTCGACGCTGTCGGCATAGCCACTGGCGAACAGCACCGGCAACAGCGGCCGCAGTTCGCGCGCCTTGGCTGCCAACTCTTCGCCGCGCATGTCCGGCAGCCCCACGTCGGTCATCATCAGCGCCAGCTCCTGGCCCGGGTCCTCGAGAATGCACAGCGCCGCGCTGGCATGCTCCGCCTCGATGACCGCGTAGCCCAGCTCGTCGAGCACTTCGACCATCAACATGCGTACGATGTCGTCGTCTTCGACTACCAGAAGGTGCATGGTCAGGATCCTGTGCAAAATGAATGTCTTTAATCTGTGCACCGGACGGCAGCAGAAGTTCCCGAGAATACCGGGCCCGGCAATCAGATGGAACGATTGGCGCACGCCGCCTTCAAATACTGGCTAAATGCCCTGCCAGACCCGGCAAAGCTGGTTAGACTCGCTTGACAGGGACGACACAGTGGCAGATGACGACAACAACTGATCCGCCACACCTTTTAATGGACTTTTCTAGCTCGGGCGTTCTCACATGATGCAAGCAGCCTTGATGGACCAGCGAAGCTTCCGCAAGTTGTTGAGCCGCAACGTCGGCCTACCCCTGGGGGTGGGCCTGCTGGGGGCCGTGGCCTTTGTCGCGGTGATCAACTACCTGCTTTCGGCCATGCAGTGGGTCGAGCACACCGACCAGGTGATCGGCAGTGCCAACGAAACGGTCAAGTTGTCGATCGACATGGAGACCGGCATGCGTGGCTTCCTTCTCACCGGCGAGGAGCGTTTCCTCGACCCCTACGAAGTGGCCAGGCCGCGCATCCTCGGCAGCCTGCAGAGCCTGCGCGGCATGGTCGAGGACAACCCGCAACAGGTCGAACGCATCGACCGGCTGATCGCCCTGCAGCAGGCCTGGAACGCCTTCGCCAACGAGATGATCGCCCTGCGCCGCAGCCAGGGTGATTACCGCGCCGCGATCGGCAGCGGCCGCGGCAAGCGCCTGACCGATGAGATCCGCAAGGAGTTCGACAGCCTGATCGGCAGCGAACAACAGCTGCGTATGGCACGTAACCAGAAGGTCAGCAATGTAACCATCACGGTCATATCGTCCTTCGTGCTGTTCATCGTCGGCCTCAGCGCCTTGCTGGCCTACCTCGGGCGGCGCGACCTGCTGGCGTTGTCGGCTACCTATGACGAAAACCTCAAGGCCCAGCAGCGCTCGGCCGAGCGCCTGGAGCACCAGGCCTGGCTGCGCAACGGGCAGACCCAACTGGCCGAGCAGGTGCTGGGCCAACTGACCCTGCCCATGCTCGGTGACAACATCCTGCGTTTCTTCGCCAGTTACCTGGGCTGCGTGGTTGGCGCGTTGTACGTACGCGACGAGCATGGCCGCCTGGTGCGTATGGCCAGCTATGGCCTGGATGCGCAGGAACAGGCCCGCGAGCAGGTGTTGGGCGATCACGAGGGCCTGCTGGCTCAGGCCGTGCGCGAAGCGCGGGTGCTGCGCCTGGAAGACTTGCCCGAAGACTATTTCCACCTCAGCTCCGGCCTGGGCCGGGGCCTGCCGCGCAGTGCCCTGCTTATGCCGGCGAGCAACGACGGGCAGGTCAACGGCGTGCTGGAGCTGGGCTTCCTGCGGCCGTTGCAGGCGCGTGACGAGGAACTGCTGCAGCGGGTCGCTGGCAACCTTGGCATCTCCATCGAAAGCGCTCGCTACCGGCAGCGCCTGCAGGAAGTGCTGGCCGAGACCCAGCAACTGAACGAAGAGCTGCAAGTGCAGCAGGAAGAGCTGAAAACCGCCAACGAAGAACTGGAGGAGCAATCCCGCGTGCTGAAGGAGTCCCAGGCTCACCTGGAAACCCAGCAGGCGGAGCTGGAGCAGACCAACGAGCAGCTGTGCGAGCGCACCGAGGCGCTGGACCGCAAGAACGACGAACTGCTCCAGGCCCAGGACGAGCTGCAGGCGCGCGCCGAGGAGCTGCAGCGTTCGAGCAAGTACAAGTCCGAGTTCCTCGCCAACATGTCCCACGAGTTGCGCACACCGCTGAACAGCTCGCTGATCCTGGCCAAACTGCTGGCGGAGAACGGCGAGGGCAATCTCAGCGACGAGCAGGTCAAGTTCGCCGAATCCATCTACTCGGCCGGCAACGACCTGCTCAGCCTGATCAATGACATTCTCGATATCGCCAAGGTGGAGGCCGGCAAGCTCGAAGTGCGCCCCGAAAGCACCCAGTTGGAACGCCTGGTCGAAGGCCTGCGTGGCATGTTCGAGCCGTTGGCCGGGCACAAGGGCCTGGCCTTCGAGGTGACTGCCGAGGCGCAGGTGCCGGCCACGCTGTTCACCGACCGCCAGCGCCTGGAGCAGATCCTCAAGAACCTGCTGTCCAACGCCATCAAGTTCACCGAGCGCGGCCAGGTCAGCCTGAATATCGGTTATCAGCCCGGCACCGGCATCGTCTTTGCCGTGCGCGATACCGGCATTGGCATCGCCGCCGACCAGCAGCAGGCGATCTTCGGCGCCTTCCACCAGGTCGATGGCACCAGCAACCGCCGTTATGGCGGCACCGGCCTGGGCCTGTCCATTTCCCGCGACCTGGCACACCTGCTGGGCGGGCAGATCAGCGTCGACAGCAGCCCCGGCCAGGGCAGCGTGTTCAGCCTGATCCTGCCGGAGCGCTATGAGCGTGTGGCGCAGGATATCCAGGCGGTCAGCCTGCGCCCGGCGGTCGATAGCCTGCCACCCGCGCCGCAGGCACAGGTGCCTGCGGCGCCGAAACGCCCGGCACCAGCGTTCGCCGACGACCGCGAGCGCGCGCCGTTCGGCAACCGCTGCATCCTGGTGATCGAGGACGAACCGAACTTCGCCCGCATCCTCTTCGACCTGGCCCACGAGCTGGGTTACAGCTGCCTGGTGGCGCAGGGCGCCGACGAGGGCTTCGAGCTGGCCGCCCAGTACATCCCCGATGCCATCCTGCTGGACATGCGCCTACCCGACCATTCCGGCCTGACCGTGCTGCAACGCCTGAAGGAGCAGGCCAGCACCCGGCACATCCCGGTGCATATCATTTCCGTGGAAGACCGGGTCGAGGCGGCCATGCACATGGGCGCCGTCGGCTACGCGGTCAAGCCCACCAGCCGCGAACAACTCAAGGAAGTGTTCGCCCGCCTGGAGGCCAAGCTGACCCAGAAGCTCAAGCACATCCTGCTGGTGGAGGACGACGACCTGCAGCGCGAGAGCATTGCCCGCCTGATCGGCGACGACGATGTCGAGATCACCGCCGTGGCCATGGCCCAGGATGCCCTGGCGTTGCTGCGCGATAACATCTACGACTGCATGATCATCGACCTCAAGCTGCCGGACATGCTCGGCAACGAACTGCTCAAGCGCATGACCGCCGAGGACATCCGCGCCTTCCCGCCGGTGATCGTGTATACCGGGCGCAACCTGACCCGCGAAGAAGAAGCCGACCTGCTCAAGTACTCGCGCTCGATCATCATCAAGGGCGCCCGCTCGCCGGAGCGCCTGCTCGACGAAGTGACGCTGTTCCTGCACAAGGTCGAGTCGCAACTGTCCAACGAACGCCAGCGCATGCTCAAGACCGCGCGCAGCCGCGACAAGGTATTCGAAGGCCGCAAGGTGCTGCTGGTGGACGATGACGTGCGCAACATTTTCGCCCTGACCAGCGCGCTGGAGCACAAGGGCGCGATCGTCGAAATCGGCCGCAACGGCCGCGAGGCCATCGAGCGCCTGGAGCAGCATGACGACATCGACCTGGTGCTGATGGATGTGATGATGCCGGAAATGGACGGCTTCGAGGCCACCCGGTTGATCCGCCAGCAACCGCGCTGGCGCAAGCTGCCGATCATTGCCGTGACCGCCAAGGCGATGAAGGATGACCAGCAGCGTTGCCTGCAGGCCGGCGCCAACGATTACTTGGCCAAGCCGATCGACCTGGACCGCTTGTTCTCGCTGATCCGTGTGTGGCTGCCGCAACTGGAGCGAATTTGACTAGCGAACGTAACACCGATATCGAAATCCGCTTGCTGATCGAGGCCATCTACCTCAAGTACAGCTACGATTTCCGCAACTATTCTGGCGCCTCAATCAAACGCCGGATCCTGCATGCGCTGCGCCAGTTCGAATGCCTGACGGTGTCGGCGCTGCAGGAGCGGGTGCTGCACGACCCCGGCATGTTCATGCAGTTGCTGCAGTACCTGACGATCCCGGTCAGCGAGATGTTCCGCGACCCGGGGCACTATGTGGCGCTGCGCAACGAAGTGGTGCCGCTGCTGCGCACCTGGCCGTCGATCAAGGTATGGATTGCCGGTTGCAGCACGGGCGAGGAGGTGTATTCGATGGCCATTCTGCTGCGCGAGGAGGGCCTGCTGGAACGCACTATCATCTACGCCACCGACATCAACCCGCATTCGCTGGACAAGGCCAAGCAGGGCATCTACTCGATGAAGAACATGCGCGAGTACGCCGAAAACTATCGTATCGCCGGTGGCCGGCGCGACTTTGCCGAGTACTACACGGCGGCCTACGGCAATGCCATCATGGACAGCACCCTGCGCGACAATGTGACGTTCGCTGACCACAGCCTGGCCACCGACAGCGTGTTTTCCGAAACCCAGCTGGTGTCGTGCCGCAACGTGCTCATCTACTTCAACAAGGAACTTCAGGACCGCGCCCTGGGCCTGTTCCATGAGTCCCTGTGCCACCGCGGCTTCCTGGTGCTGGGCAGCAAGGAATCGGTGGACTTTTCCGCCTACAGCGAGCGCTTCGAGCCGCTGGTCAAGCCCGAACGGATCTACCGCAAAGCATGAACGGCGTGCGCGCGGTGGTGATCGGCGCCTCGGCGGGCGGCGTGACGGCGCTGCTCACCGTGCTGGGCGCGTTGCCGGCCAGCGTCACCATCCCGGTGGTATGCGTGCTGCACCTGCCGGATGGCCGCCACAGCCAACTGGCCGAGGTGCTGCAGCGCCGCCTGCAGCGGCCAGTGTGCGAGGCCCGTGACAAGCAGCCGCTGCTCGCCGGGCAAATATACGTGGCCGGGCCAGGTTACCACCTGTCGGTGGAGCGTGACCTGACCCTGTCGCTGAGCCAGGAGCCGCCGGTGCATTTTTCCAGGCCGGCGATCGATTACCTGTTCATGTCGGCGGCCGATGCCTACGGTGCCGGCCTGCTGGGCATGCTGCTCACCGGTGCCAATGAGGATGGTGCCGAAGGCCTGGCCTATATCAAGCACAATGGGGGCCGGACTGTGGTCCAGGACCCTTGTGACGCACAGGTGGCGCTGATGCCGGAGGCCGCCCTGGCCCTGCACCAGCCCGACCATATTCTTACTCTGAGTGGCATCGAGCGGTTGCTCGCCGCCCTGGAACCCAGCGCATGCCAAGCCACACCATCGCCAAACTGCTGATCGTCGACGACCTGCCAGATAACCTGCTGGCCCTCGACGCCCTGATCCAGGGCGAAGGCCGCGAGGTGCACCAAGCCCAGTCGGCCGAGGCAGCGTTGTCGCTGTTGCTCGAGCACGAGTTCGCCCTGGCCATCCTCGACGTGCAGATGCCGGGCATGAACGGTTTCGAGCTGGCCGAGCTGATGCGCGGCACGGAAAAGACCCGCAACATCCCCATCGTGTTCGTCACCGCCGCCGGGCGCGAGATGAACTACGCGTTCAAGGGGTATGAAAGCGGTGCGGTGGACTTTTTGCACAAGCCGCTCGACACCCTGGCGGTAAAAAGCAAGGTGTCGGTGTTCGTCGACCTGTACCGCCAGCGCAAGGTGCTCGACCGCCAGTTGCAAGCCCTTGAACGCAGCCGCCAGGAGCAGGAACTGCTGCTGACCCAGCTGCAAAAGGCGCGGGGTGAACTGGAGCATGCCGTGCGCATGCGTGATGATTTCATGTCGATCGTGTCCCACGAGGTGCGCACCCCGCTCAATGGCCTGATCCTGGAAACCCAGCTGCGCAAGCTGCACCTGAAGCGTGGCAACTTGGCCGCCTTCAGTGGCGACAAGCTGCAGGCCATGGTCGAGCGCGACGAGCGGCAGATCAACAGCCTTATCCGCCTGGTCGAAGACATGCTCGATGTGTCGCGTATCCGTACCGGTAAACTGTCGCTGCGGCCCAAAGCGTTCGACCTGGGCCAACTGGTGCGTGGCCTGGTGGAGAACTTTGCTGCCCAGGCCTCCGCATTGGGCACCCATATAGAGTTGCAACGCTGCGAGCCGCTGCAGGGCGAGTGGGACGAGTTTCGCATCGAGCAGGTGCTGGCCAACCTGTTGTCCAATGCCTTGCGTTATGGCGAGCGCAAGCCAGTGCAGGTGCGGGTGTTCGAGCAGGACGGCCTGGCGTGCGTGCAGGTGCAGGACCATGGCATTGGCATCTGCGCAGCTAACCAGCAGCGCATCTTCCAGCAGTTCGAGCGGGTCGCCACCCAGCGGGCCAGTGGTGGGTTGGGCCTGGGGCTCTACATATCGGAACAGATCGTCCAGGCCCACGGCGGGCGCATATTGGTCGAGAGTGAAGAGGGCAAAGGCGCCACCTTCACTTTGCAACTGCCACTGGCAACCTACGAACAACAAAACGACCAGGCACGGGCAACCTCTGCCTGAGCCTGGGGTCTGATGGCCAGGTGTAAGTATTCAAGGCGTTGACATGAGTGAAGATGCACAAGATGTGGTACTGGTCGTCGAGGACGAACCGGCGATTCGCATGATTCTGCGTGATTACCTGGCAGGCGAGGGCTACCACGTGCTGGTGGCCGAGGATGGCGAGCAGGCGTTCGCGATCCTGGCGAGCAAGCCGCACCTCGACCTGATGGTGACGGACTTCCGCTTGCCGGGCGGAATTTCCGGGGTGGAGATTGCCGAGCCGGCGGTGAAGTTGCGGCCGGACCTGAAGGTGATCTTCATCAGCGGCTACCCGGCGGAGATTCTCGAGTCAGGCAGCCCGATCACCCGCAAGGCACCGATCCTGGCCAAGCCGTTCGACCTGGATACCTTGCACGAGCAGATCCAGGCACTCCTGCGCTGACTGTGTTTGCCTCTTCGCGGGCGCGCCCGCTCCCACAGGTCCTGTGCAAACCTTGAAGCCTGCGGGTTTCCTGTGGGAGCGGGCAAGCCCGCGAAGAGGCCGGTACAGGCTAGCGCAGGGTCCGCTCCAGCCCACCCACCAGCATGTTCTCCATCAGCCCCAGCCCCTGCTCTTCGGGCAAGGCCTTCAACATCCCCGGCAACTGGTTCAGCAGCGTCGCCACCACATGCGCCGTGGCCACCAGAGCCTGCCCCTGCAACTTCGCCTGCGGTGCGATCAACCTCAGCAACCCTGCCTCATAGCGCTTGCGCAACAAGGCCAGACGCGCCTGCTGGTCGTCGTTCAGGCAACAGAAGTCACGCTCCGCCAGGCGAAACTGCATGGGCCGCTCGGCATGCAGCTGCCAGTGCGCGGCAATCAGGCAGCTCAACGCCGACGCCCCGCGAGCCATGGCCCGGCGCCCTTGGTCCAGGGTGGCCTGCAACTCCTCGTACAACTCCTCGATCAGGTCGTACAACAAGTCCTGCTTGCTGGGGAAGTGATGGTACAGCGAGCCCGCGGTCAGCCCCACATGGGCCGCCAGCTCGCGCATGCTGACCTGGCCAAAGCCCTTTTCGGCAAACAGCGCCATGGCCCGGTCACGTCGCTCTTCAAAGTTGGCACAGCGCATCGCGGCATTGACCGGGGGCATGGCGTTCGCTCCTCAGTAGGTGAAGAAACCGCGGCCGCTCTTGCGCCCCAGCCAACCGGCCGCGACCATTTCCTTGAGCAGCGGGGCAGGGCGGTACTTGCTGTCGTTGAAGCCTTCATGGAAGGCCTCCATGATCGCCAGCAGGGTGTCCAGGCCGATCAGGTCGGCCAGGGCCAGCGGGCCGATTGGCTGGTTGCAGCCCAGGCGCATGCCGGTGTCGATGTCCTCGGCACTGGCCAGGCCTTCCTGGCGCACGAAGATCGCTTCGTTGATCATCGGCACCAGGATGCGGTTGACCACGAAGCCCGGGCGGTTGCCAGCGGTGATCGGGGTCTTGCCGACTTTTTCGGTTACCACCAGCGCCTGGGCGTAGGTGCTGTCGCTGGTCTGCAGGCCGCGAATGATCTCGACCAGCGCCATCATCGGCACCGGGTTGAAAAAGTGCACGCCAATGAAACGCTCGGGGTGCTCGATGCTGGCTGCCAGCTGGGTGACCGACAACGACGAGGTGTTGGTGGCGATCAGGCAGTCGGCGGCGACGTTGGCGGCTACCTGCTGCAGGATGCGCTGCTTGAGCTGCAGGTTCTCGGTGGCGGCCTCGATCACCAGCTGCGCGCCGCTCAGCTGGGTGTAGTCGGTGCTGGTGCGAATGCGGGTCCGGGCGGCTGCCGCCTTGTCGGCGTCGAGGGTGCCTTTGCTGACCTGGCGCTCGAGGTTCTTGCTCAAGGTGGCCACGCCGCGCTCCAGCGCTGCGTCGGAAACGTCCACCAGCAGCACCTGGTAGCCGGCCACCGCACACACCTGGGCAATGCCGTTGCCCATGGTGCCGGCGCCGATCACGGCAATCTGTTCAATGCTCATGTGTCAGGCTCCCTCAGACGCGCTCGAAGACCACGGCGATGCCTTGGCCACCGCCGATGCACATGGTGGCCAGGGCATAGCGGCCCTGGATGCGCTGCAGCTCATGGATGGCTTTGGTGGCGATGATCGCGCCGGTGGCACCCACCGGGTGGCCGAGGGAAATACCCGAGCCGTTGGGGTTGACCTTTTCCGGGTCGAAGCCCAGTTCGCGGGCCACGGCGCAGGCCTGGGCGGCGAAAGCTTCGTTGGACTCGATCACATCCAGGTCCTGTACCTTCAGGCCGGTCTTCTCCAGCACCTTGCGGGTGGCCGGGATCGGGCCAAGGCCCATCAGTTCAGGCTCGACGCCGGCATGGGCGTAGCCCACCAGGCGTGCCAGCGGCTTCAGGCCCAGGCGGCGTACCGCATCACCACTGGCCAGTACCAGGCCGCCAGCGCCGTCGTTGATGCCACTGGCGTTGCCGGCGGTAACGGTGCCGTCTTTTTTGAATACTGTCTTCATCCCCGCCAGTTGCTCGGCGGTCACCTCGCCACGCACATGCTCGTCGGTGCTGAATTGCACGCTGCCCTTGCGGGTTTTCAGTTCCAGCGGAACGATCTGGCTGGCGAAGCGGCCTTCGGCAATGGCGCGGGCGGCGCGGCGCTGGCTGGTCAGGGCCAGTTCGTCCTGCATTTCGCGGGTAATGCCGTGCTTGGCCGCAACGTTTTCGGCAGTGATGCCCATATGGAAGTGTTCGAACGGGTCCTGCAGCACGCCGACGGTGTAGTCGATGCCTTGCAGGTCACCCATGCGTGCGCCCCAGCGTGCCTGCGGCAGCAGGTACGGGCCACGGCTCATGGATTCGGCGCCGGCCGCCACGGCCACGTCGGTGTCGCCCAGCAGCAGGCATTGGGCCGCCGAGACGATGGCCTGCAGGCCCGAGCCGCACAGGCGGTTGACGTTGAATGCCGGGGTTTCCTTGGGGATGCCGGCGTTCATTGCCGCTACACGGGCCAGGTAGGCGTCGCGCGGTTCGGTGGGGATCACCGTGCCCATCACCAGGTGGCCGACTTGCTCGGCGGCCACGCCCGAGCGCTCGATGGCGGCACGGGTGATCGCGCTGGCCAGGTCGGCCAGCGGCAGGTCCTTGAGGGAACCGCCAAAGCCACCAATGGCTGAACGGACGGCACTGACGACGTAGATTTCTGCGCTGCTCATAGGGGCTCCGATTGCGAAGGCATGGCGGGACGGGGCCAGGCTCTGCGAGAATGGCCGGCGATCCCGGAGTGGGTCCGAGTCTAGGCAAAGGCTCTGTTGCAGCCTATGCCGGAACTGTTCAAACAACCTGGCACTTTTTGCCACTCAGCATAGACAGCGAAAACCGCCATGCGCGATAGCGATTCGGTCGCCGTGTACTTCCTCAATGCCATGCTCCATGCCCTGCGCGATTGCCCCGCCGAACGCGATGCGCAGCTGCGTGCGGTGGGCATCGACCCGCAACTGCTCGAGCAGCCCCAGGCCCGTGTACCGGCCAGAGCCTTCGCCCAGCTGTGGCTGGCGCTGATCCAGCGCCTGGACGACGAGTTTTTCCGTCTCGACAGCCACGGCATGCCGCCGGGCAGTTTCGCCCTGATCTGCCGGGGCCTGATCCTGGAGCCGAACCTGGAGAAAGCCTTGCGCCAGTGCATGGCTGGTTTCGGCCTGTTCCTGCGTGACTTGCGCGGCAGCCTGACGGTGCGCGGCGGGCGGGCGCTGATCAGCGTGCAGTCGAGCATTGCCGACCCGCTGACCCGGGTGTATGCCGAGGAAACCTACCTGGTGCTGATGATTGGCATGCTGTGCTGGCTGGCCGGGCGGCGGATCGCCATCGACCGCACCGAGCTGGCGGTGTCGCGCCCGGCCCAGGAGGACGACCTGCTGCTGTGGGGGCCGGACCTGCGCCTGGGCAGCGGGCGCACCGAAGTGGAGTTCGACAGCGCCTACCTGCGCCTGCCAGTGGTGCAGGACCTGGCGGCCCTGAAAACCTTCCTGCGCAGCGCGCCCCAGGGGCTGGTGATTCGCTTTCGCAACCAGAACGGGCTGGTGGCCGAGGTGTACCGGCACCTGCGGGCGCGGCGCTATGGGCAGTGGCCGACGCTGGCGGCGCTGGCGCAGCAGCAGGGGGTCAGTGCCAGTACTTTCCGTCGGCAGCTGGAGCGGGAGGGGCGTTCGTACCAGCAGATCAAGGATGAGGTACGCCGGGCAATGGCCTTCGAGCGGTTGCGCGAAGGGGAGTTGAGCATTGCCGAGATTGCCGAGCAGACGGGGTTTCAGGAGCCCAGTGCGTTTCACCGGGCGTTCAAGAAGTGGACCGGGCAGAGCCCCGGGAGCTACCGGGCGCGATTGGCCGGGCGGTAGCCTTTACCTGCACCGGCCCTTTCGCGGGCTTGCCCGCTCCCACAGGTACAGCACAGCTTTCAGGCTCTGTGAGATCCCTGTGGGAGCGGGCAAGCCCGCGAAGAGGCCGGCACAGGCTCCGATCAATGATCAGGCCGGCACCATGGCAAACCCGACCCCGAAGCGGTTCCAGGCATTGATGGTGGCAATTGCCAAGGTCAGGTTGGCCACCTCGGCCGGCTCGAAGTGTTGCTGCAAGGCCTCATATTCCGCCTGCGGCGCGCCGTGCTCGGGCAGCCGGGTCAGGCTTTCCACCCAGGCCAGGGCGGCACGTTCGCGCGGGGTGAAGTAGGCGGTATCCTGCCAGACGCACAAGGTCTGCAGGCGTGCCTCGGTCTCACCGGCCTTGCGCGCATCGTTGGCGTGCAGGTTGACGCAGTAGGCGCAGCCGTTGATCTGCGAGGCCCGCAGGCGCACCAGCTCCAGCAGGGAATTCTCCAGGCCGCTCTTGGCCAGGGCCTGCTCCAGGCCGACCATGGCTTTGTAGGCTTCGGGGGCGTGCTTGGCCCATTCGATACGGTTATGCATGGCTGTCTCCAAAGGGTGAGGGGAGGGATGGCGCTACTGTAGCGCCGCCCGTTGGCCTGCCCGATAGCCAATCACGCGCATAAACGGGAGGCCAATCGACCATTTGGGAGGCCACTGACAGGCATCCAATCTCTTCATTTCTGCCAGGCCGCCCGAGCCCGGATAATGACCAGGTCTTGCAACAGGAGAACCGATTCATGTCCGAAGAACGCTACATGCGCGAAGCCCTCGACCTGGCCCGCGCCAATATTCAGGCCGGTGGCCGGCCCTTCGGCGCCGTGCTCGTGTACCAGGGGCAGGTGCTGGCGCGTGCGGTCAACGAGATCCACAGCACCCAGGACCCGACCGCCCACGCCGAAATGCAGGCCATCCGCAAAGCCAGCCATGCCCTGGGCCAGGCGCGCCTGGACGGCGCCGAAATCTACGCCAGCGGCCACCCGTGCCCGATGTGCCTGGCGGCCATGCACCTGTGTGGCATCGAGCGGGCCTGGTTTGCCTACGACAACGCCGAGGGCGAAGCCTACGGTTTGTCCACCGCGGCGGTATACGCGCAGATGGCTCGCCCGCCCCAGCAGCAGAGCCTGCCGCTGCGCGCACTGAAGCCCAGCGGCGAAGCCGGTCTGTACCTTGAATGGAAACAGGCCAACGCACAATGAGAGCGGCATTGAACCTGTTGCTGGTCATCCTGCTGGCACTGAACCTGCGGCCGATCCTGACTAGCATCGGCCCGTTGCTCGAACCCATGCGCGCCAGCACCGGCCTGGGTTACCAGCAGGCGGCCTTGCTGACGGCGTTGCCGGTGCTGTGCATGGGCCTGGTGCCCTTGCTGCAACCCTGGTTGCGGCGCTGGATCAGCGAACATGGCGGCATGCTCGCTGGCCTGGCTGCCATCGCTCTGGCCTGCCTGTGGCGCCTGCAACTGGACAGCGCCTGGGCGCTGATTGCCAGTGCGGTGGTCGCCGGCCTGGGGGTGGCGGTAGTGCAGGGCATGATGCCGGGGCTGGTCAACCGCTGGTTCCCCGGGCGCCTGGCGGGAGCGATGGGCCTGTATTCGGCAGCACTGATGAGTGGCGGCGGCCTGGCTGCCGTGCTCGGTCCGCAGATCAGTGGCTACTTCGGCCGCTGGCAGGCCGGCCTGGGCCTGTGGGCGATCCCGGCCGTACTGGCGGTGCTGGCCTGGGCCGCGCTGCGGCCACGCCAGGAGGCGCTGAAGCTGGCCGGTGACACCGGCGGGCACTGGTTCGGTACGCGCCGGGCCTGGTTGCTGGCGCTGTACTTCGGCTTGATCAACGGCGGCTACACCAGCATGGTGGCCTGGTTGCCGGCCTATCACATCGAGCACGGCGGCAGCGCCCAGGGCGGCGCCGACCTGGTGGGCCTGATGACCATCTTCCAGGTGGCCGGCGCACTGGGCCTGCCGCTGTTGCTGCGGCGCTGGGCAGACCGGCGCCCGGGCCTGTGGCTGGCGTTGGCGATCCAGCTGGTGGGTTTCCTCGGCCTGCTGTTGGCACCCACACTGGCCTCGGGGTTGTGGGTGGCTATGATCGGTTTTGGCCTGGGCGCCTGCTTCAGCCAGAGCCTGACGCTGACCCTGGAACACCTGAAGACGCCTGCCGAGGCTGGCAGCCTGGCGGCGTTCGTGCAGGGCATCGGCTTCATCATCACCGGCATCGTGCCGTACCTTACCGGCTGGCTGCGCGATATGAGCGGCGATTTTCAGGCCGCGTGGACGCTGCTGACCGTGACCGTGGTGGCGATGCTGCTGGTAACCGCGTGCTTCAACCCACGCGGTTATGCCACGGCCATCGCCCGCCCGGTTGTGGCGGGCAAGGTCGCGCCGGTCAACTGAGGCGCTGCAGGGTGTCGCGGACCCGGTCCAGCGCTGGGTCGATGTCCAGCAGCTCGATGGCGCCGAAGCCCAGCAACAGCCCCGGGCGCACTGGCGCTTCGCTGAAGAACGGTGCCAGCGAGTACAGGCCGACCTCCACCTTGCGCGCGAGGTTGGCCAGCAGTTCTACATCGACCCCAGGTTTGGCCAGGGCGCTGAGGTGGAAACCGGCGCTGGCGGGGATGGCGCTGAACCACGGCGCCAGGTCGCCGCCCAGGCGCGCGAGGATGCGTTCGCGGCGGGCGCTGTAGACCTCGTGGCAACGGCGGATGTGCTTGTTCAGGTGGCCTTCGCCGAGAAACCGCGCCAGCGCCCACTGCAACAGGGGCGGGCTGTGCCAGTCGCTGAGGTGCTTGGCCACGCAGGCGGCCTTCAACACGGCGGGCGGTAGTACGGCGTAGCCCAGGCGCAGCTCGGGCAGCAAGGTCTTGGAAAAGGTCCCCACATAGGCCACCAGGCCATGGCGGTCGAGGCGCTGCAAAGCATCCGCGGCGGGGCCGTGGTAGCGGAACTCGCAGTCGTAGTCGTCTTCGATGATCAGTGCACCCAGCTCGGCGGCCCGTGCCAGCAGGGCGTGCCGGCGTGGTTCGCTCATCGGCATGCCCAGCGGGAACTGGTGCGAGGGCGTCACATAGATCAGCCGGGTGCCGTCGGCGATCTGCTCCACGCACAGGCCTTCATCGTCCACCGGTACCGATTGCAGGCGTGCGCCCAGGGCCAGGAACAGTTGCCGCGCCGGTGGGTAGCCGGGGTCTTCCATGGCCACCTGGCAACCTGGCTCGACCAGCACCCGGGCGATCAGGTCCAGTGCCTGCTGGGCGCCGTTGCACACCAGCAGGTCGGCGGCGCTGCAGTGCACGCCGCGGGCGTAGGCGACATGGTGGGCGATGGCCTCGCGCAGCTCTGGCAGGCCCTGGGCCGCGAACTGTCGCTCGGGGTGGCGCTGGCTGCGGCGCAGGGCGTAGTTCAGGCAACTGCGCCACTGGTCGAACGGGAACTGCGCCTTGCTCGACGCCCCGCCGATAAAGTCATAGCGCGAGGGTGCCTCCAACTGACGTTGGCTCAGCACGGTGGCGCGTTGCTGCCAGCGTTCGAGCGAGGCGGCACCGGCCAGGGGAATGGCGCTTGATTCGCTGTTGCGCAGCGGCTGGCGCGGGGTGATGAAGGTGCCACGGCCGACCACGCCGCTTAGCAGGTTGTCGTAGGTCAGCCGGGAATAGGCCTCGGCAACGGTCTTGCGCGATACGCCCAACTGCACTGCCAGCAGGCGGCTTGGCGGCAGTTGAGTGCCGGCGGCCAGATGGCCGCTGTCGATGCCGGCACGCAGTTGCTGGTAAAGCTGGTCTGCCAGGCCTTTGCGGCCTTCCAGGCGAATGTGCAGTTCCATGGTGTGGTCCGGAGCAGGGGATTGCTCAGGATAGCGGATTGGCTGGGGAAGGGCAGGGGGCCGCTTTGCGGCCCATCGCGACACAAGGCCGCTCCCACAGGAACATCACAGACTTTGAATGCAGCGCTGTACCTGTGGGAGCGGCCTTGTGTTGCGATGGGGTGCGAAGCACCCCCGGAAAGCCAACGCAAACTCAGATCCGGGCAGTGCTCACCGTGATGTAGCCCTTGTCCGCCAGCGCAATGCGTATCACCGTTTCGTCCGCCGGCGCCTTGCGGTTGCGTTTGATGCGCACGCCTTCCACCGCCGCCGCTTTCATCTGCTCGGAAATGGCCCGCCCGTTCGGGTCGAAAAACACCTCGCTGGCCAGCAACTCGATACGCTCGATCAATTGTCGGGAGCGTTCATCGGTAGCGCAGAAGAACATCACCCCCGACAGGTGGGGGTCTTCATTCGGGTTGTTCATGTCATGGGCCAGCAGTTCGCGCAGGGTACTGCGCAATTCGGCGGTGGGGCGGGCGTTCAGGTGCATGCGGAACCTCCTCTGGATCGCGACCTTGCGTCATCCAGTGCCGATCATGTTTACAGTGGGCAGGGGCAGCAAGTAGGACGCTTCCGAGCGTCGCATAGGAAATTTCTGAAGTTACCGGGATGCCACCCCAAACTGGCGGGAGGACGGTGCCTGCGGCACAATCTGCCGCCCGCTACCTGCCTTGCCGAGGATTGCCATGAACAGCCATTTCCAAACCGTCGACCTGAAAAAGGCCTATCGCCTGCTGAACCACGGCCCGACGGTGCTGGTGTCGGCCAGCCACGAAGGGGTGGACAATGTCATGGCGGCCGCCTGGGCCTGTGCGCTGGATTTCGACCCACCCAAGGTGACCGTGGTGCTCGACAAGACTGCCCGCACCCGACAGTTGGTGGAGGGCAGTGGCTGGTTCGTGATCCAGGTGCCAACCGCGGCGCAGGCGCAGTTGACCCACCAGGTGGGTACCCGCAGC
Source organism: Pseudomonas sp. p21 (assembly GCF_001642705.1). Taxonomy (NCBI): domain Bacteria; kingdom Pseudomonadati; phylum Pseudomonadota; class Gammaproteobacteria; order Pseudomonadales; family Pseudomonadaceae; genus Pseudomonas; species Pseudomonas sp. p21. The sequence goes on from NZ_LWBV01000010.1 coordinate 29,087, forward strand.
CTGTTCGACCAGCCCGACAAGCTCGCCAGCATTGGTGTGCAGCTGGCGCGGGTCGAGGGGCATGCGGCGCCGTTGGTTGAAGGCTGTTCGGCCTGGTTGATGTGCCGGGTGATCGACGAGCCGCACAACCAGAACACTTACGACCTGTTCATCGGCGAGGTGGTGGCGGCCTGGGCCGATGACCGGGTGTTCCGCGATGGCCATTGGGCCTACGAGCATGCCGACCCGCAGTGGCGCAGTTTGCACTACGTGGCGGGTGGGCATTTTTATGCGATTGGCGAGCCGGTGGTGGTCGATTCGCAAAATTGATTACACCGGTACCGGCGATCGGGCCGCATAGCGGCCCCTGTCAGCATCAGCGCCCGACCTCCTGCTTGAAGCGCAAGCGCCAGCCATGCAGCAACGGTTCGGTATAGCCACTGGGCTGCTGCCGCCCCTTGAACACCAGCTCACGCGCAGCGCGGAAGGCATGCGATGCCTCGAAACCGGCCGCCATCGGCCGGTACGCCGGATCCCCGGCATTCTGCTGGTCGACCACGCGGGCCATGCGTTGCAAGGTCGCCTCGACCTGTTCGGCATCGACCACCCCATGGTGCAGCCAGTTGGCAATGTGCTGCGCCGAAATCCGCAGGGTCGCGCGGTCTTCCATCAGGCCCACATCATGGATATCCGGCACCTTGGAGCAGCCGACCCCTTGCTCGACCCAGCGCACCACGTAACCGAGGATACCTTGGCAGTTGTTGTCCAGTTCGGCCTGGATGTCGGCTGCGCTCCAGGGCCGCTCGGGGCTGACCGGGACACTGAGCAGGTCATGCAGCAACTCCGCGCGCTGGGCATTCAGGTCAATCTGTTCCAGCGTTTGCTGCACGGCCGCCACATCCACCTGGTGGTAGTGCAGCGCATGCAGTGTTGCGGCGGTGGGTGAGGGCACCCAGGCTGTGTTGGCTCCGGCCTTGGGCTGGGCGATTTTCTGTTCGAGCATGGCCGCCATCAGGTCGGGCATGGCCCACATGCCCTTGCCGATCTGCGCCTTGCCGCGCAGGCCACAGGCCAGCCCCACCAGTACATTGCTGCGCTCGTAGGCCTGGATCCAGGCGCTGCCCTTCATGTCGCCCTTGCGCAGCATGGCGCCGGCTTCCATGGCGGTGTGCATCTCGTCACCGGTGCGGTCGAGGAAGCCGGTGTTGATGAACACCACCCGTGACGCGGCGCTGGCGATGCAGGCCTTGAGGTTGACGCTGGTACGCCGCTCCTCGTCCATGATGCCCATCTTCAGCGTGTGTGCGGGCAGGCCCAACAGGGCTTCGACGCGGCCGAACAGCTGGTCGGCAAAGGCCACCTCGGCCGGTCCGTGCATCTTTGGCTTGACGATGTACAGGCTGCCTTCGCGGGAGTTGCCGCGGCGCTTGAGGTCATGCAGGCCGATCAGGCTGGTGACCACGGCATCGAGGATGCCCTCCGGGATTTCCCGACCATCGCGGTCGTGGATGGCCGGGTTGGTCATCAGGTGGCCGACGTTGCGGATAAACAGCAGCGAGCGGCCCGGCAGGGTCAGTGGCTGGCCGTTAGCGCTGCGGTAGTGGCGGTCTTCGGCCAGGGTGCGGTTGAAGGTTTTGCCGCCCTTGCTGACCTGCTCGCTGAGGTCGCCTTTCATCAGGCCCAGCCAGTTGCGGTAGACGTTGACCTTGTCGTCGGCGTCCACGGCAGCTACCGAGTCCTCGCAGTCGATGATGGTGGTGAGCGCGGCTTCCAGGAGGATGTCCTTGACCCCGGCCGGGTCCTGCTGGCCGATCGCGTTGGCCGGGTCGACCTGGATTTCGAAATGCAGTTGGTGGTGCTGCAACAGGATCGCTGTTGGCGTGTTCGGCTCACCTTGGTAGCCACGCAGTTGTGCGGGATGCCTGAGGCCGACCTGGCGGCCATCGGCCAGGGTTACCTGCAGCATGCCCTGGTTGATCGCGTAGGCCTTGGCGTCGTTGTGCGACGCACCGTCGAGCGGGGCAGAGGTATCGAGGAACTGTCGGCCATAGGCGATCACCTTGGCGCCGCGTTGCGGGTTGTAGCCCTGGCCACGTTCGGCGCCACCGGTTTCGGCGATGGCATCGGTGCCGTACAGGGCATCGTAGAGCGAGCCCCAGCGGGCGTTGGCAGCATTCAGGGCGTAGCGGGCGTTGCTCAGCGGCACCACCAGTTGCGGGCCGGCCTGTACGGCAATCTCGCGGTCTACGTTACGGGTGCTGACCTGCACGCTTGCGGGTGCCTCCACGAGGTAGCCGATGCCCTGCAGGAAATGCTGGTAGGCGGCCATATCACGGATCGGGCCGGGGTGCTGGCGGTGCCAGTTGTCCAGTTCGGTCTGCAGGCGCTCGCGTTCGGCGAGCAGGGCGCGGTTTTGTGGGGCGAGGTCATGGACCAGGGTGCTGAAGCCTTGCCAGAAGGCGTGGGCTTCGATGCCGGTGCCGGGGAGCACTTCGTCTTCGATGAAGCGCTGCAGGGTGGGGGCGATCTGGAGTGGATGGTTTGGCATTGTCTGTTCGCTCTATGTTCAGGCTTCTGGAAAGTTTTTGCTTGTGCCGGCCTCTTCGCGGGCTTGCCCGCTCCCACAGGTACTGCGCAGGTCTCAGGTCTTGTGAAAACCCTGTAGGAGCGGGCAAGCCCGCGAAGAGGCCGGCGCAGGATTCAGAGGGCAGCCGCCCCGGCCTTGGCCACTTGGGCGTCTTGCTCGGCTTTGACTCCGGATACGCCAATCGCCCCTACTACCTGCCCATCCACCCGCAGCGGTACGCCACCCTCCAGGCTGGTCAGCAGCGGCGCGGTGACGAAAGCGGTACGGCCACCATTGACCATCTCCTCGTAATCCCGCGTCTCCTTGCGCCCCAGCGCGGCAGTGCGGGCCTTTTCCATCGCGATATAGGCGCTGGCCGGCGCGCAGCCGTCCAGGCGCTCCAGGGCCAGTGGGTGGCCGCCGTCGTCGACCACGGCAATGGTCACGTTCCATTGTTGCGCCTGGGCTTCCTGGCGGGCGGCGGTCAGCACGCGGGCGACTTCGGCCTGGCCGATCACGAACTTGCTATGCATGGTGGTTCTCCGGGTTCAAGGCTGCTTCGACGATTTCGATCCAGTGCCGCACCGGTGTGCGCCCGGCCCCGTCGAGGTGGGCCTGGCAGCCAATGTTGGCGGTGGCGATGACTTGCGGTTTGCCGCTTTCCAGGGCGTTGAGGCGGTTGTCGCGCAGTTGTAGCGACAGCTCAGGCTGGGTCAGCGAATAGGTGCCGGCCGAGCCGCAGCACAGGTGGCCGTCCGGTACCGGGGTCAAGGTGAAGCCCAGGCGTGTCAGCAACGCCTCCACCGCACCGCCCAGCTTCAGCGCGTGCTGCAGGGTGCATGGGCAATGGAAGGCCAGGCGCTGTTCGGCGCACAGGCCCAGTTGCTCGACCGGCTCGTCGCGCAGCACCTCCACCAGGTCGCGGGACAGGGCGCTGACCCGTGCGGCCTTGGCGGCGTAGCGTGGGTCTTTTTCCAGCAGGTGGCCGTAGTCGCGCACGAACGCGCCGCAGCCGCTGGCAGTTTGCACGATAGCCTCGGCGCCGGCCTCGATGGCTGGCCACCAGGCATCGATATTGCGCCGCGCCCGTAGCAAGCCTTGTTCCTGGGCATTGAGGTGATAGTCCACTGCGCCACAGCAGCCGGCCTGCTGTACCGGCACCACGCTGATGCCCAGGCGATCCAGCAGGCGCGCAGCGGCAGCATTGGTGTTGGGCGACAGGGCCGGTTGCACGCAGCCTTCCAGCATCAGCACCCGACGCGCATGGCGCGGCGCGGGGCGTTGGCCGGGGGCGGTGACCCGCGCCGGCAGTTTGCGCTTGAGCGTGGCCGGCAGCAGCGGGCGCAGGGCCTGGCCGCTGCGGGTCAGGGCCTTGAACAGCGCCGGGCGGGGTACCACTGCACGCAGGCCCTGGCGCAGCAGGCGCTGGCCGAGCGGGCGCGGCACTTGCTGTTCGACCACGGCGCGGCCGATGTCCAGCAGGTCGTGGTACTTCACCCCGGAAGGGCAGGTGGTTTCACAGTTGCGGCAGGTCAGGCAGCGATCCAGGTGCAACTGGGTGCTGGCGGTGATCGGCGCGCCTTCGAGCATCTGCTTGATCAGGTAGATGCGCCCGCGTGGGCCGTCCAGTTCATCGCCCAGCAGTTGGTAGGTGGGGCAGGTGGCGGTGCAGAAGCCACAGTGCACGCAGGAGCGCAGGATGCTTTCGGCCTCGTCGGCGCGGGCCAGGCGCCGGGCGGTTTCACTCAGGTTGGTTTGCATGGTCTGGCCTCACAGGTCCGGGTACAGGCGGCCAGGGTTGAACACCCCCTGGGGGTCGAGTTGCTGCTTGAGCGCACGGTGGTAGCGCATCAGCGCGGCGGGCAGCGGCGGGCTGCTGGCAGCGCCAGGGGCATGGCAGGTGGCGTGGCCACCGACCTGGGCGACCTGCTGGCGGATGTCCTGCGCCGGTGCCGTGGACTTGAGCCAGCGCTGGGCGCCACCCCAGTCGATCAGCTGGTGGCCGGGCAGGTCCAGGTCGCCGGTGGCGTTGGGCACGGACAAGCGCCACAGCGGCGCGGGGTTGGCAAAGAACGCCAGGCGCTGCTCGCGCAGGTCGCTCCAGAAGCGGCTGTCCAGTGCTTCGCCGCCCAGGCGCTGGCGCGCCGACTGCACCGAGCCTTCGCCGCCTTCCAGGCGCAGGTACAGCGCGTCGCCGTCATGGCAGGCCGCGCTGATCGGCAGCGGCTGCTGGCCCCACTCGGCCAGCGCCGCCAGCGCCTGGTGGCGGCCCATCGGCAGGCGCAGGCTGAGGCATTGGCGTGGGCGGGGCAGTACTTTCAGCGACACTTCGGTCAGCAACCCGAGGCAGCCGAAACTGCCCGCCATCAGCCGCGACACGTCATAGCCGGCGACGTTCTTCATCACTTCGCCACCAAAGCGCAGCAGCTTGCCGTGGCCGGTGATCACCCGTGTGCCCAACACATAGTCGCGCACCGACCCGGCCCATGGCCGCCGTGGGCCCGACAGCCCGGCCGCGACCATGCCACCCAAGGTGGCGTCGGGGCCAAGGTGTGGTGGTTCGCAGGGCAGCATCTGGCCAGCTTCGTGTAGCGCCGCCTCGATCTCGCGCAGTGGCGTGCCGGCGCGGGCGGTGAGCACCAGTTCGGTCGGGTCGTAGCTGACGATGCCCCGGTGGCTGCGGGTGTCCAGCACCTCGCCGTCCACCGGGCAGCCGAGCATGGCCTTGCTGTTACCGCCCTGGATACGCAGCGGCGTGGCCTGGTTCAGCGCCTGGTTGACCTGCTCCAGCAGGGCCTGGCTGATGTCGCGGTCCATGCTCATCAGAAGCGCTCCAGTTCGGGGAAGGGCAGTTGCCCATGGTGCACATGCATGGCGCCGAACTCGGCGCAGCGGTGCAGGGTGGGGATGTTCTTGCCGGGGTTGAGCAGGCCCTGTGGATCGAAGGCGGCCTTGACCGCATGGAACAGGGTGATTTCGTCGCTGTTGAACTGTGCGCACATCTGGTTGATCTTCTCGCGCCCCACGCCGTGCTCGCCGGTGATGCTGCCGCCCACGGCCACACACAGTTCGAGGATCTTGCCGCCGATGGCTTCGGCACGTTCCAGCTCGCCGGGCAGGTTGGCATCGAACAGGATCAGCGGGTGCATGTTGCCATCGCCAGCGTGGAATACGTTGGCCACGCGCAGGCCATATTCGCTGGACAGTTCGCTGATACCCTTGAGCACCCGTGGTAGTTCGCGGCGCGGGATGGTGCCGTCCATGCAGTAGTAGTCCGGGGAAATGCGCCCCACCGCCGGGAAGGCATTCTTGCGCCCGGCCCAGAAGCGTACGCGCTCGGCCTCGTCGCAGGCCAGCCGCACATCACGCGCGCCGGCTTGTGCCAGTACGGCGGCGACCCGTTCGCAGTCGTCGTGCACATCGGCCTCGACGCCATCCAGCTCGCACAGCAGGATGGCCGCTGCGTCCACCGGGTAGCCGGCGTGGATGAAGTCTTCGGCGGCGCGAATGGCCAGGTTGTCCATCATCTCAAGGCCGCCGGGGATGATCCCGGCAGCGATGATTTCGGCTACCGCCCGGCCGGCGTCCTCGACGCTGTCGAAACTGGCCAGCAGCACCCGTGCGACCTGGGGCTTGGGCAGTAGCTTGACGGTGACTTCGGTGACGATGCCGAGCATGCCTTCGGAACCGGTGAACAGTGCCAGCAGGTCGAAACCGGGGCTGTCCAGGGCGTCGCTGCCGAGGGTCAGGCGCTCGCCCTCAACGGTGAGGATGTCCACCTTGAGCAGGTTGTGCACGGTCAGGCCGTACTTCAGGCAATGCACGCCACCGGCGTTTTCGGCGACATTGCCGCCGATGGAGCAGGCGATTTGCGAGGATGGGTCCGGCGCGTAGTACAACCCGTGGGGCGCCGCAGCCTGGGAGATGGCCAGGTTGCGCACGCCGGGTTGCACACGGGCGAAGCGGCCCTGCGGGTTGACTTCGAGTATGCGGTTGAAGCGCGCCATCACCAGCAGGATGCCTTTGGCCAGCGGCAGGGCGCCGCCCGACAGGCCGGTACCGGCACCGCGTGCCACCACCGGTACGCCACGCTGGTGGCAGAGCCTGAGCAGCGCCTGCAGCTGTTCCAGGCGCTCGGGCAGCACCACCAGCAGCGGCACCGTGCGGTAGGCCGAGAGGCCGTCGCATTCATAGGGCTTGAGGTCTTCCTCGCGGTGCAGGATCTCGAGGTCCGGCAGGGCAGCGCGCAGCGCCTGCAGCAGCGCCGCCCGGTCCACGTCGGGCAGCGCGCCATCGACGCGTTCGTCGTACAGGATATTCATCGGCTCACTCGGCAACGGTTTTTGTTGTTGTTGGCAAAGCGTTTACCCTTGCAGCCTGCGCGTGGCCGCGGCCTGGGTCGAGTACGGGGTTAACTGGTCCTACCAGTTTTTGCTGCTGGTACTGGTTATTGACGGCTTTGCCCAGCTAGATTGAGGCAGGTGGTCGAAGTGGTCCTACCAGCAGGAGGGTGCGCAGTGGGTACTGAAGGCAAGGTCAAGGTCGCTGATCAGGTGGCAGAACGGGTCGAGCGGCTGATCGTCGATGGCGTGCTCAAGGTGGGCCAGGCCCTGCCGTCGGAGCGACGCCTGGTGGACAAGCTGGGCTGCTCGCGCTCGGCGCTGCGTGAAGGCCTGCGCATCCTGCGTGGGCGCGGCATCATCGACACCGAGCAGGGGCGGGGCTCGTTCGTTGCCGACCTGACGGGTCAGGCGGGGGCCACGCCGTTGATGCACCTGTTCAGCTCGCAGCCGCGCACGCTGTTCGACCTGCTGGAAGTGCGGGCGTTGCTGGAGGCCGAATCGGCGCGCCTGGCGGCGTTGCGGGCCACCGAGGTCGACCGTTTGCTGATCCGTCGGCGTTATGAAGAAATGCTGGCTGCGCACGAGGCCCCCGAAGCGATTGATGCCCGTGAACATGCCCGCCGCGACCATGCCTTTCACCGGGCGATCAGCGAGGCGTCGCACAACCCGGTGCTGGTGCATACCTTGCAATCGCTCAGTGACCTGACCTTGAGCACGGTGTTCGCCTCGGTCAACAACCTGTATTGCCGTCCGGCACAGAAGCGCCAGATCGACCGCCAGCATGCGCGGTTGTATCACGCGGTGATGGAGCAGCTGCCGGAGCAGGCGCAGCGCGCGGCGCGTGAGCATATCAACGGGATCCGCGACAGCTTGCGGGAGATCGAGCAGGAAGAGCAGCGGTTGGTAAGGGCGACGATGCGCATGGATGGCTGGGGTTGAGGTTTTGCCTGTGCCGGCCCTTTCGCGGGTAAACCCGCTCCTACAGGGGACCACACTGGGTTTGAAGTCGGTGCGGTTCCTGTGGGAGCGGGTTTACCCGCGAAGAGGCCGGTGCAGGATTACCTTAATCAATGATCGGCTATGCGGTCATCCTGCGAGAGGATGGCCCGGGCCAGCTCTTCATCATTGGCCTGCAGGCCAGGGTGGTCCTTGCGGGCTTGTTCCAGCGCCGACTCCACATAGGCGCCACGGATTGCACCACCGCTGGCGACGTAGGCCGAAAGCTCGTCACGCGCCGGGATGATCCGTTTGTCGTCCTTGAAGGTCGAGTAAAGCGAAGCGGAAACACCGGCCGAGGTGGCGACGTCGCCCGCGTCGACGTCAGCCAGGGCAGCACCGGCAGGCAGCAGGAGCAGCAGCGCAGGGGCGAAGAGTAGGTGGCGCATGGTGTGTTCTCCAGTAGCATGAAGCCCAAGTAATTGAACCACTCAGTGTTTAAGAAAGCGCAGGTAGGGAGGTAGTTCCCTTGTTCGCCCCGGGAAGGCATTGACCATGTCGAGCCAGGCGTGATTTGCTCGGGCTGATGGCCCCAATCATTCAAAGGATACTGAAGGTTCCCGCCCATGCCCGACTACAAGCTGCATTGTTTCGCCGAATCCGGAAACGCCTACAAGGCTGCGCTCATGCTTGAACTCACCGGCCAGGACTGGCAGCCGGTGTTCGTCGACTTCTTCAATGGCCAAACCCGCGAACAAGCCTGGCGCGAAGAGGTGAACGAGCAGGGCGAGGTGCCGGTGCTGGAACACGCCGGCAAGTCCATCACCCAGTCTGCTCTGATCCTTGACTACCTCGCAGAAAAAACCGGGCAGTTCGGCCCCCGCGACGAAGACGAAAAGCGCGAGATTTGGCGCTGGATGCTGTTCGACAACCACAAGTTCACCAGTTACTACGCGGCCCTGCGCTTTCTGTTCTGCCTGAAGAAAACCGGCGAAACGGACGTGACCCGGTTCCTGCGTGAGCGTGCCACGGCGGCCTACCGTATTGTCGACGCGCACTTGGCGAAGACGCCGTTCATGGTCGGTGGCCGGCTGACTATTGCTGACCTGTCGCTGGCGGGGTATGTGTTCATGCCGGAGGACACTGGCATTGCGTTGGCGCAGTTCACCCACATCGAGGCATGGAAGGCGCGGATCCAGGCGTTGCCAGGGTGGAAGCACCCGTATGAGTTGATGCCGCGCGCGGCCTCCTGACCAAGCCGGCTCGCCGGCTCATGGTGCAGTAGCCTTTGGCGAGCCAACCATTCTGATGATCGGTCGGTGACAAGCGCAGCGGGGTGGCTACGCTCAAAAAATCAAGAAACATTCTGAAATATTTGGCCAGCAGGCCCTGAAGGATCTCGTTCAACCGCTGCAGATGGAAGGTCGCGCTGGTTTGCAGGTCGCCCCATGGGGGGGCCGGAAATCACAGGGTGCGTCATGCAACCCTGTGCTACTCCAAGCGGAGGCTCATCATGCTCAGGAAATGCTTGCTGGCTTTGGCTATCGGTGCTGTGTTGTCGGCTTCGGCTGTTTTGGTGCCTGACTCCATTGGCGGTACCTCCAGCGCGTATGCGAAGGATGGTAGCGGTGGTGGTGGTGGTGGTGGCCATGGTGGTGGTGGAAGCGGCGGTGGCGGTGGCCATGGCGGCGGAGGAGGTGGTAGCGGTGGTGGCGGTGGTCATGGCGGAGGTGGTGGAAGCGGCGGCGGTGGCTCGGGTGGTGGCCACGGCGGTAGTGGCAGCGGGCACAGCGGCGATGGCGGTGGCCATGGCGGCCCAGGCCATGATGGCCGCGGGCGCAATGGTGCTGATGATGGTGCCAACCACGAAGCTAATCACGAAGCCAACCATGAGGCGAATCACGAAGCGAATCACGACGTGGGCGAGCCCCACGGTGTAGGGCATGGTGCTGATGATGGGGCTGACCATGATGTTGGGGATGATCGCGGAGGCGATCAGAACTAGCAACTTGGGTGTCTGTGCCGGCCCCTTCGCGGGTAAACCCGCTCCCACAGGGACCGCGCCAAGCTTGAGCTCGGCACGGTCCCTGTGGGAGCGGGTTTACCCGCGAAAGGGCCGGCACAGGTTTACAAGCAATCAGATCGACAACCGCACCACCCGGTTATCCAGCACCTGCTGTTCCTGCCCGCGCCGCTTGTTCACCACCAACTCGCCGATCGCAATCAGCCGGGTACGGGTGATGTTGCGCGACAACCCCAGCAACTGTGCGGTATGCACCTGGTTGTAATGGCAGAACCGATACGCCGACCGCAGCAGGGCATTTTCCACCTTCTCGTACAGGTCGCCAGACTGCTCCTCGTACAAGCGGCTGAACGCCCGCTGCAGCAAATCCTCCACACCATTGCCCGCCGGCTCTTCCTCCTGCCGTTCGATACGCAGGTTGGACAGGCGCAGGTCCTGCGCCTGCACCATACCGTCGCCGCAGGTCAGCAAGCTGTGGTGAATCACGTTCTCCAGCTCGCGGATGTTGCCCGGCCAGCTGTATTCCACCAGCTTGGCCTGGGCCTTGGCGCTCAGCTCCACCGGCCCGTAGCCCAGCCGGTCGCTGTAGCTGCGGATGAAGTGCCGGGCCAGCGGCAGGATGTCACCCGGGCGGTCGCGCAAGGGGTGCAACTGCAAGGTCACCACGTTCAGCCGGTAGTACAGGTCTTCGCGAAAATGCCCGGCGTTAATCGCCTTTTCCAGCTGCACGTTGGTCGCCGCCAGCACCCGCACATTGATCGGGATGCTCTTGCGCGACCCCAGTCGCACCACTTCGCGCTCCTGCAACACACGCAGCAGCTTGACCTGGATCGGCAACGGCAGGTCGCCGATTTCGTCGAGGAACAACGTGCCGCCGTTGGCCTCCTCGAACCAGCCAGCCTTGGCCGCCAGGGCACCGGTGAAGGCGCCTTTTTCATGGCCGAACAGCTCCGCCTCGACCAGCGACTCGGAGAACGCACCGCAGTTGACCGCGACGAACGGGCCGTTGCGCCGACCACTGAGGTTGTGGATGTGGCGTGCGACCAGCTCCTTGCCCGTGCCGGTTTCGCCGATGATCAGCACGCTGGCTTCGCTGGGGGCGACCTGTTGCAGGTGGGCGAGCAGCGCCTGCGACCTGGGGTCTTCGAAGACCTGTGCGGTCGCCCGGATCGAGGTGGCCAGTGTCGGGGACGGGGGGAGGGTCAGCAGTTGCATGAGCAATCCTCAGGAATAGAAGGATGGGGCAGGGCGCTTGTCGTTGAGGGCCCACTCGCCGAGTTCGTGGATGCGGTAGTCCACCGGGTCGTGCAGGGTTTGTGTGCGCAGGTTGCGCCAGTGGCGGTCGAAGCGCAGTGAGGCATGGGTGGCGCGGGCGCCGGTGACCTCGAACAGCCGGTTGCAGATGTCCAGACCATGGCGGCTGGCGGCGACCTTGGCGGTGCCGATGGCCAGGGCCAGGTCGCCGCGCTCTTGCGCCGTGAGGGCGTGTTCCTTGGCCCAGGCGGCATCGAGCTGGCGCGCGGCCCGTTCGATCAGCAGGCGCACGCTTTCCAGGCCGACCCAGAACTCGCCGTAATGGCGCAGCACGTAGGGGTCTTCGGCGCTGCTGGCGGCGCTGGAGCGGAACCACGGCCGGCTTTCCTTGAGGGTGTACTGGCGGGCCTCCTCGAACGCCCCCTCGGCAATGCCGAGGAACAGGTTGGCGAAGTGCAACTGGGCAATCAGCGGGCGCAGGGCAGCGAACGGCGTGCTCAAGGGGCCTGGGTCGAGCAGCAGTTCGTTATGCTCCACCCGTACCCGCTCGAAGGTGGCGCTGCCGCTGTCGGTCTGGCGCTGGCCGATGTTGTTCCAGTCGTTGTGCAGGCTGATGCCGGTACGGCCACTGGGGATGGCGGCGATCAGCAGCTTGCCGCCAGCACGTTCGTCCACTGCCGAGGCGATGAGCATTTCCGAGTCGCTGGCGCCGGAGCAGAAGCTTTTCTTGCCGGAGAACTCGCACCAGCCATCGAAGTGCTTGACCACGGTGCGGGTGTCCAGCGGGTTCAGGGCATTGCCCCAGAACCACTGCTTGCGGGCGGTCTGCTCGAACCACGGTTGCCATTGGTCCGGGCGCGAGAACAGGCGCACGGTGGCCAGCATCAGGTGATGGAAGCCGAATACGTGGGCGATCGAGCTGTCGACCCGGGCGAACTCGCGTACCACCGCGAAGGTGTCGTGCCAGCTGGCGCCCTGGCCGCCGAAGGCCTGCGGGATCACCAGCGACAGCAGGCCGCTGTCACGCAGGGCGTCGCGCTCGGCTTTTGGCGTGCCGCCGCGCTCATCGCGCTCGACGGCGGTCTGGGCAAACTGCCCGGCCAGTTCGCGGGCGATGGCCAGGGCAGGGCGCGGGGGCGTATTCACAGGTGCATTCATGGCCGCTCCTCAGGCGCTCTTGCGCAGCGCGTGATGGGCGCCGAACAGCGGTACGGCGCGCTCGGCGGCCAGGCGGATACGGGCGGCTAGGGCTGCGCTGGACACCCGGTAGTCGGCCATTTCCGCCTGGCTGGCGAACACGCCGATGGGCAGGGTCAGGGCTTGCAGGAAGCTGAACAGTGGGCGCAGCTGGTGGTCGAGCACCAGCGCGTGGCGCTCGCTGCCGCCGGTGGCGGCGAGCAGTACCGGGGTGTCGACCAGGGCGTCCTGGCCGATCAGGTCGAACAGGTGCTTGAAGTGGCCGGTGAAGCTACCGCGGTACACCGGCGTTGTCACCACCAGCAGGTCGGCTTTTTCCACCAGGCGCAGTTGCTGTTCGACGGCCTCGGGCAGTTCGCTGCGCCACAGGGCGCTGCCCAGCGGGCGGGCGATCTCGCCCAGCTCGATCAGGTGCGGCTTGATGTGCAGGTGCTCGGCCAGCTCGGCGAGGATTGCCTCGGTCAGGGCCAGGGTGCGCGAGGGGCGGGCAGTGCCGCCGGACAGGGCGACGACGTTCAGTGGGGTGCTCATGGGCAGGTCTCCGGTTCGGGTTGAGCGGGGGACTTTGCTTGAGCAATCGTCGTGCCGAAATTTAATGTTGTTTTAAATCAAGCAGTTAGCGCATTTCAGATGCCTGCGGCGCTGTTGCCTTGCGGGCGTTTCCTGTTGATCGGGTGTTGCGCTGCAGACAGTTGGCCGGGTGTTGGCGGCTGTGCAGTTGGGAGATTTATAGAGGATTGCTGAATGATAAAAAAAGAATAAGAATTCATATTCTTATTCCATAAGATGTTTTTGATGTGCTGTGGCCGCTTCGCAGCCCTTTCGCGACACAAGGCCGCTCCCACAAGTTCAGTGTTGCGTCACAGACAGTGCAAATCCTTTGGGAGCGGCCTTGTGTCGCGATGGGGCGCAAAGCGGCCCCCAAAATTCTCAAGTATGCGGCACGCTGCGAGGCGCTACTCCACCCGCATACTCCGGCTTCAGATGCCCCTGCTCATCCAGCAGATAGGCATCCATCACCTCCCGCACCACCGGCCCCGCCACCCGTCCACCGGCCTCGCCGTTCTCGATCATCACCGCCACCACCACACTCGGGTGATCAGCCGGGGCAAAGCCGACGAACAGGGCGTTGTCGCGGTGCCGCTCCAGGGTCTTGTCGCGGTTGTAGCGTTCGCCCTGCTTGATCGCCACCACCTGCGCGGTGCCGCTCTTGCCGGCAATCCGGTACTGCGCACCGGCCGCGGCCGCGCGGGCGATGCCGCGCGGATCGTGCATGACCATCTGCATGCCCTGGTTGACCTGGTCCCAGGCGTGCCTGTCGTGCAGCACGATATCGGGCATCGGGTGGGGGTCGACCGGCGCATCGCCGCCCACGGTCATGGCCAGGTGCGGGCGGTGCCACACGCCCTTGCTCGCCAGCAGGCTGGTGGCCTGGGCCAGCTGCAGCGGGGTGACCTGCATGTAGCCCTGGCCGATGCCCAGGATCAGCGTCTCGCCCGGGAACCAGGCCTGGCGCCGGGTCGCGCGCTTCCACTCGGCTGACGGCATCAGCCCAGGCGCCTCCTCGAACATGTCCAGCGACACCTTCTGGCCCAGGCCGAACTCGGCCATGTAGTCGTGCAGGCGGTCGATGCCGAGCTTGTGTGCCAGGTCGTAGAAGTAGGTGTCGTTGGAACGCATGATGGCGGTGTACATATCCACCCAGCCATCGCCGCTGCGGTTCCAGTTGCGGTACTTGTGGTCGTAGTTGGGCAGCTCGTAGTAGCCCGGGTCGAACACCCGGCTGCCCGGGGTGATCACGCCGCTGTCGAGGCCGGCAATGGCCACTTCCGGCTTCACCGTCGAACCGGGGGCATACAGGCCGCGCAGCACGCGGTTGAACAGCGGGCGGTCGATGGAATCGCGCAGGGCAGCGTACTGTTTGAAGCTGATGCCTTTGACGAACAGGTTGGGGTCGAAGCTAGGGTTGCTGACCATAGCCAGCACATCGCCATTGGCCGGGTCGAGCACCACCACCGAGCCACGGCGGTCGCCCAGGGCCTTTTCTGCGGCCAGTTGCAGGTGCGCGTCCAGGGTCAGGACAATGTCCTGGCCCGGGGTCGGGGCCTTGTGGTTGAGCACACGCATCACCCGGCCCTGGGCGTTGGTCTCGACCTCCTCGTAGCCCACATGGCCGTGCAGCTGGCTTTCGTAGAAGTGCTCGATGCCGGTCTTGCCGATCGACTGGGTGCCCCGGTATTCGGTGCTGTCGAGGGCCTTGGCTTCTTTCTCGTTGATGCGCCCCACATAGCCCACCGAGTGGGCGAAATGCTCGGCCAGCGGGTACTCGCGGATGAACTGTGGTTCCACCTCCAGGCCTGGCAGGCGGAACTGGTTCACTGCCACCAGGGCTATCTGCTCCTCGCTCAGGCCGACCATCAGGGTCACCGGCTCGAACGGCTTGCGGCCACGGCGCAGGTCCTTGTCGAACTGCTTGCGGTCGTCGTCGGTCAGGCTCAGCACCTGCGCCAGGGTATCGAGCACCTTGGCCGTGTCGCCGCCGGCCCGCTCGCGGGTCATGGTCAGGTCGAAGCTGGGCTTGTTGTCGGCCAGCACCACGCCGTTGCGGTCGTAGATCAGCCCGCGCTCGGGGGCGATGGGCAGTACGTGCACACGGTTGTTTTCCGATACGGCGGTCTGCTGGTCGTGTTGCAGCACCTGCAGCACATAGAGCCGGCCCACCAGGACGGCGACCAGGCTGAAGACCAGGGCGGCGCAGGCCAGAAGCCGGCGGTTGACCAGGTGCTTTTCCTTTTCGTGGTCCTTGAGGGGGATGGGTTGCGGCATCGGGGTTCTGTCTGCTGATGGTGTGGCTGGGTGAGGTGTGAGCGCTGTGGGCACGCGCCTGTGGGAGCGGGCGTGCCCGCGAATGGGCCGCGCAGCGACCCCGGGGGGCGGTGATGCTACGCAAGGTAGTGAGCCCCCTCAAGGTGAAGGCCTGCGGCAGCAGAAGCGAAGAGGGCTGCCACGCCCGCAATCAGGGCGCTCGCCAGCAAAATGAAGATTTGTTCATGGCGGCAGTGCGTTGGTGCGGTTGCACCAGCGCAACCGCTTGATCGTACGCGAACAGCAACGGCAGCGGCATGAGGTAGAAGACCCGTGCCTGGTGTATCTGCAGGCCCAGCAGCGCTCCCTCGACAGCAACCTGGCCCGATTGCGCGATAGCCAAGGTGGGCGCGGGCACCGCTACGATGTGCCGTGGTACCTCATCCTCGGCGAAGAAAATGCGGGCAAGTCGAGCTTCGTCAGCCGTTCGGAACAGCGTTTTGCACTCATCCGCACCGAGCATGGCGCCACCCAGCGGGCCAGTACGGATCTGGCTTTTGGCATCGATTGGTGGGTCGGTGACGACGCGGTGCTGATCGATCCGCCGGGCGAATTCATCAGCCAGCCTGAGCGCCCGGCGTGGGGGGCTGAGCCCATCAAGCCGTCGACAGTGGCTGAGGAGGAGGGCGACGGCAAGGCGCCGGTAGCAGTGCAGGAGGCTGCACTGAAGGGGAGAGAACCGGCCGAGCCCACAAGCCTGCCGGCGGGCGTCGAGCGACGCCTGTGGCGGCACATGATTGGCTGGCTCGCCCAGAACCGCAGCCGACGGCCACTCAACGGCGTGGTCTTGCTCGTGGATATGGTCAACCTGTTCGGGCGATCGGCGAAGGCGCGACGAGACCTGGCATTCGTGCTGCGTGCGCGTCTGACGGAGCTGGGCGGTGAATTGGGTACGCGCTTGCCGCTTTACGTGGTGATGAGCAAGTTCGACTTGCTGGATGGTTTCGAGGAGCTGTTCGCCACGCTTCCGGCCCGAGAGCGGGAAGAGGTGCAGGGCTTTACCTTCACGCTGGGTTCGGTAAAGGACTTCGATGCCTGGCTGGAGGAGCTGGAGAAAGCCTACCAGAGCTTCGTTGGGCGCCTCGGCAGGCAACTGATGGGCGCTGCCGTCGCAGCGCCTGGCACCACGCGCAAGAGCGCCTGCTCGCTGCTCAGGGAACTGAGTGGGGCGCAGGAGATGTTGCTGAGTTTCCTCGATGATGTACTGGGCAGTGACCGCTACAGCACCCCACCCCTGGTGCGTGGCCTGTACTTTTCCTCGGTCTACCAGCGAGGCGAAGTGCGCAACCTGCTCGCGGATGCTTCTGCCCGTGCCTTTGCCTTCGCCGCACCGGCGCTATCGACCAAGCCGCAAGGCACTTCCGTGGTGTATTTCGCGCAGCGGCTGTTGCAACGCGTGGTCTACCCCGAGGCCGGCCTGGCGGGCGACAACCGCAAGGTCGCCCGGCGCAAGGGCCGTCTGTTGCAGGGCGGTGCTGTGGCGGCGAGTGTGTGCGGATTGGCCATGGCTGGTGGTTGGGCGTACTTCTACAGCGTCAACCGCGACAAGGCGGAGCAGGTACTGGAGAAAAGCCTTGCGTTTACCAACACCAGCACGGACGCCAAGGATGATTTGACCGGGCGCAGCCTGCTGCTGCCGTTGGATGAGATCCGTGATGCCGTGAGCCTGTACGGCGATTATCGCTCTGGTTGGACCGTGTTCACGGATATGGGGCTGTACCAGGGCAAAGCCATTGGTCCGCAAGTGGACCAGGCGTACCTGAATGCCCTGGCCCGACGCTTTCTACCGGTGATTGCGGGCGGCGTGGCCGCGTCTATCAAGCAAGCTGCCCCCGGTAGCGACGAGCAATTGGCGGCATTGCGTGTGTACCGCATGATCGAGGATCGCGGTAATCGCCGGGTAGAGCTGGTCGAGCAGTGGATGGCTCGTGAGTGGCAAAGGGCATATCCGGGCCAAGGCCAACTGCAGGCTGCGCTGATGCGCCACCTCAGGTACGCCTTGGCCTATGCAGATGTCGAGCTGCCTGAGTATCGGAAAGTCGTTGCCGAAGCACAGCAGCAGTTGCGCAAGCTGCCGCTGGCCCAGCGTGTCTACATCAGCTTGAGGCAACAGGCTCAGGAGCAATTGCACGGTGAGCTGGATTTGCGCAACGAGATCGGCCCAGCGTTCGATATTGTCTATATGCCACTGGCCGAGCGCGATCACCAAGCGGCCGTCGATAGCAATTTATCCCTGCCACCTTTACTGACGGCGACTGGCTTTCGCGACTATTTCGACCCGCATAGCCAGAACGTGGCCGACCTCGCCCTGATCGACCAATGGGTGCTAGGGGAGCGGCGTAGCCTCGACTACTCCGACATGGACCGCCAGGCCCTGACGGAGCGTCTGCGAGCCCTGTACAGTGCAGATTACATCGATAGTTGGCGGCGTGTGCTGAACCAGTTTTCGGTTGCCGAATTCAGCGATCTTACGCGTGCCTTGGGCGTTCTGGAACAGGTCAGCGGCCCGGCTGCGCCGATACGCCGACTGCTGGAAACCGTGCGCAGCAATACGCTGATCTATCCGCAAGCCGCGGACAGCGAGAAGCAATCGCCAGCCGATCAGCAAGTCCGCATGCAGGCCATGGGGATCTATCGATCTTTCGCGGGGCTTTCCGGGATGCTCGACGTGCGGGGTGACAAACCGTCCTACTATGACGAAACGTTGCAGGCGATCAGCGCTGTGCATGACTACGTGAAGGCGGTGCAGGACAACCCTGACCGGGGCAAGGCTGCCCTGGCGGTGGCGTTGAGCCGTTTCTCGGAAACGGCGCCCGACCCCATTCGCAATCTTCAGCGCATTGCCACAGGCTTGCCGGAGCCCCTCAACCGCCATGTTCGCCAGCTGGCGGATCAGACTTCGCAGGTGCTGATGGTCATGGCGTTGCGGGAACTGGAGCAGCGCTGGGATGCGGAGGTTTACAGCGTCTACCAGGAGCGACTGGCCTCACGCTATCCCATCGACCCGGCCGGGCCGGATGTTTCACTCAAGGATTTTGAAGCCTTCTTTGGTCCGCAAGGCCAGCTCAAGCGCTTCCAGGACCAATACCTTACGGTGTTTCTCGAAGACAACCTCAATGCACTGTACTCCCGTGCGGATGAAGGTTACCTGGTCCGCCCTGAAGTCATGGTGCAGCTCAGGCGGGCTGAAGCCATCCGCAACGCGTTTTTCGACAATCGCGGCGAGCTGAACGTCAGCTTTGGCCTGGAGCCTCTGGCGATCAGCGGCGGATTGCGCGGCAGTGTCTTCGATCTGGATGGGCAACTGCATGCTTTTGCGGACCGGGGCAAGGAGCCGGTCGGCATGACCTGGCCAGGCCCTGCCGGGGAGAGCGGGCATAGCCGTGTCACCCTGGTACAGGTTGCGGGTACCACTGTCAGCCTGGGCTATCACGGCCCTTGGTCGTTCTACCGTCTACTCAGTCGCGGTGGGCTGAATGCCCGTACATCCACCAGTATCGATCTTGGCTTCATGATTGCCGGCGACATGGCGCGCTACAAGGTTCACGCCACGGGCGCAAACAACCCCTTCACCCGCCAGCTCTTTGCAGGTTTCGCCCTGCCGCAGCGGTTGTTGCGTGACAGCATGGCCAACGAAGTGGCAGAGCGATAGGGCATAGCGCAGGCCACACAAAAATCCCGATACCAAAGGCCTGGATCGGGATTCTTTATTGGGTTGTTCCGGTGCTTCAGTCCGGCCTGATAGCCCAGAACTGCATCTGCAGGTTCGGGAATTCCCCTGCGATATGGAACCCGAAGCCACTCGCATTCTTAAGTTTCTGCCAGGATTCGTGCTGGCGGTCCAGCTCGAAGTAGATGAAACCGGAGTGATAAGGCAGGTAGCGAGGTGTTACCAGTTGCGGGATCAGCGGTATACCGGGCATCTGCAGTTGTACGAACTGGGGCAATTGTTCGATGGAGGTGACCTTGCCCTGTTGCTGGAACCTCTTGCGCAGATCTTCGCCCGGCAGGTCGGCCCGCACGGCCAGGATGAAGGTAGCATCCTCGAGCAGTTTGCGCTCATGCAATGTTGCTGTCAGCACACCGTACTGCTGCTCCTGTATAGGCAACGACACGGCTCGAGGCTGCAGGATGGTGCTCAGTGACCGGCGCAGGGTTTCTTCCAGCATATGGAACGAGCCGGTCAGGTTGTCATGTTGGTAGGCAGGGTAGTCCTGCGCTAGCCTGCCATCGTCGGTAAAGGTCGCCAGTTCGCCACAGGCCTGGCCCAAGGCGATATGCAACTGTTCGGGGTGCACGTTGCGGCGGCGTGCCAAGTGATGGAAATAAGGGTGCAGCCGGTTCATTACCTGCAGCAGGGCGAAATCGGTGGCGTCGGCGATACCGGACTGGCCAGGTGAGCAGATCCGCTGCGCGAGATTACGCGCACGCTCGCGCATCAGTTGCGAGGCTTCTTCAAGAAAGCCCAGTAGGGCCGGTGCTGCCTTGAGCGAGACGCTGGTGGGATAGAAACGCTGCTCGAGCATCACGCTCCCATCAGGCCGTCTGTCCAGCACTTTGGCCAGCGCCAGGCAGCTGTAGGCGCTGTTGTCTTCTCCCTGGAGCGTGATCTGCAAATTCGGTATGGCGACATCCAGAATCATCGAGTCGCCGCTGCCGCCGTGGTTGTCCATGATCGGAACACCCCTGGCAATGAAGCGGCCATCAACGTCGCTATCGGGCCAGCGCACCTCCGGCGCACCGGGTGCGTGCAGGGGCAGGGCGAGGTACACGACCTTGTTCGCGGCGCCTTGGGGGACTTCCAGTGGGGCGGGTGGCGGCATGTCACCGGGAATGTCGAAGACTGTGCCATCAGGCATCACCCCGCGGGCGCGGGTGATCGCGATCTTGCCGAAGCTCAGGTATTCGGCATTCAGTTCGAGTTCGCTGAAACCGTAGAACGCATCGTTCAGGCTGGAGACGCGCTGTTGCAGTGCCGATTCGGCGGCAAAGGCCATCTGCTGGAAGTGTTGTGGTTTGACGAACAGGCCTTCTTTCCACAGTACGGCGTTGCGTGAGCTCATAGGTATGTTCCTTTTTCATTGGGCGGGATCATTTGTCACGGCGGTATTCACTGTCGTGCCTGAGTTCTACGGCGTTGTTCTCGAAGTGGACGTGTACGGTATGGTTGTAACCGCGTGTCTGGATGCGTACTGCATCTTTCCAGCGGCCCTGCGGGTTATCGCCCAGGCGAGCAACGACCGCGATGTAGCGGGTGCGCTCGTTGATTTCTTCGTGTTCGATGAACTTGAACTGGCCTGGGGTCAGACGGTAGTCATCGACGCTGATCAGCGTGGTGCCCAGCGCGCTATCCAGATCTACTTCGACTTGCTCATAAGTGGCATCCAGCAACAGCGAATCGTCCCGGAGTTGAAGAACCTTGAAAGCGATGGATGACGGGGCTTGGTATTGTGGTCGCAGGTCAAGCTCCTGAGGCAAACCAGCCTGGGGCGTTGCGTAACTGGCCAATGCCGCAGGCGCCTTCGCCCCGTAGATGGCTTGTTCGCCCTCGACAGAAGCGGGGTAGTTGTGGTGCAACTGCTCCGCCAGTGAGCTCAGCTTGTCAGTCAGCTCGACAGGATTTGTGGCGCTGAGGTTGGCCGCCAGCTGTTGTGGGTGGCCATGCAGCGGTACTTGTGCGCCTGAATCTGTCAGCTTGAGGCTGACAGGCGCAGGCGGGTCTGCGGCGTAGAGGCTTAGCGCCAGATGGCTGATGTCATTGTTGGGGCCGCCGATAGGCAGAGACGGATCCATCGCCACCTGGTACATCCTGCTGATCGAGGTACAGCCACTGAGCGCCAGGCAGGCCAGTAACAACCCGACAGGCTTGTTCATTGCACCTCCTTGCCGAAGATTTCGACTATGGCCGGGTCAACCCGGGCTTGTGCGGCCCTGTCCAGATAGGCCAACGGATCAAGCTCATCCACAGGCCCAGGCGCTGCGGGCCGAAGAGGTCCCGACAAGTCCGTAGTCGGTGCGCCGAGTACCTGAAGCGGGCACATCTGCGGCGTAACCCGCAGCTCCGAGAGCGGGTTTCTGCTGGCATGCTGCTCCGGCTCCTTCTCGTCCTCGCTGAGCAGGTGTATGGCGATCTGATAGTCACCCATCTGCAGTCTGTCGTTGTGCCTGAGGCGGATAGGCGTACCCGACAGCAGCTCGGTGTCATTGCCATTCATGAAACTCTTGCCGCTGTGGTCAATGATGCAGAAATGGCCTTCATGCCAGCCGATCTCGCAGTGCACCGGGAAGATACGAGCCCCGCGATCATGCAGGCGCCAGTCGCCTTGACTGCCGATGGAGCCGCCAGCCCGATCGAAGCGATGCCGCGGTTCGCTGCCGTGCAACAGCTTTTCCGGGTTGAGGACGGAGAGGGTGATGCCGGGGGAGAGAACATTTGTACTCATGCGCGTACCATGATGCGAACAGGTGGAGGCGTAGGGTCACTGCGGTTGGCGATGAAGCTTGTCCAACCCAGGTGGGTGCCATGCTCGGCCCTCAGGCTGAAGGGCGGGGCTTCCTCGGCACGCATGCGTAACTCCAGGTCATAGGCCCCGACATCGCGGAGCAGAAAATCCACCAGCCGCGCCAGCCTCTGGTAGTTGTCACCGCTGGGCAGGAATTCGCGGAACTGCTGCTGATCGAGGCCTGCGATCACAATGGTGAACTTGCTGCTGCGTGACTCGATGCTATCGCCAACCAGGAAGTTGTCGCCGAGTTGGCAGTTGCTGGCCCCCAGGCAGTTGCGCTGGTAGGTGGGAATCGACACGGTGCGCTTTTCGAATTCGCGGATGGCAACCTGCTGGAGGTCGAAGCAATGCGCGATCATGCCGGCTACCATGCTGGGGGAGCGGCTGCGGCTGGCGATCATGCCCACGAAACTGAGCAACCGGCTCCAAGGGAGCGGGGTGGCACCGCGCAGCGCTGAGTCGTCCAGGCCGATCAGGGCGAAGACATAGCGGGAGAAACCGTCCTTCGCGCCCGGCTGGAAGCGCAGGTAGTAGCGGTATTTACGCCATCCTTGATGGAGCAGGGTATGCAGGCGATGGTTGAAAAAATTGAAGAACGCCGGGCGTAAACCGATGCCGTGGGCGTTTTCGTAGGCGATTTCGTCGAGGTAGTAGGTGGGCAGTGGCGAGTCAGTGCCATGCAGGCCCAGAAAGCTTGCCTGGATGCGGTAGCGGTCGTCCTTCAAGCGATCGGCACGCAGCACGTCGGCAACAGGGAAAGACAGGCTGGGGGAAACTTCCAGCCGTAATCGGCGTCGCGTCTCTCGAGAAAGTGGACGCTGCTCCAGATCGTCGTCGTGTACGTGATACAGCAATTCCAGTAGCTGGAAATAGGCGTACTGGTGGGCGCTCTCCAAAGCGATATCGACCTGGCCAGCGGTGTGCTGCACTTCTGGTTTTTCCATGGCTGAGCCTCTTGCCGTAAATTACGGGGGCGAAGTGAATGCTGATCGTAGTCGATGGTTTTTGATTGAGGTCATTGTTTTCTTGTCTAAAAGTTAATATCGAATAAATAAAGGAGTCGTCTGTAGGAGGTTTCTCTTTTTTATTGGTTTTGGGTTGTTTTTATTGACTTTTTTGTAAGGGATTCAGGTTCGTGGAATTAACAGGTATTTCAGAGCGTAAAGTTGGAAATCGCTTTTCGAATGAGGCTGGCAATTGCTTTAGCGAGGAAAATGACGAGTGTTCGCCCAAGTCGGCATGAACCTGCTATTCCTAAGAAAACACTTGAACCCACCAAGGTCCTTCGATGCTGGTCATCGAGCAACTGCACAAATCATTCCCCACCCCCCAAGGCCCGCTTCCGGTGCTGCAAGGCGTCGACCTGCGCCTGGCACGCGGCAGCAGCCTGGCGCTGATGGGTGAGTCGGGCAGCGGCAAGAGCACCTTGCTGCACCTGGTGGCCGGCCTGGACCGTGCCGACAGTGGCCGCATCCTGATCGACAACACCCCGCTCGACAGCCGTTCCGAGGCGTCGCTGGCGCTGTGGCGGCGGGAGGGCATTGGCCTGGTGTTCCAGCAGTACAACCTGATCAGCAGCCTGGACGTAGGGGCCAATCTTGCGTTCCAGGCCCGGCTGGCCGGTCGGCATGATCCCCTTTGGCTGGCCTACCTGGCGCAGCGCCTGGGTTTGGCGGATTTGCTGGCGCGTTACCCGGAGCAACTGTCTGGCGGCCAGCAACAGCGGGTCGCCATCGGCCGCGCCCTGGCCGGGCGCCCGGCCTGGTTGCTGGCCGACGAACCCACCGGCAGCCTCGACGAAGCCAGCAGCGATGAGGTGTTGAGCCTGCTGTTGCAACTGGTCGCCGAGGCGGGCAGTGGGCTGCTGATGGTGACCCACAGCCCGCGGCTGGCGGCGCGCTTGCAGCAGCGTTGTTACCTGCAGGCCGGCCGTGTGCGGCCTGAGCAGGACTGATGAGACTTCTATCGCTGGCCTTGTTGGCACTGCTCAGCCACTGGCGGCGCCATCGCGTGCAGTTTTTCAGCATCTTCACCGGCCTGTGGCTGGCCACGGCGCTGTGGACTGGCGTGCAGGCGCTGAACAGCCAGGCACGCAGCGACTATGCCCGGGCCAGCGCGGTGCTGGCCGGGCCGCTGCAGGCGCAACTGGTGCCACGCCGTGGCGAGCGCTTCGACCAGGCGCTGTATGTGCAGTTGCGCAGGCTGGGCTGGGCGGTAATGCCGGTACTGGAAGGGCGCTTGCGCTTGCCCGGTGAGCCGGGGCGCAGCGTGCGGTTGGTCGGCATCGAGCCGTTGAGCCTGCCGCCGGCCAGCAGCATCGCCGGTGTGCAACCTCGAACGTTCGATCTGCAAGCCTTCATCGGCATGCCCGGGCAAGCCTGGGTTGGGCCAGACACCTTGCGTCAGCTGAATTCAGGCCCCGGGGCGTCAGTCCGTGACAGCGAAGGGCAACTGCTGCCGCCGTTGGTTCTGCAACCAGCGCTGGCGCCGGGGGTGATCGTGGTCGATATCGGCCACGCCCAGGCGTTGCTGCACGCACCCGGGCAGTTGTCGCGCTTGCTGGTGGCCGCCACGCCGGGGCCGTTACCGGCGGATATCGCGCCTTACCTTGAGCTGCAACCCCAGCAGGATGATGGCGGTTTGCAGCGGCTGACCGACAGTTTCCACCTCAACCTGACCGCCCTCGGCCTGCTGGCGTTCGTCGTCGGCCTGTTCATTGCCCATGCCGCAATCGGTTTGGCACTGGAACAGCGGCGCGGCCTGATCCGCAACCTGCGCGCCTGTGGCATCGGCCTGCAAACTCTGCTGTGCGCCTTGGTGCTGGAACTGGGGCTGTTCGCGGTGCTGGGCGGTCTGGCCGGCGTGGCCAGTGGTTACGGGCTGGCCGCGTGGTTGTTGCCCGATGTGGCCGCCAGCTTGCGCGGCCTGTATGGCGCCCAGGTCGCCGGGACGCTGAGCCTGCCCGCAGGGTGGTGGCTGATGGGCGTGCTGGTGAGCGTACTGGGGGCACTGCTGGCGGGCTTGGGCAGCGTAATGCGTGCGGCTCGGTTACCGTTGCTGGCGCTGGCGCAACCTCAGGCGTGGCGGTTGGCGCAGGGGCCGTGGTTGCGGCGTCAGGCCCTGGTGGCCGGCCTGTTGCTGTTGCTGGCACTGGGCTGTGGCGTGCTGGGCGACAGCTTGCCCAGCGCGTTCGGCCTGCTGGCAGGCTTGCTGTTGGCGGCGGCGCTGCTGCTGCCGGCCTTGCTCGACCGGGTGCTGGCCTGGTTGGCGCGCCGTTGCCGGCGGCCTTTGTCGCAATGGTTCGTCGCCGACAGCCGCCAGCAACTGCCGGCCCTGAGCCTGGCGTTGATGGCACTGTTGCTGGCGCTGGCCGCCAGTGTCGGCGTGGGCAGCATGACCGAGGGCTTTCGCAAGACCTTTGTCGGCTGGCTTGACCTGCGCCTGTCCGCCGACCTGTATGTCAGCCCAAGGGACACCGCCCAGGGCTTGCAGATAGCCGAGTGGCTCGGGCAGCAGCCTCCAGTTGGTGTGGTATTACCCGGCTGGCGTGTGGAAACGCAGCTGCAGGGCTGGCCGGTGCAGGTTCAGGGCATCGTCGATCATCCCGTCTATCGCACACGCTGGCCATTGTTGGCGCAGCAAGAACAGGCCTGGCAGCAACTGGCCAGTGGGCAGGCGGTGATGCTCAGTGAACAGCTGGCCAGGCGACTGAAGCTGCAACTGGGCGATCACCTGAGGCTACCCGCAGACACTTCGCCAGCCCTGAGCGTTGTGGGGATCTACGCCGATTACGGCAACGCCAAAGGGCATGTACTGGTCAATGCCGGCTGGCTGCGCGGGCACTGGCCGCAGGCAACCCTGACCGGGTTGAGTGTCGATCTGGCGGCCGAGCAGGTGTCGGCGCTCAAGGCCGCCTTGCAACAGCGCTTTGCCCTGGATGACAGCCGCGTGGTCGAGCAGGCGCGTCTCAAACGCTGGTCGACCGACGTGTTCAACCGCACCTTCGCCGCCACCGCCGCGCTCAACAGCCTTACCCTTGGCGTGGCTGGTGTAGCGCTGTTCATCAACCTGCTGACCCTGGGCCAGACCCGTCTGGGCCAGTTGGCGCCGCTGTGGGCGTTGGGCGTGCGGCGCACGCATCTGGCGTGGCTAAGCCTTGGGCAGACATTGCTGCTGAGCAGCCTTACCGTGCTGCTGGCGATCCCGCTGGGCATCCTGCTGGCCTGGTGCCTGGTCGCGGTGGTGAACGTGCAGGCATTCGGTTGGCGTTTGCCGCTTTACGTGTTCCCTGCGCAACTGCTGCAACTGGCTGTGCTGGGCCTGCTTACCAGCCTGTTGGCCTGCGCCTGGCCACTGTGGCAGCTGGCGCGTCGCCAGCCGCGTGAACTGTTGAGGCCGTTTGCCGATGAAACGTAACGCCTGGCTGTTGCTGTGTGGGTTGCTGGGCGGCTGTGATCAGCCGGCCGAGCAAAGCTATGCCGGGCTTGGGCAGCAGGCGGGCGAATTCAGCCAGGTTAGCCGCGGCCATCGCCTGGAATTTCCGCGTGACCACGGTGCCCACGATGGCTTTCGCATCGAGTGGTGGTATGTCACCGCCAACCTCCAGGACGCCCAAGGGCGGGACTGGGGCGCGCAGTGGACGCTGTTTCGCTCGGCCCTGCGCCCCGGCCCCGAGACTGCCGGCTGGAACAGCCCGAACCTGTGGATGGGGCACGCGGCGCTGACCGGGCCGGGCGCTCATCAGTCTGCCGAAACCCTGGCGCGTGGGGGGATCGGCCAGGCGGGCGTGCAGGCCCGGCCGTTCCGGGCGTGGATCAATGACTGGTCGTTGCAGGGCAGCAGTGGCATCGAGGATCTGCAAATGGTTGCCGGTGGTGAAGGCTTTCGCTATGACCTGCAACTGCACAGTGATCGGCCCTTGGTGCTGCACGGGGAGCAGGGTTACAGCGAGAAGTCCGGCAAGGGGCAGGCTTCGTACTATTACAGTCAGCCGTTTTATCGGGTGAGCGGGGAAGTGCAGCGTGACGGCCAGTGCATCGCTGTCACCGGCCAGGCCTGGCTGGACCGGGAATGGAGCAGCCAGCCGCTGGCTGCCGGGCAGACGGGGTGGGACTGGTTTTCGCTGCACCTGGGCAGTGGTGCCAGGCTGATGCTGTTCCAGGTGCGCGAGGTGCAGGGGGAGGCCTATCGCGCCGGGACCTGGGTTGGCCCGCAGGGTGAGGTGGTGGCGCTGCAGGGGGCGCAGATCCAGTTGCAGGCGCTGGCCTGGGCCCGGCAGAAGAACGGCAAGCAAGTGCCGACGCGATGGCGGGTGCAGGTACCGGGGCATGGGGTGGATGTGCAGGTCGAGGCGGTGGAGCCGCAGGCCTGGATGGAGACGCGGTTCCCGTATTGGGAGGGGCCGGTGCGCTTGAGCGGGAGTGCGGGTGGGCGTGGGTATCTGGAGATGACCGGCTATTAACATCTCATAGCCCATCCATGACGCGGTCCCACAAGAGACAGCGTCAACCCAGTCAGTCCTTGATCAATCCCCGCAGCACCGCCCGTGCTTCTTCAGTGCGCAGGCACTCGATGAACAACCGGCTTTCCCGCGCCACTGTCGCCTCCAGTTCGGCCCGTTGGCTGTCCTTGAGCAGCCGCTTGCTGATGCGCAGCGCCGCCTGTGGGTAGCCTTGCAGTTGCCGCGCCAGACGACGGGCAGCGGCCAGGCACTGTTCGCCGTCTTCATGCAGTTCATTGGCCAACCCCCACGCCACCATCCGTTCGCCGTCGAGCAACTCGTTTGCCAGCAGCAGGCGAGCCGCTCGGGTATGGCCAAGCAGGCGCGGCAGCAGCAGGCTGGAGCCGAACTCCGGGCATACCCCCAACGGCGCGAAGGGGACGCGCAGCTTGGTCGTACGGCTGACCAGTACCTGGTCGCAATGCAACAGCAAGGTGGCACCAATACCTATCGCCGCGCCACTGACCGCGGCAATCAGCGGCTTCTCCAGGCCCATCACCACCCGCATCAGGCGAAACACCGGGCTGTCCAGGTCGGCGGGCGGGTTGTCGAGGAAGTCGCGCAAGTCATTGCCGGCAGTAAAGCAGTGCGGCCCACCGGTGATGATGATGGCTTCGACATCAGGGTCTTCACCTGCCGCCAGCAGCAGGTCGCCCAGCTGTTGGTACATGGCAGTGTTCAAGGCGTTGAGCTTGTCGGGGCGGTTGAAGGCCAGGGTCAGCAGGCCCTGGTCCAGGTCACGTGTGATCAGGTCGTTCATGGCAGCCGCTTTTGTTGTTGTGGGCATCGGTGCCAAGGGTTTATCACGCAGTCCGGCTTGTTGTACAGTCGTTCAGTCCAGCCCCTAGCCCGAGAGCCGTCGATGAACCAGGAAGCCCGCTACCACCGCATGCTGCCGGAATTGCGCAAAGCCAACCTGGTCGAGGCGACCCTGGTATGCCTCAAGCGCCATGGCTTCCAGGGCGCGTCGATCCGCAAGATTTCGGCCGAGGCCGGGGTTTCGGTCGGGTTGATCAGCCATCACTACGCCGGCAAGGATGAACTGGTGGCCGAAGCCTACATGGCGGTCACCGGCCGGGTGATGGGCCTGCTGCGCGAGGCCATGGCCCAGGCCGCGCCCAATGCCCGCGAGCGGTTGTCGGCGTTCTTCCGCGCCTCGTTCTGCGCCGAGCTGCTCGACCCGCAATTGCTCGACGCCTGGCTGGCGTTCTGGGGCGCGGTGAAGACCGCCGATGCGATCAACCAGGTGCATGACCATTCCTATGGCGAATACCGCAATGAACTGAGCGGGCTGCTGGCCACGCTGGCTGGGGAGGAGGGCTGGCAGGGCTTCGATGCCGACCTCGCGGCCATCAGCCTGAGTGCCTTGCTCGACGGCCTGTGGCTGGAGTCGGGGCTCAACCCCGGTACCTTCACCCCCGAGCAGGGCGTGCTGATCTGCGAGGCCTGGGTCGATGGCCTGCAGGCCGGTGGCCGGCGCCGCTTCAGCCTGCCGGAGGGCTGTTGATCGCCTGTTCAGTAACGAGTACGCTGCTGTCGCGAGTGTGTAGAACAACACCAATAATAAAAGAGACGACACGCAATGACGCCTCGGGTATTGATCGTCGATGACGATCCGCTTATTCGTGACTTGCTGCAGGCCTATCTGTCCCAGGAAGGCTATGACGTGCACTGCGCCGACACCGCGGAAAAGGCCGAAGCCCTGCTCGGCAGCCAGGATGTCGACCTGGTGTTGCTGGACATCCGCCTGCCCGGCAAGGATGGCCTCACCCTGACCCGCGAGCTGCGGGTACGTTCGGAGGTGGGCATCATCCTCATCACGGGGCGCAACGACGACATCGACCGCATCGTCGGCCTGGAATGCGGCGCCGACGACTACGTGATCAAACCGCTCAACCCTCGCGAGCTGGTATCCCGTGCCAAGAACCTGATCCGCCGCGTGCGCCATGCCCGCGAGGTACACCCGGCGCCGGCCTGCGCGCAATCGCTGAAGCAGTTCGCCGACTGGGCGCTGGATACCGACCGCCGGCGCCTGATCGACGCCCGTGGCGGGCAAACCCTGCTGACCCATGGCGAGTTCCAACTGCTCAGTGTGTTCCTGCGCAATAGCGGCCACACCCTGAGCCGCGACCAGCTGATGGACCAGATCCGCAACCGCGAATGGGTGCCCAACGACCGCTCCATCGATGTGCTGGTCGGCCGCCTGCGGCGCAAGCTGCACGACGACCCGGCCGAGCCCCAGCTGATCATTACCATCCACGGCACCGGCTACCTGTTCACCGCCAGCGTGGCGGCATGACCCGCAGCGCCTGGGTGCTGGTCTTGGCATTGTTCGCCGTGCAAGCCAGCGCAGGGCAACCGGTGCGCTATTGCGACTACCCGGTGTACCCGCCGATTTCCTGGAGTGATGGCCACCAGGTGCGCGGCCTGGCCCCCACCGTGGTGCGAGAGCTGTTCGCGCGCATGGGCCATGAGGTGCAGACCGTGGTGCTGGGCAACTGGAAGCGCTGCCTGATGGACGCCGCCGCCGGGCGGGTGGACGTGGTGCTGGCCTACAACAGCGACCAGCGTGACCAGCGCATGCGCTTTTCCACGGTGCCGGTGGTGCGCGAGGAAGTGGCGGTGTTCTACAACCGCCTGCGGCCGGTGCAGTTCCAGCGCCTGGAGGACCTGGCCAGCTACCGCGGCGGCCTGCTGTACGGCGAAAGCTACGGCGCCGAGTTCGACCGCTTCGTCGCCCGCCACCAGAACATCGAACGGGTGTCGTCCAGCCAGCAGAACTTCGGCAAGCTGATCCGTGGGCGCATCGACTACGTGATCCAGGAGCGGCGCACCGGCCAGCTGTTCATCGAAAACCTGCCCGGGGCGCAGGACATCCGTGTATTGCCCACGGCCCTGAGCGTGGACTACCTGCGCGTTGCGGTATCACGGCTATCGCCCCTGAGCCAGCATATGGACGAAATCGACGCGCAACTGCTGCGCATGAACCAGGCCGGCGAGATCGAGCGCTGGCTGGAGCAGAGCGAAGTGACCTACCGCGACATGGTCAACCTGCCGGCAGACAGCCGATGATCCGCCTGCGCACCGATGGCCTGCTGCGCCGCCTGCTGCTGTTCATCCTGCTGTTCAGCCTGTGCTTCACCGTGCTGGCCAGCTCGGTGCAGCTGTACTTCGAATACCGTCGCGAAATGCGCGATATCGAGGCGCGCATGGCATTGATCCGCGCCGGCTACCTGGCCAGCCTGGAGCGCAGCCTGTGGGACCTGGACGAGGCACAGCTGGATACGCAACTGCGCGGCCTGGTGGACTTTTCCGATGTCGCCCGGGTGCGCCTGCTCAGCGACGACTTCCAGCTGCTGCGCGGTGCCGCCGAGCCCAAGGGGCCGCTGCGCATCGAACGCTTCCCCCTCGATTACCAGCCGCCCTCGGGGCCGGCCAGGCACCTGGGCGAGCTGGAAGTGAGCATCGACCTGGGCGCGGTGCACCGGCGGCTGTATGCCACGGGCCTGGCCAGCCTGCTGTGGATGGGCGTGTTCCTGTGTGGCCTGGCGGTGGCGTTGTCGGGGCTGTTCTACCGCCTGGTCACCCGCCACCTGCAAGTGATGGCCGAGTTCGCCCGGCGTATTGGCGCCGGCCAGTGGCAGGAACCGTTGCGCCTGGGGCGCCGCCCGTCGACGCGCCCGGACGAGATCGACACCGTGGCCAATGCCCTGGATGACATGCGCCGCGCCATCCTCAGCGATATCGAGCGCCGCGAGCGCGACCGCCTGGCGCTGCAGGACAAGCGCGACGAGCTGCAGGCCATGGTCGAGCGGCGCACCGCCAGCCTGGCCCGGGCCAAGGACGAGGCCGAAGCCGCCAACCTGGCCAAGTCACGCTTCCTGGCGACCATGAGCCATGAGCTGCGCACACCGCTCAACGGCATTCTCGGCATGGCCGAGCTGCTGCGCGGCGGCCGGCTGGAGGCGGCCGACCGCCAGCGTGTCGAGGCCTTGTACAAGGCCGGCGAAGGGCTGTTGGCGATTCTCAATGAAGTGCTGTATTTCGCCCGGCTCGAGGAGGGCGAGAGCCGCGCCGAACTGGTCGGTTTCTCGCTACGCCAGTTGTGCCAGGAAGTGCTGGCACTGCTCGAACCCATGGCCAGGGACAACGGCGACGCACTGCAGCTGGACATCGACGAGCAATTGGCCGAGTACCAGCACGGTGCCGAACAGTACCTGCGCCAGGTGCTCAGCAACCTGCTGGCCAATGCCATCAAGTTCACCGAACACGGCCAGGTGCGGCTTGCGGTGCAGGTACTGGCCAGTGACCAGGGCTCGCAGCGAGTGCGGGTGTCGGTCAGTGACAATGGCATCGGCATCGAGCCGGCGGTGCAGGCCAGGGTCTTCGACCGCTTCGTCCAGGCCAGCGAGGCGGTGGCCCGGCGCTACGGCGGCACCGGCCTGGGCCTGGCGATCTGCAAGCACCTGGTGGAAAAGCTGGGGGGCAGCATTGGCCTGGACAGCGTGCAAGGGCAGGGCAGTTGCTTCTGGTTCGAGCTCGACATGGCTCGCGGGCAGCCAGTGCTGGCCAGTGCACCAGCCCCTTCGCCCCTGGCCAGCCTGGATATCCTGGTGGTCGAGGACGTGGCGTTGAACCGCGAGGTGGCCGGCGGGCTGCTGCTGCGCGATGGCCACCGGGTGAGCTTTGCCGAAGACGCCGGGCAGGCCCTGCTGGCCTGCGCACAGCGGCGCTTCGACCTGATCCTGCTCGACGTGCACCTGCCCGGCATGAGCGGGGTGGAACTGTGCCGGCAGATTCGTGCCACCCCCGGGCCGAACCGCCACAGCCGGATCCTGGCGCTGACGGCCGGCGTGCAACCGGGGCAGGTGCCGGGTTACCTGGCCGCCGGCATGCAGGGGGTGCTGGCCAAGCCCCTGCGGCTGGACAACCTGCGCCAGGCGCTGGCCGAAGCGGCGCCCGCTGAGGTGGCAGGCGTCGACGCGACAATGGACTGGTCATTGCTGGACACCCACCGCTCGCTGCTGGGTGAACAGAAGCTGCAAGGCCT
Organism: Pseudomonas sp. p21; assembly: GCF_001642705.1. Classification (NCBI taxonomy): domain Bacteria; kingdom Pseudomonadati; phylum Pseudomonadota; class Gammaproteobacteria; order Pseudomonadales; family Pseudomonadaceae; genus Pseudomonas; species Pseudomonas sp. p21. The sequence goes on from NZ_LWBV01000010.1 coordinate 61,306, forward strand.
GTTGAAGGTGCTGCGCCAGTCGCTGGAGCAGCACGCCACGGCGTTGGCCGAGGCGCTGCCGGCCCAGGACTTTACCGAAGTGCTGCACCTGGCCCACCGGCTGGCCGGCAGTTGCGATTCCCTGGGCTTTTCTGGCCTGGCTGCGCTGCTGCGACGCCTTGAGGACGCTGCCCGGCAGCATGACGAACAGGCATTGAAAGCGCTCTGCGAGCCGTTGGCCACCGAGCTTGCCCAGGCCCGCGCCACCCTGGAACAGCTGATCCAGAGCTGACGTACAAAAAACTTACGACTTTTTACATCTTCGATCCGTTCGTACAACGGCACCTTACATCCGTTTCCAATAATCCATGGCAACCGTGTTGCACGCGGTCCATGAGGCTTATTGGAGACAAGAATAATGACATGCCGTAGCGCTCAGCCCCTCCTTCGTACCACCCCGCGCGGCACCCCCGCGTGGCCAGGCACCGGCCGCCAAGGCGAGGTGCGCCATGACTGACAACCGCGAAAAGATCCAGCTCACCCGCGCGCTGAAAAGCCGGCACATCTTCATGCTGTCGCTAGGCGGGGTGATCGGCACCGGGCTGTTCATGGGCTCGGGCGTGACCATCAACCAGGGCGGCCCGGTCGGCGCGATCCTGGCCTACCTGGTCGCAGGTTTGCTGATGTACCTGGTGATGGTCTGCCTGGGTGAGCTGTCGGTGCAGATGCCGGTGTCCGGTTCGTTCCAGGCTCACGCCACCAAGTTCATCGGCCCGGCCACCGGCTTCATGATCGGCTGGGTGTACTGGATGAGCTGGGCAACCACCGTGGGCCTGGAGTTCACCGCGGCTGGCATGCTGATGACCCGCTGGTTCCCGGAGGTGCCGATCTGGTATTGGTCGGCGCTGTTCGTGGTGGTGCTGTTCGGCCTCAACGCCCTGGCCACCCGTGCCTTCGGTGAGGCGGAGTACTGGTTCTCGGGGATCAAGGTGGCGACCATCCTCGGCTTCATCATCATCGGCGTGCTGGTGATCTTCGGCGCCATCCCGCTGAGCAGCGGGGCGCCGGCACCGATGCTGGACAACCTGGTGGGCGAGTCGCTGTTCCCCCATGGCCTGTCGGCGGTGTTCGCGGTGATGATGACCGTGGTCTATGCCTTTCAGGGCTGCGAAATCATGGGGGTGGCGGCCGGCGAGACCGAGCACCCGGAAAAGAGCATCCCACGGGCCGTGCGCAACGTGGTGTTCCGCGTGCTGATCTTCTACGTGCTGGCGATTGCCGTGCTCTCGGCCATCGTGCCGTACGAGCAGGCCGGGTTGATGGAGAGCCCGTTCGTGCAGGTGTTCGACATGGTCGGCATTCCCTTTGCCGCCGACCTGATGAACTTCGTCATCCTCACCGCCATCCTCTCGGTGGGCAACTCCGGGCTGTATGCCTCCACGCGCATCCTCTGGGCCATGTCGAAGAGTGGCATGGCGCCGAAAAGCCTGTCACCGCTGAGCAAGCGTGGCGTGCCGTTGCGGGCGCTGAGCATCACCCTGTGCTTTGCGCTGATCTCGCTGATGACCAGCTTCGTTGCTGCCGACACCCTGTTCATGGTGCTGATGGCGGTGAGCGGCATGTCCGGCACCGTGACCTGGATCGTCATCGCCCTGGCGCAGTACCGCTTCCGCAAGGCCTACCTGCGTGACGGTGGGCAACTGCAGGACCTGAAGTACAGGGCGCCGCTGTACCCGCTGGTGCCACTGCTGTGCATCACCCTGTGCAGTTCGCTGTTCGTGTTCCTGGCGCTGGATGAAACCCAGCGGCCGTCGTTGTACTGGGGCTTTGGCTTCATTGCCCTGTGCTATGCGGCGTACTTCTTCGTCAACCGCCGTCGGCAGGGGGCTTTCGAGCCGAGCGCGCCTGGGGTTTGATGCCGTGGGTCGTTGGTTGTAAGTGTTCGTCGAAACATTTTTATTGCCTGTGAGATCGAGCGCCGCCCGCGCGGCGCTTCGCAGCACAAGGCTGCTCCTACATCTGTTTCGGGCCAGTCACGCCTGTGCCTGCGCACGCGATCGCCTTGTTTGCCCGACGCGATATCGCGGTGGACGCCAATGGGCCGCGCGCCTTCGTCTCAGGAATAACTGGCCCGAAACAGATGTAGGAGCAGCCTTGTGCTGCGAAGCGCCGCGCGGGCGGCGCTCGATCTCCCAGGCAACGAAAATGCCATGCCAAAACAGCACCGCGTAACAACAAAAACCGAGTTGTGCGAAGTTGTAACAGCCCATCCCGCCTTGTTGAACACTCGTTTAGTATCTCCCTCATCAAGCCCTCCCAAAACCATCACAACAACACCGAGGCCCCCATGACCACCCCGTCGTCACTGCTGAGCAAGGTCGAAGCCGGCGTTGCCTGGATCACCCTCAATCGCCCCGAGCAGCGCAACGCGCTGGACATCCCCACCCTCAAGCAACTGCACGCCCTGCTGGAAGCCTGCAACACCGACCCGGCCGTGCGCGTGGTGGTGCTGACCGGCAGCGGCCGCAGCTTCTGCGCCGGTGCCGACCTGGCCGAATGGGCCGCGGCCGAAGCCCAGGGCACCCTGGAAAGCTACGGCTGGACCGAAACTGCCCACACCCTGATGTTGCGCCTGCACAGCCTCGACAAGCCCACCATCGCTGCCATCAACGGCACCGCCGTGGGCGGTGGCATGGACCTCAGCCTGTGCTGCGACCTGCGCATCGCCGCGGCCTCGGCGCGCTTCAAGGCCGGTTACACCAGCATGGGCTACAGCCCCGATGCCGGCGCCAGCTGGCACTTGCCACGACTGATCGGCAGCGAGCAGGCCAAGCGCCTGTTGTTCCTCGATGAGCTGTGGGGGGCCGAACGTGCCCTGGCGGCCGGGCTGGTCAGCGAAGTGTGCGCCGACGAGCAACTGCCTGCCGTGGCCGCCGAGCTGGCCGGGCGCCTGGCCAACGGCCCCACCTTCGCCTACGCGCAGACCAAGCGGCTGATCCGCGACGGCGCCCGGCGCACCCTGGCCGAGCAGCTCGAAGCCGAGCGCCAGGCCGGCCTGCTGTGCGGCCGCAGCCAGGACGGTGCCGAGGCGCTGCAAGCCTCGGTGGAACGCCGCGCCCCCCGTTTCACCGGCCAGTAACCCGATAACCGACCCTCACCAGGACCTTCGCAGATGAATTTCCAACTGACCCAAGAACAAGAAATGTTGGTGGAAGCGGTACGCAGCTTTGTCGCCAAGGAGCTGCTGCCCCATGAGGAGGCGGTGGACCGCGCCGACGCCGTGTCGCCCGAACTGGCAGCGCAGATCCGCGGCAAGGCTATCGCCGCCGGGTTCTATGCCTTCAACATGCCCGAGGAAGTCGGCGGCGGTGGCCTGGACTACCTGTCACAGGCGCTGATCGAGCGCGAGCTGTCCAAAGTGTCCTGGGCCTTGCACGTGTTCGTTGCGCGGCCGTCGAAAATCCTCATGGCCTGCAAGGACGAGCAGGTCAACGACTACCTGTTGCCGTGCGTGCAGGGCGAAAAAATCGACTGCTTCGCCCTCACCGAGCCGGGCGCCGGCTCCGATGCCAACGCCATCAAGACCCGCGCCGTGCGCCAGGGTGACGACTTCGTCATCAACGGCAGCAAGCACTTCATCAGCCATGCCGGCCACGCCGATTTCGCCATCGTCTTTGCCGTCACCGATACCTACGAGCACAACGGGCGCAAGCGCAATGCGGTAACCGCCTTGCTGGTCGACCGTGGCACCCCGGGCATGACCATTCGCCGCGGCCCCAAGTGCGTGAGCAACCGTGGCTACCACACCTACGAGCTGTTCTTCGACGACTGCCGGGTACCGGCCAGCAAGGTGCTGGGCGAGGTCGGCAAGGGCTGGGAGGTGGCCAACGCCTGGCTCACCGCCGGCCGGGTGATGGTCGCCGCCAACTGCGTGGGCCAGGCCCAGCGTGCCCTCGACCTGTCGCTGCAATGGGCCGCCGACCGCAAACAGTTCGGCCAGGCCATCGGCAGCTATCAGGGCGTGTCGTTCAAGCTGGCCGACATGGCCACGCAGATTCGCGCTGCGGAAATGCTCACCCTGCACACCGCCTGGAAGATGGACCAGGGCAGCATGACCGACGGCGAGGCCGGCATGGCCAAGCTTTTCGCCAGTGAGGTGCTGGGCAAGGTCGCCGACGAAGCCGTGCAGATCTTCGGCGGCATGGGCCTGATGGACGAAGGGCCGGTCGAGCGCATCTGGCGCAATGCACGCATCGAGCGCATCTGGGAGGGCACCTCGGAAATCCAGCGGCACATCATCGCCCGCGAACTGCTGCGCCCGCTGCTGCGCTGAGCGCCAGGAGAACACCCATGTCGCATTCGATTCGTGACAACCTCAAGCGCCTGCTGGCACCCCGGCACCTGGCCTTCGTCGGCGGGCGCAGCATGGCGCGGGCGCTCAAGCGCTGTGCCGAAGGTGGCTTTGGCGGCGAGCTGTGGCTGGTCAACCCGCAGCATGACAGCCTCGAAGGCATCCCCTGTGTGGCACGGGTGGCCGATTTGCCCTATGCCCCGGACGCGGTGTTCATCGCCACCAACCGTGAGCTGACCTTGCAGTGCGTGGCCGAGTTGGCCGCACGCGGCGCCGGCGGTGCCATCTGCTACGCCTCGGGCTTTGCCGAAAGCGGCGAGGAGGGCCGCCAGCTGCAGCAACGCCTGCTCGCCGCCGCTGGCAACATGGCCTTGCTCGGCCCCAACTGCTACGGCCTGCTCGACTACCTGCACGGTGCTGCCCTGTGGCCGGTGGCCCATGGTGGCCAGCAGGTGGAGAAGGGCGTGGCGATCCTCACCCAGAGCGGCAACTTTGCCTACAACCTGTCCATGAGCGACCGCTCGCTGCCGGTGGCCTATATGGCCTCGGTCGGCAATCAGGCACAACTGGGCGTGGCCGAGCTGATGGACGTGCTGCTCGACGACCCCCGGGTGACCGCCATCGGCCTGCACCTGGAAGGCCTGAAGAACGTGCCCGGCTTCGCCCGGGCCGCCTGCAAGGCGTTGCAGCAGGGCACGCCGATCATTGCCTTGAAGACCGGCGTGTCGCAGATTGGCGCCGAACTGGCGCTCAGCCACACCAGCTCGTTGTCCGGCTCCGATGCCTTGTACGACAGCCTGTTCCAGCGCCTGGGCGTGATCCGCGTCAGTGGCCCGGTGAGCTTCGTTGAAACCCTCAAGGCCGCCGCCTGTGGCCGCCTGCCGGTGAATGGCGAGCTGATCGCCCTGGCCTGTTCCGGCGGCGATGCCGGCTTGATCGCCGACTATGCCGAGCGCAACCAGCTGGTTCTGCCGAAGCTCGAACAAGGGCAGGTAGCGCAGTTGGCCGAGGTGCTGCCGGCCTATGCCAACCTGGTCAACCCGCTGGATTTCACCACTGCCATCTGGGGTGATGCAGCGGCCCTGCAACGCATGCTCGACAGCACCCTGAGCGGCGCTGCCGACGCGGCCATGCTGGTGCTGGACTACCCGGCGGCGTTCACCGGCGAACGCAAGGAATGCGACCTGCTGCTGGCGCTGTACTGCGATGCGCTGGAACGCCACGGCAAGATCGGCTTCGTCACTTCGGCGTTCCCGGAACTGTTGCCCGCCTGTGCGCGCGAGCGCTTGCATGCACGTGGCATCGCCGCCCTGCAGGGCGTGGAGGATGGCCTGGCAGCCTGGGGCCGCATCGTCGCCTACCAGCGCAACCGCCAGCGGCTGCTGGAGCTGGGTGAGGCCACGCGGGTGCCGCTGTGCCCACAGGCTTACGCGGGCGAGAGCCGCCTGTTGGACGAATGGCAATCCAAGCAAGCCCTGCGTGCCTTTGGCCTGCCGGTACCGGCCGGGGTGCTGAGTACACCCGAACGCGCCGTGGCAGACGCCGCCCGCGTCGGTTACCCGCTGGTACTGAAGGCGGTCAGCGCGCAGTTGCCGCACAAGACCGAAGCCGGTGCGGTGGCGCTGAACCTGCGCGATGCCGCTGCCCTCGAGATCGCGCTGGTGCAGATGCGCCAGCGCATCGCCGCCTACGCCCCCCAGGTAGCGTTCGACCAGGTGCTGCTCGAACCCATGGCCGAGCCGCCGCTGGCGGAACTGATCGTCGGTATCAAGCGCGAGCACGACTTTGCCCTGGCCCTGGTGATCGGTGCTGGTGGCGTGCTGGTCGAGTTGCTCAAGGACAGCGTCAGCCTGTTGCTACCGACCACCGACAATGCCATCCGCGCCGCGCTGCTCAGCCTGCGCAGCGCCAGCTTGCTGCAAGGCTTCCGTGGCCGCCCGGCCGCTGACCTGGACGCGTTGGTTGCGGCTATCCGCGCGGTAGCCGACTACGCCTGCGAAAACGCTGGGCAACTGCTGGAGCTGGATGTGAACCCATTGATGGTCGGTGCCCATGGCACCACCGCGGTCGACGCGCTGATCCGCCTCGGCCAGGCGCAAGGAGAACGACATGAATAAGCACACCCAGACTGCCGGCCAGGCGTTAGTGCGCCTGCTGGCCAACTACGGCGTGGAAACGGTATTCGGCATCCCTGGCGTGCACACCCTGGAGCTGTACCGTGGGCTGCCGGGCAGCGGCATCCGCCATGTACTGACCCGCCACGAGCAGGGCGCCGGCTTCATGGCCGACGGCTATGCCCGGGTCAGTGGCAAACCGGGGGTGTGCTTCGTCATCACCGGCCCGGGCGTGACCAATGCCGCCACCGCCATCGGCCAGGCCTATGCCGACTCCATCCCGATGCTGGTGATTTCCAGCGTCAACCACACCGCCAGCCTGGGCAAGGGCTGGGGCTGCCTGCACGAAACCCAGGACCAGCGCGCCATGACCGCGCCGATTACCGCCTTCTCTGCCGTGGCCCTGCGCGGCGACGACCTGCCTGAACTGATCGCCCGCGCCTGGGCTGTGTTCGACAGCGAACGGCCACGCCCGGTGCATATCTCGGTGCCGCTGGACGTGCTGGCCGCGCCGGTCAGCCGTGACTGGAGCGATGAGGTGGTGCGCCGCCCCAGGCGTGGCCAGCCGTGCCGCGACATCCTCGACCAGGCTGCCGTGAAGCTGGCCGCCGCCAAGCGCCCGATGATCATTGCCGGGGGTGGGGCATTGCACGCGGCCGAGCAGCTGCAGCAGCTGAGCACCCGGCTGGCAGCACCATTGTTCACCAGCGTGGCCGGCAAGGGCCTGCTGCCAGTGGACGCGCCACTGAATGCCGGTGCCAGCCTGTGCGTCGAGCCCGGCTGGCAGCTGATCAGCCAGGCCGACGTGGTGCTGGCCGTGGGTACCGAAATGGCCGACACCGACTTCTGGCGCGAGCGCCTGCCGATCAGCGGCGAGCTACTGCGCGTGGACATCGACCCGCGCAAGTTCAACGACTTCTACCCCTGTGCCATGGCCCTGCACGGCGATGCCCGGCAAACCCTGGCCGGCCTGCTCGAACACCTGCCAGCGCTGCACCGTGACCCGGCCCAGGCCAGCGAAGCAGTGGCCAACCTGCGCCAGGCCATTCGCAGCGGGCATGCGCCATTGCAGGCCGTGCACCAGGCAATCCTCGACCGCATCGCCACCGTGCTGCCCGACGACGCCTTCATCAGCAGCGACATGACCCAGCTGGCCTACACCGGCAACTACGCTTTCGCCAGCCGGGCGCCGCGCAGCTGGCTGCACCCCACCGGCTATGGCACCCTCGGCTACGGCCTGCCGGCCGGCATCGGTGGCATGTTCGCCAGCGACCACCGCCCAGGCCTGGTGCTGGTAGGCGACGGCGGCTTCCTCTACACCGCCCAGGAACTGGCCACGGCGGTCGAGGAACTGGACCGACCGCTGGTCGTGCTGTTGTGGAACAATGACGCCCTTGGCCAGATCCGCGACGACATGCTCGGGCTGGATATCGAGCCGGTCGGCGTACTGCCGCGCAACCCGGATTTCATCGGCCTGGCCCGTGCCTTCGGTTGCACGGTGCGCCAGCCGCGTGATCTGGATGCGCTGCAGGCCGATCTGGCCAGCGGTTTCGCCACCCCCGGCGTTACTTTTATCGAACTTAAACACACCTGCGTCTGTTAAGCCGCAGACACCACGAACAACAAGAGAAGACACCATGCCATTTCGCCGTACCCTCCTGGCTGCATCCCTGGCTCTGCTGATCACTGGCCAGGCCCCGCTGTACGCCGCACCGCCTCTGTCGATGGACAACGGCACCACGGCCCTGACCGTGCAGAACAGCAACGCCTGGGTCGAAATCAGTGCCGGCGCGCTGCAACACAACATCCGTACCTTGCAGGCCGAGCTGGGCGGCAAGTCCAAGCTGTGCGCCGTGCTCAAGGCCGACGCCTATGGCCACGGTATCGGCCTGGTGATGCCGTCGATCATCGCCCAGGGTGTGCCCTGCGTGGCCGTGGCCAGCAACGAGGAGGCTCGCGTGGTCCGCGCCAGCGGCTTCACCGGGCAACTGGTGCGGGTACGCCTGGCCAGCGTCAGCGAAGTGGAAGATGCCCTGCAGTACGACATGGAAGAGCTGGTCGGCAGCGCCGAGTTCGCCCGCCAACTCGATGCCCTCGCCGAACGCCACGGCAAGACCTTGCGCATCCATCTGGCGCTCAACTCCAGCGGCATGAGCCGCAACGGCGTGGAAATGGCCACCTGGTCCGGCCGTGGCGAAGCGCTGCAGATCACCGACCAGAAGCACCTCAAGCTGGTCGCGCTGATGACCCACTTCGCCGTGGAAGACAAGGACGATGTACGCAAAGGCCTGGCAGCGTTCAACGAGCAGACCGACTGGCTGATCAAGCACGCGAAGCTTGATCGCAGCAAGCTCACCCTGCACGCCGCCAACTCCTTCGCTACGCTGGAAGTGCCGGAAGCGCGCCTGGACATGGTGCGCACCGGCGGCGCGCTGTTCGGCGACACCGTACCGACGCATACCGAATACCAACGTGCCATGCAGTTCAAGTCGCGCGTGGCGGCGGTGCACAGCTACCCGGCAGGCAACACCGTTGGCTACGACCGCACCTTCACCCTGGCGCGTGATTCGCGCCTGGCCAACATCACCGTCGGCTACTCCGACGGCTACCGCCGGGTGTTCACCAACAAGGGCCATGTGTTGATCAACGGCCACCGTGTGCCGGTGGTGGGCAAGGTGTCGATGAACACGTTGATGGTCGATGTCACCGACTTCCCCGATGTGAAGGGTGGCAACGAAGTGGTGCTGTTTGGCAAACAGGCCGGGGGTGAAATCACCCAGGCCGAGATGGAAGAAATCAACGGTGCACTGCTCGCCGACTTGTACACCGTATGGGGCAGTTCCAACCCGAAGATTCTCGTCGACTGAAACCGCCAATGAAGGGAGATTGCCATGCGCTACGCCAAGCTCACTCAACGCATCGCCGGCGACGGAGCTGCCGCCTGGGACATCCACTACCGCGCCCTGGCGCTGCAGGCCGAGGGCAAGGATATCCTGCTGCTGTCGGTGGGTGACCCGGACTTCGACACCCCCGCGCCGATCGTCGAGGCGGCCATCGACAGCCTGCGTGCGGGCCACACCCATTACGCCGATGTGCGCGGCAAGCTGGCGCTGCGCCAGGCCATCGCCAACCGCCACCGCCAGCGCAGCGGCCAGGCCGTCAATGCCGACCAGGTGACGGTGCTGGCCGGGGCCCAGTGTGCGCTGTACTGCGTGGCCCAGTGCGTGCTCGACCCGGGTGACGAGGTGATTGTCGCCGAGCCCATGTACGTGACCTACGAGGCGGTGTTTGGTGCCTGTGGCGCCAAGGTGGTTCCGGTGCCGGTCAAGCCGGAGAACGGCTTTCGCGTGTGCCCGCGTGACGTGGCCGCGCGCATCACCCCGCGCACCCGCGCCCTGGCCCTGAACAGCCCGCACAACCCCTCGGGGGCGAGCCTGCCGCGCGCCACCTGGGAAGCGCTGGCCGAACTGTGCATCGCCCACGATTTGTGGCTGATCTCCGACGAGGTGTACAGCGAACTGCTTTACGACGGTGAGCATGTCAGCCCCGGCAGCCTGCCGGGCATGGCCGAGCGTACCGCCACCCTCAACAGCCTGTCGAAGTCGCATGCCATGACCGGCTGGCGGATGGGCTGGGTGGTCGGTTCGACAGAGCTTGCCAGCCACCTGGAAAACCTCGCCCTGTGCATGTTGTACGGTTCACCGGACTTCATCCAGGACGCCGCCGTGGTGGCACTGGAGCAGCAACTGCCCGAGCTCGATACCATGCGCGAGGCCTATCGCCAGCGCCGCGACCTGGTGTGCGAGCAGTTGGCAGGCTGCCCGGGCATCAAGGTGCTCAAGCCCGATGGCGGCATGTTCGTGATGGTCGATATCCGCGAGACCGGCCTCAGCGCCCAGGCCTTCGCCGATCGCCTGCTCGACAGCCAGGGTGTGTCGGTGCTCGCCGGCGAAGCCTTCGGCCCCAGCGCTGCCGGGCATATCCGCCTGGGCCTGGTACTGGGTAACGAGGCCTTGGCCGACGCTTGCCAGCGCATCGCCCGCTGCGCCGCCGCACTGATGCAGGGGCAGGCCCATGCGTGAGTATGCGCGGCTGTACATCGACGGCGCCTGGCAGGTACCGAGCGGGCAGGGCATGGCCGAGGTGATCGACCCGGCCACCGAACAGGCCATCGGCCGCGTGCCGTTGGGCGCCGAGGCCGATGTCGAACGGGCGGTGATGGCCGCGCGGCGGGCCTTTGATGGTTGGTCACGCACGCCGTCCAGCGTACGGGCCGGGTACATAACGGCGTTGGCCGCACAGCTGAAAAGCCGCGCGGCGGAAATGGCCTCGGTCATCACCGACGAGCTGGGCATGCCGGTGCAGTGGTGCCAGGCGGTGCAGGTAGAGGGCCCGATCGCTGGGCTGGAGCAGTACGCCGAACTGGCCGGGCTGATGGATGAGGTGCGCGAAGTCGGTAACTCACTGGTGTACCGCGAGGCCGTTGGCGTGTGCGCGTTCATCAACCCATGGAACTACCCGCTGCACCAGATGATCGGCAAGCTGGCACCGGCCTTGGCCGCCGGCTGCACGGTGGTGGTCAAGCCCAGCCAGGAAACGCCGCTGCATGCGTTCATGCTGGCCGAGATGATCGAGGCCATCGGCCTGCCGGCCGGGGTGTTCAACCTGGTCAGCGGGCCGGGGGCCAAGGTCGGCGAGGCCCTGGCCCGGCACCCGCAGGTGGACATGGTGTCGTTCACCGGCTCCACCGGCGCCGGGGTGCGCGTGGCCCAGGCGGCCGCGCCCACGGTGAAGCGGGTGTGCCTGGAGCTGGGCGGCAAATCGCCGCTGCTGATTACCGCGGACGCCGACCTGCACGCGGCGGTGCGCCATGGCGTGCAGGACGTGATGATCAACTCGGGGCAGACCTGCACGGCCCTGACCCGCATGCTGCTACCGGCCAGCCGCTACGCCGAAGCGCTTGAGATTGCCGAGGCCGAGGCCCGCGCGTTGGTCATGGGCGACCCGCGTGACCCGGCCAGCTTCCTCGGGCCGATGTGTTCGGCAGGCCAGCGGCGCACCGTGCTCGACTACATTCGCCTGGGGCAGGAGGAGGGTGCGCGCCTGCTGTGCGGCGGAGACACGCCAGCCGGCTTCGAACGCGGATTCTACGTGGCGCCGACGTTGTTCGCTGACGTCGACAACCGCATGCGTATCGCCCAGGAGGAAATCTTCGGCCCGGTGCTGTGCCTGATCCCCTATGCCGACGAGGCCCAGGCGTTGGCCCTGGCCAATGATTCGCCGTTCGGCCTGTCCAGCGCGGTGTGGGCCGGCAGCCGCGAGCACGGCCTGGTTCTGGCGCGGCAGATACGCGCCGGGCAGTGCTTCATCAACGGTGGCGGGTTCAACTACCAGGCACCTTTCGGTGGCTACAAGCAGTCGGGCAACGGGCGCGAGTGGGGCGAGGAAGGTTTGGCGGAGTTCGTCGAGGTGAAAGCGGTGCAGTGCTGAGCCACAGCTGGAAGACAACCTGTTTTGTGTGAGGAGAATGTTTGTGAATGTACTGATCGTCCACGCTCACCCCGAGCCGCAATCGTTCACTGCTGCCCTGCGTGACCAGGCCGTGGAAACCTTCCGCGCCCAGGGCCATCAGGTGCAGGTCAGCGACCTGTACGCCATGGGCTGGAACCCGGTGGCCAGTGCCGATGACTTCACCCAGCGCGAGAACCCCGAGTACCTGGTGTATGCCCTGGAGCAACGCCAGGGGGTCAAGCGCGGCGCCATTGCCGCGGATATCCAGCAAGAGCTGGACAAGCTGCTGTGGGCCGACTTGCTGGTGCTGAACTTCCCGATCTTCTGGTTCTCGGCGCCGGCCATGCTCAAGGGCTGGATCGACCGGGTGCTGGTGTCGGGGGTGTGCTATGGCGGCAAGCGCTTCTACGACCAGGGCGGGTTGGCGGGCAAGAAGGCGCTGGTGACCGTGACCCTGGGCGGGCGCGAGCACATGTTTGGCGACGGGGCGATCCACGGGCCGCTGGAGGACATGCTGCGGCCGATCTTGCGCGGCACGCTGGCCTATGTCGGGTTCGAGGTATTGCCGCCGTTCGTGGCCTGGCATGTGCCTTACATCAGTGACGAGGCGCGGCAGGGCTTTCTACAGCAGTACCGGCAGCGCCTGGAGCAGCTTTCGGACGACCAGCCACTGGTGTTCCCGCGCCTGGAGCAATTCGATGAGGCGCTTTACCCGCTTATCTGAACTTCCACTCCGTTGTCGAGGATGGTGGTGAACCTGTAGGAGCAGCCTTGTGCTGCGAAGAGGCCCTCATGGCGCATGCAAATGCATGATTGGTGCCGGCCTCTTCGCAGCACAAGGCTGCTCCTACAAAAAGCACATACTGTGCAGCACTAAAAACGACCACCCACACATTCGGGGTATGTCCCCCTTCGGCAAATCCCCCGATAGTGCCCCCATCGGCTCGATCCTGAGCACTCACACGATGGAGTTGCCATGCGCAAGGTACTGAAGGTGATTGGCGGTCTGCTGCTGGCGTCTGGCGCAAGCCTGGCCCAGGCGGCAGAGGTGGACAGCGGTAACACGTTGCGGTTGTACAACTGGACCGACTACATCGGCGAAACCACCCTGGCCGACTTCGAGAAGGCCACCGGCATCAAGGTCATCTACGACACCTTCGATGGCTACGAAACGGTACAGACCAAACTGCTCACCGGCCGCTCCGGCTACGACCTGGTCATGCTCAACGCTTCCCTGGTACCCCCGCTGATCAGCGCCGGTGTGTTCCAGGCGCTGGACAAGCAGCAATTGCCCAGCTGGCACAACCTCGACCAGCAGGTGGTGAACAATCTGCAAGGCTATGACCCCGGCCTGAAATACTCGGCGCCCTACACCTGGGGCAGCTCGGGGGTGACCTTCAACGTCGACAAGATCACCGCGCGCATGCCCGATGCCCCCATCGGCTCGCTGGCCATGCTGTTCGACCCTCAGATCGTCTCGCGCTTCGCCGACTGTGGCGTCACCCTGATGGACGCGCCGACCGAAGTCATCCCGCTGGCCCTGCAGTACCTGGGCAAGGACCCACGCAGTGCATCGCCGGCCGACCTCAAGGCGGCTGAACAACTGCTGCTGGGCATTCGCCCGTACATTCGCAAGTTCGACTCGGTCAACTACCTCACCAGCCTGCCCAATGGCGATGTCTGCCTGGCCCTGACCTGGTCCGGTGACTACGCCACCGCCCAGGCCCGCGCGGTGGAAGCGAAGAAGGACATCAAGCTGTCGTTCTTCATCCCCCAGGAAGGCTCGCTGATCTGGTTCGACAACCTGTACATCCCCAAGGATGCGCCGCACGCGGCCAACGCCCACCGCTTCATCGAGTTCCTGCTGCAGCCGCAGACCATGGCCAAGGTCACCGACTACATCCACTACGCCAACAGCAACGCCGCCGCCACTGCGCTGGTGCGCGACGAGATCCGCCAGGACCCGGCCATCTACCCCGACGCGCAAACCCGCGAGCGCCTGTTCGCGCAGAAAACCCAGAGCCCGAAGGACATGCGCGCCATCACCCGTGTCTGGAGCACGGTCAAGACCGGTTTCTGAACACTGCCCAACGATCACTGCCAAGGAGCTGCCCATGGCCACCCCAAGCAAAGCATTCGCCATTGCCCACGACCCGCTGGTGGACGCCGACAAGGCCCACTACATGCACGGCTACCATGTGTTCGACGAGCACCGCGAGCAAGGCGCGCTGAACATCGTTGCCGGCGAGGGCGCCTACATCCGCGATACCCACGGCAACCGCTTCCTCGATGCCGTCGGCGGCATGTGGTGCACCAACATTGGCCTGGGCCGCGAGGAAATGGCCCTGGCCATCGCCGATCAGGTACGCCAGTTGGCCTATTCCAACCCGTTCTCCGACATGGCCAACGATGTGGCCATCGAGCTGTGCCAGAAGCTCGCGCAGCTGGCTCCGGGCGACCTCGATCATGTGTTCCTTACCACGGGTGGCTCGACCGCCGTCGACACCGCCTACCGGCTGATCCAGTACTATCAGAACTGCCGTGGCAAGCCGCACAAGAAGCACATCATCGCCCGCTACAACGCCTACCACGGCTCCACCACGCTGACCATGTCGATCGGCAACAAGGCCGCTGACCGGGTGCCGGAGTTCGATTATCACCACGACCTGATCCACCACGTGTCCAACCCCAACCCGTATCGCGCCCCGCACGACATGGACGAGGCCGAGTTCCTCGACTTCCTGGTGGCCGAGTTCGAGGACAAGATCCTCTCGCTGGGGGCCGACAACGTGGCGGCGTTCTTCGCCGAGCCGATCATGGGCTCGGGCGGGGTGATCATTCCGCCCAAGGGCTACTTCCAGCGCATGTGGCAGCTGTGCCAGACCTACGACATCCTGTTCGTCGCCGACGAAGTGGTGACCTCGTTCGGGCGCCTGGGCACCTTCTTTGCCAGCGAGGAACTGTTCGGCGTCACCCCCGACATCATCACCACCGCCAAGGGCCTGACCTCGGCCTACCTGCCGCTGGGGGCGTGCATCTTCTCCGAACGGATCTGGCAGGTGATCGCCGAGCCGGGCAAGGGCCGCTGCTTTACCCACGGTTTCACCTACAGCGGCCACCCGGTGTGCTGTACCGCGGCGCTGAAGAACATCGAGATCATCGAGCGCGAGCAGTTGCTGGAGCACGTCAAGGACGTCGGTGGCTACCTGGAACAACGCCTGCAAAGCCTGCGCGAGCTGCCGCTGGTGGGGGATGTGCGCTGCATGAAGCTGATGGCCTGTGTCGAGTTCGTTGCCGACAAGGCCAGCAAGGCGCTGTTCGCGGACGAGGTGAACATCGGTGAACGCATTCACAGCAAGGCCCAGGCCAAAGGGTTGCTGGTGCGGCCGATCATGCACCTGAACGTGATGTCGCCGCCGTTGATCATCACCCATGCGCAAGTGGACGAGATCGTCGAAACCCTGCGCCAGTGCATCATCGAAACTGCGCGCGAACTCACGGCGCTTGGCCTGTATCAGGGCCGATGAACCTGGCGCAAAGGGCTGTGCGTGGGCGTGCCTGGCAGGCTAGACTGCCGGGCATGACCCAGGCCTCTCCCGACACTCCGCTTACCCTTTCACTGGGCGCGCTGCAGCAATGGCATGCGGCGCTGCAGCGCGCGCTGGCCCACAGCGAAACGCCCGAGGCGCTGGCGCATGTGGCGGCTGCCATCGGCCAGCTGGTGCAGGTGGAGTCGATGATGATCAGCCTCGAGTGCCAGGGGCGGGCGCCACAGCTGCTGTACCAGCAAGGCATCCCCGACCTGCACCGTGCCGCGGTGCTGGAGCGCTACTTCAGTGCCGGCTACCTGCTCGACCCGTTCTGCCTGGCGGTGCAGAGCGGCCTGGCCGAGGGCTTCTACCACCTGCAGGAAATCGCCCCGGACAACTTCTTCGACAGCGACTATTACAAGGCCTATTACCTGGGTACCGGTTGCAGTGAAGACAGCTACTACATCGTCGACCTCAGCGCTGGCCGCAAGTTGTCGCTGAGCCTTTTCCAGGGCTGCAGCGGCACGCGCCTGAGCGCCGGGCAGATCGACCTGCTGCGGGCGCTGGAGCCGATGGTGCGTGAACTGCTGGGGCGCTATGCCAGGCATCATCTGGAGCCCGACCCGGCACCGGCCGAGCGTGGCAGCCTGCAGGCGGCGTTCGACAGTTTCGGCTGCCAGGTGCTGACCGACCGTGAGCGGGAGGTGGCGCACATGATCTTGCGCGGGCATTCGGTGAAGTCCACCGCGCTGGAGCTGGGCATCTCGCCGGAAACCGTGCGCATGCACCGCAAGAATCTGTACCTGAAGCTGCAGATCAACTCGCAGTCGGAGTTGTTTGCGCGGTTTATCGACTGGCTGCGCGGCGTTCACCTGCCGGCCTAGCAGCAAATGAGCAACTGCCTTACTCAAATCTGAAAGCTGGCGCGATCCCTGTGGGAGCGCTGCCCCCCAATAATTCTCAGCCCCTTCCTTTAGCTAGATAGGCCGCAAACTCTGCCTCCGGCACCATGCTGCCACCGGTCCCCCACACCAGATGCGTGGCCCGCTCCATGCGCCCGGCCGACAGTCCCATGCGCGCCAGGTACTCAGGCGATTCAAGCACCTTGACCATGCCCGGCATCCCCGCCAGCGCCGAAGGTTCCAGGCGTGCATTCTCCTGGTCATGGGCCAGCACCAATAGCCGATACAGCGTCTCGTCGCTGACCGTGTAATAGCCATCGAGCAAACGCTGCATCGCCTTGCCGACAAAGCCGGAAGGGCGGCCCACCGCCAGGCCGTCGGCGGCGGTCAGGTTATCGATGCCAAAATCCTGCACGCTGGTGGCGTCATGCAAACCGCTGTACACCCCCAGGAACATGCAGGGCGAGTGGGTGGGCTCGGCGAAGATGCAGTGCACATGGTCGCCCCAGATCAGCTTCAGGCCGAACGCTACGCCACCCGGGCCACCGCCGACCCCGCAGGGCAGGTAGACGAACAACGGGTGCTCGGCATCCACCCTGATACCCGCGGCCTCGAACTGGCCCGCCAGCCGCTCGGCTGCCACGGCATAGCCGAGGAACAGGTGTGGCGAGTTCTCGTCGTCGACGAAGTAGCAACTCGGGTCCGCCGCCGCCTGCTGTCGCCCTTGCTCCACCGCTACGCTGTAGTCGCTTTCGTACTCGACCACGCTCACGCCATGGGCGCGCAGCTTGTCCTTCTTCCACTGGCGGGCATCGGCCGACATGTGCACGGTGGCCTGGAAACCCAGCCTGGCGCTCATGATGCCGATCGACAGGCCGAGGTTGCCGGTCGAGCCGACCGCAACCTTGTACTGGCTGAAGAATTGCCGGGCCTGGTCGCTGGCCAGTACCCGGTAATCGCTGTCGAGGCTGATCAGGCCGGCCGCCAGGGCCAGGTCCTCGGCATGCTTGAGAACTTCATGAATACCGCCGCGGGCCTTGATCGAACCGGAGATCGGCAGCTCGCTGTCGGCCTTGAGCCAGAGCGAACCGCTGGCCGGCAGGCCCGCCGCCTGCAGCAAGGTGGCGTGCAGGGTAGGCAACGGGCGAAGTGGCGACTCGATGATGCCGCCGGCGGCGGTGGTATCCGGGAACACGCAGGCCAGGTACGGGGCAAAGCGTGCCAGCCGGTTACTGGCGGCACTGACGTCGGCGGCACTCAGGCCGACATCGGCCAGGGCCTGGGCGGCAGGGGCGATGTGCGGGTTGAACCAGCGGGTTTCGCGCAGGGCCACCAGGTCTTCGATCAGAGGGTGGGAGCTGCACCATGCTTGCAGTGTCTTGCCGTGAATCATGCTGGGTTTCCTGTTGGTTGATGATGGCCGGGGGCAATATCAGGCCGTTCCTGCGGATTGGCGAGGACCCTGTGGGAGCGGGCGCGCCCGCGAAACAGACGATACCGTGGCTGGCACGGGCTTCGCCCGTGTTCGCGGGCACGCCCGCTCCCACAGGGATGCGCGCAAGCCTCGGGTATCTAGGCGGACCGTTGATCCTGCAGGACCGCGCCCTCATTCGGCCTGCTGCGCAATCAACGCCAGGCAGCGCTGCACGATCGGGCTCACGTCGCCCTTGCGCCGGCTGAGGATGATCGGGCTGACGGCGCCACTGTCGAGCAGGCTGACATATTCGATATCGGTGCGATGCTGCTGCTGCACCGACGCCGGTACCAGGGTCACGCCCACACCAACGGCCACCAGGCCAATGGCGGTCTGCAGTTCGTTGGCCCACTGGCTGACGCGGATGCTCATGCCGTGGTGGGCGAACAGCGCCAGCACATGGTCGGCATAGCTGGGCCTTGGGTTGGCCGGGTAGAGGATGAACGCCTCGCCAGCCAGCTGGGCAAGCGTAAGCGGGCTGCTCGCCAGCGGGTGGCCCTTGGGCAGCACGGCCACCAACGGGTCCTCGCGTAGCACTTGCTGGTGTATGGCCGGGTCATCGATGCGAATGCGCCCGAAGGCGATGTCGATACGCCCGCTTTTCAGCGCCTCCACCTGCTGCAGCGTGGTCATCTCGTTCAGGCCCAGTTCCAGTTCGCTGTCCTGGCGCAGCTCGCGGATCAGCTCCGGCAGCACCGTGTACAGGGTCGAGGGAGCGAAGCCGATCCCCAGCCACTGACGCTGGCCCTGGCCAATGCGGCGGGTGTTGTCGCTGATGTTCTCCAGCTGCTGCAGCACGGTGCAGGTCTGTTCATAGAAAAAGCGACCCGCCTCGGTCAGCCGCAGCGGGCGCTCGCGCACCACCAGCAACGTGCCCAGCTGGTCTTCGAGTTGGCTGATCTGCCGGCTCAGCGGTGGCTGGGCAATGTGCAGCAGCTCGGCGGCGCGCGTGAAGTTCAGAGTTTCGGCCAGGACCTTGAAGTAACGCAGGTGGCGCAGCTCCATCAGACCTCCAGGGTATGGTGGGAGATTCATTCGATATTGGACGGCTATCAGGGTCTCGCGCAATCCTTGAACACGCAAGTAAATGCACCACTCGGGCCTGCGGCTGGCAGCCCGATATAACGGGACCTGGCAATAATGACAAGCGCGCTGATTGAACGTATTGAGGCAATTATCGTCGACCTGCCGACCATTCGCCCGCACAAGCTGGCGATGCACACCATGCAGCAGCAGACCCTGGTGGTATTGCGTGTTCGCTGCAGCGATGGCGTGGAAGGCATCGGCGAGGCGACCACCATCGGCGGCCTGGCCTATGGCTACGAAAGCCCCGAGGGCATCAAGGCCAACATCGATGCGCACCTGGCACCGGCGCTGATCGGCCAGCCGGCCGACAACATCAACGCCGCCATGCTCAAGCTGGACAAGCTGGCCAAGGGCAACACCTTTGCCAAGTCGGGTATCGAGAGCGCCTTGCTCGACGCCCAGGGCAAGCGCCTGGGCCTGCCGGTCAGCGAACTGCTGGGTGGCCGTGTGCGCGACAGCCTGGAAGTGGCCTGGACCTTGGCCAGCGGCGACACCGCCCGCGACATTGCCGAAGCCCGGCACATGCTGGAGATTCGCCGGCATCGGGTGTTCAAGCTGAAGATCGGCGCCAACCCGCTGGCCCAGGACCTCAAGCACGTGGTGGCGATCAAGCGCGAGCTGGGCGACAGCGCCAGCGTGCGGGTCGATGTCAACCAGTACTGGGACGAGTCCCAGGCCATCCGTGCCTGCCAGGTGCTCGGCGACAACGGCATCGACCTGATCGAACAACCGATTTCGCGCATCAACCGCAGCGGCCAGGTGCGCCTGAACCAGCGCAGCCCGGCGCCGATCATGGCCGATGAATCGATCGAAAGCGTCGAAGACGCCTTCAGCCTGGCTGCTGACGGCGCGGCCAGCATCTTCGCCCTGAAAATCGCCAAGAACGGCGGCCCTCGCGCCGTATTGCGCACCGCGCAAATTGCCGAGGCTGCCGGCATCGCCCTGTATGGCGGGACCATGCTCGAAGGCTCGATCGGCACCCTGGCCTCGGCTCATGCTTTCCTGACCCTGCGCCAGCTCACCTGGGGCACCGAGCTGTTCGGGCCGCTGCTGCTGACCGAAGAAATCGTCAACGAGCCACCGCAGTACCACGACTTCCAGTTGCACATTCCACGCACCCCGGGCCTGGGCCTGACCCTGGACGAACAGCGCCTGGCGCGCTTCACCCGTCGCTGAGTCACGCTGGCTGAAAGAACACACAACCCCTGTGGGAGCGGCTTTAGCCGCGAAGCAGGCGACGCGGTGGATGGCACGGGCTTCGCCCGTGTTCGCGGGCTCGCCCGCTCCCACAGTGTTCGCGCCAAATCAGAGAAAGGAGATACCAGCATGCTGTTCCACGTGAAGATGACCGTGAAACTGCCGGTCGACATGGACCCGGCCAAGGCCGCCCGGCTCAAGGCCGACGAAAAGGAACTGGCCCAGCGCCTGCAGCGCGAAGGCACCTGGCGTCACCTGTGGCGCATTGCCGGGCACTACGCCAACTACAGCGTGTTCGATGTACCCAGCGTCGAGGCGCTGCACGACACCCTGATGCAGCTGCCGCTGTTCCCGTACATGGACATCGAGGTCAACGGCCTGTGCCGGCACCCCTCGTCGATCCACAGCGACGACCGCTGAGTCGCACCTGTCTACCTGACAAGAACAAGATGAGGTAAGCACGATGACCGTGAAAATTTCCCACACTGCCGATGTTCAGGCGTTCTTCAAGGAAGTGGCCGGCCTGGGCCATGCCGAAGGCAACCCACGCTTCAAGCAGATCGTCCTGCGTGTGCTGCAGGACACTGCGCGGTTGATCGAAGACCTGGAAATCACCGAGGACGAGTTCTGGCATGCCGTCGACTACCTCAACCGCCTGGGTGGCCGTAACGAAGCCGGCCTGCTGGCTGCGGGCCTGGGCATCGAGCACTTCCTCGACCTGCTGCAGGACGCCAAGGACGCCGAGGCCGGGCTGAGCGGCGGTACCCCGCGCACCATCGAAGGCCCGCTGTATGTGGCGGGGGCGCCGCTGGCGCAAGGCGAAGTGCGCATGGACGACGGCAGCGACCCGGGCGTGGTGATGTTCCTCCAGGGCCAGGTGTTCGATGCCGATGGCAAGCCGTTGGCCGGCGCCACTGTCGACCTGTGGCACGCCAACACCCAGGGCACCTATTCGTACTTCGACTCGACCCAGTCCGAGTACAACCTGCGCCGGCGCATCATCACCGATGCTGAAGGGCGCTACCGCGCGCGTTCCATCGTGCCGTCGGGGTACGGTTGCGATCCGCAGGGGCCAACCCAGGAGTGCCTGGACCTGCTCGGCCGCCACGGCCAGCGCCCGGCGCACGTGCACTTCTTCATCTCGGCGCCGGGGCACCGCCACCTGACCACGCAGATCAACTTCGCCGGCGATCAATACCTGTGGGATGACTTTGCCTATGCTACCCGTGACGGGCTTATTGGCGAGCTGCGCTTTGTCGAGGATGCCGGGGCGGCGCGAGACCGTGGCGTACAGGGCGAGCGCTTTGCCGAGCTGGCGTTCGACTTTCACCTGCAGGCGGCCAAGGCGCCGGACGCCGAGGCGCGCAGCCACCGCCCGCGCGCGTTGCAAAACAGCTGAGCCCTGAAGGGATCCCGGTGGGGCGGGCATGCCCGCTCCCACAGGGCCCCCTACCGATTGATGACTGGTTTTTGCCTGGGCCTTTCCGTGCGGGGAGGGCCCGGGCTTTTTGCTGCCAGGGGCTGCTGATCTAGAATCCGCCTTTTACCCGAGCCCACCACCATGCTGCCCATCGAACTGCTGGCAACCACCGCCGACCAGGCCCCGCTTATTCGCAACCTCTACCAGTTCTATGCCTACGAGTCCTCCGACTGGGAGCAGGAAGACGTGGAAGTGGACGGCCGCTTCTATATCCATGACGAGCACCTGCAACGTTACTGGCAGGCCGATGGCTGGGGGGCGTACCTGGTGTTGGCCGACGGCTTCATCGCCGGCTTCGTGCTGGTCGAACGCAGCGAGCTGCCGGGCATCGACGCGTTCGAACTGGCCGATCTGTTCATCCTGAAAAAGTACCGCCGCCAAGGCATCGGCCGGGCGGTGGCGTTGCAGCTGCTGGGCGGCGAGGGCGACTGGCTGTTGCGCTGTTACGCACAGGACGCGCCTGCCGTGGCCTTCTGCAATGCAGTGTTGGCCGAGCTGTCGCGCCCGGCGCAGGCAATAGCCCTGGATGACGAACCGGCCTTGCTCAATTTTCTGGTGAAGGGCGCCCGCCATTGAAGGATTGCCAGCCTTCGTTCGCCCTTTGAATGGATCGTGGCTTTTTGTGAGCTGCTTCACAAAATGTTGATCAAAGGCATAATGCCATCAATCCTTTTCATGTCTTTCGAAGGCCCAGGTAAAGCTCATGTCGCTAGTTGCAAGCCCCGACATCATGTACCGGCTGTTGATCCAGAGTGTGGTGGACTATGCCTTCTACCTGCTCACCCCCGAAGGTATCGTCGCCAACTGGAACCCCGGCGCCCAGCGCGCCAAAGGCTACCTGGCCGAGGAAATCGTCGGCCAGCACTACTCGTTGTTCTACTCCGATGCCGAGCGCGCCGCCGGGCTGCCCGCGCGCAACCTGGAGCAAGCGCGCAGCACCGGGCGCTTCGAAGAGATCGGTTCGCGCCTGCGCAAGGACGGCACGGCCTTCCATGCCCATGTGGTGATCGACGCGGTATACGACGATGCCGGGCAACTGGTGGGCTTCGCCAAGGTTACTCGCGACATTTCCGAGCGCCAGCGCCAGGAGCTGGAACTGCTGCAGGCCAAGGAGCTGGCCGAGCAGTACAGCCAGGAAATGGCCAAGTTGTCGCAGTTCCTTGATTCGGTGATTGCCAACATCCCCGCCAGCGTCATTGTCCAGGACCTGGAAAGCCAGCGCATCCTGTTGGCCAACCAGCAGGCCGAACGCCTGTTCGGCGGGCCGCAGCGCAGCATGACCGGGCAGTTGCCCGGCGAATGCCTGGCAGCGGGCGCTGCCGGCTACCTGGAACAGCAACTGGCCCGTGGTGCCCGCAGCACCAAGGGCCATGCCGCCGAAACCCGGGTCGACACGGCCTGTGGCCCGCGCACCCTGCGCAGCCGCACCTTGCTTAGCCAGAACCGCGAAGGCCAGGCCGACTACGTGCTGTTCGTCGCCGAAGACGCCACCGAAGAGCTGGCCGCCCACGCGCAGATCCACCACATGGCGCACCACGACGCGCTGACCGGGCTGCCCAACCGCACCCTGTTCAACGAACGCCTGCGCCAGGCGCTGGTGCGTGGCAGCGAGCACGCCAAGCTGACCGCCGCCCTGTGCCTGGACCTGGACAACTTCAAGAACATCAACGACTCGCTGGGCCACGCCTTTGGCGACAAGCTGCTACGCGCGCTGGGCAAGCGCCTGCGCCGCGAGCTGCGCGAGCACGACACCCTGGCCCGCCTGGGCGGCGACGAGTTTGCCGTGGTGCTGGCCGGCCTGGAAGGCCGGGAGGCCGCATGTAACACCGCGCAGCGGCTGATCAACGCGATCTGCCCGCCGTTCCAGATCGAGGGGCACCAGTTCACGGTGGGGGTGAGCATCGGTATCGCCATTGCGCCTGATGACAGCGACCAGGCCGAGCAACTGCTGGGCTACGCCGACATGGCGCTGTACGAGGCCAAGCGCAACGGCCGCAACCGCTACGAGTGCTTCAACGTCGAACTGGACGTCGCCGCCCGCCAGCGTCGCCTGGTAGAAACCGACCTGCGCACCGCGCTGCACCTGGGCCAGTTGCAGTTGCACTACCAGCCGGTGGTCGACCAGCAGACCAGCAGCGTTACCGGCTATGAGGCGTTGCTGCGCTGGGAACACCCGACCCGCGGCATGGTCATGCCCATGGACTTCATCCCCATTGCCGAGGAAACCGGGCTGATCCACGAACTGGGTACCCGGGCGCTGAACCTGGCTTGCCAGGAGGCGGCCAGCTGGGACAGCGAGCAGACGGTGTCGGTCAACCTGTCGGCGGTGCAGTTCAAGAATGCCAACCTGGTGCACATCGTGGCCCTGGCGCTGGCCGACTCCGGCCTGCCGCCGCAGCGGCTGGAGCTGGAAATCACCGAATCGGTGCTGCTGGGCAACAGCGAGGAAAACGTGCGAACCCTGCGTGCACTGAAGGACCTGGGCGTGTCCATTTCGCTGGATGATTTCGGCACTGGGTATTCCTCGCTGGGCTACCTGCGTTCGTTCCCGTTCGACCGGATCAAGATCGACAAGTCATTCGTGCATGACATGTGCGACAGCCGCGAGGCGATGTCGATCATCCGCGCCATTACCGACCTGTCCAACAGCCTGATGATCAAGACCACGGCCGAAGGGGTGGAGTCGGAGGAGCAGATGCGCCGGTTGGCGGCGGAGGGGTGCTCGCACTTCCAGGGTTACCTGTACGGGCGGCCGGCACCGGCGAGCGAGCGGTTGAAGCAGGTCATGACGCCGGCATAGAGTCCTTGCGCGCTCCTGCAGAATCACCGCAGCCGATCGGCCCATGCAGTACCTGTGGGAGCGGGTTCACCCGCGAAACAGGCGACACGGTGGCTGGCACCGGCTGCGCCGGTGTTCGCGGGTGAACCCGCTCCCACAATGGGCCGTGCAAGCTTTCAAGGCCTGAGCAAGCCTCAGCTGTTCCAGTCTGGCGCAAACGCCGGGCTCACCACCCGCTGGTCCTTCGGCAACCCGGCAATCGCCATGCGGTCCTCGTCATCCAGTTGCACGTTCAACGCCGCCAGGTTGGCCAGCTGGTTCTCGCGGCTGCCGGCCTTGGGGATCACCGCCACGCCGTCCTGGTCCAGCAACCACTTCAGCGCCACCTGGCTGGGCAGTACGCCATGTTTGCGGGCAATCGCCTGGATCACCGGCTGCGCCGCCGCCTGCCCA
The DNA here is from genome assembly GCF_001642705.1 of Pseudomonas sp. p21. Taxonomy (NCBI): domain Bacteria; kingdom Pseudomonadati; phylum Pseudomonadota; class Gammaproteobacteria; order Pseudomonadales; family Pseudomonadaceae; genus Pseudomonas; species Pseudomonas sp. p21. The sequence goes on from NZ_LWBV01000010.1 coordinate 86,162, forward strand.
CGGGCCAGCGGGGTGTAGGCGGTGAGCAGCAGGTCGTGGCGGCGGGCATAGTCCAGCAGCGGTTGCTGGCCGAGTAGCACGTGGTATTCCACCTGGATCGCCGACAATGGCGCGCCCAGGGTTTCCACCACCTGGCGCAGCAACCCCAGCGGGAAGTTGGCCACGCCGATGCTGCGCGCCTTGCCCTCGTCACGCAGTGCTACCAGGGTTTCGATGCTGCGGGCCAGGTCCCAGTCCTGGCCGGGCCAGTGGATGTAGAACAGGTCGACCTGCTCGGTCCCCAGCGCGCGCAGGCTGTCCTCCAGCGACTGGCGCATGGCCTTGGGCGCCAGGCGATCCCACCACACCTTGGTGGTCAGGTGAATCTGCTCGCGTGGCACGTCGCTGTCGCGCAGGGCCTGGCCGACGGCGGCTTCGTTGTCATAGGCAGTGGCGGTGTCGATGTGCCGGTAACCCACTTCAAGCGCCTGGCGCACGGCCTGGGTGCACTCGCTGCCAGTCATTGGCCAGGTGCCCAGGCCGATCGCGGGCAGGTTCAGGCCGTTACGGGTGGTGAGCCTTTGCATGTAAATTCCTTGTAGGGTGTGCAGGGTTCGCACTCGATGGTCGGCGATCAGCACGGCACGGGCCATGCGCGTGGAGCGGAAAGTGGTCGATCAGCGAACAGAAATTGCAGTCGACCTGGACAAGCGGCAATTGAACTTCCTTATGCTTCGGTATCTCTTCTAGAATCCGATCTGATGCATCCGCCAGGCAACGCCTGCGCGGCCTTCCCTGGGCGCCGCATCCAGCCGCGCCGTCATCGAGAGTGCCATGAGTTCCAGCACACCGCTGTCCGGAGTCAACCAACCCCTGCGCGGCATCGCCCTGGTGGTGGTGGCGACGTTCCTGTTCGCCAGTCACGATGCCCTGTCCAAGTTCCTCGGCGGCCTGTACCCGATCATCATGGTGGTGTGGGCGCGGTATGTGGTGCACACGTTGCTGATGGCCAGCATTTTCCTGCCCAAGGCCGGGCTCAACGTGCTGCGCACCCGCCGGCCGTTGTTGCAGACGTTACGTGCCCTGAGCCTGCTGAGTACCAGCCTGCTGTTCACCACCGGCCTGCAGTACCTGCCGCTGGCCGAGGCCACGGCGGTCAACTTCCTCGCCCCGGTGCTGGTCACCGCGCTGTCGGCGCCGCTGCTGAAGGAGCGGGTGACGGTGGGGCAGTGGGTGGCGGTGGTGATGGGCTTCATCGGCGTGCTGGTGGTGGTGCACCCGGGCGGGGCGATGTTTACCCCAGCCATCCTGTATCCGTTCGGTTCGGCGCTGGGCTTCTGCTTCTATCAGTTGCTGACGCGTATCCTGGCTGCGCATGACAGCCCGACCACCAGCAACTTCTATGCGGGGTTGTGCAACACCCTGGCGATGAGTGCGCTGGTGCCGTTCTTCTGGGAGATGCCGCGTTGGGACCATGCGCTGCTGATGCTGGCGCTGGGTGGCTTTGGCATGACTGCGCACCTGCTGCTGACCCAGGCCTTCCGCCATGCGGCACCGGCGTTGCTGGCACCGTTCAGCTATTGCCAGATCGTGTTTGCCGGGTTGCTTGGGTTGGTTGTCTACAGCCAGGTGCCGGATACCCTGAGCCTGGTGGGCATCTCGGTGATCTGCCTGAGTGGGCTTGGGGCGGCGTGGATGCAGCGGGGCAAGTGACAACCTTTAATGGCCTCTTCGCGGGTAAACCCGCTCCCACAGGTCCAGCGCCCTGGCCGAGGGTTGCGATGTGCCTGGGGGAGCGGGCTTACCCGCGAAAGGGCCTTCAAACGCGCCTCTTCAATAAAGCCTGCAACGAATCGTCAAAGTCCCGCAGCGCATCCGCCTGTACCGCACGCTCATCCTCGACCACCCGTGCCACATCGCCCAGGCGCTTGCTAGCCCGCCCTTCAGCCCGGCCGATATAGGTCAGCTGGTCATCGAAAAAACGCGCCACCACCCGGCTTTCGATATCCGCACTGGCCAAACGGCTTTCGGTGTCCAGTAGCACGATCACATCCGGGTGGTCGCCCAGCAGCGTGTCGAGGTTGTCATAGAAAGTCACGTCGGCAAACTGCTGCGCCAGTGACCGCGCCAGCCAGTCATACGCCTGGCTCTCGCTGCTCACGGTAGCCACCGGGACGCGCTTGCCCTGGGCCTTGGCGGCGGCCTGGGGGCGATGGCTGTCGAGGTATTCGAGGGTCGCTGTGGCGTCACGCCCCAGCAGCACCGCCACCCGTTGGCCGGGGGCCAAGGCGACGCTGGAAATGGCCGTGGCCGAATAGAAGTGCCCATAGGGCTGCGAGTCGGTAGCGGCCGGGCTGGCACAACCGCCAAGGGCGGCCAGCAAGGCGAGCAGGGCAGCGATCATGCCGGTTTTCATGGGAGGCCTCATCAATCAGTGAACGCCGCCATCTTCCGTCCGGGCTGGCCGCAGCGGAACTTGATGGCATTCATGGTGGCTATCGATGAGGTCGATGCATCACCGCGTGGCCATGAACTGCAGGATGCGTTCGCGCAGCCAGCGCTCGGCCGGGTCGTTGTCCTGGGCGCCGCTCCAGACCATCGACAGTTCGGCTTCGGTGATCTCGAACGGTGCCGGGTCGGCGCGCAGGCTGCCGTCGTCGGCCAGGGCGCAGGCGGCGTAGTCCGGCACCGTGGCGATCATCTCGGTGTTGCGCAGCAAGGCGCGCAGGCTGCCGAACTGCGGCACCGCCAGCACCACCTTGCGGCAGCGGCCGATGCGCGCCAGGTCGAGGTCGATATTGCCGCTCATGTCACCGGAAAACGACACCATCACATGCGGGCGGGCGCAGTATTCGTCGAGTGTCAGCGGGCCCGGGCGGTCATCGGCGCGCAGCACCCGCACGCCGATGTCGCGCAGCTTGCGGCGCTTGGCGGTGGCCGGCAGGTCTGTGGTGTAGCTCACGCCTACCGAGATCTCGCCGCTGGCCAGCAGCCCCGGCATCAGCAGGAAGTTGGCCCGGCGCACCACCACGCTGATGTCCGGGGCCTCTTCGCGCAGGGCCTGTAACAGGGCAGGGAACAGGCCGAATTCGGCATCGTCCGACAGGCCCAGGCGGAACACGTTGCAGCTGTTGGCCGGGTCGAACTCATGGGCGCGGCTGATGGCGGCGGAAATCACGTCCATGGCCGGCCCCAGCTCGGCGAAGATCTGCATGGCCCGTGGCGTGGGCTCCATGGCCCGGCCGTTGCGGATCAGCAGCGGGTCGTCGAACAGTTCGCGCAGGCGGGCGAGGGCGGCGCTGACGGTGGGCTGGGTGATGAACAGCTTTTCGCCGACCCGGGTCAGGTTGCGTTCGATCATCAGGGCTTCGAACAGTACCAGCAGGTTCATGTCGACGCGGCGCAGGTCGTTGCGGTTCATGAGGTGGCGGGTTCCGGAGTAGAGGGGGTGGCGGTGTATTGAAGCATGTGGGCAGTCTGATTGCCTTGTATGGATGTGCCGGCCTCTTCGCGGGCATGCCCGCTCCCACAAGTGCTGCACAGCCCTCAAGACCTATGGAGGTCCTGTGGGAGTGGGCGTGCCCGCGAAGAGGCCAGCACAGGCATGACCCTGACAGAGCCAAGCTATCACCCCTCAATAGCCACTCTATTAGAACTCTGCCCAAGCTCGGCTAGTCTTTCCTCTGGCCCCGCGAATTCGGCGAACGGGCGGCATGTCAGCACTTGCGTGCAAGACCCCGCCAACCCCGTCGTGACAGCTTCGCAAGCCCCGTGTAGACCTTATGAGGGGTAGCACGAGCCCATGCGCTCGGCTGAAAGAACACCTGGCATAGACCGGAAATCTGGATAACCGACCCAAAGGTACCCGCAGATGTCGAACGAATCGAAATGCCCGTTCCATCAAACCGCAGGTGGCGGCACCACCAACCGTGACTGGTGGCCTGACCAGCTCAACCTGAGAATTCTTCACCAACATTCCTCCAAGTCCGACCCGATGGACCCGGGTTTCGACTATGCCAAGGCGTTCAAGAGCCTCGACTTCCAGGCTCTGAAGAAAGACCTGACCGCCTTGATGACCGACTCCCAGGACTGGTGGCCCGCCGACTTCGGCCACTACGGCCCGCTGTTCATCCGCATGGCCTGGCACAGCGCCGGGACCTACCGTATCGGCGATGGCCGGGGTGGTGCAGGCTCTGGCCAGCAGCGCTTCGCCCCACTCAACAGCTGGCCGGACAACGTCAGCCTGGACAAGGCCCGGCGCCTGCTGTGGCCGATCAAGCAGAAGTACGGCAACAAGATCTCCTGGGCCGACCTGATCGTGCTCACCGGCAACGTCGCCCTCGAATCCATGGGCTTCAAGACCTTCGGCTTCTCCGGCGGGCGTGCCGATGTGTGGGAGCCGGACGAAGATGTGTACTGGGGTTCGGAAAAGGTCTGGCTGGGCGGTGACACCCGCTACGGCAAAGCCCAGCCGCCCGGCCAGGGCGACCTGGTGGCGGAGCCGGCCAAGCGTCCGGAGGAGCAAAGCCGGACCTTGCAGGGCGAGCGCAACCTGGAGAACCCGCTGGCTGCCGTGCAGATGGGCCTGATCTACGTGAACCCGGAAGGCCCGGAAGGTATCCCCGACCCGGTGGCTTCGGGCAAGGACATCCGTGACACCTTCGGCCGCATGGCGATGAACGATGAAGAAACCGTGGCGCTGATTGCTGGCGGCCACGCCTTCGGCAAGACCCACGGTGCCGGCCCTGCCGACAACGTCGGCCCCGAACCGGAAGCCGCAGGCCTGGAACTGCAGGGGCTGGGTTGGGCCAACAAGTTCGGCAGCGGCAAGGGTGGCGATACCATCACCAGTGGCCTGGAAGTGACCTGGACTTCGACCCCCACCCGGTGGAGCAACGAGTACCTCAATAACCTGTTCAACTTCGACTGGGAACTGACCAAGAGCCCGGCCGGTGCCCACCAGTGGCGGCCGAAAGAGGGCAAAGGGGCAGGCACCGTGCCGGATGCCCACGACCCGGCCAAGCGCCATGCTCCATCCATGCTCACGTCCGACCTGGCGCTGCGCTTCGACCCGATCTACGAGCCGATCGCCCGTCGCTTCAAGGACAACCCTGATCAGCTGGCCGACGCGTTCGCCCGTGCCTGGTACAAGCTGATCCACCGCGACATGGGCCCGCTGGCGCGCTACCTGGGCCCGGAAATGCCCAACGAAGAGTTGCTGTGGCAGGACCCGCTCCCAAAGGTCGATCACCCGTTGGTGGGCGAGCAGGACATTGCCGCGCTCAAGGCCAAGGTGTTGGCGTCGGGCCTGAGCGTTGGCGATCTGGTGGCCACTGCCTGGGCGGCGGCGTCGACTTTCCGCGGTTCGGACAAGCGTGGCGGGGCCAACGGTGGTCGCCTGCGCCTGGCGCCGCAGAAGGACTGGCCGGCGAACCAGGGCACGGGCAAGGTGCTGGCGGCCCTGGAGAAGATCCAGGCCGAGTTCAATGCCGGTGGCAAGAAAATCTCCCTGGCCGACCTGATCGTTCTCGCCGGCACCGCCGCAGTGGAAAAGGCTGCCAAGGACGCCGGGCACAACGTCAGCGTGGCGTTCCGCCCGGGGCGTACCGATGCCTCTCAGGCGCAGACCGACGTCGAGTCGTTCGCCGTGCTGGAGCCGCTGGCCGATGGCTTCCGCAACTTCACCAAGGCCCGCTACAGCGTCAAGGCCGAGAAGCTGCTGCTGGACAAGGCCCAGTTGTTGACCCTCACCGCGCCTGAAATGACCGTGCTGATCGGCGGCCTGCGTGTGCTCGGCGCCAACCATGGCGGCAGCCAGCAGGGCGTGTTCACCGACAAGGTCGGTACCCTGAGCAACGACTTCTTCCGCAACCTGCTGGACATGGGCGTGGAATGGAAGCCGACCTCGGCGGATAACGAAACCTTCGAAGGCCGCGACCGCAAGACCGGGCAGGTGAAGTGGACCGGTAGCCGGGTTGACCTGGTGTTTGGTTCCCATGCCCAGTTGCGGGCGTTGAGCGAGGTGTATGGCAGCGCTGATGGCGGTGACAAGTTCGTGCGGGACTTTGTGGCAGCCTGGCAGAAAGTAATGGAGCTGGATCGGTTTGATTTGAAGTAGCAGTGTTTTCGGGGGCGCTCTACCCAGGTACAGCGCAGGTTTTGGGTGCATGCTGTACCTGTGGTGGCGGCGCTCATTTACCATGGCGGCTGTTTTTAGCCATTGCCAAGGAAACCCGCCATGAGCGCCCCTCAGTTCCGCACCCCCACAACCGCCGACGCCGAACGCTGCTACGCCATTGAAATCGGTGCCTATGAAGGCGATGAGGCGGCCACGCTGGAGAAGATTCGCACCCGCATCGCGCAGTATCCGCAAGGCTTCCTGGTGTTGGAAAACGCGGGTGAGATCGTCGGTTTCATCAACAGTGGCTGTGCCCACGAAGTGGTGATGTCCGACGAGGCATTCAAGGAGCTGGTCGGGCATGACCCGGCGGCGCCAAACGTGGTGATCATGTCGGTGGTGGTGGACCCGGCGCACCAGGGCAAAGGCTACGCCAAGCGCTTGATGGATGAATTCATCGCCCGCATGAAGGCGGCGGGCAAGCTGACCATTCACCTGATGTGCAAGGAACAGCATGTGGCGTTGTACCAGAAGCTGGGGTATCAGTACGTGAAACCGTCGCCGTCGGAGCACGGCGGTATGGCCTGGCATGAAATGGTCATGGTCCTCTGATTTCGCAAGATTGCCTGTCGCGTAGCGAATTGAATTCTGTGCGAGCCGGCTTGCCGGCGATGGGCCGCAAGGCGGCCCGAATGGCTGCTTATTCGCCGCTGACCAACTGGCGGGCCAGCTGGTTGTGACGCTCCAGCACCCGTGGCAGGTCGACTGTGGCCAGCTGGCCGTCCTTCACTACCACACGGCCATTGATGACGCTGGTGTGTACCTGGGTCGGGGTGCAGAACACCAATGCTGCCAGCGGGTCGTGGTGACCACCGGCATAGGCCACGTGGCCGAGGTCGAAGGCAACGAAGTCGGCCACCATGCCTGGGGCCAGGGCGCCGATGTCATTGCGGTTGAGCACCTTCGCGCCGCCGAGCGTTGCAATTTCCAGCGCCTCGCGTGCGGTCATCGCGTCGGGGCCGAAGCCCACCCGTTGCAGCAACAGGGCCTGGCGCACTTCACCGATCATGCTGGCGCCGTCGTTGGATGCCGAACCGTCGACCCCCAGGCCCACCGGGACTCCGTGGTCGCGCATCTTGCGCACCGGGGCGATGCCCGAGGCCAGGCGCATGTTCGAGCAGGGGCAGTGGGCGACACCGGTGCCGGTGCGGGCGAACAGCTCGATGCCATGCTGGTCGAGCTGCACGCAGTGGGCGTGCCACACGTCGTGGCCGACCCAGCCGAGGTCTTCGGCATATTCGGCAGGGGTCATGCCGAATTTTTCGCGGCTGTAGGCGATGTCGTTGACGTTCTCGGCCAGGTGGGTGTGCAACGACACCCCGTACTGGCGCGCCAGCACGGCTGCTTCGCGCATCAGGTCGCGGCTGACCGAGAACGGCGAGCAGGGCGCCACCACGATGCGGCGCATCGAGCCGTGGCTGGCATCGTGGTAGTCCTCGATCAGGCGCTGGGATTCCTTGAGGATGTCGGCTTCCTTTTCCACCACCGAATCAGGCGGCAGACCACCCTGGCTGCGGCCCACGCTCATGCTGCCGCGTGCGGCGTGGAAGCGCATGCCGATCTCGTCGGCGGCATGGATGCTGTCGTCGAGCTTGCAGCCGTTGGGGTAGATGTACAGGTGGTCGCTGGAGGTGGTGCAGCCGGACAGGATCAGTTCGGCCATGGCGGTCTGGGTCGACACCGCGATCATCTCGGGGGTCAGGCGCGCCCAGATCGGGTACAGGTTGGTCAGCCAGTTGAACAGCTCGCCATCCTGGGCCGCCGGCACCACGCGGGTGAGGCTCTGGTACATGTGGTGGTGGGTGTTGACCAGGCCAGGGATGACCACTTTGCCGGCCATGTCCAGCACCACGTCGGCGTGCTGTGGCAGGGTATCGCTGGGGCCGACCTGACGGATCAGGTTGCCTTCGATGAACATTCCGCCGTTCTTGATCTCGCGGCGTTCGCCGTCCATGGTGACCAGCAGTTCGGCGTTTTTGACCAGTAGCGTTTTTGGAGCATTTGTAGATGACATGGCTTAAGCCTGTCGCAATACGCATCGGCGATTACCGATGTCATAGGCGCAGGGCATTGTAAGCAAGGTTTTTGTAGATTGTATACAGGGCTGGTGATCCTGTACTGGCCTCTTCGCGGGTAAACCCGCTCCCACAGGTACTGCACAGCTCATGAATTCTGTGTAGTACCTGTGGGAGCGGGCGTGCCCGCGAAGAGGCCGGTGCAGGTTACCTCAACAGCAGATCACGCCGCCCCGCGGCTGGCGACACCATCCACCAACCGCGCAATCCCCAGCGGGTTGGCACTTTTCAACGCATCCGGCAGCAGCGCATCCGGGTAGTTCTGGAAGCACACCGGGCGCAGGAAGCGGTCGATGGCCAAGGTGCCGACCGAAGTGCCACGGGCATCGGAGGTGGCCGGGTATGGCCCGCCATGCACCATCGCATCGGATACCTCGACGCCGGTCGGGTAGCCGTTCAGCAGCAGGCGCCCGGCCTTGCGCTCCAGCAGCGGCACCAGCGTGGCAAAGGCGCGCAGGTCGTCCGGCTCGGCAATCAGGGTGGCGGTCAACTGGCCTTGCAGGTGGCGCAGCGCTTCGACCAGTTGCTGGGCATCGACCACCTCCACCAGCACGGTGGTTGGGCCGAACACTTCTTCCTGCAGCAGCGGGTCGCTGTTCAGCAGCAGGCTTACGTCCGCCTTGAACAGCTGCGGCTGGGCCTGGTTGCCGGTTTGTGGCTGCCCGGCCAGGTGCTGGATGCCCGGGTGCGCCAGCAGGTGCTGTACACCGTTCTGGTAGCTGCGCAGGGTGCCAGCGTTGAGCATGGTCTGCGGCCCCTGGTCGGCCATGCGCGCCACCAGCGTGTGCACGAACCGTTCGAACTGCGGCGACTTGATGCCCACCACCAGGCCCGGGTTGGTACAGAACTGCCCGCAACCCAGCACTACCGAGGCGGCCAGCTCGCCGGCTACTTGCTCGCCACGGGCTTGCAGGGCCTGGGGCAGGACGATTACCGGGTTGATGCTGCTCATTTCGGCGAACACCGGGATCGGCTGCGGGCGCGCAGCAGCCATGTCGCACAGGGCGCGGCCACCACGCAGCGAACCGGTGAAGCCGACCGCCTGGATGGCCGGGTGCTTGACCAGTGCCTCGCCCACGCCGGCGCCATAGATCATGTTGAACACGCCTGTTGGCATGCCGCTGTCGGCCACCGCGCGGTCAATCGCCGCGGCTACATGGGCTGCGGTCAGCATGTGCCCGCTGTGGGCCTTGAACACCACCGGGCAGCCGGCGGCCAGCGCCGAGGCGGTGTCACCGCCGGCGGTGGAGAACGCCAGCGGGAAGTTGCTGGCGCCGAATACGGCCACCGGGCCGACGCCGATGCGGTACTGGCGCAGGTCCGGGCGCGGTAGCGGGGTGCGCTCGGGCAGGGCACGGTCGATGCGTGCGCCGAGGAAGTCGCCACGGCGCACCACATCGGCGAACAGGCGCAGCTGGTTGCTGGTACGGGCGCGCTCACCGCGGATGCGTGCTTCGGGCAGCGCGGTTTCGCGCATCACATGCTGGACGAAGTCATCGCCCAGTGCGTCGAGTTCGTTGGCGATTGCGTCGAGGAAGGCGGCGCGCTGTGCCGGGCTGGTGCTGCGGTAGGCCGGGTAAGCGGCCTCGGCGGCCTGCACGGCGGCTTCGACTTCGTCGCCGGTCGCCTGATGGAAGGCGTATGGCAATGGCTCGCCGGTGTGGGCGTCGACGCTGTTCAGCAGCACGTCACCGTTGCCGCTGAGCTGGCCGGCGATGTGGTTCAGGCGATGTTCGATGGACATTTCGTTTCCCGTTGGCAATGACAGTCGTTGGGCTGGGACTGTAGGGGGCGAAATGCGTGCTGAATAATGATTAATGCGGATCAGGTGATAACGTTCTGTTATCGCGTGGCCTGCTATTGAGGAACGATGTTCAAGCGTGTGCCATTCCCTGTGGGAGCGGGCGCGCCCGCGAAGCGCCCGACACGGTGTATGGCACCGGCTTTGCCGGTGTTCGCGGGCACGCCCGCTCCCACAAGGGCTGCGCAGGCTTCCAGATCTGAGCAAGGCCGTTGTGGGGGGAATGCTGTTTGTGTCACTCGGCCATCTGCAACTCCGGCAGCTTCACCCGGAACGCCCGGGTCAGCCCCAGCAGCACCACAAGGCCCATGCCCATCCAGCACAAACCGATGGTGAACGACAGGCTGGTCAGGCTGCTCCACAGCCACAGCGTGCTGAGGAAGCCCAGGCCGGGAATGGCGCCATACAGCAGGTAGTTGCGACCACCACGCAGCTTGTGGTCGATCAGGTAGTGTTTGACCACGGCCAGGTTCACCGCCGAGAAGGCGAACAGTGCGCCAAAGCTGATCATGTTGGCCACCGTGTCGAGGGTGATCACCAGGGCAATCAGCGACAGCAGGCTGACCAGCAGGATGGCCGTGGCCGGTACGCGCTTTTTCGTCACCAGCTGGCCGAACGCACGGGGCAACGCACCGTCGCGGCCCATGGCGAACAGCACCCGCGACACGCTGGCCTGGGACACCATGGCCGAGGCGAAGCAGCCGGCCACATAGGTGGCGGTGAAGGCGGTCACCAGCAACTCGCCGCCGACCCGGCGCATCACGTCCACCGACGCCGAGTCCGGGTCGGCGAAGCTGCCCCAGTCAGGGAACACCATCTGTGCGCAGTACGACACCACCAGGAACAACATGCCGCCGATCAGCGACACGGCAAGGATCGCCACAGGAATGCGGTAGGTCGGGTTGCTGGTTTCCTCGGCCATGGTCGAGACCGCATCGAAGCCCAGGAACGACAGGCACAGTACGGCGGCGCCGGTCATGATCAACGGCACGCTGAAGCCTTCGTGGTGGAAGGGCGCCAGCAGCGACACCGGCTGCGCCTGGCCGCTGAGGTTGTGGATGGACAGGGCGACGAACACGATGATGAACACCAGTTGCACCACCACCAGGATCCAGTTGACCCGGGTGATCGACTCGATGCCGATCAGGTTGAGGAAGGTGACCAGGGCAATGGAGCCCACCACCCACACCCAGGCGTGGATGGCCGGGAAGTATTCCGACATGTAGATGCCGATCAGCAGGTAGCTGAGCAGCGGCAGGAAGATGTAGTCAAGCAGCAGGGTCCAGCCGGCGATGAAGCCGATGTGGCTGCCGAAGGCCTTGCGTGTGTAGGTGTAGACCGAGCCGGAGTAGGGGTGGGCCTGGACCATGCGCCCGTAGCTGTAGGCGGTCAGCAGCATGGCACCGAGGGTCAGCAGGTAGGCGGTGGGCAGGTGCCCTTTGGTCATCTGGGTGACCAGCCCGTAGGTGGTGAATACTGCAAGGGGGACCATGTAGGCCAGGCCGAACAGCACCAGGGCGGTCATCCCCATGGACTTGCGGAAACGGCCGTTGCTGGCGGTGGGGGGCGACGGGGCATGCTCGGTGCTATTCGAAGGGCTATGTGCAGGGCTATGGGCTGTACTTGTTGTTGTATGCATTGCTAACTCCTGGAAAGGGATGCAGGACGCCGCGGTATGCGAGCGGGCTCGATACCGGTGGGGGGTTGTGCAAGGAGGTCGAGCGGGTGGCTCGCAGCGCTGGGGCGGGTTGATGCTCCCACACCCCGCAGGTACCCGGAATCACCCTTTGGGGTGAGCCGGGAGGCGGCTGTACCTGCTCACCCCAAAGGGTGATTTCGGTGTTTGCAGTGCCATGGGAGTATCTGGCCAACAACGCACCGCACTGGCAGCGGTGCCTTTACTTGATACGGCAGGCCCACAGTGACTAATCAATTGCTTTCGCAACAGTGGTTCGAGCACCTGGCCAAGGTCACCGAGGCGATCGGCCGGCCGGGCTTTGCCGCCACCCTGTTTGCTGCACTTGGCGTGATCCGGCCGATCCAGGCGACCACTGTGTACCTGTACCCGCACGACGGCATGCCGTGCGCGCTGTTCGAGCAGGACGACAAGGCGCCCTGGCAGCCCGAGGGCAACGTCAGCCGCTACCTGTCCGGCTTCTACCTGCTCGACCCGTTCTACGGTGCCTGTGTGGAGCAGGTCGAGTCCGGTTGCTACGGCCTGTTCGAGGTGGCACCCGACCATTTCGAGGTCAGCGAGTACTACCAGTCGTTCTACCGGCACTCGCACCTGGAGGATGAGCTCAACTACATCCTGCAGGTCGCACCCGGGCAGAGCCTGGCGGTATCGCTGGCGTTCACTGACAAGCTCGATGGTCAAACCCGCGCGCTGTTCGGGCGTATCACACCCTGGATGCTGGCGGTGCTCAGCAAGCACTTTGCCGGGCTGGACAGCCGCGCCGGGCGCTTCGAGAACATCCTCGAGCAGCGCATCCACGCGGCCCTGAACAACTTCGGCAGCTCGTTGCTGACCGAGCGTGAATGCCGTATCGCCCAGCTGATCCTGCGTGGCCACTCGACCAAGTCGCTGGCCGAGCGCCTGGGGGTGTCGGAGGACACCATCAAGTCTCACCGCAAGAACGTCTACGCCAAGCTCGACATCGGCACCCAGTCCGAGCTGTTCTCCCTGTTCATCGACGCGCTGGCCAATGCCCAAGGCGTGCTGGGCAAGGACCCGCTGGAAAGCTACATGGGCAAGCTGCGCTGAATGCCAGCAGCCCTGCAACCCACCGCAAAGGAAAACCAACAATGAATGCGCCTTTCGCCCCGCAACGCCAGACCCGCGACTATCAGGCCTCCGATGCCGCGCACCACATCCATGCCTTCCTCGACCAGAAGGCGCTGAACGCCGAAGGGCCGCGGGTGATCGTCGGTGGCGAACGCCTGCACCTGTGGGACAGCGAGGGCAAGCGCTACCTGGACGGCATGTCCGGCCTGTGGTGCACCCAGCTCGGCTACGGCCGCCGCGACCTGACCGCTGCCGCTGCTGCGCAGATGGACCAGCTGGCCTACTACAACATGTTCTTCCACACCACCCACCCGGCGGTGATCGAACTGTCCGAGCTGCTGTTCAGCCTGCTGCCGGGGCACTACAGCCACGCGATCTACACCAACTCTGGCTCCGAGGCCAACGAGGTGCTGATCCGTACCGTGCGCCGCTACTGGCAGGTGGTCGGCCAGCCGAGCAAGAAGGTCATGATCGGCCGCTGGAACGGTTACCACGGCTCGACCCTGGCGGCCACGGCGTTGGGTGGCATGAAGTTCATGCACGAAATGGGCGGGCTGATCCCGGATGTGGCGCACATCGACGAACCTTACTGGTACGCCGAAGGCGGTGAGTTGACCCCGGCCGAGTTCGGCCGCCGCTGCGCCCAGCAACTGGAGGAAAAGATCCTCGAACTGGGTGCCGAGAACGTCGCCGGCTTTATCGCCGAGCCGTTCCAGGGCGCGGGTGGCATGATCTTCCCGCCGGAAAGCTACTGGCCCGAGATCCAGCGCATCTGCCGCCAGTACGACGTGCTGCTGTGTGCCGATGAAGTGATCGGCGGCTTTGGCCGCACTGGCGAATGGTTCGCCCACGAATACTTCGGCTTCGAGCCCGACACCCTGTCGATCGCCAAGGGCCTGACCAGCGGCTACGTGCCCATGGGCGGGCTGGTGCTGAGCAAGCGCATTGCCGAGGCGCTGGTGGAGCGGGGCGGGGTGTTCGCCCACGGCCTGACCTATTCCGGCCACCCGGTGGCGGCGGCGGTGGCCATCGCCAACCTGAAGGCGCTGCGTGACGAAGGTATCGTGCGCCAGGTGAAGGACGACACCGGGCCGTACCTGCAGCGCATCCTGCGCGAGGTGTTCGCCGACCACCCGTTGATCGGCCAGGTGCAGGGCGCCGGGCTGGTGGCGGCGCTGCAGTTTGCCGAGCACAAGCCGACGCGCAAGCGCTTCGCCAACGAGAACGACCTGGCCTGGCAGTGCCGCACCTTCGGTTTCGAGGAAGGGGTGATCATTCGCTCCACCCTGGGCCGGATGATCATGGCGCCGGCGCTGATCGCCAACCACAGCGAGCTGGATGAGCTGGTGGAGAAGACCCGCATTGCCGTGGACCGCACGGCGCGCCTGGTCGGCAAACTCTGAACCGCCGACAAGGGTAACGCATTTCCCTGTGGGAGCGGGCACGCCCGCGAACAACGGCGAAGCCGGTGCCATCCACCGTGTCGCCTGATTCGCGGGCACGCGCTCCCACAGGAACCGCATAGCCCCTATGAAAATTGCTCCAACAGCCACCAGGAGTACAAATGTACACCCTCGAATTCTGGCAACAACGTGCCTCGGACCTCTACCTCCCGGCCAATGCACTGATCGACGGCAAACCCGTCAACGCCCAGGACGGCGCCACCTTCGCCGCCATCAACCCCGCCACCAACGGCGTATTGGCCCAGGTCACCGCCTGCGGCCAGGCCGAGGTCGACCTGGCCGTCGCCAGCGCCCGCAAGGCCTTCGAGCATGGCCCGTGGCCGCGCATGGCCCCGGGCGAGCGCAAGAAAGTGCTGCTGCGCCTGGCCGAGCTGATCATGGCCCATCGCGAAGAACTGGCCCTGCTGGACTCGCTGAACATGGGCAAGCCGGTCATGGATGCCTACAACATCGACGTGCCAGGCTCGGCGCAGGTGTTCGCCTGGTATGGCGAGGCACTGGACAAGTTGTACGACCAGGTGGCGCCCACCGCGCCCAACGCACTGGCCACCATCACCCGCGAAGCCCTGGGCGTGGTCGCCGCCGTAGTGCCGTGGAACTTCCCGCTCGACATGGCTGCCTGGAAGCTCGCCCCGGCGCTGGCTGCTGGCAACAGCGTGGTGCTCAAACCCGCCGAGCAATCACCGTTCTCGGCCCTGCGCCTGGCCCAGCTGGCGCTGCAGGCCGGTGTGCCGGAAGGCGTACTGAACGTGGTCCCGGGCCTGGGTGAGCAGGCCGGGCAGGCGCTGGGCTTGCACCCGGACGTGGATTGCCTGGTATTTACCGGCTCCACCCAGGTGGGCAAGTACTTCATGCAGTACTCGGCACAGTCCAACCTCAAGCAGGTATGGCTGGAGTGCGGTGGCAAGAGCCCCAACCTGGTGTTCGAAAACTGCCAGGACCTGGACCTGGCTGCGGAAAAGGCGGCATTCGGCATCTTCTTCAACCAGGGCGAGGTGTGCTCGGCCAACTCGCGGCTGTACGTGCAGCGCTCCATTCATGACGAGTTCATCGAGCGTCTGCAGGCCAAGGCCCGCCAGTGGCAGCCCGGCAACCCGCTGGACCCGGCGAGCCGGGCCGGTGCGATTGTCGACGCCGGGCAGACTGGCCGGATCGAAGCCGCCATCGCCCGTGCCGGGCAGGATGGGGCGCGGTTGGTGTGTGGTGGTCGGCGCCTGACTATCGACGGTTCGGACAATTACATCGAGCCGACCATTTTCGCCGGTGTTGATGGACGAATGAGCCTGGCGCAGGAGGAGGTGTTCGGGCCGGTGCTGGCGGTCAGCGCCTTCGACAGTGAAGAGCAGGCCGTGCGCCTGGCCAACGACAGCATCTATGGGCTGGCGGCATCGGTGTGGAGCGATGACTTCAACCAGGTGCACCGCGTGGCGCGGGCGTTGAAGGCCGGTACCGTGTCGGTGAACACGGTCGATGCACTGGACGTCACGGTGCCGTTCGGCGGCGGCAAGCAGTCGGGGTTTGGCCGTGACCTGTCGCTGCATTCGTTCGACAAGTATTCGCACCTCAAGACCACCTGGTACCAGTTGCGCGCCTGATACTTCCGATTCTGCATCGCGTCGGCTGTTTCGCGGGCTCGCCCGCTCCTACAAGTACTGCACTGGCTCAGGTGCCGCGCGATTCCTGTGGGAGCGGGCAAGCCCGCGAAACAGGCGACGCGGTGCCCGGATCGTTCATGGTGCTCCGCTAAATTCTTTTGCCAACCCGGCAGAAAGCTCGGGCCCGCTCTACACTGCTGCGAAGATGGGGCAGTACTATGCGCCACCCTGCGTCCCATCTTGCTGCCTGCGAAAGGCTCCGGCCTGCATGATCGTCCTGGCTGCCCCGTCAAACCGCCATGCATGGAGTACCTGGGATGGGCTGCGTGTCGAATGGTCGTGCTGCTGGCAACGCCGGACGTGGCATTTCGCTGCAGTGGCTGGTGGCGCTGGCCATCGTGCTGGGCATGCTGCTGCTCGGTGCCGCCTTGGCCTGGCAGGGCTATCGCGGCATTCGCCAGACCCTGGTGGCCGCGGCGGGTGATTCTGCCCAGCAAATTGGCAAGACCATCGACGAGCGCGCCCGGCGCCTGGTCGATCCGGTGCACAGCAGTATCCGTCTGCTCGCCCACAACCCGGCCGCGCAAACCCCCGCGCAGCGCCTGGAACGGCTGCCGCAACTGGTCGAGACGCTAGATGCCAACCGCATGCTCAGCGCTGCCTACATGGGTTACCCCAACGGCGAGTTCCTGCTGGTGCGCCGCTTGCGCGAGCCGCAGTTGCTGCAGCGTTTCGCCGCGCCGCCGGGCACGGCATTCCTGGTGCAGAGCGTCAGCCGTGAGGGCGGGGCGGTGCAAGGTGAGTGGCGCTTCTACGACCGCGCGCTGAACCTGCTGCAGGCCCAGGCCAAACCCGAGTATCGCTACGATCCGCGCACACGCCCGTGGTTTGTCGAGGCCAGCGCCCAACCCACCACCGTGCTGACCCACCCCTATGTGTTCTTCACCACCCGTGAAATCGGCCTGACCATGGCCCAGCGCAGCGTTGACGGCGGGGCGGTGATCGGCATGGACGTTTCGGTCGACGACCTGGCCAGCGAGACCCAGGACCTGCGCATGACCCCCGGCACCGAGATCGTCGTGGTCGACGACCAGGGCAATGTGGTGGGCTACCCGGACCTGCAGCGGGTGATCGTGCACGAAGGGCAGGCCGTGCGCCTGTCGCGCATCGACGAACTGGGCATTCCCAGCCTGGAGCACCTTTATGCGGACTTGCCGCAAGGCACCCGGCCGCAGCCTTATCAGGTGGACGGCCAGACCTGGTATGGCATGCGTGTGCAACTGACCAACCTGGCCGGGCAGGACCTGCAGGTGCTGATTGCCGTGCCAGGCCACGAATTGCTGGGCGGCGCGCGCAATGTACTGTTCGAGCAGTTGCTCTGGACCGCAGCGCTGATGGCCGTGCTGCTGGTGCTCGGTGGTGTGCTCGGCCGGCGTATCGGCCGCCCGCTGCGGCTGCTGGCCGAACAGGTGCAAGGCCTGGCCGGCTTTGATTTCAGCCGAGACGTCGGGGTGCGCTCGCGGGTGTCCGAGGTGCGTGAATTGAGCCGCGTATTGAGCCGCATGTCCGGCACCATCCACAGCTTTCAGGCGATTACCCTCACACTCAGCCGCGAGCGCAACTTGGAGCGCATGCTCGACAGTGTGCTGACCCATCTGGTGGAAGCCGCCGGGGTCAATGCCGGCGTGGTGTACCTGTTTGATGCCGAGCACGCCTTGCTGCGCCTGGCCGCTGCCTGCCGCGGCGAGCAGTACCCGGGCGAGCTAGCCGTGGATGAGACTGCCCGGCAGCAGTTGGCCGCGGCGGTGATTCAGACCCTTGGCCTGCATGAGCGCAGCCTGGCCGTGGTGTTGAATGACCGTAGCCAGGCGCTGTTGGGCATCCTGGTCCTGCAACTGGACGATGAACATGCGCACGAGCAGGTGGGCCAACCCTTCCGGCGCTTTGTCGAGGAACTGTCCGGGGCGGCGGCGGTGGCTATCGAGACGCGTCAGCTGGCCGAAGCCCAGCAACGCCTGCTGGATGCCATGATCAAGCTGCTGGCCGACGCCATCGATGCCAAGAGCCCCTATACCGGTGGCCACTGCGAGCGGGTGCCACAACTGGCGCAGATGCTGCTGGACCAGGCGGTGGCGGCCGAAACCGGCCCGTACGCCAGCTTCAGCATGAGTGCGGCTGAACGCTACGAATTCCGCGTGGCGGCCTGGCTGCACGATTGTGGCAAGGTCACCAGCCCCGAATACGTGGTAGACAAGGCGACCAAGCTGGAAACCTTGTACAACCGTATCCACGAGGTACGCATGCGCTTCGAAGTGCTGTGGCGCGATGCCGAGCTGGCCTATTGGCAAGGCCTGGCCAGCGGTGCCGACCCGCAGGCGCTGCAAGCCACCCTGGCGCGCAGCCAGGCCCGGTTGCAGGACGACTTCGCCTTCGTGGCCCAGGCCAACATCGGCGGTGAGTTCATGCAGGACGCCGACATCGAGCGCCTGCAGCAGATTGGCCAGCACCGCTGGCAGCGCCACTTCGACAACCGCCTGGGCATTTCCCGTGAGGAGGCGGAGCGCTTTGCCGACGTGCCAGCGCCTGCGTTGCCGGTTGACGAACCACTGCTGGCGGACCGGCCTGAGCATTGCGTGCCCTGGGGCCCCCGCAAGCCGCCGGTGGCCAAGGACGACCCGCGCAACCGTTGGGGCTTCGACATGCGCCTGCCGGCCCATGCCAGCAATTACGGCGAGCTGTACAACCTGGCAGTCCGCCGCGGTACGCTGAATGATGAGGAACGCTTCAAGATCAACGAACACATCGTGCAGACCATCATCATGCTCAGTTCCTTGCCGTTCCCGCGCCAGCTCAAGCGGGTTCCGGACATCGCCGGCAACCACCACGAGAAAATGGACGGCAGCGGCTACCCACGCCGGCTGGGCGAGCAGGACCTGGGCATTGCCGAACGGGTGATGGCGATTGCCGACATCTTCGAGGCGCTGACTGCGGCCGACCGGCCTTACAAGGCGCCGAAGACTTTGTCCGAGTCGGTGAAGATCCTGGTGGGCATGGCCCGCGACGGGCACATCGACGGGCAGCTGCTGCAGCTGTTTCTCAGCAGCGGGGTGTATCGCCGGTATGCCGAGCGGTTCCTGCGAGCCGAGCAGATCGACGAGGTGGATGTGGCCTACTGGTTGGAGCAGATGCGTTGCCCGGCCTGAACGAAGAATCAGATTTAGCCCCTTCCTTGTAGGCCGTTTCCGGCCTCTTCGCGGGTAAACCCGCTCCCACAGGTTCATCACAAGCTTCAAGACTTGCACAGTACCTGTGGGAGCGGGCTTGCCCCGCGAAGCGCCGCGCGGGCGGCGCTCGGTCCTACAGGCGCTACATTCCTTTCGGCATACAGGACCAATCACTCATACTCCCGCACCCCGGCAATATGCCGCCCGGCCACATAGCCAAAGGTCAGCGCCGGGCCCAGGTTGATGCCACCCGACGGGTACCAGCCGCCAAACACGCTGGCCATGTCGGTACCCGCCGCATACAGGCCAGCAATCGGCTGCCCGGCCTCATCCAGCACCCGGGCACTGCCGTCGGTGCGCAACCCGGCAAAGGTGCCAAAGCAACCGGGCTGTACCTTCACCGCATAGAATGGCCCATGCTCGATGGGCGCCACACAAGGGTTGGGCCCTTTGTGCTGCGGGTCGCCCTGCTTGCGGTTGAACGGTGTGGAGCCACGGCCAAACGCCGGGTCCTGGCCGTTGCGGGCATGGCTGTTGAAGTCGCTGACCGTGGCGCGCAACCCTACCGGGTCGATGCCGCAGGCCAAGGCCAGCTGTTCCAGGGTGGCGCCTTGCTTGAGATAGCCGCTGCGTACATGCGGCCACACCGGCAGCGGCGCCGGGCGGGCATGGCCCAGGCCATAGCGACGCAGGAAACGATGGTCGCAGATCAGCCACGAGCACACCTCTTCATTCTGTGGCACCGCTGCGATCATGGCTGACACATAGTCGTAGTAGCCGTGTGCTTCGTTGACGAAACGCTTGCCGTTGGCCAATACACCGATGATGCCCGGTTTGCCGCGTTCGATGATGTGCGGAAAGTGGCCAACACTGCCGTCGCGGTGCGGCACTTGCGAAACCGGCGCCCAGGCCACCGGTGACTTCAGGTCGGTGGCAACCACGCCGCCGGCCGATTCGCCCAGGCGCAGGCCGTCGCCCGAACAGCCCTTGGGAGGCAGGGCCAGGTTGTCATGGCCGCTGGCATCACGCGGGAACAGTTGCCGGCGCCGGGCGTTGTCGTTGGGGAAGCCACCCGCCGCGAGCACCACGGCCTTGGCACGGATCAGTTGCTCGCCCTGCGGCGTTGCTACCAGTGCCCCACGTACCTGGCCATTGTCGAGCAGCAGGCGTTTGGCCGGCGCCGATTCCTGCAGGCGCACGCCCAGGTCCTGGGCCGATTTGGCCAGGCGGGCCACCAGCGCCACACCGTTGACCAGGTGCATCGCCCGGCCATACCGGGCCAGGTGGTACAAGTGGCGGCCAAAGCGTTTGCACACATGCAGCAGGGCCTTGGGCGAGCGGGTCATGTTGAGGAAGGCGGCAAGGTCGGCACCGGCCATGATCGGCATACCCATGAACGAAGTTTCGCGCAGGGTCTTGCGCAGGCGTGGCAACAGTGCGCCGACCTCACGGGCATCATAGGGGGCGGCGATCACCTGATGCCCGCCCTCGGCAGCGCCCGGTGTGTCGCCATGCATGTCGGGAATGCCGTTGCCGTCGGCAAACTGCAGCGCCGTGTGCTTTTCGAAAAACGCCACCATGTGCGGGCACGCTTCGAGAAAGGCGTCGACGCGTTCGGCGTTGTAATAGGCCCCCAGTTCATTGCGCAGGTAGCTGCGCGGCTGGTCGATGTCTTCCTCGATGCCGGCCCGGCGTGCGAGCGGATTGCGCGGCACCCAGGCCCAACCGCCGGACCAGGCGGTGGCACCGCCGAACACTGGCTCCTTCTCCACCACGATCACCTTCTGCCCGTGCCAGGCAGCCGTCACCGCAGCAGCCAACCCGGCGGCACCAGAGCCTATGACCAATACATCGCATTCGGTTTCGAAGGGAGCGGAAGGCATTGCGGGATTCCTGTATTGTTATTGGAACAAGGTTCCATATTCTTATTGGCAGCGAATCGTCCCGCAAGGGTGTGGCGACCACGCCGGGCAAGTAATGGGCGATAACCGGACAGTTCGCGCAGCTCAGGCTGCGGCGTCTATCGGCGGTGTGGAATCATCTTCTAGAATTCGCAAAAAATTTCAGGGACCTGTGTCATGGCTGGTAGTCAGATCGAACGCGCCTTCAGTCTTGTAGAAAGCCTTACCGGCGAGCCACAGGGGTTGCCGTTGCAAACCCTGGCCGAGCGCCTGGACATCCCCAAAAGCGCCGCCCATCGCATGCTCACCGAGCTGGTGCGGCTGGGCTATGTGCGGCAGAACCGTGACAACAACCGCTACCAACTGTCGGCCAAGCTGGTGGCGCTGGGCTTTCGTTACCTGGCCAGCAGCGGTGCCGACATCATCCAGCCGATACTCGACCGCCTGGCCCAGGACAGCGGCGAACTGGTGCGCCTTGGCGTTATCGACGGTACCCGCCAGACCTGGATCGCCAAGTCCCAGGGCGCTCGCTCCGGTTTGCGCTACGACCCGGACATGGGCCGCGACGCACCGCTGTTCTATACCGCGTCCGGGCATGCCTGGCTGGCCAGCCTGGACGATGAGCAGGCGCTGCAGATGGTGTTGCGCCAGGGCATTGCCGACCCGGCGCAGTTCGGCCCGAATGCGCCACGCTCCACCGACGAGCTGCTCACTTACCTGCACCGCGCCCGCGAGCGCGGCTATGCCTGGGTCGAGGAAACCTCGGCCATTGGCACCTCGGCCTTGGCTGCGGTGGTGCGCCGCCCGCAAAGTGACGAGGTGATCGGTGTACTGAGCATCGCCGGGCCCAGTGCCCGCCTGGCGCAAACCCGTCTGGCAGAGCTGGCGCCGCTGTTGCTGGCGGCGGCAGAAGAGCTGTCGGCGGCCAGTCGGGCCAGCGAGCTGTTCGCCTGACGGTGCATTTCCGGTCGATTACCGCACAGTCTGTTCTGCCGGTTCTTCTGAAAAGCTGAACATGGTTCTAAATTGTCGAGTGTGGATTGTGGAACCTGGTTTCAGAATTCATATGACAACAATGACAAGAGGACAGGCTGTTGAACGCACCCCTTCGTATTGCCTTGATCGGCGCTGGCAACATGGGCCGCCAGCATTACCAGCATCTGCTCAATGTGCCGCAGGCCCAGTTGTGCGCCGTGGCCGACCCGGGCCCGCAGGCCGAGGCCTTCGCGGCCGAATGCGGCGTGCCCTGTTTTGCCGACCACCGCCAGATGCTGGAGCACGTGCGCCCCGAGGCAGTGATCGTCGCCAACCCGAACAACCTGCATGTCGCCACCGCCCTGGACTGTGTCGAGGCTGGCGTACCGGTGCTGGTCGAAAAACCGGTGGGCGTGAATCTGGATGAAGTCCGCGCGCTGGTGGAGGCCTCGCGACGCCGGGGGGTACCCGTGCTGGTTGGCCATCACCGTCGGCACAACCCGCTTATCGCCAAGGCCCACCAGGTGATTGCCGACGGCAAGCTGGGCCGGCTGATCAACGTCACCGCGCTCTGGCAGTTGCAAAAGCCCGACAGCTATTTCGAAACCCCCTGGCGCCGCGAGCCGGGCGCTGGCTTCTTGCTGACCAACCTGATCCATGACCTCGACCTGCTGCGCCACCTGTGCGGCGAAGTGGTGCAGGTGCAGGCGTTCACCCGCAACGATGTGCGCGGTTTTGCCAACGAAGACAGCGCGGCGGTGCTACTGCAGTTCGCCAATGGTGCATTGGGCAGCCTGACCGGCTCCGACGCGGTGGCCGCACCGTGGAGCTGGGAACTGGATTCCGGCGAAAGCCCGGTGTACCCACGCCAGGATGGCCAGCCGTGCTACCTGCTGGCCGGCACCCAAGGGGCGCTGAGCATTCCGCAACTCAAGCGCTGGCACTATGCCGAGGCCGGCTCGGGCTGGCACACTCCGTTGTTGCAGAGCGAGGAAAGCATCCCCGTCGGCGAGGCATTGACCCTGCAACTGCAGCACTTTGTGCGGGTTGCCCGGGGTGAGCAGGCGCCGCTGATCGATGCCGCCGACGGTGGCCGCACCCTGGCGCTGATCGAGGCGATCCGCAAGGCAGCGGAAAGTGGCCGGGCCTGTGCGCCCGAGCACATTGCTTAACGTGTTTGGTGACGATAATGACTGATCGAATTTTCTCCCTGGCAGCCCTGACGGTGCTCGAGCTGTCCCCGCCGGACATGGTCGAAGCAGCAGCCCGCGCCGGTTACAGCCATGTAGGCCTGCGCCTGGTGCCCGCCACCGAGCAGGAACAGCATTTCCCGCTGGTGGCCGATGCCGGCCTGCGCCGGCAAACCCAGGCGCGCCTGCGCGACACCCACATCAAGGTGCTCGACCTGGAAATCCTGCGGCTGAAGCCGGAAACCTGCGTGGCCGATTTCGAGCCGATTCTGGCGGTGGGGGCCGAGTTGGGCGGCACGGAGCTGCTGGTGGCTGGCAACGATCCGGATGAGGCGCGTTTGACCGAGCGCTTTGCCGCGTTGTGCGACCTGGCGGTGGGGTATGGTATTCATCCGCATCTGGAGTTCATGCCCTGGACCGATGTGCGTGACCTGCGCCAGGCCATGCGGGTGGTGGCCAATGCCGGCCGCGCCAATGGCTGCGTGTTGGTGGATGCCTTCCACTTCAACCGCTCCGGGTCTTCGTTGGACGATCTGGCGCAGCTGGCGCCGCAGCGCATGCGCTATGCCCAGTTGTGCGACGTTGCTGGCCCGGTACCGGCCGACATGGACGAGATCCTGCGTCAGGCACGCAATGAACGGCGCTTCCCGGGCGAGGGCGATGCCGACCTGGTCGGCTTGCTGCGCGGCTTGCCACCAAGTGTGCCGTTGAGCCTGGAAATCCCCACGCGGCAGTTGCTGGAACAGGGCATAAGTGGCGAACAGCGTGCGCGCATGGCGTTGGAGAAGGCCATGGCAGTGCTGGCCAGAGTCTGATTGATAGAACGCGGCGCATGGCACGGGCTATCGCCCGTGTTCGCGGGCACGCCCGCTCCCACAGGGTGGACTGCGCAAGCCGCTACTCCTGTGGGAGCTGGCTTGCCGGCGATGTGGCCGGGGCAGGCAAGAATTGCTGTTTGCCAACTGGCCAAAAAAAGGGCCCGCAAGGGCCCCGTAGAGGAAAGTGGCTAGCGCGTTCAGGCGCTTTCGACCTTGCGCGGCGCCATGAAGTACATCCATACCAGCGCCAGGAAGTACATCGCCGGGATCATGGTGAACAGCACGGCATAGTTGTTATTGGTAGCGGTCAGTACGCTACCGACGATCTGCGTCATGAACATCCCGCCAATCGCCGCGCACATGCTGCCGAAACCGAACACGGTACTCACCAGGTGCTTGGGCGTGTAGTCCATCACCAGGCTCCAGATATTCGCCGTCCACGCCTGATGTGCACCCACTGCCAGCGAGATGGCCGCCACTGCGACCCATAGGCCACTGGC
Source organism: Pseudomonas sp. p21 (assembly GCF_001642705.1). NCBI lineage: Bacteria > Pseudomonadati > Pseudomonadota > Gammaproteobacteria > Pseudomonadales > Pseudomonadaceae > Pseudomonas > Pseudomonas sp. p21. Next base: position 110,646 of record NZ_LWBV01000010.1, read on the forward strand.
ATTGGCGGCAAGCGTGACGCTGACCATGGTGCAGGCGAAGATCAACATCGACACCAGCCGCGCCGTGGTGGCGCGCACGCCGCGGCCGATCAGCCAGGAAGACAGGATGCCGCCGCCGATGCTACCGAAGTCCGCCGTCAGCCAGATGATGATCAGCGGGATGCCCATCTGGGTCACGTTGATGCCCAGGCTGTACTGCTGGTTGAGGAACGGTGGCAGCCAGTACAGGTAGAACCAGAACACCGGCGCGGTTATCGCGTAAGCCACCGCGAACGCCCAGGTGCCACGCAGGCGCAGGATGCGGCTGAACGGTACGCGGGTCGGCTCGGGCTCGTCGTCCTGCTGGATGTATGCCACCTCGCTCTGGCGTACGCGTGGGTGATCTTCAGGGTTGTAGTACTTCAGCAGCCACAGCACCACCCACACCAGGCCAAGGCTGCCCATGGCGATGAACGCGGCCTGCCAGCCCCATACGGCCAGAATCAGCGGTAGCAGGGCCGGGGTGACCATGGCGCCGACGTTGGTGCCGGCATTGAACAGGCCGGTGGCGATGGCCCGCTCGCCAGCCGGGAACCACAGGCGCACGGTCTTCACGCAGGCCGGGTAGTTGGCGGCCTCGGTCAGGCCGAGGATGAAGCGGCAGACCATGAAGCCGGCGGCCGAAGTGGCCAGGCCATGGGCGCCGGTGGCCAGGCTCCACAGCAGCACGGCGAAGAAGAACGCGCGTTTTACCCCGACCTTGTCGATCAGCCGGCCCTGCAGCAGGAAGCCGACCGCGTAGCCGACCTGGAACCAGAAGTTGATGTTGGCATAGTCCATCGCCGTCCAGCTCATTTCCTTGGCCAGGACGGGCTGCATGATGCCGAGCGCGGCACGGTCGATGTAGTTCAGGGTGGTGGCGAAGAACACCAGGGCAAGCATGCCCCAACGGGTCTTGCCGACGCCGAAGGCGCCGCGAAGCTTGTCGCCGATCGAACCCTGGGGCATCCGGGGGGCGGCGGGGGTGATCCTGGAGTGGTTCATAAACTGCTCGTTTCTTGAAATTGTATTCAGCTGCGGTGCTACGGGTGCGTGACCTATTCCCAGGCAGGGGGACACGCAAGGCCGGTGCATGGTGAGCAGTGAAGGCGGCAGCGTCAATTCAAGGGAGGGGCTAGTGTTCGGTTATCGAACGGTTGCGTTGGCCTGCGGGTGAGGCAACGGGTCAACGTATATTGAGGGTAGACGGCGTGGCCCCTCGTTGCTCAATACCGCAGGCTGGTGAGGTGCTGGTGGGAGGGAAGGGCGGTCGTGTTCCAGGCTGGGCATGAACTGTTTCTGGAGCAATCAGAACCATACCGTTGCCCAGCGTTCGACCTCCGCGCGGCCATACTGCTGAATCCACATTTGAAGGGTTTTGTGCAAGGTGCTTTTCGCTTCTACCATCTCGCCGGTGTACGGGTTTATGTAGTACTTGCTTTGCCGAGACCTGAAGCGTGGGAGTGGTGGAAGTGGTAACCACGGGTGTTGAGTCTTGTAGCTTTCACATTCACTAATGGCCAGGACATGAGATAAGTCGAATTGGTATTCATCAAGCAGCGCGAGGAGTTTGCTTTCGAATTCAAACTCGCGTTTTAGGTGGGGGTTGATTTTTATGAAGGAGAGCTCGGACTTTTTGGCAGCAAGAAGGCGCTCGAGCGCACGAAATTCAGCAAGTCTGGACATGTCGTTTCTCCATCGGTTGATGGATGTAGTGTTAGTGGGTATTAAGTGGGAATGCAAGCAATGAAATAATTTGTGAAATGTTTTTAGGTGCCTGTGGTGGTGTTGCCGTTGTTGGGTCTGTTTGGTTTTTAGTTGCCAGTGTAAGTATATTCCTACCCGACGATATTTTTTGAAATAGAGTAAGTTGGTATGGGCATGCTGGTGGGAGTTGGCTCGCCGGTGATGGGCCGCAGGGCGGCCCAGAAGGCTCGACTGTCAGGCTTCAGCCTATGGGCCTGTTTCTATCCGGGAATTGATTGCGGCTGTTCAACCGCTATCGTCGAAGTGGCTGGCTCATGCTTTCAATCAATGAGCCAGCCTGGATCTCCCTCAATCAGAGTCCCTCCGTGGCTGGTTGTGTCTCCTTCCCTGGCCGCTGGTTGTCCCTCGATGATCGTGCAGGCAGCGCCTGTTTCGATGACGGCACCGCAACTGATGCGATCACCCACCCGTGCGACGGCCCTGCCATCGACGAATGTTGCGCTAGCACCGGTTTTCACGGTACCTACGCCATGGATTGGGCAGCTATGACGATGACCTACGAGTACGATGGGTTTCATTTGCGCTTCCTTTTGCTTGGTCGGACAAGGGCCTCTTCGAAGGCTTCTGGGGGCGGTGGGGCTGCCCGGACGTTGAACAGCCGACAGACGCCGTACCAGCAGATGGCAACGGAGAGGTTGTAAGGGAACAGCACGGCCCAGAACGGCAGTTGCCAGTTCTTCTTGCCCTGCATTTCACCAGGTTCGCCGGTTCGCCAGGGGGCGTAGTGGCGCCAGGCTTCTGCCGGGGTCAGGCAGATCGCGTGCAGTGGCTTGTGCCACCAGTTGGGTTCGCCGGGAGGGGGGAGTTTGTCCGGGCCGTGGTCCATGAAGTGGCGGAGGTATTCCCAGACTTCGGCGACGTGCTTGACGCCGGGCTCGGTGGGTTCGTTGCGCCGAGCAGGCTGCCGATCGAATCCGCCTTGTCCTTGAACGGGTTGAATGGCGCCAGGGCGGTGTACAGCGGGCTGTCGTGCTGGTCCAGCCACTGTTCGAGACGTTTGAGCCGCGGGTCCAGTTCTTCAGTGCCGGGCGCCGGCTGGCCCATCGACTGAATCAGCAGCGCCAAGGATATTTCCAGGCCGCGGGCGGAAGTGATTTCGTCGCGGTCGTAGCAGGCCAGGGCCGCAGCCAGGCTGTAGGGGTTATCGACATGCTGGGGTTCGGCGGTCCCGAGCCAGGCGTCATGGTCGTGGCTGGCCTGCAAGGCCTGGTTGCGCAACGCGATGATCCGGCGTTCGAGTTCATCACGCTCGGTGAGGAAGCGCCGGTACTTGGCGAGGTCGAGGCGCTGTGCCAGGCGGGCGCCGTTGGGTGAGTAGTCTTCGTGGGTGAGGGCCTGAAAACGCGACTCGGACGGCGACAGGGCGGGGCCGCGGCGCTCGGTGCCAAGCCGGAATTCGGCCAGTTCCGGTGAAGGGGCATCCGCCGGGTACAGGCTTTCCAGCGTCTTGTTCAGCAGCATGGCCACCAGGTTGCGGTGGTGGAAATCGTGGCTTTGCACGCTCAGCTGTTCGGCATCCAGTTTGTAGCACGCCGGTACGCGTTCCTGCTCGGACCCTTGTGCCGGCTTCATGTGCTCCAGTTGTTCGGCGGGCATCAGGTCGCGCAGTTGATGTTGATAGGCCGACACCGTCAGGCTCAGGTCCAGGGCCATGCCTTCGGCATCGGTGAGCGCCACCACTACCGGTACTTTCGGCTGGGTGTAGGGGTAGTGCCGGCCGATGGCAACGAGGTTGCCGATCGGCAGGGTTTCGGTGATCGGGTCGCTGCTCCAGGTCAGGGGCATGCGCCGCTCGGTTGGCTTGAAGTCTTCGACCCAGGTTTGCAGAGCGCTGACCGGCAAGACATGGGGCTGGGTTGAGGGTGCCTGGTTGCCGGCTATCAGTTCGGCCATGTCCAGCTGGCGCATGTGCCGTTGGCGCAAGGCGGCTGAACTGGTGATGCGGGCGGTCATGGCGTTGGTCCACAGGTGCGGGCTGTAGCCGATCCACACTTCCCTGGCGGTATCGGGGCAGGTATCGGCCCACACCCAGCCCAGGGTGTGGCTGGACAGGTAGCGATCACGCCGGTGGTAGTCGTCCAGCCCGCGATAGCGCAGTTCCTTGTAAAGGCCCGCGCCGACGTACTCGTGAATGACCAGTTTCTGGCCCAGGGCGCCTTGCATAAACACGTAGACATAGCCCGGGCGCAGCGCGCGCAGGGTGTAGGCAGAGTGTTGCAGTGGCCCGAAGCCTTGTTCGAGGTTGAAGCCTGCATCGGCATAGCGGCAGGCGGGCATATCGCCGGTGCGTGGCACGATGGCATAGCGTACCGGCAGGATAGGGATGCGTGCGCTACAGGCAGGGCCGGAGGTGGCGCTGCTGACGGAGGCGTCAGTCATGGGAGCTCCTTGCTCAGTGTCAAACTTTCTTGCTCACGAAATAAAAAATGGCCTGCTTGATTGCTGGTCAGCCTGTTGTTATCTATTTCATGGGGATATATTGAAGCGTTATTGACGTATATCCCGCGGGTGTGCCGTACCCTGGTTTTCTTGATGGGCTGTATGTTGTAGGAAAGTTCTTGTTTTGGGTTGCCACGGATAGGGCGTGTCAAGTTTCAATGGCAAGACAATGCCTCGACTGCCGTTTTGAGTCGAGGTCGAAAGTGTAAGAGTATATTTGGGTGAATCGGATGTTGCTCAAGTGCTCCTCATGAAGGAGAAGCAGTGCGGGTATATTTGTAAGAAAGGTCTTACTTTATAATTTGTCTATAAATATTTAGTTCTTGCACTTGGCCATCACCACCTGGCAAGTCTTCGGTGTGCCCCCTGACCGGCTTGCATAACGCACGCAGTTGTTCAGCGATTTCTGCCGGGCAATGCTCAGGGTATTGCCCCACGCGAGGCCGCCTTCGCCGGTGGTGGGGACGGCCTTGGCGAAGCAGTTGGAGCCTGTTGCGGGAGTCGCGTAGCGGGCCTTGCTGGTCTTGCTGGAGCAGCCGGCGGTGAGTGCCAGGCTGAAGGCGAGCAGGGTGGTCAGCGCCCAAGGTGTGTATGGGCGATTAGGTTTGTTGCTCATATGCTCTCCTTACTGAGGGGCGGGACGCTGTGATCGCAAGCAAGGTGCTGTCCACACTGTGGGAGCGGGTTTGTCGAGGCGGCGCACCGCCGCGAACACCGGCAAAGTCGGTGCCATTCACTGCGCAGGATATTGCATTCAAGCGAAGCGGTGAACGCTTGCATTGCACCAGATGCAGCGCAAGGCCTTGCACCACAGCAAGGCCTTGCGCCTTGGGGCAGGGGATCAGAACCGGTAGCTGAAGCTGGCCTCCAGCGTGCGCGGTGCACCCGGGGTGATCAGGTCCACCGAACCGTGCGCGGAGGCATAGAAGTCGCGGTCGAACACGTTCTTCAGGCGCAGCGCGGCGTCCCATTGCGGCACGCTGTACAGCAGCGCGGCGTCGAAGGTGGTGTAGCCCGGCATCACCACCACATTGTCGAGTGCGGTGTAGCGCTCGTCGACGTAGTTGGCGCCAGCGGCTACGCGCCATTCCGGGGTCAGGGTACGCACCAGCCAGACATTGGCACTGTTACGCGGCGTCAGGGTAGGGGTCTGGCCTTCGTTGGCCACGCCGTTGGTCTTGCTGTTGGACTTGGTGATCTCGGCATCCAGGTAGGCATAGCCAGCGTAGATCTGCCACTTGTCCGTGAGCTGCCCGCTGACGGTGGCTTCGAAACCGTCGGTGCGTTGTTCACCGGCCAGTACGGTCAGGTTGGGGTTGGCCGGGTCGGCCGTCTTCATGTTGGTGCGCTCGAGGCGGAATACCGCTGCGGTCACCGACAGGCGGCTGTCGAGCAGGTCCCACTTGGCGCCGAGTTCGTAGTTGGTGGTTTCTTCCGGCTCCAGGTGCTGGTTGGTCGGGCTGACCGCGAACACCTCGCCCGAAGGCTGGTAGCTGCGGCTGACAGAGGCATAGTAGGACTGGATGTTATCCGGCTGGTAGACCAGGCCGGCACGTGGGCTCCAGGTCTTGTCGGTACGGTCGAGGTCGACGTTCTGCGCGCGGTCGTCGTCGTACTCCTGGCCAAAGATGTCATAACGCACACCGACCAAGGCCTTCCAGTGTTCGTTCAGCTCGATCATGTCCTGCACATACAGGCCGGTGGTCTGCTGGAAATTGGTGCCCTTGGACGACAGGTTGGCGGCGTGCTCCGGCACCGGCACCAGGGCGTCGCGGAACACCGGCACCTGGGCCACGTTGTTCTGGCTCAGCACCCGCTGGTGCTTGTCCTGGAAGCCTACTTCCACGCCATACAGCAGGTTGTGCTGCATTCCGGCGAACTGCGCCTGTTGCTTGAGTTCGGTCTGGTTGAACACACCGTACTCGTCTCGGGCCACGTTGCCACGGTTGAGCTTGACCAGCAGTTCGCCGTTGGGCGCGGTGACGAAGCGCGTCGGGCTGCTGTCGGCCAGGGTGTTGTTGCGGTCCAGGTCGTAGCGGTAATACCGGCTGGTGTTGGTCAGGGTGAAGTCGTCATTGATGCGGTAGTCCAGGCTTGCGGTCAGCGAGAACACTTCGCTGCGGGCGTAATCCTGGTCGGCATCGCCGGAGCCGAAGCGCTTGTCGCGGTCCACGTCTACCGGACGGTTACCCAGCGCCGGGATGCCGAAGTCGATCAGGCGCTTGTCGTACAGGTAGGTGGCGCCCAGGTTCAGTTCCAGGTCGTCGGAGAGACGGAAGTAGGCCGACGGCGCGATGGCCTTGCGGTCGATGTAGCCATCGTCGCGGAAGGTGTCGCTGTCTTCGAAGGCACCGGTCAAGCGGTAGGCCTGGTTGCTTTGCGGGTCGGCCCAGCCGGTGTCGAACTGGGTGCGGCGCTTGCCCTCGCTGTCGAAGCTCATGCCGACCTCGCGCTTGGGCGTGAAGCTCGGTTTCTTGCTGATGCTGTTGATCAGGCCGCCCGAAGAGCCACGGCCATACAGCACTGCGGCTGGGCCCTTGATCACTTCGACCCGCTCGATGTTGGACAGGTCACGGAAGTACAGGGCGTCGTCACGCACGCCGTCGATGTACATGTCACCAATGGCGCTGAAACCGCGAATGGTCACCTGGTCGCGCTGGCCGTCGCCGTTGGACAGGCCGACGCCGGGCACGTTCTTCAGTACGTCTTCCATGGACTGCGCACCCTGGTCCTTGATCACGCTTTCGGGCACGACGTTGACGGTTTGCGGGATGTCGCGCAGCGGGGCGTCGATCTTCATGGCGCTGCGACTTTCGCTGGCCTTGTAGCTTTGCTGCTCGTAGGCGCTGGTGACGGCAGTGGCGGGCAAGGCGAGGGCACCCTGCGATTCAGGCTGAACAGCCGCATGAACAGCAGGCACAACCAGCAGGCCCAGCATGGAAATGGACGCTGTGGCAACAGACTTTTTTGCCATTACAGGTGACTCTTTGTTGTATTTGAGGTCACGAATAGTAATGATTTGTAAATGTAAAGCAAGTGTAAAGAATTCGCATTTGCTGTTGCAAGGAGGTAGGTGGCAAAAATGGACGAAATGCGTCGCAAGGGAGAGGGGCCGGCAATGTGGCAGGCAAGGGCTATGCTTGTTGGCGCGTGAGCGTTTCACGCACCTATCCGGTCTTGATCACATGGAAGCAGGCCTATGAATCCAATTCGTACTCTCGCTCGTGCTGTTGCCCTCGCCACCCTGGCGTCCGCCGCCAGCCTCACGGTGCAGGCTGCCGGTATTCCCATTGGCAGCGAGGCGCTGGAAAGCCACGTCACCACGCAGGTCACGGCCATCGACCTGGCCAGCCGCCAGGTCACGGTGAAAGGCCCCGACGACAAGAAGGATGTGACCTTCCAGCTCACGGAAAAGGCCAAGGCGCTGCCCAACCTCAAGGTGGGTGACCAGGTCGACATCTATGTGACCCGTGCGGTGGCCTATGTGCTGAATCCCGAAGTAGGCGGGGCGCCGAAGGCGACTGAAGAGTCCGGCACCATCCGCGCCACTGCGGACAACCCCAACCCGGGCGGCGAAGCGTTCCGCCAGGTCAAGGTGACCTCGCAGATCAAGAAGATCGACCTCAAGGCGCATGAGGTGAGCCTGCTGCCGCCGGAGGGCAAGCTGCAGGTGGTCAAGGTCGAGAACCCTGACCTGCAGGCACGCATGAAGAACCTCAAGGTCGGCCAGACGGTCGACGCGATCTACACCGAAGTGCTGCGCGTCGAAACCTCGCGCTGACCATTCATTGGGGCAGGCTACGGGTTGCCCGGGTATGGATCCGCCGTGATGCCTTGCATGACGGCGGATGTCGTTCGAACAGCTGGATCACCCAGTCGGGCCGAGTCTTGCTGGCATCGTTGAGCCAATTGGCAACCGAGTCCTGGGCATACTTGTCGGCTTCGGCCAGGCGGGGCAGCAGCAGTGGCTCGGCCGCTTCCGGCATCAGCTTGAGCGCGGCGATGTGCTCGCACCAGACGCCACGCGGGCGCAGTACCTCGATGCAGAAGCGTCGTACCAGTGGGTTGCTGTCGCCGGCATGCCGGGCAAGCAGGGCAAGGGCGTTATCCAGCGCTTGAGCCAGGCGCGGGCGCAGGGCTATCCAGGCCCATTCGCGCACGCCAAAATGTTCATCGCGAGCAAAACGCAGCTGGGCCAGCAATGCGGCCTCGAGATCGACCGTGCGCGACAGGTGCGCCTGGGCGAAGGCCGCCCAGCTGCGCACCGTATCGGAGCTGTGTGCGCTGCACTGCTCGAACACCTGCTGACGCTGGGGTGCAGATGCTGATTCCAGCCACTGCCCAAGGGTAAGCCCGATACCCGTGATTTTTTTGGACAGGCCCTGCGAGCATGTTTCTTCGGCGCAGGTAGCCAGCTGTTCGATCAGCGTGTCGGGCAGCTGGCCTGCCAATGCACTGACCAGGGTTCTTTGATCCACTGCCAGGCATTCGGCCAGGTTGCGGGTGGGCAACTGCCCATGGTCGATCAGGGTTGTGCGTTCATCTGTCATCGAATGTGCTCCATCACATACGGTTTGGTCTGGTTTCAGCCGTGAACCCGCAGGTTGGAGCCTCAGGTGCCGCGGCTGGGCAGCATCCTAGCCCAATTGGCGGGTATCCATGTGGCGAATAGCATGAGTGCACACTTTCGATTTCCATGGATAAAGGGAATTTTCCGATCATCGCCTGAACATATGTCATGAATGAGGACTGCCATGTTCAGCAAAACCTTGTGCCTTCTGGTGCTTCCCTTTGCCCTGGCGTTGCTTGCCGGTGCCGTGCTGCCGTTCCAGGCTGCGGGTAATGCCGCCGTCGGCCGGGCGCTGGGGCATTGGTTGTGGGGCGCGTTCACATCGTTGACGGTAAGTTCGCTGGTAGTGATCGCCGCGTTGCTGCTCCTCAGGGTGCCCGCGCCAGACATGGGCAAGGCCTTGCAGGGGCCTTGGTGGCTGTGGGTTGGCGGTGTGCTGGGGGCGTTGTACGTGGCCGGTGCCGCGGCGCTCACCCCTAAGCTGGGCGCGGCGGGGTTCCTGGTGCTGGTGGTGGCGGGGCAGATCATTACGGCGGTGGTTGCAGACCACTTCGGGGTGATGGGGTTGGGGGGCAAACCACTCAACCTGGCCAGGCTGGCGGGTGTAGTGCTGATCCTCTGCGGCGTGCTGCTGGTGCAGGGCACCTGGTCGGCGGGCTCGCCGGCCAGCGCCACTGCCGTGGTGAAACAGCCGGAAGGCTGATCAGCACCCCGGCTGGCTGCACGTCCACACGGTTTCACGCAGCCAGCGATGCCCAGGGTCATCGTCCTTGCGGCTGTGCCAGGCCTGCTGGTAATCGAACGAAGGAATCGCCAGTGGCGGCTCGAACTGGCGCAATGTCTTGTGCGGGTGCAGCGAGCCCACCGCGCGGCTGGCCACGGTCAGGATCAGGTCGGTGCCGGCCAGCACCTCGACCGCCGCACTCCAGTGCGGCAAGGCCAGGGCGATCCGCCGACGCAGGCCGTGGGCGGCCAGGGCGCGCTCGATCTCATCGAAGGCGTCCGGGCGCATGGCCATCAGCACATGCGGGCGGGCCAGCCAGTCGGCCAGGGCCAGGCCGCCGCTGGCCGGCAGCACTTGGCGATCGGCAACGCTGATGAAGCTGTCGGCGAACAGCGGCTGCGCAGTGATGGCCTGGGGCAGGTCCGGGAAGATGCCCAGGGCCAGGTCCAGTTCACCATCGAGCAACTGGGCCAGCATGGTTTCGCGGCTGGCCTGGCTGATGGCCAGGTCCACCCCGGGCGCGACCTGGCGCAGGTGGCGCAGCAGGGGGGGCAGGATGATCCGTGAGGAGTAGTCGGACAGCGAGAGCCTGAAGCGACGTTGGGCCTTGGCCGGTTCGAACTGTGGGGCGGCCAGCAGGCCGTTGAGGTTGCCCAGGGCGTCCTGCAGCGGCTTGGCCAGCGATTGGGCGCGGGCGGTCAAGGCCATGCGGCCGTTCTGGCGCACCAGCAAGGGGTCGTCGAAGTGCTTGCGCAACTGCGCCAGGGCGTGGCTTACCGCGGGTTGGCTGCGGTGCAGGCGCAGGGCGGCGCGGGTCACGTGCTTTTCGCTCAGCAGGGCGTGCAGGGCGAGCAGCAGGTTGAGGTCGATCTTGCGTAGTTCATCCATGGTGCGAATGGTCTTGGTCATCTATGACGATTTCGATCAGCTTAACAAATACCGAGGCTGACGCGGTTCGGCGCGCGCAGATGGTCATGCTGACCTTGGCACTGACTGAATTGCTGCAAGGGATGCAGAAATCATCTGCATTTCACCTGATTGTTCTACTGGCGCTGCCTGATTAGCCTGACTCGAACTCCCATCCAACAGGATTCGATCATGGCTACCCGCATCATTCTCAACAGCACCGGCACTGCCGATGTCATGCAGCTTGAACACTTGCAGGCACAACCTCCAGGGCCCGGGCAGGTGTGGCTGGAACAGACGGCCATGGGTGTGAACCCGCTCGACCTGTTGCAGCGCAAGGGTGGTGCCCCCTTGGACTTGCCGTCCGGGCTGGGGCTGGAAGGTGCCGGGCGGGTCGCTGCCGTCGGCGATGGGGTACATGACGTGCAGGTGGGCGACCGGGTCGCCTATGCAATGGGCCCGGTCGGCGGTTACGCCAGCGGCCGTCTGTACCCGGCCGAGCGCCTGGTCAAGCTACCGCCGCAACTGGATGACCAGGCCGCCGCCGCCGTGCTGTTCAAGGGCATCACGGCGCAATACTTGCTGAAGACCACCTATGCCGTGGGCCCGGGTAGCCAAGTGCTGCTGTACGGTGCCGCCGGTGCCTTGGGCCAGTTGATGGCGCCTTGGGCACGGCATCTGGGGGCGACGGTGATCGGCGTGGTGTCGCGCCCGCAGAGTGTGGCAAGGGCACAGGCAGCGGGCTGCCACCATGTGCTGGTGTTCGACGCGGCAACCTTGGCCAGTCAAGTGCGCGAGTTGACCCAGGGCCAAGGGGTGGATGTGGTTTATGACTGTGTCGGCAAGGTGTCTCTGCAAGCCTCGCTGGACAGCCTGCGGGTACGTGGTTTGCTGGTGTCGTTCGGCGGCACCTCCGGTGCGCCGGCGGCCATCGAGGTTGCCACGCTCAACGCCAAGGGCTCGCTGTACCTGACCCGACCCTCGCTGGCGGCGCACACCCGCACGGTCGACGAGTACCAGCAGCGCGCTGCCGATGTGCTGGCGGCGGTCGCCGAGGGTATCATCCAGCCTCGGGTCTGGCGTCGCTACCCGCTGGCCGAAGCGGCCAGGGCCCACGGGGACCTGGAGCACGGGCTGTCGGAGGGCGCGCTGGTCCTTACTGCCTGATTCCTGACCCCACTGCCTAGTGCCGAGCCTTGCCATGGATGCCTTCGACAGCCGCCGCGCCGATGAACTTGCCACCTTGCTGGCGCTGCACGAGCAGGGCTCGTTTGCCGCTGCCGGGCGGCAGCTGGAGCGCCACCCCACGGTGCTGTCCAAGCGCCTGAGTGCACTGGAGGCGCGCCTGGGCATTCGCCTGGTGGAGCGCAGTACGCGGCAGTTGCGCTTTACCGATGAAGGCGAGCGGCTGGTTGCCAAGGTGCGCGAGGCCAACCGGCTGATCGCCGAGGCGGAACAGGAAGCGGCCGAAGGGGCGGCGACGGTACGTGGGCGCCTGCGCCTGGCGTTGCCGGCAGCCATGGGGCGGCGCTGGTTGAGCGGGATGCTGGCCGATTTCGTGCTGGCCCATCCGCAGGTGATGGTAGAGGCCGAGTATGCCGATCGTTTCGTCGACCTGATCGGCGAAGGTTTCGACGCCGCCATCCGTATTGGCGAGCTGGCCGACAACCGTTTGGTGGCCAGGAAACTGTGCGATCACCTGCGCATCCTGTGTGCGTCGCCCGAGTACCTGGCCCGGCATGGCGTACCGGTGCAGCCGGAGGATCTTGCTGGGCATGACTGCTTGGGTTTCAGTGGCTTGCGAAGTTTCCCCGAATGGCGACTGATGAGTGGCGGGCGGCAGGTGAGTGTCAAGGTTGCCGGCAGCTTGCGCAGTAATGACAACGAAGCCCTGCTGGAGGCGGCGCGCCGTGGCGTGGGTATTCTGGCCGGAGGAGACTGGCTGATGGGCGAGGACCTCGCTGCCGGGCGCTTGGTGCGGGTGCTGCCGCAATGGCAGCTGGATGTGGCGGCAGGCATTTACCTGGTACGGCCGACCGCGCGCCTCAACACTGCCGCCCTGGTGGCTTTCAAGGCGTGGCTGGAAGCACGCTTCGAGGCCGGCGCACCATGGCGGCTATAGAATTGCACATAACTAATTGAATTAGCAGGGACCCTGTGGGAGCGGCTTTAGCCGCGAACACCGGCGTAGCCGGTGCCATGCACCGCGTTGGCTTCTTCGCGGCTTAAAGCCGCTCCCACAGGGTACGCGGGCAATCGTTATCGCCTTGCTACAGCATGCTGCACGCACTGCTCGTAATAGGTCTGCTTGATCGCTGCAGGTTTGAGCCGCGAGCGGCTGTTGTAGGTCTGCTCGGTAATGCCGAAGGCGGTCATGCGCATCCACGGTTTGGGAAATTTGCGCACCTGCAGCTTCTTGCGCGTGGCATACAGGGTTACCCCGGAAAGCTTGGCCTGCTGGGCCTCGGCGGCAATCTGCGCGCCCCAGCCGCAGGTGTGGCGATCGTTCTGGCTCAACGCCCGTGCCTGGGCGCCGAAAGCGAGCGTGGCCAGCAGGCAGCCGGCCATCGTTGCTAGAAGTACTCGCATGTTGCTGTCCTAAGCATCTGAAGAAAAACGAAGTTTGCCTTCGCTTGAAGACGCTGGGGGCCAGCAATTTGCCGTCAGGTTGTGGCCATGCGCAACGGGCTGGCGACGGGTGTGCGCAGGCTGGTCCAGGCCAGGCTGGCGACCCAGATCACCGATACGCCGTAGTTCAGGCGCTGGTACAGGCCGAACAACTGGCCGTTTTGTGCTGCGTGGCCCATGAGCGCGACGGTGATGATCGCCAGTACCACGCAGGCCAGGGAAAACAGCGCCAGTGCCCTGGAACCGGCAATGCGATTGCCTAGCCAGGCCCACAACGCGCTTGCCAGGGTAAGCGAGAAAAACATCAGCAGGCCGGACAGGTTGTGCAGTTGTTGCGACCGGGAAGGCTGCGCCGGTGCGCAACCTTGGTCGCAGGGAAACCAGCCGGTGCCTAGGCTGCCCAGGCCATGCAGCAGCACCAGCGCCGCACTCAGCAACGCCAGCTTTGAGCCGTGCCAGCGTCGTACCAGGCCCCAGGCAAACAGCGTAAACAGTATGGCTAGGGGGAAGTTATTGATCAGTGGCGACCAGTTCTGGGTCGGCGAACCGACGGCGCCGAGCTGGCTCATGGCCTGTTGCAGGTGGTTGTAGCCGGGGTAGGCTTGGGCGGTGAACCATACGCCGGCCAGCAGCCAAAGGGGGATCAGCAGGCCGATGGCGAGCAACAGGCGTTCGAGGGGTTTCATGCTGTGGTTTCCTTCCATGGACGAGCGTGAAACCGCACAGTACAGGCTTTCGCCTGCGTCGGGCCAGTATTCCAGTGTTTTGTTCAGGGCCGGGTGTCGACTGCGGGCGCCGAGAAATACCGCATTGCGTGTATGTGATCGTACAACTGCTTGCGCTATGATGAGCGCTGTCTTTCAAGGTGAAATTCAGGGCAATGACAGAGCAGCAGGTACAGGCAAAGACCCGGCGCAAGCCGCGCAGTCTGGCCCAGGAACTGGTCACGGTGCTGACCGAGCGCATTCGCAGCGGCCAGCTCAAGCGCGGCGACAAGCTGCCGACCGAATCGCAGATCATGGCCGAAGAAGGCGTCAGCCGCACGGTGGTGCGTGAGGCGATCTCGCGGCTGCAGGCCGCCGGGCAGGTCGAGACCCGCCACGGCATTGGCACCTTCGTGCTGGACGCGCCAGCCACGGGTGGTTTCCGTATCGACCCGGCGACCGTGGTCACCCTGCGCGAAGTATTGGCGGTGCTGGAATTGCGCATTGCCCTGGAGATCGAATCGGCGGGCCTGGCGGCGCAGCGGCGCAGTGATGAAGAGCTGGCTGGCATGCGTGCGGCGCTGGACGAACTCAACGAAGGGGCTGCCCACGCCACGGATGCGGTGTCGGCGGACTTCCAGTTCCACCTGCGCATTGCCCAGGCCAGCGGCAACCACTACTTCGCCGATATCATCAACCACCTGGGCACCAGTATCATCCCGCGTACCCGGCTGAATTCGGCACGGCTGGCCCATGATGACCAGGCACACTACATGAGCCGGTTGATGCATGAGCACGAGGCGATCTACGAAGCCATCGCCCGGCGGGACAGCGAAGGCGCGAAGATGGCCATGCGCATGCACCTGAGCAATAGCCGCGAGCGCTTGCGCCAGGCGCATGCAGAGGCTGAGGCGCAGGGGGCCTGAAGCTTTTGTCGGCTGTAGCGGCCTCTTCGCGGGCACGCCCGCTCCCACAAGTATCACTGTGCCCTTGAGGGTAAGGTGATCCCTGTGGGAGCGGGCGTACCCGCGAAGAGGCCGGTACAGGCAAAAGAAAAGCCCCGCCATGCGCGGGGCTTTCTGGTTTCAAGGGGCGATCAGATCGCGCCCTCACGCCACTGGCCATTCACCAGCCGCCGCAGCCCCAGCGGGTTGCCGTCACGCAGTGCCTCGGGCAACAGCGCCTGCGGGTAGTTCTGGTAGCACACCGGGCGTAGGAAGCGGTCGATGGCCAGGGTGCCGACCGACGTGCCGCGCGCATCCGACGTGGCCGGGTAAGGCCCACCGTGCACCATCGCATCACACACCTCGACACCGGTCGGGTAGCCGTTGACCAGGATCCGCCCGACTTTCTCCTCCAGCAGCGGCACCAGCCAAGCGAAGGCCTGCAGGTCTTCAGGCTCGCCGATCAGGGTCGCGGTCAGCTGGCCGCGCAGGCCGAGCAAGGCGGCGCGCAGTTGGTCGTTGTCCTGCACTTCCACGGCAACGGTGGTGGGGCCGAACACTTCTTCCTGCAGCAGCGGGTCAGATTCCACCAACAGGCGGGCATCGGCCTTGAACAGCTGGGCACGCGCCTGGCTACCTGCCTGCGCCTGGCCGGCCAGGTGCTGGATGCCGGCATGGGCATGCAGGTGCTCCAGGCCACCGGCGTAGCTGCGCAGGCCGCCAGCGTTGAGCATGGTCTGGCCGGCCTGCTGGTCCAGGTGCTGGCCAAGCTCGGCCAGCAGTTGGCTGTACTGCGGCGACTGCAGGCCGATCACCAGGCCCGGGTTGGTGCAGAACTGGCCAGCACCCAGGCACACCGAGCCGGCCAGCTCACGGGCGATGACTTCGCCACGCTTGGCCAGGGCACCCGGCAGGATGATCACCGGGTTGATGCTGGACATCTCGGCGAACACCGGGATCGGCTGTGGGCGCTCGGCGGCCATGCGGCACAGGGCGTCACCGCCTTTCAGCGAGCCGGTGAAGCCGACGGCCTGGATGGCCGGGTGCTTGACCAGCCACTCGCCGACGCCGCCACCGAACACCATGTTGAACACGCCCTTGGGCATGCCGGTGCGCTCGGCGGCGCGCTGGATGGCACAGCCGACCAGGTCGGCGGTGGCCATGTGGCCGCTGTGGGCCTTGAACACCACCGGGCAACCGGCGGCCAGGGCCGCAGCGGTATCGCCACCGGCGGTGGAGAAGGCCAGCGGGAAGTTGCTGGCGCCGAACACCGCGACCGGGCCGACGCCGATGCGCATCTGGCGCAGGTCCACGCGGGGCAGGGGCTGGCGCTCCGGCAGGGCCAGGTCGATGCGCGCACCGAGGAAGTCACCACGGCGCAACACCTGGGCGAACAGGCGCATCTGGCCGCTGGTGCGGCCGCGCTCGCCCTGGATGCGGGCGGGGGGCAGGGCGGTTTCACGGCAGACGATGGCGACGAAAGCGTCGTCCAGTTCGTCCAGTTCGGCGGCGATGGCGTCGAGGAATTCGGCGCGCCGCGCCGGGGCCAGCTGGCGGAATTCGGCGAAGGCGGCGGCGGCGGCCTTGGCGGCCTGGTCCACTTCGGCTTCGGTGGCCTGGGCGAAGCTGTAGGGCAGGGCCTCGCCAGTGCTGGCGTCCAGGCTCTGCAGGCGCTGTGGGCCAGCGGCGCTGCGCTGGCCGGCGATGAAGTTGTGGCCGAGGATTTCAGGCATGGGGTGCTCCTGTGGGCTTAAGGGTGGAATGGGCGGAGTGCAATCGATAGGTTGACACGGCCCCCTGTGGGAGCGGGCGTGCCCGCGAAGCAGGCAACACGGTGTATGGCACCGGCTACGCCGGTGTTCGCGGCGGTTCGACGCCTCGACGCGCCCGCTCCCACAGGGACCGCGACACTGTCGAGAAGCCGGGTCATCAGGTAATCGGTGCCGGGTTGAACAGGGTGATGTCGTTGTGCAAGCGATGCTGTTCGGCCCAGGTCTGCTTGCGGCCGCTGGCCACGTCCAGGTAGTAGTGGAACAGCTCCCAGCCCAGTTCTTCGATGGTCGAGCGGCCACTGGCGATGCGCCCGGCGTCGATGTCGATCAGGTCGGGCCAGCGCTGGGCCAGCTCGCTGCGGGTGCATACCTTGACCACCGGCGCCATGGCCAGGCCGTACGGGGTGCCGCGGCCGGTGGTGAACACATGCAGGTTCATGCCGGCCGCCAGTTGCAGGGTGCCGCAGACAAAGTCGCTGGCCGGGGTGGCGCAGAAGATCAGGCCTTTGCGGTTGACCCGCTCGCCCGGGCCAAGTACGCCCTGGATGGCGCCGCTACCGGACTTGACGATCGAACCCAGGGACTTCTCGACGATATTCGACAGGCCGCCTTTCTTGTTGCCCGGCGTGGTGTTGGCGCTGCGGTCGGCGGCGCCTTGTTGCAGGTAGCGGTCGTACCAGTCCATTTCGCGCACTAGGGCGTCTGCGACCTCCTGGTTTTCCGCGCGCGAGGTGAGCATGTAGATGGCGTCGCGCACTTCGGTCACTTCCGAGAACAGCACGGTGGCGCCGGCGCGTACCAGCAGGTCGGCGGCGTAGCCCAGCGCCGGGTTGGCGGTGATGCCCGAGAAGGCGTCGCTGCCGCCGCACTGCATACCCAGGATCAGTTCGCTGGCCGGCACGCTTTCGCGGCGGCGCTGGTCGAGTTTCTTCAGGCGGGTTTCGGCCAGCTCCATGATCTGCTCGATCATTTCCACAAAGCCCAGGCTGGCGTCCTGCAGTCGGTACAGCCATGGGTCGCTGAGGTCCACCGAGGGGTCGTTGTCGTGCATCACCTGGCCGGCCTGCAGCTTTTCGCAGCCCAGGCTGATGACCAGGGCTTCACCGCCCAGGTTAGGGTTGCGCGCCAGGTTGCGCACCGTGCGGATCGGGATGTAGGCATCGCGCGCGTTGATCGCCACGCCACAGCCATAGCTGTGGGTGATGGCTACCACGTCATCGACGTTGGGGTACCTGGGCAGCAGTTCGCTGCGAATGCGCTTGACCGCATGCTCCAGCACGCCGGCCACGCACTGCACGGTGGTGGTAATGCCGAGGATGTTGCGGGTGCCGACGGTGCCGTCGGCGTTGCGGTAGCCTTCGAAGGTGAAGCCTTCGAGCGGCGGTAGCGGCTGCGGGACGGCGTCGCAGCGTGGCAGGCTGTCCAGTTCCGGCGCGGCCGGCATGGCCAGCTGGCTCTCCTGCACCCAGCTGCCCTGGCGCAGGTCTTCCAGCGCGTAGCCGATGATCTGCCCGTAGCGGCGCACCGGCTCGCCCTTGGCGATGGCCACGGTGGCCACCTTGTGGCTCTGTGGCACGCCTTCGACCAGGGTCAGGCCATCGGCGAAGCGGGCGCCTTCTCCCAGGCCGCCATCGTTGACCACCACCACGACATTGTCGTCGTCGTGCAGGCGGACGTAGCGGGGCGAGTCGGAATGTTCGATCAACTGCATGTTCGGGCCCTACTTGTCAGGTTCTCAGGCTTTTGTTCATCCGCCCGCAGCGGGGTCGCCGGCGCGGGCGTGTTCACTCAGTGGCGCGAGCCGGCCAGTTCGCTGCTGGCCGCTGGCCCGGCTTCAGGCTTTGGGCTCTCACGCAGCTCGATACGTTTGATCGGGCCGACGATCACCAGGTAGCTGAACACCGCTACCAGGGCATTGGCGCCGACATACACCAGGGCCCACTTGAACGAGCCGGTGGCGCTGATGATGTAGCCAATGACGATCGGCGTGGTGATCGAGGCGATGTTGCCGAAGGTGTTGAACAGCCCGCCCGACAGCCCGGCGATCTGTTTCGGCGAGGTGTCGGCGACCACCGCCCAGCCCAGCGCGCCGATGCCTTTGCCGAAGAACGCCAGGGTCATGAAGCCGACCACCATCCACTCGGCGTCGACGTAGTTGCAGAACACCATGGTGGTCGACAGCAGCAGGCCGCAGACGATCGGCAGCTTGCGCGAGAAGGTCAGCGAGTTGCCGCGGCGCAGCAGCCAGTCGGAGATCACGCCACCCAGCACACCACCGATGAAACCGCAGACCGCCGGCAGCGAGGCGATGAAGCCGGCCTTGAGGATGGTCATGCCGCGCTCCTGCACCAGATACACCGGGAACCAGGTGAGGAAGAAGTAGGTGATGGCGTTGATGCAGTACTGGCCCAGGTACACGCCCAGCAGCATGCGGCTGGTCAGCAGTTGCTTGATGTAGCCCCATTTCGGGCCGTCGTTGCCGCGCTTCTGGTCCATGTCCACCAGGCCACCGTTCTGCTCGATGTGCTCGAGTTCGCCTGGGCTGATGCGTGGGTGTTGGCGCGGGTTGTGGATGGTCTTCAGCCACACCATGGAGAACACGATGCCCAGTGCGCCCATGACCACGAACACGTGCTCCCAGCCGAAGCTGAACACGATCCAGCCCATGATCGGTGCGAACAGGGCGGTGGCGAAGTACTGTGCCGAGTTGAAGATGGCCGAGGCGGTGCCGCGTTCCTGGGTCGGGAACCAGGCCGCGACGATGCGCGCATTACCCGGGAACGACGGGGCTTCGGCAAACCCGACGAGGAAGCGCAGGGTGAACAGTGTCACCACCGCCCAGGCCACCGGCAGGCCGCCGACAAAGCCCTGCAGCAGGGTGAACAGCGACCAGGTGAAGATGCTGAAGGCGTAGACGTTCTTGGAACCGAAGCGATCGAGCAGCCAGCCACCGGGAATCTGGCCAGCCACGTACGCCCAACCGAAGGCGGAGAATATGTAGCCGAGGGTAACGGCATCGATGCCGAGGTCTTTCTGCAGGCTGGAGCCCGCGATTGCAATGGTGGCGCGGTCGGCGTAGTTGATCGTGGTCACCAGGAACAGCATGAACAGGATCAGGTAGCGCACATGCGTCTTCTTCGTCGCTTGCATGCTGGTAGTACTCCCACTAGTTATTTTTGTGCGGGCTCACGAATTGTAACCGGAGTGGGGCTGGCCCACTCCGGGCGCGGCATCTGGCAGGCCGCGGGCGGCGCTTACTGCGGGCCCATCTTGTCCATCAGCGCGGCGAGTTTTTCGTACTCGTCGGCGGTGAGGTCGGTAAGCGGGGTACGCACCGGGCCGGCGTCGTAACCGGCGATCCTGGCGCCGGCCTTGACGATGCTCACGGCGTAGCCGGCCTTGCGGTTGCGGATGTCCAGGTACGGCAGGAAGAAGTCGTCGATCAGCTTGGCCACGGTGGCGTGGTCGTCACGGGCGATGGCGTTGTAGAAGTCCATGGCGGTCTTCGGCACGAAGTTGAACACGGCGGAGGAGTACACCGGCACGCCCAGGGCCTTGTAGGCGGCAGCATACACCTCGGCGGTCGGCAGGCCACCCAGGTAGCTGAAACGGTCGCCCAGGCGGCGACGGATCGACACCATCAGCTCGATGTCACCCAGGCCGTCCTTGTAGCCGATCAGGTTCGGGCAGCGCTCGGCCAGTTTTTCCAGCAGGTCGGCGTTCAGGCGGCAGACGTTGCGGTTGTAGACGACTACGCCGATGTTTACCGATTTGCACACCGCTTCGACGTGGGCGGCGACACCTTCCTGGCTGGCTTCGGTCAGGTAGTGCGGCAGCAGCAGCAGGCCCTTGGCTCCCAGGCGCTCGGCTTCTTGTGCGTATTCGATGGCCTGGCGGGTGGAGCCGCCGACGCCAGCGAGAATGGGTACCGACTTGGCGCAGGTGTCGACGGCGGTCTTGATCACCTGGCTGTATTCGCTGGCAGCCAGGGAGAAGAACTCACCGGTGCCACCGGCGGCGAACAGGGCGCTGGCGCCGTATGGGGCCAGCCATTCCAGGCGCTTGATGTAGCCAGCCGGGTTGAAGTCGCCCTGGGCGTTGAAGTCGGTGACCGGGAAAGACAGCAGGCCGTGGGAGAGGATGGATTTGAGTTCTTGTGGGGTCATTGTTGTAGGCATCCTGTGGCGCTTGGGTGAAGGGTGTTGTTCTGCGATGGAGGTAAGTTATCGTACAACATGTACGATGACTAGTCCCCCCCCAGATAATTTTTTAGGTGCCTGCCTGAAGATTTGTGGTGGGGCATATACCGAGCGCCGCCCGCGCGGCGCATCGCGAGCAAGCTCGCTCCTACATTTGTTTCGGGCCAGTATCGCCTGTGCCGTCGCGCACGACCGCCTTGTTGGCCTGGCACAATATCGAGGTGTACGCCAAGGGGACGCGCGCCTCTACCTCACGAATAACTGGCCCGAAACAAATGTAGGAGCGAGCTTGCTCGCGATGCGCCGCGCGGGCGGCGCTCGATCTCACAGGCGCTAAAAATGACTCGGCGACCACATACCAGTCATCGTATCTCTTGGTGGGGGGAGAAAAAACGATCGCGGAGACAGGCACAAGCCCGCCGCCCGTTTCCACGGGAAGTGTTCTGGGACCAGCAGAGGGTGACCGGGGAAAACGGGGGCGGCCTTGCGCCGCCCCGCGATCAAAGCAGAGGAAACCGAAGGTCAGGCAGCGTGCTGGCGCTTGATCTGCGCCTTGCGTACCTGGGCCCGGCAAGCATCGCCGAAAGCCTGGAAGATCTTGATCGAATCCGGGTTCTTCGCCGCTTGCCACTCCGGGTGCCACTGCACGGCGAACAGGAACGGCGAAATGCTCGGGGCATGGATCGCCTCGACCAGGCCGTCTTCGGCGTGGGCGATGGCCTCGATGCCGGCGCCGAGCTTGTGCAGGCCTTGGCCATGCAGCGAGTTGACGCGAATTTCGTCGGTACCCAGGGTGTCACGCAGCCAGCTGTCCGGCTTGATCTTCACGCCGTGCACCTGTGCGTACTGCACCTCGACCGGGTCTTCCGGGTTTTCCCGGTGGTCGTTGAAGCCAGGCTCGGCGTACACCTTCTGGTAGATGTCGCCACCCAGGGCCACGTTGATTTCCTGCATGCCACGGCAGATGCCGAAGATCGGCAGGCCACGCTTGATCGCCGCCTTGACCAGCGGGATGTCGAACAGGTCGCGGTTCTTGTCCTGGCCTTTGCCGGGGGTCTCGTTCTCCTGGCCGTACAGGGCCGGGTCGATGTTGCTGCCGGCGCCAGTCAGGTACACGCCGTCGGCCATGTCCAGATAGGTCTCGAGGTCTTCGATGCCGCAGCAGGTGGGCACCAGTACCGGGACACAATCGGAAAACTCGACCAGCGGGGTGATGTATTTGTGGGTCATGACCTGGTAGTCATGGCCTTTGCGCTCTTGGCTGCCCATGGTCATCAGGACGACGGGTTTGCGCAGGGAGGGTTGCTTGTTGCCAATGTTGCTGTTGGACATATGTCACCTTGGGACAGGTTCGACCTGTCGTTGTTATGCAGGCGCACGGCGCGAGGCCCTGGGTGCAACCTGTAGCCCCGAGCACTGCCGGCTCGTCGGAGGCGACGATTCCGGTCGGGGCTTGTAGATAGCTTGCCAGAGCCGTTCGATATGTCAAACGACTGGAGAGGGCTTTGGGGTGCGGAATGCGCCGGTTTTTGGGGGGTGAAACCGATGCGGGCCTGCTGCGGCGTGGGTTTGGCGGGGGGTGTGGTCAATAATATTTAACGATGCAGTTGGGTCTTTGCAGCGGTGCAATGAAGGGGTCGCCTGTACCGGCCTTTTCGCGGGCATGCCCGCTCCCACAGGTTCACCATGGGGCCCGAAGGCCGAGGTGATCCTGTGGGAGCGGGCGAGCCCGCGAAGAGGCCGGTACAGGTGTCAGTGCAGTATCTGCGCCAGGAACCCCTTGGCCCGCTCGGTACGCGGCTGGTTGAAGAACACCTGCGGCGGGCTGTCTTCGATGATCTGCCCGCCCTCGAGGAACAGCACTCGCTCGGCCACCTGGCGGGCAAAGCCCATTTCATGGGTGACGCAGAGCATGGTCATGCCGGTGCCGGCCAGTTGCACCAGCACATCCAGCACTTCGGCGACCATCTCCGGGTCCAGCGCCGAGGTGGGCTCGTCAAACAGCATGATCCGCGGCTTCATGCACAGCGCCCGGGCAATCGCCACGCGCTGCTGCTGCCCGCCAGACAACTGGCTGGGGTATTTATGCGCCTGGCTTTCGATACCAACCTTCTTCAGGTACATGCGCGCCCGCTCTTCGGCATCCTTGCGCGACAACCCACGCACGCTGGTGGGGGCAAGCAGGCAGTTGTCGAGCACGCTCATGTGCGGGAACAGGTTGAAGTGCTGGAACACCATGCCGATGTCGCTGCGCACCTGCGCCGCTTCGCGGGTGGTGGCTGCCAGGTCGATGCCATCCACCTTGATGCTGCCCTGCTGGGCCACTTCCAGGCGGTTGATGCAGCGAATCAGGGTCGACTTGCCCGAGCCGGACGGCCCGCACAGCACGATGCGTTCGCCTTCGCGCACCTGCAGGTCGATGTCGCGCAGCACGTGGAACGCGCCGTAGTGCTTGTTCAGGCCTTCGATGCGGATCAGCACCGGGCGCGGGTCGGGTTCGGGGGCAAGGGTGGCAAGGCTCAGTGGTGCGGTCATCTTGTTGTTCTCCCGCAGGGGTTCAGTCGAAACGGGTCGCGCTGTAAGGCGCGGGGTCGGTGAAGGGGCGTTCGCCGGTGACCAGCTCGGCCACCAGGCGGCCGCTGACCGGGCCCAGGGTGAGGCCGTGGTGGGCGTGGCCGAAGTTGAACCACAGCCCCGGGTGGCGCGGCGCCGGGCCTATCACCGGGCGCATGTCGGGCAGGCATGGGCGACGGCCCAGCCAGGGGGTGTCGTCCAGACGTTCGCCCAGGGCCGGGAACAGCTTGCGCGCCAAGGCTTCGCAGCGGCCCAGCTGGATCTGGTTGCCCGGCGCGCTGCTGGCGTCGAACTCGATGCCGGTGGTCAGACGCACGCCACGGGCCATTGGTGCCAGCACGTAGCCGCCCTGGGTGTCGCAGATGGAATGCTCCAGTTGCGCGCCGTCACGGGTGCTGTAATGCATGTGGTAGCCACGCTTGATCGCCAGCGGGATCTGGTAGCCCAGGCCGCTGAACAGGTCGGCCGATTGCGGGCCGAGGCAGGCCACCACCTCGTTGGCGGTGATCGGGCCGCGGCGGCTGTCTACCTGCCATTGGCCGTCGACCTGGCGCAGGCTGCGCGCATCGCCATGCAGGAACTGCCCGCCGCGTTGCATGAACAGGGTGGCGTAGCCACGGGTGAGGGCGCCGGGGTTGTTCACGGTCTTGGGGTCGAGCCAGTGGATGCCACCGACCACGCTGGCGTCCAGCTGATGTTCGCGGGCCTGCAACTGCCCGCATTCGAGGATTTCGAACTGCAGGCCATATCGGCTCAGGCCCTTGGCGTCGGCCTTGGCCTGCTCGAACAGCGCCGGGTCACGGAACACCTCGATCCAGCCTTTGGCCTGTACCAGCTCTTCCAGGCCAGCGGCAGTGATCAGTGCGTCGTGCTCTTCGACGCAGCGCTGCACCAGCGGCAGCATGTCGGCGGCGGCCCCGGCCAGTCGCCCGGGGGCCGACTGGCGCCAGTAGCGCCACAGCCAGGGGGCGGCCTTGGGCAGGTGCAGCAGGCTGTAGCGCACATCGGGCTGGCGGTTCAGGCCGTAGCGCAGCAGCGCGCCCAGTTGCCGGGGGAAGGCATAGGGGATCACGCTGGAACGCTCGATCAGCCCGGCGTTGCCGTGGCTGGTGCCGCTGCCCGGTTCGTCGCGGTCGATCAGGATCACCTGGCGCCCGCGGGCCTGCAGGTGCAGCGCGGTGCTGACGCCGACGATGCCGGCGCCGAGGACAAGGGTCTGGCAATGCATGGAACGTATCCTTCGGTCAGTTCAGGTGGCGGCCCAGGCGGGCTTCCAGGTGTTTCAGCAGGCGCCGCACCAGTTCGACGATCAGCAGGTAGAGCACAGCGGCCCACAGGTAGATCTGGAAGTCGAAACTGCGCGAGAAGGCCAGTTTGGTCACGCCCATCAGGTCGTAGATGGTCACCAGCGAGGCGATCGCGCTGGCCTTGATCATCAGGATCAGTTCGTTGCCCAGCGGGCCGATGGCGACCAGCAGCGACTGCGGCAGGATCACCTTGAAGAAGGTGGTCGAGCGCTTCAGGTTCAGCGCCCGCGCCGCTTCATGCTGGCCGGGGGCGACGGCCATCAGGCTGCCGCGGAAGATCTCGGCCTGGTAGGCGGCGGTGTTCAGGGTGAACGCCAGCAGGGTGCAGAACCACGCTTCGCGGAAGAACCACCACAGGCCGACGTCCTGCCAGAAGCCCTTGAGCGAACCCAGGCCGTAATACAGCAGGAACAGCTGGGCCAGCAGCGGCGAGCCGCGGAAGAAGTACACGTAGCCGGCGGCCATGCGCTGCAGCAGCAGGCTGCGCGACATGCGCGCCAGGGCCAGCAACAGGCCGAGCACGGCACCCAGGCTGAAGGAAATCGCCACCAGCTTGGCGGTTACCAGCAGGCCATCGAGGAAGCGCGGGCCGTAGCGGTCCAGCAGGTCGGGGTCGAGGACCAGTGCCAGCAGTTGTTCGAAGCTCATGCGCGTGCTCCTTGCAGGTGGCGGTTGCTGCGCCGTTCGATGAAGGCGAACACACGTCCGGAAATGGCGGCGAACAACAGGTAGCCCAGGCAGGCGACGCCATAGAAGAACATCGGCTCCTTGGTCACGCTGACGGCCAGGTTGGTCTGGCGCATCAGGTCGACCAGCGAGATGGTGGATACCAGCGAGGTGTCCTTGAGCAGCGACAGCCAGTTGTTGGACAGGCCGGGCAGGGCGATGCGGGTCAGTTGCGGCAGCAGCACCTTGAAGAAACCGGTGCGCTTGCTCAGGCCCAGCGCCGAGCAGGCCTCCAGCTGGCCCTTGGGCAGGGTCTTGAAGGCTGCCAGCCAGATCTCGCTGGAGAACGCGGCGAACACCAGGCTGAAGGCGATCATCGCGGCAAGGAAGGTATTGATCAGGAACTCACCCTCGTAGCCCATGGCCGTGAGGATCTTCTGCGCAGCGATCTGGCAGCCGTAATAGATGATCAGCAGTGTCAGCAGTTCGGGCAGGCCACGGAACACGGTGGAGAAGGTGGTGGCCCAGGCCCGCGGCAAGCGCTTGCGCGAGCGTGCGGCGAGGGCGACGACCAGGCCCAGCGGCAGGCCGATGGGCAGGCAGGCCAGGGCCAGGGAAACGGTGACCAGCGCGCCGGCCAGCAGCGCCTGGCCCCAGCCTCCGCTGGCGAAGGACAGCAAGGACAATTGATCGAGCATGACAAACCCCTTGGGCGGGTAGTGCGATCTCTGTGGGAGCGGCCTTGCGTCGCGAAAGGGCTGCGTAGCGGCCCCAGGATTCATGCAACTGCACAGATTGCCGGGGCCGCTACGCGACCCTTTCGCGACGCATGGCCGCTCCCACAGGGGTTGCGCAAAACTTCCTGAAGATCAGTTGTAGATATCGAAAGCGAAGTACTTGCTGGCGATCTTCTGGTAGGTGCCGTTGGCCACGATCTGTTGCAGCGCAACGTTCAGGCGCTGGCGCAGGGCTTCGTCGTCCTTGCGCACGGCAATGGCGGCATCGGCCTTGGTGTTGGCCACGTCGCCGAGGATCTTGCAGCAGTCCCCGCCGTTCTTGGTCATCCACTCGTGCAGCGGGAATTTGTCGGCAATCACGCCATCCAGGCGGCCCGCGGCCAGGTCGGCGTTGGCTTCGTCCATGGTCGGGTACAGCTTCACGTCGGCACCGGCCTTGGCGTAGACGTCTTCGGCGTAGATGGCCTGGGTGGACGACGACTGAGCGCCAACGGTGTAGCCGTCGAAGTTGGTCTGGGCGTCGTTGATCTTGCTGTCCTCGGCCACGGCAACGGTAAGCGGGGTGCGGTAGTAGCGGTCGGTGAAGGCGATTTTCTTGCGCCGTTCTTCGGTATTGATCATCGACGAGACCACTGCATCGTACTTGCGTGCCATCAGCGCCGGGATAATGCCTTCCCAGTCCTGGGCCACCAGCGTGCACTCGACTTTCATCTGCTCGCACAGGGCATGGGTGATGTCGACGTCGAAGCCGTGCAACTGGTTATTGGCGTCGACGTAGTTGAAGGGCGGGTAGGCGCCCTCGGTGGCGAAGCGCAGGGTTTCGGCACTGGCGGCACCCGACAGCAGCAGGGCGCACGCACCCACCAAGGCCATGGTCTTGT
Organism: Pseudomonas sp. p21; assembly: GCF_001642705.1. Lineage (NCBI taxonomy): Bacteria > Pseudomonadati > Pseudomonadota > Gammaproteobacteria > Pseudomonadales > Pseudomonadaceae > Pseudomonas > Pseudomonas sp. p21. The sequence goes on from NZ_LWBV01000010.1 coordinate 137,482, forward strand.
TCATCTCGCACCTCATTGCACTCTTGCTATTGTTGTTTTCCCGTCGACCACGAGGTGTAGCCAACGAATTCGTTATGTAGAGCGGCAGTTGCTTCCAAGCGTTTTTCAACATCCGGCCCGAGCTTCTTGCAGACCTCGTTGACCATCAGGTGCACCCACGACAGCATGGTCGAGGTGGACTCCCAGAACAGGTTGAATTCGGTGGGGATGCGGAACACTTCGTCGGCGTTGGCATCGGCCCAGTCACAGAAGGGGTCGGTCACCAGGGTGACCGCAATGCCAGCCTCGCGCGCCTTCTGGCACAACAGCAGGGCATGGCGCGAATAACGGCGTGCCTCGAACACCACCAGGGCGCTGTCTTCGGCGCGGCCCAGTAACACTTCACCAAAGTGCCCGGCACTGATATCGACCAGCTGCACGCCATCGCGCAGGTACTGCAGCAGGTGGCTCATGCACATGGCGATGCCGCGCTCGGTCTGGAAGCCGGCGATGAACACCCGGTGCTTGCTCGCCAGGCGTTGCGCGACGCTGTGCCAGGCGCTGCTCTGGCGATACTCGTGCACGCGTACCAGGGCGGCGATTTCCAGCTCCAGGCTACCGGCGTTGTCGCTGCCGTCCTGGTTCTGGCGGTAATCTTGCAGGCGGTCACCCACCAGCCACGGGCCATCGCCCAGGTCGTTCTGCAGGTCTTGCTTCAACGCCTTGAGGTGGGCATAACCCAATGAACGGCAGAAACGGCCGACGCTGGATTCGCTGACGCCCAGCTTGACGGCAATGCTGGCCGAGGTCTGGAATGGCAGTTCATGCAGGTTGGCGAGCATGTAGCTGGCGATCTTGCGGCCCGAAGCAGCGGCCCCTTCGAGGCTGTTTTCCAGGCGTTGCTTGATCAGTTGGCTCATGCTGCGGCTCCAGGGGTGAGGCTTGCGAAAGAAAATGGCTGTTTTCTGTCATCAAGTCAACATTTGACAGATAGCTGTCACATGCAGGAAAGTTTTTGTCGTTGCAACGCTGTAGCCATTCCAATTCCAACAAGGAGCTTCAGATGTCCGCACCTTCCACCAGCACCGTCGTGCGCGTGCCTTTTACCGAGCTGCAGGGCCTGTTGCAGGCCATCTTCCAGCGCCATGGCTGCAGCGAAAGCGTGGCCCGGGTGCTGGCCCACAACTGCGCCAGCGCCCAGCGCGATGGTGCCCATAGCCATGGGGTGTTCCGCATGCCCGGCTATGTCTCGACCCTGGCCAGCGGCTGGGTCGATGGCCAGGCCACGCCGAAGGTCAGCGACGTGGCGCCCGGTTATGTTCGTGTCGATGCAGCGGGCGGCTTTGCCCAGCCGGCGCTGGCGGCGGCCCGTGAATTGTTGGTGGCGAAGGCACGCAACGCCGGTATCGCCGTGCTGGCGATCCACAACTCGCACCACTTCGCCGCGCTGTGGCCGGATGTGGAGCCATTCGCCGAAGAGGGCATGGTGGCCCTGAGCGTGGTCAACAGCATGACCTGCGTGGTGCCGCACGGCGCTCGCAAGCCGCTGTTCGGCACCAACCCCATCGCCTTTGCCGCACCCTGCGCCGAACATGACCCGATCGTCTTCGACATGGCCACCAGCGCCATGGCCCACGGTGACGTGCAGATTGCCGCGCGCGCTGGCCAGCAATTGCCGGAGGGCATGGGGGTGGATGCCAATGGTGAGCCGACCACCGACCCCAAGGCGATTCTGGAAGGTGGCGCCTTGCTGCCATTTGGCGGGCACAAGGGCTCGGCCTTGTCGATGATGGTCGAGTTGCTGGCGGCGGCGCTGACCGGCGGGCATTTCTCCTGGGAGTTCGACTGGTCGGGGCACCCGGGGGCGAAGACACCGTGGACCGGGCAGCTGATCATCGTCATCGACCCGAGCAAGGCCGAGGGCGAGCGGTTTGCCCAGCGCAGCCGCGAACTGGTCGAGCAGATGCAGGCCGTGGGGCTGACGCGCATGCCGGGCGAGCGGCGTTACCGCGAGCGTGAGGTGGCCGATGAGGAGGGGGTGGCGGTGACCGAGCAGGAGCTGCAAGGCCTGAAAGAGTTGCTTGGCTGACCCGGCCTCTTCGCGGGCAAGCCCGCTCCCACAGTGATATCACCGCCATTGAGACCTGTGCAGTCCCTGTGGGAGCGGGCATGCCCGCGAAGAATCCAGCACAGATCTTCGGCCATGCAATGTTGCATAGACAACCTTGCACAATAGTGGATGTTCCTGAGCCCGCACTCCGGGTATGCTCAGGGCTGCCTTTTCGAACTGTCCTGATCCAAGGAGCTGCACGCTGTGTTCAAACATGTCGATGCCTATGCCGGCGACCCGATCCTCTCGTTGATGGAAACCTTCAAGGCCGACCCGCGCGCCGACAAGGTCAACCTGAGCATCGGCCTGTACTACGATGAGGCCGGCGTGGTGCCGCAACTGGCGGCTGTGGATGCGGTGGAAAAACGCATTGCCGGCCAGGACCACGAAGCCTCGCTGTACCTGCCGATGGAAGGCCTGGCCAGCTACCGCCAGGCGATCCAGGCGCTGCTGTTCGGCGCCGATCACCCGGCCGTGACCGGCGGGCGCGTGGCCACCGTGCAGACCGTGGGTGGCTCCGGCGCCCTGAAAGTCGGTGCCGACTTCCTCAAGCGCTACTTCCCGCAGTCCGAAGTCTGGGTCAGCAATCCGACCTGGGACAACCACCGCGCCATCTTCGAAGGCGCCGGTTTCAAGGTGCACACCTACCCGTACTTCGACCAGGCCACCCGTGGCGTGGACTTCGATGGCATGCTGGCCACCCTGCAGACCCTGCCGGCCAACAGCGTGGTGCTGCTGCACCCATGCTGCCACAACCCCACCGGTGCCGACCTGGAACAGCACCAGTGGCAACAAGTGGTTGAAGTGGTCAAGGCACGCCAACTGATCCCGTTCCTCGACATCGCCTACCAGGGCTTTGCCGAAGGCCTGGTGGAAGACGCCTACGCCATCCGCGAAATGGCCCGCGCCGGCGTGCCGTGCCTGGTCAGCAACTCGTTCTCGAAGATCTTCTCGCTGTATGGCGAGCGGGTCGGCGGCCTGTCGGTGGTCTGTGACGATGATGCCACTGCCCAGAGCGTGCTCGGCCAGCTCAAGGCTACCGTGCGCCGCAACTACTCCAGCCCGCCCAACTTCGGCGCCCAGCTGGTCGCTGGGGTGCTGAGCGATGCCGCCCTCAATGCCCAGTGGGCCGAGGAAGTCGAAGTGATGCGCAAACGTATCCTCGACATGCGCCAGGCGCTGGTCGATGCCCTGGCCGTGCTGCTGCCAGGCCAGGACTTCCAGTTCTTCCTGCGCCAGCGCGGCATGTTCAGCTACACCGGCTTCAGCGTCGAGCAGGTGCGCCGCCTGCGTGACGAGTTCGGCGTGTACCTGATCGACAGCGGCCGCGTGTGCATGTCCGGCCTGCGCCCGGCCAACCTGCAACGGGTTGCCGAAGCGTTCGCCGCCGTCCAGAAGTAACGCTGCACGGGGCCGCGGCCTTTGTGGCAGTGTGGCCTTTGTGGGAGCGGCCTTGCGTCGCGAAAGGGGTGCGCAGCGCCCCCGGCGTTTGCAGCTTCGCCGCGAATATTGCCGGGGCCGCTTTGCGGCCCTTTCGCGACACAAGGCCGCTCCCACACCTCCCAAATCCCCCCTGCAGTCCACCGGCATAACCCGCTTGTAAAGACAAGTGCAACCGCTCCTCGGAAAAGGGCTTCGCAAGTGCAACCTTTCAGTGCACAATCGCGCTCCCTTTTTCGGTTGAGTTGGGCGAAACGTCTATTTCGCCATTCTCAGCCTGTTGCAGTCTTGCGAGTGGAGCTTCACCCGGAATGAATGAGCAGGCCCCAAGCGTTGAACAACGCTTTGCAGAATCGACCCCCGCCACCCTCGGCAGCTGGTCGCGTCACGACACCACCTGGATGCTGGGCCTGTTCGGCACAGCGATCGGCGCCGGAACCCTGTTCCTGCCGATCAACGCCGGCCTCGGCGGCTTCTGGCCGCTGCTGATCCTGGCCATATTGGCCTTCCCAATGACCTATTTCGCTCACCGCGGGCTGACCCGTTTCGTCCTTTCCGGGCGCGATGGCGGCGATATCACCGAAGTGGTCAAGGAGCACTTCGGCATCACCGCCGGCGCCTCGATCACGGTGCTGTACTTTTTCGCGATCTTCCCCATCCTGCTTATCTATAGCGTGGCGCTGACCAACACCGTGTCCAGCTTCCTGGAGCACCAGTTGCACATGCAGCCGCCGCCACGGGCCATCCTGTCGTTCGTGCTGATCCTCGGCCTGCTGGCCATCGTGCGCTGCGGGGAGCAGGCCACGGTCAAGGTCATGAGCCTGCTGGTCTACCCGTTCATCGTTGCCCTGGCGTTGCTGGGCCTGTACCTGGTGCCACACTGGACCGGTGGCATTCTCGACAGCGCCGCCCAGGTGCCGCCGGCCTCGGCTTTCCTGCACACCCTGTGGCTGGCGATTCCGGTGATGGTGTTCTCGTTCAACCACTCGCCGATCATCTCCGCCTTTGCCGTCGACCAGAAGCGCCGCTACGGCGAGCATGCCGATGAGCGTAGCGGCCAGATCCTGCGCCGTGCCCACCTGCTGATGGTGGTGATGGTGCTGTTCTTCGTGTTCAGCTGCGTGCTCACCCTGAGCAGCGCCCAGCTGGCCGAGGCCAAGGCGCAGAACCTGTCGATCCTGTCGTACCTGGCCAACCACTTCAGCAACCCGACCATCGCGTTCGCTGCGCCACTGATTGCCTTCGTGGCCATCGCCAAGTCGTTCCTCGGCCACTACATCGGCGCCAGCGAAGGCCTGAAGGGCATCATCACCAAGGCCGGCGCTCGCCCGAGCGCCAAGGCCTTGGACCGCGTGGTTGCCGCGCTGATGCTGGTGGTGTGCTGGATCGTCGCCACCCTCAACCCGAGCATCCTCGGCATGATCGAGTCGCTCGGCGGCCCGATCCTCGCGGTGCTGCTGTTCCTGATGCCGATGTACGCCATTCGCCGCGTGCCGTCGATGCGCAAGTACAGCGGTGCTGCCTCCAACGTGTTCGTGGTGGTAGTCGGTCTGGTTGCGCTGACCTCGGTGGTATACGGCCTGCTCGGCTGATACACCGCCTGCAATAACGAATGCCCGGGTCGCTTGTCGCGACCCGGGCATTTTTTTGTCCACAGGAATTGTCCGGCAATAGAACAATTTTACCTGCCCCCATAGGCACCCGCCCGCCTTCATGCTTAACTCAGTGTCCTTTTCAAACCCCGCATAAGGATTTCGTCATGGCTCAAGTGACTCTCAAAGGCAACCCGGTTCAGGTCAAAGGCGAACTGCCGAAAACCGGCGCCCAGGCGCCGGCTTTCTCCCTGGTCGGTGAAGGCCTGGCTGACAAGTCGCTGAAAGACTTTGCCGGCAAGCGCAAGGTGCTGAACATCTTCCCGAGCGTCGACACCCCGACCTGCGCTACCTCCGTGCGCAAGTTCAACGCCCAGGCCAACGATGTGGCCAACACCGTGGTGCTGTGCATCTCCGCTGACCTGCCGTTCGCCCAGGCACGCTTCTGCGGCGCCGAAGGCCTGGACAACGTGAAGAACCTGTCGACCCTGCGTGGCCGCGAGTTCCTCGAAAACTACGGCGTGGCCATCGCCGATGGCCCGCTGGCCGGCCTGGCCGCCCGTGCCGTGGTGGTGCTGGACGAAAACGACAAGGTGCTGCACAGCGAGCTGGTTGGCGAAATCGCTGATGAGCCGAACTACGACGCAGCTCTGGCTGTGCTGAAGTAAGCGTTGTGTGGGGCAGGGCGGGCATCTGTTGCCTGTACCGGCCTCTTCGCGGGCTTGCCCGCTCCCACAGGGATATCACAGCCTTTGAAACCTGTGCTGTACCTGTGGGAGCGGGCAAGCCCGCGAAGAGGCCGGCACAGGCAACCGAAACCTTTCAGCCCGCCACCGCTCCAGGCAACACCCTGTAAACGGCCCGGAACACGTTCCGGGCCGTTTTCATTTAAAGTTCAACCCCTTGGCAACGTCAGGCAAAGGTAAACCTCTGGTAAAGGCGCTTTGCTAAAACGATGCCAGTGCTTATCGTTCATCCTCCCCAAGTCGTCATTCCGAACAAGGTTCGTTCAACCCATGCAAGCGTCCAATTCCCGTTCCCCTCGTCGCTGGCTTGTAGGCCTGCTGATCCTGCTGCTGGTGGCTGCACTGGCCTGGTGGCTGTGGCCCGCAGCAGCGCCTGCGCCTAAAGAAGCCGGTGGCGGGCGCGGTGGCAAGGGCATGGGCATGATGGGCGGGCGCCCGGGCTTCGGCGGCTCCAGCGACCCGGTGCCGGTGCGCGTCGAGCCGGTGCGGGTGGGCGACTTCCCGCTGTACTACAAGGCCCTGGGCACAGTCACCGCGACCAACACCGTCAACGTGCGTAGCCGCGTGGCTGGTGAGCTGGTCAAGATCCACTTCAAGGAAGGCCAGCAGGTCAAGGCCGGCGACCTGCTCGCCGAGATCGACCCGCGCCCGTACCGCATTGCCCTGCAACAGGCCGAAGGCACCTTGGCGCAGAACCAGGCGCAGTTGAAGAATGCCCAGGTCGACCTGGCCCGCTATAAGGGCCTGTACGCCGAAGACAGCATTGCCAAGCAAACCCTCGACACCGCCGAAGCGCAGGTGGCGCAGTTCCAGGGGTTGGTGAAGACCAACCAGGCGCAGGTCAACGACGCCCGCCTGAACCTCGATTTCACCCAGATCCGCGCGCCGATCAACGGCCGCGTGGGCCTGCGCCAGCTCGACCTGGGCAACCTGGTGGCGGCCAACGACACCACCGCGCTGGTGGTGATTACCCAGACCGAGCCGATCAGCGTCGCGTTCACCCTGCCGGAAACCGAGCTGAGCACCGTGCTGGAGCGCTACCGCAGCGGCGCCAGCCTGCCGGTCGAGGCCTGGGACCGCAGTGACAGCAAGCTGCAGTCCACCGGTGTGCTGGGCAGCATCGACAACCAGATCGACACCACCACCGGCACGCTCAAGTTCAAGGGCCGCTTCGAGAACAAGGACCTGGCCCTGTTCCCCAACCAATTCGTCAACGTGCGCCTGCTGGCCGACACCCTCAAGCAGGTGACCATGGCCCCGGCGGCGGCCATCCAGTTCGGTAACGACGGTACCTTCGCCTATGTGGTCAACGCCGAGAGCAAGGTCAATGTGCGCAAGCTCAAGGTGGGGGCCAGCGACGGCCAGAACAGCGTCATCCTCGAAGGCCTGAAGGCCGGCGAACGCCTGGTGCTGGAAGGCACCGACCGCCTGCGCGAAGGCACCAAGGTGGAAGTGGTCGAAGACAGCTCGCAAGTGCCGACCACGCCGGGCCAGCAGTTGCAAGGCCAGGAAGCCAAGGGGGCGGCGCAAGCTGGTGAAGCACAGCCTGGCAAAGCAGCAGGCAAGGCGGGCGCATGAACCTCTCGCGCCTGTTTATCCTGCGGCCGGTTGCCACCACGCTGAGCATGCTGGCCATCGTCCTGGCCGGCCTGATCGCCTACAAGCTGCTGCCGGTTTCCGCCCTGCCGCAGGTGGATTACCCGACCATCCGGGTCATGACCCTGTACCCCGGTGCCAGCCCGCAGGTCATGACCAGCGCCGTTACCGCGCCGCTGGAACGCCAGTTCGGCCAGATGCCGGGCCTGGAGCAGATGGCCTCGACCAGCTCCGGCGGCGCCTCGGTGCTGACCTTGCGCTTCAACCTCGACATGAACATGGACGTTGCCGAGCAACAGGTGCAGGCCGCGATCAACGCCGCCAGCAACCTGCTGCCCAGCGACCTGCCGGCGCCACCGGTGTACAACAAGGTCAACCCGGCCGACACCCCGGTGCTGACCCTGGCCATCGCCAGCAAGACCATGCCGCTGCCCAAGCTCAACGACCTGGTCGATACCCGCGTGGCACAGAAGCTCGCGCAGATCAGCGGTGTGGGCATGGTCAGCATTGCCGGCGGCCAGCGCCAGGCGGTGCGGATCAAGGTCAACGTCGATGCCCTGGCCGCCAATGGCCTGAACCTGGATGACGTACGCACCCTGATCGGCGCCTCCAACGTCAACCAGCCCAAGGGCAACTTCGACGGCCCGACCCGGGTGTCGATGCTCGACGCCAACGACCAGCTGCGCTCCCCTGAGGAATACGCCAACCTGATCCTGGCCTACAACAACGGCGCACCACTGCGTCTCAAAGACGTGGCCGAAATCGTCGACGGCGCCGAAAACGAGCGCCTGGCTGCCTGGGCCAATGAAAACCACGCGGTGCTGCTGAACATCCAGCGCCAGCCGGGCGCCAACGTCATCGAAGTGGTCGACCGCATCAAAGCCCTGCTGCCGTCGATCACCGACAACCTGCCGGCCGGCCTCGATGTTTCGGTGCTCACCGACCGCACCCAGACCATCCGCGCCGCGGTCAAGGACGTACAGCACGAACTACTGATCGCCATCGCCCTGGTGGTAATGGTCACGTTCGTCTTCCTGCGCCGCTTCAGTGCCACCCTCATTCCGTCGATCGCCGTGCCATTGTCGCTGATCGGCACCTTTGGCGTGATGTACCTGGCCGGCTTCTCGGTCAACAACCTGACGCTGATGGCCCTGACCATCGCCACCGGCTTCGTGGTCGACGATGCCATCGTCATGCTGGAGAACATCTCCCGGCACATCGAGGAGGGCGAGACGCCCATGCAGGCTGCGCTCAAGGGCGCCCGGCAAATCGGCTTCACCCTGATCTCGCTGACCTTCTCGCTGATTGCGGTACTGATCCCGCTGCTGTTCATGGCCGATGTGGTCGGCCGCCTGTTCCGCGAGTTCGCCATTACCCTGGCGGTGGCCATCCTGATTTCCCTGGTGGTATCGCTGACCCTGACGCCGATGATGTGCGCGCGCCTGCTCAAGCGCGAGCCCAAGGAAGAGGAACAGGGCCGGTTCTACCGCGCCAGTGGCGCCTGGATCGACTGGCTGATCAGGCACTACGGCAGTGCCCTGCAGTGGGTACTCAAGCGTCAGCCGCTGACGCTGCTGGTGGCCGTGGCCAGCCTGGCACTCACCGTGTTCCTGTACATGGTGGTGCCCAAGGGCTTCTTCCCGGTGCAGGACACCGGGGTGATCCAGGGCATTTCCGAAGCGCCGCAGTCCACCTCGTTCGCCGCCATGAGCGAACGCCAGCAGGCCCTGAGCAAGGTGATCCTGCAGGACCCGGCAGTGCAGAGCCTGTCGTCCTACATCGGCGTCGATGGTGACAACGCCACGCTCAACAGCGGCCGCCTGCTGATCAACCTCAAGCCTCATGGCGAGCGTAATGTCACTGCCAGCGAGGTGATCGACCGCCTGCAGCCGCAAGTCGACCGGCTGGTGGGCATCCGCCTGTTCATGCAGCCGGTGCAGGACCTGAGCATCGAAGACCGGGTCAGCCGTACCCAGTACCAGTTCAGCCTGTCATCGCCGGACGCCGAGCTGCTGGCGCAGTGGAGTGGCAAGCTGGTCCAGGCGCTGCAGCAGCGCCCGGAACTGGCCGACGTGGCCAGCGACCTGCAGGACAAGGGCCTGCAGGTGTACCTGGTGATCGACCGCGACATGGCCAGCCGCCTGGGCATCAGCGTGTCGCAGATCACCAACGCCCTGTACGATGCCTTCGGCCAGCGCCAGATCTCGACCATCTACACCCAGGCCAGCCAGTACCGCGTGGTGCTGCAATCGCAGGATGCGGCGGTGATCGGCCCGCAGGCGCTGGAGTCGATCCACGTCAAGGCCACCGATGGCGGCCAGGTGCGCCTGTCGGCGCTGGCGCGCATCGAGCAGCGCCAGGCCCAGCTGGCCATTTCCCACATCGGCCAGTTCCCGGCGGTGACCCTGTCGTTCAACCTCGCTCACGGCGCTTCGCTGGGCGAGGCGGTGCAGGTGATCGAGCAGGTGCAGAAGGACATTGGCATGCCGCTGGGCGTGCAGACCCGCTTCCAGGGCGCAGCGCAGGCCTTCCAGGCATCGCTGTCGAGTACCTTGCTGCTGATCCTGGCGGCGGTGGTGACCATGTACATCGTGCTGGGCGTGCTGTACGAGAGCTACATCCACCCGGTGACTATCCTTTCGACCCTGCCGTCGGCGGCGGTCGGCGCCTTGCTGGCCTTGCTCATCAGCGGTAACGACTTGGGCATGATCGCCATCATCGGCATCATCCTGCTGATCGGCATCGTCAAGAAGAACGCGATCATGATGATCGACTTCGCCCTCGAGGCCGAGCGCCAGCAGGGCATGAGCCCGCGCGATGCCATCTACCAGGCGGCGCTGCTGCGCTTCCGGCCGATCCTGATGACCACCCTGGCCGCGCTGTTCGGCGCCGTGCCGCTGATGCTCGCCACCGGTTCCGGCGCCGAGCTGCGCCAGCCGCTGGGCCTGGTGATGGTCGGCGGGTTGCTGGTCAGCCAGGTGCTGACGCTGTTCACCACCCCGGTCATCTACCTGTATTTCGACCGCCTGGCCCGTCGCTGGCGCCCGGCCACTGACGTGAAGCAGGTCGAGGCATGAATCTGTCCGGTCCTTTCATCCGTCGTCCGGTGGCGACCATGCTGTTGAGCCTGGCGATCATGCTGCTGGGCGGGGTCAGCTTCGGCCTGCTGCCGGTGGCACCGCTGCCACAGATGGACTTCCCGGTGATCGTGGTGTCGGCCAACCTGTCTGGCGCCAGCCCGGAAGTCATGGCGGCCACCGTGGCCACACCGCTGGAGCGCAAGCTGGGCAGCATTGCCGGCGTAACCACGCTGACCAGCAGCTCCAACCAGGGCTCCACACGGGTGATCATCGGCTTCGAGATGGGCCGCGACATCGACGGCGCGGCGCGCGAGGTACAGGCGGCGATCAACGCCACCCGCAACCTGCTGCCCAGCGGTATGCGCAGCATGCCCACCTACAAGAAGATCAACCCGTCGCAGGCACCGATCATGGTGCTGTCGCTGACCTCGGACGTGCTGCAGAAAGGCCAGCTGTACGACCTGGCCGACACCATCCTGTCGCAGAGCCTGGCCCAGGTACCGGGGGTAGGCGAGGTACAGATCGGCGGCAGTTCGCTGCCGGCGGTGCGGATTGCTGTCGAGCCGCAATTGCTCAACCAGTACGGCCTTTCTCTGGATGAAGTACGCACGGCGGTATCCAACGCCAACCAGCGGCGGCCGATGGGCTTTGTCGAGGACGCCGAGCGCAGCTGGCAGGTGCGTGCCAACGACCAGCTGGAAAGCGCCAAGGACTACGAGCCGGTGGTGATCCGCCAGCAGAACGGCACCATCCTGCGCCTGTCCGATGTGGCGACCATCACCGACGGCGTCGAGAACCGCTACAACAGCGGCTTCTTCAATGACCAGAGCGCGGTGTTGCTGGTGGTCAACCGCCAGACCGGCGCCAACATCATCGAAACGGTTGACCAGATCAAGGCACAGCTGCCGGCCCTGCAGTCGCTGCTGCCGGCCAGCGTGCAACTGAACGTGGCCATGGACCGCTCGCCTGTGATCAAGGCCACCCTCAAGGAAGCCGAGCACACCCTGCTGATCGCCGTGGTGCTGGTGATTCTGGTGGTCTATCTGTTCCTCGGCAGCCTGCGTGCCTCGCTGATCCCGAGCCTGGCGGTGCCGGTGTCGCTGGTGGGCACCTTCGCGGTCATGTACCTGTGCGGTTTCTCGCTCAACAACCTGTCGCTGATGGCGTTGATCCTCGCCACCGGCTTGGTGGTGGACGACGCCATCGTGGTGCTGGAGAACATCTCCCGGCACATCGAGGATGGCCAGCCGCCGATGAAGGCGGCCTTCCTCGGGGCCAAGGAAGTGGGTTTCACCTTGCTGTCGATGAACGTGTCGCTGGTGGCAGTGTTCGTCTCCATCCTGTTCATGGGCGGCATCGTGCGCAACCTGTTCCAGGAGTTCTCCATCACCCTGGCGGCGGCGATCATCGTATCGCTGGTGGTGTCGCTGACCCTCACGCCGATGCTGTGCGCCCGTTGGCTAAAACCACACCAGGCCGAACAGACCCGCCTGCAGCGCTGGAGCGACCAGTTGCACCAGCGCATGGTCGAGGCCTATGACCGCAGCCTGGGCTGGGCCCTGCGTCACAAGCGCCTGACTCTGATCAGCCTGCTGGCCACCATCGGTATCAACATCGCCCTGTACGTGGTGGTGCCCAAGACGCTGATGCCGCAGCAGGATACCGGCCAGCTGATGGGCTTCATCCGTGGCGACGATGGCCTGTCGTTCAGCGTGATGCAGCCAAAAATGGAAATCTACCGCCGCGCCTTGCTGGCCGACCCGGCGGTGCAGAGCGTTGCCGGCTTCATCGGTGGCAACAGCGGGACTAACAATGCCTTTGTGCTGGTACGCCTGAAGCCGATCAGCGAGCGCAAGATCGATGCGCAGAAGGTGATCGAGCGCTTGCGCAAGGAAATGCCCAAGGTACCCGGTGGGCGCCTGTTCCTGATGGCCGACCAGGACCTGCAACTGGGCGGCGGGGGCCGTGACCAGACCTCTTCGCAGTACCTGTACTCCCTGCAGAGCGGCGACCTGGCGGCGTTGCGCGAATGGTTCCCGAAAGTGGTGGCGGCGCTGCGTGCACTGCCGCAGCTGACTGCCATCGACGCCCGCGACGGCGCCGGCACCCAGCAGGTGACCCTGGTGGTCGACCGCGACCAGGCCAAGCGACTGGGCATCGACATGGACATGGTCACCACGGTGCTGAACAACGCCTACAGCCAGCGGCAGATTTCCACCATCTACGACAGCCTCAACCAGTACCAGGTGGTGCTGGAGATCAACCCGAAGTACGCCTGGGACCCGAGCACCCTCGAGCAGGTGCAGGTGATTACCGCCGACGGTGCCCGCGTACCGCTGTCGACCATTGCCCACTATGAGAACAGCCTGGCCAACGACCGGGTCAGCCACGAAGGCCAGTTCGCCGCCGAAAGCATCGCCTTCGACGTCGCCGAAGGCTACAGCCCCGACCAGGCCATGGCGGCGCTGGAGCGTGCGGTGGCCAAGCTGGGCTTGCCCGAGGAAGTGATCGCCAAGCTTGGTGGTACTGCCGATGCCTTTGCCAAGACCCAGGAAGGCCAGCCGCTGATGATCCTTGGCGCGCTGGTGCTTGTCTATCTGGTGCTGGGCATTCTCTACGAAAGCTACATTCACCCGCTGACCATTCTCTCGACACTGCCCTCGGCCGGCGTCGGTGCCTTGCTGGCGCTGTACGTCACCGGCGGCGAGTTCAGCCTGATCTCGCTGCTGGGGCTGTTCCTGCTGATCGGCGTGGTGAAGAAGAACGCCATCCTGATGATCGACCTGGCCCTGCAGTTGGAGCGCCACCAGGGCCTGACACCGGAAGAGTCGATCCGCCGGGCCTGCTTGCTACGCCTGCGGCCGATCCTGATGACGACCCTGGCGGCCATCCTCGGTGCCTTGCCGCTGCTGCTGAGCCGCGCCGAAGGCGCGGAAATGCGCCAGCCACTGGGCCTGACCATCATTGGCGGCCTGGTGTTCAGCCAGATCCTCACCCTTTACACGACACCGGTGGTCTACCTGTACCTGGACCGCCTGCGTCACCGTTTCAACCGTTGGCGTGGCGTGCGCACCGACGCCGCCCTGGAAACCCCGCTATGACTTTTGCCCAGACCCCACTTCACCGCGCCCTGCAGACGCTGACCCGTGGGCGTGGCTCGCGCCTGCTCGGCGCCGGGTTGTGCGTCGCCTTGCTCAGCGCCTGCACCCTGAGCCCGGACTACCACCGCCCGGAGCTGAGCAGCACTGCGCAGTTCAAGCACGCCGAAGGCTGGACCCAGGCCACGCCGTCCGATGCCATCGCCCGCGGCGCCTGGTGGGAAATCTACGGCGATGCCGGGCTCAATGCGCTGGTCGAAGAGCTCAACCGCAGCAACCAGACCGTGGCGCAATCAGAAGCCCAGTACCGCCAGGCCCAGGCGCTGGTGCGCAGCAGTCGGGCGGCGCTGTTCCCCAGCCTGGACCTCAGCGTTGGCAAGACTCGCTCGGCCCAGGGCACCGGCAGCTCCAGTTCGAGCCTGTCCAACAACAGCAGCGGCATTCGCAACACTTACAACGCGCAGCTGGGTGTCAGCTGGGAAATCGACTTGTGGGGCAAGCTGCGTGAGACCCTCAACGCCAACGAAGCCAGTGCCGAAGCCAGCCTGGCCGACCTGGCCTCGATCCGCCTCAGCCAGCAGTCGGAACTGGTGCAGAACTACCTGCAGTTGCGGGTGATCGACGAGCAGAAGCGCCTGTTGGAAGCCACCGTGGCAGCCTATGAGCGCTCGCTGCGGATGAACGAAAACCAGTACCGCGCCGGCGTCGCCGGCCCGGATGCAGTGGCCCAGGCGCGTACCCAGCTCAAGACCACCCAGGCCGACCTGATCGACCTGATCTGGCAGCGCGCGCAGTTCGAGAACGCCATTGCCGTGTTGCTGGGCAAGCCCCCTGCCGACTTCGCCCTGGCCGACAGCAAGGCCATTCCGGCGCTGCCGCAAATACCGGTGGCCTTGCCCTCGCAGTTGCTGGAGCGACGCCCGGACATCGCTGCTGCTGAACGCAACGTGATGGCTGCCAACGCCAACATCGGCGTGTCGCGGGCGGCGTATTTCCCGGACCTGAGCCTGAGCATGAGCGGCGGCTATTCCAGCAGCAGCTTCAGCAACTGGATCGAACTGCCCAACCGCTACTGGTCGGTTGGCCCGCAGCTGGCGCTGACCTTGTTCGACGCCGGCAAGCGCAGCGCCGAGGTGGACCGCACGGTGGCGGTGTATGACCAGACCGTGGCGCAGTACCGCCAGACAGTGCTCGACGGCTTCAAGGAAGTGGAAAACTTGCTGGTGCAGTTGAAGGTGTATGGCGATGAAGCGGTGGTGCGCCAGGAGGCACTGGATGCCGCCCGCGAGTCGCTGCGTCTGACCGAGAACCAGTACCGCGCCGGGTTGATCGGCTACCTGGATGTGGTCAACGTGCAGACCACGGCGCTGAGCAACGAGCGCAGTGTGTTGAACCTGCTGCAGGGGCGCCTGGTGGCCAGCGTGCAGCTGGTTGCCGCGCTGGGCGGTGGTTGGGATGCGGAACAGGCGTTTGCCGAGCGGGATTGAAATATTCGCAGTGCTTTGTGGGAGCGGCCTTGTGTCGCGAAAGGGCCGCAAAGCGGCCCCAGGTTCTCGGCACAATGGCTGATATTGCTGGGGCTGCTTCGCAGCCCTTTCGCGACACAAGGCCGCTCCCACAAAAGAGAATGCATTTCTGCGAGGCGGTTTAGCGTCTTCTCTCTGGATCCTTTCCCATTCGCAAAAACCCCGTGCGTTTCGCTTAAGCTTGAGTACAATCGTCAGCTTTTTCCGGGCCTCCCGTCCCGCCGCTGGAACTCCCAATGCTGACCGGTAGCTACTCCTCTTCGCTGGTGTTGATTTCGCTGTGCGTGGCGATCCTGGCGTCCTATACCGCCCTTGACCTGACCGGCCGCATCGCCACGGCCAAAGGCCGGGCTGCCTGCCTGTGGATGGGTGGTGGCGCGTTGGCCATGGGCATCGGTGTGTGGTCGATGCACTTTATCGGCATGCTCGCTTTCAGCCTGCCCATCGACCTGGGTTACGACCTCGCCCTGACCGCGTTCTCGCTGCTGATTGCCGTGTTGTCCTCGGGCTTTGCCTTGTGGCTGGTCAGCCAGCCGAGCCTGCCGGGTCTGCAGTTGGGGTTTGGTGCGCTGATCATGGGCGCTGGCATTGCCTGCATGCACTACACCGGGATGGCCGCGCTGCGCATGCTGCCGGGCATAGACTATGACCCGACGCTGTTCGGTGCTTCGCTGCTGATTGCCGTGGGCGCCTCGGCAGCGGCCTTGTGGATCGCTTTCCGTCTACGTGCGCACACCCCCTATGTGCGGCAGATCCGCGGCCTGGCGGCGGTGGTGATGGGCTTTGCCATCGTCGGCATGCACTACACCGGCATGGCCGCGGCGAATTTCCCCGAGGGCAGCTTCTGCGGTGCGCTGGCGGGGGGAGGCCTGCAAGGTGACGGCCTGGTCTACCTGGTGCTGATCACCACCCTGGCAGTATTGGCGGTGGCCTTGCTCACTTCGGTGCTGGACGCCCGCCTGGAGGCGCGCACCGCCGAGCTGGCCCGCTCGCTGACCCTGGCCAACCAGGAACTGACCCAACTGGCCCTGCACGACACCCTCACCGACCTGCCCAACCGTACCCTGCTGGCCGACCGCATCGAGCAGGCCATCGCCAAGGTAGCGGAGCAGGGCGGCTGTTTTGCCCTGATGTTCATCGACCTGGACGGCTTCAAACCGGTCAACGATGCCTTTGGCCACCATGTCGGCGACTTGCTGCTCAAGGCCGTGGCGACACGCCTGCGCGGTCACCTGCACAGCCAGGACACGCTGGCGCGCATCGGCGGCGACGAATTCGTGCTGCTGGTGGAGCTGCGGGAGCCGAACGATGCCATGGATGTGGCGGTCAAGCAGGTCAACCTTGTGTCACGGCCGTTCCGCGTGGCCGAGCATGACCTGCAACTGACGGCGAGCCTGGGCATCGTCCTGTACCCGGGCAATGGCCAGGACCAGCACGAGCTGCTGCGCAATGCCGACGCCGCCATGTACCACGCCAAGAGCGCCGGCAAGAATGGCTACAGCTTCTTTGACGTGTCGATGAACAGCAACGCCCGCCAGCAATTGCAGCTATTGCAGGACCTGCGCCAGGCCCTCGAGCAGCGTCAGTTCCGCCTGCACTACCAGCCCAAGTTCGACGCCCAGGCCTGCCAGCCGATCGGGGCCGAGGCCTTGTTGCGCTGGGAGCACCCGCAGCAGGGCCTGTTGCTGCCTGACCGCTTCATCGGCCTGGCGGAAAAGACCGGCCTGATCATCCCTATTGGCGAGTGGGTGCTCATCGAAGCCTGCCGGCAGATGCGCGAGTGGCTGGACCAGGGGTACCAGGGCTGGCGCATGGCGGTGAACCTGTCGGCCATCCAGTTCTGCCATGCCGGGCTGGTCGAGAGCGTGGCCCGGGCCCTGCAGCAGAGCAACCTGCCGGCCAACTGCCTGACCCTGGAAATTACCGAAACCACCGCCATGCACGACGCCGATGCCAGCCTCACGGTGCTGCAGCAGTTGTCCGACATGGGCGTGGACCTGTCCATCGATGACTTTGGCACCGGCTATTCCAGCCTGATGTACCTCAAGCGCCTGCCAGCCAACGAGCTGAAGATTGACCGCGGCTTCGTGCGTGAGCTGGAGCAGGACAGTGACGATGCGGCGATCGTGTCAGCCATCGTCGCGCTAGGCCAGGCGCTGGGCCTGCGCATCGTTGCCGAAGGGGTGGAGACCGACAAGCAGCAGGACTTCCTGACCCGCCTGGGCTGCGATTCGTTGCAAGGCTACCTGCTGGGCCAGCCGGTGCCAGCCGAGCAGTTCATGGGCAAGTTGCAGGCCATGCACCAGGAAAGCACGGCAGCGGGCTAGACCGCGTCGCGCAAGGTGGAGGCGGGCATGAAGGTATCCATCTCCGCCTCGACGGCCTCGATGATGCGCTCTACATCGGCGGCGGCCATGATCGCCGAGCAGGGGATGCCGGCAATCGCCAGCAGGGTTTCGCCGGTGGCGCGGTCAAACAGCCGCGCAACCATGCTGCGTGGCGCATCCATGCTGGCTTCGAAGCCCAGCGGGTGGAAATGCCAGCGCATCACCTGGCAGGCGTTGGGGAACGTCATCTTGTTCATGCCAGCCTCCTTGTCCGTACCTGGACGTGGTGAGCGGGTGGCCACATCGATGCGGCCGCCGGGAAATTAACCATAGCACCTGCCACGGAGTATTCTCGGCTGCAAATACGACAAATGTGCTAATGCATGACAGCGGTCACATCCTTGTGAGGGACGGCAGCTTGGAGACCGTCGCTCAGGCAAACGTTTTCCGCGTGCGATGGCGGCAGATATTCCGATGAACTCTGCAGGGGCAATTGATACTGGGGCATGGTACTTTCGGACGAGCGGCATTGCTCCTCAGCCCACGGGAGGACGTCGAAGTGAATAACCGGGCGTAGTTTGCCATCGCACGGGTAGTATCCATGGGATTCCTGACGGTTCCCGTCGTCATCCATGTAACGACCGCCTCCAGGATCGAAGCTCCTGACATGGCGAGCGTCATGCCCCCGAGAGTTAGCTCAGCAGGGTGGATTTGTTGAGTGATTACAGCCTGGAGGCCGATATTCCGTGCTTGCAAGACGGCCTGATCCATCACTTGCATCAGTTGTGCAAGGTTCATTTCCGGAGCTTGGTGCGGCTGCGGGGCCTGGTGATTATCTTGTGGTTCTCTTTGCGGCCGGCCCTGCGGGCGTTGTGCTCGTTGCTGCTGTCGTTGCTCGGCCCTTTGTTGAACTCTGCGAGGGCGTTGGGTAGTAAAACCTTGGGATGCGCGGAAGCTATTTTTCGGGACGCCATTTGTTCTGGCCTGTGCCATTGGTCGACGCGGCATTTTGAAACGGCCCGTTGGATCGGTGAAATTTATAGGGTCATCTTGGCAGTAGACATAACAGTTCAGACCGCCGTCATGGAAAGGCGAAAAGCTGTCTGGTTGGTAAAAGCGCATTAGTAAAGGGCTATAGATTCTATGGCCATTTCCAAGCGAATAGGTTCTGGAAGCAGCGTCATAGAGAACTCCAGTAAAACCTAACAAGCTTTCAACGGAATTCGGCTTACTAACCCCATAAGGTGAATACACCTGTTGCGATGGCGTTGCAGCCGTGCCCATGATCGTACTTGCGGTGTCGGCTTGAATCAGCAAACTTTTCGAACCAGTCGTTTTCATGGCTTAACCCTTTTACACTTCGGGCATCAAGAGTCTCTTGGTGGGCCGAACGGTTGCAACTAGCAGAATTGATGGCAGGCTCAGCCCAGCAGGCCAGCAGCGATATTGATGGTGAATCCCAAAATCGCCGTATTGAACACGAACCCCACCAGCGAATGCGCCAGCACCACCCGCCGCAGGCCCCGCCCGGCGACGCCCACGTCTGAGGTTTGTACCGCCACGCTGATGGTGAACGAGAAGTAGTGGAAGTCCCAGTAATCGGGGTTGCGTTCGCCATCGACGAAGCGCAGCGGCGGTTCGTGGTTTTGTCCGGTATAGAACAGCCGTGCGTAGTGCAGGCTGAAGATGCAGCCGATCAGCAGCCAGGAGCCGGCTACGGTCAGGCCGGTGTAGAGGTAGTGCAAGGCCAGGGCGCTGCCTTGCAGGCCTCGGCTGGACACCAGTTGCAGGGTGACGGCGGCAAGGCTGGCGATGGCGGCGATGCATACGGTGAGCAGGACCAGACCGGCGTTTTCGTCTTCGACGCGGGCGACCTTGCGCACCTTCTCTGCGCTGGCGCTCCAGCTCAGGTAGAGCACCAGCAGCAGGTACAGCCACACGCCCAGGTTCCAGCCGGCGAGGATGTGCTGCACGCTGTCGCCAGCGGGGATCAGCCAGGCGCCGAGCAGGCCGACCACGGTGGCGATGCTCAGGCGCGGGTGGGTGTGGGTCAGGCGGTGGAAAGCCATGGGGCCTCGTTTTCGGGGGTATGGGTACCACTCTAGACGGTCATTACAGATATGAGGGGCATGCGCGGGTCAATTGTGGGAGCGGGCGAGCCCGCGAAGCAGGCACCGCGGTGGCTGGCAAGTACCCTGTGGGAGCGGCTTTAGCCGCGAACACCGGCGCAGCCGGTGCCATGCACCGCGTTGGATTCTTCGCGGCTAAAGCCGCTCCCACAGGGTGTGCGGTGCGCTCACAGATTCTTTGCTGCCGCCCATCGCGCGCCTTTGCAACTCTCAGTACACTGCACGCTCCAACACCAACATCCGTTGAACTCGAGGTTTCTGCATGACGCTCAGTCCTTTGGCAGGCAAGCTGGCTCCGGCCAGCGTGCTGGTCGATATTCCCCGACTGCTCACCGCCTACTACACCGGCCGCCCCGATGCTGCCGTGGCGGCCCAGCGGGTGGCCTTCGGCACCTCGGGGCACCGGGGCACTTCGCTTGAATTGAGTTTCAACGAGTACCACGTCCTGGCCATCACCCAGGCCATCTGCCTGTATCGCCAGGAGAAGGGCATCGACGGCCCGCTGTTCATCGGCGCCGATACCCACGCGCTGTCGGCACCGGCCACTGCCAGCGCCCTGGAAGTGCTGGCGGCCAATGGCGTGCAGGTGATGCTGTCCAAGGATGACGAATACACGCCGACGCCGGCGGTATCCCACGCCATCCTCTGCCATAACCGTGGCCGCGCGCAGGGCCTGGCCGACGGCATCGTCATCACCCCGTCGCACAACCCACCGCAAAGCGGTGGCTTCAAGTACAACCCACCCAATGGCGGCCCGGCCGACAGCGACGTGACCAAGTGGATCGAGGCCAAGGCCAACGAACTGCTGGCCGCTGACCTGGCGGGCGTCAAGCGCATGGACCATGCCCAGGCGCTGCGGGCATCCACCACCCGGCGCCACGACTACGTGAGCAACTACGTGGCCGACCTGGAAAACGTCATCGACTTCGACGTCATCCGCGGCGCCAAGCTGCGTCTGGGTGTCGACCCGCTGGGCGGGGCAGGGGTGCGCTACTGGTCGGCGATCGCCGAGCATTACCAGCTGGACCTGGAAGTGGTGAACACCGAGGTCGACCCGACCTTCCGCTTCATGACCGTCGACTGGGACGGCCAGATCCGCATGGACCCGTCCTCGCCATACGCCATGCAGGGCCTGATCGGCCTGCGCGAACGCTTCGACGTGGCCTTCGCCTGCGACCCGGACCACGACCGCCATGGCATCGTCACCCCGGATGGCCTGCTGCAGCCGAACAACTACCTGGCCGTGGCCATCGACTACCTGTATCGCCACCGCCCGCAATGGCGCAGCGATGCCGCCGTCGGCAAGACGGTGGTGTCCAGCGGCCTGATCGACCGCGTCACTCAGCGCTTGGGCCGCGAGCTCTACGAAGTGCCGGTGGGCTTCAAGTTCTTCGCCCAGGGCCTGTTCGACGGCTCGCTGGGCTTTGGTGGCGAGGAAAGTGCGGGGGCTTCGTTCCTGCGCCGTGATGGCTCGGTCTGGGCTACCGACAAGGACGGGCTGATCCCGGCCTTGCTGGCCGCCGAAATGACCGCCCGCACCGGGCGCAACCCGAGCCAGGCCTACGCCGACCTGACCGAGGCGCTGGGCAAGCCGTTCGCCACCCGTGTCGAAGCCAAGGCCGATGCCCGGCAGAAGGCTTTGCTGAGCAAGCTGGCGCCGGAGCAGGTGAAGTCGACCGAGCTGGCGGGTGAGCCGATCGTGCAGATCCTCAGCCATGCGCCGGGCAACGGCCAGGCGATTGGCGGGCTGAAGGTGATGACCGCCAATGGCTGGTTCGCCGCGCGCCCGTCGGGCACCGAGGACATCTACAAGATCTACGCCGAAAGCTTCATCGACGAGGCGCACCTGCAGCGCCTGGTGCAGGAAGCACAGGTGCTGGTGGATGCGGCGATTGCCTGACAGGTAACAAACCGCTTGGTCCTGCGGCGGTGTAAATTGGAAATAATCCTATTTACACCGCCGCAGGGCTTTCCCCATGATCGACGCCGCAACTGTATTGGCCTCAAAGGCTGTGCTATCCCTGTGGGAGCAACTGTCTCTGAAGATTTTTTTGAGGCTGCCCCGCTAGGCATCGCTT
>NZ_LWBV01000011.1:0-84805 GCF_001642705.1 Pseudomonas sp. p21
CCTTGCTCGTTGGCGTAGCACCGCCACGTTCTGACTGGAGTTGATTCACCCAGCGGCGCAGCGCCGATTCAACCAAGTCGAGCGACCGGGCGGCTTCAGTAAGGCTATAGCCCTGGTCGAGCACCAGGCCGGCTGCCTCGCGCTTGAATTCGGGGGTGAAAGTACGTCGTTAGTTCAACGGTGGGTTACCTCCGGCGATTGCCGAGGAAAAACTTAATCCGGTGTCCGGGATTAGTTGACCACTACAGACCGTTCTTAGTTCCGGCGGTATCATGGGCGCTATCCGGGAAGTGGCGCCAGCTTATGAGAAGACATACGGCGTGAAGCTGGAAGTTCTAGCCGCGCCTTCGATGGGGGAAACCCCACAGGCCGTCCCAAATAGGCTCGCCCGCGGTGAGCAGGCGGATGTAGTTCTGATGGTAGGTTCGGCGCTCGACAACCTGGTCGCTAGCGGTCTAGCCGATAAGGCCAGCCGAATTGATCTCGGAAAGTCTTTTATTGCCATGGCCGTTCGCAAAGGCGAATCGAAGCCGGACATAGGCACCATGCAGGCCTTGCGCACAGTGCTGCAAAACAGCAGCTCTGTCGCGTACTCCGACAGCGCAAGCGGCGTCTATCTTTCCAAGACCCTGTTCCCTCGCCTGCAGCTCGGTGACCAGTTCGTGGCCAAGGCTCACATGATACCTGCCGAGCCTGTCGGCGCGGTGATCGCTCGCGGCGAAGCACAGATCGGCTTCCAACAGCTCAGTGAGCTTAAGCCAGTAAAGGGGATCGACATCGTTGGTCTGATCCCGGCTGAAGCGCAGAAAATGACGATGTATTCTGGCGCTGTCGTCACCAAGAGCCAGCATCATGCCGCAGCCCAGGCGCTCCTCGACTATCTGGCATCGCCACAAGCCGACGCAGCGATCAAAGATAGTGGCTTGACGCCGCTACCTCATGCAGCAAGCTGACTGCGAGCACCGACATCGAAACTGGGACTCGGCAAAACACGAAGATCTTGCCGCAGTCTTCGCTCTGCGAGCGTCTGCAATGGGTCGAAAGCGGCCGCTCGCAGAGGCCAATCGAGCCGCCCAACAGGTGCGGCCAAGGCGTAGGTCTGCTCAATGGTTTTCAAGACCGCGTTATACACCTCCACTCCATGTTGCCTGCAAGGCAAAATCGATTCAAAAACAACGACGAAACGGCACGGCTACAGGCCGCATACTGCAAGGGTCGCCATTTCAATTTTGGAATTGATTTTCGCACTCCTCCGGCGCTCTGCCGACCTACTCCCACACCCTCCAAGATTCGGCAAGCGCCCACAACCTGGCCGTCTCGACGATCTCCAGCATGTCGACCACGTCCTCATCATCAACCTCTCGACGCCGGCGCGCAGCGTAGGCCATTTCACTGAGCACGGCCGGGCGTCCATCGGGATCCTCGCGCAGGGCAGCCTGGTCATCCAGTTCGGACACCTAGGGCTGTGGCAGTCCTGCCATCATTCCTTCCTACACCACCACGATTGCACGTACAGCACGCCGTCGATCTCTTCGATCCCGTTTATGTTGATGCCGAGCAGGGCCCCGCATGTTGGAAGGTAGGGGCAGAATCGAGGCATATACGACACGGGTAGCCAGTCAACGCCTGCAAAGCCAATTCAGCAAAACAACCGCTCCTGGTAGAGATCTTCCTATCATCTGGGCGCTATGTAGCTATCAGAATTGTCTGATTAAACCTCCAGCCATTCCGGGGGTAACTTGGTGCACTCACTTACCGGGCATGCACCATGCAAGATACAAGGCAAACTTATGACCAAGCAAGCAAGCATTATAATGGCTGGAATATAGTTATATCAAGTATATTCTTTACTATTTCTGCGTGCGCTTCATCATCTCATCACACTTCAAACAAACCATCTAGTGAGGCAGAGAGCCCCCATTTAAACGAGGTTTATCATCGCTTAACGACCGAGCACCCCGAGTTCAACTGGAAATTCGTTGAGGGGCTCAGCAATGATTAAACCTATCACATCACTGGCAGCTTGTATTTTTATCGCTGCACCTTCGTTCTCGTTTGCAGCTTGCAAGTTTTACGACGGGCATTCACAAAAACAGATAAATATAAGTATACCTTCCACGCTTTCCATCCCCAGAGACGCAGCAGTCAACACCGTGATTTACGAATCCCCGGCTATGACCTTTAATGGCGACGCATCGTACGAATGCTCGACCACATTCACGAACGGGATTAAAAACAACGCGGGTGCGGACTCAACGTCAACTTATTTCCCAATAGGTAATACGGGGCTTTCGTGGCAGTGGATTTATCAGGGCATTGAATATATCGGATTTGGCGGTGGAAAACCTCGACAACCTGGCGGATACGGATTCAATACCACTACAAACGCCCTACGCATAGTTAAAACGGGAGAAATCTCACCAGGCGCAACCATACCAGCCGGAGTCCTAGGGTATATACAAATAGAATCGGCAAGCGTACGACCTTTAGCAATGGCAACTGATAATAGCTCAGCCATTATACTTCAGTCGTGCGAAACTCCAAACATCGCCGTTGCAATGGGCGAATACAACCTAAGCATATTTTCAAAAAATGGAAATTCCACTCCACCAAAAGCGTTCAATATAAAATTAAATAACTGCCCGAGTGGAATCCAGAAAGTGAGCTATAGCTTATCTGCCACGTCAGGCTCCCCTGCGGTGAACAGTGCACTCGGCATTGTCGAATTAAACAAAAGCTCGACAGCGAAAGGTATTGCACTGCAATTACTTGACCGCAATCAGGCCCCCATACAACTCGACAAAATTTATGTCTTCAATGAATACTCCACAGGCGGAGGAAACTTCTCGATACCCTTGAACGCTAAGTATATCCGTACCTTACCGACTGGTAATAATGGCCAATATGATGAGGGGATGGGTGCTGGCTCCGCCAACAGTGAAGTGACCTTCGTTATGAATTATCTGTGACTACTGTCTGGAACGTGGCAGCTCTCCGATAGCTGTGAACGCCTGTGGACGTCGTACCCACGTTCATATTGCTGACCAGCTATCGAGGTGGGCCATACTGTCACCAGCTCCCGCTCTAGCCTCAGCCCGTGCTAGCAGCTTGAAGATGGCGACGCGTATCGCTGTTTGGTCTCAATACAGCTGTGGTTCAGCCATAAGCGCAGCCTAGTGCAGCGGAGCCAGATCCTTCCCCCGCGCCTTGGTGACAGCGCGCGACTGCCAGTCGGAGACCGCTTGGAATAGCGACTCGGCCAATAGCCGCAGGCGCTCGATTTCTTCAGGCGGCGCGCCACGGCCCTGGGCCTAGTGGTACTCCCGCATGGCGTCGACGGCCTTCTGAATCAGCGGCTCGCCTGCTTCGATCAACCCTATACAGCTGCGCTTTTCCACTTCCCTGCTCCGTGTCAGCCAGCAGGCTCGTCGCCACACATCACCGTACCCGAGACCGCCGGTAAGCACTTCAACCAGGCGGTCGAAGCGAAGGGCTTCAAGCATCGCCCCCAGTACAACTGCCGGCACACTTATGCCACGATGTGCCTCATGTCAGGGATGAACCCGGCTTTCATTGCAGGGCAGCTTGGGCACTCGGTTCAGGTGCTCCTTTCCACCTACGCGAAATGGCTGAATTCGGCTAACGACTGGGCCGAATTGGCGAAACTGGAAACGAACGTAATTGGTACAGAATTGGTACAGGATTAAATTTCGTTCACGTTGCGCCCTTTGGATATAAGGCATTCGACAGGCGTTCAGCCATACTCCAGAATGCAGCGGTTTTTAGGGGGAAAACCCTTGCACAGCCAACGACATACCAACTTTTAGTGAGCCTCAACGTGAAAACATCCCTGTCCATCCTCAGCCTGCTGCTGTTGCTCACAGGTACTGCGACCCTTCCGTCGACCGCTGCTGCACAACCCCCGGCCCAGGTTCAACGCGACCCGTCCAAGCTGCACCTTGCCTCTGGCAGCGCCCTGCTGATCGACCTGAACACTAACCAGGAGCTGTATTCGAGCCACGCCGACCGCGTGGTGCCGATTGCCTCGGTGACCAAACTGATGACGGCGATGGTAGTGCTGGATGCCAAGCAGCCCATGGATGAGATGCTCACCATGACCATTGCCAACAACCCGGAAATGAAAGGCGTGTATTCGCGTGTGCGCCTGGGCAGCCAGCTCGACCGCCGCGAAACATTGCTGATTACCCTGATGTCATCGGAAAACCGTGCGGCCAACACCTTGGCCAACCATTACCCCGGCGGCTACCCGGCGTTCATCAAGGCAATGAATGCCAAGGCCCGCAGCCTGGGCATGGCGCATACCCGCTACGTCGAGCCGACCGGCCTGTCGACGCAGAACGTATCCAGCGCCCGCGACCTGGCCAAGCTGCTGATGGCCTCGCGCAAGTACCCGATGCTGAGTGAACTGTCGACCACCCGCGAGAAGACCGTGGCCTTCCGCAAGCCCAACTACACCCTGGGCTTCCGCAACACCGATCACCTGGTGAACAAGAGCAACTGGGACATCAAGCTGACCAAGACCGGCTTCACCAATGAAGCCGGGCACTGCCTGGTGCTGCTGACCCGCATGGACAACCGCCCGGTGGCCATGGTCATTCTCGATGCCTTTGGCAAGTACACCCACTTCGCCGATGCCAGCCGCATGCGCCAGTGGCTGGAAACCGGTGCCGCCAAGCCGGCACCGGCGGTGGCCATGCAGTACAAGGCGGAGCGGCAGAACAAGGGGCGCCTGGCGGCCGAGTGAGCTGAGCCAGAAATGATAGGGCCCTGAACGGGCCCTATCGCAGCCCCAAGGTTTCAAGCCGTGGCGCTGACCATCCCGCCCGCACTGCTGCCGCCCTCTTGCTGCAACAGCTCCAGCAACTGCGCCGTGGCCGCCATGATCTGCCCGTTGATGGTGGCAATGCTCGCCTGCTTGGCCCCCACTGCAGCCGCCTTGGCAGCCTCGTCCATCTTGCTGTTCTGCAACGCAGCCAACTGCTTCTGCTCCTCGGCCAGTTGCTTCTGCAGATCCTTGATCAGTTGACGCAGCTCGGTCACCGCCTGCGAGTCGCCACTGTCCTCACTGTCGGTGGATTGCGCCTGGCTACCCGCTGAGACCTTCATGCTGTCACTGCTGATACTCAACGGGCCCAGCGCCTCACCGGCCTGTTTTGCCTGTTCGCGCTCAGTAGCTGCGTTCGCGCTCAGCGTCTGCGCTGAGACGCCATTGATCATCAGGTTGCTTGCCGTAATTCCGCTCATGTCGATTCCCTGCCAGAAAGATCGGTCCTTGCCGTAACCCCCCCTATCGGCCGCCTCACGCAGTTCTTTAGCCCGCTTAAATTCCCCCTCGTCTGGCTCGTTCCAACTCATGTACTTGCGCAGGAGCCGGAGCCCCGGCGGGCGTCCAAATTCGACCATTCAGGGAATCGCAGCCATGAGCCAGCCCTCACAGCAGGAAACCATCAAAGATCTGATCGGCGTGGGCTTCGGCCCTTCCAACCTGGCCCTGGCCATCGTCCTGGAAGAACTCGCCGAGTCCCAGGGCCATGCCCTCGACGCGCTGTTCATCGACAAACAGCAGGACTACCGCTGGCACGGCGAAACCCTGGCCACCCAGAGCGAGTTGCAGATCTCGTTCCTCAAGGACCTGGTGTCGCTGCGTAACCCCACCAGCCCCTACAGCTTCGTCAACTACCTGCACCAGAAGCAGCGCCTGGCCGACTTCATCAACCTCGGCACCTTCTACCCCTGCCGCCTCGAGTACAACGACTACCTGCGCTGGGCCGCCGAGCACTTCGCCACCCAGGCGGTATATGGCGAGGAAGTGCTGCGCATCGAGCCGGAAGTGCACGCGGGTCGGGTCGAGCACCTGCGCCTGGTCTCGCGCGATGTACAAGGCCGCGAATACAGCCGCCGCACCCGTTCGGTGGTGGTCGGCAGCGGCGGCACGCCGAAAATCCCGGAAAAGTTCGGCGCCTTCAAGGACGACCCGCGGGTATTCCATCACTCCCAGTACCTGAGCAGCCTGAACAAGCTGCCGTGCACCGCCGGCAAGCCGATGCGCATTGCCGTGATCGGTTCGGGCCAGAGTGCCGCCGAGGCGTTCATCGACCTCAATGACAGCTACCCGTCGGTCAAGGTCGACATGATTTTGCGCGGTTCGGCCCTCAAGCCTGCCGACGACAGCCCGTTCGTCAACGAGATCTTCTCGCCGGACTACACCGACCTGGTCTACAACGAACCGGCCGACCAGCGCAGCAAGCTGCTGGGCGAATACCACAACACCAACTATTCGGTGGTCGACCTCAACCTGATCGAACGCATCTACGGCATCCTCTACCGGCAGAAGGTCGCCCACCAGTACCGCCACAACGTGCTGTGCCGGCGCCAGGTCGAAGCCGTGGTGGCCACTCGCGAAGGCCTGGAACTGACCTTGCGCGACCTCGCCACCGGCCAGCAGCAAACCCACCGCTACGACGCAGTGATCCTCGCCACCGGCTACGAACGCCGCTCGCACCGTGACCTGCTGGCGCCCCTGGCCGGCTACCTGGACGATTTCAACGTCGACCGCAACTACCGCGTGCTGGCCAGCCCCGACCTGCAGGCCTCGGTGTACCTGCAGGGCTTCTGCGAAAACAGCCATGGCCTGAGCGACACCTTGCTCTCGGTGCTACCGGCACGCGCCGCGGAAATTGGCCGCGCGCTGTACCAGGACCTGGCGCAGCTGCACGGCAAGCCGCAACCGGCAGTGGCCCTGACCCGCGTCTGATCCCCCTGCTTGATTGGGCTGCCCTCAAGGCATGTAACAGGACCTGTAGGAGCAGCCTTGTGCTGCGAAGAGGCCGGTACTGACAACAGAGATGCATTGTCAGTACCGGCCTCTTCGCAGCACAAGGCTGCTCCTACAGGGTCGCGCCAGCTTTCAGGTTTCTTTGCATCCTGAAACATTTGCTTGCATTTACAACGGCAGGTTTTCGATTCTCATTCGTCTTTATCAGTACAGCCCCTCTTTGGCTGGGCACACGCTCGACTCCCCATTGCAGAAGACCGTCAGATGGCCAAATCACCGAAAAAATCCAAATCCAGGCTGTGGTTCCTGGTCCACAGCTGGCTCGCCTTGCCGATCTGGTTCTTTGTACTGATCGTCTGCTTCACCGGCATGCTCGCCGTGGTCAGCCAGGAAATCGTCTGGCTGGCCGACCCGGCCGTGCGCGCCAACAAGCCCGGCGCCGACGTCGAGCGCCTGAGCTTCCAGCAGCTACTGGAGGCCCTGCACAAGGCCGAGCCGGACATGGTGGTGGAGCGGCTCAACCAGCCCGACGGTTCGCACTTCGCGGTCAAAGCCAATGTCACCTTGCCTGACGGCACCAGCCCGACGCTGTATGTAAACCCCTACACCGGGGCCATCCAGGGCAAGACCCCGGACTTCAACTTCGAAGCCTTCACCCGCGCCCTGCACGGTTGGTGGCTGGTGCCGTTCACCAACGGCTTCAGCTGGGGCTGGTATCTGGTGTCGCTGCTCGGCCTGCCTATGCTGGCTTCGCTGGTCACCGGTCTGGTGGTGTACAAGAAGTTCTGGAAGGGCTTCTTCAAGCCGGTGCGCACCGGCCATGGTTCGCGGATTTTCTGGGGCGACCTGCACCGCCTGGCCGGGGTCTGGTCGATCTGGTTCATTGCGGTCATTTCCATCACCGGCACCTGGTTCCTGATCCAGGCGATCCTGGCCGACAACCACATCACCATTTCCAGCCGGCCCATCGTGCCGGTGATCGCCCGTGAGGACGTGCCGCAAACCCCGACTGGCAGCCCGGCACCGCGCATCGACCTGGATGAAGCGGCACGCATTGCCGGCCTGGCGATCCCGGGGCTGGAGATCAGCTTTATCTCGCTGCCGGCCACCGCCTACAGCCACGTCACCCTGGCCGGGCCGGGCTGGTACCCGCTGATGTTCCAGAGCGCTTCGGTGAACCCCTACACGCGTAATGTCGACAGCCAGTTCCTGATCAGCGACCGCTCGGCGCTGGAGTTCGTCACCGAGTCCATGCGCCCACTGCACACCGGTGATTTTGGCGGCCTGCCGATCAAGCTGGTGTGGTTCTTCTTCGGCCTGGTCCTCACCCTGATGGTGTTCAGCGGCTTGCTGATCTGGACCAAGCGCACCGCCCAGGCCACCGCCGCCGCCCTCAAGCGCAGCGAACGCACGCCGCGCATGGCGCGCAATGAAACCCCCGTGGAGATCCGCCCATGAGCCAGGCCCAAGCCGTGCCCACCAGCCCGCTGAAGCAACGATGGCTGAAGTGGCGTTTTCACCTGAACATCCTGCTGATCCTCATCCCGCTGGGCTTCATGCCCAAGTACTTCGCCGACGCCAAGCTGTTCCGCGGCGAGGCGGGGCTCGGCGCCAATGTGATCAACGACATCCAGGTCGGCCCCTATACCCTGGACCTGGCTGAAATGCGTGACGAGGCCCCCCGCGCCGACGGCCCGGCCGGCCACTTCAAGGTCTTCAATGCATCGCTGTGCAAGGCCTGCATCAACGGCGTCAAGGCGGCCTACCTGCGCATCGGCAAACCGCGCAGCCTGCGCGCCGCCGGCACCATTTTCTTCGGTGCACCGTACAACATGAGCACCTCGTTACCGATCCCGCCACGCACCAAGCCCGATGCGCAGATCTGGATCACCCTGGAAGGCTGGGACGGCAGCATGCACCAGGCGTCGGTCCCGCTGGCCAAGGCATCGCCAGCCACCGTGGCCTGGCTCGAGAAACAAGGAGGCAAGAAATGAAGCACGTGATGCGCACCCTCACCCTGCCCTTGCTGGTGCTGGCCGCTGGCCCGGCCCTGGCGCACAACCCGATGTGCGAATGCGAAGAACTGGCCAGCGGCCAGGTCAAGTGCACCGGCGGTTTCTCGGACGGCAGCGGTGCCCCCGGGGTAACCCTGGATGTGATCGGCTACGACGAACAGGTGCTGGTCGGCGGCAAGCTCGGTGATGACTCGACCCTCACCTTCAAGCGCCCGGACGGCGAATTCTACGTGCTGTTCGATGCCGGCCCCGGGCACGTGGTTGAAGTCGACTATGCCGATATCGCCCAGCCATGAACCGCGCCCAAGTGATCCGCTCGGCCGGTGCCGGGCACGAAACCCTTTACGTGCTGCTGGTCAGCCTGCTGATCGTGGTACTCGCTGCCAGCGTGGTGCTGCTGCGCGGCGAACGCGAGGACGAACAGGCCATTGCCAGCCACCAGATCGACGCCCGTCGCGACCTCACCGCCGCCGAGCAAGGCCTGTACACCGACCTGCGGGTGGCCTTCGACGAGATCCAGTTGCTGCGTGAAGAAAACGCCGCCGCGCCCAGCGTACAGGCCCTGGCCGAGGAAGGCCTGCCGCCGTTCGTGGTCGATGCCGGCAGCCAGAGCCGCGGCAGCCACCAATGGTCGTGGCTGGAACCCGGGGCATACCTGGGCCGCAGCCAGGCCCCGGAAGTGGCCGGCAGCCTGCTGCTGATCCTGCCGGCCGACAGCACCGGCCAAGCCGATGTCTGGCTGCGCCGGGACAGCGCCGCCCTGCCCCCGGACGACCTCGGCCAAGCCGCACTGATCGCCGCCGGCTGGCAGCAGGTGGTCAGCCACTACGACGCCGGGGTCACCCGCGAACACCGTCACTGAACCCAAGGACTCCCCCATGCTCCGCTCCGCCCTCGCCCTGCTCCTGGCCCTTGCCCTGCCGGCACTGGCCCTGGCCGATAACGGCAAGCCGCTGCGCATCGGCATCACCCTGCACCCCTACTACAGCTACGTGAGCAACATCGTCGGCGACAAGGCCGAAGTGGTGCCGCTGATTCCGGCAGGTTTCAACCCCCATGCCTACGAACCACGGGCCGAGGACATCAAGCGCATCGGCACGTTGGACGTGGTGGTACTCAATGGCGTCGGCCATGACGATTTCGCCGACCGCATGATCGCCGCCAGCGAAAAGCCCGGCATCAACACCATCGAGGCCAACCAGAACGTACCGTTGCTGGCTGCCACCGGCATTGCCGCCCGCGGTGCCGGCAAGGTGGTCAACCCGCACACCTTCCTGTCGATCAGCACCACCATTGCCCAGGTCAACAACATCGCCCGGGAACTGGGCAAGCTCGACCCGGACAACGCCAGGCTTTACACGCAAAACGCCCGCGCCTATGCCAAGCGCCTGCGCACACTGCGTGCCGACGCACTGGCCAAGGTCACCGAGGCCCCCAGTGCCACCTTCCGGGTCGCCACCATCCATGCTGCCTACGACTACCTGGTGCGCGACTTCGGCCTGGAGGTGACCGCGGTGGTCGAGCCAGCCCATGGCATCGAACCCAGTCCGGCCCAGCTGAAGAAGACCATCGACCAGCTCAAGGCGCTGGACGTGCGGGTGATCTTCTCGGAAATGGACTTTCCATCGGCCTATGTCGAAACCATCCAGCGTGAATCCGGCGTGCGCCTGTACCCACTGACGCACATTTCCTACGGCGAATACACCAAGGACAAGTACGAGGTGGAGATGAAGCGCAACCTCGACACCGTGGTCCGCGCCATTCAGGAGAACCGCGCATGACCGCCGCCGCCAACCTGGTGGCGGCCTGCGGGCCGCGCATCGAGTTCGCCGGCATCGACCTGACCCTGGGCCGCACCCGCATCCTCGAACAGGTCAGCTTCAACGTCGCCGCTGGCAGCGTGCATGCCATCGTCGGCCCCAACGGCGGCGGCAAGAGCTCGCTGATCAAGACCCTGCTCGGGCAAATGCCGCACCAGGGCCAGCTGACCCTGCACTGGCCCGGCGAACGCGAAGTGATCGGCTATGTGCCGCAGGCACTGGAGTTCGACCGTGGCCTGCCGATGACCGTGGACGACTTCATGGCTGCCATGTGCCAGCGCCGCCCCGCCTTCCTCGGCCTGTCGCGCCGTGTGCAGCCGGCCATCGACGCGGCCCTGGCACAGGTCGGCATGCTGGACAAGCGCAAACGGCGCATGGGCGCGCTGTCTGGCGGCGAACGCCAGCGTGTGCTGCTGGCCCAGGGCCTGATCCCCGAGCCGCAACTGCTGGTGCTGGACGAGCCGATGTCGGCCCTTGATGAAGCCGGCATCCAGGTGTTCGAGCAACTGCTGCTGGGCTGGCGCCAGGCCGGCACCACCGTGCTGTGGATCGAGCACGATCTGGAGGCCGTGCTGCGCCTGGCCGACCTGGTTACCGGCCTGAGCCGCCAGGTACTGTTCGACGCCCCACCCGCCCAGGCCCTGACCCCGGAGCGCCTGCTTGGCCTGTTCTCCGTTCACCCGCGTAGCGAGAGCCTTGCCTGATGAGTTTTGAAACCTTTCGCCAAACAGTCCAGGACTGGGCCACTGCCGGCTACCTGCCCGAGGCGCTGGCCTACGGCTTCGTGGTCAACGCTCTGCTGGCCGGCCTGATGATCGGCCCGGTGCTGGGCGGCCTGGGCACCCTGGTGGTGGTCAAGCGCTTTGCCTTCTTCTCCGAGGCAGTCGGCCATGCCGCGCTGACCGGCGTGGCCATCGGCATCCTGCTGGGCGAACCCTACACCGGCCCCTATGGCAGCCTGTTCGGCTACTGCCTGCTGTTCGGCATCTTGCTCAACTTCCTGCGCAATCGCACCGGGCTGTCGCCGGACACGCTGATCGGCGTGTTCCTGTCGGTGTCGCTGGCGCTGGGCGCCAGCCTGCTGCTGATGCTGGCGGGCAAGATCAACGTGCACATCCTCGAGAACGTGCTGTTCGGCTCGGTGCTGACCGTCAGCGGCCAGGACCTGGTGGTGCTGGGCATCGTCGCGGCGCTGGTGCTGGTGCTGGCCGTGCCGCTGTACAACCGTATCATGCTGGCCAGTTTCAACCCGCAACTGGCGGCCGTGCGCGGGGTGGCGGTGAAAACCCTGGACTACCTGTTCGTGGTGCTGGTGACCTTGGTCACGGTGGCCTCGGTGAAGGTGATCGGGGCGATCCTGGTCGGGGCGCTGCTGGTAATTCCCGCTGCCGCCGCACGCCTGGTCAGCCAGTCGCTGAAAGGCTTTTTCTTCCTGTCGGTGCTGATCGCCACGCTGAGCACGCTGCTCGGCATCCTGCTGCCGATCGTTTTCGACCTGCCGGTACCGTCCGGCGCCGCGATCATCCTGGTGGCCGGCATCTGCTTCGCTCTCGCGGCGCTGGCCCGCGCCCTCGTCCCACGCCTGCAAGGAAACCCGGCATGAACCTGAAACGCCTGACTCTGGTACTGGCCCTGGCCGGCCTGCCGTCGTTGTCTTTCGCCACGCAAGTGCTGACCACCCTGCCCGTCACCCACAGCCTGGCCAGCGCCCTGCTCGACGGCACAGCGGTGCAGCTCACACGTGCAGCGCCCGCCAACCTGCCGGCCAGCCGCCAGCCGTCTTATTTCAGCGGGCGCGGTGGTGCCGGCCTGCACAAGGCCGCGCAGCAGGCCGACGCGGTGATCGGCGTGCGCTCGATCTGGCGTGACGACCCGCTGTACCCGATGGCCCGGCGCAGCAATATCCGGATCGTCGAGATCGACGCCGCCCGGCCGTTGGATGGCGCGCTGCCGGGTATTGCGGTGAACGGTGACGAGGCCTATGGCGCCTACCCCTGGCTCAACCCAAACAACTTCGGGCGCATGGCCGATGTGGTAGCCAATGACCTGGAGCGGTTGGCGCCGGACGCCAAGGCGAAGATCCAGGGCAACCTGGCAGGGCTCAAGCGCCAGTTGCTGGAGCTGTCAGCCAGCAGCCAGACGCGATTGGCCAAAGTCGACAACCTGACGGTGGTGAGCTTGTCGGAGCGGCTGGCTTATCTGGCTAGCGGATTGAACCTCGACGTGGTCGAGCAACCGTTGCCGGCCGAGTGGGATGCGGCTGCGCTGAAGACACTGGGTGACAATCTGAAGGCTCAGGATGTGGCGCTAGTGCTGGACCACCGGCAGCCGGAGGCGGCTGTGGCCGAGGTGATCAAGGCAGCCGGGGCGAAGCTGGTGGTGGTGGAAAGTGACCCTGAGGATGCGCTTGCCGGATTGAAGGCCAGTGTGGATCAGGTGGTTGGGGCATTGGCCGAAAGCTGATAGCGCCTATGCCGGCCTCTTCGCGGGCTTGCCCGCGAAGAGGCCGCTGCAAAACGTAGACAGCTAACGCTTCATGCACCGCTGATAGCGCTCATCCACCCGCCCGGCAAACCACGCCGTGGTCAGCTTGCGGGTAATCTTCGGGCTTTTCAGCTGGATCCCCGGCAGCACCGCTCGTGGCAGCGGCTTGCCGGCCGCTGCCTCCGCCAGGGCGAACACCCCGCTGTACAGCTTGCTGTCCTCGAAGGCCAAGCTATCGCCCTCCTCCAGCTGGCTGCGAATCTGCGGGTTGCGCAACCCAAGCTTCGCCCCCAGCTTGCGCGCTGCCTGTTCGGTAGTGCCCGGCATGATCGAGCCCGGCGCTACCAGATCGCCGTCCAGCGCTAGCGTCACCCCCGTCGCCTTGCTCAGTGCTGCCTGGAATGCCGCATTGCGACTGGCGTACCAGCCCGCGTTGAAATCGGCAAAGCGATACAGTTGGCGATCATAGTTGGCCGAATAGCCTAGCAAGTGGGCGATACCGAAATACATGCCGCCGCGCCGGGTGAACACTTCCTGGCGAATGCTGCCGTCGTGGCTGTAGGGGTAATCCCGCGCATGCTTTTCGGCGAAGTCGATGCTGACCTGCATCGGCCCACCGGTATGCACCGGATTCAGCCCGCCAAGCAAGGTCTTGCCCAGCGGCACGCGAGCGATGACCTCATCGTACAGTTCGCTCAACTGCTTCTCGCTGCGCACCGCCTGCAAGCGCTGCTGGTAGCTCTTGCCGTTACCCGACGGCGTCTTCAGTGCACCGTCTACCAGCAGCTTGGGGATATGCAGGCGCGCGGCGCGGCGGTCGATTTCCTCACGGGCGATACGCCCCAGGTTGGGCACCTGCGGGTCGGCGCTGAAGGTCGACTCCTGCTCGGTCACCGCCAGCACCGCGCACAGGTTGCTCTTGCCGGGGGCAATGCGCTGGGCCTCGAACGCCACCTGAATGTCCCGGGCCCAGCCCTCCCGGTCCTTGGCCTGGGCGGGCAACAGCCGCAGCAGTTGGGCGCGGACCTTGGCCGGGTCCGCCTCGGGCGCTTCCTCACGGCGCCCGGCGCAGCCTTGCAGCAGCGCCAGGGCCATCAACCCGGCAGCCAGTAACCGGCCGTTCAGGGCTGTTCACCGACCAGATAGGTCTTGCTGATGTGGCGGAACAGCGGGTGGCCGGCACTGCCCATAAGCTCGAACAGGACCATTTCGCGGGTCACCACCTGCGCCCCCGCCGCCCGCATGCGCGCCAGGCCTGCGGCCTTGCTCGCCGGGGTACGGCTGTCACAGGCATCCTCGACCACGAACACCTGTTTGCCCAGTGCCAGCAGGCCGAGCACGGTCTGCAGCACACAGACGTGGGTTTCCATGCCGCAGACAATCACTTGCTCCCGGGCCATCAGACTTGCTGGCAGGCACTCGGCGGCCACGCAGGAAAAATGGCTTTTCTCCACCACCTCGGCGGCCGGCGCTGCGGCCAGCAGCTCGGCCAGGGTATGGCCCAGGCCCTTGGGGTACTGCTCGGAAATCACCGTCGGCAGTTCCAGCTCGGCCGTCGCCGCCAGCAACCAGCGGGCTCGCGCGCGGGTGCCTTCAGGGTCGCTCATGGCGCCGATGAGTTTTTCCTGGATGTCGACGACCAGCAGCGTGGCCTTGTAGGGATCGATCAGCATTGTCTGCCTCTTGCCTGGGAAAAGGCCTAGCCTCCCCCAGGCAAGCGGTGACGTCAATCAGGCGGACAGCCGAAGCGGTTGC
The DNA here is from genome assembly GCF_001642705.1 of Pseudomonas sp. p21. Classification (NCBI taxonomy): domain Bacteria; kingdom Pseudomonadati; phylum Pseudomonadota; class Gammaproteobacteria; order Pseudomonadales; family Pseudomonadaceae; genus Pseudomonas; species Pseudomonas sp. p21. Next base: position 14,871 of record NZ_LWBV01000011.1, read on the forward strand.
AGCGACGCGGCCAGCGCAGCGAGCACCCGGTCCTCATGTTCATGGATGAAGAAGTGACCGCCGGGGAACATCTGCAGCGAGAACGCGCCGTGGGTTTCCTTGCGCCAGGCCTGCAACTGCTCGTCACTGGCCCGGTCCTGCATGCCGCCCAACACGTGCAGCGGGCACTGCAACGCCGGCCGCTGGCGGTAGGCGTAGGTACCACAGAGCAGGAAGTCGGCGCGCAGGGTGGGCAAGGTCAGGCTCATCAGCTCGGCGTTGGCCAGCACTTCCTCGGGCGTGCCCTGAAGCTCGCGCAACTCGCCGATCAACTCGGCGTCGCTCTTGGGCTCGCGCCAGTTCTTGCCGTCGTAGTCCTCACGGCGGGTCGGCGCTGCGGTGCCGCAGGCGAACAAGGCCAGTGGCGGCGGGCAGCCCAGCGCTTGCAGCTCATGGGCCAGTTCGAAGGCCAGCAATGCGCCCAGGCTATGGCCGAGCAGCGCGTAGGGAGTGCTGGCCGCCAGGCGCTGTTCGGCGGCCAGTTGCCGGGCCAGGGCCTGCATGTCGGTGTGCAGTGGCTCGGCCATGCGCGCACCACGCCCGGGTAGCTCCACCGGGCGTACCTGCAGCCACGCCGGCAGCTTGCGCCGCCAGCGGCTGTAGACCATGGCGCTGGCCCCGGAATACGGCAGGCACAGCAGGTTCAACGCAGTCACTGGGCGGCGGCTTCGGCCATTTTCTGGCGCAGGCTCAGCGGGCGCATGTCGGTCCAGACCTCGTCGATGTAGGCCAGGCAATCCTTCTTCAGGCCGCTCTTGCCTACAGCACGCCATCCGTTGGGGATGGCTTTGTAATCGGGCCAGATCGAGTATTGCTCTTCGTGGTTGACCACTACCTGGAACTGGATATCGTCGCGGTCGAAAACGGAAGTCATTGCCTGTCTCCTTGAGTGATGAATGCCGCTGCGCGCCTGGCGCAGGGGGGCTTTCAAGTAGACGTAGCGTGCGGCGGAAAAATTAGTGGGGCCTGACGCTCCTACGCCGGGATGAAAGATCAGGTATCACGCAGCAGGTCGTGGGTATCGAGCAACCGGAAGGCAACCTGCGGGTTGCGCTCCAGCCCACGACGGATTGCCGCCGGGATCGACTGCCGGGTCTTGCGACACAGCCCGGGCTGGTCGTCCAGTTCGATGACGATGCCGCGCATGGTCCGCACCTCATTGAAGCCAGGGGCGATGTGCACGCGGATGCCAAGGTTTTCGTACATCCGTTGCTGCAGGCGCTGCAGGTCTTCCAGGTCCTTGAGGTTTTCCAGGCGTTCGAGCAGGCGCTTTTCTTCCTGGCGGGTCAGCAGGAGGATGCGCTGGGCTGTCTGCGGGTGGTTGGCCAGGTGTTCGCGGCCACAGTCGCAGGCGCCAGGGGGGCAGGGTTGGCGCAGGGGGGGAGAACTGGTCATTGGGCAAGCATAGCCAGTTTTTGTGCCGCCTGTGCGGGCCCTATCGCCGGCAAGCCGGCTCCCACAGGAGCTGCGATGGCCCGAAAAAGTTTCCTGAGAGGATAAAAAATTTCACAAATCTCTAGACCGCCAACCCTGACTTCGCCTATAAATCGCCTAAAGGAAATTTATATTCCTATAAAGAAACAACCCTTCGCCTCCTCGCGAAGCTTCTTTTGCCCTTGTGCCCGATCTGCCCCACTCCATCACGAGGCCTATCCGACATGCACCCCGCTCCCGATCACTTCATCCTGCGCGTCAGCTGCCCGGCCGTGTCCGGCATCGTCGCCGCAGTGACCACCTACCTGGCCGAGCACGGTTGCTACATCAGCGAGATGGCGCAGTTCGACGACGAGGACAACGGGCGCTTCTTCATGCGCGCGGTGTTCCGCTACAACACCGGTGTCGCGGGCGACACGCCGCAGCTGGAGGCCGGCTTTGCCGATGTCGCCCAGCGTTTCGACATGCAGTGGAGCCTGCACAGCAGCGCCCGGCCAATGCGCGTGCTGCTGATGGTGAGCAAGTTCGACCACTGCCTGTCCGACCTGCTGTACCGCCATGCCAAGGGCGAACTGGACATGCAGATCACCGCCGTGGTCTCCAACCACCTGGACCTGCGCCCCATGGCCGAACGCCAGGGCATCCGTTTCGTCTACCTGCCGGTCAGCAAGGACACCAAGGCCGAACAGGAAGCCGCGCTGCTGCGCATCGTCGAGGACACCGGCACCGAACTGGTGGTGCTGGCGCGCTACATGCAGATCCTCTCCGACGACCTGTGCCGCCAGCTGTCGGGCCGGGCGATCAACATCCACCATTCGTTCCTGCCCGGTTTCAAGGGCGCCAAGCCATATCACCAGGCTTACCAGCGCGGGGTGAAGCTGATCGGCGCCACTGCCCACTACGTTACCAGCGACCTGGACGAAGGCCCGATCATCGAGCAGGAAGTACAACGCGTGGACCATGCCTACGCACCGGACGACCTGGTGGCCATCGGCCGTGACACCGAGACCATCGCCTTGTCCCGCGCCGTGAAGTACCACCTGGAGCACCGGGTGTTCCTGAACCACGACCGCACGGTGATCTTCAAATGAGCACCATTCCCAGTGTCAAGCTGATCGACGGCAAGGCCACCGCGACGCGGGTGCTGGCCGAGGTGCGTGAGCAGGTTCGGGAACTGCGCCAGGGCGGCGTGCAACCGGGCCTGGCCGTGGTGCTGGCAGGCACCGATGCCGCCAGCCAGGTGTATGTGCGCAACAAGGTGCTGCGTGCTGAAGAGGTAGGCATCCGCTCGCTGGAGCATCGCCTGCCCGCCGACACCAGTCAGGCCCAGCTGCTGGCGCTGATCGAGCGCCTGAACCGCGACCCCGAGGTCAACGGCATCCTGGTGCAACTGCCGTTGCCGGCCCATATCGACGAACACCGCATTCTCCAGGCGATCAGCCCACTGAAGGATGTGGACGGCTTCCACAGCGAGAACGTCGGCGGCCTGGCCCAGGGCCGCGATGTGCTCACCCCGTGTACGCCCAGCGGCTGCATGCGCCTGCTGCGCGATGCCTGTGGCGAGCTGCGCGGCAAGCATGCGGTAGTGGTCGGCCGCTCGAACATCGTTGGCAAGCCCATGGCCGCCCTGCTACTGCAGGCGGACTGCACGGTGACCGTGGTGCACTCGCGCAGCCGCGACCTGCCGGCGTTGTGTCGCCAGGCCGACATCCTGGTGGCCGCAGTGGGCAAGCCGAGGCTGATCGGTGCCGACTGGCTCAAGCCCGGCGCGGTGGTGATCGATGTCGGTATCAACCGCATCGATGAAGGCGGCCACAGCCGCCTGGTCGGCGATGTCGACTTCGCCGCTGCGTTGCCCCGGGTGGCGGGTATCACTCCGGTGCCCGGCGGCGTCGGCCCGATGACCATCGCCTACCTGATGAAAAACACCCTGCTCGCCCTCGACCTGCAGCAACAGGCCGCCCACCAGGAGCGCACCGCATGCCTTTCGCCCTGCTGAAATACGGCCTGAGCGCCGACTACCCGGTGGAGGTCGACCTGCCGCCACCGTGCGAACTCAAGCCACGCTATGACGTGGTGATCATCGGCGGCGGTGGCCACGGCCTGGCAATCGCCTACTACCTGGCCAAATACCACGGTGTCACCAATGTCGCCGTGCTGGAAAAGGCCTATCTGGGCGGCGGCAACACTGCGCGCAACACAGCGGTGATCCGCTCCAACTATCTCACCAGCGAAGGTGTGCGCTTCTACGCAGAATCGGTGCGCATGTTCCAGAACCTGTCGAACGAGTTCGACTTCAACATCATGTACTCCGAGCGCGGCCAGCTCACCCTGGCGCACACCGACGCCACCGTGCGTGCCTTCCGCCAGCGTGCCGAAGTCAACAAGCACTTCGGTGGCCGTACCGAAATGATCGACCGCCAGCAGATCCGCGAACTGGTTCCCAGCCTGAACCTGGATCCCGGCCACCTACCGGTGCTGGCCGGCCTGTGGCATATCGACGGCGCCACCGCACGCCACGACGCGGTGGCCTGGGGCTACGCCAAGCAGGCAGCCAAGCGCGGCGTGGAAATCCACCAGCTGACCGAAGTGCAGGACCTGCTGATTCGCAATGGCCGCATCGAGGCGGTGAAGACCAATCGCGGCACCGTGCAGTGTGGCTGCGTGGTGCAGGCGGTGGCCGGGGCCAGCTCGCTGCTGATGGCCAAGGCCGGCATCCGCGCGCCGATCCACACCTACCCGCTACAGGCCATGGTCACCCAGCCGTTCAAGCCATTCCTCGATCCGCTGGTCAGCTCGTCGGCGCTGCACTGCTACGTGCAGCAGACCAGCCGTGGCGAGATCGTTTTTGGTGGAGGCTCCGACCCTTACCCGCTGTACAACACCCGCTCCACCCTCGACCTCAAGGAAAGCCTGCTGGCCCACGCCATCGAGATGTTCCCGTTCATGGCCAACGCCAAGCTGATGCGCCAGTGGGCCGGGATGACCGACATGACCCCGGACTACAGCCCGATCATGGGCCTGTCGCCGGTGCACAACTATTACCTGGACGCCGGCTGGGGCACCTGGGGTTTCAAGGCCACGCCGATCTGCGGCAAGACCATGGCCGAGCTGGTCGCCAGCGGCGGCAAGGTACCGGAGCTGATCGCCCCCTTCGCCCTGGAGCGCTTCAGCCGCTTCCAGCAAGTCAACGAAATGGGCGCCACTGCGGCCAGCCATTAGGAGCGACGACGATGAAGATCCTGACCTGCCCTTTGAACGGCCCGCGCAATATCAGCGAGTTCACCTACGGCGGCGAGTTCAAGCACATGCCCGACCCGGCCACCTGCAGTGACGCCGAATGGGCCGACTATGTGTTCAACAGCGACAACCTGGCCGGGGTGGTGATCGAGTGGTGGCTGCACAACGCCTCCAGCTACTGGTTCCTGGCCGAACGCCACACGGTAAGCGACCAGGTGCTGCGCACCTTCGACCCGAAAGAACTGTTCGACCGCCGCGTCGACTTCGCCCCCGCCGCCACCCCGGAGATTGCCGGATGAACAGCCACACTCGCCTCCCCGCGCCCATGGGCCTGCTGATCGACCGCGAGCGGCCCCTGCGCTTCCAGTTCGACGGCCAGGCCTGCCAGGGCTTTGCCGGTGACAGCATCGCCAGTGCCCTGCTCGGCAGCGGCCGCTGGCTGCTGTCGCGCTCGTTCAAGTATCACCGCCCGCGCGGCCCGCTGAGCATGGCCGGGCAGGACGCCAACACCCTGGTGCAACTGCCGGACGAGCCCAACGTGCTGGCCGACCTGGAAGCCGTTCGCGACGGCCTGGTGGTCGAAGGGCAGAACTTCAACGGCAGCCTGGAGCACGACCGCGACGCGTACCTGGGCAAGTTCTCGCGCTTCATGCCGGTGGGCTTCTATTACCGTTCCTTCTACAAGCCCAAGGGCATGTGGAAGGTGTGGGAGCCGCTGATCCGCAAGAAGGCCGGCCTGGGCGTGCTCGACCTCGGCTTCAAACCGCAGTATCACGACAAGGCCTATCTGTTCGTTGACCTGGCGGTAATCGGCGCCGGCCCGGCGGGCCTGCGTGCGGCACTGGACGCGGCCAATGCCGGGGCCAAGGTGTTGCTGATCGAGCAACAGCCGGTGCTTGGTGGCTCGCTCACCTACGCCCGCTTCGACATCGCCGGCACCCGCGCCGCCAGCCTGCGCCAGGAACTGCTGGCTGCCGTCGAGGGCCACCCGAACATCCAGGTGCTGCTGGAAGCCACCTGCAATGGCTGGTTCACCGACAACTACCTGCCGGTGATCCAGCACAAACGCCTGTACAAGGTGCGCGCCAGCCGCTGCCTGGTGGCGGCCGGCTCGTTCGACCAGCCGGTGGTGTTCCGCAACAACGACCTGCCGGGGGTCATGCTGACCAGCGCCGCGCAGCGGCTGATGAAGCTGTACGCGGTAAAGCCTGGCCAGCGCGCGGTAATCCTCACCGGCCACGATGACGGTTACCTCGCCGCCCTCGACCTGCAGGAGCAAGGCGTGGCCGTGGCCGCGGTGGTCGACATGCGCGCCGCGCCAGCCGATGCCGCACTGGCCGCCGAACTGAAGCGCCGCGATATACCCGTGCACCTGGGCAGCACCGTGTACGAGGCCCTGCACGAAGCGGGCATGCGCCACGTGAGTGGCGTGGACATTCGCCCGATCACCGGCCAGGGCAAGGTCGGCCCGCATGGACTGCGCCTGGCCTGCGACCTGCTGTGCATGTCGGCAGGCTACATGCCGGTTTACCAGTTGCTGTGCCAGGCCGGTGGCAAGCTGGCTTACGACGTCAACCGCGACGAGTTCGCCATCAGCAACCTGCCGGCCGGGCTGGATATCGCCGGCTCGGTGAACGGCTGTCACGCACTGGGCAATGTACTGGCCGACGCCACTCGTGGGGCTGCCGAAGCGCTGGCAGCGCTGGGCCTGGAATCGCCGACGCAGCCAGTGTTCAGCGCCGAAGCCAAGGTCAACTTCCCCTGGCCGATCTTCCCCCACCCCAAAGGCAAGGATTTCGTCGACTTCGACGAAGACCTGCAAGTGCGCGACATCATCAACGCCACCCGCAGCGGCTACCGCGACGTGCAGTTGGTCAAGCGTTTCTCCACGGTCGGCATGGGCCCCTCCCAGGGCCGCCATTCGGCGCTGCCGACCGCCCGCCTGGTGGCCCACGCCACCGGGCGCAGCATCAGCGAGACCGGGGTGACCACCGCTCGTCCACCGTTCCAGGCAGAAAAACTGGCCCATGTCGCTGGCCGCGCCTTCGACCCGTACCGGCAAACGCCGATGCACCGCCGCCACCTGGAAGCCGGGGCGAAGATGATGCCCGCCGGCATCTGGCAGCGCCCGGCCTATTATGGCAAGCCCGAGGAACGCGAACGCTGCATGCAGGAGGAAGCCCGCCACGTGCGCGAGAAGGTCGGCCTGATCGACGTTTCCACCCTCGGCGGCCTGGACGTGCGCGGCCCCGACGCCGCCGAACTGCTTGAGCGCCTGTACACCTTCGGCTTCGCCAAGCTGGCCATCGGCCGCACCCGCTACGCGCTGATGACCAACGAGCACGGCGTGGTGATCGACGATGGCGTGTGCGCTCGGCTGGCCGAGCAGCACTTCTACGTCACCGCCACCACCAGCGGCGTCGACCGCATCTACCAGCAGATGCTTAAGTGGAACGCGCAGTGGCGCCTGGACGTGGACATCACCAACGTCACCGCCGCCCTGGCCGCGGTCAACCTGGCCGGGCCGCTGTCACGCCAGGTGCTGGCCAAGCTGTGTGACGAGGTGGACCTGTCGGCCGAGGCCTTCCCTTACCTCGGCGTACGCCAGGGCAAGGTGGCTGGCATTGCCGCGCGCATCCTGCGGGTCGGCTTTGTTGGTGAACTGGGCTACGAAGTGCACGTGCCGGCGCGGCACGCCGAGCACCTGTGGGACGCCTTGATGCAAGCCGGCGCGGGGTTGGGCATTCGCCCGTTCGGTGTCGAGACCCAGCGCCTGCTGCGCCTGGAAAAGGGCCATGTGATCATCAGCCAGGACACCGACGGCATGACCCACCCGGCGGAGATCGACATGCAGTGGGCCATCGGCCGAAAGAAGCCATTCTTCGTCGGCAAGCGCTCGATCGAGATCCTCGAAGCGCAGCCGCTCAAGCGCAAACTGGTCGGCTTCACCCTGCCCAAGGGCAGCCCGCAACCGCTGGAGGGGCATCTGGTGCTGGACGGGCCGGACATCAGCGGCAACGTCACATCCTGCGAATACTCGCAAACCCTGGGGCAGATCATCGGCCTGGCTTACGCCGGCGCCCATCAGGCTACGCCTGGCATGCATATCCCGATCCGCGTGGAGGGTGGCGTGATGGTCAATGCCAAGGTGGTGCCCCTGCCGTTCCACGATCCCGACAACCTCCGCCAGGAGCTCTGAGCCATGACCAGTTTGCAAGCCGAAGCTATTGTTTTACGCAACCCGCGGGCCGAGCTGGTGCACACCTGCGCGTTGACTGACCTGACCGATCTGGCACGGGTCGGGTTTCGTGGGGGCGACAGTGCCGCTTATCTGCAGGCGCGTGGCTACCACTTGCCGTCGCTGCCCAACCAGGCCGTGCGCCAGCAAGACGGTGGCTGGGTAGCGCGCTTGTCGCAGACCGAGTACCTGCTGCTGGGCAGCCTGGCCGACGACGGTGCACGGGTGGCTGCCGAAGAGGCCGGGTGGGTGCAGGAAGCCCAGCGCAACTACCTGCTACCGCGCCAGGACAGCCATGCCTGGTTGCAGCTGTCGGGGCTGTACTGCAGCGCGGTGATGGCCAAGTTGTGCGGGGTGGACTTGCGTGCCCAGGCGTTTCCCGTTGGCGCGGTAGCGCAGACCTCGGCGGCGCGGATCAACGTGATCGTGCTGAATGTGGGGAGTGATGAGAGGCCAGCATTGCAGTTGCTGTTTGATCGGGCTTCGCTGGCGTATTTCCGTGAAGCGGTGCTGGATGCCATGGACGAGTTCGAGGGTGGTTGGGTCGGGGTGGAGGAGTTGATGCAATAACCTGTACCGGCCTCTTCGCGGGTAAACCCGCTCCCACAGGGTCATCACAAGGCTTGGGTGCTGTGGCATACCTGTGGGAGCGGGCATGCCCGCGAAGAAGCCAACGCGGTGGCTGGCACCGGCTGCGCCGGTGTTCGCGGGCACGCCCGCTCCCACAGGCTCATCACAAGGTTTGGGGGCTGTGGAGTACCTGTGGGAGCGGGTTCACCCGCGAAGAAGTCAACGCGGTGGCTGGCACCGGCTGCGCCGGTGTTCGCGGGCATGCCCGCTGCCACAGGGTCATCACAAGGCTTGGGGGCTGTGGAGTACCTGTGGGAGCGGGTTCACCCGCGAAGAAGCCCACACGGTACTGAAGGTCAGAGCTGCACCAACCGCTCACGCAGGAAGTTCACAAACCCCTGCACCGGCCGCGCCACCTGCCGGTGCTGCGGGTACACCGCCGACAGCTGCAGCGCCGGCGGTCGCCACTCATCCAGCACCGTCACCAGCCGCCCATCTGCCAGTGCCTGGCCCACGATGAAGGTTGGCAGATAAGTCACCCCCATCCCGGCAATCGCCGCATCCCTTAGCAGCTCGCCATTGTTCGCCCGCATGCGCCCGGTCACCTGGATCGCCTGGGCCTTGCCGCCATGCCTGAACTGCCACTGCACCTGCCGCGAATGCCCATAGGGCAGGCAGTCATGCCCGGCCAGCTGGTCCGGCCTGGCCGGCACGCCCCGCGCTTCCAGGTACACCGGGCTCGCACAATACACCCGCTCGACACTGGCAATACGCCGCGCAATCAGGCTGGAGTCCTCCAGCGCACCAATCCGTAGCGCCAGGTCATAGCCCTCGCCGATCAGGTCCACGGCGCGGTCGCTCAAATCCACTTCCACATCCACCTGCGGGTGCAACTGCAGAAACTCGGTCAGCAGGCAGCCCAGGTGCGCCATGGCGAACGACAGCGGCACGCTCAGGCGCAAGGTGCCGCGCAAGGCCTGAGCCTGGCCGCTGATGTCGTGCTCCACCTGTTGCACTTCGCCGAGCAGGCGCAGCGCCGACTGGTAGTAGTGCTGACCCAGCGGCGTGGCGTCCAGGCGCCGGGTGGAGCGATTGAGCAGGCGCACGCCCAGGCGCTCCTCAAGCTGCATCAGGCGCCGGCTGACCGATTGCTTGGACATGCCCAGGCGGTCGGCAGCGGCGGTGAAACTGCCGGCCTCCATCACCTGGGCAAAGATGCGCATGTCTTCGTAGGGATTCATTGTCTCGCTCATAGTGACAGTCAAACGCTTTATAGCGGCTTTTTCCCATCGATGCATCTCCCTAATCTACGCACAAGTCGCAGCGATGGCCCTGAAGGCCAGGCAAGACGCCCACTACCAACACTTGCACAGAAAAGGATTCGCTCATGAACATTGTCCACAAAACCCTCACCGCCTCCCTGCTGGCCCTGTCCGTTTCCAGCGCCTTCGCCGCTGGCAGCCCGGGTGTCGAACAGCACACCCAGGCCTTCCTCGAAGCCCTGGAGCAAGGCGGCGGCAAGCCGCTGGAACAGCTCAGCCCGAAAGACGCCCGCGCCGTGCTGACCGGCGCCCAGGCTTCGGTCAAGGTTGACCTCTCTGGTATCGAAGTGAAGGAACGCACCATCCAGGCCAACGGCGAGTCGATCAAGCTGCAAGTGGTACGCCCGGCCAATGTGAAGGGTGACCTGCCGGTGTTCATGTTCTTCCACGGTGGCGGCTGGGTACTCGGCGACTTCCCGACCCACCAGCGGCTGATCCGCGATCTGGTGGTTGGCTCTGGTGCGGTGGCGGTCTATGTGGACTACACCCCGTCGCCGGAAGCGCATTACCCGACGGCAATCAACCAGGCCTACGCCGCCACCCAATGGGTGGCCGAGCATGGCAAGGAAATCGGCGTGGACGGCAAGCGCCTGGCTGTGGCCGGCAACAGCGTCGGCGGCAACATGGCGGCAGTAGTTGCCTTGAAGGCCAAAGAGGCCGGCACCCCGGCCCTGCGCTTCCAGCTGCTGCTGTGGCCGGTGACCGATGCCAGCTTCGAGACCGCGTCGTACAAGCAGTTTGCCGAGGGACACTTCCTCACCACCGGCATGATGAAATGGTTCTGGGACAACTACACCACCGATGCCAAGGCACGGGAACAGATTTACGCCTCGCCGCTGCGCGCCAGCAGCGAACAGCTCAAGGGCCTGCCGCCAGCACTGGTGCAGACGGCCGAGTTCGACGTGCTGCGCGATGAAGGTGAAGCGTATGCCCGCAAGTTGAATGCGGCAGGTGTGACGGTGACCTCGGTGCGCTACAACGGGATGATTCATGACTATGGGTTGTTGAACCCGTTGAGCCTGGTGCCGGCGGTGAAGGCGGCGATGAGGCAGGCCGGCACCGAACTTAAAGTACATCTGCAGTGAGTCGATGAGCAGAGGACCCGCCCAGGCGGGTCTTTTGCTTCTATTGCGGAAATGGCCCGCAGGCTTCAATGAATCTGCCATCGGTGCGGCTATCTATGGCACCGTCCGCCCCGATGTAGATATCGATCCTGGGCCACTTGGGTTTGGCCCGAATACAGTGCCACTTTCCACGGTTGTTCCAATCGAGTTGCATGAAAAATTGGTCGTTCGGGAAAATATGCCCGCCGCCGCCTGTGGTTTCGCCCGGGTAGATTTCACCTTTTGATATGTCGTGCTGGACATTCAAGATGTAGCCGAGACGCCCCTGCCCCTTGTCAGAAAAATGAAAACTCACGCGCGGTGTGGCAACATACCAAAAGACGATTGGGCTGAGCATAATCGCGACCACCCAGCGCCAGAAATGCCGTTTCGGTTTATTTGCAGACGTGATCACGTATGCTATCTCCCGGTTTGAACGTGGTATCCGTGAAGACAAAGCCCGCGTGAGCGGGCTTTGTCTTCTGGCCTTACAACTTAAAGAAGTTCATTACAACTGCTGCCAATACAAGTCCAGAGACCATTAAAACCATCGCTAGCTTCATACGCCGCTTCAGATATCGTGGAAACTGCCTGTAGTCATCAGGGTGCAATGTGCCACGGCGGATGAAGAGCCGAGGTAGCATTAATGGGGTCGTCATACCTGCGATAACCAAGAATCGAGACTTAAGACCAAATTCACCCGAAAATCTTTGTTCCTCATTCAGAGCGCTACTGCGGCTGAATGAATCGCACATGACCTGGTAGTGACGGGATATTGCGATATGACCATCAATCGCCAGCCCACTAAGCGCTGCCGCCGCTGGTATCAACAATACAACCAGGCGGATGCCCACATGCCAATCGCTGAGGTCAAGCATAGATAGCCTCATAAATACTTTCCCCCATGAACTCTCCAAGCGCCTCAGAACTTTTTGCGTCCCTAAAGCACCTGCACCCACAACGACAACTCCACAAGCGGTCTTACCCCACAGGCCGAACTTACATACGGCGGAGATTGCCCATTTACCCCAGCGCCCCCTGCAAGCTCACCTGTAAAGCTACCGGTCTCTGTGAATCGGGTTTTCTTGGATTCCTCGCTCTCACCTGCGCGGCGAGCTTCACGAACCTTCAAATAAGAGACAGGCGGGTCTCTTTATGGCTATTGTTTGCCGAGCTCAATGATGGTCCAGCCTGCAATTGCCCATGTGCATGCAACAGCATTACACCAAAAGGAGATTTGCAAGCGACGCTTGAGATGAATAGGACAGTTCCGACAGTCTTCAGCATTCAACAGCCCTCTACGAACAACCAGCGCAGGAAAAACTGCTCCCAGCATAACGCCTGAAACAATCATTGCCCTCGTTCGGGTCGATATCGTGGTCCAATATTTCAGATCTTCTTTCAGGCCCGGGCTGTTTTGAAACACCGAGCAAAGCTCCTCAAAGCGCCTCCCTATCGTTAAACGGTAGTGAATTCCCAGCCCGACAGCCCCGATGACAAAGGGTGCCAATAGAAATGCAAGCCGCAAGTTTATAGGCCACGCTGTGAACTCAGTCATAGAGTTTCTCGAACAGTAACTCACCGGTTGTCTCTCCTAGACGTTCGCCCATTTTGCTCAAAGCAAATGAAGCACTGCCAACCAACAAAACTCCGCAAGCCACTTTGCCGTAGATGCCAAATGCACAAACCAATTGGGATGCATCAGCCGCCAGTTTTGCGCCTGCCATTCCCCCGGCTAACCCACCCGAGAAGCTCCCGGTCTCTGTGAATCGGATTTTCTTGCATTCTTCGGTCTCACCTGCGCGGCAAGCTTCATGAACCTTCAGATAAGAGGAGCCACCGCCAAGCCCGATCCCGATCCAGCCGCCATACTTGAGATACTGTGAGGTTTTCGCCACTTCATCCAGATGTGTTGCATACCCGGGTATCTGCCCCGGCACACCTGCCTTCTTCCAATGATGCACCACGCTTTTCGTGGAGATACCGAGGTCCCGGCGCAAGGTGTCATAACTTCCCAGATTTAATGCCTTGTTCAAAAAGCCAACCCGCAGTTGCGCCCCGAGTTGCTGATAGAGTTCCCTACGCGCAGCAAAGAAACTCGGACTGTTCAGATGGCCATGCACCGTGAACTCTCGTTGATGCAGAGCCTCGATCCCTTTCAACGTATCCTTGACCTGCCCCAGCCCTCGCTCGAGCATATCCTTACCCACGCCCATCGACTGGCTCGCCCCATTGAGCACTCCAGCAATCTCACCGATGTGTTCCATCATGAAGTTGGCTTCTTCATGGGAGAGAATCGATAGCGACTCCCGCGCCCTCTCTGCCACCATGATCAGCTGGTTCTCCTCAAAGCTGCAGGCATAGCCACTACTCGGGCTGCCGAGAACAAAAATCTCGCCCGCCTTGAACCCTTCGGCAAAGGTCGGATTCAGGCGTTGCAGCAGCGAGACAGGCAGCAGGCTATTTGTTGCGCCCAGGCTTTGCAGCACCTGCTCGAAAGACATGCTGCGCTGCACGATATGGAAACCCGGCTCCAATATCGCCGTTGAGTCGCGTTCAAAAGCGCTGAAAGCCTGGGCTGGGGTCTGCTCCGGTGAGGAAGGCGAACTCCGGGTGGTAGGCGACGATGGCGCTGTCTGAGTTGCACGGCCACCCGCAGAGTGAACCGCAGACCTTGCAATGACCCGGTTATTGCCCTCTGGACAGCCACACTTGACCAGCGCCCCGTCTACCACAGCTGGTTTTCCTTCGATGTTGAAGAAAGGCAACCCTTCAACGATTACACCGGGCTTCTTGCATTCCGGGCACTCTGTCGTGGTGTCCCCCAGGCGCAGAGCACGCTGGTTGTTCCCCCGATAGTTGGTACTGCTGGCTATGCAGACCGCCCCGGTGGTGGTGAGGTCTCCATCGAGTGCCTGTCCTTTGCCATGTATCGAAATGCGTGTCATGAGCAACTCCCTGTATGGAAATCCCGACGCTATCACCGGCAGAACGGACAGAGACCGAACGGCGGAAAATTCAGAATTGCCCTACAAAAACCTGAACCAACTGTCACCCATAACAAGACAGTAATTCAATTCAGCCGCTATTTTTTAAATATTAAGGTGACAGTAAAGTTATCTCCATCGACAGCACGGCAGCCCTCCCGGCCCCGGCACTCAAGGAGAATCACCATGCTCACCGTACGCAACGCCCAAGACCGCGGCCTGGCCTTCCATGGTTGGCTGAAGTCCTTCCACACCTTCTCCTTCGGCCATTACCGCAACCCGGACGAACAAGGTTTCTCCGACCTGCTGGTGATCAACGACGACCGCGTCATCCCCGGCAAGGGCTTTGGCGAACACCCGCACCGAGACATGGAGATTTTCTCCTACGTGCTGGAAGGCGCGCTGGAGCACAAGGACACGCTGGGCACCGGCTCGGTTATCCGCCCGGGCGATGTGCAACTGATGAGCGCTGGCCATGGCGTGGCCCACAGCGAGTTCAACCACAGCCAGGTGCAACCGGTGCACTTCCTGCAGATCTGGATCGTGCCGAACGTGCAAGGGGCAACACCGCGATACCAGCAACAGCATTTCAGTGCTGATGAAAAGCGCGGCAAGCTGCGCCTGATCATCTCGCCGGATGGCACTGAGGGTTCACTGCAGGTGCGGCAGAATGCGCGGGTGTATGCCGGTCTGTTCGACGGTGACGAACGCGCCACGCTGACCTTGCCGGAAAACCGCCATGCCTATGTGCATGTGGCCCGGGGCAGTGTCGAGCTCAATGGGCAGCTGCTCAATGAAGGGGATGGCGTTCGGGTAAGGCAGGAACAGCTGCTGGAGCTGGGCAATGGGGTGGATGCCGAAGTGCTGGTGTTCGACCTGCGACCGCATGAACTACCTGGCATGCCTTGAGTTTCTGCTTTGACAGTAATGGCCCTATCGCCGGCAAGCCAGCGATAGGGCCAGCAGCCATCACTCAGGGCTCGAACCCTTCAACGATGATCACCTCAGCCTTCGCCACCCCCTGACGATGGCGGCATGCCTGCTGGTACAGCTCGGACCGGTAACACGCCACCGCCTGCTCGTAAGATTCGAACTCGATCACCACGCTACGCTGAGGGGTAGGCCGCCCTTCCATCGCCTCGCTACGCCCGCCACGGGCCAGGAAGCGGCCGCCGAATGCCTTGAAGGCAGCCGGGGCGCGCTGGGTGTACTGCTGGTATTGCTCGGGGTCGGTCACGTCCACATGGGCGATCCAATAGGCCTTCATGCGCTGCTCTCCTGTTACGGCGATATTTGTGTATGATGGTATACCATAATAATCACCCCACCACAGTGAGCGTGCAACATGGCTTTCAACACCATCGAAGAACTTCTCGAGGACTACCGGCAAGGCAAGATGGTCCTGCTGGTGGATGACGAGGACCGGGAAAACGAAGGCGACCTGCTGATCGCCGCCGAGCGTTGCGACGCCCAGGCTATCAACTTCATGGCCCGTGAAGCGCGCGGGCTGATCTGCCTGACCCTGACCGACGAACACTGCCAACGCCTGGGCCTGGAGCAGATGGTGCCAGCCAACGGCAGCGTGTTCAGCACTGCCTTCACCGTGTCGATCGAGGCGGCCACGGGCGTTACCACGGGTATTTCCGCCGCCGACCGTGCGCGCACCGTGGCGGCAGCCATGGCCCCCAACGCCCGCCCCGAAGACCTGGTGCAACCCGGCCACATCTTCCCCCTGCGCGCCCGCGAAGGCGGTGTGCAGACCCGTGCCGGCCACACCGAAGCCGGCTGCGACCTGGCGCGCCTGGCGGGCTTCACCCCGGCCTCGGTGATCGTCGAAGTGCTCAACGACGACGGTACCATGGCCCGCCGCCCGGACCTGGAAGTGTTCGCTGCCCGGCATGGCATCAAGATCGGCACCATCGCTGACCTCATCCACTACCGCCTGAGCACCGAGCAGACCATCAAGCGCATCGGCGAACGCGAACTGCCGACCGTGCATGGCACCTTCCGCCTGGTCACCTACGAAGACCGCATCGAAGGTGGCGTGCACATGGCCATGGTCATGGGCGATATCCGCCGCCAGCAGCCGACCCTGGTACGGGTGCACGTGATCGACCCACTGCGTGATCTGGTCGGTGCCGAATACGCCGGGCCGGCCAACTGGACGCTATGGGCGGCGCTGCAGAAGGTGGCCGAGGAAGGCGCTGGCGTGGTGGTGATCCTCGCCAACCATGAGTCCTCGCAGGCACTGCTGGAGCGCGTGCCGCAGCTGACCCAGCCGGTGCGGCCTTACCAGCGTGGGCAATCGAAAGTGTATTCGGAGGTGGGCACCGGGGCGCAGATTCTGCAGGACCTGGGCGTGGGCAAGCTGCGCCATCTGGGCCCACCGCTGAAATATGCGGGGCTGGCCGGGTATGAGCTGGAGGTGGTGCAGAGCATACCGTTCGAACCAGACATGGTCGGCTAAAGCACATAAGCAACTGACCTGGCAGGGCTCTGTGGGAGCGGGTTCACCCGCGAATACGATGGTGAAGCCACCAACGCATTCGCGGGTGAACCCGCTCCCACAGGGTCCGCGCTGTTTCTGAAAGGACGGAGTGATGGCCGGTCGCCTCATACCTCTTGCCAAAAGTTTGGAATACCATAATATGATATCCCGTAGACCTTAAATCTGCAGGCCGGCACCTACAATCACAAACGGCCACAAGACACTTTGTTTTAGCTGCTCCCCGAACACTGTTGGCGGGCGCACCATAAGCCCCGCCTCGAATAACAAAAGCAACGAGGGCGTAACCATGCTGTTGAGCAAACGTGTAACCGCAGTGCTGTCCGCCAGCCTGCTGACCCTGGCATGTCAGGCCGCCCAGGCCGCCGACAGCCTGAACTTCGTCAGCTGGGGCGGTACAACCCAGGACGCCCAGAAAGAAGCGTGGGCCGCACCCTTCACCAAAGCCACCGACATCAAAGTCGTCCAGGACGGCCCCACCGACTACGGCAAGCTCAAGGCCATGGTCGAGAGCGGCAACGTGCAGTGGGACGTGGTCGACGTCGAAGCCGACTTCGCCCTGCGTGCCGCCAGCGAAGGCCTGCTCGAACCCCTCGATTTCAACCAGATCAAGCGCGACAAGATCGACCCACGCTTCGTCTCCGACCATGGCGTCGGCTCGTTCTTCTTCTCCTTCGTGCTCGGCTACAACGAAGGCAAGCTCGGTGCCAACAAACCGGTGGACTGGACCGCACTGTTCGATACCAAGGCCTACCCCGGCAAGCGTGCCCTGTACAAATGGCCCAGCCCTGGCGTACTGGAGCTGGCCCTGCTGGCCGACGGCGTAGCTCCCGACAAGCTGTACCCGCTGGACCTGGACCGCGCCTTCAAGAAGCTCGACACCATCAAGAAAGACATTGTCTGGTGGGGCGGTGGCGCCCAGTCGCAGCAACTGCTGGCCTCCGGTGAAGCCTCGCTCGGCCAGTTCTGGAACGGCCGCGTCTATGCCTTGCAGCAGGACGGTGCACCGGTGGGCGTGAGCTGGAAGCAGAACCTGGTAATGGCCGATTTCCTGGTCATCCCCAAAGGCGCCAAGAACAAGGACGCCGCCATGAAGTTCCTGGCCAACGCCAGCAGCGCCGAAGGCCAGGCCGAATTCGCCAACAAGACCGCCTACGCGCCGGTGAACGTCGACAGCGTGGCCAAGCTCGACAAAGACCTCGCACAGAATCTGCCGACCGCCTACGCCCAGGACCAGGTCACCCTCGACTTCGCCTACTGGGCCAAGAACGGCCAGGCCATTGCAGCCCGCTGGAATGAGTGGTTGGTCAAATGAAAGTCGCCATCAACGCCCTGCATAACGCGCAAGGTGCCCCCACGGGCACCGGCGCCCCGGGAACGGCCCCCCGCCGCGTCAGCCTGAGCCAGCGCTGGAAAGGCAGCCGCAACCTGCTGCCGGCCCTGCTGTTCCTTGGCCTGTTCTTCTTCGCCCCGCTGGCCGGCCTGTTGCTGCGCGGGGTGCTGGAGCCAACGCCGGGCCTGGGCAACTACGAGCAGCTGTTCGCCAACTCGGCTTATGCGCGGGTACTGTTCAACACCTTCTCGGTGGCCGGCGTGGTCACCCTGATCAGCGTGCTGCTGGGCTTCCCTCTGGCCTGGGCAATAACCCTGGTGCCCAAGGGCTGGGGCCGCTGGCTGTTGAACATCGTGCTGCTGTCGATGTGGACCAGCCTGCTGGCGCGCACCTACTCGTGGCTGGTGCTGCTACAGAGCTCGGGGGTGATCAACAAGGCGTTGATGGCCATGGGTATCATCGATGCTCCGCTGGAAATGGTGCACAACCTGACCGGCGTGGTGATCGGCATGAGCTACATCATGATCCCGTTCATCGTGCTGCCGCTGCAGGCGACCATGCATGCCATCGACCCGATGGTGCTGCAGGCCGGCTCTATCTGCGGCGCCAGCCCGTGGACCAATTTCTGCAAGGTGTTCCTGCCGCTGTGCCGCTCGGGGCTGTTCTCCGGGGCGCTGATGGTGTTCGTGATGTCGCTCGGTTACTACGTCACCCCGGCCCTGCTGGGCGGTGCGCAAAACATGATGCTGCCCGAATTCATCATCCAGCAGGTGCAGTCGTTCCTCAACTGGGGCCTGGCCAGCGCCGCCGCCGCACTGCTGGTGGTGATCACCCTGGTGCTTTTCTACCTGTACCTGAAGCTGCAGCCGGAATCCCCGGTTGGCAACGCGAGGTAAACCACCATGCTCCTGTCTCCCAATGCCATGGGCCGCCCGCTGCGTACAGGCCTGTACCTGACCACCGGGGTCATCGCGGCCTTCCTGCTGCTGCCAGTGGTGTTCATCGTGTTGCTGTCGTTCGGCTCATCGCAGTGGCTGGTGTTCCCGCCACCGGGCTGGACCTTCAAGTGGTACGGCCAGTTCTTCTCCAACCCGGAGTGGATGGACGCCGCGCTGGCCAGCCTGAAGGTGGCCGTGCTGACCACCATCGCCGCCGTGCTGCTCGGCCTGCCCAGCGCATTCGCCCTGGTGCGTGGCCGCTTCCCCGGCCGCGAGCTGCTGTACGGGCTGTTCACCATGCCGATGATCGTGCCGCTGGTGATCATTGCCGTGGCGGTGTACGCGCTGTTCCTCAAGCTTGGCTACACCGGCACGCTGTTCGCCTTCGTGGTCAGCCACGTGATCGTCGCCCTGCCCTTCACCATCATCTCGATCATCAACTCGCTGAAGCTGTTCGACCAGTCGATCGAGGATGCCGCGGTGATCTGTGGCGCCTCGCGCCTGCAGGCGATCTTCAAGGTGACCTTCCCGGCGATTCGCCCGGGGATGATCGCCGGCGGCCTGTTCGCCTTTCTGGTGTCGTGGGATGAAGTGGTGCTGAGCGTGATGATGGCCAGCCCCGACCTGCAGACCCTGCCGGTGAAGATGTGGACCACCCTGCGCCAGGACCTCAGCCCGGTCATCGCCGTGGCCTCGACCTTGCTGATCGGCCTGTCGCTGCTTGTCATGTTCATTGCCGCCGCCTTGCGCCGGCGCACCGAAGCCAACGCCTGAGCGCGCGGAGAAAACAACAATGAGTGCAGTGATCAAAGACAACGCGCACGGCAAGACCCTGGTCAGCCTGCGCGGCCTCAACAAGCACTACGGCGACTTCACCGCCGTGGACAACCTCGACCTGGAAATCCAGGACGGCGAGTTCCTGACCTTTCTCGGCTCCAGCGGCTCGGGCAAGTCCACCACCCTGTCGATGCTGGCCGGCTTCGAAACGCCGAGCAGCGGCGAGATCCTGGTCGATGGCCAGTCGCTGGTCAACGTGCCACCGCACAAGCGCGACATCGGCATGGTGTTCCAGCGCTATTCGCTGTTCCCGCACCTGAACGTGCGCGACAACATCGGCTTCCCGCTGGCCATCCGCAAGCTCGGCGCCAGCGAAACCAGCAAGCGCGTCGATGCCATGCTCAAGCTGGTGCAGCTGGAGAAGTTCGCCCACCGCAAGCCGTCGCAGATGTCCGGTGGCCAGCAGCAGCGTGTGGCGATTGCCCGGGCGCTGGTGTACGAGCCGCGCATCCTGCTGATGGACGAGCCGCTCGGCGCGCTGGACAAGAAGCTGCGCGAAGACCTGCAGGACGAACTGCGCCAGTTGCACCGGCGCCTGGGCATCACCATCGTCTACGTCACCCACGACCAGGAAGAAGCCATGCGCCTGTCCCAGCGCATCGCCATCTTCAGCCACGGCAGGATCGTCGGCCTAGGCACCGGTTACGACCTGTATCAGAACCCGCCAAATGCCTTCGTCGCCTCGTTCCTGGGTAACTCCAACTTCCTGCGGATCAAGGCCAGCAGCAATGGCGCGGGCAGCTTCGAGGGCCAGCCGGTGGCCATCCGCCTGACCCCGGGGCTGGCCGCCTCGCAGGATGCCCTGATCATGGTGCGCCCGGAAAAGGCCCTGGCCCTGACCGCCGAACAGGCCACGCGCGAGCCACTCCCGGCGGGCTGGAACGAGGTCAGCGCCAAGGTTGGCGAAGTATTGTTCCTGGGCGAGAGCCAGACCTGCCATGTGGTGACCGCGGGCGGCACCGAGCTGACGGTGAAGGCGCTGTCGGCCGCGGGCATGCCGATGCAGCCGGGGGATACCGTGAAGGTGCGCTGGGCGGTGGCGGATGCGTGCATTTATACCGAGTGGGCAGAGAGTGACCTGAGCAAGTCCGCCGGGGCGCATTAACATCTTGAGTGCTGCAACGCCTGGTAGATCAAGCGCCGCGCGGGCGGCGCTCGGTCTACCAGGTGCCGCACAACTCAAGATGTGAACAACACCGTCACATTATCATCACGCCACTGTCGTAATCTGCCGGCCAACCCTATGCCATAGGCCTCCCGGCATGCCACGCCTGCTTGTCTTGCTGCTCACCCTGCTACCGCTGGCGACCCTGGCCGAGCCCGCGCCCCTGCGCGTGCAAGGCTCCAACACCATTGGCGCGGCCTTGCTGCCGGCGCTGGTGCAAGGGCAGTTGCGCGCACAGCAAGCTACTGCCATCGAACAACACCCGGGCGAGTTGGCCAACGAGACCGTTATCACCGCACGTGACGCGCACGGCCAGCCTTTGCGCATCGATATCGCCGCCCACGGTTCCAGCACCGGCTTCTTCGCCCTGGGCCATGGCGACGCCGACCTGGCCGCCGCCTCGCGGCCGATCAACGACAGCGAAGCACGCCAACTGCAGGCTTTGGGCGACCTGCGCGCCGCTGCCGCCGAACAAGTCATCGGCCTGGATGGCGTTGCAGTCATCGTTCACCCTGACAACCCGTTGCCGCAGCTCACTACCCGGCAACTGGCGCAGGTTTTCTCGGGGCAGATCCAGCGCTGGGAGCAACTGGGCGTCAGTGGCGGGGCCATCCACCTGTACGCCCGTGACGACCGCTCCGGTACCTTTGAGACCTTCAAGGCACTGGTGCTGGAACCCCAGCACGGCGAGCTTTCACCCAAGGCCCAACGCTTCGAGTCCAGCGACGAGCTGGCCGCGCGAGTGAGCACCGACCGCCAGGCCATCGGCTTCAGCAGCCTGGCAGCAATACACGGGGCCAAGGTGCTGGCGGTGGCCGAGGGCGACGCACCTGCCATGTTGCCGGAGCGCGCGCTTGTAGCCAGCGAAGACTACCCATTGTCACGGCGCTTGTACTTCTATTTGCCGGCCAACCCCAAGCCCCAGGCCAGGGCCCTGGCTGACTTTGCCCAGAGCCCGGCCGGCCAGGCGATCGTCGCCCGGCAGGGCTTCGTTTCGCAGCAGATCAAGGCCCAACCTGTAGCGCCCCTGGCCGACATGCCGCCGCGCTATCGCACCCTGGCCCAGCAGGCGCAGCGGCTGAGCGTCAACTTCCGCTTCCAGGAAGGCAGCGCCAGCCTCGACAACAAGGCCCTGCGTGATGTACAGCGGGTGGCCGAGTACCTGCGCAACGCTGGCAAGCTGCAGCGTAAAGCGGTGCTGGTGGGCTTTGGCGACCCCAAGGAGACACCCGGTCGCGCCGCCCTGCTCTCCCGCCTGCGGGCCCAGGCCGTGCGCCGTGAGCTGGCGCGCGATGGCGTGGAGGTGCTTGAAGTGACGGGTATGGGGGATGAACTGCCGGTGGCAGGAAACGAGCTGGAGCAAGGGCGACTGCGTAATCGTCGGGTGGAAGTGTGGGTGTATTGATCTGAAAGCAGCGCACATCCCTGTAGGTGATTACCCAGCCCTTTGGGCTGCGCTGTCGCTTGGAGAGCTGAATTCGCAAGCGGTCCGCGTACCCTATGGGAGCGGCTTTAGCCGCGAAGAATCCAACGCGGTGCATGGCACCGGCTGCGCCGGTGTTCGCGGCTAAAGCCGCTCCCACAGGGTCCTGCTAATTCAATGACTTATGTGCTGCTCCTACAGGGTGCGTGCGTACACTGTGTGCCTTGCCTGGCAAAGAAATGTAACAGCTCCCCATTCGGCATCACCGGCAAACGGGTCTAGGCTCAAGCCCATGTGATACCGGGCCCCTCTGACGGCTGCCAGGCCGCCATGTCGGATCACTGTTGCCATGCAACGTCGACATTCAAGGAGGGGCTCATGACAGCTCTACAGGTATTCCTCACCACCCCGTTCCTCGGTACCAGCACCTGGTTGTGGCTGGTGTTCATGGCCATCGTCATCGGTTTGCTGGTACTCGACCTGGGTGTGCTGCACCGCCACGACCGGGAAATCGAAATGCGTGAAAGCCTGCTGCTGTATTCGGGCTATTTCAGCGTCGGCGTGCTGTTCGGCGCCGGGGTCTGGTACCAGCTGGGTGCGCAGTCGGCGCTGGAGTTCTACACCGGGTTCCTGGTCGAGCAGTCGCTGTCGATGGACAACGTGTTCGTCATGGCGATGATCTTTGGCTACTTCGCCATCCCCCGCCGCTACCAGCACCGCGTGCTGTTCTGGGGCATCCTCGGGGTGGTGTTCCTGCGGGCGATCATGATCGGCGTGGGCGCGGCGCTGGTGCAGAACTTCGCCTGGGTGCTGTATATCTTCGGTGCCTTCCTGCTGTTTACCGGGGTGAAGATGGCGCTGTCGAAAGAAGACAGCCGTCCCGACCTGGCCAACAACCCGATCCTGAAGTTCGTGCGCCGGCACATGCGGGTCACCGAGCAGATCCACGGCTCGCACTTCTTCGTGCACCAGACCCCGCCCGGGGAGCACAAGGCAGTGCGCTATGCCACCCCGCTGTTCATGGCACTGGTACTGATCGAACTGGCCGACCTGGTGTTCGCCGTCGACAGCGTGCCGGCAATCTTCGCCATCACCCAGGACCCGTTCATTGTCTACACCTCGAACATCTTCGCTATCCTCGGCTTGCGCTCGCTGTATTTTGCGCTGGCGGCGTTGATGCACCGGTTTGTGTACCTCAAGTACGCGTTGGCGCTGGTGTTGATCTTCATTGGCTGCAAAATCTTCTATCACGGCATGGTGGGTAAGGTGCCGGCGTTGCTGTCGTTGGGGGTGACGTTCGGGTTGTTGCTGGGTGGGGTGGTGGTTTCGTTGCTCAAGACGCGGGGGGATAAACCGGAAAGCAAGGAGGCTCAATCCAGACATCCTTCAAATGCCAATAGTACAGCCAGCCAGAAAGAGGAAGACCCGCAGATGCGGGTCTGACACCCCAAGCTTTAATGTTTAACCATCGCATAAGCAATGGCTAGCCACGCTGAACCAATTATTACCAGCCAGCTCGAAAAAACCAGCTTGCGCTTTAACTTCAACGGAAAAGCTTTTAATTCATCAGCGTCCACAACGCCTATTCTTGAATGAAATAGAGGAAAATTCAGTAAACCGCAGACAACACAGACAACCATCCATCGTGCACGGTAAGTAGTGGTTCCCGCAAAACGCTTCATCTTTTCCAGGTAGGCATTGCTTCGTATGGAGCTATTGACAAGCTCAAACTCACGAGACCAAGCGACATAACCGCTAACTGCCAAACCACCAACACTCAAGGCAAATGGCATAACCAGAAAAAGTAACTGAATCCTCAGCGGCCAGCTGTTTACATCAATCAGCGATGGACTCATAGATCTTTTCTCCCAACATCTCTCCCACATCCCCGCCTGCCAAGCCTCCGGCCAGAGAGCCGGCTCCAATGAGAGCGATACCACACACTGGAGCCCCTACACCTGCAGTTCCAATAGCGAAAACAGCACAGACAGAAGGAACTGCCAAGCTTGCGATGAAGCCTCCTGCTGTTCCACCAACAACACCTCCACTGAAATTTCCAACTTCTTTCAGACGCACGGCCTTGCAAGCCTCGGTCTCCCGTGCTCGACAAACCTCCTCCACTTTCAAGCAAGACGAAGTCCCACCCAACCCAATTGCAGAAAACCCACCGTGTCTAACTTTATCCATCCGATTACAACTAATCCCCCATGACAAAGCCGAAAGCAGATCAGCAGGAACGACCTCGTATCGCGACAGGACTTCGTAGCAGACCTAGGATTTCAGCTTCGCAGCATAAATTTCCGGGTTGCTGCGAAGCCCTGTCGCAACACAAAACCTCTCCTACAAGGACCAGTACAAGCTGTGAAAGGTAGCTCTCCATATGACTGATAGTCGACTCGCTCAACATAGACACGAATTAGGCGAGGCGTCGTACCATATAGGAGACAGCCCGTGATCACTGAGCTTTGGAGAGTTCGATTATTGCAACCGTAACCGCAATACCACTAAACCCAATGATTGACAACCATACTGAAATCACAAGCTTTCGCCTGAGTTTCGCCGGAAATGCTTTCAACTCCTCAATATCCAGCTTGTCGTAGCGCAACGCCAGCCATGGAAATGTAACAAGACCGCCAATATTGCAGACCAGCATCCATCGCCACTTCAGGCTTGATGTTCCCCAGACCACCTTCACCCGCTCTATATATGGATTGCTAGTAATTGCCGAGCAGGCAACGTGAAAGTCACGTGTCAGGGTGATGTAAAGACTAATTGATGCGCCTAGCAAGGAAATGAAAAAAGGGATAGCTATAAATATCAGCTTCATAGTGACGGGCCAGCTTTCAAAACTCATCATTTGAGGCCTCATATATGAACTCCCCCATAAACTCGCCAGCCATTTCACCTAACTTTCCTCCTGCTAGCCCACCCGCTCCCGCGACTAAAATCCCACACAATGGAGCCGCCAGACCCGCAGTACCTACGCTAAAAGCGGCACATAACGTGCCGGCTGCAGCGCCAGCCACTATTGCTCCCGCAGTCGCTCCTCCTACCCCAATGCCGAACGATCCAGTTTCAACATATCGGATCCTTGCACAAGCTTCTTCGTTTCCGGCCCGACAGACCTCCTGCACTTTCAGATAAGACGAAGTCCCACCCAATCCAATTGCAGCATACCCGCCATATTCAAGGTACTTGCTGAGCCGCGCCACCTTGTCCAGGTGCGTCGCATACCCCGGAATCTGCCCCGGCCCGCCCGCCTTCGACCAATGGTGCACAAGTCTTTTGGTCGAAATGTTCAAGCTCTTCTTCAGCCGCTCATAGCTGCCCAGGTTCAGCTGTTTGTTGAGGTACGCCGCTTTCAACTGTCCATCCAGTTGCTGCAGCAGCTGTCGCCGTTCAGCAAAGAAGCCCGGGCTGTTCAAGTGGCCATGGCGCATGAACTCGCGCTGATGCAGTTGCTCGATACTGGTCAGCGTATTACTGACCTGCTTCAAACCTTGTTCCAGCATGTCCTTGCCCACGCCCATGGACTGGCTGGCATTGCTGAGCAAGCCGGCGATTTCGGCCTGGTGCTCCATCATGAAGTCCGCTTCGGCGAAATCGAGCACCGCCAACGCGCGGCGTGCGTGCTGCGCCGCCGCCATCAACTGCCCCTCCTCGCGGGTGCAGGCATCACCATTGTCAGGGTCACCGATAACGAAGATTTCCCCTGCCTTGAAGCCTTGCTCGAACGTCGGGTTAAGCCGTTGCAGCCGGGAGATTGGCAACGTGGCATCGTGCTCGGCCAATTGCAGCAGCACCTGTGCAAATGACATGCGCCGAGGCACTACATAGAACCCGGGCTCCAGGGTTCCGGGCAACGCACTTACTATGGGTTGGGAGAAACGCCCGGGGTAGATCGCAGCTGATGGCGCGGCAGAGTGGCTATTCGCGCGCCCTCCAAGGGAACGCAGGGGTGGAAATGCTTCACCCAACGGTGCGACCACCCGATTGCTGCCCGGTGGACAGCCACAGACTACCAGCGCACCGTCCATGGCCACCCGGCGGCCATCGGAAATGAAGTGGTCCACCCCTTCAGCGACCATCCCCTCCTGCCCGCAGAGAGGGCATGGCGTGGTGCGATCACCTTCGCGCAGCACCATTCGGCCCTCGTCAAGATAGCTGGCGTCCGTCGCAATGCAGACAGCCCCCGTAGTGGTGACATCGCTATCTACTGCCTGACCTTTTCCCTCCAGACTGACACGCATATACAAACTCCCTGTGCATGGTTGAGGTTGAAAACCTAACATCAGCAAGGGAGGCTCAAGTGGCTTGGGTCGAAATTCAGAAGTTTCTTACAAAGTTTGAGATGAGCAAGCCCATGAGTCTGCTGGCGACGAAGGCGGCCAAGGATCGGGGGGTGGACCTGAAGACACAGTGAACCGTCAAGGGCCCCCTTCGCGGGCTTGCCCGCCCCCACAGGTACTGCGCGCAGCTCGGAGGCGGCACGGTACCTGTGGGAGCGGGCAGGCCCGCGAAGAGGCCGGAACAGGCCGGCAAAATCACCGCCCGCTACGCAACATCTCCGCCGGCACGTACTTGCCGATCTCATACTTGCCAATTGCTGCCCGGTGCACTTCATCCGGCCCGTCGGCCAGGCGCAGGGTGCGCTGCATGGCATACATGTAGGCCAGCGGGAAGTCGCCACTCACCCCTGCCCCGCCATGAATCTGGATCGCCCGGTCGATCACCTTCAGTGCCACGTTCGGTGCCACGACCTTGATCTGCGCGATCTCGCTGCGGGCCACCTTGTTGCCGACCGTGTCCATCATGTAGGCCGCCTTCAGTGTCAGCAGCCGGGCCATGTCGATCTCCATGCGCGAGTCGGCGATCTTGTCGACGTTGCCGCCCAGGCGCGCCAATGGCCGGCCGAAAGCCGTACGCTCCACCGAGCGCTTGCACATCAGTTCCAGCGCCCGCTCGGCCATGCCGATCGAACGCATGCAGTGGTGGATACGCCCCGGCCCCAGGCGCCCCTGGGCAATCTCGAAGCCACGGCCCTCACCCAGGATCACGTTCTCATACGGCACCCGCACGTTCTCGAAAAGCACCTCGGCGTGGCCATGGGGGGCATCGTCATAGCCGAACACCGGCAGCGGGCGGACGATCTTCACCCCGGGCGTATCGGTGGGCACCAGCACCATCGAGTGCTGCTGGTGGCGCGGCCCTTCAGGGTCGGACAGGCCCATGAAGATCATCACCTTGCAGCGTGGGTCGCAAGCGCCGGAAGTCCACCACTTGCGCCCGTTGATTACCCATTGGTCACCATCACGCACCGCGGTGGCAGCCATGTTGGTGGCATCCGAGGAGGCCACGTCCGGTTCGGTCATGGCGAACGCCGAGCGGATCTCGCCACGCAGCAGCGGCTCCAGCCACTGGCGCTTCTGCGCCTCGCTGCCATAGCGCACCAGCACTTCCATGTTGCCGGTGTCCGGCGCCGAGCAATTGAACGGCTCCGGGCCGAGCAACGAGCGGCCCATGATTTCCGCCAGCGGGGCATATTCCAGGTTGCTCAGGCCGGCGCCGTATTCAGATTCGGGCAGGAACAGGTTCCACAACCCTTCGGCGCGGGCCTTGGCCTTGAGCTCCTCCATGATCGCGGTGGGCTGCCAGCGGTCGCCCTCGGCGACCTGGCGCTCGAACACCGCCTCGGCGGGGTAGACATAGGCGTCCATGAACGCGCTGACGCGCTCGCGCAGTGCCTGGACCTTGGGCGAATAGGCGAAATCCATCGGGGCTACCTTCACGGTTCGGAGTACATGGGCCAGAGCCTAGAGCAGCATGGGCCCATCCACCTAGTCTATTTTCCACGTGTATAAACATTCATAACCGATATATGATCGCCCCATAATTCCAACAAAGAGCGGCGCCCATGAACCTCAGCAAGGTCGACCTCAACCTGTTCATCGTGTTCGATGCGATCTACACCGAAGCCAACCTGACCCGCGCCGGGCAGATCGTCGGCATCACCCAGCCGGCAGTGTCCAACGCCCTGTCGCGGCTGCGTGAAACCTTCAACGACCCGCTGTTCGTGCGCACTGCGCAAGGCATGGTGCCCACGCCCATGGCGCAGAACATCATCGGCCCGGTGCGCAATGCCCTGGCGCTGCTGCGCACGTCAGTGCAGGAAAGCCGCATCTTCAACCCGCAACAGGCCAACAAGACCTTCCGCATCAGCATGACCGACCTGACCGAAGCGGTGATCCTGCCGCCTCTGTTCCAGCGCTTGCGCCGCCTGGCGCCGGCGGTGCTGATCGAGAGCTTCCTGTGCAAGCGCCGCGAGACCACCAAGGAACTCGCCGCCGGCCGCCTGGACTTCGCCATCGACGCACCGTTGAACACCGACCCGCAGGTACGCCACGTCAAACTGATGCAAGACCGCTATGTCTGCGCCCTGCGCCAGGGCCACCCACTGGCAGACCGCAAGCTGACGCTGGACAACTACCTGGGCATGACCCACATCCATATCTCCAGCCGCCGCAATGGCCTGGGCTACGTCGACCTGGCCCTGGGCAAGATGGGCGTGCAACGCAAGGTTGCCTTGCGCTCGCAGCATTACCTGATGGCCTCGCAGGTGTTGCAGCAGACCGACATGGCGATGACCGTCCCCGAGCGCTTTGCCCGCCGCCATCAGTTGCGCTACCAAGCACTGCCGGTGGAGGTACCAGCGCTGGAAACGCACCTGTACTGGCATGAAAGCACCGATCAGGACCCGGCCAACCGCTGGATGCGCGAGCAGATCACCGAGTTGTGCGAACGCGTGGTGGCCGAGGAAGAGAAGGCTGTGGAGTCGGCCTGAAGAAGGCTACCGAGGGGCCTTTGGTGAGCCCCTCCCGGCCAAGAGAAAAATATTCTATGTATCACTTATTAGAGAGAAATTTTTTTCAAAAATCTTGAGAACAGAGTCGCTGGAAGCGAAAAATGTCTCTCCAGCAGTGGGTACGCTTGCTTCAACGATCGCCGATTTCACGGCAACAGACACGGACCCGCCCCAATGCCTAGCGCCCCGCTCTACTTCGATTACGCCGCCACCACTCCGGTCGACGACCGGGTCATCGAAACCATGCTCGCCTGCCTTGGCAGCCAGGCCAACTTCGGCAACCCGGCGTCCAGTGGCCATGCCTTCGGCCAGGCTGCCCGCCGCGCCGTGGAGCAAGCCCGCCAGCAAGTGGCCGAACGGGTCGGCGCACAGGCCGATGCACTGGTCTGGACCTCGGGTGCAACCGAGTCCAATAACCTGGCGCTCAAGGGCATTGCCCAAGGCCTCGGCCAGCCCGGGCACCTGATCACCAGCCAGCTGGAACACAAGGCCGTGCTCGACACCGTGGCCGAACTGGAGCGCCAGGGCTGGGCCATTACCCGCCTGACACCGGATGCCGCCGGCCTGATTCAGCCCGCAGCGGTGCAGGCAGCGTTACGCACCGACACCCGCCTGGTGTCGCTGATGGCGGTCAACAATGAACTGGGTACGATCACCGACTTTGCCGCAATTGGCGAACAGGTGCGTGCCCACGGTGCCCTGCTGCACGTGGATGCGGCGCAGGCGGTGGGCAAACTGGCCATCGACCTGAGCGTAATGGCCGTGGACCTGATGTCGTTCTCGGCGCACAAGGTGTATGGCCCCAAGGGCATCGGTGCACTCTACGTCGGGCCGCGCGCCCGTACGCTGATGCGCGCGCAGATGCACGGTGGCGGCCATGAGCAGGGCCTGCGTTCCGGCACCCTGGCGACCCACCAGATTGCCGGCATGGGCAGCGCCTTTGCCTTGGCCGGCCAGCCCGGCGACAGCGAACACCTGCGCCTCGAGCAACTGGCCAAGCGCCTGCGCGAAGGCCTGCTGGCCCTGCCCGGCGTCACCCTCAACAGCTGCGCCAACCAGCGCATTCCCCACACGCTGAACCTGTGTATCGACAACAAGGGCTTCAACAGTGCGGCGCTGGCCAGCGAGCTGGCGTTGTCGACTACCTCGGCCTGCAACTCGGCGAGCAATGCAGCCTCGCATGTGCTGCTGGCGTTGGGGCTGGATGAGCGCCAGGCACGCAACAGCGTGCGCCTGAGCATCGGGCGGTTCAGCAACGAGGCTGAAGTGGACAAGGCGCTAGAAGTGTTTGGCCGGGTGCTGACAGCGGCATCAGCAGCGCTTTGGTGAAGCTGCCCTAGAAAAGCCGGCTGTCCGGAGTGAAGTCCTCGACCTCGAGCCTGGCGCTGTTTGCCTGTGGATGGCGCGGGTTGAACAGGTAATTGGTGGTGCTGGGCATGATCGCGCTCGGCACCGGCAACAGCAATGCCGAACACTCATCCAGAAAGCGGTTGCCCAGGCCCCGGGTCAGTTCGGTCTGGCTCGACCAGCCAGGCTGCAATACGGGCAACTGCGCTTGCGAAACGGTATCGGGCAATTCGATGCGAAGCAGCCTCATGGTGGAGGGGAAATCCTCAGGGTCGATCTCCAGATGCACCAGCACCTCGAGCATCGCCCCGGCCGGACTGGTGGCGGCATACACCACTGGCCGGCCCGCCTGGTGCCAGCGGCCGCTGATACGCAAGCCGCCCGTTCCGCTCAAATCTGCATAGGCGCTGATACGCCACAGAATCACAGGCCAAAGCCCTCGGCGATCTGCAGCAACATCTCTTCGACCTGAGTGGTGCCTTGCTGGGTGGTGAGCATCTGCATGGGGGTCAGCCCCGAGAAGCGCTCCTTGGGCTTGGACAGCCAGCGCTTGGCCTTGCCCGCTTCGCCGAACACGGCTTCGGCCATGGCGGTGATATGGGCCGAGCGGAACAGCCGGTCGCTTTCTTCCACGGTCAGTGGCTGGTCGCGTTCGATGCGGGATTTCAGGGTGCGCAGGGGAATGATCTGGTCACGCTCCACGGGGGTGAACACACCGAGTTCGGTCAGTTTCACCAGCCAGGTGGCGGCAAAGCCATGGGTGATGCGGGTGTGGATTTCGAAATCACTGGCGAGTTCGGGGATTTCCAGCAGTGCATGCAGGCGCGCCCGGTACTCGTGGTAACCGTTGTCGCGAAGCACTTCGGCAAGCATGGCGCTCTCCCTTCCGGCGTTTACCGAGAAGTATGCGGCATATGCCGGATTTTGCAAGCCGACCGGGAAGACGGGGCCGCAGAGCGGCCCCCCAATCTCACAGGAAGGTGAACACCTGCGAAGCCGGCAACCGCGACTTGTTCAGCCCGGCATTGAAGTCCGTCTCGCTGCGATAGCCCAGGCTGAGAACCACCACGCTGGTGAAGCCACGTTCGCGCAGGCCCAGTTCGGCATCGAGAATCTTGCTGTCGAAGCCCTCGATCGGCGTGGCATCCAGCCCATGTGCAGCAGCCCCCAGCAAGGCAGTACCCAACGCCAGGTAGGTCTGCTTTTCCATCCAGTGCTGCACGTCTTTCTGGTCAAAGCGGTGCAGGTCGACGTAGTGCCGGCGGCTCTGGTTCTGCGCGGCACGCGCCTGCTCATCACGGAAGCGGCCATCGGCAGCTTCCTGGTCGAGCACGGCATTCAGGTGCGCTTCGCTCATCTCGGTACGGGTGCAGAACACGATCACATGCGAGGCATCGAGGATCTTCGGCGAATTGTAGGCATAGCGCTCTGCGGTGCTCTTGGCCAGGCGGGCCTTGCCTTCGGCACTGTCGGCAACGATGAAATGCCACGGCTGCGAGTTGACCGAGGACGGACTGTGGCGCAGTTGCTCGAGCAGGGCATCGACAGTGGCCTGGGGAATACGGCGCGAGGCGTCGTAGGCTTTGGTGGTGTAGCGGCGCTTGGCCAGCGAGACGGTATCCATGCAAAACTCCGGGAATGAACGGGGGATTTGCCGGGCATCTTATCTTTCCTGCAGAAAAGAAAAACCGGCACAATGCAGCAACACTTTCATCCCTGGAGTGAAAATGCTGCGCATCGCCGACCTCGAACTGTTCGTCCGCAGCAGCGTGCTGGGCAGCTTTACCGCCGCCGCCCA
Organism: Pseudomonas sp. p21; assembly: GCF_001642705.1. Taxonomy (NCBI): domain Bacteria; kingdom Pseudomonadati; phylum Pseudomonadota; class Gammaproteobacteria; order Pseudomonadales; family Pseudomonadaceae; genus Pseudomonas; species Pseudomonas sp. p21. The sequence continues at coordinate 47,013 of NZ_LWBV01000011.1, forward strand.
CGAGGCACAGCTGCTGCCGGGCCAGGTGGCCGCCGCGATCAAGCGCCTGGAGCGCGAACTCGACGTGCGCCTGTTCGCCCGCACCACCCGCAGCCTGCGCCTGACCGCTGAAGGCGAGTTGTACCTGCCGACCGCCCTGAATGTGCTGGAGAGCCTGCGCCAGGGCCGTGAGGACCTGCATGGCAACCCCAACTCCCTGCGCGGCACCCTGCAAGTGTCGGCACCGTCCGACCTGGGCCGCAACATGCTGCTGCCCTGGCTGAGTGCCTTCCGCCGCGAACACCCGGCCCTGCACCTGCGTTTCTTCCTGTCCGACCAGATCGCCGACCTCAACCGCGACCCGGTGGACGTGGCGATCCGCTATGGCCTCAACCAGGACGCCAACTACATTGCCCTGCCGCTGGCCGACTGGAACCGCCGGGTGCTGGTCGCCGCGCCCGACTACCTGGCCCGCCACGGCCACCCGCTCACGCCCGACGCCCTACAGCAGCACGCATGCCTGCTGTACATGCAGCACAACCGGGTCTATGACAAATGGCGGGTGGGCAACCGTACCGTGCAGGTGCGCGGGCCGCTGGTCAGCGACGATGCCGATGTGATCCGCCGCCTGGCCTTGCAGGGTGAAGGTATCGTCTACAAGTCGTGGCTGGACGTAAGCGCCAACATCGTGGCCGGCGAACTGGAAATCGTCCTGCCCGAATACCTCGGTGAACCCGTCCCGGTCACCCTGGTGTGCCCGCACCGCAAGCAACTCACGCCCGCGGTGGCGCAACTGCACCTGTGGCTGCGCGAACGCTTCGAGGCACTGCGCAACCGGGCGCTGACCAATGGCTGCACAATCGTCCCAGACTGAACGGCGGGCAGGGGCTGCAGTACTGGTTTGAGTCTTCTATCGCCAGTACCGGCCTCTTCGCGGGCACGGTCACTCAGGAATGGCCAGGCACCCCGCCCAGTGCTTCGCGGAATCGCCGGGTGCTGGCAACGGCCAGCAGCAACCCGACCACCGCCACGCTACCGCCCACCAGGCCGATATCCGCCACGTCCAGCTGGCTGCTGACGATACTGCCCAGCAACGCGCCGCCGCCGATACCGATGTTGTAGATACCCGAGAACAGCGCCATGGCCACATCGGTGGCATCGGATGCCAGTTTCAGGGTCTTGGACTGCAAGGACAGGCTGAAACTGAGGATCGCCACCCCCCAGAACATGCTCAACGCGGCGAACACATGGAAGTTGCCCGACAGCGGCAACAGCAGCAACAGGCATGCCGCCAGCAGGCCGATCGAACCCACCAGGAAGCCATGTGGAAAGCGGTCGCTGTAACGGCTGAACAGCAACGAGCCGAACACCCCGGCACCGCCGAACAGCAGCAGCAACAGCGTGGTGCGCTCACCGCCGATCTGCGCCACGTGCAGGGCGAACGGCTCGATGTAGCTGTAGGCGGTGAACTGTGCGGTAATCACCAGCGTTACCAGCACATAGGTGATCACCAGCGCCGGGCGCTTGAACAGGACCGGCAGGCTGCGCAGCGAGCCCGAGTTCTGGCTGGGCAGCAGCGGCAGCGACTTCATCAGGCACAGCATGGTCGCCAGCGCCACCCCGGCAATGCTCAGGAAGGTGATGCGCCAGCCCAGCGCTTCGCCCACCACACGGCCCAACGGGATGCCCAGGACCATGGCCAGGGTGGTGCCGGTGGCCAGCAGGCCCAGCGCCTTGGCCTGCTGGCCGGGCGGTGCCACGCGCACCGCCAGGGAGGCAGTGATGGCCCAGAACACCGCATGTGCCAGGGCAATGCCGATGCGGCTGACCAGCAACATGGCAAAGCTCTGTGACAACCACGACAGCAAGTGGCTGACGATGAACACCAGGAACACGAACAGCAACAGGCGCCGCCGCTCGATGTTGCGGGTCAGCAGCATCATCGGTAGCGAGGCCAGCGCCACCACCCAGGCATAGATGGTCAGCATCAGGCCGACCTGGGCGGTGCTCATGTCGAAGCTGCGGCCAATGTCGCTGAGCAGCGCCACCGGGACGAACTCGGTAGTGTTGAAGATAAAGGCCGCCAGGGCCAGGGCAATGACGCTCAGCCAGCTGCCGCTACCCGCCGTGGGTGGCATGTTGGTAGGTGTGGGTCCGTTCATGGGGTGGAAACCGGTTCTCCGCAGACAAGGCAACAGGACGCACGACAGCCACCCGCTTGCCGGGGTGTCGACGCACGCTTTGTTATTGGAAGGAATGCCGGCATGGTACGCGTCACGCCGGGGCCTCACAACCGCGAGGCGGGTAGAAGGAGTACCATGCGCGCTTTGTATGAAACGCGTATGCAGCAACAAGGAGCCCGATCCGCTCATGGACCAGCAGCCCCCACAGCAGCAGTGGCAGCAGGCGGTCACCGCCTACGCCCAGGCTGTCAACGACTATGTCGCGCAGGGCCGCGCGCAAGGCTGGGATGACCTCGAAGAACCCCTGCCGCAAGCCACCGAACACTTGCTCGATGCCTGGCTTGAAGCCCTGCAAGCCGCCAACCGGCCTGGTGTCGAAGCCTTCGAGCAGCAAGCCTTCCGCGAAGCCTGGCCGCCCGCCCATCACCCATTGCTGGCGCTGATCAAGGAGAACGGACAAGGCATCTGCAACGTCCTGCTGCTGGACGACGGCAGCCTGCTGGCACGTATCGGCATGCCGCATGACAAAGGCCAGGTGGTGCGCATCGACCGTCACGGGGTGACCCCGGTGATCGGCGTCGATCATTTCGGCCGCTGCCCGGCCCGCCGCTACTTCGCCCTGGCCAATGCCGAGGGCGTGCGCGTGACCGATGGCTGGGGCGGCCCGCAAGTGCTGCGCCTGGCCTGGCCCACGGGGCTGGAGGGGTTGCCGCCGGGTTACCCGTTCGAGCCGTTCGACCTGCCGCCCACGCCGACCGCGCTGATCCCCTTCCCGGATGGCCAGCGGGTGCTGCTGGTGAGTGCCGAGGGTATCTTCCTGCTGACCCGTCACGGCGCGACCCGCCTGCTGCCACACCAGGCGCGGGTGCTCGACGAGCTGGACGAGGGCACCGACCCGGACGACATCTACCTGGGGCTGAGCATGGAGCATGGTGCGGTGTCGGCAGATGGCCGGTTGATCGTGGTCGGCGAGCAAGGCAGCCGTCACCTGGTGCTGGACGAGCAGCTCAGGCCCGTGGCAGCAATCGGCCCGGCCAGCGAGTATCCGCACTTTGCGCTGTTCAACCGCGCGGGTGACCAGTTGATACTCAATGCCTGCCATTTCTACAGTGGCGCCACGCAGGCAGTGAGGGTGGCCGACTTGCCGGGGCTGGATACCGATTACTACAGCCAGGACCCGCGCACCCCACTGGTGCAGGATGGCGCGCGGGTGTATGCCGGTGTGGCACGCGACGGCGAATATATCGTGGGGGATGCCTATGGTTACCTGCGGGCGTTTGGCGAAGATGGCGTGGAGCATTGGCAGCATTACCTGGGGTCGACCATCAGTGCGCTGGATATCAGTGCCGACGGGCGTACGCTGGTGGCGGCGAGCCATGCCGGGTTTGTTTCGGTGATTGCCCTGGACAGCGGGCGGCCGGCCTGGCAGATCGGTACCGGGGCACATGGCGAGGTACGGCGGTGGTTGTTCTGGAAAGGCTGGGACAGGGCATTGGCCTGGTAACAGATCCAGTATTCATTACCTGTCTCGGCCTCTTCGCGGGCTCGCCCGCGAAGAGGCCAGCACAGGCAACCCATCAGTCAGCCCTGCAAAGTGGCCATATCGATCACGAACCGGTACTTCACATCCCCGGCAATCATCCGCTCATACGCCTGGTTGATGTTGCGAATATCCAGCAGCTCGATATCACAACGAATGGCGTGCTCGGCACAGAAGTCCAGTACTTCCTGTGTCTGGGCAATACCACCGATCAACGACCCCGCCAGCACCCGACGCTTCATCACCAGATTGGCCGCATGCACCGCCGGGTCGATCGGCTCGATCAGGCCGACCAGGATGTGCACACCATCAAACTTGAGGGTTTCCAGGTACGGGTTGAGGTCGTGTTGCACCGGGATGGTGTCGAGAAGGAAGTCGAAGCGACCCGCCGCAGCGCGCATCTGCTCGGCATCGGTAGACACGATTACATGGTCGGCACCCTGGCGGCGGGCTTCCTCGGCCTTGGCCTGGGAACGGGTGAACAGGGTCACTTCGGCGCCCAGGGCCTTGGCCAGCTTGATACCCATGTGGCCCAGGCCGCCCATGCCAAGGATGCCGATCTTGTGACCGGGGCCGACACCGTGGTGCTTGAGCGGCGAGTAGGTGGTGATGCCGGCGCAGAGGATCGGCGCGGCGCTAGGCAGGTCCATGCCGGCCGGAATGCGCACCACAAAGTGCTCGCTGACCACGATGCTGCTGGAGTAACCGCCCATGGTGTTGCTGCCGTCGACCCGGTCCGGGGTGGCATAGGTCATGGTCGGCCCTTCCAGGCAGTATTGCTCCAGGTCCTTGGCACAGGCTTCGCAGTGGCGGCACGAATCGACCATGCAGCCAACGCCGACCAGGTCGCCGACTTTGTGCACGGTCACTTTGTCGCCCACTGCGGTGACCCGGCCGATGATCTCGTGGCCAGGCATCAGGGGGTACACGGCAATGCCCCATTCGTTGCGCGCCTGGTGGATGTCGGAGTGGCACACACCGCAGTACAGGATCTCGATGGCGACGTCGTCCGGGCGCGGGCTGCGGCGCTCGAAGGTCATGGGGGTCAAGGGGCTGGTAGGGGTCTGAGCGGCGTAACCGATGGCGGTGTACATGCAGGGCCTCGCTAAGAAGTGAAACGATTCAGGAGGCGCATTCTGCGCGCCATGCGCCGCCTCGCCCACAGCTGATTCTCCGGCATCCATGCCTGATTCTCCGAAGATGCCATGCAGTGCCTGGCGCCGGGCCGTCATTCTGCGATGATTAGACTGTCCGATTCTCTGCCCAGGTCCATCATGCAACTGACCCGCCATGTCGACGCCAATGCGCCGCTTTGCGCACTGATCCGCAGCCTCGCCACGCGCCCGGGCTTCGTGCCCACGCACCTGCCCCAGGTGCAGGTGCTGAGCTGGGAGCACTATGTGGCCAGCAGCCCGCAGATCTACGAACCCAGCCTGATGATCCTGGCCCAGGGCAGCAAGCTGGCGCGCCTGGGGCCGCGTACCCTGGAGTACGGCGCCGGGCATTACCTGGTGCAGGCATTGTCGGTGCCGTTCATGTGCGAAACCTTCGCCACCCCCGAAGCGCCGTTGCTGGGCGTGGCGGTGGACATCGACCGCGGCGTGCTGGGTGAACTGGTGCAAAGCATGGCCTTGGCGCCGGATGCCGCGGTGCAGGCGCAAACCCCGCAGTCGATGACCTCGGCGGCACTCGATGCTCCGATGCGCGAATGCGTGGAACGGCTGCTGCGCTGCCTGCAGGACCCAATGGACGCCAAGGTGCTGGGCCCGGCGCGGGTACGCGAGGTGCTGTACACCGCCCTGCGCGGCCCACAGGCCGGCGTGTTGCGGGCATTGGTGGAGCAACAGGGGCACTTCGCCCGCATCGGCGCCGCCCTTGCCCACCTGCGCGAGCACTACACCGAGCCGCTGAGCGTGGAAGCGCTGGCCGCGCGCGCCAACATGAGCGTTTCGACCTTCCACGAGCACTTCAAGCGCTGCACCGACATGGCACCGATGCAGTACCTCAAGCGCCTGCGGCTGCTGAAAGCCCAGCAAATGCTGATCGGCGAAGGCCTGGGGGTGGCGCAGGTCGCGCACCGGGTGGGGTACCAGAGCACCTCGCAGTTCAGCCGCGAATACAAGCGTCAGTTCGCCCGCAGCCCGGGGGATGAGTTGCCGCATCAGAGCCTGCCGGTGTGATCGCCTGCCGGCGATGGGCTGCAGAGCAGCCCGGGCACTCTCAAGGCTTCATTGCCGCTCGACCATCGCCACTATTGCTGCCTGCAATTCGGCCTTGGCCTGCCCGGCGTCCAGCTCCCCCGCCGCAGCTGCCTGCGACAAGGCATCCGCCGCCCCCACCATCAGGCGCATGCCCGCCAGCCCAATGTTGCCACTGGGCGAAAACCCGACCAACGCCTCGCGGCACTTGTCCAGAAACGGCTGCTCATACGCCCGCTTGAGCGCTTCCATTTCCGGCGAGCCGGCCAATGCCGCCGACACTCCCGGTATCTCACGCCCCTGGCTCATCACACAGTCCACGTAGGCCTCGGCAATTACCCCGGCGCGGCTGGCCAGGCTGGCATCACAGCGCACCAGCGCCTGCTCCAGCATTCGCGTCTGGCGTGCGTCGTATTGCTGATACAGCGCCACCAGCAGTCCGGTGCGGGTCTCGAAGTGGTCGTACACCACCGGCTTCGTCACCCCCGCCTGCTCGGCCAAACGGCCGAGGCTCAGGGCATCGGTGCCCTCCTCCCGCACCAACTGCCAGGCCACATCGAGCAACTGCCGACGGCGCTCGTCGCGGCTCAGGCGCTTGCGCGAGCGGGATTGATCATCGCTTGACATCTATAACCTACCAAAAGTAACTTACCAAACGTAACTTACCTTGAGTATATAGCGCTCCGGGTAAACCTGCATCCCAGTCTTGGAGAGACCACCATGCACGCCCTGATCGTCGTCGGCCATCACGACCCGCAATCCCTTACCCATGCCCTGGCCCGGCAGATCGCCAACGGCCTGGCCAACACCGGCCACAGCAGCGAAATCGCCGACCTGGCCAGTGAAGGTTTCGACCCGCGCTTCGGCCTGGCCGACCATGCGGTGCACCGCCGGCTCGCAGCCCCGCCGGCGGATGTACTCAAGGAGCAGGCGCGCATCGAGCGCGCCGATGCGCTGGTGCTGGTCTACCCCATCTATTGGTGGTCGCTGCCGGCCTTGCTCAAAGGCTGGGTCGAGCGGGTGTTCAGCAACGGCTGGGCGTTCGACTATGAAGGAGGCGTCACCGTCAAGAAGCTGCGCGGCATGAAGGTGCACCTGGTCGGTGTCGCCGGTGCCGATAGCGGCACCTTCGAACGGCATGGCTATGGCGAGGCGATGCGCGTGCAGATCGAGCACGGCATTTTCGACTACTGCGGCGCCGAGGTACTCAGTTCCACCCTGCTTGACGAAAGCGAAGACGCGGACCCGGCACCGCACCTGCACACGGCACGCAGGCTGGGTGAGCGGATGTTCGCAGACTGCGAGGCCACGGCCTGAATCAGCTCGACAGCGGCCACTGCGCCAATGGCCAGTAAGCGCCCTTGCGCGACTCGTACAGTGTGAAATGGCGGGCGGCGAGGTAGAAATCCGGCGCGCTGCTGGCCTCTGGCGGCTGGCCGCGGTAATCCCTGGCCAGCGTCAGGTGCGGGCGATACTCACGGTCGGCCGCTTCCACCCCCAACGGCAGCAGTGCCTGCTGCAAGCTGTACACCAGTTGCAACAGGGCCGCTGGCGTCTGCTGCGCCTCCAGCACCAGGGCGCTGGCCCGCTGCCATACCTGCAAGCGGTCCAGTAACAGCCGTGGTGCCGTGGCCGGGAGCGCCAGCTGGTCGACTGCCGCACAAATTGCAGGCACCTGGGCGGTATCCACATCGCCGAGGAACAGCAGTGTTACATGGAAGTTGGCGGCCGGCACCGGCTTGCCGCTGCGCAGGTTCAAGCCACGTCGCCACTGGGCCAGGGCACGGCGCTGGGCATCGCTGACCGGCAAGGCGAAGAACAGCCGCTTGAAGGGGGTACCGCTGGGGCGTACGTCCTGAATCATACGAACTCCTGAACATGAAACGTTTGCGCAAGGCTGCAGGGCATTAAACCTAAGTCGCCCCATCATTGCGTAACAATAAGTACAAACTACCCCCATGATTGTTTATGCTGGCGGGCTCATGCCATGGCGCATGGCCATTTTTCGACAAGTAAACGTCCATGAAAATTGCACTCGTACTCATCTTCGTCCTCTCGATCGCCTATGTTCACCTGCGCGGTCGGGTTCGCCACAAGCTGACCCGTCAACTGGGCGACCACTCCAGCTTCCTGGCACCGGTCAACAGCTTCCTGTACCTGTTTTCCAGGCATCCGGCCAAGCCTTACCTGCCGGTAGAGGCCTTCCCCGAGCTGCAGACGCTGCAGGACCACTGGCAGGAAATCCGCGAAGAGGCCCGCCAGCTGCTGCATGTGGGCGAAATCAAGAAGTCCGACAATTACGATGATGTCGGTTTCAACTCATTCTTCAAGACCGGCTGGAAGCGCTTCTACCTGAAGTGGTACGGCGAAAGCCACCCGTCGGCGATGACCCTGTGCCCACGCACCACCGAGTTGCTCAAAGGCATCGGCACGGTCAAGGCCGCCATGTTCGCCACCCTTCCGCCGGGCGCCAAGCTGGTGCGCCACCGTGACCCGTATGCCGGCTCCTACCGCTACCACCTGGGCCTGGACACGCCGAACGACGACGGTTGCTACATCGACGTGGACGGTGAGAAGTACTCCTGGCGCGATGGCGAGGGCGTGGTCTTCGACGAGACCTACATCCACTACGCGGCCAACACCACCGAGCACAACCGCATCATCCTGTTCTGCGACGTGGAACGCCCGCTCAAGTACCGCTGGGCAACCGCGTTCAACCGCTGGTTCAGCCGCAACGTCATGGCCGCCGCCGCGGCACCCAACGATGCCGGCGACAAGACCGGTGGCATCAACCGGCTGTTCACCCGCATCTACAAGATCCGCGAACGTGGCAAGGCGCTGAAGAAGCGCAACCGCACGCGCTACTACCTGGAGAAGTGGGCATTCGTTGCGGCGTTGGTGTTGGTGTTCATCTACATCTGACCGGTGCGGTAGCGCGCAGCCCAAAGGCCTGCGCGCAACCAACCAAAGTACGAGTCTCACACATCCCACTCTTCGACTAGCCTGAAAGCTCCACTCGCAACCTCCCCAAGGTGAAGACGATGAGCATGATGGACTGGGACGCCTACCGTAAGCAGTTGATGGCCGGCATCGGCGATCTCAAGCAGCTTTCCCCTGATACCGTTGCCGGCTACATGACCGCCAGCGGCGCAGGGGCCAAGACCAACCACCTGGACGCCAAGACTCGCGAGCTGATCTCCCTCGCCGTGGCCGTCACCACCCGCTGCGACGGCTGCATCGCCGTGCACTCGCAGCAAGCCGTCAAGCACGGCGCCAGCCGTGAGGAAATCGCCGAAGCGCTTGGCGTTGCCGTGGCGATGAACGCCGGAGCCGCGCTGGTCTACTCGGCACGGGCCATGGATGCGGTGGGCAAGGCCAACGGCTGAGTGCAATTGGCGTCGCCGCCCTTGCGCGACGGCGCCGCGCCACCCAGACTGGGCGGCCCAGCCCTTGCAGGAACCCGCATGATCCACATCCGCCCCATGACACCGGAAGACTTCGAACGCTTCTGGCCCACCTTCCAGGCCGTTGTCCAGGCCCGTGAAACCTACGCATTCGACCCGGCCTTGAGCTTCGACCAGGCCCGCCAGCTGTGGCTGGAGCTGCCCATGCGCACGCTGGTGGCCGAAGAAGACGGCGAGCTGCTGGGTTCGTATTACCTCAAGGCCAATGCCGCTGGGCCTGGCGGACACGTGGGCAATTGCGGCTACATGGTCTGTGAGTCGGCACGCGGCCGGGGCGTGGCGCGGTTGATGTGCGAGCACTCACAGAAACAGGCGCGCCAGGAGGGCTTTCTGGCCCTGCAGTTCAACTCGGTGGTGGCCACCAATGAGGTGGCTGTGGCGCTGTGGCACAAGCTGGGCTTCGAAACCGTTGGCCGCTTGCCCAAGGCCTATCGCCACGCCCGCCTGGGGCTGGTGGACTGCCTGGTTATGTACAAGTGGCTGGCGGATGAGCCAGTGGTGGAGAAGCCACCGCTGCTGATCGGGCGCAAGAATATCGAGGCGCGGGTATCGCGGCGGCGCGGGCGTTGATCTTCTCTCGCAGGCCTGGCCTCTTCGCGGGTAAACCCGCTCCCACAAGTAAAACACCGGCCCAGAAGCCCGTGATATCCCTGTGGGAGCGGGTTTACCCGCGAAGAGGCCAGACCTGCCTACAACTCCTCCCAATGATCACACCAGATTTGACGCCCCCACGTTTCAATGGTCAGATGCCCGCCAGTTTCAGGTGCCCTGCGCCGCCGCGCGCAGGGTGAAACGGGAAGCCGGTGCGTCGTGTTGCCCACGACAAGTCCGGCGCTGCCCCCGCAACGGTAAGCGAGCGAACCCTTCGAGATACCACTGTGCACCTGCATGGGAAGGTGAAGGATTCATGCCCCTCGCAAGCCCGGAGACCGGCCTGGAGCTTCACTTGGCAACCCGCGGTGGGCGGGCGCAGGCCGGTATCCGTGCGCGCACCTGTGGGCACGGTGCGCCTTTGCGTGTTTTCCACCGGGATCCATTCATTCCTGCAGTAGTGGAACGACATGTCCCGTATGTTAAAGCTTCACCCCCTGGCGGCCTGCCTGGCCGTTTCCCTGCCGGCCCTGGCCGATGAGCTTGACCGACAGCCCCTGGCCCTGCCTTCCACGGCCATCACCGACACCCAGGCCAGCCACGCCATCGACCTGGCCACCCCGACCCAGGCTGGCTCGCGCCTGGGCCTCAGCGCCCTGGAAACACCGGCCAGCACCAGCAGCATCAGCGCCGAGCAGATCCAGCAGCGCAACAACCTCACCGTGCAGGACGCAGTGACCCGCTCGCCGGGTATCAGCTACATCGGCTCCCCGGGCGACGGCGGCACGGGCCTTTCCGCACGCGGCTTTGCCGGCCACAGCTCGGTGATGACCCTGTTCGACGGCGCACGCCTGTACACCGGTGCCGGTACCCAGACGTTCCCGGTCGACCCGTGGATGGTCGAGCGCATCGATGTGATTCGCGGCCCGGCCTCGGTGCTGTATGGCGAAGGCGCCACCGGTGCGGTGGTCAACGTGATCCCGAAAAAGCCGTTTGCCGGCGAGGTACGCAACCACCTGCGCCTGGGCTACGGTTCGTGGGACCGCCAGCAGCTTGGCCTGGACAGCGGCGGCAGCCTCGGCGAGCGCCTGAGCTACCGCCTGGTCCTGAACCAGCAAGCCGGTAACGGTTGGGTCGACCGCACCCCTTCACGTAGCCTGGCGCTGAGCGCCGCGCTGCGCTTCGATGCCAGCGACGACCTCAGCTTCACCCTCGCCCACGACCGCGGCGATGCGGAGCCTGCCAACTACTACGGCACCCCGCTGATCGACGGCCACTACCGCAGCAGCCTGCGCAACAAGAACTACAACGTGCAGAACGACGTGCAGCATTACGTCGATGAATGGACGCGCCTGAACACCGACTGGACATTGAACGACCACCTCAGCGCCAGCAACCAGTTGTACTACATCAAAAGCCGCCGGCACTGGCGCAACGCCGAGGACTACAGCTGGGACGCCGAGCGCCAGCAGTTGCTGCGCGGCAGCTACCTGGAAATCAAGCACAACCAGGAACAGTTCGGCGACCGCCAGACCTTCACCCTCGACCATACGCTGTTCGGCCTGGCCAGCAAGACCATGGTCGGTGCCGAGTACAACAAGGTCCGTTTCAACGTCGACAGCAACGCGCCCTACAACGATGTGGGCGGCGACTACGTCGACCCGTGGCAGCCGCAACCAGGTTGGTTCCACAGCGCCTCGCCGTTGCGCCCGCAAACCTTGTCCACCACCCACACCTTTGCCCTGTTCGCCGAAAACCGCCTGCAGCTGAGCGATCGCCTGTCGCTGGTTACCGGCGTGCGCCGCGACCAGAACCACATCGTTCAGGAAAAACTGACCGTCGACAGCCGCAGCGACCGCAGCCTGCAAGGTGGCAACTGGCGTGCCGGGCTGGTGTTTGCGGTCAGCGACGACCTGTCGCTGTATGGCCAGTACTCCACCAGCGAGGACGGGGTCGACAACCTCATCAGCCTCAGCGCCAACCAGATGCACTACGACCTGACCGAAGCCAGGCAGACCGAGGTGGGCCTCAAGCAGCGCTTCTGGGAAGGGCGTGGCGAATGGACGTTGGCGGCCTACCACATCGTCAAGAAGAAGCTGCTGGTGGATGACCCGGTCACTCACGAGAAGCAACAGGCTGGTCAGCAGACATCCGACGGCCTGGAGGCGACCCTGGAACTGGCGCTGGCGCACCAGTGGCAGGTGTCGGCCAACGCGTCGGTGGTGCGCGCCAGGTACGACGATTTCGACGAAGTGGTCGGCGGCGTGGCGCAGGACCGTGCGGGCAATCGCCCGGCCAATATCCCGCGGCGTACCGCCAACCTGTGGCTGAGCAAAGCCTTCGGCCAGCGGGTGGAGGCCGGCATTGGCGCGCGCTATGTGGATGAGCGCTATGCCAACACCGCCAACACCCGGAGTGCCCCCGGCTACACCGTGGTCGATGCCAACATCGGCTGGCAGGTGTTGCCGGATGTGCGGCTGGGGTTGCAGCTGAACAACCTGTTCGACCGTGAATATGTGCAGTCGGCGTTCAGTGGCCAGCAGTGGCTGTTGGGGATGCCACGGTCGTACTTTGCGACGGTGGATTACAGCTTCTGATCCTATCTGCCTGCACCGGCCTCTTCGCGGGTAAACCCGCTCCCACGGGGACATCACAGACCTTGAAACCTGTAACGTACCTGTGGGAGCGGGTTTACCCGCGAAGAGGCCGGTGCAGGCAGCACAAAAAATCTACCAATCCATGATTATTTAGTTATAAGATAACATTTCATTTGACATCCATTCCTACCAGCGAACTTTCATGACAAGCGCCAGTGCCACCCCCACCCTGCTCACCCAGCGCCTGCAGAGCATCGATGCCCTGCGCGGTCTGGTGATCCTGTTCATGCTCCTGGACCACGTCCGCGAAACCTTCTTCCTGCACCGCCAGGTCAGCGACCCGATGGCCATCGATACCACCGAGCCCTCGCTGTTCCTCAGCCGCACCTTGGCCCACCTGTGCGCGCCGGTGTTCGTCATGCTGACCGGCCTGTCAGCCTGGCTGTACGGCGAGAAACACCAGGGCCGCGGCGATGTCTCGGCGTTCCTGTTCAAGCGCGGGCTGTTCCTGGTGGTGCTGGAATTCACCCTGGTCAACTTCGCCTGGACCTTCCAGCTGCCGCCCAGCGTCATCTACCTGCAGGTAATCTGGGCCATCGGCGTCAGCATGATCGCCCTGTCGCTGCTGGTCTGGTTGCCACGTGCCGCCCTGATCGCCTTGGGCGCAATCATCATCGCCGGCCACAACCTGCTCGATGGCCTGCACTTTGGCGCCGAATCCGCCCTGCACGTGCCATGGGCAATCCTGCATGACCGGGGCTGGCTTGAGTTCTCCGAAAGCCTGCGCCTGCGCACCTCCTACCCGGTGCTGCCGTGGATCGGTGTCATCGCCCTGGGCTACGGCCTGGGCCCGTGGTTCGCCCGTGGCAGCGAGGCCGGCCAGCGCCAGCATCGCCTGCTGCTGGCCGGGTTGATCGCGCTGCCGGGCTTTGTCGTGCTGCGCCTGCTCAACGGCTACGGCGAGGCGCCGTGGAGCGCTTACCCAACCCTCATGCAAACCCTGATGAGCTTCTTCAACATCACCAAGTACCCACCGTCGCTGCTGTTCCTGGCCCTGACCCTGGGCTGTGGGCTGCTGTTGCTGCGCGCCTTCGAACGCGCCGGCCAGGCCCGCTGGATCAGCGCCCTGGCGGTGTTCGGTGCAGCCCCCATGTTCTTCTACCTGCTGCACCTGTATGTGCTGAAGCTGCTGTACCTGGCCAGCGTGGCACTGTTCGGCCGCAACCATGGCGACTACTTCGGCTTCGACGGCATCGCCGCGGTGTGGCTGGGGTCGGTGCTGCTGGCGGTTTCGCTGTACCTGCCGGTACGCTGGTTCGCCCGCCTGAAGGCGCGGCGGCGCGACATCACCTGGCTGAAGTACTTCTGAAAAGCGTTTTCACCCGGCGGCGCGATGGTCTACCATGCCGGCCGCCGGTTTCCACCACGGAATCAATAGGGAATCCCAGGCCCGCCAATTCGGGCCAAACGGAACTGCCCCCGCAACTGTAGGTGCCGAGCCTGCTCCATCGATGCCACTGGGCCACCAACCCGGGAAGGCGGAGCCAGGCCATGACGCACCAGTCAGGAGACCTGCCGGCCTACATTCACCAACCGGCGGGGTGTCCGGGATTGGCTATCAGTGTTGCCCCTGCCGCCAGCGGGGGCTCGGCGATGCCTGTCCGTGCGTTCCTCACCCGAACTGTCCGATAGGAGATCGCCCAGCATGCTGCCCCGTTTTGCCACCCTGCTCGCCGGCCTCGGCCTCACCGGCCTGGCCCAGGCTGCTGCCACCCACTACCCGCTGACGGTCGACAACTGCGGCAAACCGCAAACCTTCGCCCAGGCGCCAGAACGCACGGTCACCATTGGCCAGGCCGGTACCGAGATGCTCTACGCGCTGGGGCTGGGTGACAAACTGGCGGCCACCTCGCTGTGGTTCAACAACGTGCTGCCCGAGTACCAGGTGCAAAACGACAAGGTGCCGCGCCTGGCCGACAACGAGCCCAGCTTCGAGGCAGTAGTGGGCAAGCGCCCGCAACTGGTGACGGTGCAGTTCGAATGGATGGTCGGTGCCCAGGGGGCGGTCGGCACCCGCGAGCAGTTCGATGAACTGAGCATCCCCACCTACCTGCTGCCGTCGGACTGCGAAGGCAAGGACAACCTGGTGGGCGCCGACGGCACCCGCCTGCAGGCGTTCCAGGTCGAAAGCATCTACAAGAGCGTCAGCCAGCTGGCGGAAATCTTCGACGTGCAGGACCGTGGCACAGCCCTGAATGCCGAGCTCAGAAGCCGCCTGGACAGTGCCAAGGCGCAACTGGCCGGCAAGGATCTGTCCACCACCTCGGCATTGTTCTGGTTCTCCAGCGCCGACCTGCACATCGACCCCTACGTAGCGGGCCGCCAAGGGGTCGCCGATTTCATGCTGCGCACCCTCGGCGTGCGCAACGTGGTCGAGTCCAGCGAAGAGTGGCCGACCGTTGGCTGGGAAACCCTGGCCAAGGCCAACCCCACCTGGCTGATCATCGCCCGCATGGACCGCCGCCGCTACCCCGCCGACGACTACCAGAAGAAGCTGACATTCCTGCGCAGCGACCCGGTAACGCGCAACATGGACGCGGTGAAACACGACCGCATCATCATCCTCGACGCCGACGCCATGCAGGCCGGCATTCGCTTGTTCAGCGGCCTGCAGACACTGTCCGCCGCCTTCGCCAGCGGCAAAGCAGCCCAGTGATGATGCGCCTGTTACCCTGCATCGCCGTTGCCCTGGCCGCCCTGTTGGCGGCCTTGCTGGCCGGCACCGCCATCGGCGAAACCAACCTGTCGCCCGGCGTGGTCGGCCAGGTGCTGGCCAACCACCTGTGGCAGGCCGGCTACCCGGTCGACCCGATCGACGCCGGCATCATCTGGAACTACCGCCTGACCCGCACCCTGGTCGCTGCGGCCTGCGGCGCCGGCCTGGCCACCTGCGGCGTGATCCTCCAGGCACTGTTGCGCAACCCGTTGGCAGAGCCTTACCTGCTGGGGTTGTCTGCCGGCGCCTCGACCGGTGCGGTACTGGTCGGCCTGCTTGGCCTGGGCAGCCTGGCGCTGAGCATGTCCGGCGGCGCCTTCCTCGGCGCCCTGGCAGCGTTCGCCCTGGTGCTGGTGCTGGCCCGCGCAGCCGGCCCGGGCAGCAACAACGCCCAGGTGATCCTCGCCGGGATCGCCGGCTCGCAACTGTTCAACGCCCTCACCGCCTTCCTCATCACCAAGTCGGCCACCGCCGAGCAGGCGCGCGGCATCCTGTTCTGGCTGCTGGGCAACCTCAGTGGCGTGCGTTGGCCTTCGGTGTGGCTGGCCGTGCCAGTGGCGCTGTTCGGGCTGGTGGTGTGCCTGTGGTACCGCCGTGCGCTGGATGCCTTCACCTTCGGTGCCGACTCGGCGGCGTCGCTGGGTATCCCGGTGCGGCGCACCCAGTTGCTGCTGATCAGCTGCGCGGCGCTGGTAACCGCCGTGATGGTGTCCATCGTCGGTGCCATCGGTTTTGTCGGGCTGGTAATCCCCCATGCCCTGCGCCTGCTGATCGGCCCGGGGCACAGCCGCCTGCTGCCCGCCAGCGCCCTGGGCGGGGCACTGTTCCTGATTGCCGCCGACATCCTGTCGCGCACCTTGATCCCCGGGCAGGTGATCCCCGTTGGCGTGGTCACCGCGCTGCTCGGCGCACCGGTCTTCGCGCTGATCCTGGTCAGCCGCCGGGGGCGCCCATGACGGTCATGACGGCTGTACCGATGGCACCCTTGAGTTGCCAGAGCCTGGGGCTGCAACTGGCCGGCAATACCGTGCTCAGCGATATCGAACTAAGCGTTGTAGCCGGTGAAACCCTGGGCATCGTCGGCCCCAACGGCTCCGGCAAATCCTCGCTGCTGAAGGTGCTGGCAGGGTTGCGCAAGCCAGGCAGCGGCAGCGTGCAGCTGCTGGGCGAGCCGCTGGCACAGTTGCCCCGGCGCCGTGTCGCCCAGGCCCTGGCGCTGGTCGAACAGCAGGCTGACACCCTCGATGCGATCAGCGTGTTCGACGCCGTTGCCTTGGGCCGCACCCCCTGGCTGTCGGCGCTGGCGCCGTTCTCCCGGGAAGACCGCGCGATCGTCGAACAGGCCCTGGCCGACCTCGACGCCCTGCACCTGCGCACACGCCTGTGGGGCTCGCTGTCCGGTGGCGAGCGCCAACGCGTGCACATCGCCCGTGCCCTGGCGCAACGGCCGCAGGTGCTACTGCTGGACGAGCCGACCAACCACCTCGATATCCAGCACCAGCTGGGCCTGCTGCAACAGGTGCAAGCCCTGCCGGTGACCACCCTGGTGGCCTTGCACGACCTCAACCAGGCGCTTACCTGCGACCGCGTCGCGGTGCTCGACAAGGGCCGCCTGGTCGCCCTCGGCAAACCGCTCGAAGTGCTCAACCCCGAACGCCTGCTAAGCACTTTCGGCGTGCACGCCCACTACCTCACCGACCCCTTCGACGGCGCACGCATCTTGCGTTTTCGCGCCTCCTGAACAGGAAGCTTTGCCCATGCCGCGCCCTGTCGCCCTGCTGCTCACCGGCACCCTGCTAGCGCCGGCTGCTGCGCTGGCCGAATCCGCCCAGTCGCAAAGCAACGGCTTTGTCGAGGATGGCCGCTGGAGCCTGCTCAACCGCAGCGTATTCGACCAGCGCGACTACAAGCATGGCGGGCGCAACAGTGCCGCGCGCAACGCCTACAAGCCGCGCAGTGAACGTAACGGCAAGGCCGAGGAATGGGCCTATGGGCTGATGGGCACCTTTCAGTCCGGCTTCACCCGGGGGCTGATCGGTGTCGGGGTTGATGCCCACGCCTACCTGGGCGTGCAACTCGACAGCGGCGGCGGGCGTGCAGGCAAGGCGCGCTTGCTCGGGGTGGATAACGAGGGGCACCCGAAAAACGAATACAGCCGTGCCGGCGCGGCACTGAAACTGCGCATGTCCAATACCGTGCTGTCTTACGGTGAGCAACGCGTCAAGACCCCGGTGTTCAGCTCTTCGGACAGCCGCCTGCTACCCGAGACAGCCACCGGTTTCTTCCTTGCCAGCAACGAATTCGACACCCTCAAGCTGGTAGCCGGGCACTTCAACGAGAGTACCGACCGTAATGCTTCCAGCCACGACCAGGGCTTCGTGGTGAACTACTCCAACGGCCGCCAGGGCAACAGCTTCGACCTGGCTGGCGTGGTGTGGAACCCCGGCGCCGCCTTCAGCGGCAGCCTGTACACCTCCCGCTACCAGGACAGCTGGAACCAGCACTACCTGGGCAGCACCCTCAGCCATGCCCTGGATGAGCACCGCAGCCTCAGCCTCGACCTCAACCTGTACCGCACCACCGACACCGGCAAGGCGCTGTCCGGGCGCATCGACAACACCACCTGGAGCCTGGTCTCACGCTACAACCACGGGCCGCACGGCTTCAGCCTGGGCTGGCAGCAGGTGGACGGCAACACGCCATTCGATTACGTGACACGGGGGGCGATCTTCATTGCCAACGCGGTGCAGATGTCGGACTTCAACGCACCGAACGAGAAGTCGTGGCAGGCGCGCTATGACCTGAACATGGGCGCCTACGGCCTGCCAGGGTTGACCCTGACGGCGTTATACGTGCGTGGGTTCGATATCGACGGCACCCATGTCGACCCTGCGGGTGGGTATGCGTACCTGGGGTATGGCAAGGGGGGCAAACATTGGGAGCGTGACCTCGAGGCACGGTATGTGGTGCAGGGTGGCAAGGCCAAGGGCACCGTGTTTTCGCTGCGCCATGACGTGCATCGGGGCAATACGGCGCAGGCGGAGCTGGATGGGGACCAGATACGGTTGGCGGTGGAGTGGCCGTTGGGGGGTGGGTTCTGATGTATCGCGTGGTCTGAAAGATCCTGGGGCCGCATGGCGGCCCCAAAAATCGATCAGGCGACCGAACTACCAACAGGCTGCAACCCCCACTCCGCCCGTTCCTGCGCACTCAGCGCCGCCACCACCTCGGCAAAGGTCCGCTCCAGCTCCGAGCTGACATTGCCAAACACCCGGTAATTGGTCAGCAGGTAGCGCTTCACGGTCCTGGGCCAACGCCTTTCCTTGTGCGCCGCATGGATGATGCCTTTGGCGTCATGCCGCGTCGCCCCACGCCACAAGTCCATCAACCTGTTCTCGAAATCACCGAAGGTCCACAGGTCTCTGCGGTCTTCGAACTCGTCCAGCAGTTTGAGTTTGTACAGGGCCATGTGCGTCATCGTGAATCTCCCTTGGGTACATTGAAAAATCCGTGCACCTCGGAAGGTAAGCAACCCGGGCAGGTTTTGAAATGAACACGTCGATTACCTGCGCGGCACCTTTGTAGGCACTTTCTGATCTGTCAGCGCAGCCACAACGACCGACATCGGTATAATCGGTAGCATTCACTGCCCAACCAGGCCACGCCATGCCTCGCTTCCAGATGTTGCTGTTGCCCCTGCTGCTGACTGCCGCCCTCACCGCCTGCGACCAGCAACCCTCCCGTGAAGAACAGATCCTGGCCCAGCTGCCGCTGCAGGATGCCTACACGCACAACATCGAGCGCATGGCAGCGCTGCTCGGCCGCACGCACCCGCAGCTGTCGCAGGCGACTATCCAGGGCGTGCTGCGCAAGCACCTGACCGTCGAGGACCAGCGCCAGGACCTGTTCCGGCTGTACAGCGAAAAGAACTTCAGCGATGCCGAGTTCGCCACCATCGTCGAGGCCACCCAGGACCCGGCCAAGGCCCGTGCCCTGGAAGACACCGAGGCCGGCAAGCGCCTGAGCGAGAAGCTGACCGCCCTGATGCGCGAGACCGCCCGCGACGCGAAGGTGCAGGCCTTGGCCGAGCAGCGCATGCAACAGGTCGAAGACGAACTGGACGCGCTGGAAAAGGCAGGCTCCTGAGCGTGGTTCCCCGCTGCGGCCATAACGCGTAAGGTTATTCCCATTTCATAGCTGTTTTTCGATCACCCGAGGTCAGGATTGCCACACACCAAGCACGGATTGCGCCTGGATTTACGCACACTCATTCTGGTGCTCTGCGCCCTTACCGCCGTGGTCATGCTGTGCGCCAGCTATTTCGCCAGCTACCGGGTGCAGCGCCAGCTGCTCATCGACCACGCCCTGGAAGCCAACCGGGTGTACGCGATGAAACTGGCCACCATCACCGAGACCTTTATCGGCAACGCTTTACAGCAACTGTCGTTCAGCGCTGGCGTGCAAGGCCGGCAGTTCGGTGACGCCGTTGCCCTGCAGGCAGAGACCGAGCGTGTCCTGAGCCAGAGCCTGGCCTTCAACTCCACGTTCGTGATCGATGCCAACGGGGTGCTGCTGGCGATTTCCCCCGCCCCGTTGCGGCACCTGGTCGGCAGGCACATGCAGTCGCCCGGCGTTCAAGAGGCGCTGCACGCGCGACGAGCACTGGTGTCGACGCCTTACGTGACGGCGGCCAATAACCTGGTGGTGGCGCTGTCGCAACCCATTTTCGACAGCAATGGCCGCTACCTGGGATATGTCAGCGGCAGCCTGTACCTGCGTGAACACAACATCCTCAACAGCCTGCTGGGCGAGCACTTCTACAAGGACGGCTCCTATCTGTACGTGGTCGACCGCAACCGCCGTCTGCTGTACCACCCCGACAGCCAGCGCGTGGGCACGGTGGTTGAAGGTAACGCATTGATCGACCAGCTGACGACCCTGGGCAGCGGTACCCGGCAACTGACCAACAGCCTTGGCGTGGAAATGCTCGCCGGGTTCGCCACCGTACCCAGCACCGGTTGGGGCGTGGTGGCGCAGCAGCCGCTGACTCAGACGTTGGCGCCACTGAGCAACCTGATCCTCAACGTGGTCGGCACCTCCGCACCGTTGGCGCTGGTGGGTAGCTTGCTGCTGTGGTGGCTGGCCATGACCATCGCCCGGCCGCTGTGGCAGCTTGCCGCCGGCGCCCGCTCGATGGACCGTGCCGGCACTGCCGAGCGCCTGCATCGGGTACCGGCCTGGTACTTCGAGGCGGCCGAGCTCAAGCGCGCACTGCTGTTCGGGCTCAACCTGCTGCAGGAACGTATCGGCCGGCTCAACCACGACGCCCAGACCGACCCGCTGACCGGCCTGGGCAACCGTCGCAGCCTGGAGTTCAGCCTGTCGTTGCTGGAAGCCGAGGGTCGGGCATTTGCGGCCATCGTGCTGGATATCGACCATTTCAAGCGGGTAAATGACTGCCACGGGCATGAAATGGGTGACCAGGTGCTGCGCCGGCTCGCAGAGCTGATGCGCCGCTGCTGCCGCGAGGGCGACTTGCTGTGCCGCACCGGCGGCGAAGAGTTCCTGATGCTGCTGCCGGGGGCCAGCCTGGACGTTGCAGCAGTGGTGGCCGAGCGGCTGCGGGTGACGGTGCAGGATACACCGCTGGAGCCAGTGGGGGCGGTAACAGTGTCGCTAGGTGTGGCGCGTTGGGATGGCGAGGCCGATAGCGAACCGGGGGATGCGTTGAGCGAGGCTGACCAGGCGCTTTACCGGGCCAAGCAGGAGGGGCGTAATCGAGTAGTCGTTGCCTGAGCGCCATGTTTTCCTGTGCCGGCCCTTTCGCGGGCACGCCCGCTCCCACAGGCAATGCGCCACCCTCAAGGGCAGCAGAGTTCCTGTGGGAGCGGGCATGCCCGCGAAAGGGCCAGTACAAACAATTATGAATGGGCAGGTTGTAACAATCCTTGTCATAAAACTGTCGTGTTTCAGTCATAGGATTGACCCCAACCTGACATTTTCACTTCATGGATGAGCGTCTCATGCGTCGTGTGGTTTTCAATCAAAAGGGTGGCGTCGGTAAGTCCAGCATCGCCTGCAACCTTGCCGCCGCCAGTGCCGCCGAAGGCTACCGGACCCTGCTGGTCGATCTCGACCCGCAGGCCAATGCCACCTACTACCTGACCGGCCTGGTCAATGATGCCATTCCTTCCGGCATCGCCGACTTCTTCCGCCAGACCTTGTCGCCCGTCACCGCTGCCGGCAAGAAGCACCGGGTGGCGATCACCGAAACCCACTACAGCAACCTGCATCTGATCACTGCCAGCCCCGACCTCAGCGACCTGCAAGGCAAGCTGGAGAGCAAATTCAAGATCAACAAGCTGCGCAAGCTACTGGTGGAGTTGGGCGAGGACTACGAGCGGATCTACATCGACACCCCACCGGCACTCAACTTCTATACCTTCAGCGCGCTGGTGGCGGCCGAGCGGTGGTTGATCCCGTTCGACTGCGACAGTTTCTCGCGCCAGGCCCTGCACAGCGTAATGGCCGAAGTCGAAGAACTGCGCCAGGACCATAACCCGGCGTTGCAAGTGGAAGGTGTGGTGGTCAACCAGTTCGCCGGGCGCACCGCGCTGCACCAGACCCTGGTCGAGCAATTGTGCAGCGAAGGCATGCCGGTGCTGCCGGTGTACCTGAGCAGCTCGATCAAGATGCGTGAATCGCACCAGGCCTCGGTGCCGCTGGTGCACCTGGCGCCGCGGCACAAATTGGCGCTGGAGTTTGTCGATTTGCTGGATGTACTGGAGCGTGCGGCCTGACAGAACCCTGGGGGCGCGTTGCGCCCCAAAATCTTGAGCCCGAAGCACTACCCGAGCGTTCATCCGGATGATAGATTCGCCGCCATGAAAACCACCCGGCACACCCGCACGCTGACCGCCTGGACGCTCTACGCCAGCGTCCTGTTCAGCCTGGTGCTGTGCGGCCTGCACCATGGCCAGATGGGTGGCCTGCGCCTGGCCGGCCTGGAAGGCGGTTTCTGCTCGGTCAACAGCGAGCACGGCGTAGCCATCGACCTGGATGGCGCCGGCGGCGACCAGCACATGGCCCAGCTCGACTGCCCGGTGTGTTCCTCGTTCAGCCTGGCCGTACCGCTCAGCAGCGGCGGCTGGTCGTTCACCCCGGCGCAAGCCGTGGCCACCACGCCCATCGTGGTGCGCAGCTGGGCGCAACCGCCGCCACGCTATCAACGCCCCGCCCTCAACCCCCGCGCCTCCCCCGCCTCTTTCCCCGCAGCCGTCCTTCATTTCGCCTGACCTCAGCCGGGCGCGCCTGACTGCGCGCGCTCGTGGTCAGCCATGACCTTTGCGTGGAAGACACACCAACATGCTTCGCAATACCTCCCTGGTGCTCCTCATGGGCACCTGCAGCCTTGCCTGGGCGGACGCTGCCCCGGTTGAACTGAGCGCCACCACCATCGACGGTGAACGCAACGCCGCCAGCGGCGTGCAACTGGACGAGCCGATCCGCACCGGCTCGCGCCTGGGCCTCACCGCGCGAGAAACGCCTGCCTCGGTCAGTGTCTCGGACCGCCGCCTGATCGAAGAGCGCGACGCCAAGGACAGCCAGGACGTGATCAACGCCATGACCGGCGTCAACGCTTCGGCCAACCCCGGCTTTGGCGGCTTCGTCGCCTACCGCGGCTTCACCCAGAACCAGGTTACCCAGTTATACAACGGCATCAACCTGGGCTACAGCAGCGCCACCCGGCCAGTGGATGCCTGGGTGCTCGACCGCGTCGAGCTGATCGGCGGGCCGTCGTCGTTCCTACATGGTGCGGGCGCAGTAGGTGGCTCGATCAACTACATCACCAAGTTGGCCAGCCGCGATCAACAGACCATCGACGGCCGTATCCGCCATGGCAGCTTCGACGACAGCGAAGTGGCGTTCGGCATCAACCAGGCACTGGCCAGCAACCCCGCCGATGCCCGCCACTTCATGCGCCTGGACTTCAGCCGTGGGCATGGCAACGGCTACATCGACCGCAACGAACGGCACACCGACAGCCTGGCCTTCTCGCTGCTCAGCGACCTCGCCCCCAACCTCACCCATACCCTGGCCGTGGAGTACCAGGAAGATCGCGAAGACAGCCCGTATTGGGGCTCACCGATCCTGCCCGGGCGCAGCACGATGAAAATCGACAACAGCCGCCGCTTCGAAAACTACAACGTCGGCGACGGGCGCTATGAGCAGCGGGTACGCTGGCTGCGCTCGATCCTCGACTACCAGCTCAGCGACAGCACCAGCGTGCAGAACACGCTGTACCACTACAACGCCCAGCGCGACTACCGCAACCTCGAACGCTACAGCTACACCGACGATGGCAAGGTACGCCGTAGCAGCCCTTACCTGCAGCGCCATGACCAGAATCTGCTGGGCGACCGCATCGAGCTGCGCCATGACAACCTGCTGTTCGGCCTGGCCAGCCAGTGGTCACTGGGGCTGGAGTACTCGCGCATGCGCCAGACCCTCTACCCCACCTCGAGCAGCTGGAGCGACGTGGTCGATGCCGAGCACTTCGCCCCCGGCAGCTTCAACGACATCCCCGGGGTGAATGCCGGCCTGACCAAGCAACGCCGTCACGAGGTGACCAACCGCGCAGTGTTTGCCGAAAACCGCCTGCAACTCACCGAACGCCTGGCCCTGCTGACCGCCCTGCGCTACGACTACCTGGACATGCAAGTGACCAACTACGGCGCGGTGACGCCAACCTCGCCGGCGTTCTTCGAGCGGCGCTGGGAGCCGCTTTCCGGGCGTATCGGCCTGACCTATGCGCTGACGCCCTCGGCCAGCCTCTATGCGCAGTACAGTACCTCCGCCGACTTGCCGGCCGGCTCGCTGGCGGCAGCGACCTACTCCAACGTCGGGCTGTTCGACCTGTCCAAGGGCGAGCAGTGGGAGGTGGGCAGCAAGTTCGACTTTCTCGACGGGCGCGGTGCGGCCACGCTGGCGCTGTACCAGATCGTGCGCAAGGACTTCGCCGTGCGCGACGCCAACGACGCCAACCTCACGGTCCAGGCCGGGCAGCAGACCTCGCGCGGTGTCGAGCTGTCCGGGCGGCTGCAGGTGACACCAAAACTGCTGGCCGAGGCCAACTATGCCTACGTCGATGCGCAGTACGACGAGTTCAACGAGGCGGTCAATGGCGTGTCGGTGTCGCGCAAGGGCAACGTTCCGGTGAACGTACCGGCCAACATCGCCAACCTGTGGCTGACCTACAGCCTGACCCCGGCGTGGTCGGTTGGGGCAGACGGGCGCTACGTGGGCTCGGTGTATGCCGACAATGCCAACAGCCTCAAGGCCCCGGCCTACACACTGTTCGGCGCGTTCGCCCGCTACCGGCTGGATGAGCACACCTCACTCACCGGGCGGGTACGCAACCTGACCGACGAGGTGTATGCCAAGCAGGCCTACAACAGCCAGTACTACATGGGGCCGCCGCGCACCTTCGAACTGGCGCTGGACATGCGTTTCTGAGCGCATGGCTTGTCTTGCATGAACATCCCGGCCTGCGTTGGCTCCTGTGGGAGCGGCCTTGCGTCGCGAAAGGGCCGCAACGCGGCCCCAGGATTGATGCGCAATAGTTGAAATTGCTGGGGCTGCTGCGCAGCCCTTTCGCGACACAAGGCCGCTCCCACAGCGGACCGCGCAAAGCGAACAACTCGCGGTTGATTCAGGTATCCCGAGGTCGCCCTCGACAAAGCGTCCTCCAGCGCCCGGTTATCTACTGGCAAGCACAACAATGATGGCGCGGCCCGACCGCGCCACTTTCATCATGCCTGCCAATGGAACCGGAGAGCACTCGCATGCCCACACCTCACGAGGTATCCCCCGCCACACTGCGCCGGGTGATCGCCGCCTCGGCCATCGGCAACTTCGTCGAATGGTTCGACTTCGCCGTCTACGGCTTTCTCGCTACCCTGATCGCCAGCCAGTTCTTCACCGGCGAAGACGCCAGCGTGGCCTTGCTCAAGACCTTTGCGGTGTTTGCCGTAGCCTTCGCCCTGCGCCCGCTGGGCGGCATCGTGTTCGGCGCGCTGGGTGACCGCCTGGGGCGCAAGCGCATCCTGTCGCTGACCATCCTGCTGATGGCCGGCTCCACGACCCTGATCGGCCTGCTGCCGACCTACGCCAGCATCGGCCTGGCAGCCCCCGCACTGCTGACCCTGGCGCGCTGCCTGCAGGGCTTTTCTGCCGGTGGCGAATATGCCGGGGCCTGCGCCTACCTGATGGAGCACGCACCCAACGGCAAGCGCGCCTTCTATGGCAGCTTCGTGCCGGTCTCGACCTTTTCCGCGTTTGCCTGTGCGGCGGTGATCGCCTATGGCCTGGAAGCCAGCCTGTCGGCCGAAGCGATGAATGCCTGGGGCTGGCGCATCCCGTTCCTGATCGCGGCACCGCTGGGGCTGGTCGGCCTGTACCTGCGCTGGCGCATGGAAGAAACCCCGGCGTTCCGCGAAGCCATCGCCCAAGGCAAGGAGCATGAACATTCGCCACTCAAGGAAACCCTGCGCAACCATGGCCGGGCGATGCGCAACCTGGGGGCCTTCATCTCGCTGACCGCGCTGTCGTTCTACATGTTCACCACCTACTTCGCCACCTACTTGCAACTGGTCGGCAACCTGACCCGCGCGCAATCGCTGCTGGTGACCACCGTGGCCCTGTTGTTCGCCGCCGTCGGCTGCCCGCTGGCCGGCGCGTTCTCGGACCGCGTAGGGCGGCGCAAGACCATCGGCTTTACCTGCCTGTGGGTGATGCTGTGCGTGTTCCCGGCGTACTGGCTGGCCAGCTCCGGCTCGATGTCCGGCGCGCTGCTGGGGGTGATCCTGCTGGCAGTGGGGGCATTGTGTAGTGGTGTGGTCACGGCGGCATTGCTGTCGGAAAGCTTCCCTACCCGCACCCGCTATACCGCTTCGGCGATTACCTACAACGTGGCCTATACCCTGTTTGGCGGCACCGCGCCATTGGTGGCGACCTGGCTGATCGGGCAAACCGGCAGCAGCCTGGCACCGGCGTTCTACCTGGTGGTGATTGCGCTGGTGGCCTTGGTGGGTGGGTTGGCGTTGCCGGAGACTTCGCGGATTTCGTTGCATGATGAGGCGGGAACGGAGAGCGCGCGGCCCGGAGCCCGTAGTACCGTTTGATATTTTGGGGGCTGCTTTGCAGCCCTTCGCGGGCTTGCCCGCTCCCACAGGGATCGCGCAAACCATGGGTTCAGCGACACACCTGTGGGAGCGGGCAAGCCCGCGAAGGGCCGCAACGCGGCCCCGGGGGCTCAACCCTCCTGCACCTCTTCGCGCCGATACGCCCACTGATACAACGCCGGCAACACCAGCAAGGTCAGTGCGGTGGAGGACAGAATCCCGCCAATCACCACGGTCGCCAGCGGCCTCTGTACCTCGGCCCCGGTCCCGGTAGCCAAGGCCATAGGAATGAACCCCAGCGACGCCACCAGTGCCGTCATCAGCACCGGTCGCAAGCGCGTCAGCGCGCCCTCCTCGACCGCCGCCCGCAGCGTGCGCCCTTCCTCCCGCAGGCCACGGATAAAGGCGATCATCACCAGCCCGTTGAGCACCGCCACCCCCGACAAGGCAATGAACCCCACGCCAGCGGATATGGACAACGGGATGTCCCGCAACCACAGCGCCAGCACCCCGCCAGTGAGGGCGAACGGAATGCCGGTGAACACCAGCAGGCCATCCCTGAGGTTGTTGAACATCATCAGCAACAGTGCCATGACCAGCAGCAAGGCCACCGGTACCACCACCTGCAGACGCTCGGCCGCCGACTGCAGCTGCTCGAACTGGCCACCCCAGCGTGTCCAGTAACCCGGTGGTATCTGCACCTGCTCGATCAACGTCTGTTCGGCCTCCTCGACGAACGAGCCCAGGTCACGCCCGCGCACGTTGGCACTGACCACCACCACTCGCTTGCCATCCTCGCGGCTGACCTGGTTCGGCCCCAGCTGCAGGTTCAACGTGGCCACCTGCGACAGCGGGATGAAGCCGATCTGCCCGGCACCCGCTGTAGCGCTGGCCGGCACCGGAATCAGCAAGCTGGCCAGCCCGTCGACATCGGTACGCAGGGTTTCCGACAGGCGCACCACCATGTCGAAACGGCGGTCACCTTCGTACAGCGTGCCGGCCGTGCGCCCCCCCACGGCAATGGCAATGGCGTCCTGCACGTCGCCCACGTTCAGGCCATGGCGTGCCGCCTTGTCGCGGTCGATATCGATGGTCAGCACCGGCAGGCCAGTGGTCTGCTCGACCTTTACCTCGGACGCGCCCGGCACGCCTTGCAGGCTGCTGGCGATCTGCGCGGCGGTGCGGTTGAGCACGTCCATGTCGTCACCGAACAGCTTCACCGCCACATCGCTGCGCACCCCCGATATCAGCTCGTTGAAGCGCAACTGAATCGGCTGCGACAGCTCGTAGTTGCTGCCTGGCACGCTGGCGGCGGCACGTTGTACCTCGGCGATCAGCTCATCACGCGGCTTGCCCGGCTCGCCCCATTGTTCACGCGGGCGCAGCATCACATAGGCATCGGAAATGTTCGGCGGCATCGGGTCGGAGGCGATCTCGGCGGTGCCGGTGCGGGCGAACACTCGCTCCACTTCCGGCACCTGGGCAATGATCGCCTGTTCCAGACGCTGCTGCATGTCGACCGATTGCGACAGGCTGGTGCCCGGCACGCGCAGGGCCTGCAGGGCGAAGTCGCCTTCGCTGAGGCTGGGGATGAACTCGCTGCCCATGCGGCTGGCCATTACCCCGGACAACAACACCAGGGTGGCGGCGGCGGCGAACGCCAGCTTGCGCCGGCCCAGCACCCAGGCCAGCACCGGGGCATAGCGCTGACGCGCCGTGCGCATTACCAGGCCTTCCTCTTCCTTGACCTTGCCGGTGACGAACAGGGCAATGGCCGCCGGCACGAAGGTAACCGAGAGGATCATGGCACCGAGCAGGGCGATGACCACGGTAAAGGCCATTGGGTGGAACATCTTGCCTTCCACCCCGGTCAGGGCAAAGATCGGCAGGTACACAACCATGATGATCAGTTGGCCGTAGATCAGCGGCCGGCGCGCCTCACGGGCAGCCGCGAACACTTCATGGAAGCGCTCGGCGCGGGTCAGCATGCGGCCATGGCGTTGCTGGGCATGGGCCAGGCGCCGGATGGCGTTCTCCACGATCACCACCGCGCCGTCGACGATGATGCCGAAGTCCAATGCGCCCAGGCTCATCAGGTTGGCGCTGACCTTGTTGCTGAACATGCCGGTGAAGGTGAACAGCATCGACAACGGAATGACCATGGCGGTGATCAGCGCAGCGCGGATGTTGCCCAGAAACAGGAACAACACGGCGATGACCAGGATGGCGCCCTCGACCAGGTTCTTCTTCACCGTGGCGATGGCCTTTTCCACCAGGTTGGTGCGGTCGTACACCGTCACCGCGACCACGCCCTTGGGCAGATTGCGGTTGATCTCCACCAGCTTGGCGGCTACCGCCTGGGACACCGTGCGGCTGTTCTCGCCAATCAGCATGAATACCGTGCCCAGCACCACTTCCCGGCCGTTTTCGGTAGCCGCGCCCGAGCGCAGCTCTTCGCCCAGGCCAACCTGGGCAACATGGCTGACGCGGATTGGCGTGCCGTCGACACTGGAGATGACAATGTTGGCGATGTCCTCGGCCGATGCCACCTGGCCGGGCGCGCGGATCAGCAACTGCTCGCCATTGCGCTCGATGTAGCCGGCGCCGACGTTGGCGTTGTTGCGTTCCAGCGCCGCGATCAGGTCGTTGAGGGTGAGCTTGTAGGCTGCCAGGCGCTTGGGCTCCGGCGCAATCAGGTACTGCTTGGCATGGCCGCCGATGCTGTTGACCTCGGCCACTCCGGGCACATTGCGCAGCTGCGGTTTGATGATCCAGTCCTGGATCACCCGCAAGTCAGTCGGGGTGTAGGGCGTGCCGTCCTCCTTCAGCGCACCCTGCTCGGCCTCCACCGTCCACAGGAAGATTTCACCCAACCCGGTGGAAATCGGCCCCATGCCCGCTTCGATGCCGTCGGGCAACTGCTCGCGCGCCACTTGCAGGCGCTCGTTGACCAGTTGACGGGCGAAGAACAGGTCGGTGCCGTCGTCGAAAATGACCGTGACCTGCGACAGGCCCGAGCGCGACAGCGAGCGGGTCTGCTTGAGCCCAGGCAGGCCGGCCATGGCGGTCTCGATGGCGAAGGTGATGCGCTGCTCGGTCTCCAGCGGCGAATAGCCGGGCGCGGCGGTATTGATCTGCACCTGGACGTTGGTAATGTCCGGTACAGCGTCGATCGGCAGTTTCTGGTAGCTGTGGATACCCACCGCAGCCATCAGGACCACGGCCAGCATCACCACCAGGCGCTGCTCGATGGCAAATTGGATCAGGCGTTCGAACATGCAGGCGTCCCCGTGATCAATGGCTGTGCTCGGCCGAGCCCTTGCCCAGCTCGGACTTGAGGACAAAGCTGCCGGCGGCGGCCACCTGGGTTCCGGCGGCAAGGCCGGTGGTGATTTCCACCTGGCCGGCGTCGCGGCGACCGGTCTTCACCGGGCGGGCCTCGAAGCCTTCCTCGGTGCGGGCAAACACCACGGTCTGCTCCTCCCAGGTTTGCAGGGCGCTTTCCGGCACCACCACGGCGGCTTTGAAGCGCTCGACGCTGACCGCAACATTGACGAACAGCCCGGGGCGCCAGGCGCCATTGGGGTTGGCCAGGGTGGCGCGGACAGTGGCAGCGCGGTTCTGCTCGCCGAGCAGGCTGCCAACGTAGTTGACCTTGCCCTCGACCTGGGCACCCAGGTCCGGCGCGCTGACCGTGACATTGCGGCCGGTGACCACCTTGTCCAGGTCGCGCGGGGCGACGGCGAAGGTGGCCCAGACCCGGTTCAGGTCAGACAGGGTGAAGGCGTTGCTGGTCTCATCGACCACCTCGCCCACGGTCAGGTGCTTTTCCACCACCACTGCATCGAACGGCGCGCGCAGTTCATAGCGGTTGCCGGTGCCGGCCGGCCCCACGGCGGCTACCTTCTGCCGGGCGTTGGCCAGGGCAATCTCGGCTTCCTGCAAGGCCTGGCGGGCCTGCTGGTAATCCTGCTCGGCGCTGATGCGTTCCTGCCACAGCTGCTGTTCGCGCTGGAAGGTCAGGCGCGCCAGTTCCAGGCGGCGCTGGGCAGCTTGCTGCTCGCTGCGCAGGTCGGAAATCTGCTGGCTGGCGATCACCGCCAGCACCTGGCCGCGCCTGACCGCCTGGCCCAGCTCGGCTTGCACCGCCTCGACCACGCCGGGCACGCGTGGCACCACATGGGCGGTACGGTCTTCGTCAAAGCGGATTTCACCCGGGAAGCTGATGGCGGTACCCAACTCACGAGGGCCGGCGTTGGCCAGTTGCACACCGGCAGCTTCGATCTGGGCGATGGACAGGTGCAGCTTGCCCTCTTCTTCTTCATGGCCTTCGCCGGCCTGCTCCGCGCCGTGGCCGTGGCTGTCTTCGCCGTGGTCGTCGTGCCGGGCTTGCGTGCTCGACGCCTTGCCAAGGTTGTCGGTCCAGGCCAGGCCACCCAGGCCAAACGCGGCAATGGCGGCAGCCAGAAGGGCTATCTTGCGTGGTTTAGTCATTGTTGCTCCTGCTGTTCAATTTGTTGCTCAGGCCATCGAGGTCGCCATAGATCCGCTCGACCTGCGCCCGCGCGTCGGTCGCCGAGGCCAGTGCCTCGAGGTACAGCCCGCGTGCCTCGATCAGCGTGCGCTGGGCGTCGAGTACATCGAGAAAGGCGAACTTGCCCATTTCGAAACCGCGGGTGGCGGTGTCCACGGCCTGCTGCGCAGAAGGCAGGATGGTGCGGTCATAGGCCTGCACTTCCTGCATGGCCGTGGCCCACTGGCTGACGGCGCTGCGGGTTTCACTGCGCAAGCGCAGCTCCACGGCGTTACGCAGGTCACGCGCCTGGTCGGCACGGCGGGCCGCGGCCAGCACGTTGCCCTGGTTGCGGTCGAACAACGGCAAGGGCATCGACAGGCCCACCACATTGACCCGCTCGCGGTCTTCGCGGCTGTACTGGCTACCCAGGCTGACGGTGAGGTTGGGAATGCGCAGGGCCTTTTCCGACCCGAGGGACGCGTCGCCGCGCTCGACCTGGGCAGCGGCCAGGCGCCATTCGGCCGTCTGCTCGACCTGGCTGAGCAGGGCGTCGGCGCTGGGCGCGTCACCGGGGGACAGGTCGGCGGCCTGCAACTGGTCGAAGCTTGCCAACGGGCTGCCGGTCAACCGTGCCAGGGTTTGGTAGGCCACGCTGCGCTGGGTTTGTGCGCGGCGCACTTCGGCCTGGGCCTGGGCCAGTTGCACCTGGGCCCGGGTAGCCTCCACGGGCGATGACTGGCCGGCGGTCACCCGCCCCTGCACTACCCGCAGCCCACGCTCGGTCAACGCCTGCGATTGCTGCGCCAGCTCAAGCGCAGTCTGCGCGCGCAAGGCCGCATGGAAGGCCTGCACCACATCGGCGCGCAGGCCGTTGCGCTGGCGCTCCAGGTCCAGCTGGGCAATGGCCTGGCCGGCACCGGCCACAGCGATGCGTGCGCCGCGCTTGCCGCCCAGCTCCAACGGTTGGCTGAGGGTGACAGTGGTAGTGCTGGTGTCACGCCGGGTGTCCTCGACCTCCCAGGACAGTTCCGGGTTGGGGATTAGCCCGGCCTGGCGCCGCTCGCCTTCGGCAATGCCGATTTCCCGGCCAGCCGCGGCCAGTTCAGGGTTCTGGGCAAAGGCGGCGTCAAGCGCCAGGGGCAGGCTCAGGCTCTGGCTGGCCTGGGCGCTGGCGGCGCCGGCCAGCAACAGGCAGAGCAAGGCGGTCTTGCGGGGGATGGGCACGAAACAGGTCCTCGTCGGCGAGCTTTGGCGAGGGACTGTAGAAAGCCGTGCTTATCGGGGTGGTGGCGGGAAAATTACAATTTTGTAATCCAGCCTGCGTTTCTTTCCTCCAGGGGATTCGTACATGCAGGGTTCGATAATCGCCCACTTTCCGGGTACAGCGGTTTAGTCCAATTGACTAAACTAACCAGGCGGTACAAAACTAGGTGCATCCAACAACAACAAAGCGATGCCCGTAATGAAGCCCATTATTCTCGTGCTCAACGGCCCCAACCTGAACATGCTGGGCACCCGCGAGCCTGCCCAGTACGGCTACGAAACCCTCGCCGACCTGGCCCGGGGTTGCGCCGATACTGCCCATGCCCATGACCTGGAAATCGAATTCCGCCAAACCAACCACGAAGGCGAACTGATCGACTGGATCCATGCCGCCCGTGGTCGCTGCGCCGGCATCGTGATCAACCCCGGTGCCTGGACACATACCTCAGTAGCCATCCGCGATGCATTGGTGGCCAGCGAAGTGCCGGTTATCGAAGTACACCTGTCCAACGTGCACAAGCGCGAACCGTTCCGTCACCTGTCGTTCATATCGTCCATCGCCGTCGGGGTCATCTGCGGTCTGGGCAGCCATGGCTACCGCATGGCCATCAGCCACTTCGCCGAAAGGCTGCAGGAGCACAGCGCATGAGCCAGCAAGCCATCCTCGCCGGCCTGATCGGCCGCGGCATCCAGCTGTCGCGCACCCCAGCCCTGCACGAACACGAAGGTGACGCCCAGGCGCTGCGCTACCTGTACC
Organism: Pseudomonas sp. p21; assembly: GCF_001642705.1. Taxonomy (NCBI): domain Bacteria; kingdom Pseudomonadati; phylum Pseudomonadota; class Gammaproteobacteria; order Pseudomonadales; family Pseudomonadaceae; genus Pseudomonas; species Pseudomonas sp. p21. The sequence goes on from NZ_LWBV01000011.1 coordinate 80,060, forward strand.
GGCTGATCGATGCCGACCAGTTGCAACTGGACGACAGCGCCCTGCCCGGCTTGCTCGACGCCGCCCAACACACCGGTTTTACCGGGCTCAACATCACCTACCCGTTCAAGCAAACGATCCTGCCGTTGCTCGACGAACTGTCGGACGAAGCCCGCGGCATCGGCGCGGTGAACACCGTGGTGCTGAAGGACGGCAAGCGGGTCGGCCACAACACCGACTGCCTGGGCTTTGCCGAAGGTTTGCGCCGTGGCCTGCCCGACGTGGCACGGCGCCAGGTGGTGCAGATGGGTGCCGGTGGCGCAGGTTCAGCCGTAGCCCATGCCCTGCTGGGTGAAGGGGTCGAGCGACTGGTGCTGTTCGAAGTGGATGCGGCCCGTGCGCAAGCCCTGGTAGACAACCTGAATGCCCATTTCGGTGCCGGGCGCGCCGTGGTTGGCACTGACCTGGCCACGGCCCTGGCCGAGGCGGACGGGCTGGTCAACACCACGCCGGTGGGCATGGCCAAGCTGCCGGGCACGCCGCTGCCGGTGGAACTGCTGCATGCGCGCCTGTGGGTGGCGGAGATCATCTACTTCCCGCTGGAGACCGAACTGCTGCGCGCCGCCCGGGCACTGGGCTGCCGCACCCTGGATGGCAGCAATATGGCCGTGTTCCAGGCGGTTAAGGCGTTCGAGCTGTTCAGCGGACGCCAGGCGGATGCGGCGCGGATGCAGGCGCATTTCGCCAGTTTCACCTGACAGATCGTTGTTGGCTTCTTCGCGGGCTTGCCCGCTCCCACAGGTACTGCGCAAATTTCACTGATTACGCAAATCCCTGTGGGAGCGGGCACGCCCGCGAAGAGGCCGGCACAGACCACTCACTCTTTCTCATCCAGCAACGCCTGTATAACCTGCTCCTGCCCCCCATAATCCCCCTCACCAAAGTGCACATGGCGCACCTGCCCCTTGCGGTCGACAAAGTAGTGTGCCGGCCAGAACTGGTTGCCCCAGGCATTCCACACCTTGTAGTCGTTGTCCACCGCCACCGGATAACCGATCCCCAGCCCGGCCACCTTGTCACGCAAGGTGCCCACATCGTGCTCGTAGTCGTACTCCGGGGTGTGCACGCCGACCACCACCAGGCCCTGGTCGGCATAGCGCCGCGCCCATTCGTTCACATGCGGCAGGCTGCGCCGGCAGTTGATGCAGTCCCAGGTCCAGAAGTCCACCAGCACCACCTTGCCCTTGAGCCCGGGGCCATCCAGCGGCGCCGAATTGAGCCACTGGCTGGCTCCCGACAGCGACGGCATGGCACCGTAGCTGTCGCGGGCCATCAGGTGCCCAGCCAGGCCCAGGCCGGCCAGCGCCAGGGCAATGCCGCCAACCTTCAACAACAAGCGGCGATCAATTCTCATGGCAACCGCCGGTGGCATAGGTACGGTACTGCACGCTCTGCTGCTGGCCCTTGGAGTCGAGGTAGTCCATGCGGGTGTTCACCAGGCCGCAGGCGTCACTCTGGTCATCCTGTATCGACAGCACTTTCTTCACATCCAGATGGTCACCATAGCGGTACTGCATGACCCCGGCATCGCTCATCGGCATCGTGGAGGCCTGGGCGGCAATGGCGCCGAAGCTGAGCACGGCGAACAGGCTGGCACTGACGAAGGTATTGAGTTTCATGGCATCTCTCCTGTGTAACGCTTTGGGGGTGGGGAGGTGTGCTCCCCGGTCGAGAGCCATTTCACGCCGGCCAGGTATCCCATATGTGTCGCCCGAAGCTGTGATGTGCTTCCTCCTGTGTCTGTACGCGGGCCAGATACACTGCAATACAAAACCCCGCAGGCAAGGGCGAACACGCTCGGTACACTGCGCCCATCCCCTCTTGCACAGGAACGCAGCGCATGGAACACGTCGATCACATCCTGATCGTCGACGACGACCGCGAAATCCGCGAACTGGTCGGCAATTACCTGAAAAAGAACGGCCTGCGCACCAGCATCGTCGCCGACGGCCGGCAGATGCGCGCCTTTCTCGAAGCCAACAGCGTCGACCTGATCGTCCTCGACATCATGATGCCCGGCGACGACGGCCTGTTGCTGTGCCGCGAGCTGCGCGCCGGCAAGCACCGCAACACCCCGGTGCTGATGCTGACCGCCCGCAACGACGAAACCGACCGCATCATCGGCCTGGAAATGGGCGCCGACGACTACCTGACCAAGCCGTTCTCGGCCCGCGAACTGCTGGCGCGTATCAACGCCGTGCTGCGTCGCACACGCATGCTGCCGCCTAACCTGACCATCAGCGAAAGCAGCCGCCTGCTCGGTTTCGGCCAGTGGCGGCTGGACACCACCGCGCGCCACCTGCTCGACAGCGAAGGCACCTTGGTGGCCCTGAGCGGCGCCGAGTACCGCCTGCTGCGGGTGTTCCTCGACCACCCGCAGCGGGTGCTCAGCCGCGAGCAGTTGCTCAACCTGACCCAGGGCCGCGAAGCCGACATCTTCGACCGCTCCATCGACCTGCTGGTCAGCCGCCTGCGCCAGCGCCTGGGTGACGACGCCCGCGAACCCAGCTGCATCAAGACCGTGCGCAGCGAGGGCTACGTGTTCTCGCTGCCGGTGCAACTGCTCGAGTCGCCATCATGAAGTGGCCACGCACCCTGGCCTCGCGCCTGGCACTGATCTTCTTCACCGGCCTGGTGCTGGCCTACGGCCTGTCGTTCGGCCTGCAGGCTTACGAGCGCTACATCAGCAGCCGCTCGATGATGCTCAGCACCCTGGAGCAGGACGTGGCTACCTCGGTGGCCATTCTCGACCGCCTGCCCGCGGCCGAACGCGGCGCCTGGTTGCCGCGCCTGGAACGGCGTACCTACCGCTACCGTCTGGACCAGGGCCTGGCGGGTGAAGCAATGCCCAGCAGCGACCCGCCCATGGCCGCCGATTCGATCGTCAAGGCCATTGGCGCCGACTATCGCCTGACCTTCCAGGAAATCCCCGGCCCGAATGCGCACTTCCAGGCACACCTGAGCCTGGCCGATGGCGCACCGCTGACCATTGATGTAACCCCAGCGCCGGTCCCGGTAGCCCGCTGGCTGCCCGTGGTGTTGCTGATCCAGTTGGCCGTGCTGTTGCTGTGCACCTGGCTGGCGGTACGCCTGGCGATCGGCCCGCTCACCCGTCTGGCCCGGGCAGTGGACAACCTGGACCCGGACAAACCAGGCGTGCAGCTGGATGAAAGCGGCCCGCGCGAAGTCCGCTACGCCGCCGTGGCCTTCAACGCCCTGCAGGCGCGCATCGCTGCCTACCTCAAGGAGCGCATGCAGTTGCTGGCGGCCATTTCCCACGACCTGCAAACGCCGATCACGCGCATGAAGCTGCGTGTCGAAGTGATGGACGACGGGGTGGAGAAGGACAAGCTGTGGAGCGACCTGGGCGAGATGGAACACCTGGTACGCGAAGGCGTGGCCTATGCCCGCAGCATGGACACCAGCACCGAAACACCGTGTCGGGTCAACCTCGATGCCTTCCTCGACAGCCTGGTGTTCGACTATCAGGACAGTGGCGCCCGGGTCGAGCGCCATGGCAGCAGCGGCAGCCTGCTGGAAACCCGCCCGCATGCCTTGCGCCGGGTGCTGGTGAACCTGGTGGACAATGCCCTCAAGTTTGCCGGTGCTGCCGAGCTGGAGGTATGCCGCGAGGGTGGCATGACCGTGATCCGCGTGCTCGACAACGGGCCCGGAATACCCGGTGATGAACTGGATGAAGTGCTCAAACCGTTCTATCGCGTGGAAGGCTCACGCAACCGCAGCACCGGCGGCACCGGGTTGGGCCTGGCGATTGCCCACCAGCTGATCCAGGCCATGGGCGGCCGACTGACCCTGAGCAACCGCGCAAGCGGTGGGCTGTGCGCGCAGATCGAACTCAAATGACGGTTTGTGGGAGCGGCCTTGCGTCGCGATTGGGCTGCGCAGCAGCCCCAGGTTTTCAGCTTCGCCGCATAAATTGCCGGGGCCGCTTTGCGGCCCTTTCGCGACGCAAGGCCGCTCCCACAAAAAGCAGTCAGTACAATCCGATACACAACCCCACTACCGCCGACACACTGCAGATACCCCACCCCGACACACTCCCGGTCACACCACCACACCCTGGGAGCCCTGCTGATGAAACCCCATACCCTGACTACCTTCGACCGTTTCGGTACCTGGAGCGCCGACCTGCCGTTACGGCTGTTCCTGGCCTGGGAGTTTTTCGAATCCGGCTGGGAGAAATTCAATGGCAGCAACTGGTTCGCCGACCTGCAATCGAACTTCCCGTTCCCCTTCAACCTGCTGCCTGCAGAGTTGAACTGGCAACTGTCGATGTGGGCGGAGCTGACCCTGCCATTACTGCTGTTGCTGGGGCTGGGTACCCGGCTGGCCTCGTTGGGGCTGATGGTGGTGACCGTAGTGGCGATCGCCGCGGTGCATTGGCCGGCGCACTGGTCGAGCCTGGCCGAGCTGGCCCAAGGTTACGCCATTACCGACCAGGGCTTTGGCAACTACAAGCTGCCACTGATCTACCTGGTGGCGTTGCTGCCACTGCTGCTGAAAGGGGCTGGGCGGTTGAGCCTGGACAATTGGCTCAGAGGGCGGTTCTGCAGGTAATCTCGCCGGGGCTGCTTTGCAGCCCATCGCCCGGTTCGTCGCCACGACAAGCCAGCTTGTGTCTTGAGAGGGGATTAGAATCTGGAGTGAGAGCGGTGAATGGCAAGCTGAATGCCAGAGGTGCCTTGA
>NZ_LWBV01000012.1:0-22671 GCF_001642705.1 Pseudomonas sp. p21
TGTGGGGTTTCCCCAGGTGAGAGTAGGTCATCGTCAAGATTCATTTCGCAAACCCCCTATCTGCGCCTGCAGGTAGGGGTTTTGTCTTTAAGTAGGAACTACAGAGATTCGCAGGCACGTCCGAGGGACGGGCCAGCACACAGAATTTCTTGACGACCATAGAGCATTGGAACCACCTGATCCCATCCCGAACTCAGCAGTGAAACGATGCATCGCCGATGGTAGTGTGGGGTTTCCCCATGTGAGAGTAGGTCATCGTCAAGATTCAAATCCAAAGCCCCTGTCTGCGATGCAGACAGGGGCTTTGTCTTTTCCGGGCCATAGCTTCCAGGCGAGCGCTCCTACAAGCACCGGGTATTAACGGCTGCCATATGCTCAGAACTGATAGCTGACCGTTGCGCTTACATTGCGCTCTTCACCCATGTAGCAGTAGTTCAGGCTGGCACATGAGGTGATGTAGCTTTCATTGGTAAGGTTATTGGCGTTCAGGCGCACATCTACCCCCCGGAGGCCGACCTTGCCCAGGTCATAGCCGATCGAGGCGTCTAACAGGGTGTAGGAAGGCACCTTCATGCTGTTTTCCGCATCCACCCAGCTGTACCCCACATACCGCACCCCACCGCCCAAGCGCAGGCCATCCAGTGCCCCCTGGTGGAAGTTGTAGTCGGCCCACAGCGAGAACATCTGTTTCGGTGCCTGGGTTGGCGAATTGCCCTTGTTGTCCAGGTTGTCCGACACCAGGCTGGGCATCGACTTGGCGTACTCGATGTCGGTAAAGGTATAGCCGCCCAGCAGCTTCAAGCTATCGGTCAGCTGCACATGGGCCTCCAGTTCCAGCCCTTGTGAGCGCACTTGCCCTACAGGGCGATAGAACTCCTCGTCAGGCTGCTTCGAGGCCAGGTTCTCCTGCTCGATACGGAACACCGACGCGGTGAACAGGTTATCGCTACCCGCTGGTTGATACTTGATGCCGGCCTCCCATTGAGTGCCCTCGGTAGGTGCCAGAGGGCGGCCTTCCTGGTCGGACACGGTATTGGGGTTGAACGACTCCGAGTAGCTGACATAAGGCGCAATCCCGTTCTCGAACAGGTAAAGCACCCCGGCGCGGGTAGTGAATCTGGAGCGCTGGTCACGGACGTTGGTGTTGCTGTCGCGATTCTCCTCCGACACCTTCACCCAGTCCTGGCGCAGCCCCAAGGAGAGGCGCCATTGGTCCAGCTCCACCAGGTCCTGCAGGTAGACGCCCGTTTGCTGCAAACGCCGCTGGTAGCGGTTCTCACCCAGCACCTGAAGGTTGCCATTGCCGTACTGCGGATTACCGGCATCCAGCGGGTCGACTGTGCCATAGCGCCACGCCACGTCGGCCTTGCGTCGCTGGTAGTCGGTGCCCAGCAGCAGGGTGTGTTTGGCGGCCCCGGTGAAAAACTCCGCCTGCAGCATGTTGTCGATGATGTACGAATGCAGGCGTTCGTCGCCGCCGGTATAGGCGCGGTTGAGGATATTGCTGTGGGCATCCGCCCAGCCGGCGGAATACACCTGGTCCATCGACACATCGGAGTCCTGATAGCGGAAGTTCTGTCGTGCGGTGAACACATCGTTGAAGCGATGCTCGAACTGGTAGCTGAAGGATTGTTGGGTGCGCTCGTAGTTGTCGATACCCGGCTCGCCTTCAAAGAAGTGGTCCGACAGACGCAAGCCGTTGCGCTGGTGCAGCATGCCGTCTGCAGGGTTACCGCCGTGGTAGCCGCCGTTGGGGTCGTGTTGCAGGTAGGCCTGCAGGGTAAGTGAGGTGTCTTCGCTGAAGTCGATGCTGACGGCCGGCGCGATGGCGTAGCGTTCTTCCTTGTTGTGGTCGAACTGCGTGTCGGAAGCATCCGCCAGGCCTGTCAGGCGATAAGCGATACGCTTGTCGTCATCCACGGGCCCGCTGAAGTCGAAACCCATGCCAAGCTGGCCCTGGGTACCGAGGGTGGCCTGGACTTGATGGTAGGGGGTAAACAGCGGCTTCTTGGTGGTCAGTGCCACCAGGCCTCCTGGCGAGCTGCGGCCATACAGTACCGAAGACGGTCCCTTGAGAATATCGATGCGCTCAAGGAAGTACGGGTCCACCTGCATGGTGCTGTAGGTGCCGTTGTCTCCCATCGACTTGAGCCCGTCGACGTAGATGTTATCCACCGAACCGTCGTTGAAGCCACGCATGGCCACATAGTCATAGCGATGGGTCGCCCCGTAGGGGTTGGTCAGCACTCCAGGTGTGTAGCGCATGGCTTGGGCAACGGTTTGCGAGCCCTGGTCGTCCATCTGCTGGCGGGTAACCACCGAGACCGATTGCGATGTCTCCACCAGCGGCATGCTGGTCTTGGTCGCCACCTGGCTGTGGGTGGCGTTGTAACCCTCCATGCTGCCCAGTGCATTGCCAAGGGTGAAGCTACGGACATCGGTGTCTGGCAATGACACTGCGGCGCCTTGGGGTTGTGCCTGCAACACGTAGCTGCGGCCGTCGTGGCTGAGCGCCTCCAGGCCGCTGCCATTGAGCAACTGGCGCAGTGCCTGATCGGTGGGGTACTGCCCCTGCAGGCCGTTTGACTGCAAGCCTTGGGTGAGCTGAGGTGTGCTCGACAGGGTGATGCCAGCCTGGCGGGCGAACTGGTTGAGCACGTCGTCCAGCTGGCCGGCCGGGATCGCATAGTGATGGCTCATCTGGGTCGTTTCAGCTGCCACGGACAGTTGCGGGACGGCTATCAGGCCCAAGGCGGTGCCAAACAGGGTGGCCCGGATGGCTTTGCGCAGAGTCGTTGAGTGCAAGACAGGTCGAAAATCATTCGCGTTGAATGTGTGCGTGTGCACGGGGGCAGTAGGCATGAAGGGTCCGTTGAAGTGTGAGGGCAGGAGGTGTCGCTTACTGTCCTAGCCGGACCGGCAGTCAAAACCCGCCAAAAAAGCTATTGGGGCGCGCAGCGGCCCTGAACGCAATGGCCCCCGTCAGATCAGACTAGCCCCTCCACACGCACCCACCAGCGCGTACGTTGGCGAAGTCGCACGGGCAGTGTCTGGGGCAGCAGCTGCAGCAGTTTTTCCGGGTCTTCGAGGCGGAACACACCCGACAGGCGTACATCGGCAATGTCTTCGCTGCAGCCCAGGTAACCATGGCGATAACGGCTGACCTGCGCGAGGAAGTCGAACAGGCGCATGTTCCGGGTGACGATCAGCCCGTCGGTCCAGGCCATCGCGTCCATGTCCACCTGCTCGAGCCGGTGTGCGCCTTGCGCATCCAGGCGCCAGTTCTGGCCGCTTTCGATCCATTGCAGCTGGCCATTGCCAGGCCGGTGTATCGCCACCCTGCCATGGCTGACACTGACCCGCGTGCAGTCGCTGTCCTGGCGTGCCACAAAGCGCCCTTCGAACCCTTCCAGTAACGCGTCACGCGTCTGTACAAGCAAGGGATGCTGCGGGCTGCAGGTAATCATCAATTCCCCCTGCTTCAGGCGGACCAGGCGCTGCTGGTCATTGAAGGCCAGGTCCACGGCACTGCGGGTATTGAGTTGCATCAGCGAGCCATCGGGAAGCGCGAAGCTGCGTCGTTCACCCGTGCCGGTGGCGTAGTCCGATGCCCAAGCGTTGACTGCATCCAGGTCTTTGCCCAGCCATGTCGCTGTCCCCACCATGGCAACGCCGCCAAGCAGCTTCAGTACCTGCCGGCGCTGCAGGCGGCGCTGGCTGGTCTCCAGGGTCTGCAAGGCCAGCCCGGCGCCGGGGATGGCGCGCAGATCGAGGTCCTGGTGCAGGTGCATCACCCGTTGCCAGGCCTGTTCATGTTCCTGGCGGGCACTGCGCCATTGCCTGCACTGTTGCTGCAGGGCAGGGTCATGCCCGTTCTCGCGCAGCCTGAGCATCCACTGGATGGCCTGCTTGACCGCTGTTGCGCCAGGCTGTGCGGCGGTCATCGCGTCAGCACTCGTCTGCGTAGCGCAGTAGGTAGCAATGGTAGAGCGCATCGGCGATGTAGCGCTCCACGGTACGCACCGAGATCCCCATCTGGTCGGCGATGGCCTGGTGCTTCAGCCCCTCGCATTGGGCCAGCAGGAATGCGCGGCGTACTTTGGGCTTGAGGCCGTCGAGCATGCGCGCGATGCGTTCCAGCAACTCCAGCAGCAACTCACGGGTTTCGGCTGAGGGGGCTTGTGCTTCCGGTACCTGTGCCAGTGCCTCGAGATAGGCCCTGTGCAGTTCCTCGCGTCGCCAGTGGTCGATCACCAGCCCACGCGCGACTGTACGCAGAAAGGCCCGTGGCGTGTTCAGTTGCAGGTGTTCGCGACGCTGCAGCAGGCGCACGAAGGTGTCCTGGGCCAGGTCTGCGGCATCGGCTGCGTTGCCCAGCTTGCTGCGAAGCCAGGCATGCAACCAGCCGTGGTGGTCACTGTAGAGCGTTTGCACGGAATCGTTGCTGGGCATGGGGGAGGGCGCTGCCATCAATAGACATGAATGATAATTAGTCTCATTGTTGGCGGGGCCCGATCAATTTGCAACCCATCCGACTGCACCGTGCGCGCAGTCTCTACCCGCTAGCGCCCCAGTTGCGTATCCAGGTACTTGCGGATTACCCGCGATGCGCTATTCAGGTGCCGTTCCAGCACCGCTACAGCTTCGTCCACCAGCTTGTCGCTAGCCGCATTCACCAGTGCGTTGTGATCGTCCTGGGTGAGCTTGCCCAAGCCCATGGACGAAAGATGAAACCGCAGGAAGCGCTCTTCCTCGTTCAGTTCGTCCTCGATCAGGCGCAGCAGTTTCTTGTTTGGCGCCTTGTTGTACAACGACATGTGGAGCAGGCGATTGAGGCGGCCGATTTCGGCGTGGCGGGTTTCGTTCTCCAGTTGCTGGATATACCCGCGGGCGCTGGCGATGTCGCTGGCATCGAGCAGTGGAATGGACTGGCGTAGCGCCTCGGTCTCGAGCAGCACGCGCAGGGCATAGGTGTCCACCGCGTCTTCGCCTATCAATGGCGCAACCACCGCCCCCTTGTGCATCTCCACTTTCAGCAGCGATTGCGCTTCGAGCTGGCGCAGGGCCTCGCGCACGGGCATGCGGCTGACACCGAACAAGGTGGCGAGCTCTTGTTGTCGCACCGCAGTACCTGGGGGCAAGCGGCCATCCAGAATGGCACTGCGCAGGCGTTCTTCAATCACGCCACGGGCTTGGTGCGGCAACAACTGCTCGCTGGCCAGCACATTGCTCAATTTGATTTTCTCGGGCACGCGACGTCTGCCTCAACGATGACTAAAGTTGGATCCAATGACACTAGTAATAGCTCCCGGGGGTGTCAAACCAGCACCCGCGATGGGACGGGCGCCCCAAAAAGCGCGGCTATGGTGGATGAAGTCGCCGTTCAAAGGAAGCAACCTATAGAAGGTTATAACCATAAAGTGTAGATCGACTGACCAACGGGTGCATGATTGCAGGGTGCCATTGTCTTTTGCCGTGCCAAGCCGCACCATCGCTGCTTTCGACTGGCCGGAACAGGGCTTCGCAGTGGCGATATCCTGGATGCTCAAAACCGTTGTGCAACGTGTCGGCCTTGCTGCACTGCTGGGTGGCCTGCTGCTGGGCGGCTTGCACGCGGATTGGGACTTTTCCCAGATCAGCCGCAAGTCGCAGGCCCTGTATGGCCAGCTGGGCGCCGGGCAGGGCCGTATCGATGCCTGGCAGAACCTGATGGCCACGCAGAAGCAGGGTACGGAGCTTGAGCGGTTGCAGGTGGTCAACCGCTTCTTCAACCAGCAATTGCGCTACGTCGAGGACATCGACCTGTGGCATGAGGTCGATTATTGGGCCACGCCGGTGCAGGCGCTGATCAAGGGCGCAGGGGACTGCGAGGACTACGCCATCGCCAAGTATTTCAGCCTGCGGCGCATGGGCATCCCCAGCGAAAAGCTGCGCATCACCTACGTCAAGGCGCTGCGGCAGAACCGGGCGCACATGGTCCTGACCTATTATTCAAGCCCACAGGCACAACCATTGGTACTCGACAGCCTGATGGATGCCATCAAGCCGGCCAGCCAGCGTTCCGACCTGCTGCCGGTGTACGCCTTCAATGGTGAGGGGCTGTGGCTGACGGGGGCCGCAGGCAACAAGAAGGTCGGCGATACCAAGCGGCTGTCACGCTGGCAGGATTTGCTGAAGAAAATGCAGGCCGAAGGGTTCCCGGCCGAGCCGGTTTACTGAAGGAGCACAGATGTCACTGTTCAAACAATTGCTGTTGGCCATTTGCCTGTTCCTGGTGGTCGCCTTCAGTGGCAGTTTCATGGTCAGCCTGGAAAGCTCGCGCAGCCAGTACGTCAACCAGTTGCGCTCGCACGCCCAGGATGCGGCGACTGCGCTGGCGCTGTCGCTGACACCGAATATCGACGACCCGGCGATGGTCGAGCTGATGGTCAGTTCGATCTTCGACAGTGGTTACTACTCAAGCATCAAGGTCGTCGACCTTGGCTCCAATGCCGTGCTGGTGGAGCGCCATGCCGAGCCGGACCCCGGCGGTGTCCCGGGCTGGTTCGTGCACCTGATCGGCCTGGAAGCTGCCGGTGGCGATGCCATCGTCAGCCGTGGCTGGCAGCAGGCCGCGCGCGTTGAAGTGATCAGCCACCCGATGTTCGCCATTGCCAAACTCTGGCAAAGCGCCCTGGGCAGCCTGGGCTGGTTGTTGCTGTGTGGCGCGGCCAGTGCCGTACTTGGCGCCTTGCTTTTGCGTCGCCAGTTGCGGCCGCTGGACTACATGGTCGAGCAATCCCACGCCATCGCCCGCCGCGAATTCCTCAGCCTGTCCGAGCTGCCGCGTACGCCGGAGCTGCGCCGGGTAGTGCAGGCGATGAACCAGATGGTCGAGAAGCTCAAGGCACTGTTCACCGAGCAGGCCGAGCGCAGTGAGCGGTTGCGTGCCGAGTCTTACCAGGACAGCCTGACCGGCCTGTCCAACCGCCGTTATTTCGAGATGCAGCTGAACACCCGGGTGAGCAACCTGGAAGAAGCGCGCGCCGGCTACCTGCTGTTGCTGCGGGTCCAGGGGCTGGCGGGGTTGAACGCCCGCCTTGGCGGCCAGCGCACCGACCAGTTGCTGCAGGCCGTGGGTGAGCAGTTGCGTCGCACCTGTGCCAGCTACCCGGAAACCAACGACCTGATTTCCCGCAGCCGTGGGGGAGAGTTTGCCGTGCTGGCGCCGGGCATGGTGCATGAAGAGGCGGTACAGCTCGCCCAGGCCCTGGAAGCGACCCTGCATAGCCTGCATGAAACCGGCGCCAGTGATATCGACCCGGTGGCCTGCATCGGCCTTGCCCCCTACAGCCCTGGTGACGCACCGCAGGCGCTGCTCAAGCTCGCCGACGAAGCCCTGGCCCGCGCCGAGAACCAGCCGGCGCCGGGTTGGGTCTGCCTCGAGCAGGGTGTAGCCGCAGTCGCTGCGGACAGCCAGCATGCCTGGCACGAGCGGCTCGACCAGGCGTTCATCGGCGGGCATTTCGAGCTGTTCTTCCAACCCGTGGTGGATTGCGGCACTGCGCAACGGGTGCTGCACCACAAGGTGATTTCGCGCTTGCAGGATGGCCAGGGCGAGGCGCTGCAGGCTGGCCGCTTCCTGCCCTGGCTGGAGCGTTTCGGCTGGATGCCGCGGCTGGACGTGCTGGTGCTGGAAAAGGTACTTGCACACCTGCGCGGGCATGACCAGGTGCTGGCGCTTAACCTGTCAGCCGCTACCTTGGCCGACCCCAAGGCTCTGCAGCGTGTCTTCGAACTGCTGGGCCAGCATACGGCGCTGGGGCCGCGCCTGATTTTCGAAATTGGTGAAGAGCAACTGCCCGAGCAGTCTGCCCTGGAGCAGCTGACCCGGCGCCTGCATGTGCTTGGCTTCGGCTTGGCGCTGCAACGCTTTGGTGGTCGCTTCAGCATGATCGGCAACCTGGCGCACCTGGGCCTGGCATACCTGAAGATCGATGGCAGCTACATCCGCAACATTGACCATGAACAGCACAAGCGGCTGTTCATCGAAGCGGTCCAGCGCGCGGCACATAGCATCGACCTGCCGCTGATTGCCGAGCGGGTCGAGACGGAAGGGGAGCGCTTGGTGTTGCGGGAGATGGGCGTGGGCGGGATTCAGGGGCAGTTGGTTGGTGAGCCTGCGCCCTGGCGCTAAGTTTCGGGTTTGCAGTTCTGGCCGTATCGCCGGCAAGCCCGCTCCCACAGGGTCCCTGCTAATTCAATTAGTTATGTGCAGTTCTATGAGAGCTGGCTTGCCGGCGACAGGGCCAGGGTGGCCACTGAATAAAGACAGTGGCCAGGATCATCAGCGCTCGCGCAGCGCCTCAGAACGCGCCTTCATGATCGGCTTGAGCAGATAGCTCATGATGGTCTTCTTGCCGGTCATGATATCGACCGTCGCCACCATCCCCGGAATGATCAGCAGCGGTTTCTCGTCAGAGCCCAGGTGGCTGCGATCGGTGCGCAGCTTGATCAGGTAGTAGGTGGTCTTCTTGTCTTCATCGGTGATGGTGTCGGCACCGATCTGCTCCAGCTTGGCCTTGAGCCCACCGTAGATGGTGTAGTCATAGGCCGTGAACTTGACCGTGGCCTCCTGGCCCGGGTGCAGGAAGGCGATGTCCTTGGGCAGGATCTTCGCCTCGATGACCAGCGTGTCGTCCAGTGGTACTACTTCGAGGATATCGCTGCCAGGCTGGATCACCCCGCCAATGGTGTTCACCAGCAGCTGCTTGACGATACCGCGCACCGGTGAAGTGACCATGGTGCGGTTCACCCGGTCGTCCAATGCCTTGCTGGTAGCCGTGGCCTTGTTCAACTCGGTGCGTGCTTCGTTCAGTTGGGTCAACGCTTCGCTGCGGAATTTGCCGCGGGTCTCTTCGATCTTGCTTTGCACCTCGCGGATGGCCGCCTCGGCACGCGGGATCGCCAGTGCGGTGGAATCCAGCTGGCCGCGGTTCTCCACTTCGGCACGGCGCAAGCGCAACACTTCAACCTGGGAGATCGCGCCGGTGGCCACCAGTGGCTCGGACATGTTGATCTCTTTGCGCAGCAGTTCCAGGCTGTTGGCGTACTGGGCACGTTTTGAACTGTACTCGCGCAGTTCCTGCTGGCGCTGGACCAGCTGCTGTTGCAGGCCGCCAATCTCGTCCTGCAGTTGCTGGCGCCGGCTCTGGTACAGCGACTCTTCACTGGCCGCCTGGCTTGGCGCGGCCTTGCGCAGCGCCTCGTCGATTTTCAGCGGGCTGTCCTCGACCTCGGCACTCAGGCGTTCGACGCGCAAGGCCATGGCCAGGCGGTCGGCCTCGGTTTCACCCACGTTGGAGGCGAAGCGGGTTTCATCCAGGCGCAGCAACGGCTGGCCCACTTCGACGATCTGCCCTTCCTTGGCGAAGATCTCGGCGACGATGCCGCCCTCCAGGTTCTGGATCTTCTGCACCTTGGACGACGGAATGGCCTTGCCTTCGCCCCGTGTAACTTCGTCGATAGGCGCGACACTGGCCCACACGATCAGGAACACGAAGAACAGGATCACGCCCCAGATGGTCAGCCGCACGACCCGCGGCGCATCCTCGATCAGGGCCTTGTTGACCTCAGGCAGCGGCTGGCCGCCCAGTGAATCGGAACCTTTGAAATAGCGCCGCAGGCCGTCCTTGAATTGCCCCACATCCAGCTTATGCAACACTGATCTGCCCCTTCTTCAGCGCATCCATGACCGCGGCTTTCGGGCCGTCGGCGACAATCTGCCCGCGATCGATCACGATCAGCCGGTCCACCAGCGACAGCAGCGAGGCACGGTGCGTGACCAGCAGCACCGTCTTGCCTTCCACCACCGCCTGCAGCCGCTGCTTGAGGCGTTCTTCACCGGTGTTGTCCATGGCGCTGGTCGGTTCGTCCAGCAGCAGGATCTGCGGGTTGAGCAACAGCGCGCGGCCCAGGGCGACGTTCTGCCGCTGGCCGCCGGAGAGGTTCTGCCCACGTTCACCCACTTGCAGCTCATAGCCGTCCGGGTGCAACCGGGCGAATTCATGCACGCCGGCCAGCTCGGCAGCCTGCAGAATCAACTCATCCTCGATGTAGCGGGCTCCGCTGACCAGGTTATCGCGCAGGGTGCCCGCCAGCAGCTGGATGTCCTGGGGCACGTAGCCGATGTTGTGGCGCAGTTCGCTGACATCGATCTGGCGAATGTCCACGCCATCGACCAGCAGCGAGCCGCCATCGGCCTCGTACAGGCCGACGATGAGCTTGGCCAGCGAGCTCTTGCCCGAGCCACTGCGGCCGATAATGCCCACCTTCTCGCCAGGGCGGATGGTCAGGTTGATGTTCTTCAGGGCCAGGTTCTGTTGGTTCGGGTAGGTGAAATCGACTCCGCGGAACTCGACGCTGCCCTGCAGCACCTTGCGGCTCAGCGGGCGTTCTTCGAAGTTGCGCTCTTGCGGCAGCTCCATCATGTGGTCGGTGGAGACCATGGTTACCTTGGCCTGCTGGTAGCGGGCGAGCAGGCCGTTGAGCTGGCCCAGCGGGCCGAGGGCGCGACCGCTGAGCATGTAGCAGGCCACCAGGCCGCCCATGCTCAGGTTGCCGTCGATGATCAGGTACACGCCGACGCAGATCATTGCCACGCCTGCCAGTTGCTGGATCAGCAGGGTGATGTTCATCGCCAGGCTCGACAGCACCTTCACCCGCAGTTCCAGACGGCTGAGGGTGCCGAGGGTCTGCTCCCACATGTATTGGCGTTCGCTCTCGGCGTTGTTGACCTTTACCGCATCCAGGCCGGCGAGGGTCTCGATCAGGCTGGACTGGCGCTCCGAGGCCAGGGCCATGGTTCGCTCCATGGTCGCCATCAGCGGCCGTTGCAGGGCGTAACCGATGCCCAGGGCCAGTGGGAAGGCGATGATCGGGATCCACACCAGGTGCCCGCCAATGATGGCGATGACGATCAGGATCAGGATGGTGAACGGCAGGTCGATCAGGCTGGTCAGGGTCAGCGAGGCGAGGAAGTCACGCAGGCCCTGGAACTCGTGAATGTTCTGGGCAAAGCTGCCGACCCTGGCCGGGCGGTACTTCATCGACATACCGACGATACGTTCGAACAGCGTTGCCGAAATGATCAGGTCAGTCTTCTTGCCGGCCAGGTCCAGGCACAAGCCGCGCAGGCCCTTGAGGATCAGGTCGAAGATATAGGCGCCGGCGATGCCGACAGCCAGCACCCAGAGGGTCGAGGTGGCCTGGTTGGGCACCACCCGGTCATATACGTTCATCACGAACAGCGGTGCGGCCAGGGCGATCAGGTTGATCACCAGGCTGGCGGCAATGGCGTCGATATATAACCACTTGCTGCGCAGCAAGGTATCGCGGAACCACGACTTCGCCCGCGGGATGAGGTTGCCGTGGTTGACGTCGAACTTGTGCTGCGGCTGGGCGAAGAACACCCGGCCACTGTAATCGCTCTGCAGGGCTTCGCGGCTGACATGCACCTCGCCGCCATCGCTCTCGCTGAGCAGCAGGCGCGCGGTGTCTTCGTTCTCCCAGCCCAGCAGGACGGCGCTGCGGCCTTCCTTGAGCAGCAACATGGCCGGCATGGCGATGCTCGGGATCTGCTCCAGCTTGCGCTGCAGCAGGCGCCCCTGCAGGCCGGCCCGGGCTGCTGCGCGGGGCAGCAGCTCGGGGCTCAGGCGCTGGGCGGGCAGCGGCAGGCCGGTGGTCAGCATGACCCGGCTGGCGGGTTTCTGGTGCAGGACACACAGGCTCAGCAGACTATCCAGCAGGGGATCGTCATGCTGACTGCGTGGATCGTGGCTGAGTTGGACTCGACTGACTTCGGATTCCACGCGGCGCTCTCTTCATCCTTGTGGTGGGTGGGGTGGGTGTACCGCCGTTCTGGCCGGCTCACCCTGGCGTTCAATGGTGCTGCCAGGCAGTGGTCATGAGGGCTACGGCACCCTGACGCTTGGGCAACCGGCCAATGGTCGCCTTGAATCGGTATGGAGTAAACAATTCTACGGTCTTCATTCCTGCAAGACGATGCTGGGTGTTTCATTTTTGATCCATTCAGCATCTAGTTTGCAGCATAGCCTGCTATCCGTCTGGCGACAGAGGTGTAGTCGAATCGACTTATACCTTTGTCAGGAAACAGGCGCTGACTTGTTGACGGTATTCTGCAACTAATTAGTCAAAATTCATCTATTCGGAAGCAGGTCGCTGACGGGTTTGGGCTTAACAATCGGCAATGCTTTCTTACTATTCAGGTTGGCAGTATTTGCGCAGTTGTTCGCTATCTCTTTGATCTACGGCAAGTCGCTGCACCGAGTAATTCAGCGCTACGCGCTGCTGATGTCATGAGCTGCCGTACGGCCCTTCGCCCGCCTGGCTTCCCGACCACTGTCTGGCTATCTTCAGGCAAGGTTTGTGCTTGTAACCGAGCAGTGACCTGAACATTGACACTTGAACCTTTGACCGCTGCCGATGGACGGATGTCATGGCGCATTGTTTGCGGCTACCGAGGTGCGCAAAAAGGCACTTGAAGTGGCCGCTGAACGCGCTTTCGATGATGTATGGCATTTGTCCTCAAGAAACGCTTGGCTAAGGTTTAAATATCAATGTGACATTACATGGCCGATTGTTTAGGATGGCATGTATAAGGTCAATAGTTTGGCAGTTAGTCAATTCCAAAAAGTTATAGACGGAATATTGACGTCAAAAAACGTCAAGAGATCATCGACATAGTTCCGCCTGAAGTGGCTTACAAGTGCCGCTCTGGCAGGGAAGTACCCATCGGGTCACACGGAGAGTCCAATGAGCAGCGTTGTAGCCATCGTCAAAAGTATTGTCGGCCAGGTTATTGCGGTATCCCCAGAGGGCATCCGGCGTGTTCTGATCGAAGGGGACCGTTTGCTGGCCGGTGAGGAAGTGCTCACTGGCCCAGGCGGCGCAGTTACTTTGGAACTGGCCGATGGCCGTTTGCTCGATCTGGGTCGTGACAGTCAGTGGAGCGCTGATGCACCGGACAGTAGCACCGACCTGAGCCAGGCGACCGCACAGGCCGCGCCGTCGGTGGAAGAGTTGCAACAGGCGATCGCTGCCGGTGTCGACCCGACTACCGAGCTTGAGGCGACTGCGGCTGGCCCATCGGCAGCGGGCGGTGGTGGCGCGCTGGGCGGTGGCCACAGCTTTGTCATGCTCGAAGAAACCGCGGGCCGGGTTGACCCTACCATCGGCTTCCCGACTGACGGGCTTGGCTTTGCTGCCGTGCTTGATAGCGAAGAGGTTGGCGTGCTGGATACCACCAGCAACAACCAGATCACCACGCCGACGACAGACACCAGCGTCGCTACCGACCTGGTTCTTGTCGCTACCCCTTCGATCAGCGAAGCGGGTGGCGTAATCGTTTATACCGCTACGGTTGGCCAGGCGCCGACTACCAACCTGGTGGTCACCCTGTCCAACGGTGCCGTAATCGTCATTCCGGCTGGGCAGACCACTGGTAGCGTCAATGTCGAGGTGCCGGCGAACGATACCCCATATATCGACGGCGGCCAGATTTCGGCGACCGTAACGGGCACCACCGGGGGCGGTGGGCTGACGGTGACAGTGCCGCAAACGCCAGCGGTTACTCAGGTTACCGATACCATTGACACCACTACGGCGACCCTGACCGCTTCGCCAAGCGTCACCGAAGGCGGCGTGATCACTTACACCGTGACCCTGAGCAATCCAGCGCAGACCCCGGTGACCGTAACCCTGTCCAACGGCCAGACCATCACCATCGAGGCTGGCAAGACCCAGGGCAGTGTCGACTTCCAGACGCCGGCCAACGACGTCTACAACAACGGCTCGACCGTCAGCACCACGATTACCGGTGCGACCGGTGGCAACTTCGAGCAGTTGGTGCCGAATCCGACTCCAGCTCAGACCACCATCAACGACTCGATCGACACCACCACCGCGACCCTGACGGCGAGCCCGTCGGTGACCGAAGGTGGCGTCATCACCTACACCGTGACCCTGAGCAACCCGGCCCAGACCCCGGTGACCGTGACCCTGTCCAACGGCCAGACCATCACCATCGAAGCCGGCAAGACCCAGGGCAGCGTTGACTTCCAGACGCCGGCCAACGACGTCTACAACAACGGTTCGACCGTTAGCACCACGATTACCGGTGCGACCGGTGGCAACTTCGAGCAGCTGACGCCGAACCCGACCCCAGCCTCGACGGTCATCAATGACAGCATCGATACTGTCACCGTAAGCATCGTCAGCAATGGCAACGTGACCGAAGACCAGCAGCCTTCCTTCACTGTGAAGGTAAGTCAGGCACTTGATCGTCCGCTGACTGTTACCCTGTCGAACGGCGACACCGTGACCATTGAGGCTGGCAAGACTGAAGTCGAGTACAAAACCTCGGTCCAAGGTGATGACGTCATCACGGACGCCGGCTCCGTCACTCTCAGCGTCACCGATGCCACCGTCTCGGGTGCCACCTTCGAGAAGCTGGCCCTTGGTGGCCCGGCGACCGTTGAAATCTCGGACACCATTAGTGAAGTCGTCGCCACTTTGACCGTCGACAAGACTTCCGTGACTGAAGGTGGCCAGGTGACTTACACCGTCACCCTGACCAACGCACAGGGTCTGCCTGTTACCCAGCACGGCGCGCTGACCTTCACCCTGAGCGATGGCACGAAAGTCACCATTCCGGCCAACAACGCGTCGGGCACCGCGACCATCACGGTCAACGATGACGTTTATGTCGGCGGTCAGGCGGCTATCGCGAACAAACTGGAGTCAGTATCGGGGGCGGGCAACTTCGAGAAGCTGACGCTTGGCGGTGATACCGTTACCACCTCTGTAACTGACGAGCCAGGCTCCGGTACTCCGGGCGCTGGCAACCAGGGTGATCTGGTACAGGTGACCATCACCGCCGACCAGAGCTCGGTGGCTGAGGACCTCAAACCGACCTTCACCGTACGCATCAACGCACCACTGGAACACGACCTGGTCGTGACCTTGAGCAACAATGCCCAGGTCACCATCAAGGCTGGCGATACCAGTGCGCCGTATACTCATGACGCGCAGGGCGATGACGTCTACAACGACGCCGGCCAGATCAGTCTGGGCATCGAATCGGCGGCAGATGTCGATGGGCGAGTCTTCGAGAACCTGCAACTGGGCGGTCCCGCTTCGGTCGAGGTGACCGATACCATTAGCGAAGTGGTGGCCAAGCTGACGGCCACCGAGTCCGTCACTGAAGGTGGTGAAATCACCTACACCGTCACGCTGACCAGCAAAGACGGCCTGCCGCTCAACAGCCACTCGACGCTGTACTTCACCCTCAGCGACGGCAAGACCGTTGTTGTGGTGCCGGCCAACAGCACTACCGGTTCGATCACCGTCACCGCGCCGGACAACGTCTACGTGGGCGCCAATGCGCCAGTGGTCAACGCGATCGACTCGGTCAGCGGTGCAGACGCGTGGAAGTTCGAAAAACTGACCTTGGACAAGACCGAAGTCAGCACCACGGTGACTGACGAGCCTGGAACTCCAGGCCCTGGCGGCGATATCGTCAAGGTCACCATCGAAGCCAACCAGGAGTCGGTCTTCGAAAACCAGAATCCGACCTTCACCGTGAAGATCAACACCGCACTGGCGCACGACCTGGTCGTGACCCTGAGCAACAATGCCCAGGTCACTATCAAGGCGGGCGAAACCAGCGTGCAATACACCCACGGCGAGCAGGGTGACGACGTTTATCAGGATGCTGGCGAAATCAGCGTGGGCCTCAAGTCGGCGGCCGATACCGCAGGCAGCAGCTTTGAAAACCTGCAGTTGGGCGGCGATGCGTCGGTAAAAGTGACCGACACCATCAACGAAGTGGTGGCCAAGCTGACGGCGACCGAGTCCGTCACCGAAGGTGGCGAGATTACTTACACCGTCACACTGACCAGCAAAGACGGCCTGCCGATCAATAGCCACTCGACGCTGTACTTCACCCTCAGCGACGGCAAGACCGTTGTTGTGGTGCCGGCCAACAGCACCACCGGCTCGATCACCGTGACCGCGCCGAATGACGTCTATGTAGGTGCTCAGCCTGTCGTCAATGCGATCGACGCGGTCAGCGGCGCAGACGCGTGGAAGTTTGAAAAGCTGACTCTGGACAAGACAGAGATCAGAACCACCGTCACAGACGGACCAGACTCTGAGGACACCAGTTGCCTGACCCTGTCTGCTACGCCGACAGTGGCCGAAGGCGGAAAGATCACCTACACCGCTACCTTGACCAACAAGGCCGGCACCGATCTGGTGATCAAGCTGAGCAACGGCGAAACCATCACCATCGCAGCGGGCTCGAAGGAAGCGTCGATCACCATCGACGCGCCAAGCGACGACGTGTACGTCGATGCCGAAGACCTGAGCGTGACCATCACCGGCACCACCGGTGGCGACTTCGAGAAGCTGGACGTCAGCAGCACGGCGGCCGTGACCAAGGTCACCGACACCATCGACACCACTACGGTCACCCTGACTGCAACCTCGACGCGCCGAGCGACGATGTGTACATCGATGCTGAAGACCTCAGCGTGACCGTCACCGGTACTACCGGTGGTGACTTCGAGAAGCTCGACGTCAGCAGCACCGCGGCTGTGACCAAGGTCACCGACACCATCGACACCACCACCGTGACCCTGACTGCTACGCAAAGCGTGGTCGAGGGCGGCGTGGTCACTTACACCGCGTCGGTCAACCACCAGGTCACCGGCTCCGACCTGGTGATCAAGCTGACCAACGGCCAGACCATCACCATCCCGGTGGGTGAGTCGTCGGCGTCGGTGCCGTTCACTGCACCGAACAACGTCCATAACACCAACCTGGACCTGACCAACAAGATCACCGACATCTCCGGTGGTAATTACGAGAAGACCGTGGCCGTGGGCGAGCCGGTGACAACCGTGACCGACGGCCCTGGCAAGGACATTACCCACCTGACCCTGAGTGCGACACCAACGGTTGCCGAGGGTGGCAAGATCACCTACACCGCCACCTTGACCAACAAGGCGGGCACCGATCTGGTGATCAAGCTGAGCAACGGCGAGACCATCACCATTGCCGCCGGCTCGAAAGAAGCGTCGATCACCATCGATGCGCCGAGCGACGATGTCTACGTCGATGCTGAAGTCCTTCATGTCAAGATTACCGAAACCTCGGGTGGTGACTTCGAGAAGCTGAATGTAAACAGCGGTGCTGCCGTGACCAAGGTCACCGACACCATCGACACCACCACCGTCACCCTGACTGCAACCTCGACGGTTACTGAAGGTCGCGTAGTGACCTAATCCGCGTCGGTCACCCACCAGATGACCGGCTCAGACCTGGTGATCAAGCTGGCCAACGGTCAGTCCATCACCATCCCGGTGGGTGAGTCGTCGGCGTCGGTACCGTTTACCGCACCGAACAACGTCCACAACACCAACCTGGACCTGACCAACAAGATCACCGACATCTCGGGCGGCAATTACGAGAAGACCGTGGCAGTGGGCGAGCCGGTGACAACCGTCACTGACAACCCGGCTACCCCGGACATCACCACGCTGACCCTGACCGCCACGGACACTGTGGCTGAAGGCGGCAAGATCACTTACACCGCCACCCTGACCAACAAGGCGGGCACCGATCACCATCGACGCGCCGAGCGACGATGTGTACATCGATGCTGAAGACCTCAGCGTGACCGTCACCGGTACTACCGGTGGTGACTTCGAGAAGCTCGACGTCAGCAGCACGGCGGCCGTGACGAAGGTCACCGACACCATCGACACCACCACCGTGACGTTGACCGCGACTTCGACGGTTACTGAAGGCGGCGTGGTCACCTACACCGCGTCGGTCAACCACAAGGTCACCGGCTCCGACCTGGTGATCAAACTGGCCAACGGCCAGACCATCACCATCCCGGTGGGCGAGTCGTCGGCGTCGGTGCCGTTCACCGCACCGAACAACGTCCATAACACCAACCTGGATCTGACCAACAAGATCACCGAGGTCTCGGGTGGCAACTACGAAAAAGTGGTCTCTACCGGAAGCCCTGTCACCGTCGTAACCGACGTGCCGGGTACAAAGGACACCACAGTACTGAGCCTGACCGCGACCCCAACTGTCGACGAAGGCGGCAACATCACCTATACCGCCACCTTGACCAACAAGGCCGGCACCGAGATGACCGTCCGCTTGAGCAACGGCGAGACCATCACCATCGCCGAAGGTGCCACCCAGGGCAGCGTCACCGTCAAGGCACCTGCGGACGATCCGTACATTGATGCGGGCACGGTACAAGCCAAGATCAATGGAACTACGGGTGGTGACTTCGAGCTACTGTCCACCGACGGCGCCTACGCGGTCACCCAGGTCAAGGACACCATTGACCCCACCGGCCTGAGCCTCAGCGCCACGCAGACCGTCGAAGAAGGTGGCCAGATCACCTACACCGCCACCTTGACCAACAAGGCCGGCACCGACATGACCATCAAGCTCAGCAACGGCGCTGTCATCAGCATCGAAGCGGGCAAGCTCTCCGGTACCGTTACCGTTCCGGCGCCAACTGATGACGTCTATATCGATGCAGGCAACGTTTCGGCGAAAATCACCGAAACCACCGGTGGCAACTTCGAGAAGCTGAACGTCAGCGATACGGCGGCAGTCACAGCAGTCACGGATACCATCCAGACCACTACCCTGAGCATCAGCGGCACCGCCGCGGTCGCCGAAGGTGGCAATGCCACATACGTCCTGAACCTGACCAACAAGGCTGAAACCGACGTCACCGTCAAACTGAGCTACACCGGCACCGCAGCCGATGGCACGGACTACACCGGCGTAGCCACCGTGGTGATCAAGGCCAACAGCACGCAGGCAACGTTCACCATCCCGACCTTCAAGGACAGCGTCACCGAGGGCACCGAGCACTTCACCGTCAAGATCGATTCGGCCACTGGCGGCAACTTCGAGAAGCTCGACATCAGCACCAGTGCCGGCAGCGTGACCACCCAGATCTTCGAGCCAGCCCCGGTTCTGGACCTGGATGGCAACGACTCCAGCGGTAAGACCGGTGCCGACTACCAGACCACCTTCACCGAGAACCAGCCAGGCAGCGGTGTGTCGATCGGCGATGTGGACGTCACCATCACCGACTTTGACAGCTCGCAGCTGACGGGCGCGACGGTCACCCTGACCAACCGCCAGCCGGGTGACGCGCTGAACCTGGGCAACAGTGTCAACGGCATCTCGATCAATGCCAACAGCACCGATGGCAAGGTGGTCCTGACCCTGAGCGGCGCTGCATCGCTGGCCGACTATATCCAGGCGATCAAGAACATCACCTTCATCAACAGCAGCGAGAACCCGAGCACCACGCCTCGCATCATCACCGTGACGGTGACCGACGGCGTGAACACCTCGAACACCGCCACGACCACGGTAAATGTGATTGCGGTCAACGACGCACCGGTCGCCACCGGCGGCGCCGTCACTGGCGTCGAAGACACACCGCTGGTACTGACCTGGAGCGACTTCAACATTTCCGACGTCGACAGCGCCCTGTCGAGTCTGGGTGTGACCTTCACCCAGCTGCCAGCGGGCTCCCTGCAGCTCTTCAACGGCACCGCCTGGGTCAACGTCGCCCAGAACCAGGCCGTCAGCCAGGCCGACATCGCTGCCGGCAACCTGCGGTTCGTGCCGAAACCCAACGAGTCGGGTATCGACGGCTATGGCGGAACGGGTGTCGGCAACAAACAGGCCGACTACGCCCAGATCAAGTACAAGCCTACCGACGGTAGCGCTGCAGGCAACGAGGCAACGCTGAAGGTCGACATCGCGCCTGTAGCCGACAAGCCTGACCTGAACATCGGCAGCAACAACGCCGCTTCGCTTGGCCTGACCCGGGAAACCTGGAACAGCCTCACGGGCCTGGGCACCAACGGCAACGGCATCAGCGGTACTGCACTGAAGACCGTGTTCGCCAACTCTGGCAGTGCCAGCAAGACCGAGCAGGTTACCAGCGCCGATTCGGGCGGCAGCGTTACCGCCGGCACTGGTTCCAAGACCTCCGGCCTGATTTACCTGGAAGCCGGCCAGACCTACACCTTCAGCGGCGTCGCCGATGACAGCTTGCAGGTCTACATCGGTAAAACCAGCGTGGTCGGTGCCACCTGGGGCGCGGGGGGTACGATTTCCGGCAGCTTCTCGCCGCCTGTCAGCGGCTACTACACCCTGGAGATCTACCACGCCAACCAGGCCGGCCCGGGCAGCCTGGACATCAACGTCAAGGTCGGTAACGGCCCGGTGACCGACCTGAACAGCTCGGCCATCCCGATGTACCCGAACGTGACGGCGATGGGCAATGCCGGGCTTTCCGTGTCCGATTTCCACGGCAGTGACGGTCAGGGCTACTACGACGGCTACAAGCTCAACGAAGGGCCGGAGAACGGTACCGTCAAGCTGGTTGGCATCTCCACCAACCTGACCGACACCGACGGTTCCGAGAGCCTGAGCGTCAAGCTGGGCGGCATTCCGGCAGGTTCGGTACTCAGCGATGGCGCCGGTCATACCGTCACCGTCGGCGCCACTTCGGTTGATGTCACCGGCTGGAACCTCAACGGCCTGAGCATCAAGCCGCCGGCGTACTACCAGGGCAGTTTCGATGTGAAGGTCACCTCTACCGCCACCGAGAGCGTGGGCGGCAGCAAAGCCTCCACCGAGGGCACGATCAAGGTAACCGTCTATCCGGACACCTACACCGCCAGCAACCTGACCACCGACAGCGACACGTTCACTGGCACCGTCACCAGCGACATCATCGTTGCCGACATCAGTGGCCTGCACGTGACGCCGGGTCAGGACTACAACATTGCGTTCATCGTCGATACGTCGGGCAGTATGGGCAGTGCGGTCGACGCCGCGCGCAACTCGCTGAAGTCGGTGTTCGATACCTTGGCCAATAGCGTCAAGGGCGCGCAATCCGGCACAGTGAACATCCTGCTGGTGGACTTCTCCACCCAGGTGAACAGTACGGTCTCGGTCAACCTGGGCGACAAGAACGCGCTGAGCACGCTCTACAAAGCGCTCAATGCCCTCTACTCTGACGGGACGACCAACTACGAGGACGCCTTCAAGACTACCGCCAACTGGTTCCAGCAGCTCAAGGATGCCGGTAACACCGGCAGCCGCCAGACGTTCTTCATCACTGACGGTCAGCCGAACAGGTTTATGAGCGGCGAGTACGACGCCGTCTTCAAGAACACCAGCACCACACTGGATGCCGTGCTCAAGTCGATCAACTACAAATTGGGCGACGTGGTCACCGACAAGCTGGTAGGTAACAACAACCGCTTCAGCATCGATGCCAAAGGCTATGTGACTTCCGAGTACAAGACCGGCAACGGTAACAACTGGCGTAGCGACAGTGATGCTTCCGGGCAATTGCATGCCCAGGGTGACGGGACCTATGAGTTCTCTTACGTAGCCAGTTCCTCCGACTACTACGTGGACCTCAACTCCCAACAGAGCTTCCTGTTGTTGTCCAAGTTGTCTGGCGTGGAGGCTATCGGCCTCAACAACGCGGTCAACTTCAACGACCTGAAGCCTTACGACACCGATAGCAAGCCGCAGACCAATATCGACCCGAGCAAACTGGCGGAAGCGATCCTGGGTCACACCGAAGCCACCATGCCGGGCAATGACACCGTCAACGCGGGTGATGGCAATGACATCATCTTCGGTGACTTGGTGAGCTTCGGTTCGGTCGCCGGCAACGGTGTCGAAGCCATGCAGGGCTATGTGGCAGGCCAGCTGGGGGTGGCCGTGGGTGATGTCGACGGTCGAGTGCTGCACAAGTACATCGTCGAGCACGTCAGCGAATTCGATGTTTCGCGCAGCAACGATGGCAATGACATCCTCAACGGTGGCGCGGGCAATGACCTGCTGTTCGGCCAGGGCGGCGACGACACCCTCGACGGCGGCAAGGGCAATGACATCCTGCTCGGCGGCCTGGGCAAGGACACCCTGCTCGGCGGTGAAGGCAATGACATCCTGCTTGGCGGTAAGGGCGATGACACCATGACCGGTGGCAGTGGTGCCGATACCTTCGTGTGGAAGGCTGGCGATGCCGGCAATGACGTGATCAAGGACTTCAAGGTGGCCGAGGGTGACCGCATCGACCTGAAGGACCTGCTCCAGGGCGAGAAGGGCAGCACCATCGACAACTACCTGAAGCTCACCACGGTGGACGGCACGACGACGCTGCAGGTCAGCAGCGAAGGCAAGCTCAACGCCGCCGGTGGTATCGCCAACGCCGACGTGACCATCAAGCTGGAAGGGGTGAACTGGTCCAACACCACGATCAACTCGTTGATCAGCGGTGCTGACCCGACCATCATCATCCACAACAAGGACAGCTGATTGCTGATGCGCTAGCGGGCTGCTCTGCAGCCCGATCGCCGGCAAGCCAGCTCCCACAGGTACTGTGCAGCTCTCGAGAGTTGTGCGGTTCCTGTGGGAGCAACGGTCTTTGAAGCTTTTTTTGAGGCTGCCCCGCTAGGCATAGCTTCGCCAGCGATACCACGTAGAGGTGTCGCTGGCGAAGCCCGCGTTTCAGCAGATCAACCCTCG
>NZ_LWBV01000013.1:0-20820 GCF_001642705.1 Pseudomonas sp. p21
GGACCGACCGCATCAGTTCAACGGTGGGTTACCTCCGGCGATTGCCGAGTAAAAACTTAATCCGGTGTCCAGGATTAGTTGACCACTACATATCCTAGCTATGATCAAGCTGAGAAGAGCTAAAGCCATGGAACCTCTACCGACGGTCTTCTCCGACCGCCTCACAGTGTGAAGGTGGGGTAGCTGGAGCGCCTTCAAAACGGGGTATGGACTTAGGCTTTGAAGGCATCCAGTGAGAGGAGGGTGATTCAGCGCATCATGCCCAGCTCGGCATCATCCATCAGGGCTTTGGCCAATGCGCAGAGGTAATGAGAAGCCCAGATCAGCTGGGGCTTGTCTTCCATTAACCCATCCAGGGTCATATCTCGTGCATAGCCCATCAGCTCCGAGGCCTGTTCGCGGGCGCTCTGGCAGGGGATGCCTGCTTCGATGCGGAACAGCGGATGGGTCTGGTTTTCACCTTGGTAGAAGGTGGTTTTGCCGACGGTGAATTTGGTTTCTTCTGTGGACATTGTTCTATCTCCCCGAAATCTCTAGTGCCTGGTCTAGCCTCATCGCCGGCAAGCCAGCTCCCACAGGTACTGCATAGGCCGCGAGATCTGTGGCGTAGCTCAGATCCATGCAGGAGCCCGGCTTGCTCGCGATAGGGGCAGCCCAGGCGAAACATTAATGAAGCCTTAGTGCAAAGTCCTAGGCTCAGTGGGCATCTGTACTTGGACCAGCGCAGATTCAAGCAAAGCTCGCAGCGTCTCCAGCTCATGCATCGAGGCCATCATCAGAATCGACGCAGGCGATTTGGGCTGCAGCAGCATTGCCTGATGCACGACGGTCGCAGCACAGAGCGCATAATCCGTGGCCTGGATCAGGGTATCTTCGAGGGATTGGAGAGTATGGGGTGGATCAGGAACTATTTTTAGCATCGTACTGTGTTCTCGGTGGGGCCACCGCCAGCCCGCTGTCAAACGGAAAGGTGGCAGCTGTGCATGGGTTGACAGACCGGCGAACACAGAAACCGGCGCACGCGAGCGTGCCCCATGCACAACCGCCATAAACGGGTATGCCCTGTGTATCGTCGCGGCCTGTCAAAGCCGGTCGTTGATATGCAACGACGGACCGAGACTAGAACGCAGAAAAAACGCCCGCAACGAAAAACACGGTTGGGGAGTATCTTTGGGAAATGGCCTACAAGGAAGGGGTTAATTCTGACTTTTTTTGCTCATTCACCTTCAAAGCATGCAACGCCGGCTGCTCTGTTAACGGGTTGTGGCTCTCAAAAAGCTTTCCACTCACGAATCCCTGTATCCAGTTATGTCGCGGTGCCAACAAACGGTTCAGCATGGACTTTCACCACTCAAGCCTTGAAACTGACCCGTTCGCATCTGCACCAAGGCAGGTCACGGGCCAGCCTCTGACAACGGACGCCAAGTAACAGCCCATGGAATGCACCGAAGATGACTATCGAAGCTTTTGCCCCTTTCCAGCGCTTTGCCGCTGACCTGCTGAAGTATTTACCGGCTGACCAGCCAGATGGCTCCCACGACCTGTCCCACATCCATCGCGTATGGGTCAACGCGCAACGTATACAGCGCGTAGAAGGCGGCGACCTGGAAGTGCTGCTTGCAGCGACTGTGCTGCATGATTGTGTCTCAGTAGAAAAGAACTCGCCCTTGCGCGGGCAGGCGTCAACGCTGTCCGCACAAAGGGCGGCGTCAATCCTGGCTGATATGGGCTGGCCCTTGCAGCGCATCGAGCAGGTGGCGCATGCAGTCAAAACCCACAGCTACTCGGCTGGCTTCGAACCACTCACCCTTGAGGCCAGGATTCTTCAGGACAGCGATCGCCTGGACGCCATAGGTGCAGTGGGTATCGCCCGGTGTTTTTACGTTTCCGGGCGAATGGGGTCGGCGCTGTACGATTTCGAGAACCCCGCTGCGCGAGGCCGGGAGTATCAGGACAAGGCGTATACGGTCGAGCACTTTCATACCAAGCTGCTCAAGCTTGCGTCAGGCTTTAAAACTGCTGAAGGGGCTCGGCTGGCTGCTGAGCGTCATGCGCGGCTTGAAGTGTTTCTTGCGGATTTCATGGATGAGATTGGAGCCAGCGGTGCCGGCTGAAGCGCGTGAGCCCCAAACTCTTTAACAGTTCAAGAATGCGATTGGTCTGTGGCTGTTTTTCCGCCGATTTTTCCTCACTGTTCAGCGGCCGGATGGATTACCAGTGACCGCATCAGGTAATACAGGCTTAGAAGCCCCCGCAAGCCGATTCGATTGGATATTGAAAAGGGGAGATTTCTGGAACCGTTGACGATATGGTTGATTCTTTTCAAGGACGGATCATGGCCACTTACAGCGCGAACCACTCACAGAAGCACCTCGCTGTACTGATTGATGCCGACAATGCCCCGGCCGCCATCGTTGAGGGACTGTTCGAGGAAATTGCCAAGTACGGTGTGGCAAGCGTGAAACGTATCTATGGCGACTGGACCGGCCCCCAACTGGGTGGCTGGAAAAAGGTTCTTCTCGATTACTCCATTCAACCCATACAGCAATTCGCCTACACAAAAGGGAAGAACGCAACCGACAGCTCGTTGATCATCGATGCGATGGACCTGCTCTACACCCGACGCTTTGATGGTTTTTGCCTGGTTTCGAGCGACAGCGACTTCACTCGGCTAGCTTCGCGCATGCGTGAGGAAGGTCTGACCGTTTATGGGTTTGGGGAGGAAAAAACACCGAAACCATTCGTGGCTGCCTGTGACAAGTTTATCTACACCGAGCTTTTGCGGGAGGAGGTCTTGCCTTCTGCCAGCGAGGAAGTGGCAGTGGAGGTTGATGCTACTGCGGGGACGGGTAAGCCGAACACAGAAGTAGTCGCTCGTAAAAAGCCCAAAGCTCCAGTTAGCTTTATCAGCAAGATTCTGGACGATCTCGCTGACGAGGAGGGCTGGGCGAACCTGGGGGCGTTGGGCGCCAACATGACCAAGCTTCGACCTGAGTTCGATTCGCGCACGCATGGTTTCAAGAAGCTGAGCGATTTGATCAAGGGCCATCCACATGTATTCGAGTTGCAGGCACGGCCGGTTTCCGGGGGCACGGCTGCGCTTTACGTTCGCCACAAAACCTCCCGTTAGGTTCGGGCTGATGTGCAAGAAGAAATGCCGTACAGCCCTGATCGTGCTCGGCTCAGAGTGACGGCGCTACATACACAACCCGGTTTCGTCCATTCTGCTTGGCGTCATAAAGCCCCTTGTCAGCACGTTCCAGTGCGTCATCCAGCGTTTCACCCTTGGCAAACAGGGTGCACCCTACGCTCACGCTCACCTTCAGTTGGCCACAAGGCAACTGCATCGGGCTGGCACCCACCTGTTCGCGAATCCGCTCAGCAATCCGCGTCAGCTCTTCGCTATCCTTAACCTGCAAAATAGCGACAAACTCCTCACCCCCATGGCGCACCAGCAGGTCATCAGGGCGGAGTGCTGCGCGCAGGCGCCGGGCAGATTCGCAGAGCACCTTGTCGCCGCCGCCATGGCCGTACTTGTCGTTGATGGACTTGAAGTGATCCAGGTCGGCATAAACCGCACCCAGTTGTAAGCCGTTCACCTCTGCCAATCGCCGTTCATGGTCTTCAAACGCCGTCAGCGCGCCGCGGTTCCACAGTTGCGTCAAAGGGTCGAGCAGGGCCTTGCGCTGCTCGCGATCCATTTCAAGCCGCAGATCGCGGTTCACCTGTGCCAAGGTGCGCAGCTGCAGATATCCCTCGGCGAGCGTGGCCAGGTCCCTGAAGTTCGCTTGCTGAGCCTCGCTGAGCACGCGGGGACGCGGGTCGAACATGCACAGCGTACCGATGGCTTTACCGTTCCCGGCGCGCAGGGGGTGGCCGGCGTAGAAGCGGATATAGGGCGCGTTCAGCACGAGCGGGTTATCGACGAATCGCCCGTCGCACGTGGCGTCGGGCACCATCAGGGTATCCTCGCCGAGAATGGCGTAGCCGCAGAAGGAAATACTGCGCGTCGTCTCGCTTGCCTCAAGCCCTATGCGGGCCTTGAACCACTGTCGGTCCTGGTCGATGAGGCTGATAAGCACAGTGTCCACATGAGCCAGGTCCTGGGTGAGCCGCACCAGGGTATCGAGGTAAAGCTCGGCTGGCGTATCGACCAGGTTCATGTCATCGAGCGTGCGCTGGCGAAGCGCTTCGTCAGCGGGAAGAGGGCAAGCGGGCATTCTTGATACTCCGGTCCTTGGTTAGTTGCTTCTGCACCTGGCGGGTGCATGTACTCTATCTTTCAAAACAAGCACAGCATAGGTGATGGCGAGAAGCCACGGGTTACAGGATTGGCCGGGCATTTCTTGCCGAGTGTGTGATTTCTTCCGCTCAAGCTTCGTCAAGAATGCTACCCCTTAGCCGTCGTCTTGGGGACTGATACAGGGCCTTCCATGCAAACGCTGTTGAACGAGATTCTCGAAGAAGTACGTCCCTTGATCGGCAAGGGCAAAGTGGCTGACTACATTCCTGCGTTGGCCGATGTGCCGGCGAACCAGTTGGGCATCGCGGTCTATGGCAACGATGGCAGTTATTACTGCGCAGGCGACGCGCTGGTGCCGTTCTCGGTGCAGAGTATTTCCAAGGTGTTCAGCCTGGTTCAGGCGATTGGGCACTCGGGTGAAGCCATTTGGCAGCGGCTTGGTCATGAACCCTCCGGTCAGCCGTTCAACTCGCTGGTGCAGCTGGAGTTCGAGCGTGGTCGGCCGCGCAACCCCTTTATTAATGCGGGTGCGTTGGTGATCTGCGATATCAACCAGTCGCGCTTTGCGGCGCCCACGTTGTCGATGCGCGATTTCGTTCGGCGGCTATCGGGCAATCCGCACATTTCCATTGATGCCCGCGTTGCCGATTCGGAGTATCAATTCCGCGCGCGAAATGCGGCCATGGCTTACCTGATGCAGTCGTTCGGCAACTTCCATAACGAGGTGGAGGCTGTGCTGCGTAGCTATTTCAGTTACTGCGCGCTGCAGATGAACTGCCTTGATTTGGCTCGGGCGTTCTGTTTCCTGGCCAACGATGGGTTCTGCAAGCACAGCGGTGAGCAGATTCTGACCCGGCGCCAGACCCAGCAGGTGAACTCGATCATGGCCACCAGCGGGTTGTATGACGAAGCAGGGAATTTCGCCTATCGGGTGGGGTTGCCGGGCAAGAGTGGCGTGGGGGGCGGGATTGTGGCGATCGTGCCGGGGCAATTCACGGTGTGCGTGTGGTCGCCGGAGTTGAATGCTGCGGGTAACTCCCTGGCTGGGATGGCGGCGCTTGAGTTGCTCAGTTCACGGATTGGGTGGTCGGTGTTCTGATCGGCGGGCTCGCTTGTTGTGCGAAGTGGCGGTGTGACACCTGCGAAGAGTCCAACGCGGTGTATGGCACCGGCTGTGCCGGTGTTCGCGGGTGAACCCGCTCCCACAGGGGCGCTTTCTTGAGTGAGCGACCTCAGGTACCGCCACTGGCTATCTCCCGAGCAACCCAACCCTTGAACGCCTCCGCCACCGGCGATGGGTGCATCGCACCTGATTGGGCCAGCACCACTTTTTGCGGTGATACCTCTTCCAGCAATGGCCGGCACAACAGCGGTGTACCGTCATAGCAGTGGTCCCCGGCGGGCCGGGTGCATGACAGGGCAACCCCGTAGCCATGCGCGACGAGCCCCCGTTGCATCTCGAAGGTCTGGGTAAATTGCTGAGTGCGCGGTTGCAGGTTATGCGCCCAAAACAGCGAAAGAAAATACTCACGCGTTTGTGCGATGTCCTCAAGAATCAAACACTCCTGCGCCAGCTCATGCAGCGGTATCGCTGCCAGCTGGGCCAGGCGATGGTCGGTGGCGATGAGTGCGTAGGGCTTCAACTCAGCCAGTACCTGGCGCGGCAGCGAGGGATCGAGGCCTATGTCATACGTCAGCGCGAGCTCGGCCTTGCCGGCGCTCAGGTGGCGGTGTACGTCTGCCAGGTCAGTCTCGAACAGCGTGACCTCCACATCGGGATACTGCTTGCGAAAGCTCGATAGCAGCCGCGGCGCGTAATAGGGGCCCAAGTCCTGAAAGCAGATAAGCGACAGGTTGCCGCGCAGCGAGCCTCGCGTGGCATCCGCGTTTTGATTCATGGCAATGGCCATGCCGATGATATCGCGTGCCTGGGCCAGTAAACGCGTACCTGCTGACGTCAGCTCCAGCCCGCGGCTGACCTGGCGCCGGAACAGCCGCTCGTTCAGCGCCTCTTCAAGCTGGGCAATCGCAACCGAAACCGATGGCTGCGAAACGTGCCGGGCTCTCGCCGCAGCGCTGATGCTGCCGTGTTCGGCCACGGCGACGAAGTACTCGAGCTGTCTGAACGAGAACCCTATCATCTTTTCCTATACTCGGGATTAGGAAATATATTCTTTTCCTATCGTAGCTGAAAAGCAATACTCGCGGTGCACCTTGCTTGTTCCGCTTGATACTTGGCAGTGGTGCTGTTGCCCAATAAAAAGACCAAAGGGTGCTTATGAAACAGACCGCCGAATTTCAACTAAGTGAAGAAACCATCGAGGCTTTCCAGCGCGATGGTGCCGTCTGCGTACGTAATTTGTTCACGCCGGAAGAAGTTGCACTGCTCGAAACCGGCATCGAACAGAACCTGAAGGCCCCAAGCGAGCGCGCTAAAGTGGCGAGCCGCCCTGATGACCCGGGTTGGTTCTTTGAAGACTTCTGTAATTGGAGTGATATTCCGGCCTATCGCCAGTTCATCTTTGAAAGCCGGGTGGGTAGCGTTGCAGCGCAACTCATGAACAGCGAGACAGCCCGGCTTTATCACGATCACCTGCTGGTCAAGGAACCCAACACGCGCCAGCGAACGCCCTGGCATCAGGACCAGCCCTATTACAACATCGACGGGCGCCAGAACTGCAGCATGTGGATGCCCGTCGACCCGGTCTCGAGAGCGTCCACCCTTGAATTCGTGGGGGGCTCGCACCTTGGGCCATGGCTGATGCCACGCAGCTTCCTCGACAGCCAGGCGCAATGGTTCCCGGAAGGCAGCCTTGCGGACTTGCCGGATATCGAGGCCGATCGCAGCGCCTGGAACATCCTCGGCTGGGCGCTCTCCCCAGGCGACGCGGTGTTCTTCCACATGCTCACCTTGCACGCCTCTGGCGGTGTCGGGGGCAATCGCCGGCGTCGAGCTTTCTCGGTGCGTTTCCTGGGCGATGACATCACTCACGCACCGCGCCAGTGGAAAACCTCGCCACCGTTTCCTGGCCTGGAAACGCAACTGGCCAGCGGTGCCGAAATGAACCACGAACTGTTTCCGGTGCTGTGGCCAAGGGCTTGATGATTGGAATAATGCGTGCCTGATAAAACCG
Source organism: Pseudomonas sp. p21 (assembly GCF_001642705.1). Taxonomy (NCBI): domain Bacteria; kingdom Pseudomonadati; phylum Pseudomonadota; class Gammaproteobacteria; order Pseudomonadales; family Pseudomonadaceae; genus Pseudomonas; species Pseudomonas sp. p21. The sequence goes on from NZ_LWBV01000013.1 coordinate 7,378, forward strand.
CACGGCATTAGCGTTGTGCGGACCTGATAATAAAACCAGGAAGGTATCTATGAGCGCTCAATCTTCACACCAGTTGAAGCGGGGTCTCTCTACCCGGCATATTCGTTTCATGGCGTTAGGTTCTGCTATCGGTACCGGGCTGTTTTATGGCTCGGCATCGGCAATCAAATTGGCAGGGCCTTCAGTTCTGCTGGCCTATCTGATCGGTGGCGCAGCCATTTACATGATGATGCGCGCCCTTGGCGAAATGGCGGTTCATAACCCGGTGTCAGGTTCGTTCGGCCACTATGCCAGCCAATACCTGGGGCGCTACTTTGGCTTTCTGACCGGTTGGAGCTACGCGTTCTCGATGTTGGTGGTGTGCCTGGCAGACGTGACGGCCTTTGGCGTTTACATGGGGCTGTGGTTCCCTGAAACGCCCGCGTGGATCTGGGTGCTGGGGATAGTGTTCTTTATCGGGGCGCTGAACCTGTGCAGCGTGAAAGTGTTCGGGGAGATGGAGTTCTGGCTGTCGTTGCTGAAGGTGACTGCGATCGTTGCCATGATTGTGGCAGGCGCGGCAGTGCTGCTACTGGGTATCCAGTTGAATGACGAGGCAGGCACGGTTGCCGGAATCTCGAACCTGTGGAGCCATGGTGGGTTCTTCCCTAATGGCGTCAGTGGGATGATCGCTTCCTTCACTGTCGTGATGTTCGCCTTTGGCGGGGTCGAAATGATCGGCATCACCGCAGGCGAGGCAAGGGACCCAAAGCGCGTGCTGCCCAAGGCTATCAACTCGGTGCCTTTCCGCATCCTGCTGTTCTACATTCTTACCCTGTTCGTACTCATGGCCATTTACCCTTGGACCAGCATTGGCAGCCACGGTAGCCCGTTCGTGCAGATCTTCAGTGGTCTTGGTATCAGTTCAGCGGCAACCGTGTTGAACATCGTGGTCATTTCAGCGGCTGTTTCAGCAATTAATAGCGACATCTTCAGCGCTGGGCGCATGATGTACGGCATGGCTCAGGACGGCCAGGCACCTGCCGGTTTCGCATCGTTGTCGCGTTTCGGTGTGCCGTGGATGACGGTTGCAGTGATGGGCGTTGCGCTGCTTCTGGGCGTGGTATTGAACTACCTGGTGCCAGAAGACTTGTTCCTGGTGCTCGCTGCGGTGGTCACGTTCTCCATTGTCTGGGTCTGGTTGATGATCCTGCTTTCTCAGGTGGCCATGCGGCGCGGCATGAGCAAGGAGGAGGCGGCTGCGCTGGATTATCGTGTGCCACTGTGGCCGGTAGGGCCGGCTTGCGCGATTGCTTTCATGGTGTTCATTTTTGGCGTGCTCGGTTGGTTCCCGGCCAGCCGCACAGCCATGTATGTCGGGGTTGGCTGGTTGGTGCTGCTATCCCTGGGTTACTGGTTGTGGGGTGTGCGTGCGCCACGACAAGTGTCGGCCAACGCTTGAGGCATTGAACCGTCAGCGTCCGGCAAGGGACTGCCGCGACGCGTCTCTGATGCATGGCCAGGCGTATACCTTCAAACCACTTCGGATCACGATCGAGTGGGGCGTTCAAGTGCCCGTGCGGGGATCGGGGTAGACATCACGATGGACGTTCGCGTCTCTCCATAGATGTTGATCTTTTCGATCAGCCGCTCCAAATCGCTCATGCTGGCGGCGACTACACGGAAGATGTAGGAATCTGCCCCTGTTATGTGATGGCACTCCAGCACTTCCGGTATCGACCCTAGCAGCTTGAGGAATTTTGCCTTGGCCGGTTGGGGTACTGTCATGGCTAATATGGCCCCGACCAGATAGCCCGCTTTTATCGGGTTGACCCGCGCCGCATAGCCCTCGATCACTCCCTCTTCCTCAAGGCGCTTGACTCGCTCGGTGACGGCTGGCACCGAAAGGTGGACGTGCCGTGCAAGCTCTGTATAGGTCATGCGACCGTTGCCCTGAAGGCGATCAAGGATTTTCCAGTCAATGTCATCCATGTGGCTTAATTCCTTAGGTAAAAGACGAATCTTCCTTAGAAAACCCATTCTGCCCCACCCAAGCCATGCCTACCATGCCTCCATGGTCGACGCGTACCGTATGGAGGGGCTCATGTTGTTCATCAAGGCGCTTGTCATTGGCTTTTCAATCGCTGCACCCGTCGGCCCGATTGGCCTGCTCTGCGTCCAACGGAGCCTGAAGCGTGGCTTTCGTTCAGGACTTGCGACAGGGTTGGGGGCTGCAACCGCCGACGCTCTCTATGGGGTGCTCGGGGCAGTCGGCATTACCGGGGTGGCCCTGTCTGCTCCGTCGCTGGCAATGCTTCTGAAGGTGGTTGGTGGTGCGTTCCTGATGTGGCTGGCCTGGGGTATTGCCCGCGACGTGCTGAAACCCAAGCATGCAGCAGTGGTGGCAGCCTCTACGGCAGTCACTCGCGACTTCCTGACAGCGTTCGGGTTAACCCTGTCCAACCCCATGACAATATTGGCCTTCATTGCCATTTTTGCGGCACTCGACCCGCTGTCCGGCGAGCCGCAGGCGGGTGAAGCAATGTGGTTTGGCACCTGCTCAATGCTGGCTGGAGTCTTCTTGGGATCTGCTGCGTGGTGGCTGTGCCTGAGTGGGCTGACGGCGGCTTTGCGCAAGAAGATGTCCGTCTCGTTCATGCGGGTCATCTCTGCAATGTCCGCAGTCGCTATCGGCACCTTTGGCTTTGCCCAGGTGGTCATCGGGTTGCGCCTGGTCTTGTAGCAGATGTCGAACAAATGCCTGCAAGCCACTCAGCCCGTGTCATCTCCCATATTTCGACGCGCATCTGCCCGCAGACAAAATCACCGTCCCGCACGCCCACCATGCGCATGCCTTCATTCTCTGAGACCCTGCGGGACGCATGGTTGGCAACCGCTTTGGGGACCTGCATGAGCGGACGCGACAATGTCTCGAACCAATACGCGTTGATGACCCGACATGCTTCACGCATATAGCCTTTTCCCCACCACTGGGGCGCAAGCCAGAAGCCTCTGTTGTTTCCAGGCTGTTCAAACAGGCTGATGCTGCCAATGGTGCACACGGCGTCGTTGCGCAGGCGGATCATCCTGTGCCATTCACGACACGCTGCCATGGCCGGCAGGGCGACATCACGCACATAGACCAGCGCGCCATCCTCTGGATACGGCCATGGGACACGACGATCCAGATAGCGCACTACCTCCCATTGGGGGAACAACTCCTGGATGACGGGGGCATCCTGCAACTGGAGTGGCGTGAGAACAAGACGATCGGTGAACAGCGTCGGAAGGCGATCCATGGCATTCGTTCCTGGGCATCCGTTTGGCTTTTAATGGTCTGTGATGGATTCGTTGGTGTCGAGCGTTCACTGCCCTTTGGACTGCGCTGTCGCTTGGAGAACTGAATTCGCAAGCGGTCCGCGTACCTGTGGGACTAACTGTCTTGTGCAAGCTTTAAAGGCTTGCGCAGTTTTTGTGGGAGCGGGCGAGCCCGCGAACACCGGCGGAGCCGGTGTCATACACCGCGTTGGCTGTTTCGCGGGCACGCCCGCTCCCACAAGGGAAAGTGACACGCTCTCGAACATTGTTCCCTGTGCGACAGCGCAGCCCAAAGGGCTGGGCAATCTCCCACAGTGTCCCTGCCAATCCAATGAGTCATGTGCAGCGCCATGACAACTGGCTTGCCTGCAATCGGCAGGCCATGCGGGTGTATGCAGGCTTGATGAAGGTGCGCCCGCCGTCGGCATTGGGTAGGGCGCAGGCGAATCAGCCGCGGCTGGCCTCCAGTGCCTGGGCCAGGTCGGCGATGATGTCGTCGCTGTGCTCGATGCCGATCGACAGACGCACCATGTCCCTTGGGACGCCGGCCTTCTCCAGTTCCTCGTCGTTGAGCTGGCGGTGGGTGGTGGAGGCGGGGTGGCAGGCCAGCGACTTGGCGTCGCCGATGTTCACCAGGCGCACCACCAGCTGCAGCGCATCGATGAAGCGCGCACCGGCCGCCTGGCCGCCCTTGATGCCGAACGACAGGATCGACGCCGGCTTGCCACCGGTGTAGCGCTGGGCCAGTTCATGCTCGGGGTGGTCGGGCAGCCCTGCGTACTTCACCCAGGCCACCTGCTCGTGGGCTTGCAGGTAGCGGGCGACCTTCAGCGCGTTCTCGGTGTGGCGCTCCATGCGCAGGGCCAGGGTTTCCAGGCCTTGCAGGATCAGGAAGGCGTTGAACGGCGACAGTGCGGCGCCGGTGTTGCGCAACGGCACCACGCGGCAGCGGCCGATGAAGGCGGCGGGGCCGAAGGCTTCGGTGTAGGTGACGCCGTGGTAGGACGGGTCGGGGGTGTTGAGCAGGGCGAAGCGTTCCTTGTTGTCGGCCCAGGGGAACGTGCCGGAGTCGATGACGATGCCGCCGATGCTGGTACCGTGGCCGCCGATGTACTTGGTCAGCGAGTGCACGACGATATCGGCGCCATGCTCGAACGGCCGGCACAGCACCGGGGTGGCCACGGTGTTGTCGACGATCAGCGGCACACCGTGGCGGTGGGCGGCCTCGGCCAGCGCGGCGATATCGACGATATTGCCGGCAGGGTTGCCGATGGACTCGCAGAACACCGCCTTGGTGCGCGAATCGATCAGCGCTTCGAGGGCGGCGATGTCGTCATGGGCGGCGAAGCGGGTGTGGATGCCCATGCGCGGCAGGGTGTGGGCCAGCAGGTTGTAGGTGCCGCCGTACAGCTTGGCCACCGAGACAATGTTGTCGCCGGCCTCGGCGACGGTCTGGATGGCGTAGGTGATGGCCGCCATGCCCGAGGCCACTGCCAGCGCACCAACCCCGCCCTCCAGGGCGGCCATGCGTTTTTCGAGCACATCGTTGGTGGGGTTCATGATGCGCGAGTAGATGTTGCCGGCCACCTTCAGGTCGAACAGGTCGGCGCCGTGCTGGGTGTCGTCGAAGGCGAAGGAGGTGGTCTGGTAGATCGGTACGGCCACCGCGCGGGTGGTCGGGTCGGGGCTGAAGCCCGCATGGATGGCAAGAGTTTCCAGCTTCATGCAATCGTTCCTTGAGCGTGGGTGGAAGCGACCAAGCATGCGGCGGTGGGTTGAAGCGGGTCAAGGGCGTCGTGATGGCACCCTTGAACCGTATTTATCCTGCCGTTTTACTGGGCCAGTATGTCGACATACTGACGGTAAAGCGCCTCTTTCTGCGCCGGCGAAAGGTTTTCCGCTGGTACGTACTCGCTGAATATGACCCCGGTATAGTCCGGGAAGCTGGCCTCTGTCAGGCGCTCCAGCGGCAAATTGAGCAGGGCCTCGTCTACGGCCTCGATAAACGTCTCAAGGCTGACAGGCTCGCCTTCACTGCTCAGTTCTACCCACAAGGCGCCCTCTTCAAAGACGGTGCTATCCCACGCGCCCCTGAACAGGTACTGCGCCAGCAGTTGTAGTGCGTGGTCATTCCACAGGCGGTAGGTTTTGTAGTTTTCCTCATACTCATCACACACACGACCGACGATGTCCTGGAATGTCAGCCCCAGCTTGCCGGTGTCGCATCGCAGGCGGAAGCTATCCTCTTCTTGCGCAAACCCGACTTCGTTCTTCACGGGGTAAGAGGTGCACAGCTTGAGCGCCACTGCATACGAACTACCGATCAGGCGATCATCATTTCGCCCCATGGCGGCAACGTTTCGCACGATGAGCTTGGTGAGGTAGTCGAGCAGTTCCTTGAAGACATAGTCCCGCTTTTTCCTGGCCCAGGCCTCATCGTAAACAGGCTGGCGACCGTCATACACCACGTTGCCTGGAATGCCAGGCTCAAGCAACCGCTCGAAGCGAACCAGCGGCAAGTCAAGGCCGTAGGCGTCCTCGAAATTGCGCAGCCCTTGTTTGATGCTCTCGATCAGTTGGTCGCGTTCGGCGATCTGATACTCGTCCAGGCCATGATCGGCGCCATATTTCATTCCATTGCCTCGGTTGTCGAAGGGGCCAGAGTTGGTCGTGCGGCAAAATACTATCACCGAGCCGACCGCGGCAGGATAGCCCTTCAGCGTTGGCAATGCTGCTATCGCAGCCCATACGTACGCTTGCCGAGGCCGGTATAAATTGGCAATCTGCGCCGCAATATCAAAAAGACATCACGCAGTGCTCCAGGCCCTGTGCATGGACGCTCGATAAAAGGGATTTCCCATGCCGCACGCTGTAAAAACGATTACCCAGGCGCTGGACGAAGCACGCGCCTTGATGGCCGATTGGGTCGTACCAGAAGGGGCCAGCGACGCTGATACATTGGGTGAGCTCGTCGGGGTGCTGGATAACCGTACCCTGAACAATGCAATGCGCACGCTGTCCGCGCCGTTCCACCAGGGCATCAACCGCAAGCTTCTGGCCCCGCGCTACAAAGTCGCCTTCGACCTGCTGCACAAATACGGGGTGATGGTTGACCCAAGCTCGCTCAGCGATGAAGTCATCGAGCGCCTCTATCCGCGGGTCAACTACCCGCGCTTCAGCTACGGGCAGACCTTGCGTGAATGGAGCGACGCGGTGCTGGGGGAGGGCGAGCAGGTGCAGTTCTTCCTGCCGCAGGCTCCGCGGCGCAATACGCACCTGGCTACCGTGCAGTTCCTCAGTGATGACATTCGCGAGCTGACCGATGCGTTGGTCAAAGCCGCCTGCCCGGCTGATGAGGCAGAGGTGGAAGCCGTTGTCGAAGACAGTGCCTATGAGCCGGAAGTGCGAACGGCAACACCTTCGGATTTCGCCGCCGAGGCACAGGACATTACATCGGGTGCGCGGCGTGGCATCAACACCCTTATTGCTTTGGCTGAGGAAGCCGAGGAGCGCTGGTCGCCCGCCATGCGTGAATGCATTGCTGCGGTCAGGAGGGATCACGAGCGGGATGATGAGGCCGACACGCTGGAGGTGATGGTCGAGTTGGTCGACCGCCTCGACAGGCTGGCACGCGAAGCCCGCAAGTTGCTGCAAGAGCGCGGCACAGCCGCAAGCTGACGGCTTTTCGCCCCGGAACGCCGAGTGGGGGTGGGAGCAGATCGAAGCCCGCGCCCTCACGTGTAGTGCTCTGTGGGGAAATCGCCCAGCCCTTTGAGCTGCGCTGTCGCGTAGAGAAGCGAGTTCGCAAGCGGTCCGCGTACCCCTGTGGGAGCGGCTTTAGCCGCGAAGCATCCAACGCGGTGCATGGCACCGGCTGCGCCGGTGTTCGCGGCTAAAGCCGCTCCCACAATGTCCCTGCTAATTCAATTAGTCATGGGCAGTTTCATGAAAGCAAGAGTATCTCGCGTTGCCAGATCAAGCGAGATTAGTTAAGTTATCAAAATTCGATAACTTTCCTAATCTCGGTATAAGTCATGGACCCGATCGCTAATCCCTATTCCCCGGGAGCAGGCGCGCCGCCGCCGGCATTGGCTGGTCGCGACGCATTGCTCAAGCAGGTAAGCATCGCAATCGCCCGCATTCGCCGGGGCCGAGCGGCGAAGAGCGTGCTGATGGTCGGCTTGCGCGGCGTGGGCAAGACTGTACTGCTCGAAAAAATGCGCATTGAAGCCGAGGCCGAGGGCGTTCATGCCATACGCATGGAGGCGCCGGAAAACCGTTCGCTACCTGCACTGTTGGCGCCTCAACTGCGCTTGGCGTTGCTTCGCCTGAGCCGGGTGGAAGCGGCTCGGGACCTGGCTCAACGGGGGTTGCGAGCCCTTGCCGGTTTTGCAAAGTCGTTGAAGGTTGCCTACGCGGACATAGAAGTGGGCCTGGACCTGGAGCCGGAACCTGGCTTGGCTGATAACGGTGACCTAGAAGGCGACCTGGCGACCTTGCTGGAGGAGGCCGGCAAGGCCGCACAGCGCGCCGACACGGCGCTGGTGATGTTCATCGACGAGTTGCAGTACGTTGCCGAAGACCAGTTGGCCGCATTGATTACAGCCTTGCATCGCTGTGCCCAGGGCCAGTTACCTGTCACGCTGGTGGGGGCTGGCCTGCCTCAATTGCGCGGGCGTTGTGGTAACGCGAAATCCTATGCGGAGCGACTGTTCGATTTTCCAGAGATCGGCCCGCTTGCTCCTGAGGCCGCAAGGTTTGCGGTAGTACGGCCTGCAGAAGATGAAGGCGTGGCATTCGAAGAGGCGGCGCTGGAAAGTGTGCTGGCGCATTCACAGGGCTATCCCTACTTCCTGCAGGAGTGGGGCAAGCACTCATGGGATGTAGCCACCCAGAGCCCCATTACCAGCGCTGATGTCGAAACCGCTTCAGAGCAGGCGATTGCCACACTGGATGAAAGCTTCTTCCGGGTGCGCTTTGACCGCCTGACGCTTGCGGAAAAGAAGTACCTGCGTGGCATGGCGGAGCTGGGGGCCGGTCCGCATCGCTCTGGAGATATTGCGGCGAGCCTGGAGCGGAAGGTTTCCACGCTCGCGCCGCTGCGCAGTGCATTGATCGATAAAGGGATGATCTATAGCCCGAACCACGGTGATACGGCGTTCACGGTGCCGCTCTTCGATGAGTTCATGCGACGCATCATGCCGGGCGATGATTGGCGGATGGCCTAGGCAACAGATCTAGCCTTGTGGTGACTGCTCTTGCAGCACCTCACATACCTGAACATTCAGCTTCACAAACTCATCCCAGCCATACCGGTTGGCATAGTGCAGCTCATATTGCCGATCCACCCGGCATATATCGGGCCTTTCGTTGTAGATCGTGCAGCGCTTGCTGGGCACGTCATGATGTCGACAGGTGCCGTCCCCCCGGTCGAGGAAGCGTGTTTCCTCGGCCAGGTGAACGTTGCGGCAGCACAGGCCGCACTGGTTACACGGAAACGGCTGCATCCTTACACCAGCGAGGCAAGCCAGTCGCGAGTGCTCGCACTATTGCCCATTTCAAACGGCAACTCGATGTTGCGTTTGACCACTTCTGCTTTCAGCACCATGCCGCGCTGCAGTTCATCGTTGCAGGCCATCAGTGTCAGGGAGAACGCTTCAAGTTCATCAGCATCCAGGTTGAACTCAAGCTTGCCGAGCTCGGTCAGGTAACGGTCCAGCTCCGCGTTGACCGACTCGAAGTGCTTGACCACGCCGGCGTGGGGCATGATCGACTCGATGAAGGCCCACAGCTTGTGGGCCACTGGGCTGTGCAGCAGGAAGTAGTTCAGGCCCAGGGTAACTACGCCGGTGACCAGTGCGCTGGCAAACGCCACCAGTTCACCGCCGAACGGGAAGCTGCACAGGGGCAGCAGTTGGGCATGCACCATGGTGCCCACGACAGTGGCGGCACCGAGGGACATCAAGCTGGTAACGGCCTTGCAGAGGTCGACGAAGCCTAGTTGTTCCGGGTTGAAGATCATCAGTTTGATGGCCTTGACCAACTGGCCCCAGACCTCGCGGATAATCTTCACCGCCATGACCTTGGTCGTGGCAAATACATTGAACAGCGTGGTGGTTGCGCTGGCCATGACACCAGCGAAAACGCCGTCCTTGAAGCCAATGAGAAAATCTGTGAAGCGTTTTTGCACACGCGTCCAGATGCCTTTCAAGGTGCTGTTGACGCTGTCGATGAAGGTTTCGAAGTCGAACTTGTGCTTGAGCTTTTCAAGCAGCGTTGGCACTTGCCCGCGCAATTCGAACCAGACTTCGGCCAGCACCAGGCCGAGCATCTGGCGGGCGCCCATTTTCAGGCCTGCATCCAGCGACGCGGACGCGCTCTGCTTCCAGAACTTGCTGCTTGTGTAATAGGCGCGGTTGATCTGTTCGTTGTAGGGCGCCCGGGCAGCCTCGTCCCGTTTGCGCATCTCATCGGGGTCGATGGCCTTCAACGTTTCGATCTTGTTTTCGTCTTTGCGAATCTGATCTTCCAGCACGCGTGCATTGTGCTGTTGCTCGGGGGTGTCACGCGGCAGGGAAGCCAGACGTGCTCGGTCCTTTGCCAGTTTGGTTTCGCTTCTGCCGATCAGCTCGGGCAAATCGCGGAGGTAGTCATTGATAGGCGTCTGGCCTTTCGACTTGTTGATGCTTTCGTGGGTTGTCTGCAGGTTGCTGCTTTGGTTCGCCAGCTCTACACCGTCTAACCCGGCCAGTACGCGGCCGGCATCGTCATGAATTTCCTTGGCACTGATAACGTGATCAAGGTTGCGTTTCTGTGCTGCAGTCAACGTGGTGTTGCGGTAAGGGTCGTGGAGTTCGCCAGCCAGGTGAGTGGCTTTGTCCCTGCGCCCTGTCTCGATGTAGTTTTCGTGCTGATGGTACGGATCCGGATTGTAGTCGCCGCGCTTTTCAAAGCGTTGCTTCTCCTGCTCCGTTGCCCAAACGCCATTGCGTGCATTGTGGATGGTGTCCACCTCGCCGCCGTGTTTGTCCTGGAACAAAAGAAAGTCCAGGCCAAAACTGGTGGCCAGGCTGGTGACTACGGTTTTCTCGAGCTCTTCAGCCCAGGGATAGTCTCGCGCTGCGGCGTGCATGTTCGGATCCATGAAAATCGAAAAGGGGGGAGGTGGGGAAGGCGAGCCTTCCCCCGGGAGGGCATCAGGCTGCTTCGACCTTTTCTGCTTCAGCGCTGGCGCTGACCATCACTTTGTCGAGTTCGCTCTCGTTCAGGACCATCGAACCGTCGTTGTCCAGTTCCATGGTCGGAACGCCATCTTTGTCCTTGACGACCTGACCGTTGACCTTCTTGAGCTTGAAGATTGGGGTGGTGATGACGTTCACCAGAATGGCCGCCAGGGCGTAGCCGTTTTCGATGGTGCGCACGATCGACTCGTTGTGCTTGGCCAGTTCCGCCTTGGCATCGACGTTGCGGCCTTTGAGGTCCTGCAGGAAGCTGTCGATGTCCTTCAGGCTGTCGAAGTACTGATTGAACTGGGCGTAGATGGACATCAGCGAACGACGGATCTTGCGTGTGTAGTGTTCTGTTTCACCGAGCATTTCGGTGGCGCGGGCAAGCTTGCCGACTGCCGCTGTAACTTCCTGGTCGGCTTTGCGGGCGTTTTTCAGCGCCTCCTCGCCGTGGCTGTTGTAAGCCCAGCCAGCAATTGCCAGGACCGGGGCGGCCACTGCCGCGCCCAAAATTGCGGTACCGCCTGCCATGCCCAGGCCACCAGTAGCCAGAGAGCCGCCACCGATTGCTGCCAGGGTCGCGTTGGTAGCGGCAACGCCAGCCAGCGACGAAATGGCGGTGCCGGTCGAAGCCGCACCCAAGGCCATTACGCCACCATAGACGGCGAAGCCAGCTGCCGCGCCCGCGGTACCCGCACCCGCTACGGTACCCAGCACGCCAACAGCAGTGAAGCTGTAGCTATCGACCTTTTGCAGGTTGTGCTTGGGAATGTTGACTTCCAGTTTGTGCTGGCGGCCGGCGTTCATCTGATCCAGCAGTTTGTCGGCCAGTACCTTGAATTCAGCAAAGCTTTGGCCGATCTCCAGTTCCTTTTTCCCCAAGGCTTCGAGAGCGGAAGTGGTTTTGGTTTCCTGCTCGTCAAACACTTCCTTCTTCGCCTCATAGCGCTCTTGGGCGCCTTTGACAATTTCGTCGGCTTCCGAATGACGTTGGTATCCGTCGTAGCCTTTCTTGGCTCCATAAGCTGCCGTAACCAGAGCGGCGGCACCGAGGATTAGAGGAAGCGGCATGGCAATGTCCTTTTGGTGAATATCGATATCTGTCTAGGTTTGCTTCCGCGCTCATTGAGCGGAGGTAGCGGAAAATCAGTACAACGTACTGCAGGGTTGAGGTCAGGCGGGGCACGCCTCCAGGTAGAACGCTTGCATCGCGCGCAAGCGCTGGCGGATCTCATCGACCCAGACCTGTGGGGCATGTAGGCGGATGTTGTCGTTGAGCGCGAATATCCACCACAGCGTTTCCCGGTCCAGTGGCACCTTGGCGCGTAATCGCTTCCAGTCCCCTGAAGGCAGGTCACTTAATTCCTGTTGGTGGCTGAGGGGCGTCTCGTGCAACAACGTCGCGATCTGTGGATGAACATCGGCGATCAGTTCTACATGGGCGTCTGAGTGGCGCAGGTTGAATACGCCGCTGGCGATGTAGTCGTCGACATCGAAGCTGCTGTGCAGCTCAGCCGGTTCGCCGAGCACTTCGATTTGCTGAATGCGATGCAATGCAAACTGGCGCAAGTCACTGTAGTCATCAACCGTCGCAATCAGGTAACTGATGGCATGGCGCGATACCAGCCCGGCCGGGTGCAGGCGGAATTGCTTGATGGCATCTTTGCTGCGGCTTCGATAGCTCACCTGCAGTTGTCGACGCTCCAGCAACGCGCTGGACACCTGCGCCCATACCTCTGGCAACACAGTCGCCGGGATCAAGGTTTTGCCGTTGGGCAGTGCACGAACGCGCCGGGCCCAATCGGCCAAACCGTTGGCGCCTACGCCATGCAGGTAGTTACGGGCGCGGCGGAACTGCGGGCCCAGTTGGTCCAGGACGGTTTGCGGCAACAAGGCGTGCAGATGGTTTTCGGACAGGTAAAGCGCCAATGCCGTAGGCGCATCCATGTCTTGCAGCTGCAAGGGTGCGTTACGGGTGAAGCTCCAGCGGAAAGGCATCTCGCTGTCGTCGCACACGAGGGAAAAGGGGATCGACAACCGATTCAGGTCGCGTTGAATGGAACGCAGCGTGACTGAAAACCCGCGATCACGAAGCTTCTCCAGCAACGTGGGGGTGGCAATGCGCTGTGGCTCTGTCGGGATAAGACGGAGCAAGGCAAACAGTCTGAGCAGCGTGTCCTTCGCTTGTGACATGAAAACGACCTTGTTCTGGATCACCGGCTGCCCGGCACGACATTTAGCTGTGCGGATCGTACCGGTGAATGCTGGCAATATGCTAGTGCTGATGGCGGTTTAATGGCGCATTTGTGCGTCAATTTTTATCGCCTTTGGTATTACGCGGGCTTTGCAGGCTCACTGCCGTTGCTCTTTTTCGCGTTTGAGCTCGCTGTACTCGCGATACCACTCGTATCCCTTCTTCACCACCACGGCAAAGCCGATGACTGCAAACAGGTCTTTCATCTTGTTTTCCTCTTGGCTTGGTGTGGGTAGCTTTTGCCAAGAGGGCGACAGCCTGTGTCGCAGGTCATGTTTGGAAGCGTGAAGGCGGACGTGATCGTGGACAAGGAGCCAGCATTCCGGCCTGGGAATTTCTGCAGCGTTGCTCGGCAGTCTTGTTGGCCGCTTTGCGAGCCTTCGCGGGCTTGCCCGCTCTCATAGAACTGCACATAACTCATTGAATTAGCAGGGAACCTGTGGGAGCGGCTTTAGCCGCGAACACCGGCGCAGCCGGTGCCATGCACCGCGTTGGATTCTTCGCGGCTAAAGCCGCTCCCACAGGGTACGCGGACCGCTTGCGAATTCAGTTTTCTAAGCGACAGCGCAGCCCAAAGGGCTGGGCCAGCTTGTGTCTTCACGCCCCATTAAAATCAAAAGGGTGAGCGCAGTGGATGGCAGACTGATAGCCAGCGGTGCCTAAAGC
>NZ_LWBV01000014.1:0-16463 GCF_001642705.1 Pseudomonas sp. p21
ATACCGAACCGGCGATGGGTAATACCTCCGCGACGGTGATGACGGTGCGCCAGTTGACCAGATGGCCGGTGAGGTCGGTCAGCCATTGCGCCAGCAGTTCGGTGCTGGCGCTGACATCGTCCTTGTCGAAGGTCTCGGTGGGGGCGACGACGCCGGAGCATTTATCCATGGCGGGTACTCCAGGTGACGGGATGAATCATCCAGGCTGGAGTGAGGGTATTTGGGGTAACGCGTAGAGTGTGTTGTGCGCTCATTAGTGTTCCTGCTGTTCATTCCATCGGGCAGGTGAGCGCCCGCATGCAGCCTCCTGGCGCATGCGGGCACGTGTGGTGAATTGCACGGGGTGCAAGCACTCGACACTAACGAGGCAAGGGTTCCGGGTCGCTGGTCCGGCTTCCGAAAAATGTGTAGGAAAGTTCGACTCGTGACGTTACATGGTGTTGGGGATGTAATAAGTGGTCACAGGCCGGTCTTTGAACCAAGCGGCGTGATGGATGGCACCGGCTGCGCCGGTGTTCGCGGGTTCACCCCCTAAACAAACGATTCAGAGGTCGACGCGGTGGAGTTGCAGCAGGGCTTTGTCCTGACCCGGCATTGGCATGACACGCCCGAAGGCACCTGCGTGGAATTCTGGCTGGCCACCGATCAGGGGCCACGGCAGTTGCGCCTGGCGCCACAGGTATCGGTGGCTTTCATTCCCCAGGCGCAGGAAGCGCACGCACGGGTGCTGCTGGCCAACGAACCCGGTGTCGAGCTGCGGCCACTGCAGCTGAAGGACTTTGACCAGCGCCCGGTGCTGGGCCTGTACTGCCGCCAGCACCGGCAACTGATGCAGTTGGAGCAACGCCTTCGTACAGCCGGTATCGAGGTGTTCGAGGCCGATATCCGCCCGCCCGAGCGCTACCTGATGGAGCGCTTCATCACTGCCCCGGTGCAGTTCACCGGTCAGCCGGATGCCCAGGGCGTGCTCTGCGATGCCCAGCTCAAACCCCTGCCGGGTTATCGCCCGCCGCTGCGCCTGGTGTCGCTGGATATCGAGACCAGCGAGCGGGGTGAACTGTACAGCATTGCCCTGGAAGGCTGTGGCCAGCGCCAGGTGTACATGCTCGGCCCGGTCAATGGCACGGCTGATGGACTTGACTTCGACTTGCACTACTGCGCCGACCGCGCCGAGATGCTGGCCTGCCTCAATCAGTGGATGGCCACGCATGACCCGGATGCAATCATCGGCTGGAACCTGGTCCAGTTCGACCTGCGCCTGCTGCATGAGCACGCCAAGCTGCTGCAGGTACCGCTGGCACTGGGGCGCAATGGCGCGCCCATGACCTTGCGCAGCCATACCAGTGGCGGCCACGTGTTCGCCGATGCCCCGGGGCGGCTGCTGATCGACGGCATCGAGGCGCTGCGTTCGGCGACCTGGAGCTTCCCGTCGTTCAGCCTCGAAAGTGTCGCGCAAACCCTGCTAGGTGAAGGCAAGGCCATCGACACACCTTACCAGCGCATGGACGAAATCAACCGCCGCTTTGCCGAGGACAAACCGGCCCTGGCGCGCTACAACCTCAAGGATTGCGAGCTGGTGACGCGCATTTTCGCCCACACCCGCCTGCTCGAATTCCTTCTTGAGCGCTCATCGGTTACCGGCCTTGCCGTTGACCGTAGCGGTGGTTCGGTAGCCGCGTTCTGTCACTTGTACATCCCGCAGATGCACCGCCTGGGCTTCGTCGCCCCCAACCTGGGCAGCCGCCCTGACGAAGCCAGCCCCGGTGGTTTCGTCATGGATTCGCGCCCGGGCCTGTACGACTCGGTGCTGGTGCTGGACTACAAGAGCCTTTACCCGTCGATCATTCGAACCTTCCTGATTGACCCGGTGGGGCTGGTCGAAGGCCTGCGCCAGCCCGATGACGAGCATTCTGTGGAAGGCTTCCGGGGTGGGCGCTTTTCGCGCAGCGAGCATTGCCTGCCGGCCATCGTCGAGCGGGTATGGCAGGGCCGGGAAGCCGCCAAGCGCGAGGGCAACGCGCCGTTGTCGCAGGCGCTGAAGATCATCATGAATGCCTTCTATGGGGTGCTGGGCTCGAGCGGCTGCCGTTTCTTCGACCCGCGCCTGGCTTCGTCGATCACCATGCGCGGTCACCAGATCATGCGCCAGACTCGCGCGTTGATCGAAGCCAAGGGCTATGAGGTGATCTACGGGGATACCGACTCCACCTTCGTCTGGCTCAAGGGCGCCCATGGCGAGGAGGCTGCGGCAAGCATCGGCCGCGACCTGGTGACCCAGGTCAACCAGTGGTGGCGCGAACACCTGCGCCAGCAGATGAACCTGGAAAGCGCGCTGGAACTGCAGTTCGAGGTGCATTACCGGCGCTTCCTGATGCCCACCATCCGTGGCGCGGACGAAGGCAGCAAGAAGCGCTACGCCGGGCTGGTGCTGCGGGCCGATGGCAGCGAGGAGATGGTCTACAAGGGCCTGGAGTCGGTGCGTACCGACTGGTCGCCGCTGGCCCGGCAGTTCCAGCAACAGCTGTACGCGCGGATCTTCCGTGGGCAGCCGTACCGTGACTACGTGCGTGACTATGTGCGGCAGACGCTGGCCGGTGAACTGGACGAGTTGCTGGTCTACCGCAAGCGCCTGCGCCGGCCGCTGGCCGACTATCAACGCAACGTGCCCCCCCATGTGCGCGCAGCGCGCCTGGCAGATGACTACAACAGCCGCCTGGGCCGGCCAAAGCAGTACCAGCGCGGCGGCTGGATCAGCTACCTGATGACTACCGCGGGCCCCGAGCCGCTGGAGAACCCGCAGGCGCCCATCGATTACGATCATTACCTGAGCCGCCAACTGCAGCCGGTGGCCGATGCCATTCTGCCGTTCGTGGGGGATGATTTCGCTGCGCTGACCGATCGCCAGCTCCTGTTGTTCTGACGCGGTGGTACCTGGCTAGCACTCGCTGGCCAGTGGAAGCCACTAGTTTCGCACCTCCGTTTACCCTGGAGGCGCGACATGCAGAACCGTCTGAATCCGACCCGAGCATTGCCCACCACCCTGGACCTGGAGCGAGGCTTCCAGGACGGCATCCTTGCACGCCGCTTGCCGGCCTGGCTGAGCGGACTGCACCTGGCAAGCCCCGACAGTGCGCAGCAGCCACCTTCTTCGGTAACAGCTGAACAACTGACGACGCTGCTGCAAGCCCTGCAAGACAGTTTCGACTGCCGCCAGCGCCTGCAGCGCCAACTGGCGCCGCTGCAAGGTATTCACGCGTTCTGCAAGCCGCTGCTGCAGCGGGCGTTGCAGGAGAAACTGCATTCCCTGCATGACCCCGATACGTTGTACTACCGCCATACCTACTTCACCCTTTCGCCTGATCCCGAACTGGCCACGGGCCGCCTGGCGCAGCAGGAAAAAGACCACTACGACATCGCGCTTGTCGATGCTGCGCTGGCCAATTTCACCGAGGATGAAGCGAGCCCGGGCACCCTGCCGCGCAGCGACTGCCTGGTGGACACGGCGGGTGTGGTGGTACCGGGGGTGAGCGCTCCGGCGTTGGCCAAGGTGTGCCGCCAGCTGGACCTGGGTGAGCGTTACCAGCAGCATCTGGACACCGTCCTGTACCCGGCTGCCAGGGGCACCGAGGGCCTGCAAGCCACGCTCAAGGCACAGCTGGTGTCGAACATGCAGGTGGATGCCTTCAAGGCAATGACCGAGGCGGCCCTGACCCCTGCAGAACTGGCCCTGATACTGGGGGTGTGCAGCAGCGGCGCGCCTGGCAGGTTCGAGGGCGACCCTGTCGCTGCCAGACGTCTGCAAGCCTTTGGGTGCATGCTGGAGCAGATCATCGTGCTGCATGTCACTCGCACGACGCTGGGTTTTACCAGCACCAGGCGCGTGCTGGTGTACCTGCCTGGTGACCCGGTCAGCCCCTGGTGTGCTGCGCCAAACCTCGACACGTTTGTCCGCAGGACCCTGGGCAAACGCCTTGCCGACCCTCAGTACCAGCATTTTTTCAGGCGTTTCGTGCGCCTGCGTGATCAGGCCCGTTTTTTCGCCCGGGTTACCGATGAGCTTGCGGATGTGACCGAAGCAGCTTCGCGGGATATGGAGCAGCACCTGGTGGATTGTGCACTGCCCTTGTTCGACCACCAGGCACAGGCGCGCATCGATGTGATCAAGGATGACGCGGCATTCATCGCGGTACCAGTGCGCATGATCGACAGCGGCGTGCAGCAGGCGCAGCGTGAGCGCCTGGAGGCCGGCGCCTGGGCTGCGGCAGGGGTAGCTGGGCTGTTCGTGCCGCTCATTGGCGCGGTGATGGTGGCAGCCATGGCCTGGGACATGCTCAAGGACGCATTCCATGCGGTGGAAAACTGGCGAGAGGGCGATACCCGGGCTGCGGTCGAGCACCTGCTGAACATCGCCAGGACGGTCATCACGGTGGGTGTCACATCTGTGCTGGCCGGCGCGGTGGTACGTAAGACCGACCTGGTCGAACAACTGGTCACGGCGCGGCTCGAGGATGGCAGCGAAAAGCTCTGGCGCTTCGACCTGGCTCCCTTTCGCACCGCGCCGCCTGCGCTGCAGGTGCAGCCCGATGCCGAGGGTGTGTATCGCCTGGGCGAGCGTTGCTGGGTGAACATGCAGGGTTACTTCTACGAAGTGGTACAGGGCGACGACGAGCAATGGCGCATGCTGCCCAGGCAAGGCCACGGCCCACGGTTGCGTCACAACGGCGCCGGTGCCTGGCGGGTATGGTGCGAGCAGCCGGTGGAGTGGGATGACACACACGCCATGTTCCGGCGCCTGGGCGGTGAGTTCAGGCAACTGGAAGACGACCAGATCGATCACGTGCTGGCCATTCACGGGATGGAACCGGACGACCTGCGCGGCTTGCATGTGTGCGGCCAGGCAGCGGATGCCTGCCTGGTGGACACCGTCAGCCGGGTCAGGCTGGCGAACCGCATCAAGGTCCTGGTCAACCAGCTGCGCGCAGGCGGGGCGGTGGCCGACACGGCACTGCTTGCCCGGGCACAGCGCTGGCAGAGTACAGAGGATGTGGCGAATGACGAGTTGGCCGATTACCTCTGGAACCGTCGCCGTTCGTTGCTGGGGCAGTTGTACTACGAACAGTACCCGGTGACCGGCGATACGCAGGCGTTACAGCGCGATTTTGCCAGCCTGCACCGGCTTGCGGCGGAACATCTGCTGGGCACGGCAAGCCCGGACGACCTGTTGATCTCGGCTGCGGCACTGGTCAAGCGCATCCGCTGCATACGTGTACACGAAGCCCTGTTGTTCGATACGCCGCAAACCCTTGACCTTGCGCGCTTCACCCTGGGCATGCTCGACCGCATGCCTGGCGTGGACATCGGCCCGCGCTGGCAATTGTTCGACGGTGACGCCGTTACGCCGCTGTTCAGCACCCGTGGGGGCGGGCGGCAGTTGCAGCTCAGGTACCGGGATGGCCTGTTCCAACTCAACGATGGCCAGGGGCCCTTGGGCACGGCGGGTGAGTTGTTCCAGCAGATGGCCAGCGGGTATACCCGTGAGCAGCGCGCGGCACTGGCCATTGGCAGACCCTTCGCCTTGCAGCTACGCAGCGAGCTGGCGCGGCGGGTGGCGCAACAGCGGGAAGTAATCGCTGAAGTGCTTGGCATCAGGCCCTCGAACGGCGCTGTGTTCATGCCCTTACGCCTGGCCAACGGCCGCATCGGCTACCCGTTAAGTGGCTGGCGCCAGTGTCTGGGCCTGGAGCGGGCCGTAGTCAGGAACCTGGCCGCCGAGCTGCGTGACCTTTACCCGGGCTTCGACGATGACGAAGTCGAGCATTGGCTGGAACGGTTGCGGGCGTCGCAACGTGACCCTGCGACGGAGCTGGCCGAGCTGAGGCAACAGTTGGGCACGTTGCGCCAGACTCTGAAGAGCTGGCAGGTGGGTACGGTCAAAGCCTGGGCCTGGAAGGCGCGTCGCGAGTTCGCCCGGGGCCTCGTTGACTGCTGGCGCTACCTGGTGCCCAAACAACTGGGGGCTGTAGAGGCAGACCGCGGCTATTTGCTGAGTTGCTACAGCAGTGACATTGATGCGCTTCCGGCTATCCCGGCGACGGTCAGCTTTGCGCATGTGTCGGACCTGGCATTACGGTCACTGCAGATAAACTCCGTGCCGGAAACGTTTCTGCGCGCCTTCTCCACGCTGAGCACGTTGAACATCACCAATTGCCGATTGCGTACCTTGGCGTTGACCCAGGCCATGGCCGAGCGCCTGCAGGTGCTGGACCTGTCGAACAACCAGATCGGGCCCGAGGGCGGCATGCCGGCCCTGCTGCAGGCCTGCCGCTCGCTGGTGTACCTCAACCTGTCCCACAACCCGTTGCGCAGTGCGCTGTCAGTGGCGGGCATGCCCCGGCTCAATGCCCTGATGCTGCGGGGGACGCAGTTGACGCAGATGCCTGCCGGAGTCATGGAAGCGCCGCACCTTCATGCGCTGGACGTGAGCCACAACGCGATCCGCACCTTGCCCTACGGGTTCTATCGCTCGGGCTTGTGGCACACCGGGCGGGTCTGGCTTGCAGGCAACCCTTTGCTGCGTGACCAGGATACCTGGCACGAGGTGCTCGAAGACCAGGTGCCGACGATGCTGCGCTGGACCGATCTGGTGCAGCCCGCTGAACGAGATCGCATGGCGGATATCTGGGGCAAGCTCAATGGCCAGGAGGCGTCGAGAGACTTCTTTCACCTGCTGCAGCGCTTGACCGGTTCGGCCGATTTCCAGCAGGAATTCCTGGCGCGCTACCTGGCACTCAGGGTGCTGCGCATGCTGGTGTCCATGAGCGAACAACCACTGTTGCGCACGGAACTGTACGCGCATGCGCTGACCGAGCATTGCCAGGACAATGCAACCTTGCGCTTCAGCGACCTGGAAGTACGTGTGCGCACATGGAAAGCACTGCACGGCAGCGTGGCCGAGGACCCGGAGCGGGCGCTGTTGCACCTGGGTGGGCAATGCTGGCGGCTGGATACCCTCGACCAGGTGGGTGGCTTGCACGCCGTACGTGCTGGCCGGCCTGAGGAGTCGCTGGAGTTCGCACTGGCCTACCGGCTGGCGCTGGCCGACGACCTGGACCTGCCTATCGAGCACGACGAAATGCTCAACCCCGGCGTTGCCAACCTGTCGCGGCAGGATATCGACGCCGCCGCGCAGCTGGTGCGGGTTGCCCAGTCCAGGGACGCGCTGGTCGATTACCTGTCGACCACAGCGTTCTGGAAGGAGCACCTGGCACGCGCCTTCGCGACGCGCTTGAGTACGCCGCATTTCTTTCATGCCGAACTGGAGGCGCTGATCGAGCGCAACGCCGCGCAAGCGGACATCGATCGGCTTCAGGACCGCGTGCAGCAGTGGGAACTCAATGTGACCAGGCAACTGACACGGGAGGCGTTGGGCCGCCACCTGGCGGCTGTGATGATACCCGTGGCTGCGCCCAGGTAGCGGTGCCTGGGCGGCTGCCCTTGCTGGTGAGGCGGGTAGTAATCCGCTAGGCACCTGGGGGCTTAGCCCGTCGATAGCCTTGCGTTTTTTCCAGCACGCGGAGGCGGCATCATGGGTACCTTGCAAGCCACACACGACCTGCTCGAACAAGCCGAGCAGGACGCTATCATCGCCAAGCGCTTGCCCGGCTGGATGCGACCGGGCAACCCCGAGCACATGAAGGTCCTGTGCCAGGCACTGAGAGGCAGCCTGGACTGCCGATACCGCTTGCAGGCCTTGTTGCGGCAGATTGTGCCGATCGACCGCTTCGCCACACCCTTGCTGAAACAGGCGCTGCAAGCCCGCTACGGCCTGGAACACGACCTTGACCATTTGTGGATGCGTGCGGCATTTGAAAAACCACTGAGCACCTATGCGCCGATTCGCGTGCCTTTGACCGAGCGGGTCTATTACCAGATCCCCCTGCTCGAGGCTGCGTTGCACGGCTTTACCGCTGCCGAGGCGAAGGCCGGTGGCCAGGCGCCGGGCTGTGGCTTGTATCAGGCCAACGGCGCGGCACTGGAATCTCCCAGCGCCGTAGCCTTTGCCAGCCTGGTACGCGAGCTGGACCTGGGCGAGCGGTACCAGCAGCATCTGGACAGCCACCTGGCAACCTCGCAGAGCAAGGCGCTGCTGGCAGACAGCGTGCGCCACGGCATGCTGATCGATGCCATGCAGGCTCGCCACGCGGGTGTTCTCGACGCAGCAGAGCTTGAGTTGCTGGTCAATCTGTGGCGTGACGGCTGGTTATCTCAGCTCAATGACACACGGGTGCTGGGCAAGCGCCTTGAAGTGCTGGGTTGCCCGCTTCAGCAGATCGTGGTGCTCGACGTTCGCGATGAAACCTTTGCCCCGTTGCACACCAGTACCAGACGCGTGCTGGTGTATATCCCGGGTGACCCCCACGGCGCGTGGAGCGCCCATGACGATTTGCCGCAATTTTCCCGGCGCGTGCTGGGGCAGCGCTTGCGCATGGCCACGTACCGGCAGTTTTTCGCTCGCTTCGTGCGGGCACGTGACAGCCAGGCGTTTTTTTCGCGCATCGTGGCGGGCTACGACGACCTGACGAAATGGGCCAACATCGACCTTGACGAGCGCATGCACCTTATGGGGGCTTATGTGTTCAAACACCTCGCGGCACTGCGTGTTGCCCAGGTCAAGGATGATGCGCAGGTGTTCGCGCCCCCTGTCGCGAAGCTGGACCGGGAGGTCCAGCAGGCGCACGAGCAGCGCCTGGCGGCCTTGGGGATGACCACCCTGGGGGCTGCCAGTCTTTACCTGCCCGCACTGGGGACCGTGCTGCTGGCCATGCTTGCCTGGAAATGGCTGGATGAGGTGTTTCAGTCGGTGGCGGCGTGGCAAGAAGGGGATGTCCGTGACGCACTGGACCATGTCACCGAGGTGGCCATCGACCTGGCCGTGATCGCGGCCACAGGCACCGTGCTGGGCGGGGCGCGGCGCCTGTGGCAGCGCTCGCTGCGGGTCGACAGCATGCCCCAGGCGCGCCTGGAGGACGGTGCCGTGTGTTTATGGGACGGTGACCTGGCAGCCTTTCGTGGCGAGGCGCCGCCTGCCGATGCGCTGAGTGATGCGCAAGGCGTTTGGCGCCAGGGTGAGCGGGCCTGGGTGGCCATCGATGAGCACTTCTACCGGGTGGTGCAGCGCAGTACCGATGGCTGCTGGCAATTGCTGCCGCGCAATGGCCACGGGCCGCTGCTGGTGCACAATGGTGCCGGCGCCTGGAGGCTCTGGTACGAACAGCCCTTGCAGTGGGACGCGCCTCGCTACCTGTTCAGGCGCCTTGGCGGCCAACTGGCGCAGTTGCAGGACGAGCAGGTTGACGAAGTGTTGGGCATCCACGACCTGGGCAGCGACCAGTTACGTGCCTGGCATGTACTGGGACGGGCGCCGGAGCCGGGGGTAGTCGACAGCGCCCAGCGGGTGCTGATCGACCAGCGCATTCGTACGCTGGTGGCCCGTTTGCGCTCGGGGCAGCAGCCTGAAGACAGTGTGCTGCTGGCGCAGCTCGAAGGCCTTGAAGGCGCCGCAGGGCTTTCCGGGCAGGCTCTGGCGGACCTTGCCTGGGCCCAGCGGCGGCGGTTGTTCGAGGCGGTTTATCAGGCCGAAGCCCTGGCGTCGGCAGGCAACCCCGACATCACGCTGCTGCGGCGCGTGTTCCCGGGCCTTTCCTGGCGTGCCGCACAGGCGCTGCTGGCCACGGCCAGTGCAGTGGACCGTGAGCGCTTGCAACTGACCGGGCGTATTCCGTTACGCCTGGCCGAGGCCGCCAGGCAGCGACTGACTGATGTGCGCAGGGTGCGGGTGTTCGAAGCGCTGCACTGGAACACCCCGCAAAACCTCGACCTGGCCCGCGTTGTGCTGGCGATGCTCGAGCACTTACCGGCCGCCAGCGGCGGGATACGCTGGCGGCTGTTCAATGGCGGCGAACGCGCTGTACCGGTGGCCACGATGCAGGCGGGTAGCCCGGTCTGCGACCTGGCCTTCGAGGACGGGCTGTTCCAGCGTATCGACCCGCAAGGGCTGGCCGTTGGCGAGGCGGGCGAGCTGTTCGAGGTCATCAGCCATGCCTATGGCGATGACCTGCGCGCAGCCCTGCAGGTGCCCGAGCCTTTTGCCCATAACCTGCGGGTGCTGCTCACACGCCAGGCCCTGGCCAGGCGCCAGGCTGTCGAGCAACTGCTCAGCCCTTCGCGCACGTCGGGGCTGCACCTGCCCACCCGGCTGGCGGACGGCCGCATCGGCTACCCCCTGAGCGGGCGTCTTCCGGGTGGCTCGCCGAGTGCGTATCGACCAGGGCCGATCCTGCGCCGCGTGCGTTAACTGTACCCGACCTTCACCGATGACCAGGTGTTTGCCTGGGTAGAACGGGCGCGCGGCTCGGTTCTGGGGCTGGAGCGCACGTTGCAGCAGTACGAGCAGACCTTCGACGCACTCACCACCCAGCTGCGTCGCTGGGTTCATGCGGCTCCCACCACTGCGGAGCGAGAGAGCAGGCGCAGGCTGCGACGTGCATTGCGCAGTTGCTGGCAACAGATGATCGAGGAAGGGGCCCACGAGATGGCGCCCGGTACGGTCTACCGTTGGGACATGACTGAAATGCGCACCAGTAACCTGCCGGCGTTTTCCGAGCAGGTGGTGTTTGCCCATGTGCATGTGCTGACGCTGCAGAACATGCATCTCGAGGATGTGCCCGAGAGTTTCTTGCGCGCATTCCCGAATATCCGTGGTCTGGAAATGCCCAACAATCGGCTCGCCCGAATTCCGCAAGCGCTGCTGGGCATGTCCAACCTGCAGCGTCTGAGCCTGCAGCGAAACCGCATCAGCCTGGATGCCGGGCAAGCCACCATTCTTGCCAGCTGCCCCAACCTGGTGTTCGTCGACTTGTCGCATAACCCTCTGGGGCGGCCGTTTTCGTTGAGTGGGCTGCCCCGCCTGCGCGAGCTGCGGCTTGCCGACACGGGCATCCGGGATGTCCCTTATGGTCTCCTCCAAAGCACCTCCCTGAGGGTGGTGGACTTTCGCGACAACTTGATAACCAGCATGCCGGAGGGTTTCTATGAATCCCGGCTGTGGCTGGAGCACGAAGTGCGCCTGAGAGGTAATCCCTTTAGCGAGCCCGAAGCCCAACGGCTGCATGCAGTGTTGCTTGCCGCAATGGCCGATGGCGGCGCGGCGGCGGTGCCCGCGCGGTTGCGCTGGATGGATGCCGTCGGGGTCCGCTTGCGTACCGAGCTCAGCGCTCATTGGGAGGCGCTGGAAGCGATGCCCGATGCCACGCAGTTCTTCAACCTGATTGAACGCTTGATGGAGACCGAGGACTTCCAGCATCTGACCGGGGCACGTTACCTGGCTGGCCGGGTGCTGGAGCTGCTGCGCGCCATGAGAGGGTCGGACGAGCTTCGCGACCTGATGTTCAATGACGCTGAACAGTTGACCTGCCAGGACAGCGTGGCCCTGCGTTTCAGCGACCTGGAGCTGCGTTTGCTGGCGTGGCGGGCCCGTACTCAGGCGGCGGCGGGCGGGCAGGAGCAGGCACTACTGCGGCTCGGTCGGCAAATGTGGCGGCTGGATGAGGTCGATCAGTTTGCCCAGCAGGATGTGCTTGCGCGTGAGTTCGAAGGGCGAGGTACAGACCCGGTCGACATAGTGCTAGCTTATCGCCTGGGCCTGCGCGAGCAGCTCGAGTTGCCGGTTTTGACCAGTGGCATGACCTTTCGTACGCTCGCCCAGGTAGGGGCGCCGCAATTGGCGCAGGCGCGGAACTGGGTGCTTGCCAATGAAACCGGGGAGCGGCTTGCCAGTTCATTGATCGTGCGTGATTTCTGGCAAGCTCACCTGCGTGCTGCCTATGCAGCGCAGTTCGAATTGCTCGACGCACCCTTCCACGAGCGCCTGGAGGCATTGCAGGGCGATTTCACCCTGCCCGAGGCGGAACGTTTGGCCGAAATCAATCAGGTGGCCAGCGAGCGGCAGGCGGCGGAACGCGAACTGATGATGACGCTGACGCTCGATGCGCTGGACGGGCAGGCAGAGCAGGCGGCGACTTGAAGTCGTCGGTGCCGGCACGGGCAGTGGTATGGCGATGAACTATGCTCAATATCGGGCATCGATGGTGCGCTTGAGCGCCGCATGTGCCCGGGGGAAATGCCAAGTTACCTTTGCATACGCACGTGCCGGCTCGGTTGGTTTAGGCTCGCTTGTAGGATTTTTCTCCCTGATCTGTAGTCTTTGGTTTATCGAGAGAATAAGGAGATACGCATGCTCGTCCGGTCACTGACCCTCGCCACCTTGCTCGCGTTTGTCGGCCCAGTATTCGCCGCCGACAGTGACGCGCCGCTGGCCAAGGAACTGGGCAAGGCCAGGCCCTTGGTCGTCATTGCGCCCAGTAGCGCCGACCCGACGTTGCGTGGGTTGAACAAAGCCCTTGAGGACCCGGCCACCCAGGCCGCCTTCAAAGAGCGCAACCTGGTGGTCTACAGCGTCGCCAACATGATGGGCAAGCGTGAGGACAAGAACCTCGAGCAGCAGACCACCATGGCCCTGATCCGCGAGTTGAAGCTGGGCGCGAGCAAGGGCACCAAGGTGATCCTGGTGGGCAAGGACGGTGAGCGGCACATGCTCAAGGACGACGAGAGTGGCGAGGTTATCGACCCGCAGGTGATTCTCAAGGCGGTCGATGACCTGCCCGCCAGCGAAAAAGCCGTGACGGCGCCCGAGCAGCCTGTGGCCGCGGCGGTATCGGAAAACAAAGCCAAGGCCAAGGACAGTAAGCCTGCCAAGCCCGCCAAGCCGGCCGCGCCGCCCAAACCGCTGGAAGACTGACCCGGCACAACGGCCCCGACGCACCTCGGGGCCGTTGTGTATCCCACTGTATCTGCCCACGACGCAGACCCATTCCCATACAAAACCGCACCCCGCGCGATACATCCACGACATACCGCAACGGCCTAATGGCTCCACATTCCAACCACAGTGGAGCGACACCATGACTCAAGTACGAAACACCCTCGGCCTGCTCGGCGCTGCCCTGATCGGTAGCATGGCATTGAGCAGCAGCGCCTTTGCCGTCGAACCGTTGGCCCAGGGTTACCAGTTGGCTTCGGCCAAGGTGGCCGGCGAGGGCAAGTGTGGTGAAGGCAAATGTGGTGGCAGCGCCAAGGCCACCCAGGGCGAAGGCAAATGCGGTGAGGGCAAATGCGGCGCCAGCGCCAAGGCCGGGGCTGAAGGCAAGTGTGGCGAGGGCAAGTGTGGTGATGCCTCGTTCGCCAAGACCGACAGCAACCACGATGGCCAGGTCTCGCGCGACGAGTTCCTGGCGGTGGCCAAAGACCGTGCCGGCGACTTCGACAAGATCGACAGCAACCATGATGGTTTCATCTCCGAACAGGAGGCGGCGGATCACCTCAAGGCGATCTACCAGGCGAATGGCAAGGCCATGCCCGAGGGCCTGTTCAGCCACCTGACCGGCAAGTCCTGACCTTCCACCCCATGAACCGCGCAACGCCCCTCCTGCTGGTCAGGCGGGGCGTTGAGCCTGTTGCGGAGACCTGTTCATGCACCCCACATCTTCGTCCGCTGTACCTTTACAGGCCGGGCTTGGCCTGCGCCGCGGCCTGTTGCCGGAACTGCTGGCCTTGGAGTCTGGCGCCGTGGACTTTCTCGAATGTGCACCGGAAAACTGGATTGCCGTCGGTGGTGCCTATGGCAAGGGCCTGGCCCAGTTGGCCGAGCGTTTTGCCATTACCTGCCACGGGCTTTCGTTGTCGCTGGGGGGCAGCGAGCCGCTGGACCACCATTTCCTTGGCCAGACCCGCCAGTTTCTCGATCGCCACCAGGTGCGCTTGTACAGCGAGCACCTGAGCTACTGCAGCGATGACGGGCACCTGTACGACCTGATGCCCATTCCGTTCACCGAGGAAGCCGTGCGCCATGTGGCCGCGCGGATTCGCCAGGCCCAGGAATACCTGGAGCGGCGCATTGCCGTGGAAAACATCAGCTACTATGCCGCGCCGTACCAGGCGATGAGCGAACTCGATTTCATTCGTGCGGTGCTCGATGAGGCCGACTGCGACCTGCTGCTGGACGTCAACAACGTCTTCGTCAACGCCTGCAACCACGGCTATGACGCCCGCGAGTTCCTTGCAGGCTTGCCCCAGACTCGGGTGACCGGCATGCACGTGGCCGGCCACTACGATGAAGCGCCGGACCTCAAGGTCGACACCCACGGGGCCGCGGTGAAGGAAGATGTATGGGCGCTGTACGCCGTCGCCTGTGCGCGTTTCGGCGTGCAACCGACCGTGCTCGAGCGTGATTTCAACTACCCGCCGCTGGCCGAACTGCTCGCCGAAACGGCGCGCATCCGCACTGTGCAGCATGCTTCGGGAGGGCAGACAGATGAATGAGACCTTGCGTGAGCAGCAGTACACCTTGGCCCGGCACCTGCGTGACCCGCAGCGCCATGCACCGCCGCCGGGCGTGGAGGCCAGGCGCCTGAAGGTTTACCGCGAGCTGTTCTATGGTGCTATCGAAGGTTTGCTGGCCGGCAGTTTTCCGGTGATGCGTCAGGCGTTGGGCGAACCGCGCTGGCATGCCCGTGTGCGTGATTTCTATGCCAACTATCGCAGCCAGACACCGTTGTTCACCGAGATTTCCGAAGCGTTTGTCGATTACCTGCAAGGCATCGAGCTGGATGCGCCCTGGCAGTTGGAACTGGCCCACTATGAGTGGGTCGAGGCGCAGTTGTATCTGAGCGATGCCGAGGACCCGGCCCATGACCCGGCAGGCGACCTGTTGGAAGGGGAGCCACTGTTGTCGTGTGTGGCGCGGGTGTTGGCCTATCGCTGGCCGGTGGAGCGTATCGGGGCGGATTACCAGCCAACGGTTGCGCCAGAGGCACCGACCTTGTTGCTGGTTTATCGCGATGCGGGGTTGAAGGTGCGCTTCGCGCGCCTGGCGCCGCTGGCGTATCGGTTGCTGGCGCTGGAGCAGGGCAGTGGGCGGGCGCGGCTGGAGGCGCTGGGCGGGGATGTGCAACAGGGGTTGGCATTGCTGGAGGGGCTGCGCGAGCAGGGGGTTATCATCGGTACAGGTTGAAGCGTGGTACTGGGGGCGCGTTGCGCCCCTTTCGCCGGCAAGCCAGCTCCCACAGCTACGGCGCAAGATTCCGGGCATGCGCTGTACCTGTGGGAGCAACTGTCTTGCTCAATTTCTAAAAGCTGGCGCGCCCCCTGTGGGAGCGGGCGTGCCCGCGAACACGGGCGAAGCCCGTGCCATCCACCGCGGTGTCGTCTCGCGGGTAACCCGCTCCCACAGGATCACGCTGTGATTTGCGCCATGTTTTCAGGCTGCGGTAAGTCATCCCGCCACGGCGTGCCCGTTCTGAGCATCGCGTTGAGGCGCACGATGAAGATTCTCATGCAGGCTACAAGCGCAACCTTGGCAAGTTTCCCTCGCCCACGCAGCGCCTCATATCGGGCTTTGAGCGTTGGATTATGTTTCACCGCTACCAGGCACGCCATGTACAGCGCACGCCTGACCTCAAATCGGCCTCCTGAGATAAAGCGCTTGCCCACGGACTTTCCGCTGTCGTGATTGAAGGGGGCCACACCGACCAAAGAGGCTATTTCCCGGGACTCCACGTGCCCCAGTTCCGGCAAGAGCGCTACCAGCTTGGTCGCGGTTACCATCCCGATGCCTTTGACTTCGTCCAGTTTGGCTATCCGTTCATCGCTGAGCACTGTGGCCTGCCGCTTGATCGCTTGCTCCACCAACTTTATCTGCGATGCAAAGTGCTGAAGATTGGTTTTCAGGAAATTGGCGACCATTGCTGACTGGGCCTGCTTCAGGCGCCGCCGATCGTCATCTCGCTGTTGGACCAGGCGATCACGCTGCTGAAGGAGTTCTCGTAACAGGGCCCTTTCAGGGCTTGTTTTCAGGGTTGGCTTGTCTGGAATGACCTCAGCGAAATGGGCCAGCACTGCAGCGTCGATGGCATCGGTCTTGGCCTTGATGCCCAAGGAATCCGCGAACGATCTGGCTCGCTTGGGGTTCACGCGTATGACCTTGTAGCTGGCGTTCTGGAGAAAGCGCATGACATCAAGCTCGTAGCCGCCTGTAGCTTCCAGAAGGATGCGCTTGATGCTGAGCCCTCGAAGGCTCTTCACCAGTTCCTCAAAGCCCGCTGGATCATTGCGCACGCTGATCCTGATGCCCTGGGGCCGCACCAGTGCATCAAGGGAAAGACTGGAAACATCGATACCCAAGAAGGAAGCCATCGCCAAAACCTCCTAGACTCAACAGTGTGAGAGAGCTTTGGCTTGGCCCACGCTTGTGGTTCGAGATTAGGCCCTCATCCAACTGTTCGGGCTCTCGCCAAAGTGGAACGGTGAATGGCAGCTTGTGCTCCCACACGTGCTCAAGGCACCTCTGG
>NZ_LWBV01000015.1:0-420 GCF_001642705.1 Pseudomonas sp. p21
GAGGGCGACAGCCTGTGTCGCAGGTCATGTTTGGAAGCGTGAAGGCGGACGTGATCGTGGACAAGGAGCCAGCATTCCGGCCTGGGAATTTCTGCAGCGTTGCTCGGCAGTCTTGTTGGCCGCTTTGCGAGCCTTCGCGGGCTTGCCCGCTCTCATAGAACTGCACATAACTCATTGAATTAGCAGGGAACCTGTGGGAGCGGCTTTAGCCGCGAACACCGGCGCAGCCGGTGCCATGCACCGCGTTGGATTCTTCGCGGCTAAAGCCGCTCCCACAGGGTACGCGGACCGCTTGCGAATTCAGTTTTCTAAGCGACAGCGCAGCCCAAAGGGCTGGGCCAGCTTGTGTCTTCACGCCCCATTAAAATCAAAAGGGTGAGCGCAGTGGATGGCAGACTGATAGCCAGCGGTGCCTAAAGC
>NZ_LWBV01000002.1:0-935000 GCF_001642705.1 Pseudomonas sp. p21
CGCTGGAAGTGGGGCGCATTATAAGGGGATTCGAAGGGGCGTCAACCTTTAATTTCAAGAAATTGAAATATCAGGGGAAAAGACCACATCAAGGCCACCAGGTGTTCGCCACAACACCTTCTGCGCCTATGAGATCGAGCGCCGCGCGGGCGGCGCTCGATCTTGTAGGCGCCAGAAAACACAAGGCAGGCACCTCTCAAAGCCAATGCCATCTCAAGACAGGCCCTTGGCAGCCCCACCCCGCTCTCAAACCGCCCTCCCCTGCCTCCGCCCAACCCTGGGCAGCACCCGCGAAACCGCAGGAACCCGCAACACCATCAACACCCCCCCAATAACCGCATAGATCGCCCACTCCCGCAGATCCGAGCGCACGATCCACAGAAAATGCAGCAAACCCAACCCAAGTATCACGTACACCAACCGGTGCAGCTTCTTCCACCTCGCCCCCAGCCGCCGCTGGCTATACCGATTCGAGGTAACCGCCAGGGCCAGCAACCCAAGAAACCCAAGCGCACCCACAATAATGTAGGGCCGCTTGCGCAACTCCACCGCCAACTGCCCCCAGTCCAACCCAAGGATAAAGAACAGATAAGCCAGGATGTGCAGCACGATATAGGCAAACACCCACAACCCCAGCTGCCGGCGCACCACGATCCAGCCAGACCAGCCCGTCAGTTTCTGCAGCGGCGTCATGCTCAAGGTAACCAGTAGAAAGGTCAGCGCCCCGAGCCCAAGGCGGTCCATCATGATCTTCCCGGGATCAGGCCCCAGCAGATTCATCGCTGCCTCATACAACCACCACACCGGGAACAGGCACCCCACGACAAAGATGGCCAGACGAAACCAGGGGTAACGCATCAATAGTTCTTCCGCAGATCGAGCCCGGTATACAGCGACGCCACTTCATCGGCATAGCCATTGAACATCTGGGTTTCCCGCACATTTGGACTGAACAGCCCGCTGGGCAGCCGCCGCTCGCGCGCCTGGCTCCAACGCGGGTGGTCGACCGTCGGGTTCACATTGGCATAGAAACCATATTCATCCGGCGCCAGTCCTTCCCAGGTGGTACCGGGCTGCTCGGCCACCAAGCTGATACGCACGATCGACTTGATGCTCTTGAAACCATACTTCCACGGCACCACCAGCCGCAACGGCGCACCATTCTGACTGGGCAGCTCCCGCCCATACATCCCGACCGCCATGATCGCCAACGGATGCATCGCCTCATCCAGGCGCAAGCCTTCTCTATACGGCCAGTCGATCAAGGCGAACCCCGAACGCTGCCCTGGCATGTGCTCCGGATCCTTCAGGGTTTCGAAGCGCACATAACGCGCCCTGGAAGTCGGCTCGACCTGCTTGAGCACCTGCGCCAACGGAAAGCCCAGCCACGGAATGACCATCGACCATGCCTCTACGCAACGCAGCCGGTAGATGCGCTCCTCGAGCTGGTACGGTTTGACGAAGTCCTCCAGCGCATAGCGCCCGGGCTTACCCACTTCACCATCGACCACAACGCTCCACGGTTCGGTTTTCAGGCTTTCGCCATTGGCCGCCGGGTCGCCCTTGTCGGGCCCGAACTCATAGAAGTTGTTGTAGTGGGTGGCATCCTTGAACGGTGTGATTGCCTCCCCTTTGACCGTTACTGCCTGCCATTGCGTGGCCGCGAGCTTTTCATTGAACCAGCCCGGCGCCTTGCCCGCCTCGACATCGGCGTAACGGCTAGCCTCGGTTGCACGCGTCATGCCCGGCAAAGCGCCCAGGGCCAGGCCGGCCAACGAGCCACCCAGCAGGGTACGACGGGAGAGGTAGATGCCTTCGGGGGTGATCTCCGACGCCTTGCACTCGGAAGACCTGGGTAGCTTGATGAGCATGAGCGGCTCCACAGTACTGGATTACGGATGTACCAGTAAGACTATGGAGCCGGCGGGTTATTCCAGCATTAAATGATTGTCACGCTTTGCGACGGCGTGCCTTCAGCAGGAACTGGATCGGCCCCGAAGCCGCATAGGCAAGGAAGATCAGCAGCAGGATACGCGGCGGGTCGCTGAACACCACGGCAAACACCAGCACCACGGCCAGGATCGCCACGAACGGCACCCGGCCCTTGAGGTCCAATTCCTTGAAGCTGTTGTACTTGATGTTGCTGACCATCAGCATGCCGGCAGCAGCCACCAGCAGCGCTACCAGGAACGACAGCTTGGAGCCCTGGATGCCGTAGTCACTGAACGCCCACACGGTACCCGCGACCACGCCCGCGGCAGCCGGGCTGGCCAGGCCGATGAAGTAGCGCTTGTCGGCGGTGCCGACCTGGGTGTTGAAGCGTGCCAGGCGCAGTGCTGCACCGGCCACATAGATGAAGGCGACCATCCAGCCAACCTTGCCCATGTCGCCCAGCGCCCAGCCAAAGGCCAGCAAGGCCGGAGCCACACCAAAGGCGACCATGTCCGACAGCGAGTCGTACTCGGCACCAAAGGCGCTCTGGGTGTTGGTCATGCGCGCTACACGGCCGTCGAGGCCGTCGAGCACCATGGCCACGAAAATGGCGATGGCAGCAAAGGCAAAGTACTTGCTCGCCTCGCGCGGGTCACCGGCGCTCAGGGCGCTCTGCGCGCTCATCGAGCTGATGATGGAATAGAAACCGGCAAACAGGTTGGCGGTGGTAAACAGGTTGGGCAACAGATAGATGCCGCGATGGCGCACTTTGCGCCCTTCGGCGTCATGCCCTTCTTCAACGTGCTCATCGACAGGTAGCAGGCTTTCGGCGTCGGAGGGCTTGTTCGGCTCTTCGGGACGTTCGCTCATGGAGGGTACCTTGCAACAGGATGGAAAATGTTCGACACGGGCCTGCAAAACAGGTTCTGACGGCAGGCCACTGGTCTGCTTTATACCAGAAGCTGACTGTCAGAACGAAAAAACGCGGCCGAAGCCGCGTTTTTCATCTTTCGATAAGACTTAGTTCTTGGTCTTGTCGACGATTTTGTTAGCCGAGATCCACGGCATCATCGAGCGCAGTTGCTCGCCGATGATTTCGATGCCGTGAGCGGCGTTGTTGCGGCGCTTGGCGGTCATCGATGGGTAGTTGGTAGCACCTTCGGAGATGAACATCTTCGCGTACTCGCCGTCCTGGATGCGCTTCAGGGCGTTGCGCATGGCCTTGCGGGATTCTTCGTTGATGACTTCCGGACCGGTTACGTACTCACCGTACTCGGCGTTGTTGGAGATCGAGTAGTTCATGTTGGCGATGCCGCCTTCGTACATGAGGTCAACGATCAGCTTCAGCTCGTGCAGGCACTCGAAGTAGGCCATTTCCGGCGCGTAGCCAGCTTCGACCAGGGTTTCGAAACCGGCCTTGACCAGCTCGACGGTACCGCCGCACAGAACGGCCTGCTCACCGAACAGGTCGGTTTCGGTCTCGTCCTTGAAGGTGGTTTCGATGATGCCGGTACGGCCACCGCCCACACCCGAAGCGTAGGACAGGGCGACGTTCTTGGCGTTGCCCGAAGCGTCCTGGTAGATAGCGATCAGGTCAGGGATGCCGCCACCCTTCACGAACTCGGAACGCACGGTGTGGCCCGGGGCTTTCGGCGCGATCATGATCACGTCGAGGTCGGCACGCGGAACGACCTGGTTGTAGTGGATCGAGAAGCCGTGGGAGAAGGCCAGGGTAGCGCCCTTCTTGATGTTCGGCTCGATTTCCTGCTTGTACAGCTGGCCCTGGAATTCGTCCGGGGTCAGGATCATGACCAGGTCGGCAGCAGCGACGGCAGAGGCAACGTCGGTCACTTTCAGGCCGTGGGCTTCTGCCTTGGCAACGGTGGCCGAACCTTTACGCAGACCGATGGTGACATCTACACCGGAGTCCTTCAGGTTGCACGCCTGAGCGTGGCCCTGGGAACCGTAACCGATGATGGCGACTTTCTTACCCTGGATGATGGAAAGGTCGCAGTCTTTATCGTAGAAAACTTTCATGAAAATACCCCTGGTTATATCTCGGCCCCTGCGGAGCCATCGCTAATTTTTGAATTTAGATGCTGAGC
This sequence comes from Pseudomonas sp. p21, assembly GCF_001642705.1. NCBI lineage: Bacteria > Pseudomonadati > Pseudomonadota > Gammaproteobacteria > Pseudomonadales > Pseudomonadaceae > Pseudomonas > Pseudomonas sp. p21. The sequence continues at coordinate 4,038 of NZ_LWBV01000002.1, forward strand.
ACTTTGTCGCCACGGGCAATGCCGGTAACGCCACTGCGCACGGTTTCGAGAATCGATGCAGTGCCGATCGCCTGGATAAAGCTGTCCAGTTTGTCGCTGGTGCCGCTCAGCTGTACGGTGTACACGCTGGCGGTCACATCGACGATCTGGCCACGGAAGATATCCGTGGTGCGCTTGATCTCGGCACGCTGGGCACCGGTGGCCTTGACCTTGACCAGCATCAGTTCACGCTCGATATGGGCGCTTTCCGAGAGGTCGACAAGCTTGACCACTTCAACCAGCTTGTTCAGGTTCTTGGTGATCTGCTCGATCACTTCGTCATGGCCAACAGTGGTCAGCGTCAGACGCGACAGGGTCGGGTCTTCGGTCGGCGCCACGGTCAGGCTTTCAATGTTGTAGTTACGCTGGGAGAACAGGCCGACCACACGGGACAACGCACCTGGTTCGTTTTCCAGCAGCAGGGAAATGATGTGCCGCATATCAGGTACGCTCCGTCTTGCTCAGCCACATGTCACGCATCGAGCCATCCTTGATCTGCATCGGATAGACGTGCTCACTGCGGTCAACCGCGATGTCGATGAACACCAGGCGGTCCTTCATCGCAAACGCTTCTTCCAGCTTCGGCTTGAGGTCCTTCAGGCTGGTGATGCGGATACCCACATGGCCATAGGCCTCGGCCAGCTTGATGAAATCAGGCAACGACTCGACGTACGAGTGCGAGTGACGACCGTTGTAGGCCATGTCCTGCCACTGGCGGACCATTCCCAACACACCGTTGTTCAGGTTGACGATCTTCACCGGCAGGCCGTACTGCATGCAGGTGGACAGCTCCTGGATGTTCATCTGGATGCTGCCTTCGCCGGTCACGCAAGCCACGTCCTGGTCCGGGAAGTTGAGCTTGACGCCCATCGCCGCCGGGAAGCCGAAGCCCATGGTGCCCAGGCCACCGGAGTTGATCCAGCGGTTCGGCTTGTTGAAGCGGTAGTACTGTGCCGCGAACATCTGATGCTGGCCCACGTCGGAGGTGACGAAGGCATCGCCATTGGTCACTTCGCACAGGGTCTCGATGACTTTCTGCGGCTTGATGACATTACCGTCGCCCTTGTCGTAAGGGAACAGCTCGCCATTGCCACGCCATTCGTCGATCTGCTTCCACCAGGCATCCAGCGCCGCCTTGTCAGGCTGCTCGCCGATTTCCTTGAGGATGCCGAGCATTTCGCTGAGCACGCTGTCGACTGGGCCGACGATTGGCACGTCGGCCTTGATCATCTTGGAGATCGACGCCGGGTCGATGTCGATGTGGATGATCTTGGCATTCGGGCAGAACTTGGCCGGGCCGTTGACCACGCGGTCGTCAAAGCGGGCACCGACGGCGAAGATGACGTCGGCATGGTGCATGGCCATGTTGGCAGTAAAGCTGCCGTGCATGCCAAGCATGCCGAGGAACTGGCGGTCGGTACCCGGGAAGCCACCCAGACCCATCAGGGTATTGGTGACCGGCAGGTTCAGCGACTTGGCGATTTCGGTCAGGGCTTCGGAGCCACCACCGAGAATCACGCCGCCACCGGAGTAGACGATCGGGCGCTTGGCCGCCAGCAGCATTTCGGCAGCCTTGCGGATCTGGCCGGAGTGGCCGCGTACCGCCGGGCTGTAGGAGCGCAGCTTGACCTTTTTCGGGTAGACGTATTCGAACTTCTCGGCCGGGTTGGTCATATCTTTTGGAATGTCGACCACGACCGGACCTGGGCGACCGGATTGCGCCAGGTAGAATGCTTTTTTCAGAACTTCGGGGATTTCGCTGGCATGTTTGATCATGAAGCTGTGCTTCACGATCGGCCGCGAAATACCGATCATGTCGGTTTCCTGGAAGGCATCGGTCCCCACCATGGTGCTAGGCACCTGGCCGGACAGGATGACCATCGGAATCGAATCCATGTAGGCGGTGGCAATACCGGTGATGGCATTGGTCGCGCCCGGGCCGGAGGTTACCAGCACCACGCCGGCCTTGCCGGTGGCGCGGGCGTAGCCGTCCGCCATATGGGTAGCTGCCTGCTCATGACGAACCAGGATGTGCTCGACTTCCGGTTCCTTGAACAGCGCGTCGTAAACATGCAGGAGAGCACCACCAGGGTACCCGTAGATGTGCTTAACGCCTTCGTCACGCAAGAAGCGGACGACCATCTCAGCGCCAGATAAAAGCTCCACGTTGTTCACCTCTAAAACGCCAGAATACCGCCCTCACTGGACGGGTCTTAATAGGTTTACTGCCAAGCAGAGCATGAGCGAACGTCAGCACTGACTGAGCAAGTATTGGGAGCGCCCCAGAGTGTTGCGGGGTTTTCCCACCCAGCGCGAGGTAACGCGTTGCGGGGTGTAACAGGTCGGCGCGGGTGTGCGCCTCATGATCTGCTTAGCGGGTCTGCTTCTGGCAGTCCCTCTACAGCGGAGATTGGATTCTTCTGATTCGGCGCCAACAAGTCAAGAAAAATTATTGCCAATTTTTCCCCAAGATGAATTCCTGCCACCACTAAAAATCGCTTCAGCAGCAGAATTAATAAGATTTCCACAAAAAAGGGCCACAATCTGCGGCCCTTGAAGGAAAAACTGAAGAAATCAGGCGGAAGGAGCAATCAATTGGTCAAATGCTGCCAACAGGCGGCGTAGCTCACGACTTTGCTCTGGCCGGTCGGTAAACACGGTTTCAGCCATGACCAGGATGCCGGAGGCGCTGGGCAGCGGCTGGCCCAGCTCGATGATGATCTTCATGCGTGGCAGGAAGATCCATTGCAGCCACTGTTCGAAACTGAGGGTATCGACAGCAAAAGGCACCGTGCTGCCCAGTGCCTCATCGCTTGGCGGCTCGTCATCCCACCAGCCTTGCACCTGCAGCTCTCGCTCGATCAGCAGCAGGTGGTCGGCAATATCCAGAATGCGCTGCTCGATCATCACGAATTGACCCGGGCTTTTTGCCGGGCCAGTGCGGCGCCAGCGCTGTCACCCTGCTTGTCTCGGGCCTGGGCGATGGTGTTCCACAGCTCGGCCTGCAGGCTCGGGCGGCCGTTGGCGTAAGTCAGGGCGCGACGCGCCAGCTGCTCGGCCTGCGGCGCATCACCTTGCGACAGGCGCACCTGGGCCAGGCGGTACAGCACCTGCGGCTCGCGCGGGGCAATGCGCTGGGCGCGCTCCAGGCTCGAGGCGGCACCGTTGAAGTCACCACTGCCCTGCTGCGTCTTCGCGGTGGTCAGCAGCGCCAGCACCGGGCCGTCCAGTTGCTCATCAGCCGACAGGCCACCCGCAGCAGCGCTGCTACGTGGGATACCGGTTGGCGCGCTGGTGCCTTGCGGGGTGCTGTTCATCGCCGCGATGTCGAAGGGTTCGTCGGCGATCGGGTTGGGGTTGGTGGTCATCGGTGCCGAACTTAGCGGCTCTGTGGTGATCGGCCCCGGGGTAATTGGCGAGGTGCTGATCGGCGCCGCGCCATTGGCCGCCGGAAACGTCTGGATGCCCGAAGCGCCAGCGCCCTGCGGGATCATCACGGTGACGCCGGAGTCCTCAGGCAGCGTTTGCGCCTGCGCGGTGCCGGCGTTATAGCCACCCGCAGAGCGGTTGGCCGTCACGCGTTCACTGTTGGATACGCGGGTGCTCGAGTCGACCACCGGAATATTGCCGCGTGGGACGCTGGCGCACCCCTGGAGCACCGCCAGCGCCGTCACGGCAGGAAACAGCCACTTGTTCACGTCACACCTCATCAATGCAGCCTGTGCTTAATTCATCCAGCCCTTGACCCAGTCCATGACCGATTCAACTGGATCCTGCTCGCCGCCACAGGTCGCGCCGGCGGGCGGTTCACTGCCGCGAATATACGGCATCTGCACCGCTCCCGGACAGCTGCCATCAGAACCATGGCCACTGTACGGGTCGATCCAGGCCTGCACCACGTTGTCCGGTTGCGGCATGTCCAGCGGCAGCGGGTCGGCCTTCTTCATGAAGCTGGTCCACACCTGCAGGGCACCGGTGGCGCCGGTAAATGGCGTTTTGCCGTTATCGTCACGGCCCATCCACACCACGGCCAGCAGGTCCTGGCTGAAGCCGGAGAACCAGCTGTCGCGCGAATCGTTACTGGTACCGGTCTTGCCCGCCAGGGTAAGGTTTCGCGGCAACGTGTTGTACACCGAACGGCCGGTACCTTCGCGCATCACCCGCTGCATGGCGTTCTGCACCAGGTAGATGGCCCCCGGATCGAAGGTTTGCTGGATCTGGAACGGGTAGCGCTTGAGCGGCTCACCCTCGGCGGTGAGCACGCTGCGGATACCGCGCATCGGGGTGTTGAAGCCGCCGTTGGCGATGGTCTGGTACATGGTCGCGACCTGCATCGGCGACATGCCGCCGGCACCCAGCAGCATGGCCGGGAAAGCCGGCCAGTCGACATTAACGCCCAGCCGGCCAATGGTCTTGATCACGTTGGGCACGCCTACTTCCAGGCCGATCTTGGCAGTCGACAGGTTGTAGGAGTTGGCCAGCCCCTGATACAGATAGATGGTGCCATGCGGGCGGCGGTCATAGTTTTGCGGGCGCCAGACCTGGCCGTCGGCACCTTTGACCGAGAACGGCTCGTCCTGCACCCAGCTGGTCAGGGTGTACTTGGTCGGTTGCTCCAGCGCGGTCAGGTACACCGCCGGCTTGACCAGCGAGCCGATCGGCCGCACGGCATCGATGGCGCGGTTGAAGCCGGCGAAGCCGGCCTGGCGGCTGCCGATCAGCGCCTGCACTTCACCGGTTTCCGGGTTGGTCACGACCATCGCCGACTCCACCTCGTCAGCACCCTTGCGGCCTGCCAGGCGCTTGAAAGTCTCGCTCATCGAGGTTTCGGCCTTCATCTGCAGGATCGGGTCGAAGCTGGTGAAGATGCGCAGGCCTTCTTCGGTCAAGTCTTCATCGCGGTAGTCCTGGCGCAGCTGACGCTTGACCAGGTCGAGGAAGGCCGGGAACGAGCTGTCGGCCAGGCTGCCGCGCTTGGTCACGCCCAGCGGCATCTTCTTCGCTGCATCGACTTCTGCCTGGCTGGCCACGCCCTGCTCGGCCACCAGGTCGAGCACCAGGTTGCGTCGGGCCAGGGCGCGGTCGGGGTAGCGACGCGGGTTGTAGTAGGACGGCCCCTTGACCATGCCCACCAGCAAGGCGATCTGGTGCAGTTTCAGTTCCGACAGCGGTTGGCTGAAGAAGAACTGGCTGGCAAGGCCGAAGCCGTGCACCGCACGCTGGCCATCCTGGCCGACGAACACCTCGTTGAGGTAGGCCTCGAGGATCTCGCGCTTGTCGTAGTGCAGCTCCAGCAGCACGGCCATCATCGCCTCGGTCAGCTTGCGGCTGAGGCTGCGCTCGCTGGTGAGGTAGAAGTTCTTCACCAGCTGCTGGGTCAGAGTACTGCCACCTTGGCGCATGGAACCTGCCGAGGTGTTGACCCACATGGCCCGGGCGATGGACTTGGGCGACACTCCGAAGTGGCTGTAGAAATCGCGGTCCTCCGTCGCCACCAGGGTTTCGAGCAGGTACGGCGGCACCTGGTCGATCTTGATCAGGATGCGGTCTTCGAGGTTTTTCGGGTAGATGCCGCCGATCATCAGTGGCTCCAGGCGCACTACGTCGAGCGTCTTGCCGTTGGCGCCGGAAAGGCCCGCCACGTAATCGCCGGAGAAGCGCACACGCACGAACTGCGCCGGCTCCATGCCCTCGTAGAACTGGAAGCCACGGGTATTGAGCTCGACGGTATTGCCGTTGACTGCCGCCGCACCCGGGCCGTTGGCCGCGCTTTCACGCCGGTAGCCGAGCGCGTCCAGCTCGGTGAGGAAGTCATTCTTGCTCAGCTTCTGGCCGGTGAACAGCTCCAGCGGCCGGGCATACACCTTGGCCGGGATGGTCCAGCGCTTGCCGGAGAACTTCTCCTGGACGATGGCATCGAGGTAAACCGCGAAGCCGGCGACGATCACCAGGCCGACCAGGCTGAGCTTCAAAGCCCAGCCCAGCCAGGCGCGGGAGCGGCCGGTCGGGCGTTTCTGAGGGGTACGGGGATTTCGGGTTCGGGTCATGACGGCGGATTATACGCACTTTATAAAGGCTGGGCAGACGCCCACGGCGGTAGGCAGGGACGGCACCATTGACCATAATGGCGCATTCGAATTCCCTGCCCCCGGAAGGATTTCCCGTGAGCCAAGCCCTTATCACTGCGTTGCAGAACCCAGCCCTGTACCCTCATCCCGTGGATGGGTTCCAGCTCATCGAGACGCATATCTCCTGGGTCCTGCTCACAGGCGAGTATGCCTACAAGATCAAGAAGCCAATGAACTTCGGCTTCCTCGACTTCACCGGCCTGAGCCAGCGCCAGCATTTCTGTAACGAAGAATTGCGCCTGAACCAGCGCCTGACCGACGGTCTGTACCTGGAAGTGTTGCCGATCACCGGCAGCGTTGACGCACCACAGATCGGTGGTGAAGGCGAAGCCATCGAATACGTGCTGAAGATGCGCCAGTTCCCCCAGGGGCAGATGCTCAACACCCTGCAGGCCAATGGCGAGCTGAATGCTGCGCACATCGACCAGATGGCCCGGCAGATCGCCGAATTCCACCTGCAGGCCCCGCGTGTGCCGGTGGAGCACCCACTGGGCACACCAGACAGCGTGATGGCGCCGGTGGAGCAGAACTTCGAGCAGATTCGCCCGTTCCTCAGCGACAAGGCCGACCTGCAACAGCTCGACGCCCTGCAGGCCTGGGCACGCAGCAGTTTCGAGCGCCTGCATGGCCTGCTGGAAAAGCGCAAGGCCAATGGTTTCATCCGTGAATGCCACGGTGACATCCACCTGGGCAACGCCACCCTGATCGATGGCAAGGTGGTGATCTTCGACTGCATCGAGTTCAACGAACCGTTCCGCCTGACCGACGTGTATGCCGACACCAGCTTCCTGGCCATGGACCTGGAAGACCGTGGCCTGAAATGCCTGGCCCGGCGCTTCATCAGCCAGTACCTGGAACTGACCGGCGACTACGAAGGCCTGGAACTGCTCAACTTCTACAAAGCCTACCGCGCGCTGGTGCGGGCCAAGGTGGCGCTGTTCAGCATGCCGGCCGATGCCGATGGCGTGCAGCGCGCCACCACCCTGCGCACCTACCGCAACTATGCCAACCTGGCAGAAAGCTACAGCGCCATCCCGTCGCGCCTGCTGGCCATTACCCACGGTGTTTCAGCGGTGGGCAAAAGCCACGTGGCCATGCGCATGGTCGAGGCCCTGGGCGCCGTCCGCGTGCGTTCGGACGTGGAGCGCAAGCGCCTGTTCGGCGAACAGCAACAGGCTGACGCTGGTCAGCTGAGTACTGGCATCTATGACCAGGACGCCAGTGTCGCGACTTACCAGCGCCTGCACGAGGTGGCGGCGACCGTGCTGCGTGCCGGCTTCCCGGTGGTGCTGGATGCCACCTACCTCAAGCGTGAGCAGCGCCAGGCCGCGGCGGACATCGCCAGCCAGACCGGGGTGCCGTTCCTGATCCTCGACTGTCATGCGCCGGATGCGGTCATCGCCAGCTGGCTGGAGCAGCGCCAGGCAGAAAACACCGACCCGTCGGATGCGACCCTGGAGGTGGTCAAGGCCCAGCAGGCCAGCCGTGAACCGCTGGATGCACAGGAACTGGAACAGAGCACCCGCGTCGATACCCAGAGTGCCGGTAGCATGGACCAGGTGATCGAGCAGATTCGCCAGCGCCTGCCTGGGCTGTAAGCTCACATCTTTCCTGCGCCGGCCTCTTCGCGGGCTTGCCCGCTCCCACAGGTACACCACTGCCCTGTAGGAGCGGGTTCACCCGCGTAGAGGCCGGCACAGGCAGCGCATATGCCCTGAGGACATCTCGTCGCCCCCGATGGCAAAAGGCCGCGCATTTCCTAACGCCCGCTACACTCCTCTCTGACCTGCTCGCGATTTATCCCCCAATCCCCGTTCAGCCATCGCAAGGAGGCTCGATGAACGATGAATTGCAGCATCTTAAGAATCTTGGCAAGACCTCTGCGCAGTGGCTGCATGCAGCCGGCATCCACAGTGCATCGGATCTACGCCGCCTGGGCGCGGTGGGTGCGTACCAGGCCGTGAAGACGCGAGGGTTCCGCGCATCGAAGGTGCTGTTGTATGCCATTGAAGGCGCCCTGCTGGACATGCACTGGAACGATTTGCCGCTCGAACGCAAAGAAGCGCTCAACCAACAACTGGATGCGAAAAGCCCCGCGCAAAAAAATCAAAAATAATCAGAGGAAGGGGATTGACGTCGAAATGAGAATGGTTATGATTATCGCAACTGGTCGCGAGACTGGTTGGATAAGCTAAGAGCCCCTGGTTCGGACTCTCAGATTATCTCCTCATCAGGCTAATCACGGTTATTGACCCGGCAATTTGCCGGGTCTTTTTTTCCCTTTGCAGCCTGTCACCGCAGTTGTGCGCAATAGTCCTGCTCCGGCATCGCCGCTGTGTACCACACATAGTCAGCCTCGCCCGCCTCGACCTGCTCACCCACCTCAACCAGCAGCAGTACCTTGCTCTCCCCCTGCGCTTGCAGGTCAGCCAGGTGCAACGGCACACCCAGGTCCTTGCGCACGTGATAAGCCCCGGCCAACAGCAGTGCCGGCTGCGGCGCCGCCAGCAAGCGCTCGGCCATGCGCCGGTCGCGCTGCTGCTGCACGGCCAGCATTGCCGGCAGCTGGCTTTCCGGCAGCATCCCGCAATGTCCGGCGCGCACCTGCTCCAGCAGGGCGGCCTTGACCGTCGGCGCATTGGACCGTTCGCCCATTAACGAAGCCGGCTGGCGATAGGCCTGGCGCATCTCGCCAGGTGAGAGGTTGGCGGACAGCAAAGGCACCCGCTGCTGCAAGGCTTCAGTCACGATTGGCCCGTACAGCTGCCAATCCCAGCCGTCCTGCCAGGCCATGGCCTTGGGCAGGTCTGCCGGCAAAGGTTGCCCCGCGAGCTTGTCCAGCAGCGGTTGCTGCTCGGGCTGCAACATCTCCAGCAGCAGGCTGCCCTGCGCGCGTTGGCCTTGCAAGGCACGCAGCAGCCACAGCTGCAGTGCGTGATGGTCGGAGTTGTCGTGTTTCTCGCCGACCAGCACCCGGGGGGCGGCAGACAGGTGCTGCACCAGCTGCTCAGGGCTGATCAGCTGGCCACTGGCAAGATCGACGATATGTCCCAGCTCGGCATGGCTGCGCCCTTCACTGCTCTGCCAAGCGGGCAGCGGTGGCAGGCTGGCCTGGCAGCCACCCAGTACCAGCCCCAGGCACAGCGAGAAAACGGACAGCAGCGGATGTCGCATGTGTATCTCCTCTCACGGCCTGACCGGAGTATGTAGGAGCAGCCTTGTGCTGCGAAAAGGCCGGTATGGGCAGCAGACATGCATTGTCAGTACCGGCCTCTTCGCAGCACAAGGCTGCTCCTACAAAGATCGCGCCAGTGTTAGCGGGTGATGATCAGCGGATGCCCACGCTCCGGGTGCGCCTGAACCAGTACATCGATCCCGTATACCGCCTTCAACGCCGCCGGCGTCAGCACTGCTTCGGGCGCGGCAAAGGCATGGCAGCGCCCCTGCTCCAGCAGCAGGATACGGTCACAGTAGCGCGCCGCCAGGTTCAGGTCATGCAGGATCACCAGCACCGCGGCGCCACGGTCGGCAAAGCGGCGCACGGCTTCCAGGGTGGTGTGCTGGTGCAGCGGGTCGAGCATCGAGGTCGGCTCGTCGAGCAGCAGCGCAGTGCCTGCTTCGCCCGGCCACAGCTGCGCCAGCACCCTGGCCAGGTGCACCCTTTGCCGCTCGCCGCCAGACAACGCCAGGTAACTGCGCTCTATCAGGTGCCAGGCATCCGCCGCCCGCAAGGCCGCCTCGACGATTTCCGCGTCGCGCCGCTGCCCGGTGCCATGGGGCATGCGCCCCATGCCCACCACTTCCTCGACCCGGAACGAGAACCCCAGGCTGGACACCTGCGGCAACACCGCCAGGCGCCTGGCCCGTTCCTGCCCGGCCCAGTCGGCCAGTGGCCTGCCCTGTAGCGTCACCCGCCCGCGATCGGGCGCCAGCTCACCACACAGCACACCCAGCAGGCTGCTCTTGCCGGCGCCGTTGGGGCCGAGCACACCTACCACCTGCCCCGGGCTCAGCTGCAGATGAATGTCATGCAGCACTTCGTTGCTGCCCCGCCGCAAGTGCAGGCCCTCGGCTTGCAACATCAGCTGCGTCCTCGTATCAGCAAGAAAAGGAAGAACGGCGCACCGATAAAGGACGTGACGATGCCAATCGGCAGCTCGGCAGGCGCCAGCAGCAGCCGCGCCGCCAAATCGGCGAACAGCATCAGCACGCCGCCGGCCAACAAGGAAGCTGGCAGCACCACACGATGGTCAGGCCCGGCCAGCAGGCGTACCAGGTGCGGCACCACCAGGCCGATGAAGCCGATCAGCCCGGCAGCGGCCACCGCCGCACCCACACCCAGCGCCGTGCAGAACACCAGCTCGCGCTTGAGTCGCTCCACATCGATGCCCAGGTGGCGCGCCTCCGACTCACCCAGCAGCATGGCATTCAGCGCCTTGGCCCGGCGTGGCAGCCATACCGCCACACCCGCTGCCACCAGCAGCAACGGCCATAGCCGCTGGTAACTGGCACCGTTGAGGCTGCCCAGGTTCCAGAAGGTCAGCGTACGCAGGGTGGCATCATCGGCCAGGTAGGAAAACAACCCCACGGCAGCCCCGCCCAGCGCGGTCATGGCCACACCGGCCAGCAGCATCGTGGCAACGTTGGTCTGGCCGTCGCGCCGCCCCAGGCGATAGACCAGCGCAGTCACACCCAGCCCGCCGATGAAAGCGCACAGCGACAACAGGTAAGGGGCAAGCATATCCGGCATGCCGCCCAGCCAGCTGCCGCCAACGATGGCCACCGCCGCGCCCACCGCCGCACCGGCGGCAACCCCTACCAGCCCGGGGTCGGCCAACGGGTTACGGAATAGCCCCTGCATGGCCACCCCGGACAACGCCAGCACCGCGCCCACCGCCAACCCCAGCAAGGTGCGCGGCAGGCGGATCTGGCCGAGGATCATCTCGGCCTGCTGCAGGCCATCAGCGGCGATGGGCAGCCCCAGCAGGCGCAGGCCGGCACGCAGGGTATCGAACAGCGGCAGGCTGACCGGCCCCAGGGCCAATGACAACCAGACCGCCAAAAGGCACAACAGGCTCAGGCAGATTAACAGCGTGCGTGGCTGGACCCGCTGCTTCATTGAGCGAGGCTGGCCTTGGCAGCCGGGTAGAAGGTGGCCGCCAGCGACTGCAGGGTTGCCGGCAGGCGCGGCCCGAGCCCGCCGACCAGCAGCGTCGGGTCAAGCGACACCAGGCGCTTCTCGCGCACGGCGCGCGAGGCCGCCAGTGCGGGGTTTTCTTTCAGCAACGCCTGCAAGGCCGGCTCATCGGCCAGCGCCCGGTCGGAAAACACGATCACATCCGGGTCCAGCGCCGCCAGTGCTTCGCTGGAGAAATTCTTGTAGCCCTGATGTTCCGCCAGGTTGCGCCCGCCTGCCTGGCTCAGCAGCCAGTCACCGGTGGTGCCCTGCCCGGCGATCAGCGGCTTGGCCCCGGCATGCCCGACCAGTAGCAACACCCCTGGCGCATTCTGTCCGGCCTGGGCCTGCCTGACCTTGGCCTGCAAGGCATCGAGCTTCTGGTGGTAGCCCGACGCCAACACCGCGGCTTGCCGTTCGGCGCCCAGCAACTGCCCCAGGTGCTTGAGGTTTTCATCCACCGCCGCCAGCTCGGCCTTGCTGGAGAACAGTTCGACCCGCACGCCAGCCTTGCGGATTTGCGCCAGTACCGGTGGCGGGCCCATCTCCTCGGTGCCCACCAGCACATCCGGGCGCAGGCTGAGAATGCCTTCCGCCGACAGCTGCCGCTGGTAGCCGACGCTGGGCAGTAACTTCAGCGATGAAGGGTGCTGGCTGGTGGTGTCCACACCCACCAACCGCGCTTCACCGCCCAACGCGCTGATCCATTCGCTCAGTGCGCCACCAGCGCTGACCCAACGCTGCGGCATCTCGGCCGCCAAGGCCTGGTTGGAGAGCACAAGGCTTGCGCACAGGGCGAACAAGGCGACAGGACGGCGCATCATCGGGTTCCTTCTGCAGGCGGGCCGCGCGCCTTGTGGCGGGCGACGGAACTGCGCACCATAGGCAGCCGGGCGCAGCGAATGCGAGCAATTTGATAATTATTCGCATTGATGCGTCAAGCCACCCCTTGTTTCACGAGTCGTCCTTGCCATGCACTTCCTTTGTACCTCACACGGCTTGGCCGAAGGCCAAGGCCGCGCCTTCAGCGTAGACGGCATCGAACTGTTCGGCGTGCGCCGCCAGGGCCAGGTGTACCTCTACCGCAACCGTTGCCCGCACCGTGGCATCCCGCTGAACTGGGCAGAGGATGCGTTTCTCGATGACAGCGCCAGCCTGATCCATTGCGCCCATCATGGCGCACTGTTCCTGATCGAAAGCGGCGAATGCGTGGCCGGGCCGTGCGAGGGCGAGCAACTGCAGGCCCTGGGCTGCCACGAGGACAGCCAGGGCATCTGGTTCAAGGAGTAAGCAGCACCGGCAGGCGGCGGTCGATGACGATACCTTCAGCGTCCAGGCGCGTACCGTAGGCCAGCACCTCCACCCCGTCCGCCACCGCCGCGCGCAAGGCCTGGGCATAGGCCGCATCGATTTCCTCGGCCGGGCGCACGGCGTCGATACCAGTCAGGTTCACGCAATACAGCTGCACCGCCCGCACGCCCTGCCTGGCCAGCTTCGCCAACTCGCGCAAGTGCTTGGCACCGCGCTGGGTCACCGCATCAGGGAAGGCCGCGACCGTGCTGTCGGGGTAGCCCAGGGTCACGCTCTTGACCTCGACATAGGCCGGGGCACCGTCGAACTCCAGACGAAAGTCGATGCGGCTGCCTTCCTCGCCGTAGGCCACTTCACGCCTGAGCGCGCTGAAACCGGCCAGTTCGGCGATAATGCCGGCACGAAGGGCCTCTTCGACCAGCGTATTGGCCCGCCCGGTATTCACACAGGCCAGCCGCCCCTGCGGGGTTTCGCTGATTTCCCAGGTGCCTGGCAACTTGCGCTTTGGGTCATTGGAGCGGCTGAACCACACCTGCCCGCCATCACGCATGCAGTTGAGCATGGAGCCGGTGTTCGGGCAGTGAATGGTCAGTTGCTCGCCGCCGGGCAGTTCGATATCCGCCAGAAAGCGCTTGTAGCGGCGCAGCAGGCGGCCCTGTTCGAGTGCGGGATGGAACTGCATCAGCCTTGCCAGCTCCGCAGGCCGCGGGCAATCCGCTGCACTGCCTCTTCCAGGCGCGGCAGGCTCTGGGTGTAGGCAAAGCGCACATGGTGCCCGGCCAGGTGGCGGCCGAAGTCCAGGCCCGGGGTGAAGGCCAGGTGCTCGGTCTCCAGGAAGTGCCGACAGAAGGCGAACGCGTCACCGCCAAAGGCACTGATGTCGGCATACAGGTAGAACGCACCCTGCGGCTCGACGGCAATGCGGAAGCCCAGTTCGCGCAGGGCGGGCAACAGGTAGTCGCGACGGCGGGCGAACTCGGCGCGGCGCTCCTCGAAAATGGCCAGGGTTTCGGGCTGGAAACACGCCAGCGCGGCATGCTGGGCCATGCTTGGCGCACTGATGTACAGGTTTTGTGCCAGCTTCTCCAGGTCGGCCACCGCGCCAGGGGGCGCTACCAGCCAACCGAGGCGCCAACCGGTCATGCCGAAATACTTGGAAAAACTATTCAGGACGAATGCCGAGTCGTCCACTTCCAGCACGCTGGGTGCGTCCATGCCATAGGTCAGCCCGTGGTAGATCTCGTCCACTACCAGGTGGCCATGCCGTTCGCGGGTGGCGTGGGACAGGCTGGCAAGCTCGTCACGCCCCAGCACGGTGCCGGTCGGGTTGGCCGGCGAGGCGACCAGGGCACCGACCGTGTCCTTGTCCCAGTAGCGGTCGACAAGGTCGGCGGTCAGCTGGTAGTTCACATCCGGGCCCACTGGCACCAACTGCGCCCCGCCCTCGACCAGGCGCAGGAAGTGGCGGTTGCACGGGTAGCCCGGGTCGGCCAGCAGCCAGTGCTTGCCCGGGTCGACCAGCAGGCTGCTGGCCAGCAATAGCGCACCAGAGCCACCCGGGGTGATGAGGATGCGTTCAGGGTCGATACTCAGGCCATAACGCTGACCATAGAAGCCGGCAATGGCTTCGCGCAGCGCCGGCAGGCCGCGTGCGGCGGTGTAGCGGGTGTGCCCGGCGGCCAGTGCCGCCTGGCCGGCGGCAACGATGGGCGCGGCCGTGGTGAAGTCCGGTTCGCCGATTTCCAGGTGGATCACGTCGTGTCCGGCCGCCTGCAGCTCGTTGGCCCGGGCCAGCAGCGCCATGACGTGGAAGGGTTCGATGGCGCGGCTGCGCGCACTGTAGGGGTGGGCCATGACCTTCTCTCAATTGGGTCTAAACTGGAGATTCTACCTCTGCACGCTACCGAACGTGCGGCTCGCGCCGCTGTCAATTACCAAGATAGGGCGGGGTAGCGCACCCCTGATCTATCTGGTAAGTTCGGCGGCTCGCAGTCGCAGGGCCGGCGGGTGCCGGAGATGGAGCAGCCTGCGCATTGGATCAGATGAGTGAGAGGCGGTCTATTCATGTCCACCGTAGAAAAGCAAAAAGCCCAGACCATGTACGGTGTCGAGCCCTACGTAGAAACCAAGGGTGAAGAGTACATGGGCGAGCCCATGAAAAAGCACTTCACCAAGCTTCTTGGCGCCTGGAAGCAAGAGCTGATGACCAGTGTGGACCGCACTGTGGACCACATGAAGGACGAAGCAGCCAACTTCCCAGACCCGGCCGACCGTGCCAGCCAGGAAGAAGAATTCGCCCTGGAGCTGCGCAACCGTGACCGCGAGCGCAAGCTGATCAAGAAGATCGACAAGACCCTCGACAAGATCAAGGCCGACGAGTACGGCTGGTGCGAATCGTGCGGTATCGAAATCGGCCTGCGTCGCCTGGAGGCGCGCCCTACCGCCGACCTGTGCTTCGACTGCAAGGAAATCGCCGAGAAAAAGGAAAAAACGGTCGGCAAAGGCTGATCTTTCTTTCCACCTGAACGGGGCGCATCATGCGCCCCGTTTCATTTATATGCCCAGCCTGACCATGACCGACTCCAGCTACATCGGGCGTTTCGCCCCCACCCCCAGCGGCTTCCTGCACTTCGGCTCGCTGGTCGCCGCCCTCGCCTCCTGGCTCGATGCCCGCGCCGTCAACGGCCGCTGGCTGCTGCGCATGGAAGACACCGATCCTCCCCGAGAAATGCTCGGTGCCCGTGATGCGATCCTGCAGACCCTGGAGCGCTACGGCCTGGAGTGGGATGGCGAGGTGGTATTCCAGAGCCAGCGGCATGATGCCTATGCCGCAGTGGTCGACCGCCTGTTCAACATGGGCCTGGCCTACGCCTGCACCTGCTCGCGCAAGCAGCTGGAGGGTTACAACGGTATCTACCCAGGCCTGTGCCGCAACGCCGGGCATGCCCGTGAAGGTGCGGCAATCCGCTTGCGCGTGCCGGAGTTGATCTACCGCTTTACCGACCGGGTGCAGGGCGAGTACCAGCAACACCTGGGGCGTGAGGTGGGCGACTTCGTCATCCAGCGCCGCGACGGGCTGTATGCCTATCAGTTGGCGGTGGTGCTGGACGATGCCTGGCAAGGTGTTACCGACATCGTGCGTGGCGCCGACCTGCTCGACAACACCCCGCGCCAGCTGTACCTGCAAGAGTTGCTGGGCTTCTCGCAGCCGCGTTACCTGCATATTCCGCTGATCGTGCAGCCGGACGGGCACAAGCTGGGCAAGTCGTACCGCTCGCCGCCGCTGCAGGCAGACCAGGCGACACCGCTGTTGCTGCGGGCGTTGCGGGCGCTGGGGCAGGAAGCAGACCCCGAGTTGTTGCTGGCAACGCCGGCTGAAGTGCTGGCGGTGGCGCGCAAGCAGTGGCGGCCCGAGGCGATTGCGCAGCGGACCACGGTGCCGGAGGCTGATTTGCGCTGAGGCATTAGCGGCCTCTTCGCGGGCACGCCCGCTCCCACAGGAACTACACCACCTTCAAGATTTGTGGTTTACCTGTGGGAACGGGCGCGCCCGCGAAGAGGCCGGCACAGGCAACCCCCATCAAAAACAAAAGCCCAATAAATTCAACCCCTTGGCGAACCCTATGGATTCCCGCTAGCATCCCCCCAGCCATTTGCGCCAATAATAAGTCCAAGCCCGCAGCGCCCAACCATCGAGGCCAGCATGTACATCTATCGTTTGGTCCTGCTTCTGGTCGTGGGGATCTACCTGTTCTCCCCGGCCATCATGGACTGGTGGATCGAACCGACCGGAGCCTGGTATCGCCCTTACCTGCTCTGGCTGATCCTGATCGTCGTCACCTTCATCCTGCAGAGCCAACGAGATGCCGATGAGCTTTAGCCTGACCCAGATGATCCTGATCAGCGCCGCGTACCTCATGGTGCTGTTCGGCGTGGCCTGGATCAGCGAGCGGGGGCTGATCCCGCGTTCTATCATTCGCCACCCGCTGACCTACACCCTGTCGCTGGGTGTGTACGCCAGTGCCTGGGCCTTCTATGGTTCGGTGGGCCTGGCCTACCAGTACGGCTACGGCTTCCTTGCCTGTTACCTGGGGGTGTCCGGCGCGTTCCTGCTGGCGCCGGTACTGCTCTACCCGATCCTGAAGATCACCCGCACCTACCAGCTCTCCTCGCTGGCCGACCTGCTGGCGTTCCGCTTCCGCAGTACCTGGGCCGGGGCGCTGACAACCATCATCATGCTGATCGGCGTGCTGCCCTTGCTGGCCCTGCAGATCCAGGCGGTGGCCGACTCGATCAGCATCCTCACCGGTGAGCCGGTCAAGGCCCGGGTAGCCTTCGCTTTCTGTACGCTGATCATCCTGTTCACCATCTTCTTCGGCTCGCGGCACATCGCCACACGCGAAAAGCACGAAGGGCTGGTGTTCGCCATCGCCTTCGAGTCGGTGATCAAGCTGCTGGCCCTGGGCGGTATCGGCCTGTACGCCCTGTATGGCGTGTTCGGCGGCCCGCACGAACTGGAAGTGTGGCTGTTGCAAAACCAGACCGCCCTGGCTGCCCTGCATACCCCGCTGCAGGAAGGCCCATGGCGTACCCTGCTGCTGGTGTTCTTCGCCTCGGCCATCGTCATGCCGCACATGTACCACATGGCCTTCACCGAAAACCTCAACCCACGCTCGCTGGTCAGCGCCAGCTGGGGCCTGCCGCTGTTCCTGCTGCTGATGAGCCTGGCTGTGCCGCTGGTGCTGTGGGCCGGCCTGCGCCTGGGCGCCAGCACCAACCCCGAGTACTTCACCCTGGGCCTTGGGATTGCCGCCAACAACCAGGCACTGGCGCTGCTGGCCTACATCGGCGGCTTGTCGGCCGCCAGCGGGTTGATCATCGTCACCACCCTGGCGCTGTCTGGCATGGCCCTCAACCACCTGGTGCTGCCGCTGTACCAGCCGCCGGCCGAAGGCAACATCTACCGCTGGCTGAAGTGGACCCGCCGCGCGCTGATCGTCGCCATCATCACCGCCGGGTTCATGTTCTACCTGACCCAGAACAACCACCAGAGCCTCGCCAACCTGGGCATCGTCGCCTTCGTCGCCACGTTGCAGTTCCTGCCGGGCGTGCTGTCGGTGCTGTACTGGCCGACTGCCAACCGCCGAGGCTTCATCGCCGGCCTACTGGCCGGCACCCTGGTGTGGATGGTGACCATGCTTTTGCCACTGCTGGGCAACCTGCAGGGCTTCTACATCCCGCTGCTGGACATGATCTACGTGCTGGACGACACCAGCTGGCACATGGCGGCCATCGCCTCGCTGGCGGCCAACGTGCTGTTGTTCACCCTGATTTCACTGTTCACCAACGCCAGCAATGAAGAGGTCAGCGCCGCCGAAGCCTGCGCGGTGGACAACGTGCGCCGCCCGCAACGCCGCGAGCTGCATGCCGCCTCACCACAGGAGTTCGCCACCCAGCTGGCCAAGCCGCTGGGCGCCAAGGCCGCGCAGAAGGAAGTGGAGCAGGCCCTGCGCGACCTCTACCTGCCGTTCGACGAGCGCCGCCCCTATGCCTTGCGCCGCCTGCGCGACCGTATCGAGGCCAACCTGTCCGGCCTGATGGGGCCGAGCGTGGCCCAGGACATGGTCGAGACCTTCCTGCCGTACAAGTCCGGTAACGAAAACTACGTGACCGAGGACATCCACTTCATCGAAAGCCGCCTGGAAGACTACCACTCGCGCCTGACCGGCCTGGCCGCCGAGCTCGACGCCCTGCGCCGCTACCACCGCCAGACCCTGCAGGAACTGCCCATGGGCGTCTGTTCGCTGGCCAAGGACCAGGAAATCCTGATGTGGAACAAGGCCATGGAAGAGCTCACCGGCATCGCCGCCAAGCACGTGGTCGGCTCGCGCCTGGTCACCATCGACGAACCTTGGCGCGGACTGCTGCAAGGCTTCATCAACGTGCCCGACGAGCACCTGCACAAGCAGCGCCTGGCGCTGGACGGCCAGCCGCGTTGGCTGAACCTGCACAAGGCCGCTATCGACGAGCCGCTGGCCCCGGGTAACAGCGGCCTGGTGCTGCTGGTGGAGGACCTTACCGAAACCCAGGCGCTGGAGGACAAGCTGGTGCACTCCGAGCGCCTGGCCAGCATCGGCCGCCTGGCCGCCGGCGTGGCCCACGAGATCGGCAACCCGATCACCGGCATCGCCTGCCTGGCGCAGAACCTGCGCGAGGAGCGTGAGGGCGATGGCGAGATCATCGAACTGTCCAGCCAGATTCTTGAACAGACCAAGCGGGTATCGCGCATCGTCCAGTCGCTGATGAGCTTCGCCCATGCCGGCGGCAGCCACCAGAACAGCGAAGAGCCGGTATGCCTGGCCGAAGTGGCGCAGGACGCCATTGGTCTGCTGGCGTTGAACCGGCGCAATTTCGAAGTACAGTTCTTCAACCTCTGCGACCCGGAGCACTGGGCCGAAGGGGACCCGCAGCGCCTGGCCCAGGTGCTGATCAATCTGCTCTCCAACGCCCGCGACGCATCAAAGCCCGGCAGCGCCGTGCGCGTGCGCAGCGAAGTCAGCGAACACACCGTCGACCTGATCGTCGAGGATGAGGGCAGCGGGATACCGAAGAACATCATGGACCGCCTGTTCGAACCCTTCTTCACCACCAAGGACCCGGGCGAAGGAACCGGACTGGGGCTCGCTCTGGTCTATTCCATCGTGGAAGAGCATTATGGGCAAATCACCATCGACAGCCCGGCCGATATCGAACGGCAACGTGGCACCCGGATCCGCGTGACCCTGCCCCGGCATGTCGTAGCGACGTCCCCTGAAATTCGAGACCGTCGAGAGAATTGAATCAATGCCGCACATTCTGATCGTCGAAGACGAAACCATCATCCGCTCGGCCTTGCGTCGTCTGCTCGAGCGGAACCAGTACCAGGTCAGCGAAGCCGGCTCGGTGCAGGAAGCCCAGGAACGCTTCAGCATTGCCACCTTCGACCTGATCGTCAGCGACCTGCGCCTGCCAGGCGCGCCCGGCACCGAACTGATCAAGCTCGGCCAAGGCACCCCGGTGCTGATCATGACCAGCTACGCCAGCCTGCGCTCGGCGGTAGACTCGATGAAAATGGGCGCGGTGGACTACATTGCCAAGCCCTTCGACCACGACGAGATGTTGCAAGCCGTGGCGCGCATCCTGCGCGATCGGCAGAATGCCCCGGCCACCGCACCGGCGGCCGAGCCACGCGCCACCAATGGCAAGGCCGCCCCGGCCGACAAAGGCAGCGCGGCAGCCGCCAATGGCGAAATCGGCATCATCGGCTCGTGCCCGCCGATGCAGGACATGTACAGCAAGATCCGCAAAGTCGCGCCCACCGACTCCAACGTGCTGATCCAGGGCGAGTCGGGCACCGGTAAAGAGCTGGTCGCACGCGCCCTGCACAACCTGTCGCGCCGGGCCAAGGCACCGATGATTTCGGTGAACTGCGCAGCCATCCCCGAGACACTGATCGAGTCCGAGCTGTTCGGCCACGAAAAAGGTGCGTTCACCGGCGCCAGCGCCGGGCGCGCAGGCCTGGTGGAAGCAGCCGATGGCGGTACCCTGTTCCTCGACGAAATCGGCGAACTGCCGCTGGAAGCCCAGGCCCGCCTGCTGCGCGTGCTGCAGGAAGGCGAGATTCGCCGGGTGGGTTCGGTACAGTCGCAAAAGGTCGATGTGCGCCTGATCGCCGCGACCCACCGCGACCTGAAGAACCTGGCCAAGGCCGGCCAGTTCCGTGAAGACCTGTATTACCGCCTGCACGTGATCGCCCTGAAACTGCCTGCCCTGCGCGAGCGCGGCAGCGACGTCAACGAGATCGCCAGCGCCTTCCTCGCCCGCCAGAGCGCGCGCATCGGCCGCGACGACCTGCACTTCTCGGCCGAAGCCGAGCAGGCCATTCGTCACTACAGCTGGCCGGGTAACGTGCGAGAGCTGGAAAACGCCGTTGAGCGTGCGGTGATCCTCAGCGAGAGCGCCGAAATTTCCGCCGACCTGCTGGGCATCGACATCGAACTGGGCGACCTGGAGGACGACGAAATCCTCGACAACGCCCTGGCCGTGGCCAGTGCGGCCAATGCCAGCCATGAGCCGACCGAGGACTTGTCGCTGGAGGACTACTTCCAGCACTTCGTGCTCGAGCACCAGGACCACATGACCGAGACCGAGCTGGCCCGCAAGCTCGGGGTCAGCCGCAAGTGCCTGTGGGAACGTCGCCAGCGCCTGGGCATCCCGCGGCGCAAGAGCAACGCTACCAGCGAGTAACCGCGTTGCCTGGGCGGGAGTGCCCCCGCCCTGATCGCTCTCTGCCAGCCGTTCCGGCCTCTTCGCGGGCACGCCCGCTCCCACAGGAATTTCGTTGCCCTCAAGGGTGATGCAATACCTGTGGGAGCGGGCGTGCCCGCGAAAGGGCCGGCAAAGCCAGCGCACACACCCCAGGTAACACCTCAGCCCCCGCAAAAATCTGTTACCCAAGCTTTCCGCCGTAACAGTTCCCGAGGCGTACGGTAACGAAATTTCGACATTTTCAGCCCCGAAAAATCTGTCACAC
The DNA here is from genome assembly GCF_001642705.1 of Pseudomonas sp. p21. Taxonomy (NCBI): domain Bacteria; kingdom Pseudomonadati; phylum Pseudomonadota; class Gammaproteobacteria; order Pseudomonadales; family Pseudomonadaceae; genus Pseudomonas; species Pseudomonas sp. p21. Next base: position 25,264 of record NZ_LWBV01000002.1, read on the forward strand.
CTCTTCAACCCATTGATTTTAATAGGTTTGTAAAAGTTGGCACGACACCTGCTATATGTCTGGTACAAGAACAATAACAAGCACTGCAACTCAGAATAAGAACAAGACGAAACGGCTCACGCACAATAAAAACAAGACGGCGGAGGCGCAGCTAACTGATTCTTTTGGAGAGGATGCGTGTTTGGGGCTTGCCCCACAACCAGGCAGAGAACAACAAAAACTGCACTAAAAAGCAGCGCCTGAACTGGTTGGATCAACAGATCAACGTGACATCAGCGACCAAAGCAATCCGTTTGCTCTTAACCCCTGGATTGGGGGTCGTCCACAAGCTTCGAGATTTGTGGACAGGGCGCTCAACAAAAACAAGAAGCCCAGCAAAAAAACAATAAGAGCACGCAACGACTTCTTGGGGAGCTTAGGCTCCCCTTGTCGTTTCTACCCTCCCGCAGGCATCCTGCTACCCGCCTACACCATTCCTTGAGTAAATGCTAGAATCCCCGCCCATCATGCGGCCATTCTCCTATTCTTGGCCGAACATTCCTTCAAACAGTGCATCCCATGCTGAAGAAGCTGTTCCAGTCGTTTCGCCCGCCCGTACCGGGCCCGCACCACAGGCGCACCACGCCTGAGGTGATCAACAAGAGCCAGCACTCGCTGCAGCGCCACCAGTTCAGCCGCCACGCGGTGAACATCGTGGAACGCCTGCAGAGCGCCGGCTACCAGGCTTACCTGGTCGGTGGCTGTGTCCGCGACCTGATGCTGGGCATCACGCCGAAAGACTTCGACGTCGCCACCAGTGCCACCCCCGAACAGGTCCGTGCCGAGTTCCGCAACGCGCGCATCATTGGTCGCCGCTTCAAGCTGGTCCACGTGCATTTCGGCCGTGAGATCATCGAAGTCGCCACCTTCCGCGCCCACCATTCGGAAGACGACCAGGGCGACAGCCACCGTTCGTCGCACAATGCCAGTGGCCGCATCCTGCGTGACAACGTATACGGCACCCTGGAAGAAGACGCGCAACGTCGCGACTTCACCATCAATGCCCTGTACTACGACCCGGTCAGCGAGCGCATCCTCGACTACGCCAATGGCGTGCACGATATCCGCAACCGCCTGCTGCGCCTGATCGGCGACCCTACACACCGCTACCAGGAAGACCCGGTGCGCATGCTGCGCGCGGTGCGTTTCGCCGCCAAGCTCGACTTCGGCATCGAAAAGCACACGGTCCAGCCGATTCGCGAACTGGCCCCGCTGCTGCGCGAGATTCCGCCAGCGCGCCTGTTCGAAGAGAGCCTCAAGCTGTTCCTTTCTGGCCAGGGCGCCATCGTCTTCGAAATGCTGGTCGACTTGCAGTTGTTCGAGCCGCTGTTCCCGGCCAGTTCGCATGCCCTGGACGAGCGCCCGACCTACACCCACACGCTGATCAGCCAGGCGCTGAACAACACCGACCTGCGCGTGAAGCAAGGCAAACCGGTAACCCCGGCGTTCCTCTTCGCCGCGCTGCTGTGGCCAGCCCTGCCGGCCCGCGTGCTGCACCTGCAGAACCAGGGCGTGCCGCCGATCCCGGCCATGAACGGTGCGGCCCACGACCTGATCGCCGAGCAATGCGCGCGCATCGCCATCCCCAAGCGCTTCACCCTGCCGATCCGCGAGATCTGGGACATGCAGGAGCGCCTGCCACGCCGCAGCGGCAAGCGCGCCGACGTGCTGCTGGACAACCCGCGCTTCCGTGCCGGCTACGACTTCCTGCTGCTGCGGGAAAGCGCCGGGGAAGAAACCGATGACCTCGGCCAGTGGTGGACCGACTACCAGGATGCCAACGACAGCGAGCGCCGCGAGATGATCCGCGAGCTGGGCAGCCGTGACGAAGGCACCGGCGCCGGCCCGCGCAAACGCAAGCGTAACGGTGGCAAACGCAAGCGCAGTGGCGACGAGGCGTTCGAGTGAGTACCCGCGCCTATATCGGCCTGGGCAGCAACCTGGACGCACCTGCCGAGCAGCTGCGCAGCGCCTTGCAGGCCCTCGACCAGGTCGAAGCCACGCGGCTGGTGGCTGCCTCGGCCCTGTACACCAGTGATTCGCTGCTGCCCGGCCAGCCGCGCTATACCAACGCCGTCGCTGCGCTGGACACTGCCCTGCCGCCGCTGGCCCTGCTCGATGCACTGCAGGCCATCGAGAACGGTCAGGGCCGCGTGCGCAAGGAGCGCTGGGGCCCGCGCACACTGGACCTGGACATCCTGCTGTTCGGCGACCAGGTGCTCGACGAGCCGCGCCTGAAAGTGCCGCATTACCACATGCATGCCCGGCCTTTCGTGCTGTACCCACTGGCTGAACTGGTACCGGGCGATTTCCGCCTGGCCGATGGCCGCGCCCTCGCGCAACTGCTCGACGACTGCCCGTTCGTCGGCCTGGAACGCCTGTAAACCGGGCGTTCCAGCCTTGCACACTGGCGCGGTAACGCCAGTAACACCCTGATCGTAACAATGCGGTAACAGGGTGATTGACTTCCCCCACCTCGCTCACGACTATAGGCGTCCCGTGTGGCACCAAAGTGCCGCATACCCGTATTTAGGCCCGGACGGACCTGTGCCCGAACATCACGCGCGATGATGTGCCGCTCCGGAAGATGACTACACGCGTTGAATGCAGTCGTTTTTTACAGCGCCTGAACGAGGAATTTCCTACATGCCTGAAGTAACCCTGACCACCCTCAATGGCCTCAAGGCCAAGGGTGAAAAAATCACCATGCTGACCTGCTACGACGCGACCTTCGCCAGGGCCGCCAGCCAGGCCGGTGTCGAAGTGTTGCTGGTGGGTGACTCGCTGGGGATGGTCCTGCAAGGCCACGACAGCACACTGCCGGTGACCACCGCGGACATGGCCTACCACACCGCCAGCGTCAAACGTGGCAACGACGGCGCACTGATCCTCGCCGACCTGCCGTTCATGGCGCATGCCACCCCGGAGCAAGCCTTTGCCAACAGCGCCACGCTGATGCAGGCTGGCGCCCACATGATCAAGATCGAAGGCGCTGCCTGGCTGGCCGAGACCATCCGCCTGCTGGCCGAGCGTGGCGTGCCGGTGTGCGCGCACATGGGCCTGACCCCGCAAACTGTCAACGTGCTGGGCGGTTACAAGGTCCAGGGCCGCCAGGAAGCCCAGGCCCGGCAGATGCGCGCCGACGCCATCGCCCTGGAGCAAGCCGGAGCGGCCATGCTGCTGCTCGAATGCGTACCTAGTGAACTAGCGGCGGAAATCACCAATGCCGTGGGCATCCCGGTGATCGGCATTGGCGCCGGCAGCGGCACCGATGGCCAGGTACTGGTCCTGCACGACATGCTCGGCCTGTCGCTGAGCGGCCGGGTACCGAAGTTCGTGAAGAACTTCATGCAAGGCCAGCCGGATATCCACAGCGCCCTCGTCGCTTACGTCGAGGCAGTCAAGCAAGTCAGCTTCCCAGGCAGCGAACACGGATTCAGTGCATGAATACAGTCAAGACCGTCCGCGAACTGCGCGCCGCAGTCGCCCGCGCCCGCGGTGAAGGCAAGCGCATCGGCTTCGTACCGACCATGGGCAACCTGCACAGCGGCCATGCCGCCCTGGTGACCAAGGCCGCGCAGCGCGCCGATTTCGTGGTCGCCAGCATCTTCGTCAACCCGCTGCAGTTCGGTGCCAACGAAGACCTCGACAAGTACCCGCGCACCTTGGCCGCCGACCAGGAGCGCCTGCTTCAGGCCGGCTGCAATTTGCTGTTCGCGCCTACCGTCGAAGAGATGTACCCCGACGGCATGAGCGTGCAAACCCGCGTCAGCGTGCCCCACCTTTCCGAAGGCCTGTGCGGCGCCAGCCGACCCGGGCATTTCGAGGGCGTGGCCACCGTGGTCAGCAAGCTGTTCAACATGGTCCAGCCCGACCTTGCCGTGTTCGGCGAAAAGGACTTCCAGCAGCTGGCGGTGATCCGTGCCATGGTGCGCGACCTGAACATGCCGATCCAGATCATCGGTGAGCCCACCGTGCGGGCCGAAGACGGCCTGGCGCTGTCGTCGCGCAATGGCTACCTCACGCCTGAGCAACGTGCTGCGGCGCCAGCGTTGTACCGCACCCTGCAGCACATCGCTGCTGGCATCGGCCGTGGCCAGCGGGACTTTGCCGCGCTGGTTGCCGAAGGCCAGGCGCAGTTGACTGCCGCTGGTTTCCGGCCGGATTACCTGGAAGTGCGCCATGCCGTGAGCCTGCGCCCGGCGGTGATCGATGATCGAGACCTGGTCGTGATTGCGGCGGCTTACCTGGGTAACACACGGTTGATCGACAACCTGTACCTGCATCTGGAAGAAAAGACCGCGTAACAGCCCGGGGCTGCCTTGCAGCCCATTCGCAGCACAAGGCTGCTCCTACAGAAAATCACCTTCTGTTGTAGGAGCAGCCTTGTGCTGCGAAGAGGGGCAAATCGCCTCCAAATTCCCCCGCCATACCCATTCCCTGCAAGTGGCCTTTGCCTATAATGGTGCCAGCCTGAACCCGGCAATGACTGCCGTGTCCAAGGCCTCATCACGCACCAAGGGAACCCCGCGCAATGGCGTATTACCGTACACCCCACGATGTGACGGCCCTGCCCGCCTGGCAGGCGCTCCAGCAACACCGCGACGCCATGCAAGGTTTCAGCATGCGCGAAGCCTTCGCCGCCGATGCCAAGCGCTTCGACCAGTTCTCCCTGAGCTGCTGCGGCCTGTTCCTCGACTACTCGAAAAACCTGATCACCGAACAAAGCCGCGACCTGCTGGTCAACCTGGCCAACGAAGTGGGCCTGCAAGACGCCATCAAGTCGATGTTCAGCGGCGAAATCATCAACGCCTCCGAAGGTCGCCCGGTACTGCACACCGCCCTGCGCCGGCCGGTAGGCGACAAGCTCAGCGTCAACGGCGTGAACGTCATGCCGGAAGTGCACAAGGTGCTCAACCAGATCACCGAGCTGGTCGGCCGCATCCATGACGGCCTGTGGCGCGGCTACAGTGAAAAACCGATCACCGACGTGGTCAACATCGGCATTGGTGGCTCGTTCCTCGGCCCCGAGCTGGTCTCCGAGGCGCTGCTGCCTTACGCCCAGCGTGGCGTGCGCTGCCACTACCTGGCGAACATCGACGGCAGTGAGTTCCACGAGCTGTCGGCCAACCTGCGCGCCGAAACCACCCTGTTCATCGTCTCGTCGAAGTCGTTCAACACGCTCGAGACCCTGAAGAACGCCATGGCCGCGCGTACCTGGTACCTGGCCCAGGGCGGCTCGGAAGCCGAGCTGTACCGCCACTTCATCGCCGTCTCCAGCAACAAGGCCGCCGCCGTGGCCTTCGGCATCCGCGAAGAGAACATCTTCCCGATGTGGGACTGGGTGGGCGGGCGCTACTCGCTGTGGTCGGCCATCGGCCTGCCGATCGCCCTGGCCATCGGTACCGCCAACTTCAAGGAACTGCTGTCCGGTGCCTACACCATGGACCAGCACTTCCAGACCGCACCGTTCGACAAGAACATGCCAGTGCTGCTGGCGCTGCTGGGCGTGTGGTACGGCAACTTCTGGGGCGCTCAGAGCCACGCGATCCTGCCGTACGACCACTACCTGCGCAACATCACCAAGCACCTGCAACAGCTGGACATGGAGTCCAACGGCAAGAGCGTGCTGCAGGACGGCACCCCGGTGAAGACCGATACCGGCCCGGTGATCTGGGGTGGTGTCGGCTGCAACGGGCAGCACGCCTACCACCAGTTGCTGCACCAAGGCACCCAGCTGATTCCGGCCGACTTCATCGTGCCGGTGGTGAGCTTCAACCCGGTGGCCGACCATCATCAGTGGCTGTACGCCAATTGCCTGTCGCAGAGCCAGGCGCTGATGCTGGGCAAAACCCGCGAGGAAGCCGAAGCCGAGCTGCGTGGCAAAGGCCTGAACGAAGCGGACATCGAAAAACTGGCCCCGCACAAGGTGATCCCGGGCAACCGCCCGAGCAACACCCTGGTGGTGGAACGCATCAGCCCGCGTCGCCTGGGCGCACTGGTGGCGATGTACGAGCACAAGGTCTTCGTACAGAGCGTGATCTGGGGCATCAACGCCTTCGACCAGTGGGGCGTGGAACTGGGCAAGGAGCTGGGCAAGGGCGTTTACCAGCGTCTTGTAGGAAGCCTGGAAGACAGCGCCGAAGACGGTTCCACCCAAGGCCTGATCAACTATTTCCGCGGCCGTCACCGCGGTTGATCTGAAACCTTCGCCAGCTTCTTCGCGGGCAAGCCCGCGAAGAGGCCGGCACAGGTTGAACACCTCTCCCAGCTACACTGTCCTATCGAATAGCCGTTGCAGTCCATCGCCCCTCACAAGAGCAGGACCACCCGCCATGTTCGATATCCGCAACTATCCCCAGGCCCTGGCCGTCAGCCAGTCCGCCGCCCTCACCCCCGACGAGTACCGCCGCCTCTACCGCCAGTCGGTGGATGACCCCGACACCTTCTGGGCCGAACAGGCCAAGCGCCTGGACTGGATCAAGCCCTGGTCGAGCGTGCAGCGATGCGACCTGAAGACCGGTAATGCCCGCTGGTTCGATGGCGGCCAGCTCAACGTCAGCTACAACTGCATCGATCGCCACCTGGCCCAGCGCAGCGAACAGACCGCCCTGCTGTGGGAAGGCGACGATCCCAAGGATTCCAAGGCCATCACCTACCGCGAACTGCACCGCCAGGTCTGCCACCTGGCCAATGCGCTGAAAGCACGCGGGGTGAAGAAAGGCGACCGGGTGTGCATCTACATGCCGATGATCCCCGAGGCCGCCTTCGCCATGCGTGCCTGCACCCGTATCGGTGCCATCCACTCGGTGGTGTTCGGCGGCTTCTCGCCCGACGCCCTGCGCGACCGTATCCTCGATGCCGACTGCCGCACAGTGATCACCGCCGATGAAGGCGTGCGCGGCGGCAAGCGCATCCCGCTGAAACAGAACGTCGACAAGGCCCTGGCCAGTTGCCCTGCGGTCAGCAGCGTGTTCGTGGTGCGCCGCACCGGCGGCGATGTTGCCTGGGCCGAAGGCCGTGACCTCTGGTACCACGAGGCAACGGAAAAGGCCGGCGACGACTGCGCCCCCGAGCCAATGGGCGCCGAAGACCCGCTGTTCATCCTCTACACCTCCGGCAGCACCGGCAAACCCAAGGGCGTGCTGCACACCACCGGCGGCTACCTGCTGCAGGCCACCCTCACCTTCAAGGTGGTGTTCGACTACCGTGAAGGCGAGGTGTTCTGGTGCACCGCCGATGTCGGCTGGGTCACCGGCCACAGCTACATCGTCTATGGCCCGCTGGCCAATGGCGCGGTCTCGCTGATGTTCGAAGGCGTGCCCAACTACCCGGATACCTCACGCTTCTGGCAGGTGGTGGACAAGCATAAGGTGAACATCTTCTACACCGCCCCGACCGCCCTGCGTGCCTTGATGCGCGAAGGCGACGGGCCACTGCAAGGCACCTCACGGCAGAGCCTGCGCCTGCTTGGCAGCGTCGGCGAGCCGATCAACCCCGAAGCCTGGGAGTGGTACTTCGAGGCAGTCGGGCAGCAGCGCTGCCCCATCGTCGATACCTGGTGGCAAACCGAAACCGGCGGCATCATGATCACCCCGCTGCCCGGCGCGCAGGTGCTCAAGCCCGGCTGTGCCACCCAGCCCATGTTCGGCGTGCAACCGGTGCTGCTGGACGAAAAGGGCAAGCTCATCGAAGGCCCCGGTGCCGGCCTGCTGGTCATCAAGGCCAGCTGGCCCGGGCAGATCCGTAGCGTCTATGGCGACCATCAGCGCATGGTCGACACCTACTTCAAGCCGATGCCCGGCTATTACTTTACCGGCGACGGTGCCCGCCGCGATGCCGATGGTGACTACTGGATCACCGGGCGTATCGATGACGTGATCAACGTTTCCGGCCACCGCATCGGTACCGCCGAAGTGGAAAGCGCGCTGGTGCTGCATGACAGTGTCGCCGAAGCGGCCGTGGTCGGTTACCCCCACGACCTCAAGGGCCAGGGCGTGTATGCCTTTGTCACGCCCATGAATGGCGTGACGCCGGACGAGGCGCTCAAGGCCGAGCTGCTGGCGCTGGTCAGCAAGGAAATCGGCAGTTTTGCCAAGCCCGAGCTGATCCAGTGGGCCCCGGCGCTGCCCAAGACACGCTCAGGCAAGATCATGCGGCGTATACTGCGCAAAATCGCCTGCAACGAACTGGACAACCTGGGCGATACCTCGACCCTGGCAGACCCCAGCGTGGTGCAGGGCCTGATCGACAAACGCCTCAACCAGTAACCGGCGGCCGCTGTTCATGGCCGCCCTGAACCACAGGTCGCCATGGAAGCCCTTCGCCGTCGCATCGAAACCCAGGTCATGAGCCTCACCGGGCTGGCCCTCGGCCAGCTCGACCTGGAATCGCCCAAGGGCGACCCCGGCCTGTTCGGCCCGCACAGCATCAGCTGGCGGGTACATGGCGACTTCCCGAGCATGCTGGTCGGTGGCATCAGCGCCCTCATGCTGCAGTTGCTGCACCCGCTGGCCCTGGCAGGGGTGTGGGACCATTCCAACTTCCGTGAAGACCTGCTCGGCCGCCTGCGCCGCACCAGCCAGTTCATCTCCGGCACCACCTTCGGTGCCACCCGCGATGCCGAGTGGCTGATCGACAAGGTGCGCACCATCCACCTGCAGGTGACCGGCACCGCGCCAGATGGCCGCCCGTATGCAGCCAGCGACCCGAACCTGCTGACCTGGGTGCATGTGGCGGAAGTCAGCAGCTTCCTCGCCGCCCACCTGCGTTACCGCAACCCGCACCTTGCGCGCGCCGAGCAGGATGCCTACTACGCCGAGATCGCGCTGATCGCCGAGCGCCTTGGTGCCCGCGACGTGCCACGCTCGTGCCAACAGGTCGAGGATTACCTGCAGCACATGCGCCCGCAGTTGCAATGCGATGCCCGTAGTCACCAAGTGGTCGACATCCTGCTCGACGCCCCGGCTCCCAGCCGCCTGGCACAGCCGGTGGGCAAGCTGATGCTGCACGCCGGCATCGACCTGCTGCCGGCCTGGGCCCAGGCCATGCTCGGCCTGCAGCACGGCCCTTTGCAGCGGCGCATGATCCGCCTGGGCCTGCAGCGCACCGCACCGATACTGCGCTGGGCGATGCGCGACGGCTCGGCACACCGGGCCAAACGGCGCATGGGCATCGAATGAGATCAAATGGTCGCCTCAGCGGAACTGATTTAACGTGCCATACTCCAAGCTCTCCTGCTTAGACAGACGAAGCGACACATGTACAAAGGATTGACTCGCGCCGCTGGCGCACTTCTGGCCCTCGTAGCCCTCTACAGCCTTCTCGGCTTTCTCATCCTCCCCGGTGTCGCGCTGCGCATCGCCAACCAGCAGTTGGCCCAGTACGCAACCGTACCTGCCCACCTCGAACGGATCGAGCTCAACCCCTTCAGCCTCGAGCTGACGCTGTGGGGCCTGCAGATCGGCGAGCCGGGCAAGGAGCAGGTCGGCTTCGACCGGCTGTACGCCAACCTCTCGCTCGACAGCCTGTGGAGCGGTGCCCTGCACCTGGACGCGGTGGAACTGGTCAAACCACGCAACGAAGTGCTGTTCGCCAAGGACGGTACCCTCAACCTGACCCGCCTGTTCAAGTTGCCCCCAAGCGAAGCCAAGCCCGACGAGCCGCCCAGCGACCCGTTCCCGCTGCGCATCGGCAGCATCAAGCTCAGCGACGGTTACCTGCACTTCGAGGACCTGCGCCCGAGCGAGCCGATCGAGTTCCTCTACGACAACATGAACCTGGAGCTGAATAACCTCAGCACCTTGCCCAACGACAATGCTGACATGAACCTGGTGGCCATCGGCCCCAACGGCGGGCGCATCGATTGGAAAGGCACCCTGAGCCTGTCGCCGATCGCCTCTGAAGGCACACTGAAGGTCACCGACGGCAACATGAAGGCGTTCTGGCCCTATGTACGCGATGCCGTACCACTGGTGCTGGAAAACGGCGTGGTCAGCCTCGACACTCACTACAAGCTCAACCTCGCCAAGCAGACCGAACTGTTGCTGGACAACGCGTCGGTGCGCATTGCACCGTTCGCCATCAAGGCTCCGGATGGTCGCCCGCTGGCGCGCCTGGCCAGCCTGGAAGTGAGCGAGACCTCCGTCGACCTGGTCAAGCAACTGGTCACCGTGGGCAAGATCCGCAGCGAAAAACTGGAAACCTGGGCCGCACTGGAAAAGGACGGCCAGCTCGACTGGCAGAAGCTGTTCGCCAGCCAGCCGGCCAAGGCCACGCCGAAGGAAAAGGCCGAGCCGGCCGCCGCCGAACCCACACCGGAACAACAAGCCGCCAAGGAGCCGGGCAAGCCCTGGCAGGTGCTGCTCAAGGACGTGCAACTGCGTAACTACCTGGTGCACTTGGCAGACCGCACCCATAAAGAGCCGGTAGCCCTGGACGTCGGCCCGCTCAACGCCGACCTGCAAGGTTTCGACAGCCTCAACCAGTCGCCCTTCACCCTCAAGCTCGATACCGGCGTGGGCAAGCAGGGCAAACTGCAGGCGGCCGGCCAGGTCAACCTGGCGCCCATATGGGCCAAGCTGGACGTGAGCAGCCGCGACATCGACCTGCGGGTGGCCCAGGCCTATATCAGCCCGTTCATCCTGCTGGAGCTGCGCAGCGGCATGCTCGCCAGCGACCTCAAGGTCGACCTGAAAAACACCGCACCGCTAGCCTTCAGCGTTACCGGCAAGGCACAGGTCAGCCAGCTGCACACCCTCGACACCATCAAGAGCCGCGACTTCGTCAAATGGCAGCAGGTGAACGTCGACGGCCTGTCCTACGTGCACGGCGATGCGCTGTCGATCGACAAGGTAACCCTGTTGCAGCCCTATGCGCGCTTCATCATCAATGAAGACCGCACCACCAACATCAATGACCTGCTGATCCCGCAGCCGGCCGGTGCCCCGGCGACCAGCCAGGCCAAGCCGACCGCAGCCAGCAATGACAAGCCGCTGGGCATCCACATCGGCCAGATCGACATCAACGACGGCTCGGCCAACTTCGCCGACCTGTCCCTTACCCCCAACTTCGCCACGGCCATCCAGCAGCTCAACGGCAAGATCGGCACCATCGACAACCGCAAGCCGGTGCCGGCCAAGGTCGACGTCAAGGGCAAGGTCGACCGCTACGCGCCGGTCACCATCAAAGGCGCCCTCAACCCGTTCAACCCGCTGGCCAGCCTGGACATCGCCACCAGCTTCAAGCGGGTCGAGCTGACCACACTGACACCCTACTCCGGCAAGTTCGCCGGCTTCCGTATCCGCAAGGGCCGGCTCAACCTCGACCTGCACTACCTGATCACCAACGGCCAGCTGAAGGCCGAGAACAAGGTGGTGGTGGAGCAGTTGCAGTTGGGCGAGAAGGTCGATAGCCCGGACGCAGTGGACTTGCCGATCCGCCTGGCGGTGGCGCTGCTGAAAGATACCGAAGGCAAGATCTCGATCGAGCTGCCGGTGTCCGGCGACCTCAACAACCCGCAGTTCAGCGTGATGCCGATCGTCTGGCAAACCCTGCGCAACCTGGTGTTGCGCGCGGCACAGGCGCCGTTCAAGTTCATTGGCGGGCTGGTTGCCGGCAGTGGCTCGGAAGACCTGGGCAACGTGGCCTTCGCCCCAGGCTCCAGCGAGCTCAGTGGCGACGCCAAGGCATCACTGGACAAACTGGCATCGGCCCTGAAGGAGCGCCCGGAACTGCGCCTGGAAATCGAAGGCACCAGCGCCCAGGCCAGCGATGGCCCGCTGATCGCCCAGCAGCGCCTGGAGCGTGAGTACCAGGCCACCTGGTACAAGATCCTGCAACGTCGCGGTGACAAAGTGCCGGCCAATGCCTCGATGCTGGTGGTCGACGACAGCGACAAACCGGCGATGCTCGAAGGCATCTACCGTAACCGCCTGAAGCAGCAGCCGCCTGCCGAATGGGAGCAACTGGGCCGCGACGAGCGCACCGCCAAGCTGCGCGAGGCGGTGATCAAGTCCTGGGCCGAGAGTACCGCGCTGCTGCGCACACTGGGCCAGGAGCGGGCCAGCAGCATCAAGGATTACCTGGTGGACAAGGGCCAGCTGGAAGATGACCGGGTGTACTTCATCGATACCAACCTGGGCCGGGCCGAGAGCGATGGGCGGGTGGTGACACCGATGCATCTGGATGCCGAATAATCTCTACTAGCAGGTCTGGCCTCTTCGCGGGCTTGCCCGCTCCCACAGGTACTGCACAGGCCTTGAACTGTGTGCGGTCCCTGTGGGAGCGGGCAAGCCCGCGAAGAGGCCGGCACAGGCTTCACACCAACCGCTGCCCCGACACCGCCGGGTGATACAGCGGCTGCACCTTGTTCCCCGCCGGGTCCAGCAGGTGGAAGCTGCGCGCCCCGTCACCATGGTTGAACGGCCGGTCCAGCAAGGTCACGCCGTGGGCCTTGAAGTACTGGTACCAGGCCTCCAGCTCCTCCACGCTATCGACGATGAACCCAAAGTGGTCCAGGGTCTGCAAACCATTGGCCGCCCCTGCCCCGCGCCCCAGCGACAGGTTGTCGTTACCACACGTGAGATACACCAGGTCTTCATTGGCGCGGTTCAGCACTTCCATGCCCAGCACATCGACGTAGAAGCGTTCGCACTCCTCCAGATTGGGCACCAACAAGGCGATATGGCGCAGGCCGTTCAGGCGGCCAGGGCGTACAGGCAATTCGGACATTGGCGAGGCTCCTTTTTGTATACAATTCACATCTGAATTTAAAACAAAAGGAGCGCCTTGTGTATAGCCTGTTCATCAAGACCCGTGTGAAGCCCGGTTGCGCCGAGGATTTCCTGACCGCGATCAAGGTCAATGCCGCGGCTTCCGTCGCCACCGAACCTGGCTGCCTGGTGTTCGATGTATCGCAGGACCGGGTCGACCCGGAGGTGATCTACCTGTACGAGATCTACCGTGATGATGCGGCGTACGAAGCGCATACCCAGACCGCGCATTTCCGCGACAGTCGGCCGTTGGTTGAGCCCTTGATCCTTGAGCAGGAATGCTTCGAGAGTGATGTGATTGCGCGGAATCCGGTGTTTTAAGTGAAGAGGGGCTGCTGTGCAGCCCCTTCTTGAATGGGTGGCCAAATCCGTTTGGCCGACGGGACATTCCTTATTCGGACTTCAGGCCATCAGCCGACACGGCCTGCACGCCCTTGATCTTCTTGGCGATGGCAATGGCCGCCTCTTTCTGTGCTGCGGTCACCGCCGTGTCAGAAGACAGCGACACGACACCCTTGTTGGTTTCGACCTTGATATCGCCACCAGGCACACCTTTCTCGGTCATCAGGTCAGCCTTTACCTTGGTAGTGATCCAGGTATCGGAGGCTGCTTCCTTGGTCTTGGTCACCTCACCGGCCGCCAGCGTCATCGGGGCCTGGGTGGACTGCTGGGCGAATGCCGCGTTAGCCATGGTCAGGGTCAGAGCGGTAGCAGTAGCGGCAGCAATGGCGAACTTCTTCATAGGGGTCACTCCTGTTTTTCGAAAGGTCTGCGCCGTACATCCTGGCGACAGGTATGAGGATAGCTGCATGCGCTATGCCAGCTATTCCGTTTAGCCTGTTTCCTTTCAAATCAATCACTTAGCAAACAGCAAGCATTCCCGGAGTCGTGCATTTTGCAATCCGCACGATAATCCTGCATGCAAGATGCAAGTCCGCAAAAGGTTCCCTTTCACCCATGAAAAAAGGGCCCCTAAGGGCCCTTTTCCTGTTGCGTGGCAGTCGCTTAGACGCCCGAGGCCTTGGCCGCGGCAACGTCCTTGATCGACAGCTTGATACGGCCGCGGTTGTCCACGTCCAGTACCAGTACTTCGACTTCCTGGCCTTCCTTGAGGATGTCGGTGACTTTCTCGACGCGAGCATCGCTCAGCATGGAGATGTGCACCAGGCCGTCCTTGCCAGGCAGGATGTTGACGAAGGCACCGAAGTCGACGATGCGCTCGACCTTGCCGACGTAGATCTTGCCGATCTCGGCCTCGGCGGTGATGCCCAGGATGCGCTGCTTGGCAGCATCTGCCGCTTCCTTGGTTTCGCCGAAGATCTTGATCGAGCCGTCGTCTTCGATGTCGATCGAAGCCTTGGTCTCTTCGCAGATGGCGCGAATGGTGGCGCCGCCTTTACCGATGACGTCACGGATCTTGTCGGTGTCGATCTTCATCGCGATCATGGTCGGAGCGTTGGCCGACAGCTCGCTACGCGACTGGGCGATGATCTGGTTCATCTGGCCGAGGATGTTCAGGCGCGCTTCCAGGGCCTGGCCCAGGGCGATTTCCATGATCTCTTCGGTGATGCCGTTGATCTTGATGTCCATCTGCAGCGCGGTAACACCCTTGGCGGTACCGGCGACCTTGAAGTCCATGTCGCCCAGGTGGTCTTCGTCACCCAGGATGTCGGTCAGGACGGCGAACTTGTCACCTTCCTTGACTAGGCCCATGGCGATACCGGCAACCGGTGCCTTCATCGGTACACCGGCGTCCATCAGGGCCAGGGAAGCACCGCAGACCGAAGCCATGGAGCTGGAGCCGTTGGACTCGGTGATTTCCGAGACCACGCGGATAGTGTACGGGAAGTCGCTGTCACTCGGCAGCATGGCCTGCACGCCACGACGGGCCAGGCGGCCGTGGCCGATTTCACGACGGCCGGCGCCGCCCATGCGGCCGCACTCACCCACCGAGAACGGCGGGAAGTTGTAGTGCAGCATGAACGGGTCTTTCTTCTCGCCTTCCAGGGTGTCCAGCAGCTGGGCGTCACGGGCAGTACCCAGGGTCGCGACGACCAGGGCCTGGGTTTCGCCACGGGTGAACAGCGCCGAGCCGTGGGTCTTCGGCAACACACCGACTTCGATGTTCAATGGGCGCACGGTGCGGGTGTCACGGCCGTCGATACGCGGTTTGCCGTTGACGATGTTCTCGCGGACGGTGCGGTATTCCAGCTCGCCGAAGATCTCTTTGATGGCACCGGCGGACGGGCCGGTCTCTTCGTTGCTCAGACGGGCAACAGCCTCGTCACGCAGTTGGCCCAGGCGGTTGTAGCGGTCAGCCTTCTGGGTGATGGTGTAGGCCTGCGAAACGGCTTCGCCGAACTCGCCACGCACCAGGTTCATCAGCTCGACGTTGGCCGGGGCTGGCTGCCAGTCCCAGGTCGGCTTGCCGGCTTCGGCGGCCAGTTCCTTGACCGCCTGGATCACGGCCTGGAATTCGTCGTGGGCGAACAGTACAGCGCCCAGCATCTGGTCTTCGGTCAGCTCTTTGGCTTCCGATTCAACCATCAGTACAGCCGATTCGGTACCGGCAACGACCATGTCCAGGCTCGAGGCAGCCAGTTGCTCGTAGGTCGGGTTCAGCAGGTAGCCGGTGCTTTCGTGGAAGGCAACGCGCGCGGCACCGATCGGGCCTTCGAACGGGATGCCGGAAATGGCCAGGGCAGCCGAGGTACCGATCATCGCAGCGATGTCCGGGTCGGTCTTCTTGCTGGTGGAAACCACGGTGCAGACAACCTGCACTTCGTTCATGAAGCCTTCCGGGAACAGCGGACGGATCGGACGGTCGATCAGGCGCGAGGTCAGGGTCTCTTTCTCGGAAGGACGGCCTTCACGCTTGAAGAAGCCACCCGGGATCTTGCCGGCGGCGTAGGTCTTTTCCTGGTAGTGAACCGACAGCGGGAAGAAGCCCTTGCCTGGATCAGCCTGTTTGGCGCCTACCACAGTCACCAGCACGGTGACGTCGTTGTCGACGGTAACCAGCACGGCGCCGGTTGCCTGACGGGCAATGCGGCCCGTTTCGAGAGTAACGGTCGATTGACCGAACTGGAAAGTCTTGATTACCGGGTTCACGGTTTCCTACCTTTTTCAGTGGCTCTTGGGGGAACTGGTTTCTTGCGAATTCTTGGGCAGAACGGGGAATCGGCCCCATTGACCGTCCAGATACAACACGAGGCTGGGAGCCTGGCACCAAGCGGAAAAACCGCTCAGCATTGCCAGGCTGCCAACCTCGGAGATACGCGTGGCGTGTCCAACGGCAGCGCTGCAAAACAGCCCTGTCGAAGCCTGCGACACGCCATGCACACCACTGACCAGGCCGCTATTAGCGACGCAGGCCCAGGCGACCGATCAGGGCGCTGTAACGAGTGGTGTCTTTGCCCTTCAGGTAGTCCAGCAGCTTACGACGCTGGTTGACCATACGGATCAGACCACGACGGGAGTGGTGGTCTTTGTCGTTGGCCTTGAAGTGGCCTTGCAGCTTGTTGATGTTGGCGGTCAGCAGAGCAACCTGCACTTCCGGGCTACCGGTATCGCCGGCGGCTTGCTGGTATTCGGCAACGATCTGAGCTTTTTCTTCAACGCTGAGGGCCATGTGGCTTCTCCTGATAACGGATCCCGCATGCGGGGTCCAATAGGCCAGGGACTAATCCCTGTATTAATAAAAAAGGTGTGACCGTGCCTACTGACAGCCACCCTTGATGCCGTGGGGTTCGGCAACTGCCTGGCCCCCCGGTTTCGGTCATTCCGACCGAATCAGCCGACGCGGCGCAATGCGCCCGTCTTCGCTCACTTCACCGATACCGATGAAGCGTGCATTGTGATCCTGTACCCGGACCATGCCAAATTGTGGCGCGTCCGGCGCGCGTACCGCCTGCCCATGCAACCAGTAGAACGCACTGTGCTCGGACAGGCACACCAGCGGCCAGTCCTGCAGGCCGCTGTCCGAGGGCATCAGGAAGCGGTCGAGCGCTTCGTTGCCGCCTTCGGCGTGGGCCTGTTCGAGTTCCTCGAGGGTGACCGTCTGTGCCAGCGCGAAGGGCCCGGCCTGGGTCCTGCGCAGCTCGGCGACATAAGCGCCGCAACCAAGGGCCTCGCCAATATCCTCCACCAGGGTACGGATATAGGTGCCTTTGCTGCATCCTACGCTCAACCGTGCACGGGTGCCTTCGCACTCGAGCAACTCCAAGCGGCCAATAGTAACAGAACGCGCCTCGCGCTCCACTACCTCTCCTGCACGTGCCAGCTTGTACAGCGGCTGGCCGTCACGCTTGAGCGCCGAGTACATCGGCGGTATCTGGCTGATCTGGCCACGAAAACGTGGCAGCAGGGCCTCGATGTCGGCGCGACCAACGGTCACCTCGCGGGTCTGCAGCACCTCACCTTCGGCATCGCCGGTGTTGGTAGTCTGCCCCATCTGCATGACCGTTTCGTAGCCCTTGTCGGAATCGAGCAGGTACTGCGAAAACTTGGTCGCTTCGCCAAAGCACAGCGGCAGCACGCCGGTTGCCAGCGGGTCGAGGCTGCCGGTGTGGCCGGCCTTTTCCGCATTGAGCAGCCAGCGCACCTTTTGCAGGGCGGCGTTGGAGGTGAAGCCCAGCGGCTTGTCGAGCAGGATGATGCCGCTGACGTTGCGGCGGATACGTTTGACCTGGGCCACCGCTTACTCCTCGGCGTCCGGCTGGTCGGCATCCTTGTGCTGACGGTCTTCGGCGACCGCGCGCTCGATCAGTGCCGACAGGTGGGCACCACGGCTGACGCTCTCGTCGAAGTGGAAATGCAGTTGCGGCACGCTGCGCAGTTGCATCACACGGCCCAGGTGCAGGCGCAGGAAGCTCGCGGCGCTGGTCAGGGCCTTGAGGGTCTGCGGTACGGCGTCGGCGCCGTCCTGGCCCATCACGGTGATGAACACCTTGGCGTGGCCAAGGTCGCGGCTGACGTCGACGGCAGTGATGGTCACCAGGCCGACGCGCGGGTCTTTGACTTCACGGCGGATCAACTCCGACAGCTCGCGCTGCATCTGGTCGCCGATGCGTTGGGTACGGCTATATTCTTTTGCCATTCTTGCTACCTGTAACTTAAAGCGGCAAACGCCCGGTCAAGCTGAAGCCTGACCGGGCGCTACCTTCAGAGGCGCTGCCAGCCGCCCTGGGGCGGGGCCTGCACCACGCTCGCCCCTTACAGGGTACGAGCCACCTGGACTTTCTCGAAGACTTCGATCTTGTCGCCGACCTTGACGTCGTTGTAGCTCTTCACGCCAATACCGCACTCCATGCCGTTACGCACTTCGGAGGCGTCGTCCTTGAAGCGACGCAGCGACTCCAGCTCGCCTTCGAAGATCACAACGTCTTCACGCAGTACGCGGATCGGACGGTTGCGGTACACGGTACCCTCGATGACCATACAGCCAGCGATGGCGCCGAACTTCGGCGAACGGAACACGTCACGCACTTCGGCGACACCCAGGATGTTCTCGCGAACATCGCTGCCGAGCATGCCGGTCAGGGCCTTCTTGACGTCTTCGATGATGTCGTAGATCACGTTGTAGTAACGCATATCCAGACCTTCCTGCTCGACGATCTTGCGCGCGCCGGCATCGGCACGCACGTTGAAGCCGAACAGTACTGCATTCGAAGCCAGCGCCAGGTTGGCGTCGCTTTCGGTGATACCACCGACGCCGCCACCGATCACGCGCACCTGAACTTCGTCGTTGCCCAAGCCCGACAGCGAACCCTGCAGTGCTTCCAGGGAACCACGCACGTCGGTCTTGAGGACGATGTTGAGGGTCTTCTTCTCTTCCTGACCCATGGTCTCGAAGATGTTTTCCAGCTTGCCGGCGTGAGCACGGGCCAGCTTGACCTCGCGGTACTTGCCTTGACGGAACAGGGCAACTTCACGGGCCTTCTTCTCGTCGGCAACCACGGACAGCTCGTCACCGGCTTCCGGGGTACCGTCCAGGCCGAGGATTTCGACCGGGATCGACGGGCCGGCTTCCTTCACAGGCTTGCCGTTCTCGTCGAGCATGGCGCGCACGCGGCCATAGTTGGAACCGCACAGCACCATGTCGCCCTGACGCAGGGTACCGTCCTGAACCAGGATGGTCGCCACCGGGCCACGGCCCTTGTCCAGGCGCGATTCGACAACCACACCACGACCTGGAGCGGTCGGGGTAGCGGTCAGCTCGAGAATCTCGGCCTGCAGCAGGACCGCTTCGAGCAGTTCGTCGACGCCGGTACCCATCTTCGCCGAAACCTTGACGAACGGAGTGTCACCACCCCAGTCCTCGGAGGTGACGCCTTCGACGGCCAGTTCGTTGCGGATGCGGTCGATGTCGGCACCCGGCTTGTCGATCTTGTTCACCGCGACCACCAGCGGAACGCCAGCTGCCTTGGCGTGCTGAACGGCTTCGCGGGTTTGCGGCATCACGCCGTCGTCCGCCGCCACCACCAGGATGACGATGTCGGTAGCCTTGGCACCACGGGCACGCATTGCGGTGAACGCAGCATGGCCTGGGGTATCGAGGAAGGTGACCATGCCGCGGTCGGTTTCCACGTGATAGGCACCGATGTGCTGGGTAATACCACCGGCTTCGCCAGCGGCAACCTTGGCACGACGGATGTAGTCGAGCAGCGAGGTCTTACCGTGGTCAACGTGACCCATGACGGTAACGACCGGCGCACGCGATTCCACTTCACCTTCGAACTTCAGCGATTCGGCCAGGGAGTCTTCCAGGGCGGTATCGCTGACCAGGGTCACTTTGTGGCCCAGTTCTTCGGCGACCAGCTGAGCGGTTTCCTGGTCAAGCACCTGGTTGATGGTGACCGGGGTACCCAGCTTGAACATGAACTTGACCACTTCAGCGGCCTTGACCGACATCTGCTGGGCCAGTTCCGAGACGGTGATGGTCTCGCCGATGGTCACGTCACGGATGACTGGACCGGTCGGGTTCTGGAAGCCGTGCTGGTTGCGTTTCTTCAGCTTGCTCTTGCCACCGCGGCCACGGCGTACGCCATCGCTCTCTTCATCGGTGGTGCGCGGTGCGGCACGTGGAGTCGGGGCCTTTTCCTTCTCCTTGACCTTGACCTTGATCGACACGCGCGGGGCTTCGCCACGACGCTCGCCACCCCGACGGTCTTCGTCACGGGTGCGGCCTTCGTTGCGACGGGCTTCGTCCTTCTTGCGCTCGGCAGCACGGGCTGCAGCGTCTTCGGAGGCCGGGGCGTCGGCAACTACCGGAGCCGGGGCAGCGGCAGGCGCCGCCTCTGGCTTGGCGGCAGGCGCAGGGGCTACAGCAGCGGTTTCGGTAGCCTGACGGCGAGCCTGCTCTTCGTTACGCTGGCGAACTTCGGCCTCGACCTTCTCGCGAGCGGCATTTTCAGCCGCGCGGCGCTCTTCCAGCTCACGCTTCTGCTCAGCCTGGATTTCTTCCGGGCTACGCTGCACGAATACTTTCTTCTTGCGTACTTCTACGCTGATGCTCTTGCTACCGGCGACACGCAGGGTGCTGGTGGTTTTGCGCTGCAAGGTAATCTTGCGCGGCTCTTCCGCCTTGCTCTTGTGGCTGCTCTTCAAATGAGTCAGCAGGGTCTGCTTCTCATTGTCGGTCACTACCTGACCGGCGTCGGTGTGCGGCAGACCTGCCTCACGCATCTGCTGCAGCAGGCGCTCTACCGGTGCCTCGACCTCTTGGGCCAGTTCTTTCACCGTGACTTGCGTCATGCACTTCTCTCCTCAGGCCGCGCCTAATTACTCGAACCAGTGGGCTCGGGCGGCCATGATCAACTTGCCGGCACGCTCTTCGTCGATGCCGTCGATGTCGAGCAGATCGTCTATCGACTGCTCGGCCAGGTCTTCGCGGTTAACCACGCCGCGCACCGCCAGTTCCGCCGCCAAGTCCTTGTCCATGCCCTCGAGGGAGAGCAGGTCTTCAGCCGGATGGGCGTCTGCCAGTTTTTCTTCGGTAGCGATGGCCTTGGTCAACAAACGGTCCTTGGCTCGAGCGCGGAGCTCGTTGACGATATCTTCGTCAAAGCCATCGATGTTGAGCATTTCTTCCAACGGTACGTAGGCAATTTCTTCGAGGCTGGTGAAGCCTTCGTCGACCAGCACTTGGGCCAGCTCCTCGTCGACTTCCAGTTCATCGATGAAATTACGCAGGATGTCACCGGTTTCGGCCTGCTGCTTGGCCTGGATGTCCTTCTCGGTCATCACGTTCAGGGTCCAGCCGGTCAGCTGACTGGCCAGGCGAACGTTCTGACCGCCACGACCAATGGCCTGGGCCAGGTTGTCCTCGGCAACGGCGATGTCCATGGCATGGGCATCTTCATCAACGATGATCGCCGCGACTTCAGCCGGCGACATGGCGTTGATGACGAACTGCGCCGGGTTATCGTCCCACAGGACGATATCCACACGCTCACCACCCAGCTCCCCGGATACGGCCTGGACGCGCGAGCCACGCATGCCGATACAGGCACCTTGCGGGTCGATACGCTTGTCCTTGGAGCGGACGGCGATCTTGGCTCGCGAACCCGGATCACGGGAAGCAGCCATGACTTCGATCAGGCCCTCGGCAATTTCCGGCACTTCAATGCGGAAAAGCTCGATCAGCATCTGTGGCGCGGTGCGCGACAGGATCAGCTGAGGGCCACGGTTTTCAGTGCGAATTTCCTTGAGCAGCGCACGCAGGCGCACGCCGACACGGAAGGTTTCACGCGGAATGATGTCTTCGCGGGCCAGCAGGGCCTCGGCGTTGTTGCCCAGGTCAACGATGACGTTGTCGCGGGTAACTTTTTTCACGGTACCGGAGATGATTTCGCCAACGCGCTCGCGGTAGGCATCGACCACCTGGGCACGCTCGGCCTCACGGACCTTCTGCACGATGACCTGCTTGGCGGTCTGGGCGGCGATACGACCGAACTCGATGGACTCGATCTTCTCTTCGATCACGTCACCAACCTTGGCATCAGGGTGGGTTTCGTGAATCTTGCTCAACCAGGTCTCGATTGCCGGATCATCAAGATCGGCTTCGTCGACCACAGTCCAGCGACGGAAGGTCTCGTAGCTACCGGTGTGGCGGTTGATTTCCACACGCAGGTCGACTTCGTCTTCAAAACGTTTTTTGGTTGCAGTGGCCAGTGCCACTTCCAGCGCCTCGAAAATGACGCCGGGCGGTACACCTTTTTCGTTGGATACCGATTCAACAACCAGCAGTACTTCTTTGCTCATCGTACGCCTCGCCTTGCGCAAGCCATTGGGCCCGGATCGTCCGCCGGGCCCGGCACGTCTCAGTCAAAACTGGGAATAATATTGGCCTTGTCGATCGAGTCGATCGGCAACAGGAACTCTTGATTGTCCACCTGGACCACCACGTCCTGCTCCTCCACACCGCGGAGAAGGCCCTGGAAGTTACGACGACCCTCGAAGGGTGAGCGCAGCTTGATCTTCACTTGTTCGCCGGCATGCGAGGCAAACTGTTCCAGAGTGAACAGTGGGCGATCCATGCCTGGAGAAGACACCTCGAGGGTGTATTCACTGCTGATCGGATCTTCCACATCGAGAATTGCGCTGGCCTGACGGCTGACCGCTTCGCAGTCGTCCACCAGGATGCCGCCTTCCTTGTCGATGTAGATGCGCAGTACCGAATGCTTACCCTGGGAAACGTATTCGATCCCCCAGCACTGATAGCCCAGACCCTCGACAACCGGGGCCAACAAGGCCTGCAACTGTTCTAGCTTGCTCGACACCTGAACCCCCTCGTGCATGCTGTGCAAATAAAAAATGGGCGAAGCGCCCATCCCTGAAAGCGCCGTTGGACAACGACGCCGAAACTGTTCGGTTAGCAAAAAGCCCCTGAAAAGGGGCTCCGCTGAAGCTGGTTGCGGGGGCTGGATTTGAACCAACGACCTTCGGGTTATGAGCCCGACGAGCTACCAAGCTGCTCCACCCCGCGACAAAGCTGGGGCAAAAGTATAAGACCGAACCCTGTTGAGGGTCAAATCCGAACCTTCACCTGCAAGAAAGCCCGCTAAAGCGGGCTCTCAAGCTTTAATTGGTACCGAGAAGGGGACTCGAACCCCTACACCCTATGGGCACAACCACCTCAAGGTTGCGTGTCTACCAATTCCACCACCTCGGCAATACTACTACTTGAAACCCGTTACTTCTGCTCTTGTGCCGGAGGAGGTACATCACCCGTGTTAGGAGTGGTTTCGCTCTTCTGCTGCTGGAGCACCGGTACATCATCATTAACTGCCGGTTTCTGCGGCTCTTTCACTTCTAGCACTGCTGGATCCGGAAGACCCGCTTGGCTAAGCTGGTGAGCTTGTTGCTTCGCGAAGTATCCTAACCCAAGTGCTGTCAAAAAGAAAGTGGCAGCGAGTATAGCAGTTAATTTACTCAGGAACGTTGCAGAGCCCTGGCTCCCGAACACGGTATTTGAAGCACCCGCGCCGAAAGATGCACCTGCTTCCGCACCCTTACCCTGTTGCAACAGAACCAGCACTACAAGCGACAGCGCTGCCAACAGATGAAAAACAACGATGACTGTTTCCAGCATTTGTTCAGTTTCCTGCGGCGCGACAAATTGCACCGAATTCGTCTGCGTTCAGGGAAGCTCCACCAATGAGCCCCCCATCGATATCCGGCATGCCGAACAGTTCGGCCGCATTGGCCGCCTTCACGCTGCCGCCGTAGAGCAACTGCACCTTCGCAGCCACTTCAGCATCTTCTGCCGCCAGCTGGCCACGGATGGCGGCGTGCACATCCTGGGCCTGCTGTGGCGTGGCCGTAAGGCCAGTGCCAATGGCCCATACAGGCTCATAGGCAATTACTGCATTGGCAAAAGCCTTAACACCGAATGCTTCGATGATACTGCTTAGTTGACGCCCGACAACTTCGAGCGTTTTGCCAGCCTCGCGCTCTTCAAGGGTTTCCCCGATGCAAAGCACTGGCTTCAAACCTTTGGCCTGGGCCGCTGCAAACTTGCGATTGAGCACTTCGTCGGTTTCACCAATGATCTGGCGACGCTCCGAATGACCAATCAACACCAACTTGCAACCTGCTTCAACCAGCTGTTCCGGAGCAACTTCTCCGGTCAGCGCACCCTGTTCGGGCTGTACTGCAGAATTCTGTGCGCCGACAGTAATTCCCTTACCTGCTAGACCATCGATCACTTGATTGATGAACAAGGCCGGTGGAAAAACTGCGACTTCCACTCCGCTCGGCAAGGCCAGATTTCTCAAGCCTTCGGTCAGCTCAGCGACGCTAGCGCGGGTACCGTGCATCTTCCAGTTACCAGCTACCATAGGGCGACGCATGCTTTACCTCGTCGGTCAAAGTGGGCGCAGATAGTACCCAACCCTATCTGCGCTGGCAAGCGCCTTCAGACACAAACTTCGCCGACCAGTTTGGCCAGCGCTTCTGCGTGCGCACGCACCTGGCTTTCGTCCTCGCCCTCGACCATCACCCGCACCAACGGTTCGGTACCGGATTTGCGCAGCAGCACGCGGCCGCGGCCAGCCAAGGCCTCGGTCACCTTGGCACTGGCTTCCTTGACCGACGGGTGCTCCAGCGGGTCGACCTTGCTGGCACCATAGCGCACGTTGATCAGCACCTGCGGGCACTTGCGCAGGGCCTGACGGGCCTGGGCCAGGGTTTCGCCGCGGCGCTTGAGCGCCATCAGCACCTGCAGGGCAGCGATGATCGCATCCCCCGTGGTGGTGTGGTTGCAGCACACGACGTGACCGGAGT
This sequence comes from Pseudomonas sp. p21, assembly GCF_001642705.1. NCBI lineage: Bacteria > Pseudomonadati > Pseudomonadota > Gammaproteobacteria > Pseudomonadales > Pseudomonadaceae > Pseudomonas > Pseudomonas sp. p21. The sequence goes on from NZ_LWBV01000002.1 coordinate 49,863, forward strand.
TTTCACCACCGACCAGCCACTCACGCTCCAGCAGCTCGGCCATGACGTAGCGGTCGCCGACCTTGGCCCGCACGAACGGGATATCCAGGTCTTTCAGCGCAAGCTCCAGGCCCAGGTTGCTCATCAGCGTGCCCACTACCCCGCCCTGCAGCTTGCCACGGTCCTGCAGGTCGCGGGCGATGATGAACAGCAGCTCGTCACCATCGACGATGGCACCGGTATGGTCGACCATCAACACGCGATCGCCGTCACCGTCGAAAGCGATGCCCAGGTCGGCATGGCCCACCAGCACGGCAGCCTGCAGCGATTCGATGTGGGTCGAGCCGCAGCCTTCGTTGATGTTCAGGCCGTCGGGCTGAGCGTGCAGGACGGTTACCTCGGCACCCAGCTCACGGAACACGCTTGGCGCAACCTTGTAGGTGGCACCGTGGGCGCAATCGACAACCAGCTTGAGGCCGTCGAAGCTGGTGCTGGTCGGCACGCTGCTCTTGCAGAACTCGATGTAGCGGCCGGCGGCATCGTTGATGCGCGAAACCTTGCCCAGCTTGCCCGACTCGACAACGGTCATCGGCTGGTCGAGCAACTCCTCGATCATCAGCTCGACTTCGTCTGGCAACTTGGTCCCCTGGCCCGAGAAGAACTTGATGCCGTTGTCATCGTGCGGGTTGTGCGAGGCACTGATGACGATGCCGGCTTCGGCATGGAAGGTACGCGTCAGGTAGGCGATGGCCGGTGTCGGCATCGGCCCGAGCAGCATCACGTCGGCACCCGCCGCGGACAGGCCGGCTTCGAGTGCGGACTCGAACATGTAACCGGAGATACGCGTGTCCTTGCCCACCAGCACCCGGCAGTGGCCTTGCTTGCGGAAGGCCATGCCGGCCGCCCAGCCAAGCTTCAGCATGAAGTCAGGCGTGATCGGGTATTCGCCGACGCGGCCACGAATGCCGTCGGTACCAAAGTATTTTCTGCTCATAGGGGCTCCAATGTTCTTATTCGGCGTTTTGCACCGCAGCGATCATGCGCACTACATCAACGGTTTCGGCCACGTCATGGACACGAAGAATGCTCGCCCCCTTGGTCATGGCCAACGCCGCCAGCGCAAGGCTGCCGTACAAGCGCTCGCCGACCGGACGTTCCAGCGTCAGGCCGATCATGCTCTTTCGTGAAACACCCACCAGCAGCGGGCGCCCAAGGCGATAGAGCGCTTCCATGTGCTTGAACAGGCTAAGGTTGTGCGCCAGTGTCTTGGCGAAACCGAAGCCCGGATCAAGAATGATTCTGTTAGCGTCGATGCCCGCCGCAGCACAGGCGGCCATTCGCTGCTCAAGATAACGCGTAACCTCGACGGTCACATCTTCGTAATGTGGGTCGTCCTGCATGTTACCCGGCTCGCCGCGCATGTGCATGAGGCACACCGGCAGGCCGGTATCCGCGGCCGCGTCCAGGGCGCCATCGCGCTCCAGGGCTCGCACGTCGTTGATCAGCCCGGCACCGAGGCGCGCCGATTCACGCATGACCGCTGGCGTGGAGGTATCGACCGAGATGACCACATCGAGGCGGCTGTTGATCGCCTCGACCATGGGTGCCACCCGCTCCAGTTCCTCGGTCACCGATACCGCGCGCGCGCCCGGCCGCGTGGACTCGCCGCCGATGTCGATCAGCGTGGCGCCTGCAGCAACCATCGCTTCGGCATGACGCAACGCCTCGTCGCGCCGGCTGAAGCGCCCGCCATCGGAGAAGGAATCAGGGGTGATATTGAGAATACCCATGACATGGGTACGCGACAAATCAAGAACCCGGTTGCCGCAAGGCAACCGGGTCGGGTACTGCACTGAGCTCATAGATGCCCTTAGTGTTGAGCCGCTGGACCGCCGATCGGCGATTCTGGGCGATCACCCTGGGCGGCAGGCTTGCCCGAAGCAGAGTCATCATCCCAATCGCGCGGTTCGCGTGGGGTACGGCCGGCCATGATATCGTCAATCTGCTCGGCATCGATGGTCTCGTACTTCATCAGCGCTTCGGCCATGGCATCGAGCTTGTCACGGTTGTCGGTAAGCAGCTGCTTGGCCGTGGCGTAGCACTGGTCGATGATGCTGCGCACTTCCGAGTCGATCAGTTTGGCGGTTTCGCCGGAAACGCTGGCGTGCTGGCTGGCAGCACTGCGGCCCAGGAACACCTCGCCTTCTTCCTCGGCGTACATCAGCGGGCCGAGTTTTTCGGAAAGGCCCCACTTGGTCACCATGTTGCGGGCGATCTGGCTGGCACGCATGATGTCGTTGGACGCACCGGTAGTGACACCGTCGAAGCCCAGGGTCATTTCCTCGGCAATACGGCCACCGTACAGCGAGCAAATCTGGCTGATCAGTGCACGCTTGGACAGGCTGTAGCGGTCCTCTTCGGGCAGGAACATGGTCACGCCCAGGGCACGACCACGCGGAATGATCGAAACCTTGTAGACCGGATCGTGCTCAGGCACCAGGCGACCGACAATGGCGTGACCAGCCTCGTGGTAGGCAGTGTTCTGCTTTTCTTTCTCGGACATGACCATGGTCTTGCGCTCGGCGCCCATCATGATCTTGTCCTTGGCCAGCTCGAACTCTTTCATTTCGACCAGGCGCTTGTTGGCGCGCGCGGCAAACAGCGAGGCCTCGTTGACCAGGTTGGCCAGGTCTGCACCGGAGAAACCAGGGGTACCGCGGGCGATGACCGCCGGATTGACGTTCTCGCCGACCGGTACCTTGCGCATGTGTACCTTGAGGATCTGTTCGCGACCACGAATGTCCGGCAGGCCGACCACCACCTGGCGGTCGAAGCGGCCGGGGCGCAGCAGCGCCGGGTCGAGCACATCCGGACGGTTGGTGGCGGCGATGACGATGATGCCATCGTTCATCTCGAAGCCGTCCATCTCCACCAGCAGCTGGTTGAGGGTTTGCTCACGCTCGTCGTGACCGCCGCCCATGCCGGCGCCACGATGGCGACCAACGGCGTCGATCTCGTCGATGAAGATGATGCACGGGGCGTGCTTCTTGGCCTGCTCGAACATGTCGCGCACACGGCTGGCACCGACACCGACGAACATTTCCACGAAGTCCGAACCGGAAATGGTGAAGAACGGCACCTTCGCCTCGCCGGCGATGGCCTTGGCCAGCAGGGTCTTACCGGTACCGGGCGGGCCGACCATCAGCACGCCACGCGGGATACGGCCACCCAGGCGCTGGAACTTGCCCGGATCGCGCAGGAACTCGACCAGCTCGCCAACCTCTTCCTTGGCTTCGTCGCAGCCTGCAACGTCGGCCAGGGTGGTCTTGACCTGGTCTTCGGACAGCAGACGCGCCTTGCTCTTGCCGAAGCTCATCGGCCCGCCTTTGCCGCCCGCACCGCCCTGCATCTGGCGCATGAAGAACATGAACACGGCAATGATCACCAGGATCGGGAAGCTGGCCACCAGCAGCTGGGTCCAGATGCTCTGCTGCTCAGGCTGCTTGCCTTCGATGATGACGTGGTTGTCGACCAGGTCGCCGATCAGGCCGTTGTCGGTAATGGCCGGGCGCACGGTCTTGAAGTTGTCGCCGTCGGCGCGCTTGCCGGTAATGATGTAGCCGTCGACGGTCACACGCTCGACCTTGCCATCCTTGACCTGCTGGATGAAGTCGGAATAGTTGAGGGTCTGCGGCTCGTTAGGGCTGGAGAAGTTGTTCATCACCGTCACCAGGACAGCTGCGATGATCAACCACAGGATCAGATTCTTTGCCATGTCGTTCAATTCGCTACCCTCTGAGGTCGGCGCACGACGCAGCCGTTCCTCGCATGATATTCATCGCCCTAACTTACTACATTACCTACGCAGCCGCAGGCACCGTCTGTAACCCTTTGTGAAAGCTAGACTACACGAAGTTCGGACGATCCTGACGCAGCGGCCGATTGGAAATAACTATCGGCCACCCCGCTTCACGCCTTTCATGCCCCTTTGAAACCCCTGCCCAGCAGGTACTGCTCGCGGGAACGGTCACGCGACGACGACGGTTTGCGCATCTGTACCTTGTCGAACTTGCTGCGCACGTCCTTGAGGTACACGTCAAAACCTTCACCCTGGAAAATCTTGATCAGGAAGTCGCCGCCGGGCTTTAGCACGCGGGTTGCCAGATCGAGGGCCAGCTCGCAGAGGAACATGGCACGCGGCATGTCCACCGCGGGCGTACCACTCATATTGGGGGCCATGTCGGAAATCACAAGGTCTACGTGCGAATCGCCGACCGCCTCGAGAATGCGCTGCAGCACTTCATCATGGGTGAAATCGCCCTGAATGAAGGTCACATCCGGGATCGAATCCATTTCCAGGATGTCGGACGCGATCAGGCGGCCCTGGCCACCAATCAGACGACTGGTCACCTGCGACCAGCCACCAGGAGCCGCACCGAGGTCGATCACGCTCATGCCTGGGCGGATCAGCCGGTCCTTTTCCTGAATCTCCAACAGTTTGTAGCTCGCACGCGAGCGGTAGCCATCCTTTTGTGCCTGTTTCACAAAAGGATCGTTGAAATGCTCTCGCAGCCAGTTTGCGCTGCTTTTGGAACGTTGTACCACGGGGCACCTCGATGATATGCGTCGTGATTGACTGGGCGGAGCCGGTGGCCCTCGGGTAAAATGCCGGTCAATTTTACAGAATCAGACGGAAAGGGTCAGATTATGCCGCTCAATAACGAGCAGAAGAAGCAATACAAGTCCATTGGTCATGACCTCAAGCCGGTCCTGATCGTTGCTGGCAACGGTTTGAATGAAGGCGTCATCGCCGAACTGGAGCGCGCCCTGGTCGACCATGAGCTGATCAAGGTCGAAATTCGCTCGGAAGACCGCGAAGAGCGGGCCGAGACCATTGCCGAACTGTGCAAGGCCGGCCGTGCCGAGCTGGTGCAGACCATCGGCAAGAAAGCGCTGATCTACCGCAAGAACCCACAGCCGAACAAGCAGCTGTCCAACATCCACCGTTACAAGTAACGGCAAAGGGGCTGCTGCGCAGCCCATCGCAACACAAGGCCGGAAACAGAGCAACTGCCAGCGCTCGCCAACGGATATTCCGTAGCGCAAGGTGTAATACCCCACGCAGGCACCGAAACCGAGCAACAGCATCTGGCCACGGAACTGCCGCCACCAGGCCGCCAGGCCGTCCACCCTCGCCAGCACTGCCAGCTGGGTCAACAAACCAAGCAACGCCACGCCGATCAACCAGCGGTCGATCTGCCCGGCGATGTCCTGCACCAGCAGCGGTGCCAGGCCACTGACCTTGAGCGCGGGCACCAGCCCCACGTGAAACACCCACAGGCCACCGACCCAGAAAACCTGGGCCAGCTGCCAGAGGATCCCCTCGAGGGATGGCGCCCGCAGGCGCCGGTCAGATGTGCTTGACTTCGACAATCTCGTACTCGACCGTGCCGCTAGGCGTCTTGACGACGACAGTATCACCTTCTTCCTTGCCGATGATGGCACGGGCAATCGGCGCTCCGCTCGAGAGCTTGCCCTGTTTCACATCGGCTTCATCCTCGCCGACGATCTGGTAGCTCACCTCTTCATCGGTTTCGGTGTTGGCCAGTACCACGGTGGTACCGAAAATCACCTTGCCGGTGTGAGGGATAGTGGTCACGTCGATCACCACCGAGTTCTGCAGGCGGCCTTCGATATCACGGATACGCGCCTCGACCATGCCCTGCTCCTCACGGGCAGCATGGTATTCGGCGTTTTCCTTGAGGTCGCCCAGCTCGCGCGCTTCGCCGATGGCCTGGCTCAGGCGCGGGCGCTCGGTCTTGCTCAGGAACAGGTGCTCCTCTTCCAGGGCGCGAGCGCCCTGGACGGTCATCGGGTACTTGGTAATGCTCATGCTTTCAGTCCTGCATGCAGATCCTGCAGGCGACGAACGGTCTTTTCCGGACCGAATTTCAGCGCCTCGCAGATGGCTTCACCAGCCGCAATGGTGGTAGTGCAGTAAATCTTGTGCTGCAGCGCATTGCGACGAATCGAGTAGGAATCGGCGATCGACTGGCGGCCTTCGGTGGTGTTGATGATCAGCGACACTTCGTCGTTCTTGATCATGTCGACCACGTGCGGGCGACCTTCGGTCACCTTGTTCACACGGCGCACTTTCAGGCCAGCCGCTTCGATAACCTTGGCGGTGCCAGCAGTTGCAACCACTTCGAAGCCCAGGGCGATCAGGTCACGGGCAACGCCAGCCACTTGCGGCTTGTCGTCGTCACGCACGCTGATGAACGCGGTACCGCCGGTCGGCAGCACTTCGCTGGCACCCATCTGGGCCTTGGCGAAGGCTTCACCGAAGCTGTCACCGACACCCATGACTTCACCGGTCGATTTCATCTCAGGGCCGAGGATCGGGTCAACCCCCGGGAACTTGGCGAACGGGAAGACGGCTTCCTTGACGCTGTAGAAGTTCGGGATGATTTCCTGGGTGAAGCCCAGCTCTTTCAGGGTTTTGCCGGCCATGACGCGGGCCGCGATCATTGCCAGGGAGGTGCCGATGCACTTGGACACGAACGGCACGGTACGCGAGGCGCGCGGGTTGACTTCGATCACGTAGATCTTGTCGCCCTGCAGGGCCAGCTGCACGTTCATCAGGCCGACAACGCCCAGCTCCAGGGCCATTTTCTTGACCTGTACGCGGACTTCGTCCTGCACTTCCTTGCTCAGCGAGTAAGGTGGCAGCGAGCACGCCGAGTCACCGGAGTGAACGCCGGCCTGTTCGATGTGCTGCATGATCGCGCCGATCACCACGTCGGTGCCGTCGCACACCGCATCCACGTCCATCTCGATGGCGCAGTTGAGGAAGTGGTCGAGCAGAACCGGGCTGTCGTTGGACACCTGTACGGCTTCACGCAGGTAGCGCTTGAGCTCGTCCAGTTCGTAGACGATTTCCATGGCACGGCCGCCCAGTACGTAGGACGGGCGCACTACCAGCGGGTAGCCGATGCCGCCAGCAGCGCTGATGGCTTCTTCTTCGCTGCGCACGGTAGCGTTTGGCGGCTGCAGCAGGTTCAGGCGCTGAACCATCTGCTGGAAGCGCTCACGGTCTTCGGCGCGGTCGATGGCATCCGGGCTGGTACCGATGATCGGTACGCCGGCTTCTTCCAGGGCGCGAGCCAGCTTCAGCGGGGTCTGGCCGCCGTAGTGGACGATCACGCCTTTCGGCTTCTCGACGCGGCACACTTCCAGCACGTCTTCCAGGGTCAGCGGCTCGAAGTACAGGCGGTCGGAGGTGTCGTAGTCGGTGGAGACGGTCTCCGGGTTGCAGTTGACCATGATGGTCTCGTAGCCGTCTTCACGCAGCGCCAGTGCGGCGTGTACGCAGCAGTAGTCGAACTCGATACCCTGGCCGATACGGTTAGGGCCGCCACCCAGGATCATGATCTTGTCGCGGGTCGACGGGTTGGCCTCGCACTCTTCCTCGTAGGTAGAGTACAGGTAGGCGGTATCGGTGGCGAACTCGGCAGCGCAGGTGTCGACGCGCTTGTACACCGGGAACACTTCCAGCTTGTGGCGGTGACGGCGCAGGTTCTTGTCGGTGATACCCAGCAGCTTGGCCAGACGCTGGTCAGAGAAGCCCTTGCGCTTGAGGCGCAGCATGTAGTCCTTGTCGATCGACGACAGGGCCAGGGTCTTGACCTTCTCTTCTTCCTTGATCAGGTCTTCCATCTGCACCAGGAACCACATGTCGATGCCGGTCAGGTCGAAGATCTGCTCGCAGGTCATGCCGGCGCGCATGGCGTCAGCCACGTACCAGATACGCTCGGCGCCCGGTACGGTCAGCTCGCGCTTGAGGATGCTGTTGGCTTCCGGGCTGGCCAGGTCGACTTTCGGGTCGAGGCCGCAGGCGCCGACTTCCAGGCCGCGCAGGGCTTTCTGCAGGGACTCCTGGAAGGTACGGCCGATGGCCATGACTTCACCCACGGACTTCATCTGGGTGGTCAGGCGGGCGTCGGCTTTCGGGAATTTCTCGAAGGCGAAACGCGGCAGCTTGGTGACGACGTAGTCGATCGACGGCTCGAAGGACGCCGGGGTGCGGCCGCCGGTGATGTCGTTCTGCAGCTCGTCGAGGGTGTAGCCGACAGCCAGCTTGGCAGCGATCTTGGCGATCGGGAAGCCGGTGGCCTTGGAAGCCAGCGCCGAGGAACGCGAAACACGCGGGTTCATCTCGATCACGACCATGCGGCCAGTGTTCGGGCAGATACCGAACTGCACGTTGGAACCGCCGGTTTCAACACCGATTTCACGCAGCACCGCCAGCGAGGCGTTGCGCATGATCTGGTATTCCTTGTCGGTCAGGGTCTGTGCCGGAGCAACGGTGATCGAGTCACCGGTGTGCACGCCCATTGGGTCGAAGTTCTCGATCGAGCAGACGATGATGCAGTTGTCCTTCTTGTCGCGGACCACCTCCATCTCGTATTCCTTCCAGCCGATCAGCGATTCGTCGATCAGCAGTTCCTTGGTCGGCGACAGGTCCAGACCGCGGGCGCAGATTTCTTCGAATTCTTCACGGTTGTAGGCGATACCACCACCGGTGCCGCCCATGGTGAACGACGGACGGATGATGCACGGGAAGCCCAGGCGTTCGAGGACGGCGTTGGCTTCTTCCATGCTGTGGGCGATACCGGAGCGCGGGCACTCCAGGCCGATGTCCTTCATCGCCTTGTCGAAGCGCGAGCGGTCTTCGGCCTTGTCGATGGTATCGGCGTTGGCGCCGATCATTTCCACGCCGAACTTTTCCAGAACGCCGTGGCGCTCCAGGTCCAGGGCGCAGTTCAGTGCGGTCTGGCCACCCATGGTCGGCAGCAGTGCGTCCGGGCGCTCTTTCTCGATGATCTTGGCCACCGACTGCCACTTGATCGGCTCGATGTAGGTGGCGTCGGCCATGGCCGGGTCGGTCATGATGGTGGCCGGGTTGGAGTTCACCAGGATGACGCGGAAACCTTCCTCGCGCAGGGCTTTACAGGCCTGGGCGCCGGAGTAGTCGAATTCGCAGGCCTGGCCGATCACGATCGGGCCAGCGCCGAGAATCAGGATGCTTTTGATGTCTGTACGTTTTGGCATGGTTGTCACTCAAATCCGGGGTCAGTCGGCAAGCCGCTTTGAACAATCTGGGTCAGGCGCTTCCGGGCGCGGCGCAAGCCGGCCCGGGGCCTTGAAGCAGGATGCTCAGCGGCGCTTGGCCATGGCATCGATGAAACGATCGAACAGTGGCGCGACGTCGGTCGGGCCTGGGCTCGCTTCAGGGTGGCCCTGGAAGCTGAACGCGCTCTTGTCGGTACGCTCGATACCCTGCAGGGTGCCGTCGAACAGCGACTTGTGGATGGCGCGAACGTTGCCCGGCAGGGTGGCCTCGTCAACGGCAAAGCCGTGGTTCTGGCTGGTGATCATGACCACACCGGTGTCCAGGTCCTGGACCGGGTGGTTGGCACCGTGGTGGCCGTGGCCCATCTTCACGGTCTTGGCGCCAGAAGCCAGGGCCAGCAGCTGGTGGCCGAGGCAGATGCCGAATACCGGGATCTCGGTGTCGAGGATTTCCTTGATCGCCTGGATGGCGTAGTCGCACGGCTCGGGGTCACCAGGGCCGTTGGACAGGAACACGCCGTCCGGGTTGAGTGCCAGCACTTCGCTGGCCGGGGTCTGGGCCGGCACCACAGTCACGCGGCAGCCACGGGCAACCAGCATGCGCAGGATGTTCAGCTTGACGCCGTAGTCGAAGGCGACCACGTGGTATGGCAGGTCAGCGGCTTCGATGGTCGGGTGGCTGTCGGTCTTCAGTTCCCACACGCTGGAGCGCCACTCGTAGCGCTCCTTGGTGGAAACGACCTTGGCCAGGTCCATGCCCTTCAGGCCCGGGAAGGCGCGGGCAGCGGCGATGGCGGCTTCTTCGCTGATGTTGTCACCGGCGAGGATGCAACCGTTCTGAGCGCCCTTTTCACGCAGGATTCGGGTCAGGCGACGGGTGTCGATGCCAGCGATGGCGACGACGTTGTTGGCCTTGAGGTACTCAGGCAGCGACTGGGTGTTACGCCAGTTGCTGGCCAGCAGCGGCAGGTCACGGATGACCAGGCCAGCGGACCAGACGCGGTTCGACTCGGCGTCTTCCGGGGTAGTACCGGTATTGCCGATGTGCGGATAGGTCAGGGTAACGATTTGCTGCGCGTAGGAAGGGTCTGTAAGGATTTCCTGGTAGCCGGTCATAGCGGTGTTGAATACCACCTCACCAACGGTCTGACCGTCGGCACCGATAGCTTCACCGCGGAAAATACTGCCGTCGGCAAGGGCGAGTATGGCTGGCTTTGTCAAGAAGACCTCCCGTAAATCAAGCATGAAAGGGCGATCGCAGGTTGCAAAAAAGCGGAGTGACGTATGGACACGTCACCCCGCTTTCATGTGCTGAATTCAATTCGCTGCGCGCTTTTAGTGGACACACTAAAGCTGTAGCTTACAGAAAAGTGCGTTTTCGGTCTACCGCAGATGTGCCTCTAAAACACATCAATGCGACAGGCTGACATCGGCGCTGGCTTCTTCGCGGGCTCGCCCGCTCCCACAGGAACCCCGAACACCCTCAGGCTTGCGTGATTCCTGTGGGAGCGGGCAAGCCCGCGAAGAAGCCAACACCAACCTACAGGTCAGCGCAGCTCGAGCACATCCTGCATGTCGTACAGGCCAGGCTCGCGCCCGTCCAGCCACAGCGCCGCTCGCACGGCCCCCTTGGCAAAGGTCATGCGGCTGGAGGCCTTGTGGGTGATCTCCACGCGCTCGCCTTCGGCGGCGAACAGCACGGTATGGTCACCCACCACATCACCGGCACGCACGGTGGCAAAGCCGATGGTCTGACGCTCACGCGCACCGGTCTGCCCTTCACGACCGTACACGGCCACTTCCTGCAGATTACGGCCCAGCGCCTGAGCAACCACTTCACCCATGCGCAGCGCAGTGCCCGACGGCGCATCGACTTTGTGCCGGTGGTGCGCTTCTAGGATCTCGATATCCACATCGTCACCCAGCACGCGCGCTGCGGTATCCAGCAGCTTCAGGCACAGGTTGACGCCGACACTGAAGTTGGCGGCGAAGACGATCGGGATTTCCTTGCCGGCTTCGGCCAGTTGCTGCTTCTCTTCCGGAGTGAAGCCAGTGGTGCCGATGACCATGGCCTTGCCGGCCTTGCGGCAGAACGCCAGGTTCTTCAGGGTCACCGAAGGGTGGGTGAAGTCGATCAGCACGTCGAACTCGTCGACCACCTTGGCCAGGTCGTCGGAAATCGGCACACCGATACGGCCCAAGGCCGCCAGCTCACCGGCATCAGCCCCCACCAGCGAGCTGTCCGGGCGGTCGATCGCCGCCGTCAGGCCCGCCTGAGGTGCCTGTTGCTGCACGGCTTCGACGAGGGTCTTGCCCATCCGCCCTGCCGCACCCATCACTGCAATACGTCGCATAGCCATTTCCTTGTCAGAGATCGCCGAAGAAGCGCTTCACGCCATCGAACCAGCCACTGGCCTTGGGCGAGTGGGAGCTGTCGCCTTCCAGCGAATCACGCAGCTCTTCGAGCAGCTCGCGCTGGCGGCGGCTGAGGTTGACCGGGGTTTCCACCGCCACACGGCACAGCAGGTCACCCGCACCACCACCGCGCACCGGGGCAACACCCTTCCCGCGCAGGCGGAACTGCTTGCCGGTCTGGGTGCCTTCCGGGATCTTCAGCTTCACCCGGCCATCGAGGGTCGGCACTTCCAGCTCGCCACCCAGGGCGGCATCGGTGTAGCTGATCGGCACTTCGCAGTACAGGTGCTTGCCATCACGCTGGAAGATCTCGTGCTCACGCACGCTGATCACCACATACAGGTCGCCAGTCGGGCCACCATGGGTACCGGCCTCACCCTCGCCCGACAAGCGAATGCGGTCGCCAGTATCGACACCCGCCGGCACCTTGACCGACAGCGTCTTGTATTCCTCGACACGGCCTTCGCCGTGGCACGAGGTGCAGGGGTCGGTAATGATCTTGCCCTGACCGTGGCAGCGCGGGCAGGTTTGCTGCACCGAGAAGAAGCCCTGCTGCATGCGCACCTGGCCGATACCACCGCACGTCGGGCAGGTGGACGGGGTCGAGCCCTTCTTGGCACCGGAGCCGTCGCATGGCTGGCAGTTGACCAGCGTGGGCACGCGGATGCTGACCGTGGTGCCACGCACCGCTTCTTCCAGGTTCAGCTCCAGGGTATAGCGCAGGTCGCTGCCACGCTGGGCCCCGCCACGCGAACCACCACGGCCGCCACCGAAGAAGTCGCTGAACACATCGCCGAAGATGTCGGAGAAGTTGGCACCGCCGAAACCGGCGCCACCGCCACCCATGCTCGGGTCTACACCCGCATGACCGTACTGGTCGAACGCCGCACGCTTGCTGGCGTCAGACAGCACTTCGTAGGCCTCGTTGGCCTCCTTGAACTTGTCTTCCGACTCTTTGTCGCCCGGGTTGCGGTCCGGGTGGTACTTCATCGCCAGGCGACGGTAAGCCTTCTTGAGGTCTGATTCGCTGGCGCCGCGCTCGACACCCAGTACCTCATAATAATCACGCTTGGACATAGGTCATTTGCACCTTGTTGGGCGTCTGGCATCTACGCCGCGCCATCAGCACCTGCCGCTTGCCTACCCGGGCCACTGACAGATGCTGTAAAAATTCTCGAATTCCAGATACGCCAACGCGGGAGCAAGCCCCCGCGCGGCGACATCCTACCAGCTCACCGCCAAACGACGGTGAACCGGCCGACAACATGCAGGGATTACTGCTTGTTGTTGTCTTTTACTTCTTCGAACTCAGCGTCAACCACGTCATCGTGCTTGGCTTCCGGTTCGGCCTGCTGCGCGCCGCCCTGAGGCTGTTCAGCCGACTGCTCGGCGTACATCTTCTGGGCAACCGGCGCCGACACCTTGGACAGCTCTTCGACCTTGGCGTCGATGGCAGCCTTGTCGTCGCCTTTGACAGCGGCTTCCAGGGCAACAACGGCAGCCTCGATGGCGGCTTTCTCTTCAGCGGTAACCTTGTCACCAGCGTCAGCGACCATCTTGCGGGTCGAGTGAACCAGCGCGTCACCCTGGTTACGGGCAGCGGCCAGCTCTTCGAACTTGCGGTCTTCCTCGGCGTTGGCCTCGGCGTCACGCACCATGCGCTCGATTTCTTCGTCCGACAGGCCGGAGTTGGCCTTGATCACGATCGACTGCGACTTGCCGGTGGCCTTGTCTTTGGCGCTGACGTGCAGGATGCCGTTGGCGTCGATGTCGAAGGTTACTTCGATCTGCGGCACACCACGCGGAGCCGGCGGAATGTCAGCCAGGTCGAACTTGCCCAGCGACTTGTTCTGTGCAGCCTGCTTACGCTCACCCTGCAGCACGTGAATGGTCACGGCACCCTGGTTGTCGTCGGCAGTCGAGAATACCTGCGACTTCTTGGTCGGGATGGTGGTGTTCTTCTCGATCAGCGAAGTCATCACGCCACCCATGGTTTCGATACCCAGGGTCAGCGGGCTGACGTCCAGCAGCAGTACGTCCTTCACGTCACCAGCCAGTACGGCACCCTGGATGGCAGCACCCATGGCCACGGCTTCGTCCGGGTTGACGTCCTTGCGCGCTTCTTTACCGAAGAAGTCGGCAACGGCTTTCTGCACCAGCGGCATACGGGTCTGACCGCCGACCAGGATCACGTCGTCGATCTTGCTGGCATCGATACCAGCGTCTTTCAGGGCGATGCGGCAAGGCTCGATGGTACGGTTGACCAGGTCTTCGACCAGCGACTCCAGCTTGGCGCGGGAGATCTTCACGTTCAGGTGCTTCGGACCGGTAGCGTCTGCAGTGATGTACGGCAGGTTGACGTCGGTCGACTGGGCAGAGGACAGCTCGATCTTGGCCTTTTCAGCGGCTTCTTTCAGACGCTGCAGTGCCAGCGGATCGTTCTTCAGGTCCATGCCGGACTCTTTCTTGAACTCGTCGACGAGGTAGTCGATCAGGCGCATGTCGAAGTCTTCGCCACCCAGGAAGGTGTCGCCGTTGGTTGCCAGTACTTCGAACTGGTGCTCACCGTCGACTTCGGCGATTTCGATGACCGAAACGTCGAAGGTACCGCCACCCAGGTCATAAACGATGACAGTGTGGTCGCCCTTGGCCTTGTCCATGCCGTAAGCCAGTGCAGCGGCAGTTGGCTCGTTGATGATACGTTTTACGTCCAGGCCAGCGATACGACCGGCATCTTTGGTGGCCTGACGCTGGCTGTCGTTGAAGTAGGCCGGAACGGTGATGACCGCTTCGGTAACCGGCTCGCCGAGGTAGTCTTCGGCGGTCTTCTTCATTTTTTTCAGGACTTCAGCGCTGATCTGCGGTGGCGCCATGTCCTTGCCGCTGGCCTGCACCCAGGCGTCGCCGTTGCTGGCCTTGACGATCTTGTAAGGCACCAGCTTGATGTCTTTCTGCACCACGTCTTCTTCGAAGCGGCGGCCGATCAGGCGTTTCACTGCGAACAGAGTGTTGTGCGGGTTGGTGACCGCCTGACGCTTGGCCGACTGACCAACCAGGATTTCGCCGTCGTTGGCGTAGGCCACGATCGACGGGGTGGTACGCGCACCCTCGGCGTTTTCGATGACTTTGACGTTACCGTTTTCCAGCACAGAGACGCACGAGTTGGTGGTCCCCAGGTCGATACCGATGATTTTACCCATGTTAACTCTCCCGAAACTTGAATTTGGTGGCAGCGACTACTTTGGCCAACTGCGGTAATACTTGAAGGCTTGACACCTAGATGGGGATGCCCCGAAAGATTTCAAGCCTTCTCATTGATCGAGGGTTGTGGCGCGCTCGGCGCCTTGCTGACCACCACCATGGCGGGGCGCAGCAGACGGCCGTTGAGCAGGTAGCCCTTCTGGAACACGTTCAGCACGCTGTTCGGCTCTACTTCGGCGTTTTCCTGCATGGCCATGGCCTGGTGGTGCTCCGGGTTGAACGGCTGGCCGTGCGGGTCGACTGCTTCGAGGTTGTAGCGCTTTAGGATGTCCTGGAACATCTTCAGGGTCAGCTCGACGCCTTCGCGGATCTGCTTGACGTGTTCATCGTCGGCACTGGAGTGCGCCAGGGCCAGTTCCAGGCTGTCGATCACCGGCAGCAGGTCGCCCGAGAACTTCTCGAGGGCGAACTTGTGGGCTTTCTCGACATCCTGTTCGGCGCGACGGCGCGCGTTCTGCACGTCGGCAACGGCGCGCAGCGCCTGGTCCTTGGCGGCGGCCAGCTGCTCCTCGAGTTCCAGGACACGGGCGTCGGCAGCGTTACCTGCACCGGTCTCTTCGACGTTAAGGTCTTTCTCGTTCAGCTGTTCGTCAGCCATGGGGTCTCTCCTGCGCAATTTTGTGGACTGCGAGCCAGGCTCGCCTTGGATGTCGGCTATATGGGGCCGGAAAAACCAGCTTCAAGGGGCAAGGTGGATTTCCCGGCCGCAACAGAATCTGCCGAGGGGCATTGGCAGGTCTGAAAAAAGTACTGTATAAATAACCATACCTGACTTTCGGGAGCCGCCCCATGCTGGTGCACCTGTCCATTCACAACTACGCCATCGTCGAGCATCTCGACCTCGAGATCGCCCGCGGCATGTCCGTCATCACCGGCGAGACCGGCGCCGGTAAATCGATCATGCTCGACGCCCTCGGCCTGGCCCTGGGTGACCGGGCCGACAGCGGCGTGGTGCGCCCCGGCACGGACAAGGCAGACATCCTCGCCACCTTCGACCTGGTGGATATCCCCGAGGCGCATGCCTGGCTGGCCGAGCGCGACCTGGACAACGACGGCCTGTGCATCCTGCGCCGGGTGATCACTGCCGAAGGCCGCAGCCGCGGCTACATCAATGGCACGCCCTGCCCGCTCGGCGACCTCAAGGCGCTGGGCGAACTGCTGATCGATATTCACAGCCAGCACGAGCACCAGTCACTGCTCAAGACCGATACTCACCGCCGCCTGCTCGACGAGTACGCCGGTGCCGTCGACCTGGCCCGCCAGGTGCAGCTGGCGGCCAAGCGCTGGAACCAGACCCGCCTGGAGCTGGAGCGTCTGTCCAACTCCGGCGATGAGCAGCGCGCCCGCCATCAACTGTTGAGCTATCAACTGGAAGAGCTGGACAACCTCGGCCTGGGCGAGCACGAGCTGGAGCAACTGGAGCAGGAACACAAGAACCTGACCAGCGCCGAAGCCCTGTTCAGCATTTGCCGCCAGGTCATCGACCAGTGCAGCGAAAGCGATTCGGGCAATGTGCTCAGCGCCCTCACTGCCAGCCTCAACCGCCTGGGTGCCGCCACCAACTCACCAAAGGCACTGGGCGAAGCGGCCAACCTGATCGCCAGTGCGCAGATCCAGGTGGAGGAAGCCGTGGGCGAGCTCAATCGCTTCCTCGACAACTTCGACGCCGACCCCATGCGCCTGCAGGCACTGGAAGAACGCCTCGACACTATCTACACGCTGGCGCGCAAACACCGCGTGCACCCCACCGAACTGCCCCATCTGCAGCAGCAACTGATGGAAGAGCTGGAAGACCTGAACGCCAGTGACGAGTCAATCGAGCGCCTGGGTGAAGAGCTGTCGGCCTTTGCCCAGCACTATAAAGAGAAGGCTCGCGAGCTGAGCGCACTGCGCCAACAGGCTGCCCAGCAGTTGGCGGTGGCCGTCGAGCAGGAGATCCAGCGCCTGGGCATGCCCGGCGGGCGCTTCTGCATCGCACTCACACCCAATGAGGGCGCAGACCTGTCGCCTCATGGCCTGGAGCAGATCGAGCTACTGGTCAGCGCCAACCCCGGCCAGCCACTCAAGGGCCTGGCCAAGGTGGCGTCAGGCGGCGAACTGTCGCGCATCAGCCTGGCGATCCAGGTGATTACCGCGCAGACCTCGCGCATCCCCACCCTGGTGTTCGACGAGGTCGACGTCGGTATCGGCGGGCCTACTGCCGAAATCGTCGGCCAACTGCTGCGCCGCCTGGGCGAACGCGGCCAGGTGCTGACCGTAACTCACCTGCCGCAGGTGGCGGCACAGGGGCATCACCACCTGTTCGTGCACAAGGTGCGCAACAGCGACACCACTCACACCGCCGTGGCCAGCCTAGGCAAGCGCGAGCGGGTCGAAGAGGTGGCGCGGATGCTGGGTGGCATCGACCTGACCAAGGAATCCCTGGCACATGCGCGCAAGATGGTGGTGAGCGGCAAGGCCTGAGCCCTCATTTTTAAGGACAATTCGCGGGCACGCCCGCTCCCACAGGTACGTCACAGATTTCAGGCCCTGTGATCATCCTGTGGGAGCGGGCGTGCCCGCGAAGAGGCCAGTACCGACAACACATCTTCCAGCCCCAGAAAGCACAAAGGCGACCCGAAGGTCGCCTTTGCTATCCATAACGATAAGAATCGTTACTTCTTCTTACGCACGTACAGGACCAGATTGTGGTCCACCAGCTCGTAGCCATGCTCGGCCACGATTTCGCGCTGGCGTTTCTCGATTTCGGCATCCATGAACTCGATGACTTCACTGGTCTCCACGTTGACCATATGGTCGTGGTGACCGCCATCGGCCAGTTCAAACACCGCATGACCGCCGTCGAAGTTGTGGCGAACCACCAGACCCGCTGCTTCGAACTGGGTCAGTACGCGATAGACGGTGGCCAGGCCCACGTCCTCGCCAGCTTCCATCAGCGCCTTGTAGACATCCTCGGCGCTCATGTGACGCTGCTCGGTGGAGTCGAGCATCTGAAGGATCTTGACTCGAGGCAGGGTCACCTTGAGGCCGGCTTTGCGCAATTCGCTATTTTCAACCATGGTCAGCTTTCTCGCCGATGCTGCTTCGCAGCTTCTCTTAATACGGGTATGATCGGGGTTTACGTTGTCCAGCCAAGATAGTGGAAGTCGCCCACCGATGCAAAACACCAAGCTCTTGCTAACCAGCCTCACCCTAGTGGGACTGCTCGCACTCGCCGGTTGCTCGTTTCCCGGGGTTTACAAAATCGACATCCAGCAGGGCAATGTCGTTACGCAAGACATGATAGACCAATTGCGCCCCGGAATGACCCGCCGGCAAGTAAGGTTTATCATGGGTAACCCGCTGATCCAGGACACCTTCAACACCAACCGTTGGGATTACCTGTACAGCCTGCAGCCAGGCGGCGGCAAACGCCAGCAAGAACGCATGAGCGTGTTCTTCAACGAAAGCGACCAGCTGGTCAACCTGTCTGGCGACTTCATGCCAGGCGTCAGCCGCGACCAGGAAATCCTCGGCGGCAGCAGCGACACCACGGTCAGCCCGGCCAACCAGGCAGAGCAGCCAACCGTGCAGCCTGAAGAAAAACCGGCCAAGCCAGGCTCGGTGGAAGAATCCATCCAGCGCGAGATCGACACCATCGAGACCACCCCGGTCCCGACGCCGGCTCCACTGGAAACCTCGCCTCAGTAAGCGGCGAGCAGATACAAAAAAGCCCGGACCTGATCCGGGCTTTTTGTTGCCGCTTTTTCAGTCAGGCATTCAGTTGCTTGGCACGCTGGCAGAACGCATCCACCAGCGTATTGGCCGCCTGATTGAACAGCGGCCCCAGTGTCGCGCGCACCAGCGGACCGGCGTAGTCGAACGACAGGTCCAGGCTGATCTTGCAGGCCTTGTCACCCAGCGGCTTGAACACCCACAGACCATGCAACTGGGTGAACGGCCCCTCTTCCAGGTTCATCTCAATGGACTGCCCCGGCACCAGTACGTTGCGCGTGACAAAGTGCTGGCTCATGCCGCCCTTGGCCACTTCGAGCTTGGCGCGCATGTGCGTGTCACTGGCTTCGATCACCGTCGAGGCCGAGCACCAAGGCAGGAACTGCGGGTAGCTGGCCACATCGTTGACCAGATCGTAGAGCGCCTGGGCAGGGTATGGCAGCAGGGCGGAGCGTTGAATATGGGTAGTCATCCAGGCGTCACTTCCAAGGCTGGGTGGCGGCGCTTCACAGCGTGCCGAAAACAGGTACTGTCCCCAAGACAGGGGCTGTATTGTCCGGTATTCATTGCAGTGGCTCAAGCACACCGAAATCCCGTAGCCGACAACGCGGCGACTGCCTATAATGCCGCCCCTATGGCTAAGCAAAAGAAACATCCGACCGGGACCATCGCGCAGAACAAGAAGGCGCGACACGATTACTTCATCGAACACAAGTTCGAGGCCGGGCTGGTCCTGTCCGGCTGGGAAGTAAAAAGCCTGCGAGCCGGCAAGGCGCACCTGACTGACAGCTACGTGCTGCTGAAGGACGGTGAAGCCTGGCTGTTCGGCAGCCACATCACCCCGCTGACCACCGCCAGCACCCACGTCATCGCCGACCCCATCCGCACCCGCAAGCTGCTGCTGAACAAGCGCGAGCTCGAGCGCCTGGAAGCGGCCGTGGCGCAAAAGGGCTACACCTGCGTGGCCCTGGCGCTGTACTGGAGCAAGCACCTGATCAAGTGCGAAATCGCACTGGGCAAGGGCAAGAAGGAATTCGACAAGCGCGACACCATGCGCGAGCGCGATTCCAACCGCGAGCTGCAGCGGGCTGTGCGGAACAAGGGCAAGGAAGAGTAATACCTCTTCTTCAGCCTGCTCCGGCCTCTTCGCGGGTAAACCCGCTCCCACAGGGTTAACACTGAGTTCAGATTCGGTGCCATCCCTGTGGGAGCGGGTTTACCCGCGAAGAGGCCAGCATTGCCAATACAAATTTCAACGCCCGCTACGCCGCTCCGCCCGCGCCACTCGCTGCGCTTCTTCGTGCGCCTCTTCCAGCACCTCCTGCACATACAGAATGTGCCGGCTGGACACCTCCCGCGCATCCTCCGCCCTGCCCTCGACAATCGCCAGGTACAGTTCCCGGTGCTGGCTGATCAGCATGTCCCGGGTCTCGGTCCGCTGTTGGTACATGCCACCAATGTTGGTCACCACGTTGCGCTTGAGCAGGTCGAACAAGCCCCGAATGGTGTGCAGCAGCACGGCGTTATGACTGGCCTCGGCAATCGCCAGGTGGAAACACGCATCGGCGGCGCCCTCCTCCGCCCGGGTCACTTCGTCAGCCCTGGCATAGCAGTCCTGCAGCGCATCGAAGGCCGCCTTGAGCCGCGCCCGGTCCGGCTCGGTGGCGCGCCGGGCCGCGTAGTAGGCGCAGGAAGCCTCCAAGGTATGGCGGAATTCGAGCAGGTCACGCTGCGCCTCGGCACTGTGCTCAAGCAACTGCAACAACGGGTCGCTGAAGGTGGACCCCAGAGACTCGGCGACAAAATTGCCCCCGCCCTGGCGGCTGACCAGCAGCCCCTTGGCCACCAGCTTCTGGATCGCCTCACGCAGTGACGGGCGGGACACGCCGAACTGCTCGGCGAGGACGCGCTCGGCCGGCAGCCGCTGCCCCGAGGTCAGCGTGCCTTCCAGAATCATCCCTTCCAACCGATCGACGATGTCGTCAGACAGGCGCCGTTGGCGGACCTGATCAAAAACCATCACATGCTCTCCACAAACCCCCGGCAGATTTCAGGGGGCGTCTATTCTCGCCGATCCAGGCCGCGCAAACACCCACCAGGCAACGATTTTCCCAGCCCATCAGGCGCCCGCTCATCGGCACGCGACCAAAGTTTTGCACGGGACAAATTGACACACCCACGACGACGCTTTTAACCTAGCGACCAGCCATTGTAAATTGGTCTTACCAATTATCCAATGCCGGTGCCTGACCAACAACAATTAGGGGCCACCCCATATGCAAACCTGGCAACAACTCTATAGCCCGCTTGGTAGTCTTGGCCTGTCCGCACTGGCGGCGGTCATTCCCATCGTCTTCTTCTTCCTTGCCCTCGCCGTGTTCCGCCTCAAAGGCCACGTGGCCGGCAGCATCACCCTCGCGTTGTCGATCCTGGTGGCAATCTTTGCCTTCCAGATGCCTGTCGACATGGCATTCGCCGCCGCGGGTTATGGCTTCCTCTACGGCCTCTGGCCGATTGCCTGGATCATCGTTGCCGCGGTGTTCCTGTACAAACTCACGGTCAAGAGCGGCCAGTTCGAAGTGATCCGCAGCTCGGTGCTGTCGATTACCGACGACCAGCGCCTGCAAGTGCTGCTGATCGGCTTCTGCTTCGGTGCCTTCCTGGAAGGTGCGGCGGGCTTTGGTGCACCGGTGGCAATCACTGCCGCGCTGCTGGTGGGCCTGGGCTTCAACCCGCTGTACGCCGCCGGCCTGTGCCTGATCGCCAACACCGCGCCAGTGGCCTTCGGCGCCCTGGGTATCCCGATCATCGTGGCCGGCCAGGTCACCGGTATCGACGCCTTCCACATCGGTGCCATGACCGGTCGCCAGCTGCCGCTGCTGTCGCTGTTCGTGCCGTTCTGGCTGGTGTTCATGATGGACGGCCTGCGTGGCGTGAAGGAAACCTGGCCTGCCGCCCTGGTCGCCGGCCTGAGCTTCGCCGTCACCCAGTACTTCACCTCGAACTTCATCGGCCCGGAGCTGCCGGACATCACCTCGGCCTTGGCCAGCCTGATCGCCCTGACCCTGTTCCTGAAAGTCTGGCAGCCCAAGCGTTCGTTCGCCGAAGCCAAAGGCAGCGTCGGTGCCGCCGTGGTGCAGCCAAGCGGCAGCCAGCCAAGCCCCTACAGCTTTGGCGAGATCTTCAAGGCCTGGTCGCCGTTCCTGATCCTCACCGTGCTGGTGACCATCTGGACCCTGAAGCCATTCAAGGCGGCCTTCGCCCCGGGCGGCGCGATGTACAACTTCGTGTTCAACTTCGCCATCCCGCACCTCGACCAGCTGGTGATCAAGAGCGCACCGATCGTCGCCGCGCCAACCGCCATGCCAGCGGTGTTCAAGCTCGACCCGATCTCTGCCACCGGCACCGCGATCTTCCTCTCGGCGCTGATCTCCATGGCGGTGCTGAAGATCAACTTCAAAACTGGTCTGACCACTTTCAAGGAAACCTTCTGGGAACTGCGTTGGCCCATCCTGTCGATCGGCATGGTGCTGGCCTTCGCCTTCGTCACCAACTACTCGGGCATGTCCTCGACCATGGCCCTGGTGCTGGCCGGTACCGGTGCCGCGTTCCCGTTCTTCTCGCCGTTCCTTGGCTGGCTGGGCGTGTTCCTGACCGGTTCCGACACCTCGTCCAACGCCCTGTTCAGCTCGCTGCAGGCCACCACCGCACACCAGATCGGGGTCAACGACACCCTGCTGGTGGCTGCCAACACCAGCGGCGGCGTGACCGGCAAGATGATCTCGCCGCAATCGATCGCCGTGGCCTGCGCCGCTACCGGCCTGGTCGGCAAGGAATCCGACCTGTTCCGCTTCACCGTCAAGCACAGCCTGTTCTTCGCCACCATCGTCGGCCTGATCACCCTGATCCAGGCCTACTGGCTGACCGGCATGCTGGTTCATCACTAAAGTGAAAGGGGCCGGGCGCCATGGCGCGCCCGGCAATCCCCACACGCAACGCTGCGAGAATCCATGATCATTTCTGCCTCTACCGACTATCGCGCCGCGGCCCAACGCAAGCTGCCTCCCTTCCTGTTCCACTATGCCGACGGCGGCGCCTACGCCGAGCACACCCTGCGCCACAACGTCTCGGACCTGGCCAGCATTGCCCTGCGTCAGCGCGTGCTGAAGAACATGTCCGAGCTCAGCCTGCAGACCAAGCTGTTCGACGAAACCCTGAGCATGCCGGTGGCCCTCGCCCCGGTCGGCCTTACCGGCATGTACGCCCGCCGTGGCGAAGTGCAGGCGGCGCGCGCAGCGGCGGCCCACGGCATCCCGTTCACCATGTCCACGGTGTCGGTGTGCCCGATCGAAGAAGTGGCCCCGGCCATCGACCGGCCGATGTGGTTCCAGCTGTACGTGCTCAAGGACCGCGGTTTCATGCGCAACGCCCTGGAGCGGGCCAAGGCCGCCGGGGTCAAGACCCTGGTGTTCACCGTCGACATGCCAACCCCAGGCGCCCGCTACCGCGACGCCCACTCTGGCATGAGCGGCAAGAACGGCCCGCTGCGCCGCGTGCTGCAAGCCATGACCCACCCCGAGTGGGCATGGGATGTCGGCGTGATGGGCCGCCCACACGACCTGGGCAACATTTCCACCTACCGTGGCAACCCCACGGGCCTTGCCGACTACATCGGCTGGCTGGCCAACAACTTCGACCCGTCGATCTCCTGGAAAGACCTGGAGTGGATCCGCGACTTCTGGGACGGCCCGATGATCATCAAGGGCATTCTCGATGCCGATGACGCCCGCGATGCGGTCAGGTTCGGTGCCGATGGCATCGTCGTGTCCAACCATGGCGGCCGCCAGCTTGACGGTGTGCTGTCCAGCGCCCGTGCCCTGCCGGCGATTGCCGATGCGGTCAAAGGTGACCTGAAGATCCTCGCCGACTCCGGCATCCGCAGCGGCCTCGACGTGGTACGCATGATCGCCCTGGGCGCCGATACCGTACTGATCGGCCGCGCCTTCCTCTACGCCCTTGCCGTGCACGGCCAGGCCGGGGTGAAAAACCTGCTGGAGCTGTTCGAGAAGGAAATGCGCGTAGCCATGGTGCTGACCGGCGCCAAGTCGATCAGCGAAATCACCCGCGACTCGCTGGTACGCGAACTGGGCGCCTGACCGCCCGCAAGAACGACCGCCTGATTGACCCGGGGCATGTGGCGCACAGACGCCACGGCCCCGCGAGGAGACTGCATGAGCCTGCCCGCCGCGTTCCTGCGTGATGCCGAGCGCCTGATCCCCGCCGAACGCCGTTTCGACGACCCCACCTCCACCCTGGCCTTCGGCACCGACGCCAGCTTCTACCGGCTGATTCCCAAGCTGGTGGTGCGCGTCGAGTCCGAGGACGAAGTGGTCGGCCTGATCAAACTGGCCCAGCGCGAGCGCGTGCCGGTCACCTTCCGCGCCGCCGGCACCAGCCTGTCCGGCCAGGCCATCAGCGACTCGGTGCTGATCGTGCTCGGCGATAACTGGAACGGTCGCGAAATCCGCGGCCAAGGCGAGCAGATCCGCCTGCAACCCGGGGTCATCGGCGCCCAGGCCAACGCCTGGCTGGCGCCTTTCGGGCGCAAGATCGGCCCCGACCCGGCCTCGATCAACGCCTGCAAGATCGGCGGTATCGTCGCCAACAACGCCAGCGGCATGTGCTGCGGCACCGCGCAGAACACCTACCACACCCTGGCCGGCCTGCGCCTGGTGCTGGCCGACGGCACGCGCCTGGACAGCGAAGACCCGGCCAGCGTCGCCGCGTTCGAGGCCAGCCACGCCGACCTGCTGGAAGCACTGGCCCGCCTGGGCCGCGAGACCCGCGCCAACACCGCACTTGCCGAGCGTATCCGGCACAAGTACCGGCTGAAGAACACCACCGGCCTGTCGCTGAACGCGCTGGTGGACTACGACCAGCCGCTGGATATCCTGCAGCACCTGCTGGTCGGTTCCGAAGGTACCCTGGGCTTCATCAGTGCCGTCACCTACGACACCGTGCCCGACCACCCGCACAAGGCCAGCGCCCTGCTGGTGTTCCCCAGTGTGGAAAGCTGCTGCCGCGCGGTGACCGTGCTCAAGCGCCAGCCGGTTTCGGCCGTGGAACTGCTCGACCGCCGCAGCCTGCGCTCGGTGCAGGACATGCCTGGCATGCCGCTGTGGGTAAAAGGCCTGTCGGACAACGCCTGCGCCCTGCTGATCGAGTCCCGCGCCGCCAGCCAGAGCCTGCTGCATGAACAACTGCAACAGGTGATGGCCTCGATTGCCGACTTCCCACTGGAACAGCAGGTGGACTTCAGCGAAGACCCGGCCGTGTACAACCAGTTGTGGAAAATCCGCAAGGACACCTTCCCCGCCGTTGGCGCCGTGCGCCAGACCGGCACCACCGTCATCATCGAAGACGTCACCTTCCCCATCGAGCAACTGGCCGAAGGCGTCAACCGCCTGATCCAGCTGTTCGACAAGCACCGCTACGACGAAGCGATCATTTTCGGCCATGCCCTGGAAGGCAACCTGCATTTCGTCTTTACCCAGGGTTTCAACAGCGCCGAGGAAGTCGCCCGCTACCAGGCCTTCATGGACGACGTGGCGCAACTGGTGGCAGTGGAGTTCGGCGGCTCGCTCAAGGCCGAGCACGGCACCGGGCGCAACATGGCGCCGTTCGTGGAGCTGGAGTGGGGGCAGGATGCCTACCAGCTGATGTGGAAACTCAAGCGCCTGCTCGACCCCAACGGCATCCTCAACCCCGACGTGGTGTTGAGCGAAGACCCAGACATCCACCTGAAAAACCTCAAGCCGCTGCCCGCTGCCGACGAAATCGTCGACAAGTGCATCGAGTGCGGCTTCTGCGAACCGGTGTGCCCGTCCAAGGGCCTGACCCTCAGCCCGCGCCAGCGCATCGTCATGTGGCGTGACATCCAGGCCAAACAGCGCGCCGGCATCGACACCCGCGAGCTAATGCAGACCTACCAGTACCAGGGTATCGACACCTGCGCCGCCACCGGCCTGTGCGCCCAGCGCTGCCCGGTCGGCATCAACACCGGCGAACTGGTGAAGAAACTGCGCAGCCAGGCCGCCGAGCACGAAAAAACCGCCGACTGGTTGGCCGAACACTTCCACACCGCCCTGGGCGGCGCGCGCCTGACCCTGACCGCTGCCAACACCGCACGCAAGCTGCTCGGCGCCCCACGCCTGGGCCGCCTGAGTGCCGCGCTGAACAAAGCCAGCAAAGGCCGCCTGCCGCAGTGGACCCCGGCCATGCCACAACCCCTGCGTCCGCTGGACTTCGGCCCGGCCAGCAACGACGCCCGCCCCCGCGTGGTGTACCTGGCAGCCTGCGTCTCGCGGGTGATGGGCCCGGCCTACGCCGACCGCGAGCAGAGCTCGCTACTGGACAAGACCCGCGCCCTGCTTGAGAAGGCCGGTTACCAGGTGGTGTTCCCCGACAACGCCGACAGCCTGTGCTGCGGCCAGCCGTTCGCCTCCAAGGGCTACCCCGAGCAGGCCGAACACAAACGCCAGGAACTGATCGCCGCCCTGCTGCACGCCAGCCGCGGCGGCCTCGACCCGATCTACTGCGACACCAGCCCCTGCACCCTGCGCCTGGTGCAGGACCTGAGCGACACCCGGCTGGACCTATACGACCCGGTGCGCTTCATCCGCACCCACCTGCTCGAGCGCCTGGAATTCACCCCCCAGGACGAACCGGTGGCCGTGCACGTGACCTGCAGCACCCAGCACTTAGGCGAAAGCCAGGCGCTGATCGACCTGGCGCGGCGTTGCAGCAAACAGGTGGTGATCCCGGAGGGCATACACTGCTGCGGCTTTGCCGGTGACAAAGGCTTCACCACCCCCGAACTCAACGCCCACTCGCTGCGCAGCCTGAAGGATGCGGTGCAATATTGCAGCGAAGGCATCTCCACCAGCCGCACCTGCGAGATCGGCCTGTCCAGCCACAGCGGCATCGACTACCACGGCCTGGTCTACCTGGTAGACCGCGTCACCCGGCCACGCAGCATCTGACGGCTTACATAAACCTGACAGCCGCCGCAAATCCCCTGTAGGAGCGGGCATGCCCGCGAACACCGGCGCAGCCGGTGCCATACACCGCGCCGCCTGCTTCGCGGGCACGCCCGCTCCCACCGGTACAGGGATACCCGAGCCAAGCCAATTCCATGTGGGAGCGGGTTCACCCGCGAACACCGGCAAAGCCGGTGCCATCCCCCCCCTCATTCGACCCCGCCACCATCCCGATTGAACCCCTGCCAACTCCCCGCAGTCCACCCTTACAGGCCCACCTTCCAGAGGCCCCGAAGGAGACTCCCATGAAAGGTACCGCGCTTTCGGCCCTGTTCGCGGCCGCCACCCTGCTGGCTTCGCCGGTGTTCGCCGCCGAAGACCTGTGCACTGCCAACCTGCAAAAGATCGACGACAGCATGGCCACCGCCGGCGCCACCTCCGAAGGCCTGGACAAGGCCATTACCGAGCACGTCGACAAAGCCAAGGCTGCCCAGGCCTCGGGCGATACCAAGGAATGCATCGCCATCACCAGCAAAGTCCTGGAGCGCCTGGAAAAAACCGAGAAAGGCAGCGGCGGTAGCGGCGCGTGAGCCCAGAGGCGGGCGACCGGTCCGGCTGTCGACGTCGCCCGAACAATGGCGTATACTCGGCCTCACGTACCGTAAGGTGCGTTAGCCAAGAGCTAGTGTGGGGCCGATTAGGATTCGACGCCGGTAGCGAAACTCTAGGTGCATGCCGAGTTGGTAACAGAACTCGTAAATCCACTGTTGCAACTTTCTATAGTTGCCAATGACGAAACCTTCGAGGCGCGTCTCGCTGCTTAAGTGCAGCTGACCTGACCTTCTGGTAGCTTCGGCTCCAGCAATCATCAGGGGATGCCTGTAAACCCGAAATGATTGTCATACAGAACAGGATCGTCGTGTAGCACGTTGGGGGCAAAGCGACTAAAACTTACCCAACTCGTCCAAAGCACCCTGCCCGTCGGGCGGCTGCGGATTAACTCAGTAGACACGGCTAAGCATGTAGTACCGACAGCGGAGTACTGGCGGACGGGGGTTCAAATCCCCCCGGCTCCACCAAATCCCAAAGAAGAAGACGCCCTCGGGCGTCTTTTTTTGTGCCTGGATTTTAGGGTGTGCGAGCCCCAAAAATCAGATTTCACCCCTTCCGTGTAGGCCGTTTCCCAAAGATACTCCCTGCGCCTGTTTTCCGTTGCGGTCGTTTTTTCAGCGTTCTAGGCTCGGTGGGTCGTTGCACATCAACGACCAGCTTTGACAGGCTGATGACGACCAAACACACGGTTTTGCCTATGGCGGCTGTGTGTGGGGCACCTCGTGTGCGCCGGTTTGGTCTTCACCGGTCTGTCAACCCATACACGGCTGCCACCACTTGTTTGACAGCAAGCGCTGGTCGCTCCACTGAGGACCAAAATATGCTGAAGATTGTCCCCGCCCCACCATCTCCATTCCCTGGAAGACACGATCATGCTGGCCCCGGACTCTGTGGGAGCGGGCATGCCCGCGAAGAATCCAACGCGGTGTATGGCACCGGCTGCGCCGGTGTTCGCGGGTAACCCCGCTCCCACAGAGCCTCGCCAAATCAATGAGTTATGTGCAGCTCCATGAAAACCCGGCTTGCGGGAGACAGGGCCAGCACAAGCACCTGCTACACGAGGGAGATCGATCAATGGCCACCGAAGACACCCAATGCACAGTCGGTAAAACCATCTTCTACCAAGGTGAAAACCAGACTCACCCACTCTTTCGCATCGAGGCCGGCATTCCCTGCCAGAGCGCCCGTGAACAAGCCTCGGAACTGATGGGCTACGCGCGGGACCTGACCATCGACGGCTTGATGGAAGACAAACCGAAGCTGATCTGGGCCGCGCACTACCTCTGCGCCTTGGGCAAAGCGCTACTGGATGATGCCGAACTCGGCATGATGCGCTGAACAGCGCACCACCCTACCCCGTGCAGGACCAACCTCAAAAACGGACTTCGACCAACAGATACGGGGGTCAAAGGACGAATGGTCGAAATGTGTCAGGCACGGGGAATTGCAGGGAGTTTTTTGCCACTACAGGCGCCTCAATCAGGCGCGTTCGTCGTGGTGAAGTGAACTTCACTTTTTCGGCGTGTCAGATTAGGTCCTTGTCAAGCGAACTTCAGTAGAGGTACAGCCTTATGAGCATGGCCACAATTGTAAGTGCCGTGATTTCCAGTCTCGCACCCAGTGTCTTTGACCATAACAGCCTGCAAGAACCCGGCGCGCATGTCGCTGCCGTCGAATACCACTACGGTATGAACATCGATGTGAAACGGGTATTGCAACGCACCGATACATCCGACAAGACCGGCGTGGTACCGGTGACCGTAGTGTATGAAGACAGTAACGGCGAAATTCATAAAATCCGTTTCCTCGAATGGGGTGGAAGCCCCGCCGCCCCTACTGGCGTGGCCTGATCCGCCCAACGTTAAATCCCCCCCAGAAGCGGAAGTCAAACCTCATAGGCACTCAGTGCAGATGATGTTTTTTATTACCTGAACATGATCGAATGATTAAAAGTTCATTCGCGAAAAACACTATTGCCTTGGCAGTCTAACGCTGCAAATTAATAGATAGTCATCACTGAAATCAAGTTACACCCAACCACAGCACGCTCTAGTCAATCCGTGCTGGGTGTAATGCTGAGCAGTTCACAAAGTTTTACTTGAGGATACCCAAATGAAAACCATGAAAGTTCTCTTCGTTGCCGCCGCCCTGACCGCTTCTTCTCTGGCGATGGCCTCCGGCGGTGGCGATCGGACCTTCGCACGCATGGAGTCAGCCCGCAAAGCCTCGATGCAGGCGTTCCAGCTTGCACAGAAACAAAAGGCAGAAGCCGCTGTAGCTGAAAGCAAAGCCAAGCCAGCCAATGACGCCAAAGGCTGATCGGTGTAGCGCGTCCTCCAGCCTGGCCAGATAGCAGGCGTTTTCGATCCATATACCGTCACAACCAGCGCATGCACATATGCCGCTAGGGTCGGGACGCAGTGATCGGGGACAGGGGGACGCTCTGCGTGGCTTTGGCCATCTGGGTGATTTCCACCTGCAGCTGGTCTTTGCCGAGCAGGTAGTCGGCCAGTTTCTGCGAGAACGGCCAGTAGTTCAGCGTAGCGGTCAGGGTCAACGGCCCGACGGCGTCGGTCGGCACCTGGAAGGAGAACTCGCCGATTTCGTAGCCCTTGGGCAGAATGCGGTTGTCCGAGAGGATTTGCGTGGCATTCCAGACCTCGACATCCAACGGATTACCGTCCTTGTCACCGATGTGCACTTTGAAGTTTCGCGTGTTGTCCTCGGTCTTGCCGTCCTTGATCGAACCCAGCCGATAGAGCTCTCGCCCACTGGCATCCAGCACCCGGAAATCGATCCACATCTCCCGGCCCTCCGGAAAGCCGGTCGGCAGTTTGTGCCCGGCGCCGACGTTGGCAACTTTGACGGCCACCGAGGTGAATTGCCCGGGTGTGATGACTGCCGGCGGTTGCTGGAAGGTTATTTCCGCTGCATGCACAAGCATGTCGCGCGCGCGTTGCGCGCCCTCTTCCTGGCCGAGATGCTTGAGCATCATGGCATTGGCTCCGCTGAACCAATGCGAGGCAACATCTTCGCGGTCTGGCCCCATGATCGCGGCCTTACCCGCAAAACCTGGCATATGGCAACCTTGGCAAGTGATACCGTCAAGGCTGTAGGCGCTCTCCTGCCACTCGTCATACGTGCGCTCGACCGCCACGCTGCTGAAGGGATGCGTGACGTTGTGGCAGGTGCCACAAAAGTCCGAGCGCGTGTGTAAAGCGGAATAGACGGTATCGTGATACGGCGATACGGCATCTTTGCGCGGCCCGAACTTGGTCGGTTTACCATGTGCCCGAGGGCTCAGAACATAGGCGCCGTTATCGAGGCCAGTGCGGGTACTGATGTTGTGGCAGCTCTCGCAATCGACCCCAGGCATCGGATGATTCTTCGCGCTGTCTTCAATCGAGGAGCGATTGACTTGCGAATTGATCTGCCCGGTCGTGAGACCGATCGGGGTATGGCAGCCGGTGCAGAAGTTGTCGACCTTACCCTCGGTGGCCGCACTCGCACGCTTGAGCAAGGCCCGATAGATAGGTTCATCCCAGGCCTGGGACATCATGGATGAGCGCCACTGCCTGTAGATCTCCGTATGGCAAGCACCGCATACCTGAGCGTTGTCGAAGTCCTTCACATTCAGCACCAGGTTGCCGGGGGTATTGGCCCGGTGCGGGAAAAACGGCATCGCGCCAGTCACATGCATGAGCCTGGAGCGCGCCGGCTCCAGCCACTTGTCGTTACTTTGATTGTCATTACCCTGAGGTTCGTCGGCCACCGCCGCCAGCGTTACCATCAGCAGGCAGGCTAGAAAACACAACTGGGGCAGCGCTAACCGCACACACATATACCTGGAGTGGCTCATAAGCATTTCCCCTGGACGGTTGTAGAGGCGCGCAGCAATGCTTTTATTGAGTAGCCAGGGGTATTTGCGCTGCCAACCGATGGTTACCTGCAATCACCCAATAGGTACTGTCAGCTCCGCTGCTTCCCGACTCTGCACCTTTGATGAGCAGGATATGCTCACTCAGCAATTGGCTTGCCAGCTCGCAAGAATATGTCGGGGCAACAGGAAGACCAGCAGACATTGTTCAGCGCTTGAAGCGCTCAGTGAATGGAGGCCCACACACTGCTGGGGTATCACGCCCATTAGTGGGGAACCTCACCCCGAAGTCGGGGGGAACGAAAACGCTGGCGGGTTCCTGCGCCGCGGGAAGTTTCATGCTACTTACGCTTGAGTTGTGCCACAGCCACTATGAAACCGTAGTTTCCATGGTGCCTGCCGTGCTAGCGACCACAAGCGCCACTATACAGGCCAGCAAAGCGAATGCCGTGAACACCGCCATCACATGCATGCATGGCATGACATGATTCCAGGCTCGGGCTACCCCCAGAAAAGCGGCGAACAGCCAACCACTCATAGAGAACGCCCCCAAGAGCGCAAGGCGACCGCGGTCGGAACCTGGTAACAAGACGAAAGGGGCTTTTTGCAATAACGGGAAGCCGACGCGATGTAACAGACCGCCATTCAGCGTCAGCAGTGCAACAACCGCAACCTTGGCCCAGAGCTTCTGGTTGAGCAAATACGCTGTGCCCTCGAGGAGATACCCCTGAAGTATTAACAGCAGACCACTGCCCCAAAGGGCCAATAACGCGAGGGTGGCGATTTTCCTGGTTTCTTGCAGGTACTCATGCTTTGCCTGATCCAGCGCTTCCTTGCGCCAGCTCCAAAGCTTGTGATCGGCAAGCAATACCCTGCCCAGGGCAATACAGGTGGCGAGCAGATGAACATACACGAGGAGCATTTTCAGCATTATTTTTTGACCTTGTTTTTATATGGACAATGCGCTCCCTGCATCATGAAATTTAATCTTAATGATAGTGATTACCTCCTGCAACATAATGTTTCAAAGTCATCAAATCAGCGCCTGCACGGGTGAATTTTTCCTCGCCCCCTGCGCAAAACCCAGCAGGCAGCCTTTGATCCGCTCAAGTCTGTTCATGCCTTCCCTATCACTCTTCTGCGCAGACGAGGTTTTGCAAAAGCACCAGCTTGCTTTGCAGTTGCGCGATGTGCGCTTTGTCGGCACGCCGTGCCGCACGTAGCTCCCGGTTTTCCATCTCCCATATCCGCGCCCAACGCGCGTTGTGGCGGCAGGCCAGGGCCATCTGCCAGAGTTCGCGCAACTTCAGGTACTGCATCAGGAGCACCGCCAGGATCACGCCAATCAACACCAACGCCCCTGTCGAAACCGCCTCAGACATAGTCATGTCCACTTCCTTTACTGGCTTAAAATCATTTCGAAGACAGCGAGAAGATATGTAGCGATTTACGACAGGTCTAGAATGTAGACTTATACAGGTAAAGTAATCGCGCACATGGAGAGGGTATGAAACGCAAGCAATCCATCGAGCAGGTACGCTGGGACCTGGCACTTCGCTATCGCTTGATCGAGACCGTTGCCTGGTGGGAAGGCCGGCTGACCACGGGCCACCTGATGCAGAGCTTTGGCATCAGCCGCCAGCAGGCGTCCAAGGACATCAATACCTACATCACCGAACATGCGCCCAAAAACTTGACATATGACAAGCAGCTCAAGGGCTATGTGCCCGGCAAGCAATTCAAGCCACTGTTCATCGACGACAGCGCCAGCGCCTATCTGCACCTGCTCTATCAGAACAATGAACGGGCCCCGCACATCGACGGGCTGGCACTGGCCTATGCGCATACCCGGGTGCTGGAAGTGCCTGACCGGCCTATTCGCCCGGAGGTGCTGCGCCCCTTGCTCAAGGCCTGCCGTGAAGGCCTGCGCCTGGAAACCGAATACGTGTCCTTCAATACCCCCAACGTGGAGGTTCGCCTCATCGCCCCACACACGCTGGTCTACACCGGCATGCGCTGGCACGTGAGGGCTTACTGCGAGAAGAATGGCCAGTACCGCGACTTCGTCCTCAGCCGCCTGCGTGGGCAGCCAGACTTGCTCGACCAATCACCGAACACGCGCGAGCAGGATGAAGACTGGAATGTCGAGGTACCGGTCATCTTCGAACCTGATGGGCGATTGAATGCGGCGCAGAAGGCAATCATCGAAACCGACTTCGGCATGACGCAGGGGCAATTGGTGGTGCCCAGCCGCAGGGCACTGGTGAAGTACGTGTTGCAACGCTACCAGATCGACCACCGCAACCTGGCAGTGCTCCCCGAGGCGCAGCAACTGGTGGTGAGTAACCTCAAGGAACTGAAGCCGTGGCTGTTGAATGACTGAGTGTCGAATGCCGCGACGAGGGGCTTGATGCCCCGAGTCGCTGTGTCCAGATGCCCCGCCGCCCGCTTCATGATTGCCCCTCAGCCAGCAACCCCTCCGGCATGGCTGGCAACGGCCGGCTCAGCAACACGCCGACCAGCACCGCAAACAGCAGCGCCGCCACACCCGCGACCTGCAACACGGCTTCGAAGCCTCCGATGAACGCCTGGCGGGCCAAGGGGGCCACCGTTTCCCGCAACCCGGGCTCAAGCAACCCCAACGCCGCGTGCAAGTCCCCAGCGGCAACCCGCGTGGCCATCGCGGTAACCTGCCCCGATTGCCCGGGCGCCACCACAGCCATGGCCTCGTGCAGCAATTGCCCGCTACGAGCAGCCAGCACGCCACCGAGCACTCCAATGGCCAGCACGATCGCCCCGAACCGCGTGGTGGTACTCAACCCCGAAGCCATGCCCGTACGCTCACGCGGCACACAAGCCATGATGTTCTTCTGCGTATCGCCATTCAACAGCCCGGCACCAGCGCCCAGCACCAGGCTGGCCAGGGCGAATGCGCTATAGCCGCCATGGCCCGCAGCCCAGGCACACAGCAGGTTACCCGCCCCCACCAGCACCAGCCCAAGCGCGAACACCTGCGCCGGGCTCAAGTGCGCAGCCAGGCGCATGCCCAGACGTGGCGTCAGCAGCATGGCCACGGCAAACGGCAGCATGCCCGCTCCTGCAGCCAGGGCCGACAACTGCAGGCCGTTCTGCAAGTAAAGCGGCAGCAGGGTCATCATCACCTGGGCGCAGGCGGCGTAGGCGAACATGCCCAGCAAGGCGCCAACGAAGCGCCCGCTACGCATCAGCCGCAGGTCGATCATCGGCCGTTCCTGGCTGCGCTCGACCATGACGAACAGGCCGAACAGGAAGGCACTGATCACCAGTCGAGCGAGGGTTTGCGCGCTGCCCCAGCCCACCTGGTTGGCATCGATCATCGCCCAGATCAGGTAGCCCAGGCTGCCGGCGAAGGTCAGGCTGCCCCACGGGTCGAGCCGGGCCGCGGCGCTGTCGCGGGACTCCTCGACACTGCGCAGCACCATTACCGCAAGCAGCGCCACCAACGGCAAGTTGATGTAGAAGATCCAGCGCCAGCCCAGGGTACTGGCGATCACCCCGCCCAGCAGCGGCGCAAAGGTGATGGTGGCGCCCATGCAGGCGCCCCAGAAGGCCCAGGCGCGCATGCGCTCCTGAGGTTGGTGGAAGCGGTTGCCGATCGCGGCCAGGGCCGAGGTCAGCAGCAATGCCGCGCCAACGCCCTTGGCTGCCCTGGCCAGGTCGAGGAACAGCAGGTTGGGCGCCGCGCCGCAGGCCAGTGACGCCAGGCCGAACAGGGCCAGCCCGAGCAGCAGCATGCGGCGGCGACCAAAGCGGTCGGCCAGGCTGCCGGCGGGCAGCAGGCAGGCGGCGAAGGCCAGCAGGTAGGCGCTGACCACCCATTCGATATCGGCGAACGAGCCGGACAGGTCGCGGGCAATGCTGGGCAGGCTGACCGCGACGATGTTGGTGTCGAGGATGATCAGGGCGCAGACCAGGGAGGCGGTGAGCAGGGTGAAACGCGCAGAGGGCATGGTGAGACTCCGGATGCAGGGCTGGTTGGATTTGGCGGTGTTGTTGGCCTGCAAGATCGCCGGGGGCTGCTTTGCAGCCCATCGCAGGCAAGCCAGCTCCTACAGAAACCGCACCGCCTTCGAGGATTGCGCAATACCTGTAGCAACCCCCAGGCAGCCTTTGCCGCCAAGCCACCAGCCTTGTAGTGTTGGCCTCACCATAACGCCGCCAGCCCCCAGGCTTGTTAGCCCCGGCGGCCTGCGTCATTACCCTGTAGGTAACACCCATGGAAATCCGCCATTTCCGCTACTTCCTCTGCGTCGCCCGCCACGGTCACTTCACCCGCGCCGCCGAGCAACTGGGCATCGCCCCGCCCACCCTCAGCCGGCAGATCCAGGACATGGAGCGCGAACTGGGCGTGCGCCTGTTCGAGCGCAACCAGCGCGAGGTCAACCTCACCGCCGCCGGCCAGGCCCTGTTGATCGAGGCCGAACATGCCGTACGCCAGTTCGACGCCGCGCAACTGGGCGCGCAACGGGCAGCCCGAGGCGAAAGCGGGCGCATCGAGCTGGGCTATGTGGCCTCGGCCGCGTACTCGGGCATGCTCCAGCAGCAAGTCAGCCGTTACAGCGAAACCTGCCCCGGCGTGCGCCTGAATATTCGCGAATTGCCCATGGCCGAACTGCCCGGCATGGTCCGCGATGGCCTGCTCGACCTTGCCTATGTGCGCTCGCCGCTGGAGCTGCCCGAAGAGCTCGAAGCCATCGCCTTGCACCAGGAAGGTTTCGTCCTGGCCCTGCCCGCCAGCTCGCGGATCAATGAGGTTCCGCAGATCCCGGCTTCGCGCCTGGCCAATGAAACCTTCATCCTGCCCGAGCAGATCTCCGGCACGCTGGAGGTAGCGGCACAAGGTGGCTTCGTCCCGAGGCTCGGCCCACAGCCGGGTAGCCTGGTGGCGGTGATCACCCTGGTGTCACTCGGCCAAGGCATCGCAGTGGTGCCGGAATCGGTGGTACAGCGCATCAGCCTGCCGCAGGTGAACTACCGGCGTATTGTCGACTGCCAGGCCAGCTCGTGGCTTAGCCTGATTCACCGGCGCTTCGAGAAAGCGCCAGCGACAATCAGATACATCAAGATGATGGAGGGCTGAAAAAACAAAGGGCACCCATCCACTGGTGCCCTTTGCCCTACCGCCAGGTGAACTCAATCACCCCATCGAACGCACCGCCACGGGTTGCGCATGGCCCCGCGTGGTCACGATCCCCAGGAAGGAAATCACGATCGCCAGGCCCAATGTCGAGCTCACTTCTGCCCGGTGTTCAGGCGTGAACATCATGACCGCCAGTGCCCCGCCAATGAACAGGATCACCGCCCAGGTCAGGTACGGGAACAGCCACATGCGGAACTTCAGCTCGGTGTTCTCCCGCTCCAGGCGGCGGCGCATGCGCAGCTGCGAAATGGCGATGACCATGTACACCAGCAAGGCAATGGCGCCGGAGCTGGCCAGCAGGAACTCGAACACGCCCTTCGGCGCGAAGTAGTTGAGGATGGCAATGGCCGCGCCGATCAGCGTGCTACCGAATACCGCAGCGCGCGGTACACCGACCTTGGAGGTCTTGTTGAGCATGGCCGGGGCGTCACCGCGCTTGGCCAGCGAATACATCATCCGCGAGGCAATGTAGATCGACGAGTTCATGCAGCTGGTCACTGCCACCAGCACCACCAGGTCGACCATGAAGGCCGCGTTGGGAATGTTCATGATCTCCAGCGCACGCTGGTAGGAACCCACCACCGCCAGCTGAGGGTCGTTCCACGGCACCACCGAAATGATCACGAAGATCGACAGGATGTAGAAGGTGCTGATGCGCCAGATCACCGAGCGAGTGGCCTTGGCGATGTTGCGCGACGGGTCGCTGGATTCGGACGCGGCGATGGTCACCGCTTCGGTGCCGATGAAGCTGAACATCACGGTGATGAACGCACCGACCACAGCCGACCAGCCCTTCGGCGCGAAGCCGCCGTGCTCGGCCATCAAGCCGCTCAGGCCACTGACCTCACGGTTGGGCAGCCAGCCCATCAGCGCGGCGAAACCCAGGCCGATGAAACCGAGAATGGCCGTGACCTTGAGAATGGCGAACCAGAATTCGAACTCACCGTACTTGGCCACGCTGAACAGGTTGGTACCGGCCAGCAGCAGCACCGAAGCCAGGGCGAATATCCAGCTGTCCACCTGCGGGAACCAGGCGTTCAGCACATGCCCGGCGGCCAGCGCTTCGATCGGGATCACCAGTACCCAGAACCACCAGTACAACCAGCCGATGGTGTAGCCGGCCCAGCGGCCGATGGCCTGCTCGGCGTAGGTGGAAAACGATCCGGTGTCCGGGTGTGCCACGGCCATTTCGCCGAGCATGCGCATGACCAGTACCACCAGGGCCCCGGCCACGAAATAGGAAACTATGGTAGCTGGCCCGGCTGCCGCGATGGCATGGCCAGAGCCGACGAAAAGTCCGGCGCCGATGATGCCGGCGATGGACAGCATCGTTACATGACGTGGCTTGAAACCTTGTGCAAGGTTGCCATCAGATCCCACGGTGTTCATTGATGTTGTTCTCTTTTTGCTGACACAAGGATGGACGGGCAGGCGTAGGCGAAAATATCTCCTTTGAAATCAATAAGTCGACACGTTAGTCGCGTTCTGTTGTTGATATTTGGCGCGCGTCACAGAGCAACGTGTCAGTGCAGGTGGGGTTTCATTTAAGCCGCGCAGGGCTGTGGGTAATTACACGAGAACGCCCCGGAACTGTTCGATCACGACAGGGTATTTACATTGCCGCCAGCTATCACCGACGGCATGCCCGATCCCGTCACCGGGCCGTCTGGAGCTTTTGTTTTTCATTCGAGTGTATTGTGCCTGGGCCGCAAAGCAGCCCAGGCCGTTACCAGGTCAGGCAGATCTTGCCGAAATGCCGGTTGCTCTCCTGATAACGGAACGCCTCGACGATCTGCTCCAGCTCGAAATGCTTGTCCACCACCGGCCGCAGGCCGTTGGCATCGATCGCCCGCACCATCGCCTGCTGCTGGGCGCGGCTGCCCACCAGCACGCCTTGCAGGCGAATCTGCCGCACCAGCGCCTGCACCAACGGCAACTGCCCGGCCACGCCGGTGAGGATGCCGATCAACGACACATGTCCACCGATGCGCGTGGCAATCATCGATTGCTCCAACGTCGCCGGGCCGCCCACTTCGATCACATGGTCGACGCCGCGGTTGCCGGTCAGCTCGCGCACTTTCTCACCCCAGGCCGGGGTGCTCTTGTAGTTGATCAGGTGGTCGGCACCCAGGGCCTTCAGACGCTCCAGCTTGGCGTCGCTGGACGAGGTGGCGATCACCGTCGCACCGGCCAGCTTGGCAAACTGCAGGGCGAAGATCGACACACCACCGGTGCCCTGCACCAGCACCGTATCGCCGGGCTTGAGGTGGTCGTCGCTCATCAGCGCACGCCAGGCAGTGAGACCGGCCGTGGTCAGCGTGGCAGCTTCAGCGTGGCTGAAGCCCTTGGGCGCCAGGGTGAACGCGGTGGCGCGAGCGGTGACCTGTTCACGGGCGTAACCATCGATACCGTCGCCGGGCACTCTGGCAAAGCCTTCGACATTGGCCTGGCCGTCAAGCCAGTCGGGGAAGAAGGTACTGACCACATTGTCGCCAACCTGGAACTCGGTGACGCCACTCCCCACCGCGACCACTTCACCCGCGCCATCGGCCATGGGGATGCGCCGCTCGCTCGGGCCCCACATGCCGCTGACCACGGCGAAATCGTGATAATTGAGGGAGCTGGCGTGCAGGCGCACGGTGATCTCGCCGGCCTGGGGTGCAGGAGCCTCGCTGCTACCGACCTCGACCTTGTCGTAGCCGCCGCCGGGTTTTACGTAAATGGCCTTGCTGGTCATGGGTAGGGTCTCCGTTCAGGGAATAGATTGGGGTTCAGCATAGACAGGTCCGGCCTCTTCGCGGGTGAACCCGCTCCCACAGGTTGAGTGCTGGACTTGAGCTCGGCGCGGTCC
The DNA here is from genome assembly GCF_001642705.1 of Pseudomonas sp. p21. Lineage (NCBI taxonomy): Bacteria > Pseudomonadati > Pseudomonadota > Gammaproteobacteria > Pseudomonadales > Pseudomonadaceae > Pseudomonas > Pseudomonas sp. p21. The sequence goes on from NZ_LWBV01000002.1 coordinate 88,922, forward strand.
CTGTAGGAGCGGGTTTACCCGCGAAGAGGCCCGCACAGGCGACACAAAAACTCAGCCCAGCATCACCTTCAATGCCCGGCAATCGGCCGCATGCCAATCCACCAGTTCCGGCCACGGATTGTCCGGCAGGTTCACCAGCACCGTGCGCGCCCCCGCAGCCCGCCCACAGTCCAGGTCAAACCGGTAATCCCCCACCATCACCAGCTCACCCGGTGCCACACCCCAGGCATTGGCAATCTTCAGCAGCCCATCCGGGCTAGGCTTGGGCGCCGCTTCGTCACGCCCGAGAATATGCTCCACCGGGAAGCAGTCCGCCAGGCCGATGGCCTCCAGCGTCACATGCGCCAACTCGCGGGCATTGCGGGTCAGAATGCCCAGCCGACAACCACGCTCGGCCAGTTCGCGCACCAGTTCCACCGCCCCGGTGGCCGCCGTGGAGGCAATTGCCAGGTCGCGCTCGTGCTCCAGCAGCCAGGCATGCTTGGCCGCCGCTTCGTCCGCCGGCAAGGCCGCCAGGTGGGTGAGGATGTCGTGCTCGGCCGGGATGTCCAGCGCCACGCGGATGGCGGCAAAATCGTGCACGGCCACGGTCAGGGTGCCGTCCATGTCGAACACCCAGTTGCGCACCTCGCCCAGGCTCATGCCCAGTCCTTGCGATGTCGAATCAGGCCTTCCTGGCACGACGACGCCACCAGTTGCCCGGCCTGGTTGAAGATGTTGCCGCGGCAGAAGCCACGGGCATTACCCGCCCAAGGGCTGTCGGTGGCGTACAGCAGCCACTCGTCGGCACGCAGGTTGCCGTGGAACCACAGTGAGTGGTCGAGGCTGGCGATCTGCATGTCGCGCTGCCACACCGATTTGCCATGGGGCAGCAACGAAGTGGTCAGCAGGCCGAAGTCCGAGGCGTAGGCCAGCAGGTATTTGTGCAGGGCGGGGATATCGGGCAGGTTGCCGTCGGCGCGAAACCAGGCGTACTTCACCGGGTCGCCAGGCTTGGGGTTGAACGGGTCGCGCTCGGTGACCGGGCGGATCTCGATCGGCTTGGCGCACAGCACCTTGTCGCGAATGCGCTCGGGCAGCTGGTCGGCCATGGCCCGGGCCAGCTCGACTTCACTGGGCAGGTTCTCCGGGCCGACCACCTCAGGCATCGGCGCCTGGTGCTGGAAACCTTCCTCGTCGTACTGGAACGAGGCGCTGCAGGTAAAGATCGTCTGGCCTTTCTGAATCGCCGTCACCCGCCGGGTGCTGAAGCTGCCGCCATCGCGCACGCGGTCCACCGAATACACCACCGGCAGGCTGGCATCGCCAGGGCGCAGGAAGTAGCCGTGCAACGAATGCACATGGCGTGCATCCTCGACCGTCTGGCTGGCCGCCGACAATGATTGGCCCAATACCTGCCCGCCGTACAACTGGCGGAAGCCCAGGTCCTGGCTGCGTCCACGGAACAGGTTCTCCTCGATGGACTCGAGGCTCAACAGGTCGACCAGGTCGTCCAACACATGACTCATCGGGGGTTCTCCGTAGGAGCGAGTCTTGCTCGCGATGCGCCGCCCAAGCGGCGCTCGATCTCATAGGCGCTGAACATCTTGCGGCAAGCGCCCTCCATTAGGGAAATGATACAGGGTTTGTCATTCGCGCCGGACATGGCCATGCATTCAGGCGCGCAGGGTACGCTCCCAGTGTGCGCGGTCGATGCGGTACAGCACATGCGGACGCAGCGGGTGGCCCACGGGCAGGCGGGGGTGTTCGAAACTACCGTTCAGGTCCTGCTGCATACCGATGGCCTGCATGACCTTCTGCGAGGGCAGGTTGCTCTCGCTAGTGAACGACACCACCTCTTCCAGGCGCAATTGGGCGAAAGCGCAACGCAGGCAAGTCCACGCCGCCTCACTGGCAAAACCCAGGCCCCAGTGACGGCGTGCCAGGCGCCAGCCGATCTCCACCGCCGGCGTGAAATCGGCATCGAAGCCCACGTGCAGCAACCCGGTCATGCCGATGAATGCACCGCTGTCCTTGCGCTCCAGGGCCCACAGGCCAAAGCCGTACTCATTGAAATGCCCGCGCACACGGCCGATCAGCGCGGCTGCCTCCAGGCGCGTCAGCGGCGCCGGGAAGTAGCGCATCACCTGCGGGTCGGCGCACATCGCAGCGAACTCGCGCAGGTCTTCGTCGTGCCATTGGCGCAGCACCAGGCGTGCGCTTTCCAGTTGCAAGATAGGGGTCATGGGACATGCTCCGGTTTTACTGTCTTGCAGTTTACAGCGTAGGCGCGGGCGCTGGTTTCACCCAGCCGGCATGCCCGAATGCAATTTTCACATGTCCTTCACCGCCCCCCGACAGGCCGCTTGGCAGGATGCCTGCCATCCACCGCCGCGCCAACCGCGGCCACGCCAACGGAGCAATGCATGCTAATCAGCAACACCCAGGGGCACCCTGCCATCCAAGCCCGGCGCAAGCGACGCCTGACCCGCAAAGCCCTCGGTGCCGCCCTTGGCCTGTGCATGGTCGTGGCGGCGTTGAGCACCTGGCTGGCGACGAGGACGCACATCGTGGACCTTGGCAACGAACAACAGTTGAGTGACAGCGGCCTGCTGCAGGACTGGGCCGGCGGTGCAGTGATCGTGATGATCCGCCACGCCGAGCGCTGCGACAGCGCCCCCGGCCCGTGCCTGGACGACCCCACCGGCATCACCGTGGCTGGCAGCCAGGCCGCGGCCCGCGTTGGCCAAGGGCTGCACGAGTTGGGCCTGAACAACGCCGATATGCTCAGCAGCCCGAAACTGCGCACACGGCAAACCGCGCATTTCATCCTTGGCCAGGCGGTGGCCAGTGAGGAGTGGCTGGAAGGGTGCGGCAACCAGTTCGCCAGCGAAGCGCTGGCGCACAAACGGCCGGGGCATAACCTGGTGCTGGTGACCCACAACGGTTGCATCGATCATTTTGCCCGCCAGCAGAACGTTGCGGGTGGCGAACGTGAGAGTGGCTATGCCAGTGCGCTGTTCGTTTCGGTGGATAGTAATGGCAAGGCGCGCATCCTCGGCCGCCTGAACGAGCCGGACTGGCAACGGGTGCTGGCCAGCACCACGAAATAACACGCCAATCGTCTAGGTTGTCGCTATTCCGTGTAGGAGCAGCCTTGCGCTGCGAAGAGGCCATAGCCGCCACAGAACATTGTCCTCCATGCCGGCCCTTTCGCAGCACAAGGCTGCTCCTACACGTGATCGGCCAGCAAGCTCATGGCAAGATCAGCACTGGCCCCGATTGCGATCCCACCCATGCCATTGCCGCTGATCTACCACGAAGACTACAGCCCGGAGTTCCCTGCCGAACACCGCTTCCCCATGGACAAGTTCCGCCTGCTGCACGACCACTTGATCGACAGCGGGCTGACCACCGACCAGGCCCTACTGCGCCCGGACATCTGCCCCAACGACATTCTCGCCCTGGCCCACGACCGCAGCTACATCGAGCGCTACATGAACGGCGACCTGTCGCGCGAGGACCAGCGTCGCCTCGGCCTGCCCTGGAGCGAGGCCCTGGCCCGGCGTACCGTGCGCGCCGTAGGCGGCTCGCTGCTGAGCGCCGAGATGGCGCTGCAGCACGGCATCGCCTGCCACCTTGCCGGCGGCACTCACCACGCCCATTACGATCATCCTGCCGGCTTCTGCATCTTCAACGACCTGGCCGTGATCAGCCGCTACCTGCTGGAGGCTGGCCGGGTACACCGGGTGCTGATCTTCGACTGCGATGTGCATCAGGGTGATGGCACCGCGCGCATCCTGCACGACACACCAGACGCCATCACCGTGTCGCTGCACTGTGAACAGAACTTCCCGGCGCGCAAGGCGCAAAGCGATTGGGACATCCCCCTGCCCCGCGGCATGGGTGACATGGCCTACCTGAAGGTGGTGGACGACGCCCTCAACTACCTGCTGCCGCTCTATCGACCCGACCTGGTGCTGTATGACGCCGGGGTCGATGTGCACAAGGACGACGCCCTGGGCTATCTGCAATTGACCGATGCAGGCGTTGCCGCCCGTGACGAGGCGGTGCTGCGCCACTGCCTGGGCCGCGACATCCCGGTGGTGGGCGTGATCGGCGGTGGCTACAGCAAGGACCGCGCAGCCCTGGCCAGGCGCCACGGCATCCTTCATCACAGCGCGGCACGCGTCATCGGTTGTTCACAATGACTGTGGAACCGCTTGTGGATAACCTGCGGGAAAGGCGCTGCAGCCCTTTACAGGCAAGGCCTGCAGAACACTGATCATTTTTTGATCAGTGCTTCCACAGGCCGCGCTGCGCTAGAATGCGCCTCTTTTCCACAGCCTGCTGCCCACCATGTCTGATCTGAGCCCCGCCTCCCCTCCCCTCGCTGTCGTCATCGGCGGCGGCCCAGCCGGCCTGATGGCCGCCGAAGCACTGGCCCAGGCGGGCCTGGCGGTCGAGGTGTTCGATGCCATGCCTTCGGTGGGCCGCAAGTTCCTGCTGGCAGGTGTCGGAGGCATGAACATCACCCATTCCGAGCCCTACCCGGCGTTCGTCAGCCGCTATGCCGAGCGCCAGGGCGAAATTGCTGCGCTGCTGCGCGACTTCGATGCCGACGCCTTGCGCCAGTGGATTCACGGCCTGGGCATCGAAACCTTCGTCGGCACTTCGGGCCGGGTGTTCCCCACCGACATGAAAGCCGCGCCACTGCTGCGCGCCTGGCTCAAGCGCCTGCGCGACGGCGGGGTAGTTATCCACACCCGTCACCGCTGGTTGGGCTGGAACAGCGAGGGGGCATTGCGGATTGCTTATCCACAGGGCGAGCGGCTGGTGAAGGCCGCCGTAGTGGTGTTGGCGCTGGGTGGCGGCAGTTGGGCCCGACTGGGTTCGGACGGGAGCTGGCAACCGTTGCTGGCCGCACGGGCTGTGGATATTTCGCCCTTGCAGCCCAGCAACTGCGGTTTTGAAGTGGCAGGCTGGAGCGCGCTGCTCAAGGACAAGTTCGCCGGTGCGCCGTTGAAGAACATTGCCCTCAGCGTTCCCGGCAGCGCGCCGCGCAAGGGAGAGTTCATCCTCACCGCGCAGGGTGTGGAAGGCAGCCTGGTGTATGCCTGGTCAGCACCGGTGCGCGAGGCCATCAACCGTGAGGGCCACGGGGTGTTGCTGCTCGACCTGTTGCCGGACAAGCCTGTGGACAAGATTGCCCAGGCGCTGGCCAAGCCACGGGGTTCGCGCTCCATGGCCAAGCACCTGCACAGCCAGTTGGGTATCGATGGGGTCAAGGCGGCGCTGTTGCGTGAGCTGACCGATCAGGCGACCTTTGCCGCCCCTGATGCCTTGGCGAGGGCGATCAAGGCATTGCCGATCACGCTGGTGCGCACACGGCCGCTGGATGAAGCGATCAGCAGCGCGGGTGGGGTACGTTTCGAGGCGTTGGATGAGGGCTTGATGGTCAAGGGCATGCCGGGGGTGTTCTGTGCCGGCGAGATGCTGGACTGGGAGGCGCCGACCGGGGGGTATCTGCTGACGGCGTGCTTTGCCAGCGGCTTGCGGGCCGGGCGGGCGGCGGCGGATTGGCTCAAATCCCAAGGCTGACACCGTCCGCCTGTGGGAGCGGGTTTACCCGCGAACACGGGCGAAGCCCGTGCCAGACACCGCGTCGCATTCTTCGCGGGTAAACCCGCTCCCACAGAGACCGCGTAGACCGCAAATCTACGGCTTACGCTTGCGCGCCCCACCATTGAAACTAGGCACCTTGCGCACTGCCTTCACCGCCGGCTCCGCACTGCCTGATTCAGCACTGTCCATCCAGCGCCCCAACCCGCGCTTGGCGCTGTTTTCTTTCGGCTTCTTGGGCTTCTTCGGTTTCTTGATCACCTGGCCACTGGCGTCGGTCATCGGCACGCGGTGGTCAGGGATGAAATCCGGCTCTTCATGACGCGGCAAGGTTTGCCGGGTAAGCACTTCGATCGCCGCCAGCAACTGCACTTCATCCGCACACACCAGCGAAATGGCCTCGCCCTTGTTGCCCGCCCGCCCGGTACGCCCGATGCGGTGCACGTAATCCTCGGCAACGATCGGCAGGTCAAGGTTGACCACCAGCGGCAAGTCATCGATATCCAGGCCGCGGGCCGCCACATCGGTTGCCACCAGCACCTGGATTTCGCGGGCCTTGAAGCTGTCCAGCGCACGCTGACGGGTGGCTTGCGGGCGGTCACCGTGGATGCCGTCGGCATTCACACCCTCGGCCAGCAAGCGCTCCACCAGTTGGTCCACACCATTGCGAGTCTTGGCGAACACCAGCACCTGCTTCCAGCGTTGCTTGCGCAGCAGGTGGCAGAACAGGTCGACCTTGCGCTTTTTATCCACAGGCACCAGCCACTGTTTGACGCTGGTGGCCGTGGCATTGCGCGGGCTGACTTCGATGCTCAGCGGGTCATTCAGGGCCAGCCCCGCCAGCATGCGGATCTGGTCGGAGAACGTGGCGGAGAACAGCAACGTCTGGCGCTTGCGTGGCAGCGCGGCGTACACCGACTGCAGCTCTTCGGCAAAGCCCAGGTCAAGCATGCGGTCGGCTTCGTCCAGCACCAGCGTCTGTACCTGGTTGAACTTCACGGCGTTCTGCCGGAACAGGTCGAGCAAGCGCCCCGGGGTGGCCACCAGCAGGTCGACACCACGGCGCAGGCGCATCATCTGCGGGTTGATGCTGACCCCGCCATACACCGCGTAGGTGCTCAGCGGCAGATTCTCGGCATACTCGCGCACGTTGTTGTGCACCTGCTCGGCCAGCTCACGGGTGGGCACCAGCACCAGCGCGCGGATCGAGTTGCTGGCCACCTTCTCGCCTTCCAGCGCCAGGCGCTGCAGCACGGGCAGGGCAAAGCCCGCGGTCTTGCCGGTGCCGGTCTGGGCCGCAGCCATCAGGTCGCGGCCGGCCAGCACGGCGGGGATGGCCTTGGCCTGCACCGGGGTCGGGGTGGTGTAGTCCAGTTGCTGCAGGGTGCGCAGCAGTGGTTCGATCAGGCCGAGTTTGGCGAAATTCATGGCAATACCGTCAGGGGGTTCAGCGAAGGCGGCAAGTTTACCGCATCACCCCTGCCTACTTGCAGATTTCGCCTTTCAATGGCTGCGCCGGCTCTGGTGCCTTGCGCCACTGCGGTAGGCCGATCAGCACCACTGCGCCGATGATCACCGCCATGGCCACACATTCTTCTGCACCAATCTGCTCACCGGCAAAGACGATACCCAGCAGAACGGCCACTGCCGGGTTGACGTAGGCATAGCTGGTGGCAGCTGCCGGGCGCACGTGCTTGAGTAGGTACATGTAGGCACTGAACGCTAGGATCGAACCGAACAACACCAGGTAGGCCAGTGCCCCCCAGCCGGCAGCGGTCGGCATCTGCGTCATGCGCTCGCCAGACAGAGCGCTGCCGAGCAACAGCACAGCGCCACCAACGAGCATTTCCGCGGCGCTGGCCATGGGTCCCAGGGGCAACGGCAAGGTCTTGCTCCACACCGAGCCGAACGCCCACGACGCCGCCGCAAAGATGATCAGCGCCGCGCCAATCGGGCTTGCCTGCAGGTTGGAGCCCAGGTTCAGCAGGCCGATACCCACCAGCCCGAGGGCTATCCCCGCCCACTCCAGCTTCGAATTGCGGTGCCCGAACAGCAGGCCGAACAGCAAGGTGAACAGCGGCACGGTCGCCACCGCCAGCGCCGCCACGCCCGAGGCCACGCCGGCATGCTCGGCCACGGTCACGCCACCGTTGCCACAGCTGAGCAACAGGAAACCGATCGCCCCCGCAGCCCGCCACTGCGGCCAGGTCGGTGCCGGTACACCGCGCCAGCGCAAGAAGCCATACAGCAGGCCCCCGGCAATCAGGAAGCGCACCCCGGCCATGAGCATCGGTGGCCAGCTCTCGACGCCAATGCGAATGAACAGGTAGGTAGAGCCCCAGACCAGGTACAAGGCCAGGAAAGCGCCAATGAGCAACAACGGGAAGCGACGGGAGGCAGGCATGGGAAACACTCGAAATCCGTTTACGGGTGACTTAGTTTAAAAAGGCCACCGTGTAAACTTAAGTTACAAAGCAGCTTTAAATGACCCGAACACTTTGCATTGCATGGTTATTCGGATGCTTTTCAATCGAATCGAAACCAGGCAGGGAAATTCCATGGACAAGTACGACCGCATGCTGCTCGCCGCTCTGCTCGACAACGGCCGCGCCACCTTCGCGCAACTGGCGCGCCAGGTGAACCTGTCGGCGCCGGCGGTGGCCGAGCGGGTGGCCAAGCTCGAGGCCAGCGGAGTAATCACCGGCTACCAGGCCAAGGTCGACATGAGCAAGATTGGCCTGCCGATCCAGTGCGTGATCGAACTGCGCCTGGCCAGCCACGGCAACCAGCAGGCCTACGAAGCGTTGACCCAGATACCCCAATTGACCGAATGCCATCGGGTAACCGGCGACCCCTGCGTCATCATGCAGGCAGCGGTGGGTTCAATGCCGGAGCTGGAAGAACTGATCAACCGGGTCGCGCAATTCGGCTTCAGCAAGACCTCGATCATTCTCTCCAGCGCTGTGGAGCGGCGGGTGCCGCTGGGGCAACTGGAGAAGAAGCCCTAACAGAACCTGGACAGGGTCTCACGAACCTTCGCGGCAGGTGTTTTCTGCAGGCGGCAGAGCAGGTCGTGCGAGAGTTGCTGTACACCATGGCCCTGGCGCAGCACGCCGGCCAGGTGTTGCAGCAGGTTGGCGGCCATTTCGGCGTCGGCCATGGCCCGGTGCGCGGTACCGGTATCCGGCAGCCCGGCCCAGCGGGTCAAGGTGCCCAGCTTGTGGTTCGGCGCCGCCGGCAACAAGCGCCGTGACAGCAGCAAGGAGCAGGCGAAGGCCTGGGTGCGGCTACGGCCGATGCGACCCAGTTCGTAGTCCCAGAACTTCTGGTCGAAGGCGGCATTGTGTGCCAGCAGCGGGGTGCCACCAACGAACTCGGCCACTTCGTTCATCACCTTCTCCACCGGCGGCGCACTGCGCAGCATGGCGGTGGTGATGCCAGTGAGCCCGGCGACGAAGGCCGGTACCGGCACACCCGCGTTCATCAGGCTCTGGTAGCGCTCGACAATGCGCCCGCCCTCCAGCATCACCACCGCCACCTCAGTGGCGCGGCAGCCGGCGCCGGGGCTGATGCCGGTAGTTTCAAAGTCGATGACAGCGATACGTTCCATGAAAAATCTCAGTGTTTTAGCAACAGCGCACCCTCGATGGGCACATAGCGGGTGGCGGCACGGATCAGCGAGAGCGCGGTAAGCCCCGGCACACCATACACCACTGCTTCGGTGCCATGGCGCTGTCTCACCCGCTCCAGCAGCAGATCGAAATCGCCATCGCCAGAGGCCAGTACCACTTGGTCGACGCGGCTGGCGGCGTCGATCACATCCAGGGTAATGCCCACATCCCAATCACCTTTGGCCGAGCCATCGCTGCGCTGGATGAAGGGCTTTAGGCGCACATCGAAACCGAGGTTGCGCAGGATCTGCTGGAACTGCTGTTGTTTGCTGTCGCCACGGTCGATGGCATAGGCCACGGCCTCGACGATCTGGCCTTCGCGGCTGACGTCGGCCCACAGGGCGGTGTAGTTGAAATGGCAGCCGTTGGCCTGGCGCACGGTGTAGTAGAGGTTCTGCACATCGGCGAACAGCGCGATCTTTTTCACCTTGGAACCCCTTGGTCGGCCTGGAATGCTGGAGGCGCAAAGCGCCCCCAATAATTGCCAGCAGTATGCCAGACCTGTCAGACGTACGAATCGTCGTCCGAGAAGAACCCGCCATCATCGCTGCCATAATCGCTGTCGGCATAACCACCCTGGTCGCTGCCCCAACCACTGTTGTCAGCCACCTGCTGCTGCGCCCCCGAGTCGCTCCAGCCCCCGCTGTCGCTGGCAGGCGCCGGCTCTTCCTTGATCACCTCTACTACCTCCTCCGGCTGCGAGTTGTGGTTGAACAGGCTGCTGATACCCTGCGCCAGCAACACGCCACCCGCCACACCGGCTGCAGTCTGCATGGCACCGCCGAGGAAGCTGCTGGCAGCACTGCGTGCCGGTGCAGCGCCAAAGCCAGGCTGCTGCGCTTGTGGCTGGGAAAAGCCCGGCGCCGACGGCTCACGCCAGCCACCGCCAGATGCCACGGGGGCTGCAGCGGGACGCTGCGGTTGCACGGCCGGGGCCGCATTGCGCCCAGACGAACCAAAGATGCTGGACAGGAAACCACCACCGCCATTGCTCGGCGCGCTGCCGGCACGGGCGGCCTCGGCCTGGGCACGGGCCTGCTTCAGTTCGGCTTCCAGTTGCTTGTTCTGCTCGTCGAGGCGCTTGATCGCTGCCTCCTGCACCAGGATCGCCTGGGCCATGTAATAAGGCGCCGCCGGCTGCTGACGTACATGTTCCTCGATGCATGCCTGGGCCTGCGCATCACGTGGCTGGCTCGGGTCCTCGGCTTGCTTGAGGCGGCCGAACAGGCCGTCGATCAGGGTTTGTTCTTCAGTATTCATGGGGCGACCTCGTGGGGTAGCGGGACAACGGATAGCGCCAAAGATGGGGCGTACACGCGCGGGATTCAATCACCAGCGGCGTGAAACTTTTTTCAGCAAATGACAGCTCCAAGCCTGCTTTGGGCTAAAGTTAGGCCCCTGTTTTTACTGCCATGCGATGTTGACTGATGAATCCGCTGAGCGTTCTGCGCGACTCCCTGTACTTCTTCCGCCGCCACCTGCCGAACATCCTCCAGCTGTGCCTGCCGCTGGTGGTGCTGGAAGCCCTGGTCACCCAACTGCTGTACCGCCAGCTGGGCGACCAGGCATCGCCAGCCTACGGCATGCTGGTCAGCCTGCTGTTCTACCCGCTGTACAGCGCCGCGCTGATCCTGTACCTGGACACCCGCAGCAACGGCCAGGACATCGCCAAGCGCGACCTGTTCGCCCGCGCCGTGCAACTGTGGCCGCAACTGGCCCTGCTGATCCTGATCAGCTCGCTGCTGATCATGGCCGGCCTTGCGCTGTTCATCTTCCCGGGCGTGTGGATCATGATCAACCTGGTGTTCGCCGAGTACCTGCTGGTACTGCGCGGCCGGCCGGTGGTGCAGTCGATGCGCGACAGTGCCAGCATGACCACGGGGCATTTCATGCGCATCATGGTTTGCGTGGTCGGCGTGCTGGCACCGATCTGGCTGATCGACGGGCTGCTGCTGATGGCCTTCCCCGAGCCATCGCCCGGCATGGAGCTGGCCATGGACAGCCTCAGCGGCTTCCTGCAACTGTTCAGCACCGTGGTGCTGTACCGCCTGTTCATGCTGCTGGAAGGCGAAGCCAGCGCCTGAGGCCACAAGGGAAAGTCTTCGTTCTGCCTGGCTGCCCGGCCCTGGCATTAGGGTGCACAACCTTCAATGCCATTCAAGGAGAGCACCATGGACGAAGACATTCAGGCGGGATTCGCCAGGTCTTTTCGCGGCAGGCTGTACATGCACGCAGTCGACTACCACCTCCCCCTGCGCCTGAGCCGCAGCACGGACAAATTCAACTGGGGTATCACCCCCGAAGATGACTGGTTGCAGGCGGGCGGAAGCCTGGACTCCCCGCTGATGGACTTCGAGTACGACTCTCGAACCGAAGATCGCCTGCACTACCACATCAGCATCCCAGGGCGCCCGGCGACCAAGAAGCTGGGCATCAGCCGCAATGGCTACCTCGGTTTCTACTGGTATGCCGAAGTCACCGATTACGTGAAGATCGAACCGCTGCATCTGAGCGATGAAGGGCTGCTCTGCCATCTGCGCGACCACCGCGGATACAGGGTGGGTGCCATACCCGATGCACCACACCATAGCGGAGACAAGGTGTACCTGTTAAACGTCGAGGAGGGTGAAATCGTGACCTTCCTGCTGAGACAGGCAAACTGAACTTCACAGGTGGGCTATACGATGAAAGACACTTCCATTGACACTTCCTGGCCTGGACACAGTTTTCTTGGCCGCATCTACATGATTCAGGGGGATCGCAGGATCCCGATCCATCTCAGCAAAGCAACCGATGTTCCCGTAGCAAGCCTGATCGCCAACGATTGGCTGGAGTCGGGGGGCGATAAAGCGACAAGGTTCAGCTTCAGGTTCCATTCCAGAACCAAAGACCGACTGCACCATCATATCTTCAGCACCCATTACGCCGTGAAACGACAGTTGATGATCAGCGATAACGGTTACCTGGGCCTTTACCTGCCAATCACACAAGGCGACTACTTCAAGCTCGAGCCCCTGGAAGTCACAGAACGCTTCATTCGATGCCGCTTGCGCGACCACCTGGGACACCAGGTGAAGGCTCAGGCCACGGAAACTTTTGGTTGTGACGATAGAGCCTATCTCACCGTAGGCGAAGGACTGCTACACGAGTTTTTGATCGAACGCAGCCTGCAGAACTGAATTGCCGCTCACTTTCAGGTACCGCGCGGCTTCGCCCGTGCGGTCGCCTCGGCCACCAAAGGGTCATCCGGCCAGTAATGCTTCGGGTAGCGCCCTTTCAGGTCCTTCTTCACCTCGGCATAGGTCGTGCGCCAGAAGTTGGCCAGGTCCTGAGTCACCTGCACCGGTCGGCGAGCCGGTGACAGCAGGTGCAGCTTGACCTGCTGTCGGCCATTGGCGATGCGTGGGGTGTCGGCCAGGCCGAACAGCTCTTGCAGGCGCACGGCGAGAATCGGTGGGCTTTCGCTGTAGTCCAGGCGAATGTTGGAACCGGACGGTACGGCAAGGGACGCGGGGGCCTGCTCTTCCAGACGTTGCGGCAGTGGCCAGGGCAACAAGTTGCGCAGCAGCGAAGACAGGTCCAGCGCGGCGAAATGACTAAGACGCGAAACCTTGCCCAGGTAGGGCTGCAGCCAGTCCTCCAGGCTGGCGAGCAAAGCTTCGTCACCCAGATCGGGCCACTCACTATGGCCCTCTTTGGCCAGGTCGAGCTGACGCAACAGCGCCACCCGCGACTGCCATTGCCGCAGCTCCGGCGTCCAGGTCAGCAGATTCAGGCCTTTGCGCCGGACCAGGCCAAGTAACGCGCGCGCCCGGGCTTCATCATCCAGGCCGGTCAGCGGCTCACGGCTGAGCACCAGCTCGCCAACCTTGGCCTGGCGTTCGGCGCGCAGCACCTGCTCGCGCTCGTCCCAGTCGAGAATATCGACCCGCTCGACCTGCTCGGCCAGCACGCCCTCGAGCAGCGCCGGCTCGAATTCGGCGGCCAGGTAGATGCGTTCTTCGCGTTGGCCCTGCCGGCTGCCCAGGTCGGCAATCACCAGCCACGGGCACTTCATCAGTGCATCGACTTCGGCAAACAGCGCCGCACGGCCATTGGCCAGCCGATACTCCGCGCCACCCTCGCGGCGCTGCTGGGCGACGCGGTCGGGGTAAGCCAGCGCCAGCAGTGCGCCCAGCCAGCGAGGGTGATCCGGGTCGGCGACCGGTGCACCGGCCTTGCCACGCAGCAGGCCGCGGTACTGACGAGACAGTTGCCGGGCACGTTGCACGCCACCCTGGCCGCCCCGCGTAGCCTTGCTCTCGCCGCTGACCAGCGCCAGCCGGCTGTGCAAGTCGGCGCCACCGCCGCGCTGGATATCCCGCTCGCCCAGCAGCGCGGCCACATCACAGGCCATCTGTGCCAGACCCAGGTCCTGGCCGCGCAACAGCAAATGCGCGATACGTGGATGCGCCGGCAGCTCGGCCATGGCCTGGCCGTGTTCGCTGAGGTTGTCACGGCTGCCGGGCTTGAAGGCATTGAGCCGTGCCAGCAGGTCCTGGGCCTGGGCGAAGGCAGCAGTGGGGGGCTGGTCGAGCCAGCGCAACTGCTCGGGCGTAACGCCCCAGCGTGCCAGTTGCAGGGCCAGGCCGGCCAGGTCGGCCTGCAGGATCTCGGCGCTGCCGTGGGCGGCCAGCTGGTCATGCTGGGCTTCGGACCACAGGCGGTAGCACACGCCGGGCTCCAGGCGCCCGGCGCGGCCGGCGCGCTGGGTCGCACTGGCGCGGGAGATGCGCTGGGTGTCCAGGCGGGTCATGCCGCTGCCGGGGTCGAAGCGCGGTACCCGGGCCAGGCCTGCGTCGATCACCACGCGCACACCGTCGATGGTCAGGCTGGTCTCGGCGATGTTGGTGGCCAGCACCACCTTGCGCAGGCCCTTGGGCGCCGGGTCGATGGCCGCACGCTGTGCATTGAGGTCGAGCTCGCCATGCAGCGGACACAGCAGGATTTCGGGCCGTTCACCCAACGCTTCCTGCAGGCTCTGATGCACCCGGCGGATCTCGGCCTGGCCCGGCAGGAACACCAGCACACTGCCGGCTTGATCGGCCAGCGCCTGCAGCACGCTATCCACCACCCGTGGCTCGATGAACTCACCCGGCTGGTAAGGCCGCCCCCAACGGATGTCGACGGGGTGCATGCGGCCTTCGCTGCTGACCACAGGGGCATCGTCCAGCAGCCGCGACAGCCGCTCGCCCTCCAGGGTCGCGGACATCAGCAGAACCTTCAGTGGCGGGTCGTCACGCAGCAATTCGCGGCCATTCAGGCTCAATGCCAGGGCCAGGTCGGCATCGAGGCTGCGCTCGTGGAATTCGTCGAAGATCACCAGCCCCACCCCCTCCAGCGCCGGGTCGGCCTGCAAGCGGCGGGTGAGGATACCTTCGGTCACCACCTCGATGCGGGTTTTAGGCCCGACCTTGCTGTCCAGGCGAATGCGGTAGCCCACCGTTTCACCAACCTGCTCGCCCAGTTCGCTGGCCAGCCGTTCCGCAGCCGCGCGCGCCGCCAGGCGCCTGGGTTCGAGCATGAGAATGCTCTGCCCTGCCAGCCATGGCTCATTGAGTAACGCCAGCGGTACGCGGGTGGTCTTGCCGGCGCCGGGTGGCGCCTCGAGCACCGCTTCGTCACGGTTTTCCAGGGCCTGGTGCAAGGCGGGCAAGACAGCATCGATCGGTAATGAAATCATGGTGGTCCTCGAACAGTCCCGCGAGTATAACGGCGAACCCAGCCTGCTCTATCATGGTCTTAGCTTCAGGTGCAGGCGCTTCGCTTGCCCTGCTGAATACCTTCTCGGAGATTTACATGCGCATCCCAACCCGCGTCATCGGTGGCGCCCTCATCGTCACCTTGCTGACCCAACTGACAGCCTGCGGCACCATTCTCTACCCGGAACGTCGCGGCCAGATCGGCGGCAAGATCGACCCTGTGGTTGCCGCAATGGATGCTATCGGCATCCTGTTCTACGTGATCCCGGGGCTGATCGCCTTCGGTATCGACTTCGCCACGGGCGCCATCTATTACTCAGGCGGGCGATCCGCCCAGGTCGACCCAGTCAAACTGCGCGAGGCTGTCAGCCCCGATGGCAAGGTCGACAACCTGAAGTTGCAGGCCATTCTCGAAAGCGAGCTGGGCCAGCGCCTGCCGCTGAACGACCCACGGCTGATCCAGCACCGCGGCAGCATTGAACAACTGGCCAGCCTGGGCCTGGTGCCTGCAGCCTGAACCATAAGGACACTGACCACGGATGATGACCACCCCGGCTGAACACCAGCGCCTGCTACGCCTGGCCACCCGCGCATCACTGGCGGTGGCCAGCATCCTGGTCCTCAGCAAGGCGCTGGCCTGGTGGCTGAGCGGCTCGATCAGCCTGCTGGCAGGGCTGACCGACTCGGCACTGGATGCCGTTGCCTCGTTCCTCAACCTGCTCGCCGTGCACTACGCCCTGCGCCCGGCCGACGACGACCACCGATTCGGTCATGGCAAGGCCGAAGCCCTGGCCGGTATGGCGCAGGCGCTGTTCATCGGGGTCAGTGCGGTGCTGATCGGGGTGCAGGCGGTGGAACGCCTGCACACCCCGCAACCCTTGGGCGATACCGCCATAGGTATCGCGGTAATGCTGCTGTCGCTGGTGCTGACCCTTGCCCTGCTGGCACTGCAACACAAGGTCATCCGCCTGACCGGCTCCACGGCGGTGCGGGCCGACTCCCTGCACTACCGCTCGGACCTGCTGCTTAACGGCAGCATCCTGCTGGCCCTGCTGCTGGCACGCTTTGGCTGGCCGCAGCTGGATGCGCTGTTCGGTCTGGGCATTGCCGTCTACATCCTCTGGAGCGCGCTGCAGATCGCCCGGGAGAGTACGGCCATCCTGATGGACCAGGAACTGCCCGGTGATGTTGGCGAGGACATGGCTGCGCTGGTGCTGGCCATTCCCGGGGTTGAAGGCGTGCATGACCTGCGTACACGGGTGTCGGGCAAACAGTGGTTCGTGCAACTGCACCTGGAGATGCCGGGGCAGTTACCGCTGCATGAAGCGCACGCCTTGTGCGTGGAGGCCTCGCGGGTGATCCGCCAGCGTTATCCACAGGCGGATGTGATGGTGCATGCGGATCCGGTGTGAATCAGTGAGCGTAACTGTGGGAGCGGGTTTACCCGCGAACACCGGCACAGCCGGTGCCATGCACCGCGTCGCATTCTTCGCGGGTAAACCCGCTCCCACAGGGCTCTCCGTTGCAGGGACGTGTCCCGCTTCAGTTGATGCTGTAGCCCCGGCCACTGAAGCACGCCCCCAGCGCCCGCCGGTAGTTGTCCGCCACGTTGGCCGGCGGCGCATAAGTCGCCGTTGCCGGGTCGAAGCCTGACTGGTTCACGGCCCAGCGGTGGCACTGGTAACGGTCCTGGTCCTGCTGTTCCTGCCCTTGCCCATACATCGGGTAGGCCACCACGTCATACCCACCGCCTACAGGTGCCGGCGCGGCAACCGGCGGGTTGACCACCACGTAATCGCGGCTGTCAGCCTGGTACTGGTAATAGGTATCGGCCACCAGGAAGAACAGCGCCCCGCCCAGCCAGACTTCCCGCGCATAGGGCGGAAGGTAATTGACCCGCACGCCGTAGGGCGGGGCCACCACGACATAACGGTCACCATGGGGGCGGTACCAGTAACCACCGGAGTAGAAGTAATCATCGCCACGGTAGGGCACTTTCCAGTAGCGGTCCGGGAAATGATCGATGGTGTGTCCCGGGCGATACTGCGGCCCCGGCCCCCAGCCATTGCCATGACCGTCCGGGCGCCCCTGCCAGTCACCGCCAGGCCGTTGCCCCGGGCCACCGGCTTCCCAGTAGCGGCTATCACCATGGCGGCGAGGAATATCCTGATAGTAGCCCTGACGCGGCGGCTGGGTCTGCTGCACTTCGTCACGCGAATTGAGCGAGCGGCCCGGCGCCCCCTCGCCCGGCCCTTCGGCCATGGCCCCGAGGCTGATGCTCAACCCCAACACACCAACACCTGCCAACTGCCAGATGCGCGACTTCATGCTGTTCCTCTCGGTAGAAAATACGGCAACCACAGCCAGTCTACCGCGCCCGTAACGCAGGCCAATTAAATTTCCAGCCATGAAAAAAGGGAGGCCGCAGGGCCTCCCTTCAGGAATTGTCGTCCGTGCTCGGCACTTGTGGCGCCGGCTCACCTCACACCGTCTTCTGAAAGGTGTGTAGCCCGGGGGCCTGCAGATCCTGTTGGATGGCTGGCCGCGACCGCCCGCCTAGGGCGCGTCGCCGTGGACTGATGTCCGGGCAGTGATTCTGTGGATAAAGATACCGAAGCAGTTGCGGCAGATGATTGCGAAGATTGCTCAGATAAATAGCACTTGCGCAATTTTTCACCCTGGATTGATAATTCACCGCAATCCGAACAGAAAAGGCATAAACCATGAGCAAACTTGACCGCTACGACCTGAGCATCCTCGCCGAATTGCAGCGCGATGCGCGCATTTCCAACCAGGAACTGGCCGAACGCATCGGCCTGTCGCCTTCGCCATGCTCGCGTCGGGTCAAGCAACTGGAGGACGATGGCTACATCTCGCGCCAGGTGGCCCTGCTCGACCGCAAGAAGCTGGGCCTGAGCCTGACGGCCTACGTGCTGATCGGCATGGACCGCCACACCCCGGAGCGTTTCGAAACCTTCGAGGCGGCCATCCGCAACCTGCCACAGGTGCTCGAATGCAGCCTGGTCACTGGCATGGATGCCGACTACCAGCTGAAAGTGGTGGTGCCCGACATGGACCACTACCAAAAACTGCTGCTAGGCAGCCTGACCCGTATTGAAGGCGTCACCAGCGTGCGTTCGAGCTTCGTGCTGAACCAGGTGCTGGCCAGCACCGAGCTGCCATTGACCCACCTGCGTTAATTGCCTGCGCCAGCAAGCGTATAATCGGACGCTCAACCCGCCTGGAGAACACTGATGGATCCCGCCGTATTCGAAGAGTGGATGATGATCATCCTGGTCACCGTGTTGATCGGTTTCATGGGCTTCATCGTCTGGGACCTGGCGAAAAAGTCCAAGGCGGGGCGGTTCGGGACGCTGATCCTGTTCTTCGTGCTGGGGCTGGGGGTGCTGGCCTTTATCATCAAGAGCGTGGTGGTGGGGTTTCTCGAAGGGGTGTAGAAAATTCAGGGCCATTCGCGGGCACGCCCGCTCCCACAGGTCTGGCGCTGCACTTGAGGGCTGCACCCTACCTGTGGGAGCGGGCGTGCCCGCGAATAGGCCCTTGAACTGGGCTAAAGCTTGGCAGCCACTTCGCGCCAGCAGCCCTGTTCCAACCCGTCCAGCGCCCAGTCGCCAATCCGCACCCGCACCAGGCGCAAGGTCGGCAACCCCACCGCCGCCGTCATTCGCCGCACCTGGCGGTTACGCCCTTCGCGAATCACCAGCTCCAGCCAGCTGGTCGGCACACTCTTGCGAAAACGCACCGGCGGGTTGCGCGGCCACAGTTCGGGCTCGTCCAGGCGCCGCGCCTCGGCCGGCAAGGTCGGCCCGTCGTTCAGCTCCACGCCATCGCGCAAACGCTGCAACTGCTCCTCGCTCGGCTCCCCCTCCACCTGAACCCAGTAAGTCTTGGCCAGCTTGTGCTTCGGGTCGGCAATGCGTGCCTGCAGGCCGCCATCGTTGGTCAACAGCAACAGGCCTTCGCTGTCGCGGTCCAGCCGCCCGGCCGGGTACACGCCCGGGATGTCGATGTAGTCCTTGAGCGTCGCGCGCCCGTCGCCGTCGCTGAACTGGGTCAGCACGTCGAACGGCTTGTTGAACAGGATCAGGCGCGGCTCGGCCGGTGGCGCCTTGGGCTGGCGACGCGGGCCGGTGGCAGGCCGCGCCTGGGGACGGCGCGGCTTGTTACGGGGTGGCAGTGACATGGATCCTCAGCGGAACGGCGGCTCATCGAAACTGCGCAGTTTACGCGAGTGCAGCGAGTTGAGCTCGGTGCGCAGCAAGTCGAGGGCGGCAATGCCGATCTTCAAATGCTGGCTGACCGCCCGGTTATAGAAGGCGTTGGCCGAGCCCGGCAGCTTGATCTCGCTGTGCAGCGGCTTGTCGGACACACACAGCAAGGTGCCGTAAGGCACGCGCAAGCGGTAACCCTGGGCGGCAATGGTGCCGCTTTCCATGTCCACCGCCACGGCACGCGACAGGTTGATCAGCGGCCGTTCCTGGGCCCAGCGCAGCTCCCAGTTGCGGTCGTCGTAGGTCAGCACGGTGCCGGTGCGCAGGCGCTTCTTCAGCTGTTCGCCACGCTCGCCGGTGACCTGCGCGGCGGCCTCCTGCAAGGCCAGCTGCACTTCGGCCAGGGCCGGGATCGGGATGTTCGGTGGCACCACCCGGTCGAGAATGCCGTCACGGCGCATGTAGGCGTGTGCCAGCACATAGTCGCCGATGGTCTGCGATTGCCGCAGGCCGCCGCAGTGGCCGATCATCAGCCAGCAGTGCGGGCGCAGCACGGCCAGGTGGTCGGTGATGTTCTTGGCATTGGACGGGCCGACGCCGATGTTGACCAACGTGACACCGTCGCCGTCGGCGGCGATCAGGTGGTACGCCGGCATCTGGTAGCGGTGCCAGACCACGCTGGCTACCAGGGCCTGGGTTTCACCGTGGTCCATGCCCTTTTCGATCACCACGTTGCCCGGCAGCACCATGCGCACGAAGCGCGGGTCGTCACGCAACTGGTCGAGGCCGTGGCTGATGAACTGGTCGACATAGCGGTGGTAGTTGGTCAGCAGGATCCATGGCTGCACATGGCGCCAGTCGCTGCCGGTGTAGTGCACCAGGCGGCGCAGCGAGAAGTCGACCCGCGCGGCATCGAACAGCGCCAGCGGCAGGGTTTCGGCACTGCCCCAGTCACACAGGCCGTCGGCGATGTTGTCGGTGGCAGCCGACAGGTCGGTGCTGGGGAACACCCGCGCCAGTTGCGCTGCGGTGATGCCGCTGCCGGCCAGCTCGTCGCCCTGGTCGACCACGTAGGGGTATGGGATGTTCTGTTCGCTGACGCCAACCTCCACCGTGACGGTGTAGTCATGCATCAGCGGGCGCAGTTGCTCCAGCAGATAGCCACGGAAAGCAGCCGGCTGGGTGATGGTGACGCTGTAGGTACCGGCCACCTGGACCTTGGCGTAGGCCCGCGTGGTGGCGGCGACTTCACCGTGGCTGTAGTAGGTCAGGCGCAGCGCCGGGTAGCGGAACAGGTCACGCTCTTCGGCGTCCGGCTCGGTACGGTCCTTCAGGTAACGCTTGAGGGCCTGGCTAAGGGCCCCGGTGGCCTGTTCATGCAGGGCCGCCAGACGGTCGACGGCCTGTTCGGGGGTATCAACGACTACAAAAGCTTGGCTCACACTGTGCTTCCTGTCTGGACATGCATGTGAACCATCTTGCCTGCCTTCTTGGCTAAATACACCCCCATTGATCGGTGTTGCATCCATTCGCGGGCACGCTCGCTCTCACAGGATATTCACTGCCCTAAGTACGGCGCAGTACCTGTGGGAGCGGGCGTGCCCGCGAAAAAGCCAGCTCAGTTCGTCCAGGCTGGCGTAGCCCTGGCCACCAATGCCGCCACATCCACACCCCGCGGCAACGCCCCATAAACGCGCCCCCCACCCGCCAAGCGGCTGTCGATGAACGCATCACTGACCACCGTATTGCCCGCCTCCAGCAACAGCTTGGCCTGCAATGCCAGGGCAATGTCCTCGGTCAGTTGCCGCGCGCGGTACTGCATGTCGCCGGTGTCGGCAAACGCACCCTTGAGGTTGCCGATGTGCGCCGCCAAACGCGGGTCCCCATGCCCATCACCCAGCTCGGCGAACAACGCATCGAGCACGCCCGGTTCCTTGGACAAGGCCCGCAGCACATCCAGGCACTGCACATTGCCCGAGCCTTCCCAGGTCGAGTTGACCGGCGCTTCGCGGTACAGCCGTGGCAGGATGCTGTCTTCCACATAACCCGCCCCGCCCAGACACTCGGCGGCCTCGTTGATCATGGCCGGCGCGCGCTTGCAGATCCAGTACTTGCCCACCGCCGTGACCAGCCGGGCGAAATGCGCCTGCTGCGGGTCGTCCAGCTGTTCCAGCGCCTGCCCCATGCGCAGGCTCAGGGCCAGCGCGGCCTCGCTTTCCAGCGCCAGGTCGGCCAGCACGTTCTGCATCAACGGCTGCTCGCTCAGCAGCCGCCCGCCGACCTTGCGGTGCGCACAGTGGTGGGCCGCCTGGGTCAGCGCCTGGCGCATCAGGGCACTGGAGCCGACCATGCAGTCGAAGCGGGTCATGGCCACCATTTCGATGATGGTCGGCACGCCCCGCCCTTCTTCCCCGACCATCCACGCCAGGGCGCCGCGGAATTCCACCTCGCTGGAGGCATTGGAACTGTTGCCCAGCTTGTTCTTCAGGCGCTGGATATAGAACTGGTTGCGGCTGTCGTCGGGGCGGTGACGCGGCAGCAGGAAGCAGCTCAGGCCTTTTTCGGTCTGGGCCAGGGTCAGGAAGGCATCGCACATCGGCGCCGAGCAGAACCACTTGTGCCCGACCAGCTCGTAGGCCTGGCCCGGGCCTGCGGCGCCGACCGGATAAGCCCGGGTAGTGTTGGCACGTACATCGGTGCCACCCTGCTTCTCGGTCATGGCCATACCCAGGGTGACCCCGGCCTTGTGCCGGTCGCCGACGTTACGCGGGTCGTATTCGCAGGCGAGGATTTTCGGCAACCAGTATTCGGCCAGTTCGGGTTGCAGCCGCAGCGCAGGTACGGCAGCGAAGGTCATGGTCAGCGGGCAGCCGGTACCGGCCTCGGCCTGGCTGTGCAGGTAGGTCATCGAAGCCCGCGCTACATGGGCGCCGGGGCGGGGTTCGGCCCACGGTAGCGAAGGCAGGCCATGCTCGACAGCGGTGCGCATCAGTTCGTGGTAGGCCGGGTGGAACTCGACCAGGTCGATGCGGTGGCCGTAGCGGTCATGGCTGCTGAACTCCGGCTTGTGCGCATTGGCCAGGAAACCCGCCTGCATCAGCGGGCCACCGGCCAGGGCCCCGTAGGCATCGATCCGCGACTCGGCCCAACCCGCGCCGAAGCGCCGCGACCACTCCTGTAGCGGCAGGTCGAGGCGGTACAGGTTGGCACCGTCGAGAGGCGGTGGCTGGTTGGTGACTTCGTGGGTTTCAGCGTACTGGTGCAGGTTCATCGGGGGCTCCTGGATCCGGGTAGGCTTGAGAGACCCAGTGAAGCACTCTGTACGAGTCAGTCAAAGTGACATTAATGACTAAACATGTGGTGGGGGGCGCATGTGTTGGGGATGCTGCGGGGCTGAGAGGTGTTCGCCGTGAGGGGTGTAGCGCCTGGTAGATCGAGCGCCGCGCGGGCGGCGCTCGATCTCCCAAACGCTACACCTGCCACGGCGAGAAGCTGCCAGCCCTAACCCGATCCCCGCTTCACTTCCCGGCACTGCCATCAAAATGCGTTGTAGTCCAAATCCCTGCCTATTGTAGGACCCTTCCTAAACCCTCCCCGACCTGAAAATACCCGCCTACAGGCTGCTAGGTTCCTGGCTTCCACATTTCAAAAAGAGGCAAGCCATGAGCATGCGCATGAACATCTTCGGCCGAGGCCAGGGCCTGGACGGGGACGAAACCACCACTGGCGCCATCTGCATTGCCGGCCAGGCCAGGGGCCGCGTGCACGGTAGCGACTGGCTGCTCAAAGGCGACAAGACCACCCCCTGCCCGCGCTGTGGACAAGAGGGCACCATCATCGAGGGCGATTCCCGCTGGGCGCAGGACGGCATACCCACGGCTGTCGACGGCGCGCTGGTGCAATGCGGATGCCCATTGGGCAGCAATCGCCTGGTTGCGCCTGCGCATACAGGCCCGGCGCCGCGCAGGGCATCTGTACCTGCGGCCGTCTATGAGTCGCCGCCACAGGCTCAAACGAGTAACCAGATAAGAGATACATACCAGCCTGAGGTACTTCAGCCATCGCCCACTCCACAAGGCATGGAACCCGGCTTCTACATCGTTCCACGCTGTATGTCTTATCAGGAAGTCCTGGCAGAACTCGGCGCACCGCAGGCCAACCTGCCCCGCTCGATTCTGGAACGGCTGAACCCGACGCATCAGCGTGGATTCAAGGCAGGCGAAATCTTTGTCATCGGCGACGGCTTGCGGCGGCCGGTCTGCACGCGTGAAGAACTGATTGCGATGAGTGCGGCGAAACAGGCGCGGGAAGCGTTGGCAGAACTGACGCCGGAGGAAGCCGAATTCATGATGCGCCATCAAGCCGAGATCGCCGGGTTGCTTAGTGATGTGAGCCTGGCGATGGGGGTGAGTGAGGCGATGGTTGGCAAGTCGCTGGATGAGCTCAGCGACATATTGCGAAAAATTGAAGACCTGCATAAAGATCAATTCATCAAACATGGGCATCTTAGGCACCCTGAGTTCTTTGCGGAGCGTCAGAAACTATTTAAGCAATTAAGTGCAAACCTGAACGCGACCGTTCTGAACAAGCGGCTCAATCTCGGAAATTATGAAAGTTTGCGGCGGGACTTGGGAATCTCATCCAGAAGTTTGGTCCATCACTGGACCAAAGCGGGAGGACCGACACACATCCCTGGTTATTCGACGCACTTGGATAAACTGGCCAAGATGGCCAGATATTTGAAAACCGGAGGGCGTATAGGCGTAACCATTGGTGGCATAGGCTCGGCAATCAAAGTCTCTGAAGTCTGCAAAGAAGGAAACTCCAAAGCCTGCGAAAAAGTCAAAGTTACTGAGGCTAGTAATTTCTCTGGCGGCTTAGCTGGCGGCTGGGCGGCTGGCAAAGTAACAGCCAGAGTCTCTGCGAAGGTTTGCTGGAGATTCGGATCTGGGACTCTCGCATGCGGAATAGTAATCACTGGTGCAGGAGCCTTGGCTGGTAGCGTAGGTGGCATGGAATACGGCGAAAAACTCGGCGAATTAGTCTTCGAGGTCTTTGCAGATGATTGAGCATCTTGACTTAAAACTAAGACTATTCTTGCTAGCAACACCTGCATGCCTAATTTTAATCGGGCTTGCTGCTGATGTTCATATCGCCTGCTCTCGCCAATATAAAGAGATGACATCGGCACTCCAACGGAGTGCGTGCCTTCCATTTGCGACCGGTATGTGGGGGGAGAAAAAGATAGGCTCCAGAGTGCTAGTCATTTCTGTAATCGCTGGCACCATCGGATCACCAGCCGCAAGCATTCGCAGAGGGCTTATGGATGAGCAAGACTACCTACAATTCCCTAAAAAGCTAAAAAGAAAAATACTTATTTCATCATCGCTGAACATCATCGGCATCATCTGGATAGCCATAAATTTCTTCATCGAATAGCCAAACTGAGAGACCACCCCATATGACCTCAGACCAGAAGCACCACCCCGAATCGCTTACCACCTCGCCCCCTAAAAAAACACAACTCTATGTCATTTCCATTTCAAAACTCATAATCATGGGCTCCTTATCAATGGGCCTGTACCTTTACTACTGGTACTATCGACACTGGTTACTTATTAGAGGCCAGCACGGCTTCAGACTCATCCCACTGCTCTGTACAATTTTCGGTGCATTAACAATATACTTCTTGATGAAAAAAATCGTCGCTCGCTGCACTCAAGCGAACCGGCCTGTAGAAGGTAGTGCGCTCGGTGTCACCCTGATGTTTTGCGCCCCCATCTTAATGATAGCGGGCTGGGAATTCTATATATCCGAAAAGGTATTCGATAGCCTGCCGCTCTCAGTTTTCACCACAATCCCGATTATGCTCATGCTCCTGTACACCACCTTTTTCTCGGTAGCAATGGTGCAGATTCAACAATCAGTCAATGTTTACGAGGATGATGCGTGCGGGTTTGAAAATTCAAAAATAACTTGGGCAAATGTTCTATGGCTGATTATCTGCTGGATGCCCATTACCGCACTATTGGGATTTTTGTCGGCTTACGCACCATTAGCACTGCCCAGCCTTGCCTGAGGACTCACCGCGCGAAACCCGCCTCCACAGAGATAGCTCATCTTTCAGTCTATGCACAACTCCTGTGGGAGCGGGTTCACCCGCGAAAGGGCCGGTACAGCCAGTACAGGAATCAGCGCATCAAGCCCAACTCGGCATCATCCAGCAGCGCCTTGGCCATGGCTGAGAAGTAGTGCGAAGCCCAGAGCATCTGCTGGCCGCCATCCATCAAGCCGGTCAGCGACAAATCGCGTGCATAGCCCATCAGTTCCGAGGCCTGCTCACGGGCGCTGCGACAGGGGATGCCCTCGGCAATGCGGAACAGCGGGTGGGTTTGGCCTTCGCCTTGGTAGAAGTAGGTAACGCCAGGGGTGGTTTTGGTTTCGTCGTTCATGAGTTCGGCACCATGGAAATATGTGCCACCCATCCGTTTCCACACATAGGGGTGACAGCTGCACACGGGGTGGAAAACCAGGCATGGTGCGAACCCGGTAGGCCCAAAGGCCTCCCGCATACAGCTGTCATGACAACACACACCATTTGTCTTGCCAGGTTTCCACACCCGATCGCTGAACCGTCAGCGACAGGAAAAGCCTAGAGGGCGGGATTTGCAGGAACAATCAGACGCGTGTCGACAAGGGTTGTAGGGTATTTCGCAGTTGGCGCAGTTTCCAGTGCCAGTGCGTAGGAAGAGTCTGGAGTTGTTGTAGCCTGTGGGCTTCTTGGGGCCGCTTTGCGGCCCTTCGCGGGCACGCCCGCTCCCACAAGGGGATCGCGCATTATTTGGGCTGAGCACCAAACCTGTAGGAGCGGGCGTGCCCGCGAAGGGCTGCAAAGCAGCCCCAATAAGACCTACAGCGAACGCCGCACCTGCTGGATGCCCGGGCTCATCTGCACCTGCGAAACCGCCATGTTCAAACTCAACTCGAACCGGCTCCCCAACCCCCGCGTCGATTCATGCGACAACTTCGCCCCCAGCAATTCCCCCATCTGCCGGCAGATCGACAAACCAATCCCCAGCCCGCCATAACGCCGGGTCATCGAGCCATCGACCTGGAAGAAGCGCTGATACAGGGTCGACTGGTCCAGGTCATCGAAGCCAATACCGCTGTCGCTGACAATGAAGGTCAGCGCCAGGTCATCCAGCCCCGCCCGGCGGCCGCGCACCTGGATCATTACCCCGCCCTGGTGGGTGAACTTCAGCCCGTTGTCCACCAGGCACCCCAGGCAGCGGGCCAGTTTCTGGCCGTCACCCAGCAGCTCGTCCGGCAAGTCGGCGGGGATGTCCAGGCTCAGGTACAAGCCTTTGCCCAAAGCCTGCCCGGCATAACCGGCGCGCAAGCCCTGCAGCAGGTCACGCAGGCTGAACGGCGCAGGCTGCGCGCGCAGGCGGCCGGCCTGCAGTTCGGACAGGGTAAGAATGGCATCGACCATGTCCATCATGCCCTGGGCCGACCCCACCGCCGTGCGGTGGTACTGGGCCATTTCGGCCTCCATCGGCAGGGTGTGCATCAGCTCCAGCGAGCCGATCACGCCATTCATCGGCGTGCGCAGCTCATGGGTCACGCAGGCCAGGAATTCGTCTTTCAGCCGGTTGCTCCTGGCCAGTTGCAGGTTCAGTTGCTCCAGCGTGCGCCCGGTGTCACGCAAGGTCTGCGCCTGCTGCTCGCGCAAGCTGTTGATACGGTCGGCCAGCGCCAGCGACAGCAAGGCCACCTCCAGCGCCGACCCCAGCTGGCTGGCATACATGGTGATGAACACGTTTGGCAGGTAGCCCAGCACCATCAGGGTGTTGACCAGGCCACCGAGCAGGAACGCCGTCCAGGCGATGATGAACCAGCGTGCCACGCGCAAGCCACGCCACCAGGCGTAAAGCCCGGCAGCGAAGATGCTCACGGTAAACAGCAACGCCAGCACCGTGGCCATGCGCAGGGCGACGCCGTAGGGCATGCTCACCGCCAGCACCATGACCAGCGCGCCACCCAGCATCAGCAGCTGCAGCAACCGGTCCAAGCCACGGCTGATGCTGCCCAGTTGCAGGAAATGCCGGGCGAACTGGCAACCGAACAGGCCGGCGGCACCAATGAACAGCGGCGTCGAGGCATTCGCCCACCAGGGGCTGTCCGGCCAGAAGTAGGCCACACCGGCGCCATTCACCGACACCTGGTAAAAGCCGAACGAAGCGATATAGAGGATGTAGTAGAGGTAGCTGACGTCGCGCACGCTGAGGTAGATGAACAGGTTGTACACCAGCATCACCAGCAGCACGCCGTAGATCATCCCCAGCACATACAGGCGCGTGGGCTGCTGCTCCATGTAGGCCTCGGCGGACCACAGCGCCAGCGGCGCCTGCACCGAGCCCTGGCTGTGCAGGCGCAGGTAGGCGGTGGTTACCTGGCCAGGCGGCAGCTGCAACTCGAACAGGTAGTTGTTCTGCCGGATCTGCCGGCTGGCGTAGGGCAAGGCGTCACCGGTGCGCTGGGCCAGGCGGTAACTGCCACTGCGGTCGGGCAGGTACAGCTCCAGGTGGTCCAGCGGTGGATAGGCCAGCTCCAGCAGCCATTGCCGTGGGGCAGCGCCGGGCGCGGCGACAGGACGCAGCTCGACCTTGAGCCAGAACACCGAGGTGGAATAACCGGCGTTCAGCACGTCTTCGAGATGGGGGCGAAAGTGCTCGGCGAACCCAGGGGCACTGACCTGGGTGATGCTGGCACTGCCATCGAGGTCTTCATAAACCTGCATGGCCTTGCCCAGCGGAAGATGCCGCGTAGCGTCGTCGAAATCGACGGCCCCGGCCACCATGGGCAGCAAGCCCAGAAGCACAATCAGCAAATAGCGCATACAGCCCCAGCATGGCCTGTCCAGTCGAGTCGCGGTTGCCTCCCATCCGTTTGAGACGACACGATCCGGCAGAACCCGTTAGTAGAGTTATCCGAGCACTCTAGCATAGCTTCGCAACCTGGCAATCGGCCATATCAAAAACCAAAGAAAAGGCTCTAAATCAAGACTTTCACGAGATACAAACAAAATATTCTGACCGTTCGATCAGTAAAACTCGTTTGTCGGACGATCCGCCCAAACAGGATTGGTGGTAAGCTCGCCGACCATGAATACCTACAGCTCCCGCCCCGTTGTCCTCTGTCTCTCCGGCCACGACCCCAGTGGCGGCGCCGGCCTGCAGGCAGATATCGAAGCCCTGATCGCCCAAGGCTGTCACGCCGCACCCGCAGTGACCGCCCTGACCGTGCAGGATACCGTCAACGTTTCCGACTTCCGCGTGCTTGACCGCGAGTGGGTACTGGCCCAGGCCAACGCCGTGCTGGCCGACGCCACGGTGGCCGCCGTCAAGCTCGGCATGCTCGGTTCGATCGAGATGGTCGACACCGTCGCCGAACTGCTGGCCGCCCACCCGCACCTGCCGCTGGTCTGCGACCCGGTACTGCGTGCCGGTGGTGGTGGCCGCCTGGGCAAGGACGAAGTGGGCTACGCCCTGCGCGAACGCCTGCTGCCGCTGGCGACCATCGCTACGCCGAACCTGCCCGAAGCCCGCATCCTGGCCGAACTGCCCGAAGGCACCGCCGACGAGTGTGCCGAAAAACTGTTGCCGTTCTGTAGACACCTGCTGATTACCGGCGGTCACGGCGACGAAGACGAAATTCACAACCGCCTGTACAGCCGCGATGGCCAGCGCCACACCTGGACCTGCCAGCGCCTGCCGGGCAGCTACCATGGTTCGGGCTGCACCCTGGCCAGCGCCCTGGCCGGCCGCATGGCCCTCGGCGAGCAGCTGGAAAGCGCCGTACGCAGCGCCCTGGACTACACCTGGCGCACCCTGCGTGACGCCGAGCAACTGGGCAAGGGCCAGTACGTGCCGCGCCGCCTGCCACTGGATTTCTGCTCCTGACACGAGGCCTCCAATGAAGCTACGCGGTCTGTACGCCATCACCGACAGCCAGCTGCTCGCTGGCCGTTTCCTGTCCCATGTCGAGGCGGCACTGGAAGGCGGCGTGTGCCTGCTGCAGTACCGCGACAAAAGTGACGACGCGGCACGCCGCCTGCGTGAGGCCGAAGGGCTGATGAAGCTCTGCGAGCGCTACGGCACCCAGCTGATCATCAACGACGATGCCGAACTGGCCGCGCGCCTGGGCGTCGGCGTGCACCTGGGCCAGACCGACGGCCCACTGACCCC
This sequence comes from Pseudomonas sp. p21, assembly GCF_001642705.1. Lineage (NCBI taxonomy): Bacteria > Pseudomonadati > Pseudomonadota > Gammaproteobacteria > Pseudomonadales > Pseudomonadaceae > Pseudomonas > Pseudomonas sp. p21. Next base: position 118,414 of record NZ_LWBV01000002.1, read on the forward strand.
GGCCCGCGCCCTGCTCGGGCGCCAGGCGATCATCGGCTCCACCTGCCACGCCAGCCTCGAACTGGCCGCCCAGGCTGCCAGCGAAGGTGCCAGCTACGTGGCCTTCGGCCGCTTCTTCAACTCCGTCACCAAGCCGGGCGCCCCCGCGGCCAACATCGAACTGCTGGAGCAGGCTCGCGCCCAGGTGAAACTGCCGATCGCAGTGATCGGCGGCATTACCCTCGACAACGCCGCCCCGCTGGTCGCCCATGGTGCCGATCTGCTGGCGGTGATCCACGGCCTGTTCGGTGCCGACAGCGCGCAGGAAGTCACCCGCCGCGCCCGCGCCTTCAATGCCTTGTTCGCATCCTGATTCGAGAGAACCTTCCATGTCCCGTTCCGAAGCCCTGTTCGCCCAAGCCCAGAAGCACATCCCCGGTGGCGTCAACTCGCCGGTCCGCGCTTTCAAGAGCGTTGGCGGCACGCCGCTGTTCTTCAAGCATGCCGAAGGCGCCTACGTCGTTGACGAGGATGACAAGCGCTATGTCGACTACGTCGGCTCCTGGGGCCCGATGATTCTCGGCCACGGCCACCCGCAGGTACTGGACTCGGTACGCAGGCAGCTGGAGCACGGCCTGTCCTACGGTGCACCGACCGCCATGGAAACCGAAATGGCCGACCTGGTCTGCTCGCTGGTGCCGTCCATGGAGATGGTGCGCATGGTCAGCTCGGGCACCGAAGCCACCATGAGCGCCATCCGCCTGGCCCGTGGCTACACCGGCCGTGACGCCATCATCAAGTTCGAAGGCTGCTACCACGGCCACTCCGACAGCCTGCTGGTAAAAGCCGGCTCCGGCCTGCTGACCCAGGGCGTGCCGAGCTCGGCCGGTGTGCCGGCGGACTTCGCCAAGCACACCCTGACCCTGCCGTTCAACGACATCGCCGCTGTCGAGAAAACCCTCGCCGAAGTCGGCCAGACCGTAGCCTGCATCATCGTCGAGCCGGTGGCCGGCAACATGAACTGCGTACCGCCGGCGCCAGGCTTCCTCGAAGGCCTGCGCGAGCAGTGCGACAAGCACGGCGTGGTGTTGATCTTCGACGAAGTGATGACCGGTTTCCGCGTCTCGCTCGGCGGCGCCCAGGGCCACTATGGCATCAAGCCGGACCTGTCGACCTTCGGCAAGATCGTCGGTGGCGGTATGCCAGTCGGCTGCTTCGGCGGCAAGCGTGAAATCATGGGCTGCATCGCCCCGCTCGGCCCGGTCTACCAGGCTGGCACCCTGTCGGGCAACCCGCTGGCCATGGCTGCCGGCCTGACCACCCTGAAGCTGATCAGCCGCCCGGGCTTCCACGCCGAGCTGACCGACTACACCAGCCGCATGCTCGACGGCCTGCAACAGCGCGCCGATGCCGCTGGCGTGCCGTTCGTCACCACCCAGGCCGGCGCCATGTTCGGCCTGTACTTCAGCGGTGCCGACGACATCGTCACCTTCGACGACGTGATGGCCAGCGATGCCGAGCGCTTCAAGCGCTTCTTCCACCTGATGCTCGACGGTGGCGTGTACCTGGCACCTAGCGCGTTCGAGGCGGGCTTCACCTCCATCGCCCATGGCGACAAGGAGCTGCAAATCACCCTGGATGCGGCTGAAAAGGCTTTTGCAGCCCTGAAGTAATGCTGTGTCTGTACCGGCCCTTTCGCGGGTAAACCCGCGAAGAGGCCGGCACAGGCAATAAATACCCATGCACAATCAGCTGACTTCTCCAACCAAGCAGAAAATCGAGTAAAACTTTGTAAGGTTGGCGCTGCTTATCCCATAATGTGCCACCAGAGACATTGGCCGCAGCTTTGCAGAGGTAAGTCGATCCCCATGAACCGCACCGGCCGCGCCCTGACCCTGGGCTGCCTGTTGCTTCTTCAGCCCCTGCTGGCCCTGGCGGAGGGCGGTAACTCGTTGCTGATTCCGGCGACGGGCCGCTGCACCTTGAATGTCCAGCCTGAAGACCTGGCAAACGCCCTCAAGGCTTGTGAGCAGACGGCAACGACGGGGGATGCCCAGGCGCAATTCGAACTGGGCGAGTACTACTACACGCAAACACCGAAAAACCTGAACAAAGCCCTGAACTGGTTCGAAAAGGCCTCGCTGCAAGGCCATGCCGAGGCGCAGTACCGCCTGGGCGCCATGTTCTTCCGTGGCGAAGGGGTCAAGGCCAACAACGTGCAGGCCTACATCCTGCTGAAGATGGCCGCGGTCAACGGCGCCGAAGATGCGCTGGACATGGCCGACGAAGTGACCGAGCAAATGCCCCGCGACGAGCTTGAGCATGCCACCCAGGTGCTCGGCCAGATCTTCCGCAAGTACCTGCTGGAGCTGCAGAACGCCGAAGGGCGCACGCCCTTCTCGCCACTCCCCTGAGGGTTACTTTTCCGGCATCGGCATGGGGAACGGCATCACGTTGCCGCCGCCCTTGGCTTCGCTGATCTTGGCCGTGCCCAGGCGCTCCACCTCGTCGATGCGCACGATCGAGTGCATCGGCACGAAGCTGCGGATCACCCCCTCGAACTGGCTCTTGAGCTTCTCCTCGCTCGGGTCCACCAGCAACTGCGAGCGCTCGCCGAACACGAACTCCTCGATTTCCAGGAAGCCCCACAGGTCGCTCTGGTAGATCTGCTTGGCATACATCTCGAAGACCTGCCCCTGGTTGAGGAAGATCACTTTATAGATGGCAGGCTCGCGTTTGCTCATGTTTGTCGGGATAACACATGCGTAAGAAAAGGCGGGCATCATACCTGTACCGGCCCCTTCGCGGGCAAGCCCGCTCCCACAGGTTCTGCGCAGCCCTCAGGAACAGTGCAATCCCTGTGGGAGCGGGTTTGCCCGCGAAGAGGCCGAAACAGGCAGTACATACCGTTGAACGTTTCAGTGCTTTCGCCACTGCCATTCAAGGGTTATTCTTGAGTTCACATCCATTGCCGTCGAGCGGCTAAAAACGACCTTGAACGCACCCATAGAACCCCATCGTTTCATCCTCGAACCTTTCGAGGCCCACCGTTTCGCCAACTTGTGCGGCCAGTTCGACGAGCACCTGCGCCTGATCGAACAGCGCCTGGCCATCGAGATCCGCAACCGCGGCAATCAGTTCGAGCTGATCGGCGAACCCAAGACCACCTCCGCTGCCGAACAGCTGCTGCGCCGTCTCTACCGCGAGACCAAGGCCAGCGATCTGTCGCCGGAAACCGTGCACCTGTACCTGCAGGAATCGACCGTCGAGAACATCGACAACCCGGCCGTCAACGAGGTCAGCGTGTCGCTGCGCACGCGCAAGGGCAACATCCGCCCGCGCGGGGTCAACCAGCAACGCTACGTCAAGGAAATCCTGGCCAACGACATCAACTTCGGCATCGGCCCGGCCGGTACCGGCAAGACCTACCTGGCCGTGGCCTGCGCCGTGGACGCGCTGGAGCGCGAACAGGTGCGCCGTATCCTGCTGGTGCGCCCGGCGGTCGAGGCGGGCGAAAAACTCGGCTTTCTGCCCGGCGACCTGGCCCAGAAGATCGACCCATACCTGCGCCCGCTGTACGACGCCCTGTACGAAATGCTCGGCTTCGAACACGTGGCCAAGCTGATCGAGCGCCAGGTGATCGAGATCGCTCCGCTGGCCTACATGCGTGGCCGCACCCTGAACAACAGCTTCATCATCCTCGACGAAAGCCAGAACACCACGCTGGAACAGATGAAAATGTTCCTCACCCGTATCGGCTTCGGCTCCACCGCGGTCATCACCGGTGACATCACCCAGGTCGACCTGCCCCGTGGCACCAAGTCGGGCCTGGCGCACGTCATCGAAGTGCTGAGGGACGTTCCGGGGATCAGTTTTACCCATTTCCAACCCAAAGATGTGGTTCGTCACCCACTGGTGCAGCGCATTGTCGAGGCCTACGACCGCTTCGATGCCCGCCAGGCCAAGCCCGAGGCGCCCGGCAAAGATGCTTGAACTCGATATTCAACGGGCCACGGATGCTGCCGCCCCGGATGACACCGCCTTCCGCCGCTGGTGCGAACTGGCCCTGCGCCAGCGCAGCGCCGACTCGGAAATGACCATTCGCCTGGTCGACGAAGCCGAAGGCCGCGAGCTGAACCACACCTACCGGCACAAGGACTACGCAACCAATGTGCTGTCGTTCCCGGCCGACGTACCCGATGACCTGCTCGATATCCCGCTGCTGGGCGACCTGGTGATCTGCGTACCGGTGGTCGAGCGCGAAGCGGCCGAGCAAGGCAAATCGCTGGAAGCGCACTGGGCGCACCTGGTCATCCACGGTTGCCTGCACCTGCTCGGCTACGACCACATCGAGGATGAGGAAGCCGAGGAAATGGAAGGCCTGGAACGGGAATTGCTGGCAGAACTGGGTCACCCCGACCCGTACGCCGACGATGAAACCGACACCATCACACACTGATACACGAAGGATCACGAGAACCGCCATGAGCGAAGATCGATCGAGCAACGGGCAGAAGTCCTGGCTGGGTAAACTGACCCAGGCTTTTGCCCATGAGCCGAAAAACCGCCAGCAACTCCTGGAGCTGCTGCGCGAAGCCCATCAGAACAAACTGTTGGACAGCGAAGCGCTGACCATCGTCGAAGGCGCCATCCAGGTGGCCGACCTGCAGGTTCGCGACATCATGGTGCCGCGTTCGCAGATGATCAGCATCAAGGCCAGCCAGTCGCCGCGCGAGTTCCTGCCGGCGGTGATCGACGCCGCGCACTCGCGCTACCCGGTGATCGGCGAAAGCCACGACGATGTGCTCGGGATCCTGCTCGCCAAAGACCTGCTGCCGCTGATCCTCAAGGAGAACGGCGACAGCTTCAACATCAAGGACCTGCTGCGCCCGGCCACGTTCGTGCCCGAGTCCAAGCGCCTGAACGTGCTGCTGCGCGAGTTCCGCGCCAACCATAACCACATGGCCATCGTAATCGACGAGTACGGCGGCGTAGCCGGCCTGGTCACCATCGAGGACGTGCTGGAGCAGATCGTCGGCGACATCGAGGACGAGCACGACGTCGAGGAAGACAGCTACATCAAGCCGCTGCCCAGCGGTGACTTCCTGGTCAAGGCGCTTACCCCGATCGAGAACTTCAACGAGTTCTTCGACAGCGAATTCTCCGATGACGAGTTCGACACAGTCGGCGGCCTGGTGATGAGCGCCTTCGGTCACCTGCCCAAGCGCAACGAAACTACCGAGATCGGCCCTTACAAGTTCCGTATTCTCAATGCCGACAGCCGGCGGATACACTTGCTGCGCCTGACACCGATCACCCGTTAAGGACAAACATGCGTTGGATCACCCGCCCCGGCTGGCCCGGTAACCTGCTGGCCCTGGCGGCCGGCGCCTCCACTCTCCTGGCCCTGGCGCCGTTCGACATCTGGCCATTGGCCGTGTTGTCCATCGCCCTGCTCTACCTTGGCCTGCGCGAGCTCAGCCCGCGCCAGGCCATGTGGCGTGGCTGGTGGTTCGGCTTCGGCCTGTACGGCGCTGGCACCTGGTGGATCTACGTCAGCATGAACACCTACGGCGGCGCCTCGCCGCTGCTGGCAATCCTGCTGCTGCTGGCGTTCTTCGCCGCCCTGGCCTGGTTCTTCGCCCTGCCCACCTGGCTGTGGGCCCGCTGGTTGCGGCGCACCGAAGCACCGCTGGCCGACGCCCTGTGCTTCGCCGCCCTGTGGCTGCTGCAAGAGGCCTTCCGCGGCTGGTTCCTGACCGGTTTCCCCTGGCTCTACGCCGGCTACAGCCAGCTGGACGGCCCGCTGGCCGGCCTGGCACCGCTGGGCGGCGTGTGGCTGATTTCCTTCGCCCTGGCCCTGACCGCAGCCCTGCTGTGCAACCTGCACCGCCTGCGCGCCCGCCCCTCGTTCCTGGCGGTGGGCTGCCTGCTGTTGCTGGCCCCGTGGGTGCTGGGCCTGGTGCTCAAGGGCCATGCCTGGACCAAGCCGGCGGGCGACCCACTGAAAGTGGCAGCCATCCAGGGTAACGTCGCGCAGGACCTGAAATGGGACCCGGCGCACATCGACGCACAACTGGCGCTGTACCGTGACCTGAGCTTCAGCTCCAGGCCGGTAGACCTGCTGGTGTGGCCGGAAACCGCGGTGCCGGTGCTCAAGGACCAGGCCCAGGGCTATATCGACGTGATGGGCCGGTTCGCCGCCGAGCGGCATTCGGCGCTGATCACCGGCGTGCCCGTGCGTGAAGTGGTGCACCACCAGCGCCGCTACTACAACGGCATCACCGTTACCGGTGAAGGCGATGGCACCTACCTCAAGCAGAAGCTGGTGCCGTTTGGCGAGTATGTGCCGCTACAGGACATGCTGCGTGGCGCTATCGAGTTCTTCAACCTGCCCATGTCGGACTTCGCTCGCGGGCCGGAAGACCAGCCGCTGCTGCAGGCCAAGGGCTACCAGATTGCGCCCTACATCTGCTACGAAGTGGTCTACCCCGAATTCGCCGCTGGCCTGGCGGCCCGCAGCGACCTGCTGCTGACCATCAGCAACGACACCTGGTTCGGCACCTCGATCGGCCCGTTGCAGCACCTGCAGATGGCGCAGATGCGCGCGCTGGAAGCCGGGCGCTGGATGATCCGCGCCACCAACAATGGCGTGACTGCGCTGATCGACCCGTTTGGCCGCATTACCACGCAGGTGCCGCAGTTCCAGCAGGCGGTGCTGTATGGTGAGGTGGTGCCGATGCAGAACCTGACGCCTTACCTGCAATGGCGTTCGTGGCCGCTGGCGATTGTCTGTGCGCTGCTGCTGGGTTGGGCGGTGCTGGCCGGACGCATTGCCAAGACCGTCTGATGATGCCGCCTGTACCGGCCTCTTCGCGGGTAAACCCGCTCCCACAGGTCCTCCACCATTCTCGACGCCTGCGGGAATCCTGTGGGAGCGGGTTTACCCGCGAAGAGGCCGGTACAGGCAACACAAGGCTCAATAAAGCAGCCGATACCCCACCAACCCCGCCACTTCATTGAGCAACTGCCCGCTCTGCCACATCGCCCGGCTCTCCGGCAGCAAACCGCCAAACGGCCGCGCATGATCGCGCCCGAGGAACCCGACCGGCGCCGGCACCACCTCGAACCCCGCCTGCTCGAAGCTCCAGCGTGAGCGCTGCATGTGCCAGGCCTGGGTCACCACGACCACCCGGCGAATCCCCAACGGCTGCAGCACCTTGGCCGTAAGGCGGGCATTCTCCCAGGTCGTGCGGCTGCCCTCTTCCCGCCACTTCACCTCGACACCGAAATCTTCATGCAGTCGATCGGCCATCAACCGCGCCTCGCTCGGCGGCGTGCCATAGTGCAACCCGCCGCTGGTCAGCACCGGCAAGCCCGAAGCCTTGGCCAGCCGCGCGGCAAAGCGCATGCGCTCCAATGCTGTGACCGTGGGCTGGTCGCTGCCACCCCAGGCCGGGTCTCCCCGCTCACGCCCCGCGCCCAGCACCACGATGGCGTCCGCCCGGCTTGCCAGACCGGCCCAATCGCTTACCGACAGCGGCGCTTCGGTCTCCAGCACACGGGCGGTTTCCTGCACCACCAGCGGCAGGCTCATCAACCACAGGCCACCAAGGCCCACGGCAAAGCACAGCGCTGCCAGCCTGGGCCGGCGGCGGCGCAGCCACCACGCCACAAGCAGCAGCAGGAACAGGACACCTGGCGGCATCAGCCATTGTTTGAAGAAGAATCGGATCGGCATTGGCCACACCTCCTTGGCAGGCGTGCAGCCTAGAAGGATCGACGCCGGTCAACAAGGGTGCGGCCGGCGCCGATCGTGAGCTGTGCAAATTTTGAAGAACCGGCGCGCGATAGCCTGCGCCTGGCGTCCTGAACGACTAGCGATGTGGCAGCGTCCTGGATCTCGCCGTGCTGGCGGGGCGTTTCTTGTCCTTGAGCCAGATGATCTTGGCCGATGTCGGCTCCGCTTGTGGGTAACTGCCGACACAGGCGTTGTGGCGCTCCGGGAGGGAATCCAGGTAGGCCTTGATCAGTTCGAACTCTGCGTGGCTCAGGCCACGCAACTCCAGCTCGGCTGGCATCTCGTCGCGCAATCGCACCGAGGTCCTGGCTACTTCCAGCGCCAGGCCAAGCCGGTCGATCAGGCGTTCGTATAGCTCCGGTTTGATTGCGGGTAGCTGCGTCTCTCCCATCCGTTCACCTCATTGAAGATAAGAATATCTCCCCTCACACCTGAGCTTAGCGTCGTTGCAAAAAGCAGCCGTGTGCCGCGACCAGCGGGCATTCGCAACGAAGGTTTCCCACGATGCGCGGCGCTGCTGTATGCTACGGCGTTCACTCTAAACGACACCGGAGTGCCGGACGCAGCGAGGTTCCGCTGCCTGGAACAAGGTCTCTTCTCTCTCAGCAAAAAGTAGCCATGCACGAACAATACACGCCCCGTGATATCGAAGCCGCCGCCCAGAACTTCTGGGACGAGCAACAATCGTTCGCTGTTACCGAACAGCCAGGCAAGGACACCTACTACTGCCTGTCGATGTTCCCGTACCCGAGCGGCAAGCTACACATGGGCCACGTGCGCAACTACACCATCGGTGACGTGATTGCCCGCTACCAGCGCATGCTGGGCAAGAACGTCCTGCAGCCGATGGGCTGGGACGCTTTCGGCATGCCCGCGGAAAACGCGGCGATGAAGAACAACGTCGCCCCGGCCAAGTGGACGTACGAAAACATCGACTACATGAAGACCCAGCTCAAGAGCCTGGGCCTGGCCATCGACTGGGCACGTGAAGTCACCACCTGCAAGCCCGACTACTACCGTTGGGAGCAGTGGCTGTTCACCCGCCTGTTCGAAAAAGGCATCATCTACCGCAAGAACGGTACCGTGAACTGGGACCCGGCGGACCAGACCGTACTGGCCAACGAGCAGGTCATCGACGGCCGTGGCTGGCGTTCGGGCGCGCTGATCGAGAAGCGCGAAATCCCGATGTACTACTTCCGCATTACCGACTACGCCGACGAGCTGCTGGAAAGCCTCGACGAGCTGCCAGGCTGGCCTGAGCAGGTCAAGACCATGCAGCGCAACTGGATCGGCAAGTCGCGCGGCATGGAAGTGCAGTTCCCGTACGACCTCGCCAGCATCGGCCACGAAGGCACCCTCAAGGTCTTCACCACCCGTCCAGACACGCTGATGGGCGCCACCTACGTCGCCGTCGCCGCCGAACACCCGCTGGCCACCCAGGCCGCCCAGGGCAACCCGGCGCTGCAGGCGTTCATCGACGAGTGCAAGAGCGGCAGCGTTGCCGAAGCCGACATGGCCACCCAGGAGAAGAAGGGCATGGCCACTTCCCTGCTGGTCGAGCACCCGCTGACCGGCGAGAAGCTGCCGGTCTGGGTCGCCAACTACGTGCTGATGCACTACGGTGATGGCGCCGTAATGGCCGTGCCCGCCCACGACGAGCGCGACTTCGAGTTCGCCCACAAGTACAACCTGCCGGTCAAGGCCGTGGTGCGCACCAGCGCTGGCGATGAAGTCGGCAGCGAGTGGCTGGCCGCCTATGGCGAGCACGGCCAGCTGATCAACTCCGGCGAGTTCGACGGCCTGGACTTCGCCGGTGCCTTCGACGCCATCGAAGCCGCCCTGATCCGCAAGGAGCTGGGCAAATCGCGTACCCAATTCCGCCTGCGCGACTGGGGCATCAGCCGCCAGCGCTACTGGGGCTGCCCGATCCCGATCATCCACTGCCCGTCCTGCGGCGACGTACCGGTGCCGGAAGACCAGTTGCCGGTCACCCTGCCGGAGAACGTGGTGCCGGACGGTGCCGGTTCGCCGCTGGCGCGCATGCCTGAATTCTACGAGTGCAGCTGCCCGAAATGCGGCACCGCGGCCAAGCGCGAAACCGACACCATGGACACCTTCGTCGAGTCGTCCTGGTACTTCGCCCGCTACGCCTCGCCGAACTACGAAGGTGGCATGGTCGACCCGAAAGCGGCCAACCACTGGCTGCCGGTCGACCAGTACATCGGCGGTATCGAACACGCCATCCTGCACCTGTTGTACGCGCGCTTCTTCCACAAGCTGATGCGTGACGAAGGCCTGGTTACCTCGAACGAGCCGTTCAAGAACCTGCTGACCCAGGGCATGGTGGTCGCCGAGACCTACTACCGTGTGGCCAGCAACGGCGGCAAGGACTGGTTCAACCCGGCCGATGTCGAGGTCGAGCGCGATGCCAAGGCCAAGATCATTGGCGCCCGCCTGAAGACCGACGGCCTGCCGGTGGAAATCGGTGGCACCGAGAAGATGTCGAAGTCGAAGAACAACGGCGTCGACCCGCAATCGATGATCGACCAGTACGGCGCCGACACCTGCCGCCTGTTCATGATGTTCGCCTCGCCGCCCGACATGAGCCTGGAATGGTCCGACTCCGGCGTCGAAGGTGCCAGCCGCTTCCTGCGCCGCGTCTGGCGCCTGGCCCAGGCCCACGTGGCCCAAGGCCTGCCAGGCAAGCTGGATGTCGCCGCCCTGGACGACGCGCAGAAGGTCATCCGCCGCGCCATCCACGCTGCCATCAAACAGGCCAGCACCGACGTCGGCCAGTTCCACAAGTTCAACACCGCCATCGCCCAGGTGATGACCGTGATGAACGTGCTGGAAAAGGCCCCGCAGGCCACCGAACAGGACCGTGCCCTGCTGCAGGAAGGCCTCGAGGCCGTCACCCTGCTGCTGGCACCGATCACCCCGCACATCTCCCACGAGCTGTGGCAACAGCTGGGCCACCAGCAGGCCGTCATCGACGCCAGCTGGCCAGCCGTCGACGAGGCAGCCCTGGTACAGGACACCGTCACCCTGGTGGTGCAGGTCAACGGCAAGCTGCGTGGCCAGGTCGAAATGCCGGCCGCCGCCAGCCGCGAAGAAATCGAAGCCGCCGCGCGCAGCAACGAGAACGTCCTGCGCTTCATCGATGGCCTGACCATCCGCAAGGTCATCGTGGTACCGGGCAAGCTGGTCAACATCGTCGCCAACTGATGGCAACGCCCGCCCGCAGCCACTGCGGGCGGGCGGAACAGGCCCACAAGGGAGCAACAACATGATCAAACGCAATTTGCTGGTAATCGGCCTGGCGGTCATGCTCAGCGCCTGCGGTTTCCAGCTGCGCGGCACCGGCGCCACCGAGCTGAGCGTGAAGGAAATGGACGTCAGCGCACGCAACGCCTACGGCCCGACCGTGCTTCAGCTGCGTGAAGTACTGAAGCGTAGCGGCGTCAACGTACACGCTGGCGCACCGTACCGTCTGGTGCTGACCAACGAGCAGGAGCGCGAGCGCTCGGCGACCTACAACAGTGGCAACCGTACCGCCGAGTACGAGCTGACCACCGTGCTGAACTACAGCATCCAGGGCCTGAACAACCTGGAACTGATGAGCGACAAGCTGGAAGTACGCAAGATCTACGTGCGTGACGGCTCGAACATCACCGGCTCCGAGCAGGAGGCCAACCGCGCCCGTGAAGAAATGCGTCGCGACCTGGTCAACGCCATGGTCGTTCGCCTGCAGATGCTGACCCCGGCCCAGCTGGACGAGCTGCAACGTCAAGCCGACGAGCGTGCCAAGGCCGAAGCCGCTGCGCTGGAGGCCGCACGCCGCCAGCAGGCCGAAACGCCTCAGCAGTCACCACTGGAAGTACCGGGCAACTAAGCCCGAGCGGGGTACCTTCGGGTACCCCGCCTGTCCCCCATGAAGCTCGCCCCCGCCCAACTCAACAAGCACCTGCAAGGCGCCCTGGCACCAGTCTACGTGGTCAGCGGCGACGACCCGCTGCTGTGCCAGGAAGCCGCCGACGCCATCCGCAACGCCGCACGCCAGCAGGGCTTTGACGAACGCCAGGTATTCAGTGCCGACGCCAACTTCGACTGGGGCACCCTGCTCCAGGCCGGCGCCAGCCTGTCCCTGTTCGCCCAGCGCCGCCTGCTGGAATTGCGCCTGCCCTCGGGCAAGCCCGGTGACAAAGGCGCTGCGGCGCTGATGGAATACTGCGCCAACCCCGCCGAAGACACCCTGCTGCTGGTCAGCCTGCCCAAGCTCGACGGCAGCGCGCAGAAGACCAAGTGGGGCAAGGCCCTGATCGAAGGTGCCCACTGCCAGTTCATCCAGATCTGGCCGGTGGATGTGCACCAGCTGCCGCAGTGGATCAATCAGCGCCTGCAGCAGGCCGGCCTGTCGGCACAGCGAGACGCCGTCGACCTGATCGCCGCACGTGTGGAAGGCAACCTGCTGGCTGCAGCGCAGGAAATCGAAAAGCTCAAGCTGCTCGCCGAGGGCAACCAGATCACCGTGGAGACCGTGCAGGCCGCTGTCGCCGATAGCGCCCGCTTCGATGTCTTCGGCCTGGTAGATGCCATTCTCAATGGCGAGGCCGCGCATGCCCTGCGCATGCTCGATGGCTTGCGCGGTGAAGGCGTGGAGCCACCGGTGATCCTCTGGGCCCTGGCCCGTGAGTTGCGTCAGTTGGCCTGGCTGGCCCAGCAGTTCAGCCAGGGCGTACCGCTGGACAAGGCCTTCAGCCAGGCCCGCCCGCCGGTCTGGGACAAACGCAGGCCACTGGTCAGCAAGGCCCTGCAGCGCCTCTCGGCGCAGCGCTGGGCGCAGTTGCTGCAAGATGCCCAGCGTATCGATGCACAGATCAAGGGCCAGGCCGAGGGTTCGCCCTGGACTGGCCTGGCGCGCTTGTCGCTGCTGATGGCCGGCCAGCGCCTGGCGCTACCCGCCGAGTAATTGGGGCCGCTGTGGGAGCGGGCATGCCCGCGAATCAGGCGACGCAGTGGATGGCACCGGCTTCGCCGGTGTTCGCGGGCACGCCCGCTCCCACAGGGCTGCAATGCCCCCAACATCTCGACCATAAACACAATCAATTGGCCCCACCCTGCCCCAAGCCCTACAGTGCGCCCGAACCCACCCAACCCGGGAACCCCGCCATGAGCAAGAAGCCGAAAAAGCACGGCCCCAACAAGGCCAAGTCGATCATCGCCCAGCCGCTGTTCCGCTGCCGCCAGGAACGACCGAACAAGGGCAAAGGCAGCTACCGCCGCGAAGCCTTCCAATCGAGAGATTGGGAGGCTTCCTACTTTTTGGCAGCATGAAAGCATCGAAAGCGCAGGCATGGTATGGTCGTCACCTGACCTGCAATTCTGGATCTGTGCATGCTTCTCAGTCTTCTCCCCCGCTGGAAAACCCGTCAGCTGATCGCGGCCTCCAGTTTCATCCTGCTCGTGGCCTGCGCAGAAAAGCCCACCGCCGCCGATGCCCTGCCGCTGGCCCCCGCCCAGCCCGCCCCGGTGGTGACCCTGCCCGGCACAACGCCTGACAGCAGCACTGAAATCCAGCCTCTGCAAACCTTCGCGCAATGGCAGGCCGGCTTCCGCCAGCAAGCCCTGCAAGCCGGCATTTCGCAGGACACCTTCGACCGCGCCTTCCTCGGCATCACCCCTGACATGGACGTGATCAAGGCCGATCGCAGCCAGCCGGAGTTCACCCGCCCGGTATGGGAATACCTCGAAGGTGCCCTGTCGCCCCTGCGTGTGCGCAACGGCAAGAAACTACTGGAGCAGAACGCCGGTCTGCTGACCAGCATCGAGCAACGCTATGGCGTCGATCGCCAGGTGCTGGTCGCGATATGGGGCATGGAAAGCAACTTCGGCCAGTTCCAAGGCAACAAGTCGGTGATCCGCTCGCTGGCGACCCTGGCCTATGAAGGCCGCCGTCCGCAGTTCGCCCATGACCAGCTGATCGCCGCGCTGCAGATCATCCAGCATGGCGATATCCAGCCTGAGGCCATGCGCGGCTCGTGGGCCGGCGCCATGGGCCAGACCCAGTTCATTCCGACCACCTACAACACCCATGCCGTGGACTTCGACGGCGATGGCCGCCGAGACATCTGGAACAGCACAGCAGACGCCCTGGCCTCGACCGCGCACTACCTGCAAAGCTCGGGCTGGAAACGTGGCCAGCCGTGGGGCTTCGAGGTACAGGTGCCAACTGGCTTCGATTACTGGCAGGCCGATGGTGCGCTGCGCAAGCCGGTGAGCGAGTGGCTGGCAATGGGCGTGAAACTGCCTGCCGGTACCCAGCTGCCCGCAGGTAGCAACCAGCTGTCTGCCGCCCTGCTGCTGCCAGCTGGCGCGCGTGGCCCGGCGTTCCTGGTACTGGACAACTTCCGCGCCATCCTCAAGTACAACAACTCGTCGTCCTACGCGCTGGCGGTAAGCCTGCTGGGTGATCGCTTTACGGGCTGGGGCTTCATTGCCGGCAGCTGGCCGAAAGACGACCTGCCGCTCAGCCGCAGCGAGCGCATGGAGCTGCAGAACCTGCTGAACAGCAACGGGCACGAAGCTGGTAATGCCGATGGCATCATTGGCGCCAATACCCGCAAGGCGATCCGCAATGCCCAGCAAGGGTTGGGATGGCCGGCGGATGGGTATCCGACCCACAAGCTGCTCGAGAGCCTGCGCAAATAGTGAGATTGCGGGGGCGCGTTGCGCCCCTTTCGCGACACAAGGCCGCTCCCACAAGCGATAGCACTTCTCCTGTGGGAGCGGCCTTGTGTCGCGATGGGCTGCAAGGCAGCCCCGACAATCTCAAGCCTGGAAAAGATCCTGCTCCAGCATCAGCCTCTGCCGAACACTGTCCAGCCTGACCCGAGCCCCCAAGGGCAAGCACACATTCGGGTCACAATGCCCACTGCGCCACCCGGCCAGTACCGGCACACCCAGCGGCGCGAAGATATCCTCCAGCAAGGGCGTCAGCGCCGCAGTGGTAATTCCGGCAAAGTCCCCCGCCAGCACACCCTTCACCCCCTCCAGCTTGCCCGCCAGGCGCAACTGGGTGAGCAAGCGGTCCACCCGGTACAGCGGCTCGTTGACGTCCTCGATGAACAGGATGCAGCCCTGGGTATCCAGCTCGGCATTTGTCCCCAGGGTCGCGCCTAGCATCGACAGGTTGCCTCCCAACAGCGGCCCGCTGGCCACCCCATGCAGCACGCTGCTCAAGGTGAAGTCAGCGGGGTGCACGATCTGCTCTCCTGCCCGCACATGCCCACCCAGCTGCGCCAGCAACGAAGCCTCGGTCGGCGGCAACTTGGCCCCCAGCAGGTCGGCATTGAGCATCCCTCCATGGAAGGTGACCAGCCCGGTATGCCGGTAGATCGCCGTGTGCAGCGCGGTGATGTCGCTGTAACCGATCAGCGGCTTGGGGTTGCGCCGGATCAGTTCGAAATCGAGCTGGTCGAGCAGGCGCATGCTGCCGTACCCCCCACGCATGCACAAAATGGCGTCGATGGCCGGGTCGGCAAAGGCATCATGCAGGTCCTGCAACCGCTGCTGGTCCGGCCCCGCCAGGTAGCCCTGGGCCTGAAGGGCCCCCGGGTAGATGCGGCAACTGTAACCTCGATCAACGAACCACTGGTTGACCTTGTGCGTATCCAGCCGCGCCGCGCCCGCCGGGGCGACAATGGCAAAACAGGCATTACGCGGCAGTGCGGCTGGCAGGCTGGGTTGGAAGGTTTCGGCGCAATTCATCGCGGCTCCTTGCAGCGCGTGTGGCACAAACAAAAATGCCGATGCCGCCCTTCGGCGCGCATCGGCATGCGTGGCTCCAGTCTTGGCTCAGAGCTTGATCTTGGCTTCGTGAGCCTGCTGGTCAGCGTGGTACGAAGAACGCACCAGCGGGCCGGAAGCGACGTTCTTGAAGCCCATCTTGTAACCTTCCTCGGCGAACCAGGCGAAGGTATCCGGGTGGACGAAACGCTGCACCGGCAGGTGGCTGCGCGACGGCTGCAGGTACTGGCCGAGGGTGAGCATGTCGATGTCATGCTCGCGCATACGGTGCATCACCTCGATCACTTCCTCGTCGGTCTCGCCCAGGCCGAGCATCAGGCCCGATTTGGTCGGTACGTGCGGCACCAGCTGCTTGAACTTCTGCAGCAGGTCCAGCGACCAGTCGTAATCCGAACCCGGGCGCGCAGCCTTGTACAGGCGCGGTACGGTCTCGAGGTTGTGGTTGAACACATCCGGCGGCTCTTGCGCGGTGATCTCCAGGGCAATATCCATGCGCCCACGGTAGTCCGGTACCAGGGTTTCCAGCTGCACGCCTGGCGACAGCGCGCGGATTTCGCGGATGCAGTCGGCGAAGTGCTGGGCACCACCGTCACGCAGGTCGTCGCGGTCCACCGAGGTGATTACCACGTACTTCAGGCGCAGGTCGGCGATGGCGATGGCCAGGTTCTTCGGCTCGTCCAGGTCCAGCGGTTTCGGCCGGCCATGGCCAACGTCGCAGAACGGGCAACGACGGGTGCAGATGTCACCCATGATCATGAAGGTGGCGGTACCGCCGGAGAAGCACTCGCCCAGGTTCGGGCAAGACGCCTCTTCGCATACGCTGTGCAGCTTGTGCTTGCGCAGCAGCTGCTTGATGCGGTCTACCTCGGGCGACACCGGGATACGCACGCGAATCCAGTCGGGCTTTTTCGGCAGCTCGTCGGTAGGGATGATCTTCACCGGGATGCGCGCCACCTTTTCGGCACCACGCAGCTTGACCCCGGCTTCCACCTTCTTCGGCGCTGGGCGCGGGGTGGCTTCCTGGGTAGGTATCAGGTTCGGCACGGCTTCTTGCACAGTTGTCATATTCAGTCGATTCCGCCCGTGAGGGTCGTCTGCTCAGCGTAGTCGAGGTGCTTGACCAGCTGTCCGCGCAGCCTTGTCCTGACCTCGTCGAGTTCGATCGGACCTGCCAGGTCGCGCAGCTGGGTCATCGCCAGCCCCGCATAGCCGCAGGGGTTGATTCGGCGGAATGGCGCAAGGTCCATGTCCACGTTCAGGGCAAGGCCGTGGAACGAACGGCCGTTGCGGATTCGCAGGCCGAGGGAGGCGATTTTCGCTCCGTCGACATAGACGCCCGGGGCATCGGGCTTGGCCGCGGCCTGGACATCGTAACTGGCGAGCAGGTCGATGAGGGTCTGCTCGATACGGCTGACCAGCTCACGCACACCAAAGCCCAGCCGGCGCACATCCAGCAGCAGGTAGGCCACCAGCTGCCCGGGGCCATGGTAGGTCACCTGGCCACCGCGGTCGGTCTGCACCACCGGGATGTCACCCGGCACCAGCAGGTGCTCGGCCTTGCCGGCCTGGCCCTGGGTGAAGACCGCAGGGTGCTCGACCAGCCAGATTTCATCCTGGCTGTCCGGGCTGCGCTGCTCGGTGAAGCGACGCATGGCCTCCAGCACCGGTTCGTAGGGCTGCAGGCCAAGCTCGCGAAAACCGAGGCAGACGGACATCAGAGCACCATTTTCACGATGCCGGTAGCGCGCAGGGCGCTATTGATATCGTGCAGCTGGTTCTCGCTTTCGGCAACGATGTGCAATTGCACGGTGGTGTACTTGCCTTCCTTGCTCTGGCGCTCGGCCAGGGTGGAAAGGTCAACCTTCGCGTGCTTGCTGAGGATCTCGATCACCGTGTCCTTGAAGCCGACAACGGTGTCGCCGATGACCTTGATCGGGTAATCGTCGCAGGGGAATTCGATCTTGTGCGACTTGACGTCTGGTTCGCTCATGGCGGAAACGGCCTCGTAAGCCGTGGCAACAACAACGCCCCCGCAAGATACGCGGGGGCATGCAGGTCACGTATCAGTTGAACAACCCGTAGAAGAATAGACGGATGCTATCCCACATACGGCGGAAGAAACCACCTTCCTCGACACCATCGAGGGCGATCAGGTCGGCGCTGTGAACCACTTTCTCGTCCAGTTTGACTTCCACCTTGCCGATCACGTCACCTTTGGCGATTGGCGCGGTGAGTTGCGGGTTCATGGTCATCGAAGCTTGCAGGCGCTTCAATTGGCCTTTAGGCATGGTCATGGTCAGGTCGTTGGCCAGGCCGGCCTTGATCTGGCCAGTGGCGCCCTTCCATACCGGGGCCTGGGTCAGCTCGGTGCCCTTCTGGTAGAAAGTCTGGGTTTCGAAGAAGCGGAAGCCATAGGTCAGCAGCTTCTGGGTCTCGGCAGCACGCGACTGCTCGCTGTTGGTGCCGAACACCACGGCGATCAGGCGCTGGCCATCACGAACGGCCGAGGCCACCATGCAATAGCCGGCTTCGTCGGTGTGGCCGGTCTTCAGGCCGTCGACGGTCTTGTCACGCCACAGCAGCAGGTTGCGGTTGGGCTGCTTGATGTTGTTCCAGAAGAACTCTTTCTGCGAGTAGATGGCGTAGTGGGCCGGGTCGACGTTGATGATCGCACGGGCCAGGGTAGCCATGTCGTGGGCCGACGAATAGTGCTCAGGGTTCGGCAGGCCGGTCGGGTTCATGAAGTGGCTGTTGGACATGCCCAGGTCGGCAGCGGTCTTGTTCATCATGTCGGCGAAGGCATCTTCGCTGCCGGCGATGTGCTCGGCCAGGGCGACCGAGGCGTCGTTGCCGGACTGGATGATGATGCCGTGCAGCAGGTCGCTGACGGTCACCTGGCTGCCCACCTTGATGAACATGCGCGAACCGCCGGTGCGCCAGGCGTTTTCGCTGACGGTAACCGGGTCGTTTTCACCGATCTGGCCACGGCGGATGTCCAGGGTGGCGATGTAGGCGGTCATCAGCTTGGTCAGGCTGGCCGGCGGCAGGCGCTCGTCACCGTTGTTCTCGACAAGCACGTTGCCGCTGGACGCGTCCATGAGTACGTAGGACTTGGCTGCCAGTTGCGGTGGAGCCGGCGTCATCTGCTCAGCCGCGAAGGCGGCAGGCGTGATCATCAGCAGTACGGGCAGGCAAAGTCGTTTGGCAAGGTTGGTGATGTTCATCCGTCTCTCGAAAATCGCTAATGGTCTGATGTTCCCTGGGCAAGATCATGTGCCCAGCGCCAGTCAGTCTAGTTTTTGTGGCCGTAGGCCAGGCTCGCAACGTGCGGCTTTATGTCGCTGCGGGCAAAAGCCGATATTGTACATGGCCGCGCCCGGCAATTCATGACAAAACCGACAGTTTGGCGTTGCCTTCTTCGCGGGCACGCCCGCTGCCACAGGGTTTCGCATACCCCTATGGCAGCGGGCGAGCCCGCGAAGAAGGCAACACGGTCAGTCAGCTGTGACCAGCTTGGCCTGCCCCAGGTTCGCCAGGCGAATGCTGTCCTGCGCCTGCTGGATCTCGCCCTGGCTGCTGATCGGCCCCAGGCGCACGCGGTGCAGGGTCTGCTGGTTACGCACGATCGAGCTGATGAACACCGGCGCGCTGACCATGCTGCTGAGCTTGGACCGCAACAGTTCGGCGGCGTCCGGGTTGGCGAAGGCGCCCACCTGCAGGAAGCTGCCGCCGCTGCCGACCGGCACGTTGTTGCCAGCCACCTGCACCGGCACCACCGGCGCCGCATGCTGCTGGGGCGGCGGGGTCCATTGCTCGACGCGCCCGGTACTGGCCGGGATCGCCTGGGTCTGGGCCACCTGCGGCTCTTTAAGCACCATCGGTGGTGTCTGGCCGCGCTGGGCCCACCACTGCTGCGGGTCGATACCCTCGACGCGAACGTGCGCGGTGCCGATCTCGGCATAACCGAGTTTTTTCGCCGCGGCATAGGACAGGTCGATGATACGGTCGGAATAGAACGGCCCACGGTCGTTCACCCGCAGGATCACGCTGCGGCCGTTGGCCAGGTTGGTCACCCGCACGTAGGCCGGCAGCGGCAGAGTCTTGTGCGCCGCGCTCATGCCGTAGAGGTCGTACAGCTCACCATTGGCGGTGTTCTGGCCGTGGAACTTGGTGCCATACCACGACGCGGTGCCCTCGGCGCGGTAGTTGCGCGAGTCCTGCATCGGGTAGTAGGTCTTGCCCAGCACCGTGTACGGGTTGGCCTTGTAGTTGCCGGTGTGCACGGTTGGCGTGGCGTCAGGGATCTTGTTCACATCCACGTCCCACCACGGCGCGCCGTCCTTGTGCGCCCGGTTGATGTCCAGGCCCGGCTGGGCGCGCACCACATTGCCACCGCTTTGCTGGGGCGGGCGGCTGGACGAACAGCTGGCCAGCACCACGCCGACAGCGAGACAGGTGAGCAGCTTGAAAGTGTTGCCAGAGATGATTGCGCGCATTACTTGACGCCCCGTGCTTGAACCAGCTGTTCCGAAAGCTGATGCACCGCCATGGCATACATCACGCTGCGGTTGTAGCGAGTGATCGCGTAGAAGTTCTTCAGCCCCATCCAGTACTCGGGGCCATTGTCGCCCTCGAGACGGAAGGCGGTAACCGGCAGATCATCGCGCAGCGAATCATGGACCGACCAGCCGAGCGCACGCAACTCCCCTACCGTTTTTACCGGCTCGATGCCGGTAGTCAGGCCTTCGTCAACGCGCCCACCGTCCACCCAGGCGCGGCTGACCACGCCTTCGCCGGCCACCCAGCCGTGGCGCTTGAAGTAGCTGGCCACGCTGCCGATGGCATCGTCCGGGTTGTTCCAGATATTGATGTGGCCGTCGCCGTCGAAGTCCACCGCAAAGTTGCGGAAACTGCTCGGCATGAACTGCGGCAGGCCCATGGCGCCGGCGTAGGAACCTTTGAGCGTCAACGGGTCGAGCTGCTCTTCGCGGGCCAGCAACAGGAATTCGCGCAGCTCCTTGCGGAAGAATTCGGCGCGTGGCGGGTAGTCGAAGCCCAGGGTCGACAACGCATCGATCACCCGGTAGTTGCCGGTGTTTCGGCCAAAGAAGGTTTCCACGCCAATGATGGCGACGATGTACTGTGCCGGCACGCCGTATTCCTGCTCGGCACGGGCCAGCACCGCCTCGTGCTGGCGCCAGAAGTCCACACCGCGGGCGATGCGCGCGTCGGTGATGAACATCGGCCGGTAGTCCTTCCACGGCTTTACCCGTTCGGCCGGGCGTGAAATGGCGTCGAGGATCGACTGCTTGCGCTGCACCTCACCGAACACACCCATCAGCTGCTCAGGGGCAAAGCCATAGTCGCGGCTCATTTCGCCAACGAACTGGGCCACCTGGGGCGAGCCCTGGTAATCGCCGGCATGGGCCAGCTGTACAGCGCCGAACAGGCCCACCGCGCCGAACCACGGCGCACAACGGGCAGCCCAGTTACGCACTGCTTGCATGAAATTCTTCACCTTATTCAAACCTGCGCGATCCATTTGCGGTGCGTATGGATCGACATCAGAACGCCAAACGCTGACAGCAGCGTCACCAACGAAGTTCCGCCATAGCTGATGAAGGGCAGCGGCACGCCCACCACGGGCAGAAGGCCGCTGACCATACCGATATTGACGAACACGTACACAAAGAAGGTCATGGTCAGGCTGCCCGCCAGCAGCTTGCCGAACAGGGTCTGCGCCTGGGCGGTGATCATCAGGCCACGGCCGATCAGCAGCAGGTAGACGATCAGCAGCAGGCAGATGCCGACCAGGCCGAATTCCTCGCCGAGCACGGCGATGATGAAGTCGGTGTGGCTTTCCGGCAGGAAGTCCAGGTGCGACTGGGTGCCGAGCAGCCAGCCTTTGCCGAACACGCCACCCGAGCCGATCGCCGCCTTCGACTGGATGATGTTCCAGCCAGTGCCCAATGGGTCGCTTTCCGGGTCGAGGAAGGTCAGTACCCGCTGCTTCTGGTAGTCGTGCATGACGAAGAACCACATCGCCACCGCCACTGGCACCGCTGCCGCCAGCACGCTGAGGATCCAGCGCCAGCGCAGGCCGCCCATGAACAGCACGAAGGCCCCGGAGGCGAGGATCAGCAGCGCCGTGCCCAGGTCGGGCTGGCGCACGATCAGGATGAACGGCACACCGATCAGCACCAGGCTGATCGCCACGTGCTTCAGATGCGGCGGCAAGGTGCGCTTGGACAGGTACCAGGC
Source organism: Pseudomonas sp. p21 (assembly GCF_001642705.1). NCBI lineage: Bacteria > Pseudomonadati > Pseudomonadota > Gammaproteobacteria > Pseudomonadales > Pseudomonadaceae > Pseudomonas > Pseudomonas sp. p21. Next base: position 140,261 of record NZ_LWBV01000002.1, read on the forward strand.
GATGGTCGCCGGCATGATGATCTTCATGAATTCCGAGGGCTGGAAGCGGATCACCCCGGGAATGTTGATCCAGCGCGTGGCGCCCATGGCGTTGTGGCCCATCACGTCCACCACCACCAGCAACAGCACCCCGGCCAGGTAGGCCAGCGGCACCCAGCGAGCCATGAAACGTGGCTCCAGCTGGGCGATGATGAACATCGACACCAGGCCGATGCCGAACGAGGTGGCCTGCTTGAGCAGCAGGTCCCAGTTCTTGCCGCTGGCCGAATAAAGAACGAACAGGCTGCCGGCCGCGAGGGTCAGCAGAATGATCAGCAAAGGGCCGTCGACGTGGATGCGCTGCAGAAAGCTGGCGCGCCGACGCATCACATCCTCGCTGGAGAGCATGCGATCGAAATTGTTCATCACAGGGCTGATTCCTGGGTAACGGTGGCCGGCGCGAACTCAGGCTTGAGCCGGCCATTTTCGTCAAGCAGCCAGGCGTCCATCACCTGACGCACCACCGGGGCGGCGACGCCCGAGCCGGACTCGCCGTTCTCGACCATCACCGAAACCACGATCCTCGGGGCTTCGGCCGGGGCGAAGGCGACGAACAGGGCGTGGTCGCGGTGGCGCTCCTGGAGCTTGTTGCGGTCGTACTTCTCGCCCTGCTTGATCGCCACTACCTGGGCGGTACCGCTCTTGCCGGCAATGCGGTACTGCGAGCCGATGGCCGCCTTGCGTGCGGTACCGCGGGCGTTGTGCATCACCTGCTCCATGCCATGGGTGACCTTGGCCCAGTCGGACTTGTCACGCAGCACGATGTTTTCCATGGGGTTGTCGTCCACCGGCGGCTGGCCTTCGATGGTCTTGGCCAGGTGCGGGCGGTTCCATACGCCCTTGTTGGCGATCAGGGCAGTGGCCTGGGCCAGTTGCAGCGGCGTGGCCTGCATGTAGCCCTGGCCGATTCCAAGGATCAGGGTTTCGCCAGGGAACCAGGCCTGACGGCGGGTGGCGCGTTTCCATTCGCGCGACGGCATCAGCCCGGCTGATTCCTCGAACATGTCGAGGGCAACCCGCTGGCCGATACCGAACTTGTTCATGTAGCTGGACAGGCGATCGATGCCCATCTTGTGCGCAAGGTCGTAGAAGTAGGTGTCGTTGGAGCGCATGATCGCGGTGTCCAGGTCGACCCAGCCATCGCCCGAGCGGTTCCAGTTACGGTATTTGTGGTCGTAGTTGGGCAACTGATAGTAGCCCGGGTCGAACACCCGACTGCCGGCATTGACCACGCCGCTGTCCAGGCCGGCGATGGCCACCGCCGGCTTGATGGTCGAGCCTGGCGGGTACAGGCCACGCAGCACGCGGTTGAACAGCGGCCGGTCGATCGAGTCGCGCAGTTCGGCATAGGCCTTGAAGCCAATGCCGGTGACGAACAGGTTGGGGTCGAAGCTGGGCTGGCTGACCATCGCCAGCACCTCGCCAGTACGCGGGTCAAGCGCCACCACCGCACCACGCCGACCACCCAGGGCGGCCTCGGCGGCTTCCTGCAGCTTGATGTCCAGGCTCAGCACGATGTCCTTGCCCGGTTTCGGGTCGGTGCGTTTGAGCACCCGCAGCACGCGGCCGCGGGCGTTGGTCTCGACTTCCTCGTAACCCACCTGGCCGTGCAGGGCGTCTTCGTAGAAGCGTTCGATACCGGTCTTGCCGATGTGGTGGGTACCGCTGTAGTTCACCGGGTCGAGGGTTTTCAGCTCTTTCTCGTTGATCCGCCCCACATACCCCACCGAATGGGCGAAGTGCGCGCCCTGAGGGTAATGGCGCACCAGCTGGGCCACCACTTCCACGCCCGGCAGGCGGAACTGGTTCACCGCCACGCGGGCGATCTGCTCTTCGTTGAGTTCGAACAGGATCGGCACCGGCTCGAACGGCCGGCGGCCCTGGCGCATGCGCTTCTCGAACAGGGCGCGGTCGTCGGGTGTCAGCTCCAGCACTTCGACGATGGTATCCAGCACTTCCTGCCAGTTACCCGCACGTTCGCGGGTCATCGACAGGCTGAAGCTGGGCCGGTTGTCGGCAACGATCACCCCGTTGCGGTCGAAGATCAGCCCGCGGGTCGGCGGGATCGGCTGCACATGCACCCGGTTGTTCTCCGACAGCGTGGAGTGATACTCGTGCTGGATGACCTGCAAGTAGTACAGCCGCGCGATCAGCACGCAAATAAGCAGCATGATCGCCACTGCGCCGACCACGACGCGGTTGCGCACCAAACGGGCGTCTTTCTCGTGGTCCTTGAGACGGATCGGCTGCGACATCGGACTGCTTACAGGCTCATTTATGGTAAGGATGCCCGGACAACACGGTCCAGGCGCGGTAGATCTGCTCGCCGATGAGTATCCTTACCAATGGGTGCGGCAGGGTCAGCGGCGACAGCGACCAGCGTTGTTCGGCGCGCGCACAGACCTCAGGCGCCAGGCCTTCCGGGCCGCCCACCATCAAATTCACCGTGCGCGCATCCAGGCGCCAGCGGTCCAGCTCGGTCGCCAGCTGCTCGGTACTCCAGGGCTTGCCATGGACCTCGAGGGTGACGATGCGTTCCCCTGGCTGAACCTTGCTCAGCATGGCCTCGCCCTCCTGACGAATCAGGCGGGCGACGTCGGCATTCTTGCCACGGGTGTTCAGCGGGATTTCCACCAGCTCCAGCGACAGCTCGGCGGGCAGGCGCTTGGCATATTCATGCCAGCCTTCCTCGACCCACTTCGGCATGCGCGAGCCGACCGCGATCAGGCGCAGACGCACAGCGCTTTCCTTATTCCCGGTCCTTGAGCTTGTCGGAGTACTCGTGGGCATGGTCCGGGCTATGGTGCTTGCCATCGGCGGCACGGCTTTGCTCGGCACCCTGCCACAGGCGCTCCAGGTCGTAGAACTGGCGGGCAGCGGCGGTCATCATGTGCACGATGACGTCGTTCAGGTCCAGCAGCACCCAGTCGCTGTCGCCCTTGCCTTCTTCACCCAGTGGCTGGGCACCCTTGGCCTTGACCGCTTCGCGGACCTTTTCCAGCATCGCGTTGATCTGGCGATTGGAGGTACCGGTGGCAATGATCATGTAGTCGGTCAGGCTGTGCTTTTCGCGCACGTCGATGACCTGGATGTCCTGGGCCTTGACGTCTTCCAGCGCTGCCTTGGTCAGGGCGACCAGTTCTTCGCCGTGGATTTTCTGCTTGGTCATATAAAACTCGTTCAACTCGTTGGATGAGGCGCCAGAGGCACCGTCAGTTAGGCGCACGATACAGTTCGTGCGCCTCGATGTAGGCCAGTACGGCGTCCGGCACCAGGAACCTCACCGATTTGCCGCTGGCCAGCAGCTGTCGGATCTGTGTAGCCGACACCGCAAGCGGCGTCTGCCAGACGAACGAAATGTTTCCCGCCGGGCCGGACATGGCGGTGGGATCGCTCTCCGAGCGCGCAGCCAGCAGGTTGCGCAGCTCGTCAGGGGGTTCTACGTCGGCATCCGGGCGTTGCAGCACCAGGATGTGACAGTGTTGCAGCAATTCTTCCCAGCGGTGCCAGCTGGGCAGACCACAGAAGGCATCCCAGCCCAGCACCAGGAACAGCTGGTCGTTGGCGGCCAGTTCGGCGCGGATCGATTCCAGCGTATCGATGGTGTACGACGGCTTGTCGCGCGCCAGCTCACGGGCATCCACGCTCAGGCACGGCACGCCCTGCACGGCGTTTTGCACCATGGCCAGGCGGTCTTGCGCGGCCACCTGCGGGGTGTCGCGGTGCGGCGGCCGGGCGTTGGGCAGCAGGCGCAGCTCGTCCAGCCCCATGCACTCGGCCACTTCCAGCGCGCTGCGCAGGTGGCCGATGTGCACGGGGTCGAAGGTGCCGCCTAGAATGCCGATGCGCCGGACTGCCTGGGCCTTGCTCAACTCAGCAGGACTCCTGGCCGCGCAGCTGGCCGTCGCCGATCACTACGTACTTCTCGCAGGTCAGGCCTTCCAGGCCGACCGGGCCGCGGGCATGCAGCTTGTCGGTGGAAATGCCGATTTCCGCGCCCAGGCCGTACTCGAAGCCGTCGGCGAAGCAGGTCGGGGCATTGAGCATGACCGACGCCGAGTCGACCTCGGCCATGAACTGGCGGGCTTCACCCTGGTGTTCGCTGATGATCGAGTCGGTATGGTGCGAGCCATAATGGTTGATGTGCTCGATGGCCTGGTCCAGGCCGTCGACCACGCGGATCGACAGGATCGCGTCCAAGTACTCGGTGTGCCAGTCGTCCTCGGTGGCCGGCTTGGCGTCGATGATTGCCCGGGTGCGCTCGCAGCCACGCAGTTCGACGCCCTTCTCCTGGAAGCGGCGGGCCATTTCCGGCAGGAAGCGCTCGGCCACCTGCTGGTCGACCAACAGCGTTTCCATGGCACCACAGATGCCATAACGGTAGGTCTTGGCGTTGAACGCCACGCGCCAGGCCTTGTCCAGGTCAGCGTGCTGGCTGACGTAGACATGGCAGATACCGTCCAGGTGCTTGATCACCGGCACGCGGGCATCGCGGCTGATACGTTCGATCAGGCCACGGCCACCGCGCGGCACGATGACGTCAACGAATTCCGGCATGCTGATCAGCGCGCCCACGGCTTCGCGGTCGGTAGTCTCGACCACCTGCACCACAGCTGCCGGCAGGCCGGCGGCGGCCAGGCCACGCTGGATGCAGGTGGCGATGGCACGGTTGGAGTGGATGGCTTCGGAGCCGCCACGCAGGATGGTCGCGTTACCCGACTTCAGGCACAGGCTGGCGGCATCGATGGTCACGTTCGGGCGCGATTCGTAGATGATCCCGATCACCCCCAGCGGCGTGCGCATCTTGCCGACCTGGATACCCGATGGGCGGTAGCTCATGTCGCGGATGGCACCGACCGGGTCCGGCAGGCTGGCCACCTGGCGCAGGCCGGTGATCATGCCGTCGATACGCGCCGGGGTCAGCGCCAGGCGGTCGAGCAGCGCCGGCTCCAGGCCGTTGGCACGGCCGGCGGCCAGGTCCAGCTCGTTGGCGGCGGTCAGCTCGGCACGAGCGGCGTCCAGTGCGTCGGCGGCGGCTTGCAGGGCGCGGTTCTTCTGCGCGGTGCTGGCACGGCCGATCACCCGGGAAGCTTCACGGGCAGCGCGACCCAGGCGGGTCATATAGTCAAGAACGGACTCAGTCATGGGTTCGGTGTCTTGGCGAAGGGGAAATCGGCTGATTATAACTGCCGCGCAGGTGTACGCCCAGCGGCGGGTGGCGGATGGTAGAAAATGGCTGGGGGCATTGCGTAGGAAAGATGTAACCGGGGTTATCGAAAAATCCACCTTCTGTTGTGACCTTTTCGCGGGCGCGCCCGCTCCCACAGGGATTTCACAAGGCCTGAGCCCCCTACAGCACCTGTAGGAGCGGGCGAGCCCGCGAAAGGGCCGGCACTGCAACACTCACACTCGATTCAGCCTCGATTAAGCCATTCATTGCTATCATCCCCGCCTTCCCAGCCACGAACCGCCCGCATGCCTGCCCTGCCCGACAGCTTTTTCGACCGCGATGCCCAGACCCTGGCCAAGGCCCTGCTGGGCAAGGTCATCCGCCATCGCCAGGGCGACCTGTGGCTGGCCGCGCGCATCATCGAGACCGAGGCCTACTACCTCACCGACAAAGGCAGCCACGCCTCGCTCGGCTACACCGAAAAACGCAAGGCGCTGTTCCTCGATGGCGGGCACATCTATATGTACTACGCGCGTGGCGGCGACTCGCTGAATTTCAGCGCCCACGGGCCGGGCAACGCGGTGCTGATCAAGTCCGCCTATCCTTGGCAGGACGCCCGCTCGGGGCCGAACAGCCTGGCGCAGATGCAACTGAACAACCCCGATGCCAGCGGCAACCTCCGCCCGGCCGAGCGCCTGTGCGCCGGCCAGACCTTGCTGTGCCGGGCCCTGGGCCTGAAGGTGCCGCACTGGGACGCCCAGCGTTTCGACGCCGAGCGCCTGTACGTGGAGGATTGCGGCAACGCCGTGCCACGAGTGATCCAGGCCGCCCGCCTGGGCATCCCGCATGGTCGCGACGAGCACCTGCCCTACCGTTTCGTCGATGCCGAATACGCTCGTTTTTGCACGCGGAACCCGTTACGCCGCGGCCAAGTCGAAGGCCGCGACTTCTTCATTCTCGAACAAGGAAGCTGAACCATGGGCCAATGGCTCGACAGCCTGACCGGCTGGCTCAGCGCCAACCCGCAGTGGCTTGGCCTGGCGATTTTCCTGGTGGCCTGCATCGAGTGCCTGGCCATTGCCGGCATCATCGTGCCAGGCACCGTGCTGCTGTTCGCCGTCGCGGTACTGGCCGGCAGCGGCGCCTTCAGCCTGGGCGAAACACTGCTGCTGGGCTTTCTCGGCGGCCTGGTGGGCGATGCCTTGTCGTACACGGTGGGCAAGTACTTCCATCAGAACATCCGCCGCCTGCCGCTGCTGCGTCACCATCCGGAATGGATCGGCAGCGCCGAGGCCTACTTCCAGCGCTACGGTATCGCCAGCCTGCTGGTAGGGCGCTTCATCGGGCCGCTGCGGCCAATGCTGCCGATGGTAGCCGGCATGTTCGACATGCCGCTGCCGCGCTTCATCGCCGTCAGCCTGGTGGCCGGCGCCGGCTGGGCGGTGGCCTACCTGCTACCTGGCTGGGCAACCGGCGCGGCCATGCGCCTGCCCTTGCCGGAAGGTTTCTGGCTGGATGCCGGGATCATCGCCGGCACCCTGGCGGTCATCATCGGGCTGAGCCTGAACACCAGCCTCCGCGATCAACGCCACGGCACCCGACTGATTGCCGGCATGAGTGGCGTCGCCCTGGCCGGGGTCTTCCTCGGCTGGCCCTACCTGCACGAATTCGACCAGGGCGTGATGACTCTGGTGCAGGAGCACCGCAGCCAGGCCATTGATGGTGCTGTGGTGCTGGTGACCCGGCTGGGCGATTTCCGCACCCAGCTGTTCCTCGGTGGCCTGCTGACGGGCCTGCTGCTGCTTGCCCGGCAGTGGCGACATGCCATGTTCGCTGCGGGCGCACTGATGGGGACGGCGCTTGCCAACGGTACGCTGAAATGGCTGTTTGCCCGGGCCCGGCCGGAAGTGCTGAGCGACCCGTTGACCAGTTACAGCATGCCGAGCGGGCACAGTTCGGCGTCATTTGCGTTCTTCCTGGTAATGGCGGTGCTGGCCGGACGCGGGCAGCCGCCGCGGATGCGCCTGACCTGGGTGATGCTGGGCTGCATTCCGGCACTGGCGATTGCCCTGTCACGGGTGTACCTGGGAGCGCACTGGCCGACCGACATTCTCGCCGGGGCCTTGCTGGCGTGCTGTGTGTGTGCGCTCAGCCTGACACTGGTGCAGCGTCACCAGACCCTGCCGGCCTTGCCGCTGCGGGTGTGGTGGCTGGTGCTGCCGGCGTGCGTCGCGTTGCTGACGTTCTTTGCCCTGCATGCGTTGCCGCAGGCTTTGCTGCGGTATCAATATTGATGTCGCCAGTACCGGCCTCTTCGCAGCGCAAGGCTGCTCCTACAGGGATCTCGTCAGCCTGTAGGAGCAGCCTTGCGCTGCGAAGAGGCCGGTACTGGCAACACATCACTATCAGGCAAACAGCTCGCCCTGAATCCGCTCCAGCAGCTTCTGGATTTCCCCCAACCGCTCCTGCGGCGAGTCGAGGCTCAGCAAATCCAGCTTGTCCTCTTCCATGAACGGCAGCAGGTACGCCAACTGGTTGGACAACGCCTGGCGCCCATCCACCGGGCGCGGCATGTCCAGCGCTTCGACCATCGGGTGCTCGCCCAGGGCCACCAGCAACGCCAGCAGGTCTTCGTCCGCCTCGAGCAACGGGCTGTCCGCCAGCTCCGGCAACCATTGCACCTGCCCCACCAGCAACTGGTCCTTCTGCACCTCGGTGCTTTCCAGGTTGAAGCGCCGCACACCTTCCACGCGGATACCCAGCAAGCCGTTATCCTGCTGCACGAAGTCGCGGATCACCGCCTCGCAGCCGATCGAAGCGACCACCGGCGGCGCCTTGCCAACCTGCTCGCCTTCCAAGATGCACACCACACCAAAACCTTCGCCCCGCTTCATGCAGCGCCCGATCATGTCCAGGTAGCGCGCCTCGAAAATCTGCAAATCGAGGAAACAACCAGGAAACAGCACGGTATTGAGGGGAAACAGCGGTAGCGTCATCACAAGTCCTCAAGCCACCAGGCTGACCGCCAGCGGCAGGAACACCGCCGTGGCCACCCCCATCAGGCTCATCGCCAGCGCGGCAAAGGCGCCGCATTCGTCACTTTCCTGCAGGGCCACCGAAGTACCCACCGCGTGTGCCGTCACGCCCAGCGACATGCCACGCGCCTCGGGGCTATGTACGCCAAAGCGGCTCAGCAGCGCCGGGCCGAAGATTGCCCCGATCACCCCGGTAATCAGCACGAACACCGCCGCCAGGGCCGCCACACCGCCAATCTGCTCGGCCACCAGCATGGCGATCGGCGAGGTCACCGACTTCGGCGCCATGGTCATCAGGATCATGTGCTCGGCACCGAACCACCAGCCCAGCAACAGGCAGCACAGCGTGGCGAACAGGCCTCCGACTACCAGCGTAGTAAATGTGGGCCAGAACAGCTGCCGGATACGCCGCAGGTTGAGGTAGAGCGGCACGGCCAGGGCCACGGTGGCGGGCCCCAGCAGGATGTTCATGATTTCGGTGCTCTTGCGGTATTCGCTGTAGTCGATGCCACACACCAGCAACACACCGATCACCAGCAACATCGACACCAGTACCGGCTGCAGGAAGATCCAGCGGGTCTTCTCGTAGGCCGCCAGCACCACCTGGTAGGCCCCAAGCGTGATACCGATACCGAACAAGGGATGATGAACGACCGCATCCAGCGCGCCTTGCCAGTCGAGCATCATGGCTGTTCCTCGCGTCGGCCCTGGCGGTGGATGAGCTTTTGCATCAACACGCCGACGAACACCAGGGTCACCAGGCAGGAGATCAGCAAGGCACCGGCAATGGCCCAGAAATCGGCGGCGATATCCCTGGCATACACCATCACCCCCACCGCCGGCGGCACCAGCAACAGCGGCAGGTAACGCAGCAGGCTGCTGGCGGCCTCGTTCAGCGGCTTGCCGACCTCACCACGGGCCATGAGGAAGAACAACAGCAGCAACAGGCCGATGATCGGCCCCGGCAGAAACGGCAGCAACAGGTGATTGATCGCCGTCCCCAGCAGCTGGAACAGCACCAGCCAGGTCAAACCACGCAACAGCATAAGCATCTCCCTCGGGCAAGGCCGCCATTATAAGCATGTGCCGCCATATACCGATATTCGTCGAAAAGCGGACAACTTGACTGAAACGGTTCGCCGTGCTGATCTTGCACTTTCGTACCAACTGACAACCTGGAGAGACCGCGATGCCCTATGTACCGGTTACAGAGCTTTCGCAGTACGTTGGTAAGGAACTGGGCCGCTCGGCCTGGCTGAAGATCGACCAGCAGCGCATCAACCTGTTCGCCGAAGCCACAGGCGATTTCCAATTCATCCACGTCGACCCGGAAAAGGCGGCGAAAACCCCGTTTGGCAGCACGATCGCCCACGGTTTCCTGACGTTGTCGCTGATCCCCAAGCTGATCGAGGACATCCTGATCCTGCCAGAGGGGCTGAAGATGGTGGTGAACTACGGGCTGGACAGCGTGCGATTCATCCAGCCGGTCAAGGTCGACAGCCAGGTGCGGCTGAAGGTGGACCTGGCCGAGGTGGTGGAGAAGAAGCCGGGGCAATGGCTGCTCAAGGCGATTGCCACGCTGGAGATCGACGGTGAAGAGAAGCCTGCCTACATAGCCGAGTCGCTTTCCCTCTGCTTTGTCTGATTGAGCCATTCGCGCGCACGCCCGCTCCCACAGAGTTCGCGCAATCTGTGGGAGCGGGCGTGCCCGCGAAGAAGCCGGCACGGTGTTCCGGCGTCCTCTACAAACCCACCGCACTCGCGTAAACTGCCAGCCTTCGCGCAGCCTAGGGCTGCCCCTGTCGATTTACCAAAGGTGCCCGCCATGCCCTGGCTGCAAGTACGCCTGGCCATCAGCCCGGAACAAGCCGAAACCTACGAAGATGCCCTGCTCGAAGTGGGTGCCGTCTCGGTCACGTTCATGGACGCCGAGGATCAACCGATCTTCGAGCCAGACCTCAACACCACTCCGCTGTGGTCGCACACCCACCTGCTGGCCCTGTTCGAGGCCGATGCCGTGCCCGAGCAAGTGTTCTCCCACCTGCGCCTGCTGACCGGTACCGAGCTGCCCGAGCACCAGGCCGAGGTAATCGAGGACCAGGACTGGGAACGCAGCTGGATGGACAACTTCCAGCCGATGCGCTTCGGCCGCCGCCTGTGGATCGTGCCCAGCTGGCACGAGGCCCCGGAACAGGACGCGGTGAACCTGCTGCTCGACCCGGGTCTGGCGTTCGGCACCGGCACCCACCCCACCACCGCCCTGTGCCTGGAATGGCTCGACGGCCAGCAACTCGAAGGCACCCAGGTACTGGACTTCGGCTGCGGCTCGGGCATTCTGGCCATTGCCGCGCTGCTGCTGGGCGCCCGCGAGGCGGTCGGTACCGACATCGACGTGCAGGCCATCGAGGCTTCGCGCGACAACGCCCAGCGCAACGGTATCGCCGACGAGAAGCTGGCGCTGTACCTGCCCGAGCACATGCCGGCCATGCAGGCCGATGTGCTGGTCGCCAACATCCTCGCCGGCCCGCTGGTGTCGCTGGCACCGCAACTGTCCGGCCTGGTCCGCCCAGGGGGCCTGCTGGCGCTGTCGGGCATCCTCGCCGAGCAGGGTGAGGAAGTGGCCGCGGCCTATGCCGCCGACTTCGAGCTGGACCCGATCGTCGTGCGCGACGGCTGGGTACGCATCAGTGGTCGCCGCCGTTAAGCGGGCCTAGAATACTTCTCTGCACAGCTCCCGGATCGCCGCATGACCGACAGTTTCGTCACCCAGTGCCCGCATTGCCAGACCAGCTTTCGCGTCACCCACCACCAGTTGAGCGTGGCCCGCGGCGTAGTGCGCTGCGGCCACTGCCTGCAGGTGTTCAACGCCGCAAGGCAGTTGCTGGAACAGAGCCGTCCTGGAGCGGCCGGCACACCTGCGGTGCAAGCGCCGCCACCTGCGGAGCCTGAGGCGCCGATGGTCGAGCCGGTGGTCGAGCCAGCAGGCGCCCCTGAGCCCGCCAGCAGCGAGCGCAGCGTCACCCCTGACGAGGACTGGGCGCTCACGGCCCAGGCGCTGGACGCCCTTGACCTCGACAAGGAGCTGGAGCGCCTGGAGCGTCGCAGCCAGCAGGCCCCGGCACGCCCTGCCAACCAGGATGACGGGCTGCAGGCACGGCGCGACGAGTTGCAGCCGGACGAGCATGTCTACGACCTGTTCGGCACGGCTACCGACGAGCCTTTCGAGGCACAAAAGGCAGCCGAGCCCGCACCCGTGCTGCTGCAGCCCCACCCCCTGGAGCCAAACCTGGAGCTGGACCTGGAGCCCACTCCCGGCGAGCGCACCGAGCCGACCCTGGGTGGCAACCTGGACCTGGACATCGATGACGAGCCGCCGGTACACCGTGCCGCCGAAATCGATGACCACCCTGAATTCAACGAGCCGCTGCGCGCCAGTGATGACGACGTCCCGGAACAGGGCCTGAGCGCCCGCGACGACGAGCCGCTGGAGCTGCACCTTTCGGCGCGCGATGACGACCCTGTCGAGCCGCTGCCCGGCGAACGCCTGGAACCGGGCTTTGCCAGCAAAGCCGAGCGCCCCGTGCGCAAGGAGCCGCTGGTCGACGTGGTCGACGACCCGCTGCAACTGGGCTGGGAAAAGCCCGCGCCCAACTGGGGCAAGCGCCTGCTGTGGGGCTTCCTGACCCTGCTGGCCGCTGGCCTGCTGGCGTTCCAGTACGTGTGGTTCCACTTCGACGAAATGGCCCGCCAGGACCAGTACCGGCCGATCTTCCAGCAAGTCTGCCCACTGGTCGGCTGCGAGGTGCCGACCCGCGTCGATATCGCCCGAATCAAGAGCAGCAACCTGGTGGTACGCAGCCACCCGGACTTCAAGGGCGCGCTGATCGTCGATGCGATCATCTACAACCGCGCGCCGTTCGCCCAGCCGTTCCCGCTGCTGGAGCTGCGCTTTGCCGACCTCAATGGCCAGCTGATCGCCAGCCGGCGCTTCAAGCCCAGCGAGTACCTTTCGGGTGAACTGGCCGGGCGCGGCGAAATGCCCAGCCAGACCCCGATCCATATCGCCCTGGACATCCTCGACCCGGGGCCGAAGGCCGTGAATTACAGCCTGAGCTTCCGTTCGCCGGAATAACCCGCAACCCTGTGGGAGCGGGCGTGCCCGCGAACACGGGCGAAGCCCGTGCCATCCATTGCGCCGCCTGCTGCGCGGGCACGCCCGCTCCCACAGGGGCCGCGCAAGGTCCTGGGTCCTCGACCACACCAAATGTCATAAGCCGACAACTGTTCAGATTTTATCCAAATCCATCTTTATCCGGTCATCGAGAGCGGGTATCATGCCAACCCTTTTTCGAACTCCAAGATTCGGCCCCACAACAGGGATCACCTATGTCGGCGGTACGCATCGGCCCATACACACTACGTAACAACCTGATCCTCGCGCCCATGGCCGGGGTCACGGACCAGCCTTTCCGTACGCTTTGCCAGCGCCTGGGCGCCGGCATGGTGGTGTCGGAAATGGTCTCCAGCGACATGAGCCTGTGGAACAGCCGCAAGTCGAGCCTGCGCCGCATCCATGAAGGTGATCCCGAGCCACGCTCGGTGCAGATCGCCGGTGGTGATGCGCAGATGATGGCAGCGGCGGCAAAGGCCAACGTCGAAGCAGGCGCCCAGATCATTGATATCAACATGGGCTGCCCGGCAAAAAAAGTCTGCAACAAAGCCGCAGGCTCTGCTTTATTGAGAGATGAAGCCTTGGTCAGCGAGATCCTCCACGCCGTGGTCGGCGCCGTGGACGTCCCGGTGACCCTGAAGATCCGCACCGGTTGGGACCGGGCGAACAAGAACGGCCTGAACGTGGCGAGGATCGCCGAACAGGCCGGCATCCAGGCGCTGGCGGTGCATGGCCGCACACGCGCCGACCTGTACACCGGCGAAGCCGAATACGACACCATCGCTGCCATCAAGCAGGCGGTGTCGATCCCGGTTTTTGCCAACGGCGATATCACCTCGCCAGAAAAAGCCCGGGCGGTGCTGGACGCCACCGGGGTCGATGGCCTGTTGATCGGCCGGGCCGCCCAGGGGCGGCCATGGATCTTTCGCGAGATCGAGCATTACCTGCGCACTGGCGAACACCTGCCAGCGCCGCAGCTGGACGAAGTGGAACGCATCCTGCTGGAGCACCTGGCCGCGCTGCATGCCTTCTATGGCGATGTGATGGGCGTACGTATCGCCCGCAAGCACGTTGGCTGGTACCTGGCAACACGACCCGGCGGCAAGGAGTTTCGCTCCCGGTTCAACGCTTTGGAAGACACACAAGCGCAGTGCGCCAACGTTCGCGCGTTTTTCAGCGAACGTCGACAGAGCCTTGAGACAGAGGACGGACAAGGGGTGGCCGCATGACGATGATGACCGAGACATTTGTGAGTGGAACAACGCCCGTGAGCGACAACGCCAACCTGAAACAGCACCTCAACACGCCGAGCGAAGAGGGCCAGACCCTTCGCGACAGCGTCGAGAAGGCGCTGCACAACTACTTCGCCCACCTGGAAGGCGCGACCGTGACGGACGTGTACAACCTGGTGCTCTCCGAAGTCGAGGCGCCCCTGCTCGAAAGCGTGATGAACTACGTGAAGGGCAACCAGACCAAGGCCAGCGAGATGCTCGGGCTGAACCGAGGCACCCTGCGCAAGAAGCTCAAGCAGTACGACTTGTTGTAAGCCAGAATCCCAACCAGAAAAGGCGGCTCCCTGAACAGAGGCGCCTTTTTTGCTGACTCCACCGCGTTATTGGAACCCGAAATGACCGACCAGACTACCCGCCTGCCAGTCCGCCGCGCCCTGATCAGCGTCTCCGACAAGACCGGTATCCTCGAATTCGCCCGTGAGCTGCAGCAGCTCGGTGTCGAGATCCTGTCCACCGGCGGCACCTACAAGCTGCTCAAGGACAACGGCGTCAACGCGGTGGAAGTGGCCGACTACACCGGCTTCGCCGAAATGATGGATGGCCGGGTCAAGACCCTGCACCCGAAAATCCACGGCGGCATCCTCGGCCGCCGCGGCACCGACGACGCCATCATGAACGAGCACGGCATCAAGCCGATCGACCTGGTAGCGGTCAACCTGTACCCGTTCGAAGCGACCATTTCCAAGCCTGGCTGTGACCTGCCGACCGCCATCGAGAACATCGACATCGGCGGCCCGACCATGGTCCGTTCGGCCGCCAAGAACCACAAAGACGTGGCCATCGTGGTCAACGCCAGCGACTACGCCGGCATCGTCGAAGGCCTCAAGGCCGGCGGCCTGACCTACGCCCAGCGTTTCGACCTGATGCTCAAGGCGTTCGAACACACCGCTGCCTACGACGGCATGATCGCCAACTACATGGGCACCATCGACCAGGCCAAAGAGACCCTGTCGACCGAAGGCCGCAGCGAATTCCCGCGCACCTTCAACAGCCAGTTCGTCAAGGCCCAGGAAATGCGCTACGGCGAGAACCCGCACCAGAGCGCAGCGTTCTACGTAGAAGCGAAGAAAGGCGAAGCCAGCGTTTCGACCGCCATCCAGCTGCAGGGCAAGGAGCTGTCGTTCAACAACGTGGCCGACACCGACGCCGCACTGGAGTGCGTGAAGAGCTTCGTCAAGCCGGCCTGCGTCATCGTCAAGCACGCCAACCCGTGCGGCGTGGCCGTGGTACCTGAAGACGAAGGCGGCATCCGCAAGGCCTACGACCTGGCCTACGCCACCGACACCGAGTCGGCGTTCGGCGGCATCATCGCCTTCAACCGCGAGCTGGACGGCGAAACCGCCAAGGCCATCGTCGACCGCCAGTTCGTCGAAGTGATCATCGCGCCGAAAATCTCCCAGGCTGCCCGCGACGTGGTTGCCGCCAAGCAGAACGTACGCCTGCTGGAATGCGGCGAGTGGCCAGCCGAGCGCGCTGCAGGTTGGGACTTCAAGCGCGTCAACGGTGGCCTGCTGGTGCAGAGCCGCGATATCGGCATGATCACTGCCGATGACCTGAAGATCGTCACCAAGCGTGCACCGACCGAGCAAGAGATCCACGACCTGGTGTTTGCCTGGAAAGTGGCCAAGTTCGTCAAGTCCAACGCCATTGTCTACGCCAAGCAGCGCCAGACCATTGGCGTCGGCGCCGGCCAGATGAGCCGCGTCAACTCCGCGCGCATTGCTGCAATCAAGGCCGAGCATGCCGGCCTGCAGGTGCAGGGCGCGGTCATGGCATCGGATGCGTTCTTCCCGTTCCGTGATGGCATCGACAATGCGGCTAAAGTGGGTATCAGCGCCGTGATCCAGCCAGGCGGTTCGATGCGTGATGCCGAGGTGATTGCTGCTGCTGACGAAGCCGGCATCGCGATGGTCTTCACCGGTATGCGCCACTTCCGCCACTAATCAAGATGGCCGGTCGATCCTCGGCCTCTGTGGGAGCGGGTTCACCGCCGCATTCGCGGGTGAACCCGTTCCCACAGGGTACGAGGACTGCCGCCAAACAGAGGTTTTGATATGAAAGTTTTGATCATCGGCAGCGGCGGCCGTGAGCACGCCCTGGCCTGGAAAGTCGCCCAGGACCCTCGCGTCGAGAAAGTCTTCGTTGCCCCGGGCAACGCCGGCACCGCCATTGAAGCCAAGTGCGAGAACGTCGCCATCGACGTGTGCGCCCTGGAGCAACTGGCTGACTTCGCCGAGAAGAACGTCGACCTGACCATCGTCGGCCCGGAAGCGCCGCTGGTCATCGGCGTGGTCGACCTGTTCCGCAGCCGCGGCCTGGACTGCTTCGGCCCGACCAAGGGCGCGGCCCAGCTGGAAGGCTCCAAGGCCTTCACCAAAGACTTCCTGGCACGTCACAAGATCCCGACCGCCGACTACCAGAATTTCACCGAAATCGAGCCGGCGCTGGCCTACCTGCAGGAAAAAGGCGCGCCGATCGTTATCAAGGCCGACGGCCTGGCCGCGGGCAAGGGCGTGATCGTCGCCATGACCCTGGAAGAAGCCGAAGCCGCCGTGCGTGACATGCTGGCCGGCAACGCCTTCGGCGATGCGGGTTCTCGCGTGGTCATCGAAGAGTTCCTCGACGGCGAGGAAGCCAGCTTCATCGTCATGGTCGACGGCCAGAACGTGCTGCCCATGGCCACCAGCCAGGACCACAAGCGCGTCGGCAACCAGGACACCGGCCCGAACACCGGCGGCATGGGTGCCTACTCCCCTGCCCCGGTGGTCACCGCCGAAGTGCACCAGCGTGTGATGGACCAGGTGATCTGGCCGACCGTGCGCGGCATGGCCGAGGAAGGCAACGTCTACACCGGCTTCCTCTACGCCGGCCTGATGATCGACAAGGCGGGCAACCCCAAGGTCATCGAGTTCAACTGCCGCTTCGGCGACCCTGAGACCCAGCCGGTCATGTTGCGCCTGGAATCGAGCCTGGTGCTGCTGGTCGAGGCTGCATTCGCCAAGGCGCTGGACAAGGTCGAAGCGCAATGGGACCCGCGCCCGAGCCTGGGCGTGGTGCTGGCTGCCGGCGGTTACCCGGGCGACTACGCCAAGGGCGACGTGATCAGCGGCCTGGACGCTGCCGCGAAGATCGAAGGCAAGGTGTTCCACGCCGGTACTTCGCTCAAGGATGGCCAAGTGGTCACCAACGGCGGCCGCGTTTTGTGTGCCACCGCCATGGGCAGCACCGTTGCCGACGCGCAGCAGCAGGCTTACCGCCTGGCCAAGGAAGTAAGCTGGAACGGCAGCTTCTACCGCACCGACATTGGCTACCGGGCCATCGCCCGCGAGCGCGGTGAGCACCAGCAGTAAGTTGTGCCGGACTGCCGCAGTGCGCCGCAGCGCCTTGTGCCTGCGGCATCCGGCTCGTCGACAAGGCCCCGAGGGGCCTTGCCTTCGACTTGGCGCGCCGCGCATAGTTAGTACCCGGCACCTTGGCTAAGAAGGGATTTCGTAGTGCGTCGGCTTCGGATTGCCTCAGCTCTGATCGTCAGCTTGCTGACCTTGCTCTGCATGTTCCCGGCTGCGGCCGAACATGACGGAGGCTGGGCCGTTCTGCTCGACGAACAGGCCAACCTGCAACTGAGCGACGTCCGCTCCGAACGTTACCGCAACCAGTTCAGCCCTCTGGTCCTCGCCGACCTGAATGCCGCCCCTGCGGAACAGGCCCTGTGGCTGCACTACCGCCTGGAACCCGGCGACCAGGAACAACTGCTGCGGGTTTTCGCCCCAGACCTGTCTGGCCTGGACCTCTACGCCCTCGAGGGCGACCGACTTCTGCGTCAGCTGCACCACGGGCGCCAGGCCGGCAATGCCAGCCCGACCCTGCGTGGCAGCGACCATGTACTGCCCCTGCCCAACAGCAAGCAACCCCTGGATATCTACCTGCGTCTGGTTTCCGAGCACCAGCTGCGCCCGGCCATCAGCCTGGAGCCTGCAGCCGTGGCCGCCTCCGACCAGCGCCAGCCGCTGCTGTTCGGCATGCTTTTCGGCGGCCTGGTGATGCTGATCATGCACAACCTGATCCGCTTCCTCTACAGCCGCTCCAGCACCACCCTGATCCTGGCGCTGTACCACGGCCTGATGCTGCTCAGCGGCCTGATCCTGCTGAACCTCAGCGGCCCTTGGTGGCACGTGTGGCACAGCGCGCAAACGCCCGCCGCGTACCTGACGCTGGTCCTGGCCGGCCTGGCCGGGCTGTATTTCACCCAGCATTTCTTCTCGCCATGCAATTCACCACGGCTTAACCGCCTGCTGCATGGGGAAATGCTGGTGGTCGGGGTCAGCGGGCTGGTGTTGCTGTTTGTCGACACCCTGCCCCTCAACCTGATGACCTACGCCTTGATGGCCCTGGGCAGCGTGAGCATGCTGCTGGTCAGCAGCTACCACTGGTACAAGGGCTATGCACCTGCACGCCTGTTCAGCCTGGCCATGATGGTATTCAACCTCGGTGGCCTGGTGCTGCTGCCAGCACTGCTGGGCCTGACCCGCACTTCGACGCCCTGGCTGCTGTGCATCCTGCTGGGCCTGACCGTGGTCAGTGGCCTGCTGCTCAACCTGGCGGTCAGCGAACGCCTGCGGCGCATGAGCGAGGAGCGCTTCAGCGCCAGCCGCGCCCTGGCCGCCAGCGATGCCGAAATCAACGCCAAGGCCGAGTTCCTGGCCAAAATCAGCCACGAAATCCGCACCCCCATGAACGGTGTGCTGGGCATGACCGAGCTGCTGCTGGGCACACCGCTGTCGGTCAAGCAGCGCGACTACGTACAGACCATTCACAGCGCCGGCAACGAACTGCTCACGCTGATCAACGAAATTCTCGACATTTCCAAGCTGGAATCCCGGCAGATCGAACTGGATGACGTGCAGTTCGACCTCAACGCGCTGATCGAGGATTGCCTGAACATCTTCCGCGCCAAGGCCGAGCAGCAGAACATCGAGCTGATCAGCTTCACCCAGCCGCAAGTACCACGGGTGATCAGCGGCGACCCGACGCGCCTGCGCCAGGCCTTGTCGAGCCTGCTGGAAAATGCCCTGAAAAACACCGACCAGGGCGAGATCCTGCTGGTGGTGGCGCTGGACCAGCGCGGCGAGGTACCGCGCCTGCGCATCGCCGTGCAGGACAGCGGCGAACCGTTACCTGCCGCCGAGCGCGAAGCATTGCTGCAGGCCGAGCTGCACAGCCACCACTTCCTGTCCAGCAACAAGCTGGGCGGCCACCTGGGGCTGGTCATCGCCAAGCAGCTGATCGGCCTGATGCAGGGCGAGTTCGGCATCAAGAGCAGTACCGGCATGGGCAACACCCTGTGGCTGACCCTGCCGCTTGACCCTTCGCGCCTGGAACAGCCGCCGGCCGACCTCGACGGCCCGCTGCGTGATGCCCGCGTACTGGTGGTGGACGACAACGACACCTGCCGCAAGGTGCTGGTACAGCAGTGCAGTGCCTGGGGCATGAACGTCAGCGCGGTCCCGTCGGGCAAGGAAGCCCTGGCCCTGCTGCGCACCAAGGCCCACCTGCGCGACTACTTCGATGCCGTGCTGCTGGACCAGAACATGCCCGGCATGACCGGCATGCAGCTGGCCGCCAAGATCAAGGAAGACCCGAGCCTGAACCACGATATCCTGGTGGTGATGCTCACCGGCATCAGCAACGCGCCGAGCAAGGTCATTGCGCGCAACGCCGGGGTCAAGCGGATCCTCGCCAAGCCGGTGGCCGGCTACACGCTGAAAACCACCTTGGCCGAAGAACTGGCCCAGCGCGGCCGCGAGCAAGCCGTACCTGCCAGTTTGCCCGGTATCCCCCAGGCACTGGACCTCCCCGGTGATTTCCGCGTGCTGGTCGCCGAGGACAACAGCATCTCGACCAAGGTGATCCGCGGCATGCTCGGCAAGCTCAACCTCGAGCCCGACACCGCCAGCAATGGCGAAGAGGCCTTGCAGGCGATGAAGGCGCAGCACTACGACCTGGTGCTGATGGACTGCGAGATGCCGATACTGGATGGTTTCTCAGCCACCCAGCAGCTGCGCGCCTGGGAAACTGCCAACCAGCGCCAGCGCACCCCGGTGGTGGCGCTGACCGCGCACATACTTGCCGAACACAAGGAACGCGCCCGCCTGGCGGGCATGGACGGGCACATGGCCAAACCGGTGGAATTGTCGCAGTTGCGCGAGCTGATCCAGTACTGGGCCAACCAGCGGGAAGCCAAGGTGGATCCGGTGCATAGTTCCTGATCTGAGGCGCCTGTGCCGGCCTCTTCGCGGGTGAACCCGCTCCTACAGGTACTGCATAAGGCCTGAAGGCAATGCTATCCCTGTGGGAGCGGGTTCACCCGCGAAAAGGCCGGCACAGGCTATCAACAGAATCTGCTGATAAACTCTGCCCAGCCATAACTGCCTGGACTAGCCCCCATGCTCCATGAGTTGTTCAGCGTCTACCTGAAAATGCTCGTGCTCTACAGCCCGTTCTTCGTGCTGTCGTGCTTCATCAGCCTGACCCGCGGTCACTCCAGCAAGGAGCGCAAGCAGCTGGCCTGGAAGGTGGCGTTCGCCGCGCTCATCGCCAGTGTTCTGCTGTACCTGTTCGGGCGGGCGATTTTCGGCATTTTCGGCATCACCGCCGACGCCTTCCGCATCGGCGCCGGCAGCGTGCTGTTCATCTCGGCACTGGGCATGGCCCAAGGCAAGTCCGCGGTACAGGCCGACAATGTGCAGCAGGATGTCACCATCGTGCCGCTGACCATCCCCCTGACCGTCGGCCCGGGCACCATCGGTGCACTGTTGGTGATGGGCGTCGGCCACCCGCACTGGGACGACAAGCTGCTGGCCATCATCAGCATCGCCCTGGCCAGCTTCACCGTCGGCCTGGTGCTGTACCTCTCGCACCGAATCGAGCGCATTCTCGGCGACCAGGGCCTGCAGATCGTCAGCCGGCTGATGGGCCTGTTCGTCTGCGCCCTGGCAGCGCAGATCATCTTCACCGGCATCAAAGGCTACCTGGCACCCTAGAGGCCGTAATCCAGAATGCGCTGCAAGGAAACCTGCACGACGCGGTCCTGCACCTTGGGCAAAAAGCTGTGTTCGAATGCCAGGAGGTTGAAGCGTACCAACTCCGCACGCACGTTCCGGTGGCTGCGCTTGTGGCTGATAAAGCCCGCACTGAACGCCGAGCGCGCGTCCATTTCATGGTAAAGCACCATATCAACCCGGTTGACGCCGGCCGGCGCACAGGGCAGTAACTGGAAATGCTGCCGTTCGTAGGCACGCCGCTCCAGCTCCCGCAAAGGCGCCGGGTTGGCCAACAGTTTGTGCATGGAAATACTGATTACCGAAGCAAAGTGCTCACCAGCGGTTGCGGCAATGGTCTCCAGCACCTGGTCAGCTTGCCTGGCACGCTGCTTGTCTGGCCAATGCACCTGCTCGGCAGAAACAGCGTCCCAGCCCATGTACTTGAGCTGGTTGCGGTAGTAGGCAAACCAGTCCTCGACCAGCCCTTCCCTGTACGCCGCCTCGGTGGAACGCTCGGCCATCGCCAGGGCCAGTTTCACCTTGTCCCTGTGCCCCGCAGAAATACCCGGCAGGAACGAAACGATCCCCGCGCCGATCACGGCAGATGTGGCCTCACTCATGATCTGCTCCTGTTGACAGTGCGTAGGGGTCGAACCGGTAATCTCCTTGGGCATCCTTGGTTTTCATCAACGCCTGCAGTTCCTCACGCTGGTGTTGGAAGCGCCCGTTATCCAGCACCAGAGAAAGCCCATTGAACTCGGCTTCACCCTGAAGCAGCTGCTCGCGCAGCAATATGTCCAGCGAGATGCCCGAGATCGGCTTGTCTATCTGCAGCGTGATGCTGCAAAGGTCGAGCGCCGGCCCCGGTTTGAGCAGGCCAAGCTCGATCACCAACTGCGAACGCTGCACCTGGTCCTGCACACTGAACTTCAGCAAGTGGCGAAAACCTGCAGCTGATCGGTTCAGGCCCGCCTTTACAGCCCCCAGCACGGCCTCGTGGCGAATCGAGCGTATTTTCAGCCATGCCTCAAGTGGCTGAACCTGCGCGTTGCGCACGGGTTGCCCCAACTGTTTTAGGTCATGCGTGCTGGCCAGCTTGATCCAGCCCAGTTGGCGGTATGCATCTCGGTAGGCAGCGTACCAGCCTTCGTAGTTTTCAAAGCGAGACCCAGCGTTCTTGTTGGCCAACAACTGTGCGTAAAGTATCGAGTCAAAGGCGGCCTGACGTTGAATCTGGCCGGTACCCGCGGGATACAGTAATGCCGTTCCGCCAATCAACATCAGTTTTTCAACTGTTCTATCCATTGCGTTGCCTCGTCACGAAGAACCGAACAAGGCGGCGTTGCGACAACGCCGCCCTGCAATCAGATGTCGTACTGGAGAACGTTCTCGACACTGCGCACGCCGAGTTTGTTTTCCACGGTTTCGCGGACTTTGTCGTAGACGAAGGTATTGAGCGTGAGCACTGCGGTGCCGGCGTAGTAGTGGGTCTTGTCCAGCTTCCACTGGATGCCCAGCACGTCGTCGTCCAGTTGCGGCGCACTGGCCTGGATGCAGCTCACCACCATCACCACATCGTTGTTTTCGGTTTCGATACAGGCGGCCAGGCCGACCATGCCCCTGGCCTTGTTCTTGCGCTTGTGGTCGAGCACCTTGGCGTCATTCTCGACGGTGGTCAGTTTGTCGAAAGCGGTTTTGGCCAGGTCACCCAGCACCGTGCCACCCAGCATGGCATTACCAGCAGCCCCTATCGCGCGGATAGCGATAGCGCCTATGGTGACAGACAGCTCAGCCGAGGTTTCCAGCTCGAAGCTGCGACGCGGGATGGTAAAGCCGAGATCACGCATGACATCGACGAATTTGTCGTACCACTGCCTGCTCTGCTTTTCGGCGTCGAAGGCTTTGTCGGCCACCAGCGTGGCAAAGTGGAAGGCGTTCTTCACATCGTGACGGCTTTGTGCAGACATGCCCGCGCCACAGGCCAGCAGGTTGCCTTCGACCAGGATGGCGGAATCGTTTGTGGTGGTGACTTGTGTTGCTTCGGACATCTGGAAACTCCTTGGTGGTTGCCCCTCGAATCAGGGGTAACCACCTTAGCCAGCGCGCCCACGACACAGCGCGCTGAAGGGTTTCCGGTGCAACTAGTTGGCCGACGGGTACCAACGCGGCGTGTAGGCCCACACCCCGCCCGACAGACGAGGAAACACGCAGGTTGTAGAGGAGCCCACCAGTACCATGGTGCGCATGTCGACCATTTCCGGCAGCAGCTCGGCCAAAGTGACGACCTTCAGCGTCTGCCCCGGCCTACCGATATCGCGGCCAAGGACTACAGGCGTGTTCCCGTCACGGTGCCGACGCACCACTTCCAGCGCCACGCCGAGCTGATGCGGCCTGGACTTGGAAATCGGGTTGTAGAACGCCAGCACCAGGTCGGCCTGGGCCGCCAGGTCCAAGCGCTTTTCAATGATCGACCAGGGTTTGAGGTTGTCCGACAGCGACATCACGCAGAAGTCATGACCCAGCGGCGCGCCCGCCTGGGCGGCCGTCGCGAGCGAGGCCGACACCCCCGGCAGGATCTCGAGATCCACCCGGTGCCAGGCCGGGTCAGTGGACTCGTGCAGCGCTTCAAGTACCGCAGCCGCCATGGCGAACACACCCGGGTCACCCGACGACACCACCACCACCGAACGGCCCTGGGCCGCCAGTTCGAAGGCATGCCGGGCACGCTGCATCTCTTCACGGTTGTCGGTGCAGTGCAGCACCTGGTCGTCACGGAACGGGCCGGCCATGCGCACGTAGGTTTCGTAACCGAGCACATCCTCGGCCCGCGCCAGTTCAGCCTTGACCGCCGGCACCATCAGTTCGGCAGCCCCCGGCCCCAGGCCGATGACCGCCAGGCGACCGCGACGACGGCCAACCTGCGCCACCTCGACCGGGGCTGGCGCCACCGCGATGACCACATCTGCCACCTCGATCAGTTGCGCAGCGGGCAATGCCGCAGCAACCATGCCGGCCAAATCATGCGCCTTGGCGGCAAAGCGCAAGGCAACACCCAGGGCCTGTGCCGCTTCGTGCAGGGCGCTATCGGCCATGGCTTGCTCGTCGGCCAGCAGGCAGGCCACTGCAGGCTCGGCGATGCCGGCCTGCTGCAATGCCGCACGAATACTGGCCAGACTACCACCAGCAACACCCACTACCACCGAACGTGGGTGGATCAGCAGTTCGTCACGGCTGGCCGGACGCGCCTGGTGCCCCACATGGATGGTACGCCGGGCCGCGTCACTGGCAGGCAATTGCGCCTGCTGCAGCCACGGCGCGTCACCTTCGATGCGCACCGTCTCGCCAGCCAGCAGGTCGGAGACGAAGCGCTTGCCTTGCTCGATATCCGCCAGGGCATAGCCCTGCGGCGGGTTCAGTAGGCAGGTGCCGAAACGCAATTCGCCACTGGTGGTGATGGCCGCAGCAACGCCCAATGCTTCGGCGATTTCGCGCGCCATCACGTTCACACCGCCAAGGCCACCAAGCAACGGCACTACGGCACTGCCGTCTTCGGCCACGGCCAGTACCGGTGGCTCGACACCTTTCTCGCTGAGCAGGCTGGCCAGGCTGCGGATGACGATACCCGCGGCGCACAGGGCGATGATCGGCGTGTCCTGCTGGTACAGCCCACGCAGGGTATCGCCGAACGCGGTGTAATAAAGGTCGGCACCCTCGACCCGGCCTTCCAGGCCATGGATCGATGCCTGTGGATAACACTGCTGGATACGCTGCGCCGTGGTCAGGCTGCCCTGGCCAAGGATGACGATCGCCGGTGCCCGGTGCATGTTCAGCCCTGCCATTTTTCACCCGGCACGATGATCAGCGAGAAGTACGGCGACGACTGCGGGTCGACCTGGTCCAGCGGCACGATCTTCTGGTTGGCCATGGTCGCCCGCTCCACATACAGCGCGCGCCCGTCCAGGCCCAGTTCGGCCAGCACTTCGCGCACCTTGGGGAAGTTGCGGCCAAGCTTCATGATCACTGCCGCATCGGCGTCGGCCAGGCGACGCTTGAGCTCTTCGGCCGGCAACACGCCAGACAGCACCGACAGGCTCTGGTTGCGGTACACCAGCGGCGCGCCCAGTACCGAGGCGCCACCAAGCATCGAGCAGACGCCGGGGATCACTTCGGCCTCGTAGCGCTGCGCCAGGCGGTCGTGCAGGTACATGTAGGAGCCGTAGAAGAACGGGTCGCCTTCGCAGATCACTGCCACGTCGCGGCCGGCATCCAGATGCTCGGCCACCTGCACGCTGGCCTCGTCGTAGAAGTCGCTGATCACCTGTTCATAGGACAGCGGCGCCGGCAGGGCTTCGGTGGTTACCGGGTAGACCAGCGGCAGCAAGGTCTGCTCGGGCTGCAAGTGCGCCTCGATGATGCCGAAGGCATTGCCACGCTTGCCCTTGGCCACGAAGTAGCCGACCACCGGCGCTTCACGCAGCAGGCGCAGGGCCTTGAGGGTAATCAGTTCAGGGTCGCCAGGGCCCACGCCCAGGCCCAGCAGACGTCCACGCGGCGCCATCATTCCACCTCCGTGGCCAGGGCGTTGACCGCGGCGGCGGCCATCGCACTGCCGCCCAGGCGGCCCTGCATGATCACGAACGGCACGCCACGGCTGTCGGCAGCGAGCATCGCCTTGGACTCGGCGGCACCGACGAAACCGACCGGGAAGCCGAGGATCAGTGCCGGTTTGGGCGCACCGGCGTCGAGCATTTCCAGCAGGTAGAACAGCGCGGTAGGCGCGTTGCCAATCACCACCACACTGCCTTCCAGGTGCGGTCGCCACAGCTCCAGGGCCACGGCAGAACGGGTGTTGCCGGCGTCTTTCGCCAGGCCCGGTACGCTCGGGTCGCGCAGGGTGCAGATGACCTTGTTATCGGCCGGCAGGCGGGCGCGAGTGATGCCTTCGGCGACCATGTGCGCATCGCACAGGATCGGCGCGCCGTTCAGCAGCGCCTCGCGCCCGGCCCGGCCGGCGCCTTCGGAGAACTGCAGGCCATCGATGGCGTCGACCATGCCACAGGCGTGGATCACGCGCACGGCGAGCTTTTCGAGGTCTGCGGGTATCCGCTCGAGTCGGGCTTCCTCGCGGATGATCCGGAAGGAGTTGCGATAGATCTCCTGACCATCGCGGATGTAGTCAATCATCAAGGTGCTCCGTCGGCAGGTCGAGCATGGCGCCTGCTTCATTCAAGGTAAGGTCGGTGGCGCGCAGGGCGCCGAAGCCCGGCAGGCGCGCATCACGCAGGTACAGGTCGTAACGGCCCGGCGCGCGGGCCAGCAGGGTGGCCGGGGCAACATGGGCCACGGCGCAGGATCGGGGGCAACCGGACAAGTGCACGCTGCCGGGCACGCCTGGGCCGAGCAGCGCAGCCAGGGTGACGGCATCGGCCTTGGTCTCGCCCAAGGCCTTGGCACAACCGCTGGCGCCGGTGCAGGCGCTGATGCGTGCCAGTGGCTCACGGTCGTGGCAGAGCAGGCCCAGCGCGGACAATTCGGCCTGGGTGTGGTCGACGTGTTGCGCTTGCAGGTTGGTCAGCACCAGGCTTTGCCAGGGGCTCAGGCGCAGGCTGCCATCGCCCCGTTCACGGGCAATACGCGCGGCGCCACGCAGCATGGCCGGGGTCAGGCGACCCTGCGGCGGAGCAACGCCCAAGGCCAGACCCTGCGCCTGGGGCAGCACGCCCAGCCACGAGACGTTGTGCGATTCACGTCGCCATGCGAGCACGGCGGCGTCGCGGCGGATGGCCAGGCCGAGCCCGTCGATGAAATCGGTTGTCGAACACACCTCGAGCAACTGGCGCATGCGCGACTGTACCGGGGTGGCCAGATCGAGGAAACGCTCAAGCACCGCACGCACCAGTGCCAGGCCTTGTTCCGCCGGCACCGCGCCGAGCACCTGGCCGTCTGCCGGGCAACCCGCCAGGCCAAACGCCAGCCAGGTCTGCTGCTCCAGGCGCAGGGCCGACAGCCACAGGTCATGGGGGTGTTCGAGCATGGTCAGGTTTTCGCCGGCATCCAGCTGCACGGCGAACTTGGCCGACAACTGGTGAAAACGCGGGGTGCCTTCCAGCAGGTCGAGGATCTGCCCGGCCAGCGGCCGAGCGTCAAGCAGCATCGCCGGGTCATGCCCGGCCAGTGGGCTGAGCATCAGGTTGCGCACATCGTCACCGGCGGCATCACGTGGCCCCAGGCCGGCAGCGAGCAGTGTCTCGACCAGGGCGCGATGCTCGCTGCCAATGCCGCGAATCTGCAGGTTGCCGCGGTTGGTGGCCTCGATCACGCCACCGGCGAAACGCTCGGCTGCCGCCGCCACCGCATCGGCCTGGTCGGCCAGCAACAGGCCACCCGGCAGCTTGATGCGGCAGATACCGCCATCACGGGCACCGACGATGCGCCATAACCCCGGGCAGGCCGAGGGACGGGGCGATACATGGGGGGCATGGGCCTGGTTCAAAGGGGCGTCCGGCAATCTGTGAAAATGCGCTTGAGTGTAGAAGGCGCGGTATTATGCCTGCTTTGTCCGGCGGCATGAAAAGCCGGTGGTCGAGCATCCTCGGCGATCGAATAGAAATTCAGGACCGCGCCGCCTTCTTCGCGGGCTCGCCCGCTCCCACAGGATCACCGCTACCCGCAACGGCTGCGCTGTACCTGTGGGAGCGGGCGAGCCCGCGAAGGGGCGCACAGCGGCCCCAAAAATGGCGGAACGAATACATGGCACCCTGGCTGACAGTAGTAGGTATCGGCGAAGACGGCTTCAGCGGCCTGGGCAAGCAGGCCCGGCGCGCGTTGCTGGGCGCTGCGCGGATCTTCGGCAGCCCGCGCCAGCTGGCCTTGCTGCCACGCTGCGTGGCCGGCGAACGGCTGAGCTGGCCAAGCCCGTTCTCCCTGGCCCCGCTACTGGCCCTGCGCGGCGAGCCGGTGTGCGTGCTGGCCAGCGGTGACCCGATGTTCTACGGCGTCGGCGCCAGCCTGGCGCGCCAATTGCCCGCCGCGGAAATGCGCGTGTTGTCGATGCCCTCCTCCTGCGCCCTGGCCGCCGCCCGCCTGGGCTGGCCGCTGCAGGACGTGCAAGTGGTATCGCTGGTCGCTCGGCCCCTGGCTGCGCTCAATGCCCACCTGCACAGCGGCGTGCGCCTGCTGGTGCTGAGCAACGACGGCGATAGCCCGGCAGCAATTGCCACGCTGCTGCGCGAGCGGGGCTTCGGGCCAAGTCGCCTGCGGGTCTTCGAGCACTTGGGTGGCGTGGACGAACGTGAATTGGCCGGCACCGCACAGGACTGGCCGCACAACGACGTCGCCGCGCTCAACCTGGTGGCCATCGAGTGCCTGGCCGCAGCCGACGCCCCGCGCCTGCACCGGCTGGCCGGGTTACCGGACAGCGCCTTCCGGCATGACGGCCAGCTGACCAAACGCGATGTCCGCGCCATCACCTTGGCGCGCCTGGCACCACAGCCCGGCGAGCTGCTGTGGGATGTGGGCGCCGGCTGCGGTTCGATCGGCATCGAATGGATGCGTGCCCACCCGGCATGCCGCGCCCTGGCCATCGAGGCTGACGAAGGCCGCCAGGGCTTCATCGAACACAACCGCGATGCGCTGGGTGTACCCGGCCTGCAACTGGTCCGCGGCAAGGCACCGGCGGCGCTGGAAGGCTTGGAGCAACCGGATGCGATCTTCATCGGTGGCGGCGTCACCCGCGAAGGTGTACTCGACCTGTGCTGGGCAAACCTGCGCCCCGGCGGCCGGCTGGTAGCCAACGCCGTGACCCTGCAAAGCGAACTGGCCCTGGCGCATTTCCGTGAACGCCACGACGGCGAGCTGACCCGCATCCACATCGCCCATGCCCAGCCATTGGGCGCGTTCGACACTTGGCGCCAGGCGCTGCCGATCACCTTGCTGGACGTGGTGAAACCCGCCGATGCGTGAAGAAACCCGCGAACAACCCGCCCCCCTGCGCAGCGGCCTGACCACCGGCAGCTGCGCCACCGCCACCAGCCTGGCAGCAGCACGCTTGCTGCTGGGCGGCGAGAGCAGCGACGCCGTCAGCATCACCCTGCCCAAGGGCAAGGTGGTACAGATGCGCCTGGAGTTCTGCCGCCTCACCAGCAAAGGCGCCGAAGCGGGCACGCTCAAGGACGCCGGCGACGACCCGGATGTGACCCACGGCGCCCTGCTCTATAGCCAGGTGCGCCTGCTGGCCGAACCGGGCATCCGCTTTGTCGCCGGCACCGGCGTCGGCACCGTGACCCGCCCGGGGCTGGTGCTGGCGGTGGGTGAGCCGGCCATCAACCCGGTGCCACGGCGCATGATCAGCGAACACCTGCAACGCCTGGCGGACGAATGCGGCTACCTCGGCGGCTTCGAGGTCACGGTCAATGTACAGGGCGGCGAGCAACTGGCGTTGAAGACCATGAACCCGCGCCTGGGCATCCTTGGCGGGCTGTCGATCCTCGGCACCAGTGGCATCGTGCGGCCGTTTTCCTGCGCGGCCTACATCGCCTCGATCCACCAGGGCATCGACGTCGCCCACACCAACGGCTACACGCACATCGCCGCGTGCACCGGCAACGCCAGCGAGGACACCATGCGCCGGGTCTACGGCCTGCCGGAAATCGCCCTGATCGAAATGGGCGACTTCGTCGGTGCGGTGCTCAAGCACCTGCGCAAGGTGCCGGTGCCACGCCTGACCTTGTGCGGCGGCTTCGGCAAGATCAGCAAGCTGGCCGCCGGGCACATGGACCTGCACAGCCGTCACTCCAGCATCGACTTGCCGCAACTGGCCGGCTGGGCTGCGGACATCGGCGCCGACGAGGTGCTGCAGGCCGCGATCATTACTGCCAACACCAGCCAGCAGGCCCTGGCACTGGCCCATACAGCCGGCATCCCCCTGGGTGACGCGGTGTGCGCCCACGCCCTGGCCTTCGCCCGCAGCGTGGTGCCGGCGCAGGTGCAGGTGGAGGTGTTCGCCATCGACCGCCAGGGTGGCATCGTCGGCCGGGCGGGTGTGCAATGAACGGGCGCATCCTGCTGCTTGGCGGCGTCACTGAAGCCCTGGCCATCGCTTGCCGCCTTGGCCCACAGCACATCTACAGCCTGGCGGGCATCGGCCGGGTGCCGCAGGACCTGCAATGCCAGGTTCGGGTCGGTGGCTTTGGCGGCGCCGAGGGCCTGGCCAACTACCTGCATGAGGCGGGCATCACGTTGCTGATCGATGCCACCCATCCCTATGCCGCACAGATCAGCCGCAATGCCGCCAGCGCCGCACGCATTGCCGGCATTCCGTGCTGGGCCTTGCGCCGCCCGGCCTGGCAGGCACAAGCGGGGGACGACTGGCGCGAGGTCGAGGACTGGGCAGGGTTGATCGAGGCGCTCAAGCCGTTTCGCAGGCCATTGTTCACGCTGGGGCGTGAGCCGCTGCAACATCTGGAGGAGATACCGCCGGAGCAGTTCTGGACCTTGCGTGCGCTGGAGGCATGCCCTGGTAATGATCGCTGTGAAGTGATTGGCGCGCGCGGGCCATTCCATATTGAAGATGAACGTGCGTTGTTCCAGCGCCGCAGGATCGATGTGCTGATCAGCAAGAACAGCGGCAGCGTGGCGACCGAACCGAAGCTGGAGGTGGCGCGGGAGCTGGGGATACCTGTGCTGATCCTGAAGCGGCCGGCTTTGCCGGATGTGGACCGGGCATTCGACTCACTGCCTGATCTGGCTGCGGCGCTCGACCTGCGCGGATAACAAATTCCGTAAGCGCACCGCAGATCCCTGTGGGAGCGGGTTTACCCGCGAAGAAATCAACGCGGTGCATGGCACCGGCTTCGCCGGTGTTCGCGGGTGAACCCGCTCCCACAGTTGGCGCGGCAACGTTCATACATTTGCGGACGACAATTGCTCCTACAGCCCTTTCGGACTTTTCTTTCAAACCATGAAGTGGCCCTGTGCCGCCCTGCTACCTTAAACTCGGAACCTCCCCCCCGGAAGGCTACACATATGGAAATGCAATGGTGGATCTGGCTGGTGTTCGGCATCGCACTGATCCTGCTCGAACTGGTCCTGCCGACGTTCTTCATCCTCTGGTTCGGCATCGGTGCCGTGCTGGTGTCGCTCATTTCCCTGGTCGCCCCCAGCCTGCAACTGGACATGCAGGTGCTGCTGTGGGTGCTGCTGTCGTCAGTCACCACGGCGCTGTGGTTCAAGCTGTTCCGGCGCAAGCAACCAGACGTGCGCTGGACCGCCGACAGCGTGATCGGCGAAGTGGGGCTGCTGACCGCTGGCGTTTCGGAGTTCCAGAAAGGCCGCGTGCGCTTCCAGAAGCCGATCCTCGGCAACGAAGAATGGACCTGCATCGCCAACAGCGAGATCGCGGCCGGCGAGCGGGTACGCCTGACCGCCATCGAAGGGAACACCGCCCGGGTCATCCGGGCCTGAATCCGCACTAAAAGGAATTGCGCATCATGACCAGCCTCATCGTTGTCGTCGCCATCGCCCTGTTCGTCCTGATCACCGTGTTCAAGGGGGTGCGCATCGTGCCCCAGGGCGAGGAATGGGTCGTCGAGCGCCTGGGCCGCTACCAAAGCACGCTCAAGCCCGGCCTGAACATCGTCATCCCGTACATGGACATGGTCGCCTACCGCCTGCCGACCAAGGACATCATCCTTGATGTGCAGCAGCAGGAAATCATCACCAGGGACAACGCGGTGATCGTCGCCAACGCGCTGTGCTTCGCCAAGGTGGTCGACCCGCAGAAGGCCTCCTATGGCGTGCAGGACTTCTCGTTCGCCGTCACCAGCCTGACCATGACCTCGCTGCGCGCCATCGTCGGTGCCATGGACCTGGACGAAGCACTGTCCAGCCGCGAGCAGATCAAGGCGCGCCTGCGCGAAGCGATGTCCGAGCAGACCGAAGACTGGGGTGTGACCGTACGCTCGGTGGAAATCCAGGACATCAAGCCTTCGGAGAACATGCAACTGGCCATGGAGCGCCAGGCGGCCGCCGAGCGTGAGCGAAAGGCCGACGTGACCCGCGCCGAAGGGGCCAAGCAGGCGGCGATCCTCGAGGCAGAAGCACGCTTGCAGGCGGCCAGGCTGGATGCCGAGGCACAGATCAGCCTGGCCGAAGCCTCGGCGCGGGCGATTTCGCTGGTCAAGGACGCGGTCGGCAACGAGACCGTGCCGGCGATGTACCTGCTGGGCGAGCGTTATGTGGGAGCGATGGAGAACCTGGCGGGCAGCAGCAATGCCAAGGTGGTGGTGTTGCCGGCGGACCTGCAGGAGACAGTGCGCGGGCTGATGGGCCGCAACAAGGCTTGAGATTGATTTAGCCCTCTTCGCGGGCACGCCCGCTCCCACAGGTTACCCATTGCCCCCCGGCTGGTGACAAACCTGTGGGAGCGAGCGTGCCCGCGAAGCAGGCGACACTGCTTCAACTGCAGGCCTGCGTCACTTCACCGCACCCCGCCATTTTTACCTATACTCGGCCTTACAATACCCACCACGATTCCTGACCGGATCTCTCCATGCCCCCACGTCGGCACATCGCCTGGATAGCCTGCCTTGCAGTGCTGTTCAACCTGCTGGCCATGCCGCTGTCCTCTGCCGCGCCCAAGGGCCCGGCAGAGCAGCTGCTGTGGGGGGCCTTCTGTTCCAGCATGGCCAACAAGGCCAAGGCCGACGTCCAGGCCCTGGCCAAGATCGACCTCGGCCCGCAAAGCGACGACAGCGCCAGCATGATGAATTGCTGGTGCTGCTCCGGCGCCGCGCCGCTGCTGGCCCTGCCCGGCTACCCGCCGCAGCTGCACAACCCGCCGATACTGCTCGCCGGGCTGCTGCCGCCACCTGCCGACTACCACGCCACGCCGCGCCAACTCTGGCCGGCGCTCAACCCCCGTGCATCTCCGCTGGCCTGAGTTCATCACGCTGTCTGCCTGAACCTGAACAGAAACGGAGATTCACCATGCTCAAGCACGCCCTCGTCCTGGCCGCCCTGCTGCTGCCCGGCGCCTTTGCCAATGCCCACGAATACAGCGTGGGTGACCTGCACATCGCCCACCCCTGGTCACTGCAGTTGCCCCCCAACGCCCCCAACGTCGCGGCGTATTTCGTGGTGCACAACAACGGCCAGGTCGACGACCGCCTGCTCAGCGTCGACAGCCCAATCAGCGATGACGCGCAGCTGCACGAGCATGCCATGAGCGCCAGCGGCGCCATGAAGATGCAGCAGGTGCCCAGCGTGGTGGTGCCCGCCGGCAAGGACCTGATCTTCGCCCCCAGCGCCTACCATGTGATGCTGATGCAGCCCAAGGACCGCAGCCTGCTCAGCGACGGCAAGCGCTTCCCGTTGACCCTGCACTTCGAAAAGGCCGGCAATATCACCGTCGATGTGGCCGTGCAGAAGCAGGCGCCGACGGACCAGCCGCAAGCCCACGAACACGCGCATTGACCACCTGCTGAAAGGCACTCGTCATGAGCCTGCCGCGCAACAGCCTCAGCCGCACCACCCGCCCTGACCGCAGGCGCGCCGGTGGCGGATGGCTGAGCCTGTTCGCCATGTGGATGATCTTCATCGGCCCGCTGATTTCCCAGTCGATGCCAATGGACCACCACGCCGGCATGAGCATGCCGATGGACATGCCGATGGCGACTGCCCATCAGCATGGCGGCGACCCCCATCACGGCCAGGCTGGCGATGGCCAGCTGCATGTGATGTGGGAAAAGTGCGGTTACTGCAGCCTGTTGTTCAACTGCCCGGCCCTGCCCCAGGCCCTAAGCCCGCTCAGCGCCGGAAGCGTCGTCCCTACCACCCACCTGTTCGCGCCCACGCGCCAGGGCCATGCCCGGCAGGCTGTATTCCCCGGCGCGCGCAGCCGCGCCCCACCTTCCTCGATCAACGTCTGAACCCACATTTTTTTGCACGGAGCCAGGAGGCTTCGTGCTGACTCATGACTGATCGACTGGAATCATTATGTCCGGCTGCACCCCTGTTTTTGCCTTGTCCCTGCGAGGGACCATTGCCGCCGTGTGCGGCTCGCTGCTCGCGCCCGTGGCCCTGGCCGCCGACCCTGGCCATGAAGGCCATGCACACGACGCCCCCGAGCTGAGCCCGACGGTGATCACCGCCGTAGCCCCGAGCTCGCCGCTGACCGTGGTCACCAACCCGAAAGACCCCCGCCAGCCGGTGCCGGCCAGCGACGGTGCCGACTATCTGAAGACCATCCCCGGCTTCTCGGCCATCCGCGCCGGCGGCACCAACGGCGACCCGGTACTGCGTGGCATGTTCGGCTCGCGCCTGAACATCCTCACTAATGGCGGCCTGATGCTGGGCGCCTGCCCCAACCGCATGGACGCCCCCACATCGTACATTTCGCCGGAAACCTACGACCGCCTGACCGTGATAAAAGGCCCGCAAAGCGTTATCTGGGGCCCGGGCGGTTCGGCAGGCACCATCCTCTTCGAGCGCGAGCCGGAGAAGTTCGGCACCCTCGGCAGCCGGGTCAACGCCAGCCTGCTGGCCGGTTCCAATGGCCGCTTCGACAAGGTGCTGGACGCCGCCGCTGGCAACGACCTGGGCTACGCCCGCTTCGTCGGCAACCAGTCGCGCTCGGACGACTACCACGACGGCGATAACAACACCGTGCCGTCACGCTGGGACAAATGGAACGGCGATGTCGCCCTCGGCTGGACGCCCGACCAGGACACCTTGCTGGAACTCACCGCTGGCAAGGGCGATGGCGAGGCCCGCTATGCCGGGCGCGGCATGGACGGCTCGCAGTTCAAGCGCGAAAGCCTGGGCATGCGGTTTGAAAAGTCCAACCTCGGCGAGGTGCTCGACAAGGTCGAAGCACAGGTCTACTACAACTACGCCGACCACGTGATGGACAACTACAGCCTGCGCACGCCTTCTGGCAGCGGCATGATGGGCATGCCGATGGTCAGCAACGTCGACCGCCGCACCATGGGCGCACGCATCAAGGCCACCTGGCGCTGGGCCGACGTGCAACTGATCGGCGGCATCGACGCGCAGACCAACGAACATCGCAAGCGCAGTGGCATGGGTGTTAATGCGCACAAGGGCAAGGCCTGGACCAAGGACGCCGACTTCCACAACTATGGTGCCTTCGGCGAGCTGACCTGGTACGTCAGCGGTGAGGACCGGTTGATCAGCGGTGCCCGCCTGGACCGTGCCTCGGCCCGCGACTTCCGCGCGACCAGCGCCACCAACGGCAACACCCGCGCCGACACCCTGCCCAGCGGCTTCGTGCGCTACGAGCACGACCTGGCGGCGCTGCCAGCCACCACCTACATCGGCCTCGGCCATGTGCAACGTTTCCCCGACTACTGGGAGCTGTTCTCCGCAGGTGGCCCCTCGGGCTCGGTCAATGCCTTCGACAGCATCAAGCCGGAGAAGACCACCCAGCTCGACTTCGGTGTCCAGTACCGCGACGAACGCATGGAAGCCTGGGCGTCCGGCTACGTGGGGCAGATCCGCGACTACATCCTGTTCGATTACCTGGGGATGAGCTCCCGGGCCCGTAACATCGACGCCCGCATCATGGGCGGCGAACTGGGCGCGGCCTACCAGTTGACGGAAAACTGGAAGGCCGACGCCACGCTGGCCTACGCCTGGGGCAAGAACAGCAGCGATGGCACAGCGCTGCCGCAAATGCCGCCCCTGGAAAGCCGCCTGGGCCTGACCTACAGCCGTGATGTGTGGAGCGTCGGCGCACTGTGGCGGCTGGTGGCGGAACAGAACCGCATCGCCGAGAAACAGGGCAACGTGGTCGGCAAGGACTACGACAAGAGCGCCGGCTTCGGCGTGTTCTCGCTCAATGGCGCCTACAAGGTAAGCAACCACCTCAAGCTCAGCGCGGGGGTCGACAACCTGTTCGACAAGACCTACGCCGAGCACTTGAACCTGGCCGGGAACGCCGGGTTCGGCTACCCGGCAACCGATCCACAGCCGGTCAACGAGCCAGGCAGGACCTTCTGGACCAAGGTCGACTTCAGCTTCTGACAACAACAACGGGCGCGGCGCAGGTCGCGCCCATCTGCTGGTCAAACAGGAGGTTCCCATGAGAGGAACACGCATCAATTTCTACAACCTGGCCTGGCGTTGGCACTTCTATGCGGGACTGTTCGTGGCCCCGTTCATGATCCTGCTGGCGATCACCGGGATCATCTACCTGTTCAAGCCGCAACTCGACCCACTGCTGTATCGCGAGCTGATGGTGGTCGAAGCCGGCCACCACCGACAGGGCGCGGACGCGCTGCTGGCCGAGGTGCGCAAGGCCTACCCCAAGGGCCACGTTGGCCAGTACCTGCCGCCGCTGGACGCCGAACGCAGCGCGCAATTCGTGGTACATGACGCTGGGCGCGAACTTAACGTCTTCGTCGACCCCTACAGCGGCAAAGTCCTCGGCGAACAGGATGGCAAGCAGAACCTGCAGGCCATCGCCCGCGCCCTGCATGGAGAGCTGATGGTCGGCACGGTCGGCGACCGCCTGGTGGAGTTGGCCGCCGGCTGGGGCATCGTGCTGGTGGTGTCGGGGCTTTACTTGTGGTGGCCACGCGGGCGCAATGGCGCTGGCGTGCTGTGGCCGCGGCTGTCGGCACGCGGCCGACCGTTCTGGCGCGACCTGCATGCGGTCACCGGTTTCTGGGGCTCGGCCTTGTTGCTGCTGATGCTGGTCAGCGGCATGACCTGGACCGGGCTGTGGGGCAAGCAGTACGCCGACTTGTGGAACCGCTTTCCGGCGGCCATGTGGAACGACGTGCCCAAGTCGGACCGGCAGGCGGGTGAACTCAACAGCGCACACCGCCAGACCGTTCCCTGGGCGTTGGAAAACACGCCGATGCCGCAGTCCGCTGCACACGCCGAACATGCCGGGCACCACATGATGTCGAGCGCGCCGGCAGCGCCGCAGGTAAGCCTGCAGCAGGTCGAAGACATCGCTACCGCGCGCCAGGTCGAACCGGGCTACAGCATCACCCTGCCCACCTCGGCCGATGGCGTGTTCACCGTTGCCGTATTCGCCGACGACCCGCGCAACGACGCCACCCTGCATGTCGACCAGTACACCGGCAAGGTCCTGGCCGATGTGCGCTGGCAGGACTACAGCCCGGTCGCCCGCGCCACCGAGCTGGGCGTGATGCTGCATGAAGGCAAGATGTTCGGGGCGTTCAACCAGATCATCATCCTGCTGGTGTGCCTGATGATCTTGCTGGGCTCGGTGAGCGGGCTGGTGATGTGGTGGAAGCGCAGGCCGGCTGGCGGGCTGGGCGTGCCGCCGCTGCGCCATGACCTGGCGCGCTGGAAGGCGGCGGTGGGGGTGATGCTGGTGCTGGGGCTGATGTTCCCGCTGGTGGGGGTGTCGATGGTGGTGATGTGGCTGGTGGATAGCCTGGTGGTCAGGCGCGGCCGGGTGCTGGCCAGCGCTTGAGTGTTGGCCTCTACCGGCCTCTTCGCGGGCTTGCCCGCCCCCACAGGATCATCACAGATTTCGAGGCCTGTGGCGTACCTGTGGGAGCGGGCAAGCCCGCGAAGAGGCCGGCACAGGCATGACACTGCTACCCAAAAGTCGAGTCGATCTGTCGCGCCCCGAACTGGAACGCGCGTGTTAGCCTAGCCGGCTACCTCTGACAAGACGACCGACCGTTCAACGGAATGCAGCCTATGACGCAAACCTCACCCACAGCGCCAGATGAACAGCATCTGCAACGCAACCTGACCAACCGCCACATCCAGCTGATCGCCATCGGCGGCGCGATCGGTACCGGCCTGTTCATGGGCTCGGGCAAGACCATCAGCCTGGCCGGGCCGTCGATCATCTTCGTCTACATGATCATCGGCTTCATGCTGTTCTTCGTCATGCGCGCCATGGGCGAACTGCTGCTGTCCAACCTCAACTACAAGTCGTTCATCGATTTCTCCGCCGACCTGCTCGGCCCCTGGGCGGGCTACTTCACCGGCTGGACCTACTGGTTCTGCTGGGTGGTCACTGGCATCGCCGACGTGGTCGCGATCGCGGCATACACGCAATTCTGGTTCCCGGAGCTGCCGCAGTGGATACCGGCGCTGACCTTCGTGGCGCTGCTGCTGTCACTGAACCTGGTAACCGTGAAGATGTTCGGTGAACTGGAGTTCTGGTTCGCCCTGGTCAAGATCGTCGCCATTCTCGGTCTGGTCGCTACCGGCGCATACATGGTCATCAGCGGCTTTACCTCGCCCAGTGGGCGCACCGCGCAGCTGGCCAACCTGTGGAACGACGGTGGCATGTTCCCCAATGGCCTGATGGGCTTCTTCGCCGGTTTCCAGATCGCCGTGTTCGCCTTCGTCGGTATCGAGCTGGTGGGTACCACCGCCGCCGAAGCGAAGAACCCGGAGCGAACCCTGCCGCGGGCGATCAACTCGATCCCGTTGCGGATCATCATGTTCTACGTACTGGCACTGATCGCAATCATGGCCGTCACACCTTGGCGCGACGTGGTACCGGGCAAGAGCCCGTTCATCGAGCTGTTCGTGCTGGCCGGCCTGCCGGCGGCAGCGAGTATCATCAACTTCGTGGTGCTGACCTCGGCGGCCTCGTCGGCCAACGGCGGCGTGTTCTCCACCAGCCGCATGCTGTACGGCCTGGCGCGGGAAGGTGACGCACCCAAGGCGTTCGAGAAGCTGTCGGGCCGCTCGGTGCCTGCCAATGGCCTGTACTTCTCCTGCACCTGCCTGCTGCTGGGTGCAGTGATGATCTACCTGGTGCCGAACGTGGTCGAGGCATTCACCCTGATCACCACCGTTTCGGCAGTGTTGTTCATGTTTGTCTGGACGCTGATCCTGCTGTCGTACCTGCAGTACCGCAAGCAGCGAGCGGCGCTGCACCAGGCGTCGAAGTTCAAGATGCCGGGCGGGCGCTTCATGTGCTACGTGTGCCTGGTGTTCTTTGCCTTCATCCTGGTGTTGCTGAGCCTGGAGGAAGATACCCGCGCGGCATTGCTGGTGACGCCGATCTGGTTTGTGCTGCTGGCGGTGACCTATCAGGGGGTGCGCAGCAAGCGCCATCCGCGCACGGCGGTGCGTAACGGCTGATGGCCTCGGGGGCTGCTTTGCAGCCCCAATCCTGTGCACACAAATCCCGCAGGCACCAACCTGGATCCAACCAACGCCCCAACACCTCGCACAACCCCTCTATTGCGCACCTTCCGCCGTTAGGCACACCCCTTGCAACCCCCTCCCCGCTTGCCCAACACATAAAAAACTCAGCGGAGAGAGCACATGAAGCGACGCAGTCTGATCAAGGCCTTCACCCTTAGCGCATCGATTGCCGCAATGGGCCTGAGCTGGAGCATCCAGGCCGCCGAGACCATCAAGGTCGGCATCCTGCATTCGCTGTCGGGGACCATGGCCATTTCCGAGACTTCGCTCAAGGACATGGCGCTGATGACCATCGAGCAGATCAACGCCAAGGGCGGCGTCAATGGCAAGCTGCTCGAACCGGTGGTGGTAGACCCGGCCTCCAATTGGCCGCTGTTCGCCGAAAAGAGCCGACAGCTGCTGACCCAGGACAAGGTGGCAGTGGTGTTCGGCTGCTGGACCTCGGTGTCGCGCAAGTCGGTGCTGCCGGTGTTCGAAGAACTCAACGGCTTGCTGTTCTACCCAGTGCAGTACGAAGGTGAGGAGATGTCGCCGAACGTGTTCTACACCGGCGCCGCGCCCAACCAGCAAGCCATCCCGGCCGTGGAATACCTGATGAGCGAAGATGGCGGCAGCGCCAAGCGCTTCTTCCTGCTGGGCACCGACTACGTCTACCCGCGCACCACCAACAAGATCCTGCGCGCCTTCCTGCACAGCAAGGGCGTGGCCGACAAGGACATCGAAGAGGTGTACACGCCGTTTGGCCACAGCGATTACCAGACCATCGTCGCCAACATCAAGAAGTTCTCCGCCGGCGGCAAGACTGCGGTCATCTCCACGGTCAACGGCGATTCCAACGTGCCGTTCTACAAGGAGCTGGCCAACCAGGGCCTGAAGGCCACCGACGTGCCGGTGGTGGCCTTCTCGGTGGGCGAAGAAGAACTGCGCGGCATCGACACCAAGCCGCTGGTGGGCCACCTGGCGGCGTGGAACTACTTCGAGTCGGTGGATAACCCGGTCAACCAGAAATTCGTCGCCGACTGGAAGGCCTACGCCAAGGCCAAGGGCCTGCCGGGTGCCGACAAGGCGGTGACCAACGACCCGATGGAAGCCACCTACGTCGGTATCCACATGTGGGCCCAGGCGGTGGAGAAAGCCAAGTCCACCGATGTCGACAAGGTACGCAAGGCGCTGGCCGGACAAAGCTTCGAGGCGCCATCCGGCTTCACCCTGACCATGGACAAGACCAACCACCACCTGCACAAACCGGTGATGATCGGCGAGATCCAGGATGACGGGCAGTTCAGCGTGGTGTGGGAAACCGAGCAACCGCTGCGGGCGCAGCCATGGAGCCCGTTCATTCCGGGCAACGACAAGCGCCCTGATTACGCCGTGAAAGGTAATTGAGAGCCGTTGGGGCCGCCTTGCGGCCCATTCGCGGGTAAACCCGCGAAGAATCCACCGCTGTATTCCAGGATTGCTCGCATGCTTAGACTCCTGCTAACCCTTCTTCTGCTGATGCCCCTGGCCACCCAGGCCAGCGAGGGCGAATTCTTCCTCACCGCCAAGCCCGCCGAGCAGGCCCAACTGCTCGAAAGCTGGGCGGCGCAACCCGATGCCG
The DNA here is from genome assembly GCF_001642705.1 of Pseudomonas sp. p21. Taxonomy (NCBI): domain Bacteria; kingdom Pseudomonadati; phylum Pseudomonadota; class Gammaproteobacteria; order Pseudomonadales; family Pseudomonadaceae; genus Pseudomonas; species Pseudomonas sp. p21. The sequence goes on from NZ_LWBV01000002.1 coordinate 180,782, forward strand.
CACGCCTGCCGCTGCTGGACAACCTGCGCCAGGGCCGCATCGCCGCCGATGACACGCGCAAGGTACGCCTGAACAACCGCCTGCGCGGCCTGATCGACAATGCCCTGGCCAGCCACCAGTTGCTCAGCGACAACAGCGACATCCGCCTGGCCGCAGCCCAACAACTACAAAAAAGCGCACAACCGGCACAAATGGCCTTCCTCGACCGGCGCTTCGCCAGCGAACCGGACGCCGCCGTGCACGCCGCTCTCGGCCTGGCCTTGGCCAACCTGCAACTGGGCGCCAGCGAACCGGCAGTACGCCTGGCCGCCGTACGCCTGCTCGGCGAAACCGGTGACCCGCAGGCCCGCACCCGCCTCGAAGCGCTGCTGCAACCCGACGCGGAAAACGACCCGGGCGTGCGCACCGCCGCCGAAACCAGCCTGGCCCAGGTCCAGCGCAAGCTGCTGGTCGGCGAGCTGCTCGGTCAGGCCTTCAGCGGCCTGTCGCTGGGTTCGATCCTGCTGCTGGCAGCCCTTGGCCTGGCCATCACCTTCGGCCTGCTCGGGGTGATCAACATGGCCCACGGCGAAATGCTGATGCTCGGCGCCTACAGCACCTACATGGTCCAGGTACTGCTGCAGCGCTACGCCCCCGGCGCCATCGAGTTCTACCCGCTGATCGCCCTGCCAGTCGCTTTCACCGTCAGTGCCGGGGTCGGCATGGCACTGGAGCGCACAGTGATCCGCCACCTCTACGGCCGACCACTGGAAACCTTGCTGGCGACCTGGGGCATCAGCCTGATCCTGATCCAGGCCATCCGCCTGCTGTTCGGCGCGCAGAACGTCGAAGTCAGCAACCCGGCCTGGTTGTCGGGTGGCATCCAGCTGCTGCCCAACCTGGTGCTGCCATACAACCGCCTGGTGATCATCGGCTTCGCCCTGGCCGTGGTACTGCTTACCTGGCTGCTGCTCAACCGCACTCGGCTGGGCCTGAACGTGCGCGCGGTCACCCAGAACCGCAACATGGCGGCCTGCTGCGGCGTGTCCACGGGGCGCGTCGACATGCTCGCCTTCGGCCTCGGCTCGGGCATCGCCGGGCTCGGCGGCGTGGCCCTGAGCCAGGTCGGCAACGTCGGCCCGGACCTGGGCCAGAGCTACATCATCGACTCGTTCCTGGTGGTGGTGCTCGGCGGCGTCGGCCAGCTGGCCGGTAGCCTGTGGGCCGCCTTCGGCCTTGGCATCGCCAACAAGCTGCTGGAACCGCAGATCGGTGCAGTGCTCGGCAAGATCCTCATCCTTGCGTTGATCATTCTGTTCATCCAGAAGCGCCCGCAAGGCCTGTTCGCCCTCAAGGGACGGGTAATCGACTGATGAACCAGCCACTGCTTGTCACCGCTTCGCAAAAGGCCGGGCCACGGCTGTCCCTTGCCATCGGCGCCGTCGTTGTCCTACTGCTGGTGGCCCTGCCGCTGCTGTCGCTGCTGCCGGCGGACCATACCCTGCAAGTGTCGGCCTACACCCTGACATTGGTCGGCAAGATCCTCTGCTATGCCATCGTCGCCCTGGCCCTGGACCTGGTCTGGGGCTACGCCGGGCTGCTTTCGCTGGGCCACGGGCTGTTCTTCGCCCTCGGTGGCTACGCCATGGGCATGTACCTGATGCGCCAGGCCGCCGGTTACGGCCTGCCAGGGTTCATGACCTTCCTGTCGTGGAGCGAGCTGCCGTGGTACTGGGCCGGTACCCAGCATTTCGCCTGGGCCCTGTGCCTGGTGGTGCTGGCGCCCGGGCTGCTGGCGCTGGTGTTCGGCTGGTTCGCCTTCCGCTCGCGGATCAAGGGCGTGTACTTCTCGATCATGACCCAGGCGCTGACCTTCGCCGGTATGCTGCTGTTCTTCCGCAACGAAACCGGCTTTGGCGGCAACAACGGCTTCACCAGTTTCCGTACCATCCTTGGCTTCGACATTGCCGCGCCGGGCACACGCGCGGTGTTGTTCCTGCTCACCGTGGCCCTGCTGCTGGCCAGCCTGTACCTGTGCTGGCGCCTGACCCGCAGCAAGTTCGGCCGCCTGCTCACCGCCGTGCGCGACGCCGAGAACCGCCTGATGTTCTGCGGCTACGACCCACGCGGTTTCAAGCTGCTGGTGTGGGTGCTCAGCGCCGTACTGTGCGGCCTGGCCGGCGCGCTGTATGTGCCGCAGGTGGGCATCATCAACCCCAGCGAGATGTCGCCTACCAACTCCATCGAAGCCGCCGTATGGGTGGCCCTGGGCGGGCGCGGCACCTTGATCGGCCCGCTGCTCGGCGCCGGCCTGGTCAATGGCATGAAAAGCTGGTTCACCGTGGCCTTCCCGGAGTTCTGGCTGTTCTTCCTCGGCGCGTTGTTCATCCTCGTCACCCTGTACCTGCCCAAGGGCGTGGTCGGCCTGTTGAAGAAAAGGAGCCAGCCATGAGAGGCGTGCCCCCGATACACCCTGAATTCATGCTCGAACCGGTGTTCGACAACCTCGGCGCTGGCCGCGACGCCATCGGCCTGGGTCACAGCCGCAAGGCCGGCCTCGACACCCGCCACGGCACAGTGCTGAGCCTGGAAGACATCAGCGTCAGCTTCGATGGATTCAAGGCGCTGAACGCACTGAACCTTTACATCGGCGTGGGCGAGCTGCGCTGCATCATCGGCCCCAACGGTGCCGGCAAGACCACGATGATGGATGTGATCACCGGCAAGACCCGGCCCGACAGCGGCACGGCCTATTTCGGTGACACCCTCGACCTGACCCGCATGAGCGAATACCAGATCGCCCAGGCCGGCATTGGTCGCAAGTTCCAGAAGCCCACGGTGTTCGAGGCGCTGACGGTGTTCGAGAACCTGGAGCTGGCACTGAAGACCGACAAATCGGTGTGGGCCAGCCTGGCATCGCGGCTGGGTGGTGAGCAGCGCCAGCGCATCGACGAGGTGCTGGACACCTTGCGCCTGTTGCCGCTGGCCCAGCGCCAGGCAGGCTTGCTGTCGCATGGGCAGAAGCAATTCCTGGAGATCGGCATGCTGCTGGTGCAGGAGCCGCAACTGCTGTTGCTGGACGAGCCGGTGGCGGGCATGACCGATGCCGAGACCGAGTTCACCGCCGAACTGTTCAAGGGCCTGGCCGGCAAGCATTCGCTGATGGTGGTGGAGCATGACATGGGGTTTGTCGGCAGCATTGCCGACCATGTGACCGTGCTGCACCAGGGCAGTGTGCTGGCGGAAGGGTCGCTGGAGCAGGTGCAGGCGGATGAGCGGGTGGTCGAGGTCTACTTGGGCCGGTGACCGGCGTTTGAATTTTTGAAGCCTGTACCGGCCTCTTCGCGGGCTTGCCCGCTCCCACAGGAAACCCACAGTTTTCGAGCCCTGTGGAGTACCTGTGGGAGCGGGCGAGCCCGCGAAAGGGCCGGCACAGGCACAGCAACAATTTCAGGAATACACACATGCTCAAGATCGACACCCTGCACCAGTACTACGGCGGAAGCCATATCCTCCGGGGCCTGTCCTTCGAAGCCAAGGTCGGCGAAGTCACCTGCCTGCTGGGCCGCAACGGCGTGGGCAAGACCACCCTGCTGCGCTGCCTGATGGGCCTGGTACCCGCCCGCGATGGCAGCATCGAATGGGAAGGCAAGCCGATCACCAGCCTCAAGCCGCAGCAACGGGTCCACGCCGGCATCGCCTACGTGCCACAGGGCCGCGAGATCTTCCCGCGCCTCACTGTCGAGGAGAACCTGCTGATGGGCCTGTCGCGCTTTCCCGCCCGTGAAGCGCGCGAAGTGCCGTCCTTCATCTACGAACTGTTCCCGGTGCTGGAGCAAATGAAACAGCGCCGTGGCGGCGACTTGTCCGGCGGCCAGCAGCAACAGCTGGCCATCGGCCGCGCCCTGGCCAGCCGCCCGCGCCTGCTGATCCTCGACGAGCCCACCGAGGGCATTCAGCCTTCGGTCATCAAGGAAATTGGCGCGGTCATCCGTCGCCTGGCCGAGCGCGGCGACATGGCCATCCTGCTGGTCGAGCAGTTCTACGACTTCGCCGAGGAACTGGCTGACCAGTACCTGGTAATGGCCCGTGGCGAGATCATCCAGCGGGGCCATGGCAAAAACATGCAAGCCGAGGGTGTGCGTGGGCTGGTAACCATTTAATCTGCAAACAACCACCCTGCGAGACGCTGTCATGAGTCATGAAATCCGCGACGCCCTGCCCTCCGACGTGCCGGGCATCCTCGACATCTACAACGACGCGGTGCGCAACACCACGGCGATCTGGAATGAAACCCCGGTGGACCTGGCCAACCGCCTGGCCTGGTTCGCCGCTCGGGCGCAGCAGGGCTACCCGATCCTGGTGGCGGTGGATGGGAGCGGTGTGCTGGGCTATGCATCGTTTGGCGACTGGCGGCCATTCGAGGGCTTTCGCAACACCGTTGAACACTCGGTGTACATCCGTGGCGACCAGCGTGGCAAGGGGCTGGGGCCGCTGCTGATGGCAGCGCTGGTCGAGCGTGCACGCAAGTGTGGCAAGCATGTGATGGTGGCGGCCATCGAGAGCGGCAATGCAGCGTCGGTGCACCTGCACGAGCGCCTGGGCTTCGTAGTGACCGGGCAGATGCCGCAGGTGGGGGTGAAGTTTGGCCGGTGGCTGGACTTGACCTTCATGCAGCTGGTGCTGAACCCGGGGACTGAACCAAGCTGAATTTGATTTTGCCTGTACTGGCCTCTTCGCGGGTAAACCCGCTCCCACTGGTACTGCACACATCTCAGGGATCGTGCGATTCCTGTGGGAGCGGGTTCACCCGCGAAGAGGCCGGGCCTGCAAAACTCACATCTGGATAAACCTGCCCAACCGCTGCCTCAGCATGCTGTTCTCACTGCGCAACTGCTGCACTTCCTGCAGCAGCTCCAGCGCCAGCGCCACCCCTTCCCACTCCAGTTCCAGCTCCTGATGCAGCTTCGCCGCACGTTTGGCCAATAACGGCGCCTGATCGTCGAACAACCAGTCCTCCGGCGTTCGCCCGGAAGGTTCGACAATGCCGTGCTCGACGATTTCGATCACGCAGTCAGCCGTGATATCGGCCTCCTGACACAGGGTACGCATGTCCAGTTGAACGATCAGGGTGCTGCTCATGATCACTTACTCCATTGTGTCCTCGGGTTGAACGCAGCCTTCTCGGAAAGCTTGGTCCACAGTTCGCGGGCAGACTCGTCGGATGCTGGCGGCATGACCACTTTCAATTGCGCGTAAAGGTTGCCGCGCTCGCCGCTCTTGTTGGCCAGGCCCTTGCCCGGTACGCGCAGGCGCTGGCCGCTCTGGCTGTCGGGGCGGATGGTGAGGTTGATCTTGCCGTCCAGGGTCGGCACGGCCACCTTGGCGCCCAGTGCTGCCTCCCACGGTGCCAGCGGCACGGTGATGATCAGGTCATGACCTTCGACATCGAACAGTGGGTGCGGTGCCATGCGAATGGTCAGGAACAGGTCGCCATTGGCCCCGCCACCGCTGCCCGGCGCGCCCTGGCCCTTGAGGCGGATGCGCTCGCCATCGGTCACCCCGGCCGGAATCTTCACGTTCAGGGTCTTGGTAGTGAAGCCGGTGCGCTGGCCCATGGCATTGGTCTGCGGCACCTGGAAGCTGATCTGCTTGGACTCCTTGCTCAGGGTCTCTTCAAGGAACACTGCCAGTTCTAGCTCCACGTCCTGCCCTCGCCTGCCGGCGCTGCGTTGCTGCTGCCGGGCGCCACCGAACGGGTTGCCTCCTCGGCCACCAAAGATCGAGCTGAAGAAGTCGGAAAAATCACCGCCCTCGAAGCCACCGCCACCGCCACGGCTTTCCCACCCCGGTGGTGCCTGGAACGGCCGGCCATGCTGGCCACCGTACTTGCGGATTTCGTCGAACTCGGCACGTTTCTGCGCGTCGCCCAGCACTTCGTAGGCCTCGTTGGCCTCCTTGAATTTTTCCTCGGCGTCGCGCTCCTTGCTGACGTCGGGGTGATACTTGCGCGCCAGCTTGCGGTACGCGGCCTTGATCGCCTTGTCATCCGCCGTGGGCTCTACGCCGAGTATCTTGTAATAGTCTTTGAAGTCCATCTATGGATCACCAATGTGAATGTGCGTGTTGCAAAAGAAGATAGGGGTCAAGCATAGCCTTTCAAGACCGCCTTGGGTTTGCGCCATGGCAGACGACTGGTCTTGATTCTGTAGCCAACTGGCATAAACTGCGCGGCCGTTTTGCCTCCGGAAGCTCATTCCCCATGTCTGACGTATCCCCGGCCCGTGCCCTGGGCATCGACTTTGGCACCTCCAACTCCACGGTCGGCTGGCATCGCCCCGGCGTCGAGTCGCTGATTGCCCTGGAAGACGGCAAGATCACCTTGCCCTCGGTGGTGTTCTTCAACATCGAGGAGCGTCGCCCGGTATATGGCCGCCTGGCGCTGCACGAGTACCTGGAAGGCTACGAAGGCCGCCTGATGCGCTCGCTGAAAAGCCTGCTGGGTTCCAAGCTGATCAAGCACGACACCAGCGTGCTGGGCAGCGCCCTGCCGTTCAAGGACCTGCTGGGCATGTTCATCGGCGAGCTGAAAAAGCGCGCCGAGGCCGCTGCCGGCCGCGAATTCGACCAGGTGGTACTGGGTCGCCCGGTGTTCTTCGTCGACGAAGACCCGGCTGCCGACCAGGAGGCCGAAGACACCCTGGCCGAAGTGGCGCGCAAGATCGGCTTCAAGGACGTGTCGTTCCAGTACGAGCCGATTGCCGCGGCGTTCGACTATGAGTCAGGCATCAGCCGCGAAGAGCTGGTGCTGATCGTCGACATCGGCGGTGGTACCTCGGACTTCACCCTGATCCGCCTGTCGCCCGAGCGCCACTTGGTGGCCGAGCGCCAGAGCGACATCCTCGCCACCGGCGGCGTGCACATCGGCGGTACCGACTTCGACAAGCAGCTGAGCCTGCAGGGCGTGATGCCGCTGTTCGGCTACGGCAGCCGCATGAAGAGCGGCGCACTGATGCCGACCAGCTACCACCTCAACCTCGCCACCTGGCACACCATCAACGCCCTGTACTCGCAGAAGTCGCAGCTGGCGCTGGGCAGCATGCGCTATGACATCGAGGACACGCTGGGCATCGACCGCCTGTTCAAGCTGATCGAAGAGCGTGCCGGCCACTGGTTGGCGATGGAGGTGGAGGCCAGCAAGATCGAACTGACCGAGCAGCAGAGCCGCCACGTCGACCTCGGCCGCATCGAGCGCGAGCTGGGCGTGGACCTGTCACGGGCGCTGTTCGAGGGGGCTATCGAAGGGTTGCTGGAGCGGGTGCGTGGTAGCGTGAGCGAACTGCTGGCCAAGGCTGGTGTGAGTGAGACCCAGGTCGATACGGTGTTCTTCACCGGTGGTTCCAGTGGGATCCCGGCGCTGCGCAACAGTGTGTCGGCGATGCTGCCGAATGCGCGGCATGTGGAAGGCAATATCTTTGGCAGCATTGGTAGCGGGCTGGCCATCGAGGCACGCAAGCGTTACGGCGCTGCCTGAGCCATCCCTTTTACCTGTACCGGCCTCTTCGCGGGTAAACCCGCTCCCACAGGGCTGCCGCAAGTCTTGAGAGCTGTGGCGTACTTGTGGGAGCGGGTTTACCCGCGAAGAGGCCGGTACAGGCTAATGAAGAATCAGACCAGTTCGGCCCGCTTCAGCTCACTCTTCAGGTAGGCATAGTAGATCGGCCCCGCCACCACCCCCGGCAGCCCGAATGCCGCTTCGAACACCAGCATCGCCAGCAGCAGTTCCCACGACTTGGCACTGATCTGCCCGCCCACGATCCGCGCGTTGAGGAAGTACTCGACCTTGTGGATGACGATCAGGTAACCCAGCGCCGCCGCCGCCACCCAGATCGACAGCGACAGGCCGACGATGGTGATCAGGGTATTCGACATCAGGTTGCCGATCACCGGCAGCAGGCCCAGCAGGAAGGTCAGCACGATCAGCGTCTTGGTCAGCGGCAGGTGCACGTCGAACATCGGCAGCACCACGGCCAGGAAAATGCCGGTGAAGGTAGTGTTGAGCAGCGAAATCTTGATCTGCGCGAAGACGATGTTGCGAAACGCCTGCACCAGCAGGCTCAGGCGCTCGAACAGCGCCGCCGCCAGCGGCTTGCGCCGGGAGATGTCGGGGATGCGCTGCAAGGCGACGATGGCACCGAGGATCATGCCGATCAACAAGGTGACGAACATGTGCGCCATGCCCTTGCCCACCAGTTGCAGGTCGCTCAGGTGGCTCTTGATCCAGTCACCGATGGCCACCTTGAACTCCGCCGCACTGGCCGGCAGGTAGCCTTCGATGAACGGCGGCAGCTGCCCACGGGCACGCTCCACCAAGGCCATGAACTTGTCCAGCGAGGCACCGGGGTTTTCCGCCTCGTGCAGCAGGAAGCTGAAGGCACCGGCAAACAGCAGGGTCAGGGTGCTGACCACCAGCGTGCCGAGCAGCGCCACCGCCAGCCAACGGGCGCGCTGCCCGGCCAGCAGCGGCTGCAGCCGCGGCGTGAGCATGTTGACCAGCTCGAACACCAGCAAGCCGGCCAGCAGGCTCGGCAGCAATTTCAGGGGCAGCGCCAGCAACAGGCCGGCAAACACGATGATCCAGCTGGCCAGGGTGACTTGGCGGGGGGTGAAGGTCATACAGCCTCAACGGCAGACAACGGGAAAGACCCGCAGTCTGCCAGCCTTACGCCTGCAGGCATAGGCGCAGGTCATTTCTTCTTCAGACAGTCGCTCATGAACGCTTTGCGCTCGTCCCCCTTCAAGGCCTTGGTGGTGGCGTCAGCGTTGCAGGTTTTCATCTTCTCTTGCTGGGTTTGCGGCACTTCCTTCTTCAGGCAGGTACTCATGAAGGCTTTGCGCTCATCGCCCTTGAGGGCTTTGGCGGTGGCGTCGGCGTTGCAGGTTTTCATCTTTTCCTGCTGCGCGGTATTGGCGGCGAAGCCTTGGGCGCTGAACAGCACCGCCAACGCCAGCAAGGGGATTTGCAGCACTTTCATGGAGTGGTCTCCTTGGCTCCGTGCCCGATGCACGGGGATCGAGCTGAGTGTAGCCAAGAATTCTCAACGCCCTGCCCGTGCCTGGCGGCGGTATTGCTCGGGCGTGCAATGGGCCTGGCGCTGGAACATGGCGATGAACGCCGAGGCGCTGCTGTAGCCCAGGTCGAAGGCAATGGCCTGGATCGGCTGGCCGGCCTCCAGCGCTTCGATGGCGCGCAGAAAGCGCAGGCGCAGGCGCCATTCGCCAAAACTGATGCCCAGTTCGCGCAGGAACTGGCGGGCCAGGGTACGTTCGCTGACATGCACCCGGGCAGCCCAGTCGGCCAGCGGGCGGTTGTCGCCTGGCTCGGCACCGAGGGCATCGAGCACCTGGCGCAAGCCTTCGCTGTGGGCAAACGGCAGGTAGCAGGCCTGGGTGGGCGCCAGCAGCAACTGGTCGAGCAGCACCTGCACCAGGCGCTGGTCGCGCTCGCCCTCGGCCACCCGCAGGTCGCGCCGGGCAAAGTCGGCGAGGATGGCCTTGAGGATGTCACTGATCATCAGGCTGCACGGTTGCTGCGGCAGTGCGGCGCACAGGCTGCGGTCCAGGTAGACCGAACGGTAGACGATGGCCTGCGGGTTGTAGCAGCCATGTTCGGTGTCGGGCGGCACCCACACGGCGTATTGCGGCGGCGACAGGAAGTGCTGGCCGCCGACCTCCAGGTGCATCACGCCGTGGGCGGTGTAGTTGAGCTGGCCCCAGGCGTGGCGGTGCAGAGCGCTGCGAGTGTCGGCACCGAACTCGTCGTGGCGGAAGTACACCGGGGCCGGGAGCTGGGTGAACTGGGGAATGTCGAGGTATTTGCGCGGCATGCTGTCTGCTTTGCGGGGTGGGTTGTCTGGATAGGAGTATAGGCTTGTGAACAGACAATCGATAATACAGGCCTATCGAGGGCCTGCTCCGCAGGCCTTCGCGGGCTCGCACGCTCCCACAGTCTCCAGGCCTGTGATGTCCCTGTGGGAGCGGGCAAGCCCGCGAAGGGCTGCAAAGCAGCCCCAATCCAAGCCCCGACGAGTAACCTGCTACATGAACTACCTGTTCCCCCTCACCGCCATCCTCATCTGGGCCGGCAACACCGTGGTCACCAAGATGTCCGCCGGTGCCATCCACCCCGCCGAGATCGGCTTCTACCGCTGGCTGCTGGCCGCGCTGCTGTTCACCCCGTTCCTGCTGCCCACCGTGTGGCGCAATCGTGCGGCCATCCGCCCGCACCTGGGCAAGGTGTTCGTACTGGGCGTGCTGGGCATGGCGCTGTACCAGAGCCTGGCCTACTTCGCCGCCGGCATCACCAGCGCCACCAACATGGGCATCATCCTCTCGCTGATGCCGCTGATGTCACTGGCGCTGTCCATCGCCTGGCTGGGCCAGCGCCTGAGCTACGGCGCCCTGCTGGGCGCGCTGGTGTCATTCTTCGGCGTACTGGAAGTGGTCAGCGCCGGCCAGCCCGCCGCCCTGTTGCAACAAGGCCTTAACAGCGGCGACCTGCTGATGCTCGTGGCCACCCTGGCCTACGCGCTGTACAGCTTCCTGCTGAAGAAATGGCAGCTGCGCCTGCCACCGATGCAGTTGCTGTACCTGCAGGTGCTGGTGGCCATCGTCGTGCTGCTGCCGCTGTTCCTGCTGTCGGACAAGACTGGCCTGAACAGCCGCAACATTGGCCTGGTGCTGTACGCCTGCGTGCTGGCCTCGATGATCGCGCCCCTGGTATGGATGAAGGCCGTGCACCGCCTGGGCCCAAGCCGTACCACGCTGTTCTTCAACCTGCTGCCGCTGGTCACCGCGCTGATCGCCGCCGTGGTGCTCGACGAGCAGCTGGCCCGCTATCACCTGGTCGGCGGCCTGCTGACCCTGGCCGGCGTGATACTGGCCGAGCGCTGGACCACACCGATCCGCCGTTAGAGCCCTGCCGCCTTGAGCCGGGCAGCATGTTCGATGAACAGCCGCACCGGTTCGCTGCCCTTGCCCACCGCGCCAAGCGACTGGTTGACGATATCCAGGTGGTCGAGCGGGTAGTCGTCGCCGATGACCTGCCCCAGGTGCGAACTGAAGCGCCCGACCATGCCGTCGCAATGGCCCTTTTCCTTGACGAAACTGCGTGCGAACAGTCGGCAGAAGTGACTGCTGCCGTCGAAGCGGTTGCGCCCCTGGTCGGTCAGGCCGGGCTGCAAGGTGCCGGACCAGGAGTAATAGCGCACACCATCGACCTCATAGGCCCCTTCCCCGCCCCAGGTGCCTGGTAGCCCCTGTGGATAAGCCTGGTTGAACAGCGCCACCCCGGCACTGGTCAACGACTGGTGCGAGGCGTGTACATCCACCGGCAGCGGGTCGCGGCGCCAGCCGGTTTCCAGCCACACCAGCAGCACGGCCAAGCCATGCAGCACAGCCTTGAGGATGCGCCCCTGCGGGGATTCGCCCGGTGCCGTACGCGCCAGGTAGTCGGCCAGTTCCGAGCCATGGTTGGGCCCCGCCACCGACGTGACCGAAGCCACCCGTCCGGGCCGCCTGGCGGCAGCGTAGCGTGCGTTCAGGGCGCCCTGGCTGTGGCCGATGAGGTTGACCTTTTCCGCGCCGGTGCGCTGGCAGATGTCTTCGATGATGGCCAGCAACTGCTCGCCGCGCACCTCGCTGGAATGCAGCGGCGAAACCTGCACCGGGAACACCTGCGCCCCGCCCTTGCGCAGGGCCGGCACGATGCCGAACCAGTAGGGGTAGAGCACTAGCCGGACAAAACCGAGCATGCCCGGCACCAGCACCAACGGGTATCGCGTGGCCAATTCCTGCTGCATTGCCCCAGCCCCTTTCCGTGGACGACCGGCCAACACTACAGCGGCCTTGATGACCATCGCAATCGAACTCCCGGAGCGCGCTGCGGTTCAAAACCACACAGACCTTTGCAAGGAGCGGGACCATGTACAAGCAGACCCTGGCAATCCTTCTGGCAAGCGCCACCCTCGCCGCCTGCGGCAGCCGCCCGGAAAACCCGGTTGACTACGTCACCTACCGCGACGAGCCGCTGGTCAGGCAGGTGGAAAAAGGCATGACCATGCAGAAAGTCATCGCCATCGGCGGCAGCCCGTCCAACGTGATCGACCTGCCCCATGGCGGCACCTGCAACGACTACATCCTCAACCGTGACGGCCACCAGCAGCCCTACTACGTGCGCTTCGACGCCACCGGCCATGTCGATGCCAAGGGCTTCAAGACTTGCAAACAGCGCGAAGAAGACAGCGCCGCCGTCCACGGCGCGTAAGCCTTCCAGGCCTGCCCATGACCACCCTGATGCTTTAGGAGATGAACATGAATGCGACGGAACTTACCGATGTACAAACCCTGCGCGAACGTGCCCGCCAGCATGTCGAGAACGGGGCCGTGACCGAGGGTTACCAGGCTGACCGCGAGCGAATCATCAGCCTGCTCAACGAAGCCCTGGCCACCGAGCTGGTCTGCACATTGCGCTACAAACGCCACTACTTCATGGCCAGCGGCATCAAGGCCAGCGTGGCTGCCGATGAATTCCTCGAGCATGCCAACCAGGAAGCCGAGCACGCCGACAAGCTTGCCGAACGGATCGTGCAGTTAGGTGGAGAGCCGGATTTCAACCCGGACAACCTGAGCCAGCGGTCTCATGCCCAATATGTGGCGGGCACTTCATTGAAGGAAATGGTGCTGGAGGACCTGGTGGCGGAGCGGATCGCCATCGATAGCTATCGCGAGATCATTCGGTACATTGGGGATAAAGATCCGACTACGCGGCGGATTTTTGAAGACATCCTCGCGCAGGAAGAAGAGCACGCGGACGATATGTCCGACCTGTTGCAAGGCTTGTGATTCTTGGGGGCGCTTTGCGCCCCTTTCGCGACACAAGGCCGCTCCCACAGGTTTTCCACAAGTCTTTAGGGTTGTGAAATACGTGTGGGAGCGGCCTTGTGTCGCGATGGGCCGCGAAGCGGCCCCCTGTCATTTCTTGCCTTTCACCACCGCTGGCGCCTTGCCGGCTTTCATCTGCTGCAACAGCGGCGTGCACTGGTTCGGATCATCCCCGCTGCTAGGCGCAATCAGCGCCAGCAACCCCGCCGCTGGCCCGGCTACCACTCCCAACGCCACCATCCCCGCCCCGCGCAACGCCAGCGGTACTGCCTGCACCCCGGCACTGGGTTTGGCGAACGGCCCGCGCACATACAGCGGCGAGCGAAGCGAGAACAGCCGCAGGCCTTTCGATTCCGGGGTAACTTTCAGGTCCAGCTGCTCGGTGGCGAAATTGGCCGTGCCGTTGATGTAGATGATCGCGTTCTCGGTATCGAAGATGAACAAGCGCGTGGTCGCCAGGCCATCCTTGATGCCCACATCGGCCGCCGCACAGTTGATTTTCACATCCTCATCGCCAAACAGCTTGCCGACCACGTAGTTGCCCACGTTCAACCCGGCAATCTCCATCAGGCTGCGGCTGATGGCGCCATCGTTGATCAGCATGCGCAAGTCGCCATTGGCTGTGCCCAGCAAGGCGGCCACCGAGTTGCCCCGGCCGGTGATATCGGCATCACCATTCAACTCACCGAAGCTGGTCTGCATCGGCGCAAAGGAGGGGAACAACTGCTTGAGCTTGAAGCCCCGCGCCGTCAGACGGGCGCGCCCCTGCAACGGTACGTTGCGGCCATCCAGGCGGATCCTGGAGGCCAGGTTACCGCCAGCCACGCCAAAACGCAGGGGCTCCAGGCGCAGCAGGCCGTCCTCCAGAATCACGTGGGCCGACAGGTCGTTGAACGGCAATTGCGCGCTGTGCACGATGCGCTTGCCGGCGAAGGTGACGTCGGCGTCCATGGCACGCCAACGTTCGGTGCGGAACTCCTCCACCGGCAGCACCTTGCCCGCCGGCTGCTTGCTGGCACCGCCGCGGGCCTTCTGCTCGGCGTTGGAGTCGGCGCCGATCAGCGGCGCCAGGTCCTTGAACAGCAACTGGTCGGACACCAGGTTGCCGGACAGCTTGGGCCGTGGCTGGGTGGCAACGAAGGCCAGGTCGCCGTGGATATCGCTGTCACCGATCTTGCCGTTGAAACCCTGGTAGTTGAAGGTCGCCCCTTGCGCCGCGTGCAGGTTGGCACTGAGGTGACCGTCGGTGGAATAGGCCGGAGTGTCGGGCAAGGTTACGCCGATCAACGGGTAGAGGTTGCCCAGGCTGGCACCGGACAGGCGCAGGCGCAGGTCGAGGGCGCCGAGGTTGCGCGGGTCGGTCAGGGTGCCGGCGAGCACAACATGAGTGTCGGCGATGCGCACGTCAGCCTGCAGCGGGAACGGCTGGCTGGCGTCCTGCAGGGCCAGCAGGCCACCGATCTTGCCGGTGCCGGACACCGGCTGGCCTTTGTAGCGGCCCTGGGCCTTGAGCCCGAAGGCATAGTCCTGCGCTGCACCGGCCTTCTCGGCGCGGGCCTTGCCGACGATGTCGCTGAACGGGACAGGCTTGCCCAGCGGGTCGATCTGCACCTTCATGCTGGTTTTCAGGGTTTGGTCATCGAAGCTGACACTGCCTTGGTCGAAGCCGATGGTGCCGATGTCCAGTTGCCATTTGGAAGGTTCTGCATCTTCATCCTTGGGGCCGAAGTCGAAGGCCCAGTTGGCGCGACCATCGGCCAGGCGGGTAAGGCTGGCAGTGGGTCTGGTCAGGTCGATGCGCGGGATGCTGATCTGTTGGAACAGCAGCGGCAACGGCGCCAGGCGGAACGCCACGCGCTCCAGGCCGACCATCTTCGGCTCCTTGAGCCACTCGGGGTTGCCCAGGGTCAGGTCCTCGGCAATGAAGTGCGGCCAGGGCACCCAGGCACGCCAGCCCCCCTCTTCAGGTTCGATGCGCCAGTCCACGGCAAGGTTGCCATTGATCGCGAAGCGCCGCTGCAGGGCTTCGGAGACTTTTTCGTTGAGCAGGGGCTTGACGCGGTTCCAGTCGAAGGTGGCAATCACCGCCACCAGGATCGCCAGCAGGGTCAGCAGGCTGGTGAGGGTCCAGACGAGGATTCTGGCGGGGCGCGTCATTGCGTGATTCTCCTTGCGGTATGGCACAGAACAGGCGCAGCGGTGGCGCTCAATATCTCGGACTGATGAAAACCCGTGGGGTTTTATCGATGGCGCCATGATAGCGAAGTTTTTCCTGGCCTTTTGCTCAGCAGTTCGTCGCGCCAAGCCGTGCGTGTTACCCGCCAACAGCACTATCAAACCGCCACTATGCAGTCTGAAAAGCGCTGTCTAGAGCAGCTTGCAACCTCTATCAATACGGTCGATTGTTACCATTACCCGTATGAACTTCTCTCTGGCGTTACCCGGCGTAGCATTGGCTCCGTACCCACTTTCCAGCCCCCGAGAGGAGCACCGAAATCATGAAACGCCATCTGCTGACCCTGACCCTGTCCATCCTGGCTGCCAACGCTTTTGCCCTGCCAGCCGACGAGCAACACCTGACCGCCGAATCGCGCTCCAGCGCTGCGGAAATCGCCCAACCGCTGAAAACTGTTGCCGAAGGTGGTTCCGATCGCCTGATCGAACGTACTGGCCGCGTTGCCGAAGGCGGCTCTGATCGCCTGATCGAACGTACTGGTCGCGTTGCCGAAGGTGGCTCTGATCGCCTGATCGAACGTACTGGCCGTGTTGCCGAAGGTGGCTCCGATCGCCTGATCGAACGTAGTGGCCGTGTTGCCGAAGGTGGCTCCGATCGCCTGATCGAACGTAGTGGCCGCGTTGCCGAAGGTGGCTCCGATCGCCTGATCGAACGTAGTGGCCGCGTTGCCGAAGGTGGCTCCGATCGCCTGATCGAACGTACTGGTCGCGTTGCCGAAGGTGGCTCCGATCGCCTGATCGAACGTACTGGCCGCGTCGCCGAAGGTGGCTCCGATCGCCTGGTTGAAATCAGCCGTGTGAGCTGATCACCATGGCCGAAAAGAACAACCTCTGTCACAACGCCTGCTCCCCTCCAGGCCCGGTCCATTGACCGGGCTTTGTTTTTTTAACTAGAGTGCCCAGCCTTACCGTCACAGAAGCCCGCACCATGCTGCCGCGCGCCGAACAGAAGCTACAGACCCGCCAGGCCCTGCTCGATGCCGCCTGCCAGCTCATGGAGAGTGGCCGTGGTTTCGGCAGTATCAGCCTGCGCGAAGTGGCAAAGACGGCCGGCATCGTACCCACCGGCTTTTACCGGCATTTTTCCGACATGGACGCCTTGGGCCTGGCCCTGGTGGCCGAAGTCGACACTACCTTCCGCCAGACTATCCGCCTGGTGCGCCACAACGAATTCGAACTGGGCGGCATCACCGACGCCTCGGTGCGCATCTTCCTCGATGTGGTCGCCGCCCACCGCGCGCAGTTCCTGTTCCTCGCCCGTGAACAGTACGGCGGCTCGCAGGCCGTACGCCAGGCCATTGCCCGCCTGCGCCAGGACATCAGCGACGACCTGGCCACCGACCTGGCGCGGATGAAGCGCTGGCAGCACCTGGACAGCGCCGCGCTGGCGGTGATGGCCGACCTGGTGGTGAAAACCGTGTTCGCCACCCTGCCCGAGCTTATCGACAGCCCCGAGGCGGGTTATCCACAGGCGCTGACGCCGCAGGAAAAGATCACCCAGCAGCTGCGCTTCATCTTCGTCGGTGCGCGGCATTGGCAGGGGCTCGGCAACCCGGGCTGATCGCTAGCCTGTTCTGGCCTCTTCGCGGGCACGCCCGCTCCCACAGGTACCCCACATTACTCGCTGTGGGAGCGGGCGTGCCCGCGAAGAGGCCGGCACAGGCTACCCACAACCCCAGTTCTGCTTACCATGGCGCCCTGCCCGACAGCGACGAGCGCCGAAATGTCCGACCCCCGCCCCACCCTGCCCGAACTGGCCCGCTTCAACCAGCACTTCGCCGAACGCATCGTGCCGTTGTGGCAAGGCCCGGGCTGGAACGCCGACATGGCCCTGCCCTACGAGGCCCTGGACGCCCAGCATCAACCGTTGCCGGTGCAGCGCTATCGGGCCATGGCCTGCGCACGCCAGCTCTACCTGTTCAGCAGCCGCATCGGGCAACCCGGCGCAGCCGAGCGCGCCGCCGCCTTGTTCCGCTCGCTGCAGAAGCACTTCCATGACGCCGAGCACGGCGGCTGGTTCTACAGCATCGACGCCCAGGGCAAACCGCTGGACCGGCGCAAGGACCTGTACACGCATGCCTTCATCGTCTTCGCTTGTGCCCACTACTGGGGCAAGGTGCGTGAAAACCTGGTGGAATCCACGCTGAACGCCGCGCTGGACATCATTGACCAGCAGTTCGCCCGCGACGACGGCCTGTACGAAGCCAGCCTCGGGGAAGACTGGGCCGACCTTGGCAGCGGCCCGCTGCAAAACCCGCAGATGCACCTGGCCGAAGCCTTCCTGCAGGTACTGGCGGTGCGTGACGACGAGCAGGCCCGGCAGTCGCTGCTGCAACTGTGCGAGGCGCTGCAGGCGCACTTCATCGAACCGGCCCACGGCCTGATGCTGGAAAAGCCACGCGGCGCTGTGGATAACTGGTTCGAGCCGGGGCACCAGTTCGAGTGGTTCTACCTGCTGCATACCTCGCCACTGCTGCGCGACACGCCGCTGCATGCGTCCATCGACCGGGCTTTCGACTACGCCGAGCAGTACGGGGTGAAGGATGCCGCTGTGCTGGCGATGCTGGATGTGGATGGCAAGGTGCTCGACGCCACCCAGCGGATCTGGGCGCAGGCGGAATACCTACGGGCGCTGGTATTGCGGGCGGGGGGCGAGGCGAAGCTGGCTGGGCAGTTGCAGGCGCTGGACGCGCGGTTCCTGCGTGAGGCGGGCTGGTATGAGTGCCGGGATGGTGAGGGCGCGGTAAGTCGGCATGATATGCCTTCTACAACCCCTTATCACTTGGCAACTTGCCTTGAAGCGACCCTGGCACATGACTCTAGAGGTACGGGTTCCTGCTGAAGCTGAAGTTCTCTGCCTTCTACCATCCACGTTCCTTCATGTGATGGGTTCAAGCCAGTGAACAAGCAGACATTTGCAGAGTATCTCCAACAGGAAATCAACAAAGCAGCGCAAGACATCGTCAACCGATCCGACAATGTCGATTACTTCGCTCATGGCAAGCTGAGCTATCTGCTCAGCCTCCGCCGTATCACCAGTGGCAACGCAGTCCGTGAGGATTTCGGTCGGCATGACGGAATCAATGATGTCCTGCAGCTGCTTGGGATCATCCCGCCAGATCGTACCTACATTTCTTACATTCCGAAGTGATCTCAACGTCATGGGCGAACCGGCAAGCACCGGTTTGCCCATGTTTATCCCTGTTATCCCTTGACCGACCGGTCGATCGAGAAGCCTGCCCAGTCCTGGCTCACCGGCATCAGCTCCAGGCTATTGATGTTGATATGCGCCGGCTGGTTGAGAATCCAGAAGATGGTCTCGGCAATGTCCTGCGGCTGGATCGGCTCTGCGCCAGCGTAGGTGGCGTCGTATTTGGCCTGGTCACCGCCGAAGCGCACCAGCGAGAACTCGCTTTCGCACAGGCCCGGCTCAATGTTGCTCACCCGCACGCCGGTTCCCCGCAGGTCGCAGCGCAGGCTCAGCGAGAACTGGCCGACAAAGGCCTTGGTGCCGCCATACACGTTGCTGCCCGGGTATGGGTAGTTGCCCGCCACGGAACCTACGTTGAGGATCGACGCCCCACGGCCATGGGCAATCAGCCGTGGCAGCAGCAGGCGGGTGGTGTACATCAGGCCCTTGATGTTGGTGTCGACCATGGTTTCCCAGTCGTCCAGGCTGCAGTTCTGCGCCGCGTCCACACCCAGCGCCAAGCCAGCGTTGTTGACCAGGCCGCGCAGCTTGTCGAAGCCGGACGGCAGGCTGGCGATGGCCTGCTCCATGGCCTTGCGGTCACGCACGTCGAGCACCAGGCCGTGTACTTCGGTCTTGGCAGACAGCTCGGCACACAGGGCGTCCAGGCGCTCCTTGCGGCGGCCTGTGAGCACCAGCTTCCAGCCGGCTTCGGCGAAGCGGCGGGCAGTGGCCTCGCCGAAACCGGAAGTCGCGCCAGTGATGAATACGGTGGACGTCATGCTCTGTTCCTCACGGTGGATTATCATCGGCAGTTTTGCAGCATGCCCGCGCCGGGCGCTGGCAGCAACCCGTCCAGGGTGCTGTTCATTTTTTGTTCGCCTTCGGCAAACCCTTGCAGCAGAGGGCTCGGCGCCAGCTATACGCACGTTATCCACAAGGCTTTCCCCACGGATTGGGGGCAACTTGTCCACGGCGCGGAACCCTTTCAGCGCCTTGTGGTCGGTGGATATCTTTTCGGTGATGGCGCAAGGCTTTCAAGCATGCCGCCTGCAGCGGTCTGTCCAAGGTTTTTTCACAGAGTTATCCACAGGGCTTTCATTACTCTGCGCATGCATGCAGGACTTTGAAAAGCTTGGGAAAATCATCCACAAGGGCGATATGATCAAAAAATGATCATGACTCTGTAGGGCTTGCTATCAAAGGGCTTGAAGCATATGCCACCATGTTTTCCACAGGCGGTTCCACATTATCCGTGGAAAAGATCTGGCCTGTGGAAACAAGGGCTTGGGATGGGATGATGATGTGTACAGGGACAGGTGTGCTAGGAGTTGTCCACATCGAGAATGGGGCTGCGTTGCAGCCCCCGAATGCAACTCAATGCCCGCCCAGATAAGCGTTGCGCACTTCCTCGTTGACCAACAGCTCCTGCCCGGTCCCGGTCATGCGAATCTGCCCGTTGACCATCACATAAGCCCGGTCCGACAGCTTCAGCGCATGGTTGGCGTTCTGCTCCACCAGGAAGATGGTCATCCCGGTCTTGGCCAGCTCACGCAGGGTCGAGAAGATCTGCTTGACCACGATCGGCGCCAGCCCCAGCGATGGCTCGTCCAGCAACAGCAACTTCGGCCGGCTCATCAGCGCGCGGGCAATGGCCAGCATCTGCTGCTCGCCACCGGACATGGTCATGGCCCGCTGGTTACGCCGCTCTTTCAAGCGTGGAAACAGCTCGTACATGCGCTGCATGTCTTCGTCGGCATGCTTGTCGCCGATGGGGATGGTGCCCATCATCAGGTTTTCCTCGACGGTCATGTCGGGGAACACCCGGCGCCCTTCCGGCGACTGGGCGATGCCGTTGGAGGCGATGTAGTGCGACGACTTGCGGGTGATGTCGGTACCGCGGTACACGATATGCCCCGACGCCGCCCGCGGCTGGCCGAAGATCGACATCAGCAGGGTGGATTTGCCGGCACCGTTGGCGCCGATCAGGCTGACCGTCTCGCCCTCGTTGATGTGCATCGAGACCTTTTTCAGCGCCTGGATCGGGCCGTAGAAAACGTCCAGGTCCTTCAGTTCGAGAATGGGTGCACTCATACCAGTTCCTCTTCATCGGCACCCAGGTAGGCGGCGATAACCGTCGGGTTGTGGCGGATATCCTGTGGCGAGCCTTCGGCAATCACGTTGCCGTGGTCGAGCACCACGATATGGTCGGAAATGCTCATGACCATGCCCATGTCGTGTTCGATCAGCACCACGGTGATGTCGTGTTCGTCGCGCAGCACGCGGATCATGCGGCTGAGGGCCTCGGTTTCCTGCGGGTTCAGGCCAGCCGCTGGTTCGTCCAGGCAGATGATCTTCGGCCGCGTGCACATGGCCCGGGCGATTTCCAGGCGGCGCTGCTGGCCGTACGACAACTCGCCAGCCAGGCGGTTGGCGCAATCGACCAGGTCGACCACTTCCAGCCAGTAGAACGCATGGTCCAGCGCATCACTCTCGGCCTTGCGGTAAGCCTTGGTGTTGAGCACCCCGGCCAGCAGGTTGCGGTTGACCCACATGTGCTGGGCCACCAGCAGGTTTTCCACCACCGACATTTCCTTGAACAGGCGAATGTTCTGGAAGGTGCGTGCCAGGCCGGCGCGGTTGACCAGGTGGGTACCGCCGAACATCTTGTAGTACATGCGGTTGGCAAAGCGCGCCGGCGAGACGAAGTCCGCGACCTGGAAGCGTTCGCCGAGCAGCTGGATGACATTGGTGTGGCTGCCGCGCACGTTCAGCTCGATACGCCCGCCACTGGCCTTGTAGAAGCCGGTCAGGCAGTTGAACACAGTGGTCTTGCCGGCGCCGTTGGGGCCGATCAGGGCGAAGATCTGGTTGCGCCGGACCTTCAGGCTGACATCGCTGAGCGCCTTGATGCCACCGAACTGCATCATCAGGTTGTCGACCGAGAGAATGATATCGTCGCTCATGGCGCCACTCCTTTACGCGGGGTCACACCGGTACGGCTGATGCGGATCAGCCCACGCGGTCGCCAGATCATCATCAGCACCATCAACACACCGAACAACAGCACGCGGTACTCGGAGAAGCTGCGCAGCAATTCGGGCGCCACGGTCAGCACGAAGGCCGCGATCACCACACCCACGGTCGAGCCCATGCCGCCGAGCACGACGATGGCCAGGATCAGCGCCGACTCGAAGAAGGTGAACGACGACGGGTTGACGAAGCCCTGGTAGGTGGCAAAGAACACCCCGGCCAGGCCGGCGGTGGAGGCACCCAAGGTAAACGCCGAAAGCTTGACCAGCACATGGTTCAGGCCCATCGAGCGGCAGGCGATTTCGTCCTCGCGCAGCGCTTCCCAAGCGCGGCCGACCGGCATGCGGGTCAGGCGGTGCTTGATGTAAAGCACAGCCAGCACGACGATGAACAGCACCGCGTAGATGAACACGAACTTGAGGTTGGCGTTGTACTCGAAGCCGAAGAACTCGTGGATCGGTACCCCGCCGTCCTTGGCTCGGCGGCCGAACTCCAGGCCGAAGAAGGTTGGTGACGGTGCCGGCATGCCGTTGGGGCCGCCGGTGAACGACAGCCAGTTGTTCAACACCAGGCGGATGATCTCGCCGAAGCCCAGGGTCACGATCGCCAGGTAGTCACCGTGCATCCGTAGCACCGGGAAGCCGAGGATGCACCCTGCCAGCGCCGCGGCGATAGCCGCCAGTGGCAGCACGCTCCAGAAGCCCAGGCCCAGGTACTGGTAACCCAACGCCAGCCCGTAGGCGCCAATGGCATAGAACGCCACGTAACCCAGGTCGAGCAGGCCGGCCAGGCCGACAACGATGTTCAGGCCCAGGCCCAGCAGCACGTAGATCAGACCGAGGATGACCACGGTCAGCAGGTACTTGTTGGCGAAGATCGGGAAGACGATGGCGATCACCACCAGCGCCGGGATGATGTAGCGCAGGCGCGACACGTAGTCCGGCGCGCGCACATGCACGCCCGAGCCACCGCTTTCGAAGCCCTGGAGCATGCGCGAGCCGGCGGCGGTCTGCAGGTACAGGCTGAGCAGGAAGCGCCCCAGCATCACCCCGCCGACCAGCCAGGCCACACGCCGCGGCTCGGCGTTGAAGCTGTAGCCGTCGAGCACTACGCCGACCACCGGGCCAAACACGATGAGCGCCAGCAGGCCGGCGACGATAGTCTCCAGCAGGCTGCGTTTAAGGTCGAAACCCTTGGTTTCGGTAACAGAGGCAGTTTTGGCAATGGACATGTTCACACCTTAGCCACGAGCGGGCGACCCAGCAGGCCTTGTGGGCGGAAGATAAGGATCATCACCAACAGCGAGAAGCTGAACACGTCCTTGTAGTCGGAGTTGATCAGGCCAGAGAACAGCGACTCGGAAATGCCCAGGATGATTCCGCCGAGCATGGCGCCAGGCAGCGAGCCGATCCCGCCGAGCACCGCGGCGGTGAACGCCTTGATGCCGATGATGAAGCCGGCGTAGAAGTCGAAGGTGCCGTAGTTCATGGTGATCAGCACGCCGGCCAGGGCGGCCATCACCGCACCGATGACGAACACGTAGGAAATCACCCGGTCGGTGTTGATGCCCAGGATCGAGGCCATCTTGCGGTCTTGCTGGGTGGCACGACACATGCGGCCGAGCTTGGTGTACTTGATCACGTAGGTGAGCAGGCCCATGCCGACAAAGGCCGCCACCAGGATGAAGATCTTGGTGTAGGTCAGTTGCACGAAGCCGGTGCCGACTTCGATGCGCATGGCGCCTTCGAGCAGGGTCGGCACGCCTTGCTGGCGGGCGCCCTGGCTGATCTGCGCGTAGTTCTGCAGGATCAGCGAAATACCGATGGCACTGATCAGCGGTGCCAGGCGGGTGGAGTTACGCAGAGGCTTGTAGGCGATGCGCTCGATGGTGAAGCCATATACGCCAGTGACGACCACGGTGAACAACAACGTGCCGAGCATCAGCAGCGGGAAGGATTCGATACCGAAGTAAGCCAGCAATGCCAGGCTGATCGCCGCGAGGTACGCGGAAATCATATACACCTCGCCGTGCGCGAAGTTGATCATGCCGATGATGCCATAGACCATTGTGTAGCCGATGGCGATCAGGCCATAGACCGACCCGAGGGTCAGGCCATTGACCAGTTGCTGCAGGAAAATACCATCCATAACGCAATCTCACCTGATTGAGATTGCACGAGCGCCGACCACGGCGGGCCTGGGACAAGCGGCCCTCGCAGCGCAGTACTGTGCAGATCTACGGATAAAGACAGGTACCGCGGGGCTTGGGCCCGGGTCAGCTGCGCCCGGGCCGTGGGCCGTTATTATTTTTGTTTTTCCAGCTGGTGGTACTTGCCGTCCTTGTCCCACTGGTAGACCACGTAGTCGGACACGGTCAGGTCGCCCTTCTTGTCCCACTTTTTCTCGCCCATGACGGTCTGCACCGGGTTGGCCTTGAGCCACTCGGCAGCCGCTTCGCCCTTGTTCGACTTGGCGCCGTTGAACGCGGCGGCCAGCGCCTGCAGCGAGGCATAGGCGTACAGGGTATAGCCCTCAGGTTCGGTACCGGCCTTGCGGAACTCCTCCACCACCGCCTTGCTGTCTGGCAGCAGGCGCGGGTCGGCGCCGAAGGTCATGTACACGCCATCGACGTACTGCGCGCCGCCGGCGGTGGCCACCAGTTCGTCGGTAACGATGCCGTCATCGGACATGAACTTGACGTCCTTCAGACCCTGCTCGCGCAGCTGGCGTACCAGCGGGCCGGCTTCCGGGTGCAGGCCGCCGAAGTAGACCACGTCGGCACCGGTGGAGCGGATCTTGGTGACCACGGCGCTGAAGTCCTTCTCGCCACGGGTCAGGCCTTCGTACAGCACCGGCTTGACGCCGCGTTTTTCCAGCTGTGCCTTGGTCGCGTCGGCCAGGCCTTGCCCGTAAGTGTCCTTGTCATGCAACACCGCGACTTTCTTGCCCTTGAGCACATCGACGATGTAGTCGCCAGCGACGATGCCCTGCTGGTCGTCACGGCCGCACATGCGGAACATGGCGCCCAAGCCGCGCTCGGTGACCTGTGGGTTGGTGGAGCCCGGGGTAATGGCGATGACGCCAGCCTCGTCATACACCTCGGAGGCCGGGATGGTGTTGGAAGAACAGAAGTGGCCGACCACGCCGATCACCTTGTCCTGGTCGACCAGGCGGTTGGCCACGGCCACGGCCTGCTTCGGCTCGCAGGCGTCATCGCCCTTGACCAGGACGATTTTCTCGCCGTTCACGCCACCGGCGGCGTTGATCTTGTCGGCCGCTGCCTGCGCACCTTTCATGTACTGCTCGCCAAACGCTGCGTTAGCCCCGGTCATCGGGCCCGCTACACCGATCTTGACGTCGGCCTGAACATACGAAGAAACACCCAGTGCCGTAGCTACGGCCAGAGCCAGGAAACCTTTCTTGTAAAACGTCTGCGACATGAGGTGGTGCTCCTAGAGTTTTTTTTGGTTGGCACTACAACTTCTCAGCCCTGTGCTCTGAGCAAGGGCCGTGCCATAGGTTTTGTCTTCCGGGAAAACACACTGTGCAGGTTGCAGGCAGGCGACCGACGGCCTTTTCTTTATTGAGCGTGCAACCGTCTGCCACGCGGCAGGCGCCACCACACGTACAGACAAGGAGCAACCGTCGAGTGCCATCATTGCAACCCTGGCAAGTGTTTACGTGCAACCGCCCTGTAACAGCGGACGTCACCGAACTGCACACCGCTGGTGCGCGACTGCTACAGGCGGCACCGTTTCAAGGCTAGCTGGTGCACAAAAAAACACGCGGTTTTGGCTGTTCCGGCCTCTTCGCGGGCTCGCCCGCTCCCACAGGTATTGCACCGTTCTTGAGCTCGGAAGAGTGCCTGTGGTATAGTGCAAGCCCGCGAAGAGGCCGGAACAGCCACACGAGACGCAAAGGCTGGCACAATGTCCGCCATTCGCCGCTTCCGGAGCCCCCTTGATGAGCGAGAGCGCATTCGCCGAGCGCATCGTGCACAACCTGCTCGACACCGACTTCTACAAACTCACCATGATGCAGGGCGTGCTGCACAACTACCCGGACGCCGACGTCGAATGGGAATTCCGCTGCCGCAACGGCGAGGACCTGCGCCCCTACCTCGGCGAGATCCGCAACCAGCTCGAACTGCTCAGCGACCTCACCCTGGATGACGGCCAACTGGCCTTCCTCGAACGCATCACCTTCCTCAAGCCCGACTTCCTGCGCTTTCTGCGCCTGTTCCGCTTCAACCTGCGCTACGTGCGCCTGGGGATAGAAAACGACCAGCTGTTCCTGCGCCTGAAAGGCCCATGGCTGCATGTGATCCTGTTCGAAGTGCCGCTGCTGGCGATCATCAGTGAAGTGCGCAACCGCCAGCTGCACCCGCGCATGCGCCTGGCCGAAGCCCGCGACCAGCTGTACCGCAAGTTCGACTGGCTGCGCGCACATGCCAGCGACGACGAACTGGCCGAACTGCAGGTGGCTGACTTCGGCACCCGCCGGCGCTTTTCCAGCCGCGTGCAGGAAGAAGTGGTGCGCGTGCTGCGCGACGATTTCCCGGGTCGCTTCGTTGGCACCAGCAACGTCGACCTGGCATGGAAACTGGATATCAAGCCGCTGGGCACCATGGCCCATGAATGGATCATGGCTCACCAGCAACTCGGCCCGCGACTGATCGACAGCCAGATCGCCGCACTGGACTGCTGGGTGCGCGAGTACCGCGGCCTGCTCGGCATCGCCCTGACCGACTGCATCACCATGGATGCCTTCCTCGGCGATTTCGACCTGTACTTCGCCAAGCTGTTCGACGGCCTGCGCCACGACTCGGGCGAGCCGGTGGCCTGGGCGGAAAAGGCCATTGCCCATTACCAGAAACTGGGTATTGACCCGATGACCAAGACCTTGGTGTTTTCCGACGGCCTCAACCTGACCCGCTCGCTGGAAATCTTCCGTGCCCTGCGCGGTCGCATCAACGTCAGCTTTGGCATCGGCACCAACCTGACCTGTGATATCCCGGGCGTGGCCCCGATGAACATCGTGCTTAAAATGACCGACTGCAACGGCGCGCCGGTGGCGAAGATCTCGGACGAAGCTGCCAAGACCCAGTGCCGCGACGAGAACTTCGTCGCCTACATGCGCCATGTATTCAAAGTCCCCAGCAAGGAGTAACCCATGCAAGCGGTTCAGCAAGAAATTGCCCAGGCGCTGAAGGTACAGCCGCCGTTCGCCGACGCCGCCGCGCTCGAGGCCGAAGTCGCCCGGCGCGTAGCGTTCATCAAGGATTGCCTGGCCAACGCCCGGCTCAAGACCCTGGTGCTGGGCATCAGCGGCGGCGTCGACTCGCTGACCGCCGCCCTGCTCGCCCAACGCGCCATCAACGAGTTGCGCGCAGAGACCGGTGACAAGGCCTACACCTTCATCGCGGTGCGCCTGCCCTATCACGTACAACACGATGAACATGACGCCCAGGCATGCCTGGACGTGATCAAGGCCGATGAAGTGCACACCGTCGATATCGCCCCGGCGGTGAAGGCGCTGGCAGCTGAGGTCGTAGAGCTGAAGAACGGCTCGCCGACACTGGTGGACTTTGTCGTGGGCAACGTCAAGGCACGTACCCGCATGGTCGCCCAGTACACCATCGCCGGCGCCCGCGCGGGCCTGGTGATCGGTACCGACCACGCCGCCGAGGCGGTGATGGGCTTCTTTACCAAGTTTGGTGATGGCGCCTGCGACCTGGCGCCGCTGAGCGGGCTGGTGAAGAATCAGGTACGGGCGATTGCGCGCAGCTTTGGTGCGCCGGAGTCACTGGTGGAGAAGGTGCCGACTGCGGACCTGGAAGACCTGGCGCCGGGCAAGCCGGACGAAGCGTCCCATGGCGTGACCTACCAGCAGATCGATGCCTTCCTGCATGGGCAGCCGGTTGACCAGGCAGCGTTCGACATCATCGTCGCCACCTACCGCAAGACCCAGCACAAGCGCGAACTGCCGTTCGCCCCTTGATAAGGCTATAGAAGGACCTGTGGGAGCGGGTTCACCCGCGAATACGATGGTGAAGCCACCGACGCATTCGCGGGTGAACCCGCTCCCACAGGGTTCACCGTCAGCCTTTGATTACTTGACGACGACCTTGCCCTTCATCATCGAGATGTGGCCCGGGAAGGTGCAGAAGAAGCTGTAGTCGCCACCGGCTTCCAGCTTGGTAGCGTCGAACTTCACTTCAGTTTCTTTCTCAGGCGCGCCAATCATCTTGGTGTGGGCGATGATCGCGGCGTTGTCAGCCTTGATGTAGTCCTTTTCCAGACCCTGGCTCATGCCTTCGGTGGCAATACCCTGCATGTCGGCAGTCTTGCTGATCACCAGGTTGTGGCCCATGACGTTCTTCGGCAGGTTGCCGGAGTGGGTCAGTTTGACGGTGAATTCCTTGCAGCTCTTGTCGACGTTGATTTCCTTGGTGTTGTAGGACATCTGGTCGGTGGAGTCGACAGTCACCGAGCACTCGGCTGCGAAGACAGAGGCGCTGGCGAGGGTCAGCAGGGATACCGCTACAGCTTTCGCAAACATCATGAATCTCCTTGGCAGGGTTTTATCAATTGCGAGACTGCCTGAAACCGTTCAGCCCCTTGCTGATATGGGTCAAGGGGGTGTCAAGCGGCCAGCCAGTAGAATTGTTCAATCGATTGTATACAACCAATTCAAGAGCACATCATGCCCTTTTATTGGAGGATGGGACAACCTCTCATTTAGGAGCAATACGAAATGACCCTTGGTAGCCTGATGAACAGCCTGCTGGCGGCCTACGCCCATGGAGCGACTGGCGCCATCTGCGAATTCTCCCGACCGGAGTGAAACCGGCCTTGGAACTGTAGGGCATGGACCTTACCCTGTCAGCCTGAGTGACAGGAGATGAGCAATGCCCGTACGTTCCGTTTGTGTGTTCTGCGGCGCCAGTATCGGCGCCAACCCTGCCTACCGTGAAGCGGCCATCGCGCTGGGCCAGGCGATTGCCCGTCGCGGCCTGACCCTGGTCTATGGTGGTGGCGCGGTCGGCCTGATGGGCACTGTCGCCGACGCGGCCATGGCGGCCGGCGGCGAAGTGATCGGGATCATCCCCGAAAGCCTGATGAATGCCGAAATCGGCCACAAAGGCCTGAGCCGCCTGGAAGTGGTCGACGGCATGCATGCACGCAAGGCTCGCATGGCCGAGCTTAGCGATGCCTTCATCGCCCTACCCGGTGGGCTGGGTACGCTGGAGGAATTGTTCGAGGTATGGACCTGGGGGCAATTGGGCTATCACGCCAAGCCGCTGGGGCTGCTGGATGAGAACGGCTTCTACGAGAAGCTAGGCGGATTCCTCGACCATATCGTCGAAGAAGGCTTCGTGCGGCCGCAGCATCGGGCGATGTTGCTGCTGGGGCAGCAGCCGGATGAGCTGCTGGACGGGATGGAAAGCTTTGTAGCGCCAGTGGCGCCGAAGTGGGTCGACAAGAAGCCCGATTGATTTGCAGATTTTGGGGCTGCTCTGCAGCCCTTTCGCGACACAAGGCCGCTCCCACAAAAGCACTGCGTGCGCCGATCAATGTGGGAGCGGCCTTGTGTCGCGAAAGGACCGCAAAGCGGTCCCAATATGGATCAGTTAGCGCGGAATGACTGGCTGACGCGGCTTCTTGTTGCCCTTGCCACCCTTGGCCGCTTCCTTGCGCTCCTTGGCCGCCTGCTGGTTGCGCGCAAACGCTTCGGCCTTGGCCTTTTCACGCTTGTCCCACGGCTTGCTGCCATCGCTGCCACGCGGCGGCAGGCCGGTGTGCTGGGTAAGGATCTTCTGGTCCTTGCCCACCTTGTGGCTACCCGCCGGGGTCGAGTTCTTGCGGCGCGCACTCTGGTAGGTATCGGTCTGCGGCTGGTGCAGCGGGATCAGCTGGTGCTTGCCCGGCCCGATCAGGTCGGCGCGGCCCATGCGCTGCAGCGCTTCACGCAGCATCGGCCAGCCCTTCGGGTCGTGGTAACGCAGAAACGCCTTGTGCAGGCGGCGCTGCTCCTCGCTCTTGACGATCTCCACCCCTTCGCTCTTGTAGGTCACCTTGCGTAGCGGGTTCTTGCCCGAGTGGTACATGGCCGTGGCCGAGGCCATCGGCGATGGGTAGAACGCCTGCACCTGGTCGGCACGGAAGCCGTTGCCCTTCAGCCACAGGGCCAGGTTCATCATGTCTTCGTCGGTGGTGCCTGGGTGCGCGGCGATGAAGTACGGGATCAGGTACTGCTCCTTGCCCGCCTCTTTCGAGAATTTCTCGAACATGCGCTTGAAGCGGTCGTAGGTGCCGATGCCCGGCTTCATCATCTTGTCCAGCGGGCCACGCTCGGTGTGCTCCGGGGCAATCTTCAGGTAACCGCCAACGTGGTGGGTAACCAGTTCCTTGACGTACTCCGGCGACTCCACGGCCAGGTCGTAACGCAGGCCCGAGGCGATCAGGATCTTCTTCACACCCGGCAAGGCACGGGCCTTGCGGTACAACTCGATCAGCGAGCTGTGGTCGGTGTTGAGGTTTTCGCAGATGCCCGGGAACACGCACGACGGCTTGCGGCAGTGCTTCTCGATGTCATGGCTCTTGCAGGCGATGCGGTACATGTTGGCAGTCGGGCCGCCAAGGTCGGAGACAACGCCGGTGAAGCCCGGCACCTTGTCACGCATCTCTTCGATTTCGTGCAGGATCGACTCGTGCGAGCGGTTCTGGATGATGCGGCCTTCGTGCTCGGTGATCGAGCAGAAGGTACAGCCACCAAAGCAGCCACGCATGATGTTCACCGAGAAGCGGATCATCTCGTAGGCCGGGATGCGCTCCTTGCCGTAGGCCGGGTGCGGCACACGGGCGTAGGGCATGCCGAACACGTAGTCCATTTCCTCGGTGCTCATGGGGATGGGTGGCGGGTTGAACCACACATCCACTTCGCCATGCTTCTGCACCAGGGCGCGGGCGTTGCCCGGGTTGGTCTCCAGGTGCAGCACGCGGTTGGCGTGGGCATAGAGCACCGGGTCGTTACGCACCTTCTCGAACGACGGCAGGCGGATCACCGACTTTTCCCGGGTCATGCTCGGGCTGTCGAGAATCTGCACGACCTTGGCTTCGTTCGGGTCCTCCTGGTCGCCCTTGGCCTGCTCGATGGCACAGGCCTGGGTGTCCTGGGTATTCACGTACGGGTTGATGATCTTGTCGACGCGGCCCGGGCGGTCAATGCGGGTCGAGTCGATCTCGTACCAGCCCTGGGGCGTATCACGACGCACGAAAGCAGTGCCGCGCACATCGGTGATGGTCTCGATCTTCTCGCCGTTGGACAGGCGCTGGGCGACCTCGACCACCGCACGCTCGGCGTTGCCGAACAGCAGGATGTCGGCGCTGGCGTCGATCAGGATCGAGTGGCGGACCTTGTCCTGCCAGTAGTCGTAGTGGGCGATGCGGCGCAACGAGGCCTCGATGCCACCCAATACGATCGGCACATGCTTGTAGGCTTCCTTGCAGCGCTGGCTGTATACCAGGCTGGCACGGTCCGGACGGCTGCCGGCCAGGCCACCGGGGGTGTAGGCGTCGTCAGAGCGGATCTTCTTGTCCGCGGTGTAGCGGTTGATCATCGAGTCCATGTTGCCCGCGGCCACGCCGAAGAACAGGTTCGGCTCGCCGAGCTTCATGAAGTCGTCTTTCGACTGCCAGTTCGGCTGGGCGATGATGCCCACGCGGAAGCCCTGGGCCTCCAGCAGGCGGCCGATGATGGCCATGCCGAACGACGGGTGGTCAACGTAGGCATCACCGGTCACGATGATGATGTCGCAGGAATCCCAGCCGAGCAGATCCATCTCCTCCCTGCTCATTGGCAGGAAAGGTGCTGGCCCGAAGCATTCGGCCCAGTACTTGGGATAGTCGTAGAGTGGTTTGGCTGCTTGCATGTCAGTGACCGGTTCTGGTGTGCAGGGAAATCGCGGGCGCGGAATATAGCACAAATTTTGACCAAATCCGACGGTGGTTGTCGGATTCATGGCTTGCCGGCGATGAGGCCAGTGGCTTATTCGTCGTCGTCGAAGTTGTACATACCCGGCGCAAGGTTCTCGAAGCGGGTGTACTTGCCGATAAACGCCAGGCGCACGAAGCCGATGGGGCCGTTACGCTGCTTACCGATGATGATTTCCGCCACGCCCTTGTGCTCGGTCTCAGGGTGGTACACCTCGTCGCGGTACACGAACATGATCACGTCGGCGTCCTGCTCGATCGCACCGGATTCACGCAAGTCGGAGTTCACCGGGCGCTTGTTCGGGCGCTGTTCCAGCGAGCGGTTCAGCTGCGACAGGGCGATGACCGGGCAGTTGAACTCCTTGGCCAGGGCCTTGAGCGAGCGGGAAATCTCGGAAATTTCGTTGGTCCGGTTGTCACCGGCCGACCCCGGGATCTGCATCAGCTGCAGGTAGTCGACCATGATCATGGCGATTTCGCCGTGCTCACGGGCCAGGCGGCGGGTACGCGCGCGCATTTCCGAGGGGCTGATGCCGGCGGTATCGTCGATGAACAGCTTGCGGTCGTTGAGCAGGTTCACCGCCGAGGTCAGACGCGGCCAATCGTCGTCGTCCAGCTGGCCGGAACGCACCTTGGTCTGGTCGATACGGCCCAGGGACGAGAGCATACGCATGATCAGCGATTCACCTGGCATCTCGAGAGAGAACACCAGTACCGCCTTGTCGGTACGCAGTACAGCGTTTTCCACCAGGTTCATCGCGAAGGTGGTCTTACCCATCGACGGACGCCCGGCAACAATGATCAGGTCGGCCGGCTGCAGGCCGCTGGTTTTCTCGTCCAGGTCAGTAAAGCCGGTGGATACGCCGGTGATGTCGCTGTCGGAGTTGAACAGCGTGTCGATGCGGTCGATGGCCATGGTCAACAGTTCGTTGACGCCTACCGGGCCGCCGGTCTTCGGCCGCGCCTCGGCGATCTGGAAGATCTGCCGCTCGGCATCGTCAAGAATCTCTTCGGCGTTACGCCCTTGCGGGTTGAACGCGTTGTCGGCGATGTCGGTACTGATACTGATCAGCTGGCGCAGGGTGGCGCGCTCGCGAATGATCGCAGCGTAGGCCTTGATGTTGGCCACCGACGGGGTGTTCTTGGCCAGCTCGGCCAGGTACGCCAACCCACCGACTTGCGAAGAAAGGCCTTCCTTGTCCAGCTGCTCGTGCAGGGTCACCACGTCGAATGGCTGGTTGGCGTCGGCCAACTTGTGCACGGCACGGAAGATCAGGCGGTGGTCATGCCGGTAGAAGTCGCCATCCGACACCTGGTCCAGTACCCGCTCCCAGGCGTTGTTGTCCAGCATCAGGCCACCGAGCACGGCCTGTTCGGCCTCGATGGAATGCGGCGGCACCTTCAGGGCTGCGGTTTGCAGGTCGAGCTGTTCGGAGGTGGTGATCTCGTTCATGGCCACGAAAGAATTCTGGAGGATGAAAAAGACAAAGGGCACGGCCTGTATGAACAGGACCGTGCCCGATGTTAACCGGCTGACACCTGACGGGCCAGCCAGTCAGCGCAGCTTAGGCAGCTACGACGACCACGCGTACGGTGGCTTCAACGTCGCTGTGCAGGTGCACGGCTACGTCGTATTCGCCAACCTGACGGATGGTGCCGTTCGGCAGACGAACTTCAGCCTTGGCCACTTCAACGCCGGAGGCGGTCAGGGCGTCAGCGATGTCGTGGGTGCCGATCGAACCGAACAGCTTGCCTTCGTCACCAGCGGTGGCAGTGATGGTCACTTCCAGCTCGGCCAGTTGGGCAGCGCGGCTTTCAGCCGAAGCTTTCTTGTCAGCAGCTGCTTTTTCCAGCTCGGCGCGACGCTCTTCGAACGCAGCCAGGTTGGCGGCGTTGGCAACGGTGGCCTTGCCGAATGGCAGCAGGAAGTTACGGCCGTAACCAGCCTTAACCTTTACTTTGTCGCCCAGGTTGCCCAGGTTAGCGACTTTTTCCAGCAGGATCAGTTCCATTTGGTAAAACCTCTTAACTTTTAACCTTCACCGTTCGCGGAGTCATTCCCCTTGGGGGACTTGCGACCGCGAAAATCAATCAGGCTGTCGACAATGGCCAGAACCACCAGCAACGGATAAATCAGCTGCATGATCAGCGGCAGCGTCACGTACATGCCTACCAGCCAGAAACCGGCCAGTCGCCCCTGCGCCACCAGCCCGTGCATCAAGGCGATGCCGGCCAGCACCAGTACCAGGCTCGAGGCCGATGCCAGGATGATGAACTGCGGGCCGATAAACGGCGCCACCACCATCACTGCCACCAAGACCGCCATGGTCTGTTTCGGCAACTTCAGTTCGCGAAACTCGCGACCGAAGCCTCCAGGGTTGTACAACGCTGCCTGCCAATAGCGCGCCAGCATCAACGCCAGCACACTGAACAATTGCACCGTCACTGCTGTAGAAGCGACCAGCACGGGGCGGATCAGCTCACCAGAGAGCACCGGTTGCCCCTCGATTTTCGGCATGGCTTCGGCAAACGCCTTGGCCAGCACATCGAAGGTTTGCGCCAGCGCCAGATCAAGCACGAGGCTGAAAGCCACGGCGAACACGGCACTGGCGAGCAACACCCGGCTCCAGGGATGCTCGGCACGCAACATGGCGGCCAGGGCCAGGGCACCCGCAATCACCAGAAAGGTGATGGGATCGCCCATGACCCACACGGCCAGCCCGGCCAGCAGGCCGCCGGCGATGACCGTTGTAGCATCCTTGAACCCACGCCGCAGCAGCACAAGGCTGCCGGCAGCGGCACTCAACCAGAACAGCAGCGGCAGTACCGCGCTGATGACCACCACCAGGGTGGCCTGCACACGACCGCGCATGATGAAACTTGCTAACGCTCGCATGCTAATCCCTTACTGCTTGTCGACGACCCGGTCTCAGCGGCCGTGGCTGTCGGTGTAGGGCAGCAGGGCCAGGAAGCGGGCGCGCTTGATAGCGGTAGCCAGCTGACGCTGATAACGAGCTTTGGTACCGGTGATACGGCTTGGAACGATCTTGCCGGTTTCGGATACGTAAGCTTTCAGGGTGTTGAGATCTTTGAAGTCGATCTCTTTCACGTCTTCAGCAGTGAAGCGGCAGAATTTACGACGACGGAAGAAACGTGCCATTTAATAGGCTCCTCTAAAGGTCCGTGGATTACTCGTCAGCGTTATCGCTGGAGTCGCTGTCATTGCTGTCGTCGCCGTCGGCGGATTCAGCATGCTCAGGACGCTCACGACGCTCACGGCGCTCGCTGCGGTTTTCTTCAGCCTTCAGCATCTCGGACTGGCCGGTAACGGCTTCGTCGCGACGGATGACCAGGTTACGGATAACGGCATCGTTGTAGCGGAAGTTGTCTTCCAGCTCGGCCAGGGCCTTGCCGGTGCACTCAACGTTCAGCATCACGTAGTGAGCCTTGTGAACATTGTTGATTGCGTAGGCCAGTTGACGACGGCCCCAGTCTTCCAGGCGGTGGATCTTGCCACCATCTTCTTCGATCAGCTTGGTGTAACGCTCAACCATGCCGCCGACTTGTTCGCTCTGGTCCGGGTGAACCAGGAAGATGATTTCGTAATGACGCATGAATGCTCCTTACGGGTTAGTAGTCTGCCAGTAAATCTGGTCAGACAAGGAGTGAATGACACTGTATGTCTTGCACGGAGGGGAGGCACCTGAGCGCCTGCCAGCTCGGCAAGGGGCGCAATTGTAGAGAAGGCGAGGCGTACAAGCAAGGTGATTGGTGAATATTTGAACAGCCTGAAACACATTACAGACTGCCGGCCCTTTCGCGGGTAAACCCGCTCCCACAGGTACCCCACAGGGCTCAGGCCTTGTGCGATCCCTGTGGGAGCGGGTTTACCCGCGAAGAGGCCGGTACAGGCCGAAGATCAGCGCTTGGCCTGACGCTGACGCACAGCCTCGAACAGGCACACGCCAGTCGCCACCGACACGTTCAGGCTGCTGACGCTACCGCCCATCGGCAACTTCACCAAAAAATCGCAATGCTCGCGGGTCAGCCGGCGCATGCCCTTGCCTTCCGCCCCCATGATCATCACCAGCGGCCCGGTCAGGTCTTGCTGGTAGATCTCCTGCTCGGCCTCGCCGGCGGTACCCACCACCCACAGGCCACGCTGCTGCAGCTTTTCCAGGGTGCGCGCCAGGTTGGTCACGGCCACCAGCGGGATCACCTCCGCCGCGCCGCAGGCCACCTTGCGCACAACCGGCGTCAGGGTCGCGGACTTGTCCTTGGGCACCACCACTGCCGTGGCACCGGCGGCATCGGCGGTACGCAGGCAGGCGCCAAGGTTGTGCGGGTCGGTCACACCATCCAGCACCAGAATCAGCGGTGGTGTTTCGGTGCGCTCGAGCAACTCCTCGAGCATCAACTCGCCCCACACCTGGCTCGGGCTCACCTCGGCGACCACGCCCTGGTGCACGCCTTCTACCCAGGCATCCAGCTCACGACGCTCGGCCTGGCCGACCGGCACGCGGTTCTCCGCAGCCAGCGCCAGCAACGTTTCGAGACGTGGCTCGCTGCGCCCTTCCGACAGCCAGATCTGTTTGACCCGCTTCGGATGGTGCTGCAGCAATGCCTGCACGGCGTGCACACCGTAGATCTTTTCCAGCTGACTCATGACTTGCTCTTGCTCTTGCGTGGCGCACCGGACTTCGGCGGGCCTTTACGGTGCTTGGTCGGCTTGCCGGACGACTTGCCGCCCTTGTCCGACTTGCTGCTGGCATGGCCGCCGCTGCGCGCCTCGCTCATCAGCGCCTTCTTCATTTCGCGGCTCTTGCGCACTTCGGCGTTACGCTGCACGGCATCTTTCGGGAAGTATGCCTCGGCGGTTTCGCTCTTGCGGCTGCGTGGTTTCGGCGTAGCCTTGGCCTCGACCGGTGCCTGCGCGGGCTGCTCGGCGGCTGGCGCAGCGCCACGCTGCTTGCGGCCAATCGGCGCAGCGAGGGTTTTCTCCGACACTTCGAAGTCGATCTTGCGCTCGTCGAGGTCAACACGCATGACCTTGACTTCGATGGTGTCACCCAGGCGGAAGCTGCGCCCGGTACGCTCGCCGGACAGGCGGTGGTGCACCGGATCGAAGTGGTAGTAGTCACCCGGCAGCGCACTGACATGCACCAGGCCTTCCACATAGATATCGGTCAGTTCCACGAACAGGCCGAAACCGGTCACCGCGGTGATCACACCCGGGAAGGTCTCGCCCACGCGGTCCTTCATGAACTCGCACTTGAGCCAGTTGACCACGTCACGGGTGGCTTCATCGGCCCGGCGCTCAGTCATCGAGCACTGCTCGCCGAGTTGCTCCAGAGTGTTCTCGTCGTATGGGTAGATGCGCGCCTTGGGGATGCTCATGGCGCCGGCACGCTTGACGTGCGGGGTATCCACCTTGGAACGGATGATGCTACGGATGGCGCGGTGCACCAGCAGGTCCGGGTAACGGCGGATCGGCGAGGTGAAGTGGGTGTACGCCTCGTAGTTCAGACCGAAGTGGCCGTTGTTGTCGGTGCTGTACACCGCCTGGCTCAGCGAACGCAGCATCACGGTCTGGATCAGGTGGAAGTCCGGGCGCCCGGCGATGCTCGCCAGCAGTGCCTGGTAATCCTTCGGCGACGGGTCCTTGCCCTTGTGCAGGGTCAGGCCCAGTTCGCCCAGGAAGGCGCGCAGCTTTTCCAGGCGCTCCGGCGGCGGACCGTCGTGCACACGGTACAGGGCCGGCACGCCGTGCTTCTGCAGGAACTCGGCAGTGGCCACGTTGGCCGCCAGCATGCATTCCTCGATCAGCTTGTGGGCATCGTTGCGCACGGTCGGGCGGATTTCCGCGATCTTGCGCTCGTCACCGAAGATGATACGGGTTTCCTGGGTTTCGAAGTCGATGGCACCCCGGGCGTGACGGGCATCCAGCAGCACCTTGTACAGGTTGTACAGGTTCTTCAGGTCCGGCACGACTGCCTTGTACTCCTCGCGCAGCGCCTTGCCCTCACGGGTGCGGGAGTGCTCGAGCATGCTGCTGACCTTGTTGTAGGTCAGGCGGGCGTGGGAGTGGATGACACCTTCGTAGAACTGGTAGTCGACCATCTGGCCGGCTTTGTTCATGGTCATTTCGCAGACCATGGCCAGGCGATCGACATGCGGGTTCAGCGAGCACAGGCCGTTGGACAGCTCTTCGGGGAGCATCGGCACCACGCGCTCGGGGAAGTACACCGAGTTGCCGCGCTGCTGGGCCTCGACATCCAGGGCCGAGCCCAGGCGCACGTAGCTGGACACGTCGGCGATGGCCACATAAAGGCGCCAGCCACCGGAGAACAGTCGCAGCTTGCCCAGTGGCTCGCAATACACGGCGTCGTCAAAGTCGCGGGCGTCCTCGCCGTCGATGGTGACGAACGGCAGGTGGCGCAGGTCGACGCGCTTCTCCTTGTCCTTCTCTTCGACTTCGGAGCGGAACTTGCGCGCTTCCTTGATCACGTCCTTGGGCCAGACGTGCGGGATATCGTAGCTGCGCAGGGCTACGTCGATTTCCATGCCCGGCGCCATGTAGTTGCCGATAACCTCGACCACATCGCCCTGCGGCTGGAAGCGCGGAGTCGGCCAGTGAGTGATCTTGATCTCGACGAACTGGCCGATCTTGGCGCCGCCGTTGCGCCCGGCGGTGACCAGCACTTCCTGCTGGATCTTCGGGTTGTCCGGAGTCACGTAGCCGATACCGCCTTCTTCGAAGTAACGGCCGACCACGCTTTCGTGGGCACGGGAGATGATTTCGACCAGCACGCCTTCGCGGCGGCCACGGCGGTCGACGCCAGAGACGCGGGCCAGGCCGCGGTCGCCGTCGAACACCAGGCGCATCTGCGACGGGCTGAGGAACAGGTCTTCGCTGCCGTCGTCCGGAATAAGGAAGCCGAAACCGTCGCGGTGACCGGAGACGCGGCCGCAGATCAGGTCCAGCTTGTCTACCGGGGCATAAGTGCCGCGCCGGGTATAGATAAGCTGGCCATCGCGCTCCATGGCACGCAGGCGGCGGCGCAGGGCTTCGATCTGGTCTTCGTCGTACAGACCGAACTCGGCCGCCAGTTCCTCGCGTGCGGCCGGTTCGCCACGGTCGGCAAGGCGCTGCAGGATCAGCTCACGGCTGGGAATAGGGTTGTCGTATTTTTCCGCTTCGCGAGCGGCCTCGGGATCGAGGGATTGCCAATCGGCCATCAGAAGGGGTTCACCTTGGGGTATATAGATAGGAATTCTGGCATAGGCGTATTGAAACCGGAAATGTCAGCCTTGGACAGCCCCACCGGCGTCTCCGGCGAGCCGGAATAGGCCTGCGGA
Organism: Pseudomonas sp. p21; assembly: GCF_001642705.1. Lineage (NCBI taxonomy): Bacteria > Pseudomonadati > Pseudomonadota > Gammaproteobacteria > Pseudomonadales > Pseudomonadaceae > Pseudomonas > Pseudomonas sp. p21. The sequence goes on from NZ_LWBV01000002.1 coordinate 219,515, forward strand.
ATCAACAAGTTGAATTTTTTGAATTTTTTTTCGCTTGGGGGGTTTACAGCCTCCCGGACCGTCCGTATAGTGCGCACCACAACGACGGACAACCCCGAAGTTGTAGTAGAGATGAGCGGCGCTGTAAAGCATCAAGTAATCTCGAATGTGTGCCCAGGTGGCGGAATTGGTAGACGCGCTGGTTTCAGGTATCAGTGGCTTAACGGCCGTGGAAGTTCGAGTCTTCTCCTGGGCACCAAATATTTTCAAGTAACAGATGACCAAGGATCTGTTACTACTGTGTGAAAGCGAACGATAGTCGCCTTCTCCAGATGATGTAAAGCTTTGCCCAGGTGGCGGAATTGGTAGACGCGCTGGTTTCAGGTATCAGTGGCTTAACGGCCGTGGAAGTTCGAGTCTTCTCCTGGGCACCATACAAAAACCCACTAGCTTGCTAGTGGGTTTTTTCTTGCCTGCGATTTTTGTCTCTCCCTCCTCGCCTGCCCGGACTGCTCTGGCGTCTATGAGATCGAGCGCCGCCCGCGCGGCGCATCGCGAATAAATTCGCTCCTACATTTGTTGCAACGTGGCCATGCCTGTGAAGCCATGGTTGTCAGCCTTGTTTGCATGGTTCAAGTCATGAGCCAGGGCTGGCAACCATGGCGTAACAGGTTCGGCACGTTGCAACAAATGTAGGAGCGGCTTTAGCCGCGATGCGCCGCGCGGGCGGCGCTCGATCTCACAGGCGCAAAAAGGCCCAAGGCAATCCGACCATGAATTTCTCGTCACCCGGCCACTTGAGAAACGATTTCGTTTACCATTGTTTCCAAATATGTAGCCGTAAGCGAGGAAGTACCCGCATGACGATCCGCCCGCAACCGCTGATGCGTACCTTGGCCGCCGCCGTGCTGAGCCTGGCCATCGGCGCTCCGGCCGCCATGGCAGACGCACCGGTCACCCTGACCATGTACAACGGTCAGCACAAGGAAATCGGCGAAGCCATCGCCCAGGCCTACGAGGCCAAGACCGGCATTCATATCGATATCCGCAAGGGCAGCAGCAACCAGCTGGCCAGCCAGATCATCGAGGAAGGCGAACGCTCGCCGGCCGACATCATCTATACCGAAGAGTCCCCTCCCCTGAACAACCTGGGCGAGCTGGGCCTGCTGGCGAAAATCGACGACGCCACCGCGAACATGATGCCCAAGGAGTACGTTGGCGCCAACGGCACCTGGATGGGCATCACCGCCCGTACGCGCATCGTCGTGTTCAACCCGAAGAAGGTCGACGAGAAAGACCTGCCGACCACAGTGATGGACTTCGCCAACCCCGAGTGGGAAGGGCGCGTCGGCTATGTGCCTACCAGCGGCGCCTTCCAGGAGCAGGCCGTGGCCATCCTGAAGATGCACGGGCGAGAAGCCACCGAAGAATGGCTGACCGGCCTGAAGGCATTCGGCAAGCCCTACACCAACAACATGGTTGCCCTCAAAGCCGTGGAAAAAGGCGAAGTGGCTGCGGTACTGGTGAACAACTACTACTGGTATGCGCTTGAGCGCGAGCGCGGCAAGCTGGACACCAAGCTCTACTACCTGACCGACGGCGATGCCGGCAACCTGGTCACCATCTCTGGCGCAGCCGTGGTCAAGGCCAGCAAGCACCCGAAAGAAGCCCAGGCCCTGCTCAACTGGATGGCCAGCGAAGAGGGCCAGCGCGTGATCACACAGACCACAGCCGAGTACCCGCTGCATAAAGGCATGGTCTCCGACCGTGGCCTGAAGCCGTTCGAAGACCTGCGCCCGCCGAAGATCTCGCCAGCTGACCTGGGCAATGCCGAGGAAGCGATCGAGCTTGAGCGCGAGGTCGGCCTGCTCTGATGACTGCCGCCCTGTCCGAGCCGGTGCCGGCACGCTTCGTGCCGAGCCGCAAGCGCCCCTCGATCTGGGTGGTGCTACCTGTGCTGTTCCTGGTGGCCATGAGCTTGCTGCCATTGCTGTACGTTGCCATGAAAGCCTGGGAAGCCGGCTGGCGCGAAGCCTTGCACCTGCTGTGGCGGCCGTTTGTCTGGGGGCTGATGCGCAACACCCTGATGTTGATGGCCGGGGTGACACTGACCTGCATGGTGGTCGGCATGGCCCTGGCCTGGCTGCTGGAGCGCAGCAACCTGGCCGGCCGTCGGTTGTGGGGCGTGGTGCTGTGCCTGCCGTTCGCCGTGCCGTCGTTCGTCAGCAGCTTCACCTGGGTGTCGCTGAGCTCGGACTTCGAAGGGCTGGGCGGGGCAATCATGGTCATGGCCCTGTCCAAGTACCCGCTGGTGTTCCTGCCGGTGGCGGCAACCCTGCGCAACCTCGATACCTCGCTGGAGGAATCGGCACGTACGCTGGGCTGCAGCCGCTGGGGCGTATTCATCAAGGTCACCCTGCCGCTGCTGTGGCCATCGATGCTGGGCGGCGCGCTGCTGATCGCCCTGCACATGCTGGTGGAGTTCGGCGCCTTGTCGATCCTCGGCTTGCAAACCTTCACCACGGCGATTTACCAGCAGTTCGAACTGGAGTTCAGCAATGCCAACGCGGCCATGCTGTCCGCCGTACTGTTGGCGATGTGCCTGGTGATGCTGTGGCTTGAACTGCGGGTACGTGGCAAAGCACGCCATGTGCGCATCGGCCAGGGTGTGGCGCGGCGAGCACAACCGGTGCGGCTGCGTGGCTGGGCAGTGCTGGCGCAACTGTTCTGCGTGGGCCTGGCGGTGTTGGGCAGCGGTATTCCGCTGGCCATGCTCGGCTACTGGTTGAGCGTGGGTTCATCGGCGGCATTCCCTGTGGCAGCCATTTCCAAGGCGCTGCTCACCTCGCTGTCGGTGTCGCTGGGGGGGGCCGGTTTCTGCGTGCTGCTAGCCCTGCCAATCAGCTTCCTGGTGGTGCGCTACAAGGGCCGCCTGGCAATTTGGGCCGAGCGCCTGCCATACCTGTTGCACGCCCTGCCAGGCCTGGTGATTGCCCTGACCCTGGTGTTCTTCGCCCTGCATTACGTGCCGGCGCTGTACCAGACCACGGCACTGTTGCTGCTGGCCTATGCGCTGCTGTTCCTGCCGCTGGCGCAGTCGCCGGTGCGCACCGCACTGAACAAGGCTTCGCCAACGCTGGAAGAGGCCGCGCGCACGCTGGGCGCAGGCAGCTTTGCCGCGTTCTGCCGGGTGACCCTGCCGATCATCTTCCCAGCCATGGCGGCAGCCTTCGCCCTGGTGTTCCTGGACGCCATGAAGGAGTTGACTGCCACCTTGCTGCTCAGCCCGACCGGCATGACCACCCTGGCCACAGAGGTGTGGGCGCATACGGCCAACGTCGAGTTCGCGGCGGCGGCGCCTTATGCGGCGTTGCTGATTGTGGTTTCGGGGTTGCCGGTATATCTGCTGACTACGCGGATGTATCTGAACAAGGCTTGATCCGCCTCGCCTTCATCGCCGGCAAGCCAGCCCCCACAGATACCGCGCCGCCTTAAGGCCTGTGCAGTACCTGTGGGAGCTGGCTTGCCGGCGATGAGGCCATCAGATGTTACGCAGCATGCGGCGCACAATCGGCCCATGGGCTTTGCCGACCGGCAGCATGTAGAGGCGGCCGAAGCGGTTGAAGCACTGCACCGAGGTGGTCACACTCAAACGCTGCCGGCCATTCCTCTGCTCATCCAGATCCATGCTCACCATCACCGCCAGGTGCGTGTCACGCGAGGTCAGGACCAATTGCTGGTCGCTGATTGCCTCGACAAGGAAAAAGTCCAGATGCTCTCCTACTGCCGGCGAGCGTTCGGGGCTGCGCGCTGAGAAACCATGAATAGGAGTGACATTGAAGCGGCGCGAGATGAAATCGCGCAGGCGGAAGGCCTGGGCCAGCCAGCCGGGAATATCCGAGGTCATGGCGCAGTAGGCCTGGAGGGCGGTCATTGGCGTACTGACATGCACGCTGTCGCAATGAAGGAAATCCAGGGCGGCCGGGGCGGCGACCAGTTGGGCTGACATGAACAACTCCGTTTGCCATGTTTCGTTGCCATCATAGCAACACTGCCCACTGAGGTAAGGACCTGTATCGCGATCGATGTGGGAGCGGGCATGTCGAGGCGTCGAACCGCCGCGAACACCGGCGAAGCCGGTGCCATCCACCGTGTCGCCTGCTTCGCGGGCACGCCCGCTCCCACAATGATCCGGTCAGGCCCTGAATTGGCCCAGGCTCGCCCGTAGCTGCGACGCCAGCTCATCCAGCACCTTGCTGCTGGCGGTGGTCTGCATCACCACCTCGGCCGAGCGTTCGGCCTGGGCGTGTATGGTTTCCACCCGTCCACGCACGGCCTGCGCCCCGCTCGCCTGCTGCTCGGCCGCCCGAGTGGCCAGGCCGATGGCTGCGTGTACTTGCTCCACTGCCGCCTGCACCGACTGCTGGCGGCGCTCGTTATCACGCAACACCAGAAGCCCCTCGCTGGCCTTTAGCCCTGCCTGACTGATGGTGGCCACGGCCTCCTTGGCGCCCTTCTGCAACGCGGCGATATGCGCCTGGATATCACCCGTGGAGCTTTGCGTCTTGCTCGCCAGCGCCCGCACCTCATCGGCCACCACGGCAAACCCGCGCCCGGTTTCACCAGCACGGGCTGCTTCAATGGCGGCGTTCAAGGCCAGCAGGTTGGTCTGCTCGGCAATACCGTGGATCACCGTCAGCACCACTTCGATCTGCTCGCTCTGCTTGGCCAAGCGCTCGATCACCTGGGAGCCGGTATCCACCTGCCCGGCCAGGTTCTCGATCAAACCGGCAAGTTGGGTCGAGGTGCGACTGTTCTCGTCAGTCGCCTGGCGGATATCCACCACCTGCTGCAGGGCTGCCTGCATCGCATGGCTTTCAGCCTGAGCCTCGTCGGCCATGCTCGAAAGGTCACGCAGGCTGGCCGCCACTTCATCGCGTTGCAGCGCAGCGGCAGCATCGGCGCCGGCATTGCGCTGGGCCATCGCGCCAATCTCAACGCCGGTGCGCTGCGCCACCTCGCCCGCCTCTCGCACGATCGGCTGCAACTTGTCGACAAAGCGGTTCACCGCCGAAGCCATGTCGCCAATTTCGTCGCGGCTATCGAGGGGCACGCGCTTGGTCAGGTCGCCTTCGCCAGCCGCCAGGTCGTCGAGGGCGGCAATCAGCAGGCGCAGCTTGCTCAGCACCCGGCGACCAAGCACCACGGCCACCACCAGCAACACACCGAGGCCGACCAGCACCAGGCCCAGGCCGATGCGCCAACGCAGTTCGGCGGCGGCGTCGCGCACAGTCTGCGCGGTATTGGCCTGCATCGCGGCAGCACTACCCTGTGCCTTCTCCAGGCGCTCGCGCAGGGTCTTACCACTGCCTGCCGCAGCACCGACCAGGCTGTCGCCGACCAATTGCTCGCCGCTGGCGATCAGGGCAGCAAAGCGCTGGTCGAGGGCCTTGAGCTCCTGATCGATGCCGGCAGTGGAAACGCCCATCACCACCTTACCGATTTCTGCACCATTGGGGTTGATCGAGGCCTCGACGAAGTACACCGCCGGGTCGCGCCGGGCCGCGTCGATCACCTTGTCCAGCGCACGCTCGCCCTGGCCCTTGTCCATCAATGCCTGGTTGATCGGGTTTTGCCGGTTCAGGTAGCGGGTCAGGTGCTGGCCCTGGGCATCGTCGTAAATCACGAACAGCACGTTGGGGTTGCGCTGGGCACGCCGGGCGAAGTCGGAGAGCACCGGCACGTCGTTGTCCCAGATCGCCCGTGGGGCGACCGAGGCCAGCAGCTCGGCCATGTCGTTGGCAGAGTCCTTGAGGTTCTTTTCCAGCGTGCTGCGCAGTTGCTGCTGCTCACTTTGCAGGCGTGCCGACAAGCCTGCGCTCAGGCGCTGGCGGGTACTGCTGGAGAGGCCGTCGAGACCAGAGCGCACATCTTGCCCGGCTTGCTCCAGTTCACCGGCGAGTTGGCGGCTGTCATTGCCCAGGCGTTCGCCCAGGTCGGCCTCCAGGGCGGTGACCGTGCTTCGGGTAAGCGCAACGGCGACCAGCACCTGCACCAAAAGAGCGATACCAAGGGCAACAAACACAGGCCGCAAAAGGCGGCTTCGTAACAGTGAGAGAATGGCAGACACGGTGAAACCCTCGTGTTTTCTGGCGCCACTATTTTGATGGCATCTTCAGAAACTTCTTACAGCAAGGGTTGTGCCGGGGGCAGCAGGGATAAGTGCCAAGCTTCAGCAATGGGTTTTCCTGTACTGGCCTCTTCGCGGGCAAGCCCGCGAAGAGGCCAGTACAGGAAAGCACAAATTAAAACGCCGCAGCCCCTTTCAGGGCCACGGCGTCAGATCAGCCTGAAAGGCAGATCAGGCGAACGGATGACGCAGCACGATGGTCTCGTTGCGGTCCGGGCCGGTGGAGATGATGTCGATCGGCGCGCCGATCAGCGCTTCGATGCGCTTGATGTAGGCGCGAGCGTTAGCTGGCAGTTCTTCCAGGGTTTTCACGCCCAGGGTCGATTCGCTCCAGCCTGGCATCTCTTCGTACACCGGCTCCAGGCCGATGTAGCTGTCGGCATCGGAAGGCGCGTCGATGACGGCACCGTTCTCGTTCTTGTAGCCAACGCAGATGTTGATGGTTTCCAGGCCGTCCAGTACGTCCAGCTTGGTCAGGCAGATGCCCGAGATGCTGTTGACGTCGATGGCGCGGCGCAGGATCACGGCATCGAACCAGCCGCAACGGCGGGCACGGCCGGTGGTGGAACCGAACTCATGGCCACGCTTGGCCAGGGTCGCGCCAGTCTCGTCGAACAGTTCGGTCGGGAACGGACCGGAACCCACGCGAGTGGTGTAGGCCTTGGTGATACCCAGGATGTAGTCCAGGTACATCGGGCCAACGCCGGAGCCAGTGGAGATACCGCCAGCAGTGGTGTTGGAGCTGGTGACGTACGGGTAGGTACCGTGGTCGATGTCCAGCAGCGAGCCCTGGGCACCTTCGAACATGATGTCCTTGCCGGCACGACGCAGGTTGTGCAGCTCGGCGGTGACGTCGAGCATCATCGGCTTGAGCTGTTCGGCGTAGGCCATGCATTCGTCCAGGGTCTGCTGGAAGTCGATGGCCGGCTCTTTGTAGTAATTCACCAGCTGGAAGTTGTGGTAGTCCAGCAGCTCACCCAGCTTGGCGGCGAAACGCTCGCGGTGGAACAGGTCGCCCACGCGCAGGCCGCGGCGTGCGACCTTGTCTTCGTAGGCTGGGCCGATACCACGGCCGGTGGTGCCGATCTTGGCTTCGCCACGGGCTTTTTCGCGGGCCTGGTCCAGGGCAACGTGGTACGACAGGATCAGCGGCGCGGCCGGGCTGATGCGCAGGCGCTCGCGCACCGGTACGCCCTTCTCTTCCAGCTTGGTGATTTCACGCATCAGGGCATCCGGGGCAACGACCACGCCGTTGCCGATCAGGCACTGTACGCCTTCACGCAGGATACCGGACGGAATCAGGTGCAGAACGGTCTTTTCACCGTTGATCACCAGGGTGTGACCCGCGTTGTGGCCACCTTGGTAGCGCACTACGGCGGCAGCATGTTCGGTCAGCAGATCGACGATCTTGCCTTTGCCCTCATCACCCCACTGGGTGCCCAGGACGACGACATTCTTACCCATTACATTGGTCCTCATTCACGCAAACTTGGTTGCCGGCCTACTGCCGGCGCAGAAACTCACTGGGCCAGCGGCAGAACCTGCCAGCGCCCGTCTTGCTGAATCAATTGCCGATCACAATCCGCCTCGAGAGCAGCACTCAACGGCTGGCCAGGCAAGGCCTGGACCACACGCTGGCCCTCGTTGCGCAACTGGCAGACTTGCTGCCAGAGGGCCGCGTCGCCACTGTCCGGCATCCAGATGCCGCCAGTTGGCAATACGACCTCCGCTCGCCCCAGTGTGACCAGGGTCTTCAAATCCGTGGAGAAACCGGTTGCCGGGCGGGCCCGGCCAAAGTCGGCACCGATGTCGTCATAGCGCCCGCCCTGGGCGATCGATTGACCTTCGCCCGGCACGAACACAGCGAACACCACGCCCGTGTGATAGTGGTAACCGCGCAGCTCGCCGAGGTCGAAGTACAGCGGCAGGTCCGGGAAGCGCGCCGCCAGGCGATCGGCGATCGCCAGCAGGTCGTCCAGCGCCGCCAGCACGCTGGCCGGGGCACGCCCCAGGCGCACACGGGCTTCGGCCAGCACTTCGCGGCCACCGCACAGTTCGACCAGCGCGCGCAGCATGTTGCCCAGGTCCTTCGGCAGGTCGGCGGTCAGTACCTGCACTTCATCTACGGCCTTGCGCTGCAGGGCGTCGAACAGCTGCTGCTCGACCGCACCGGACAGGCCGGCAGCACGGGCCAGGCCGCGGTAGATACCGACATGGCCAAGGTCCATGTGCACATCCGGCACATCGGTCAGTTGCAGCGTGGCGAGCATCAGGCTGATGACTTCGACATCGCTGGTGGGGCTGGCGTCGCCGTACAGCTCGGCGCCCAGCTGGATCGGGCTGCGCGAGGTGGACAGGGCTCGCGGCTGGGCATGCAGCACGCTGCCGGCATAGCACAGGCGGCTAGGGCCTTCACGGCGCAAGGTGTGGGCGTCGATGCGCGCCACCTGCGGGGTGAAGTCGGCGCGGAAGCCCATCAGGCGGCCGGACTGCGGGTCCACTACCTTGAAGGTGCGCTGGTCCAGGTCCTGGCCGGCGCCGGTAAGCAGCGACTCCAGGTACTCGATATGCGGGGTGACGACCAGTTCGTAGCCCCAACTCTGGAACAGGTCCAACACCTGGCGGCGCGCGATCTCGATGCGCGCAGCCTCAGGTGGCAGTACTTCCTCGATGCCATCTGGCAGCAGCCAGCGGTCTACCGTTGCCATTACGCCATTTCCCCTCTGGTCCGGGCGGCTTGCCAAGCAGGCGAGCCGTCAGTAAAGCCGGTATCGCGCACAGCAGCGGGCAGCACTGATCCCAGCGCAGCCACCGTACCCGACACCCTCGAATTGCCTTGCGACCTGACCAAACCGTCAACTGGCGGTTTGCCAATCAACCTTGCAGACGCAAAAAAGCCGGGAAATTTCCCGGCTACCTCATCATACACCCCTTTTCATTCAGGATGCACCCCGCCTGGTGTTTTAGCTGCCGGGCGGGGCGCCGCTGCATGAAAATCAGGGCCTGAGCATCACGGCCTGCTCTTGTCCAGGAAGCGGAAGAACTCGTTCTTCGGATCCAGGACCAGCACGTCGCTCTTGCTCGAGAAGCTCTCGCGGTACGCCTGCAGGCTACGGTAGAACGCGTAGAAATCAGGGTCCTGAGTGTAGGCCTTGGCGTAGATGGCGGCCGCCTGGGCGTCGCCGTCACCGCGGGTTTCCTCTGCTTCGCGATAGGCCTCAGCCAGCAATACACGGCGCTGACGGTCGGCATCGGCACGGATACCTTCAGCCAGCTCGTTACCCTTGGCGCGGTGCTCGCGGGCTTCACGCTCACGCTCGGTGCTCATGCGGTCGAACACGCTGCGGTTGACTTCCTTCGGCAGGTCGATGGCCTTGACGCGCACGTCGACCACCTCGATACCCAGCTCCTTGGCGGCCATGCGGTTCAGCGATGCAGTGATGTCGGCCATCAACGCATCACGTTCACCGGACACCACTTCGTGCAGGGTACGTTTACCGAACTGGTCACGCAGGCCGCTTTCCAGACGACGCGACAGACGCTCGTCGGCGATCTGCTTCATGCCGGACGTGGCGGTGTAGAAGCGTTCGGCGTCCTTGACGCGCCACTTGGCGTAAGCGTCGACCATCACCGCTTTCTTCTCCAGGGTCAGGAACCGCTGGGTCGGGGCGTCGAGGGTCATCAGGCGGGCGTCGAACTTGCGCACCTGGTTCACGTACGGAATCTTCACGTGCATGCCCGGCTGGACATCCGCCTGGACCACCTTACCAAAGCGCAGCAGTACCGCACGCTCGGTCTGGGACACGATGTAGAAGCTGTTCCAGGCCACGATGGCCAGAACCACGGCGGCGATCAGGGCGATCAGCGATCTGTTGCTCATCAGCGGCTCTCCCTAGTGCGCAGCGGCTGCTGTTGCTGTTGCAGGTCCTGCGCCGCACGGGCGGCCGCATCGTTGACCGATGGCGACACGCCAGTGGTCGGCGCGGACGGGTTGCGGCTGCCTTCGACCATCTTGTCCAGCGGCAGGTAGAGCAGGTTGTTCTGCCCGTCCTTGGTTGCCACCATGACCTTGCTCGAATTGCTGTAGACCTCTTGCATGGTCTCCAGGTACAGACGCTGACGGGTCACGTCAGGTGCCTTGCGGTACTCGGCGACCAGCTTGGTGAAGCGGTCGGCCTCACCCTTGGCGCGGGCGATGACTTCGTCGCGGTAACCGTTGGCGTCCTCGATGATACGCTGCGCCTGACCACGGGCCTCCGGCACCACGCCATTGGCGTAGGACTCGGCCTGGTTGCGGGCACGCTGCTCATCTTCGCGGGCACGGATCACGTCGTCGAAGGCTTCCTGCACTTCACGCGGGGCTGCCGCGCTCTGGACGTTGACCTGGGTAACAGTGATACCGGTACGGTAGGTGTCGAGGAAGCGTTGCAGGCGTTCGCGGATATCCACGGCCATCTGCTCGCGGCCTTCGGTCAGCACCTGGTCCATCGAGGTGGAACCCACCACGTGGCGCAGGGCACTCTCGGTCGCGTGCTGCAGGCTGACCTCAGGCTGGTCGACGTTGAGCACGAAGTCCTGCAGGTTGCTGATCTTGTACTGGACGGTCAGCGGCACCTCGACGATGTTCTCGTCTTCGGTCAGCATCTGACCCTGCTTGGTATAGGCACGCTCGCGCGTGACGTTCTCCATGTACTTGCGATCGATCGGCGGGAAGTAGATGTTCAGGCCGGGACCGACCGTCTCATAGTACTTGCCGAAGCGCAGCACCACAGCCTGCTCCTGCTCGTCGACCACATACACGGCGCTGTACAGCCAGATTGCAGCCAGCACCGCCAGGCCGATGCCCAGCAGGCCCAGGCCACCGCCCTTGCCGACATTGCGGTCACCGCCGCCACGTTTCTTGCCACTGCCGAACATGCCGTTCAGGCTGTCCTGCAATTTGCGGAAGGCCTCGTCCAGGTCCGGTGGACCTTTCTTGTCACCACCGCCGCCACCGCCATTCCGGCGGCCGCCCCAGGGATCCTGATTGTTCGAGTTGCCACCCGGCTCGTTCCAAGCCATAGCGCTCTCCATCTGATAAAGCAAAGACGCGCCCACGGCGCGCCGTCCAATGCTACAGAATGCCTGTCACTGCTGCCCGGCGACCTCGACGAGCATTTATTGCAAAGTGTGTTGCTCGACAAACACTTGCGGCTCCATGCCTTCGCGGCTGACCAGGCGATTCAGTTCGACCATGGGCAGTCGCACGCTCAGCAGGCTGCGCCCTTCTTCATCATGCTCTTCACTCTGCACGGCACCCAGGGCAAAGAATTGCGCGCGCAAGCGGGCAAAACGCTGCTCCAGACACAGGGTACCGACAAACAGATCATCCCCCAGCAACTCGGCAATCGCCTGGCCGACCAGCTCCAGGCCACGCCCATCGCGTGCCGATACCCAGACCCGTTCCGGCTTGCCATCGGCATTGCGCTGGATCTGCGGCTCGACATCTTCGAGCAAGTCGAGTTTGTTATACACCTCAAGGATCGGCAACCCTTCGGCACCAATCTCGCCCAACACCGCCAGTACCTGCTCGATCTGCTCCATGCGCTCCGGCTCATGGGCGTCGATCACATGCAGCAGCAAGTCGGAGTTGCTCGACTCTTCGAGCGTAGCCCGAAATGCTTCGACCAGCTTGTGTGGCAGGTGGCGAATGAAGCCCACGGTGTCGGCCAGCACGATCGGCCCCAGGTCGTTCAGCTCGAGCCGGCGCAGGGTCGGGTCGAGGGTGGCGAACAACTGGTCCGCGGCATACACCTCGGATTCGGTCAGGGCGTTGAACAGTGTGGACTTGCCGGCGTTGGTATAACCCACCAGCGACACCGACGGGATATCCGCGCGCTTGCGCCCGCGGCGCGCCTGCTCGCGCTGGCTGCGCACCTTCTCCAGGCGTGACTTGATCTGGCGAATGCGCACCCGCAACAGGCGGCGGTCGGTTTCCAGCTGGGTTTCACCCGGGCCGCGCAGGCCGATACCACCCTTCTGACGCTCAAGGTGGGTCCAGCCGCGCACCAGCCGCGTGCTCATGTGCTCGAGCTGGGCCAGTTCGACCTGCAGCTTGCCTTCATGGGTACGCGCCCTTTGGGCGAAGATATCGAGGATCAGCCCGGTACGGTCGAGCACACGACACTCGAACACACGTTCAAGGTTGCGCTCCTGACTGGGCGTGAGGGTGTGATTGAAAATCACCAGGTCTACCTGTTCGGCATGGACCAGGTCGTGCAACTCTTCGACCTTGCCACTGCCAATCAGGTATTTGGCGGAAGGCTGATGCCTTGCCACCGTGACCAGCGAGACGATGTCGGCACCGGCCGACAATGCAAGCTCCTGGAACTCCTGCGGGTCTTCGCGCGCCTCAGGGTTCTGACCTTCCAAGTGAACGAGCAACGCCCGCTCACCACCACCGTGGCGCTCAAAGAACAATGCAGGCTCCTATCAGGCGTTGCCTGGCTCGCTGTCGCCGTGTTCGGAATCGGACGGGCTTGGCAGACGAACCGGACGGGCAGGAACCACAGTCGAGATGGCGTGCTTGTAGACCATCTGGCTGACGGTGTTCTTCAGCAGTACCACGAACTGGTCGAAGGACTCGATCGAACCCTGCAGTTTGATGCCGTTGACCAGGTAGATGGATACCGGGACCTTTTCTTTTCTCAAGGTGTTCAAGTAAGGGTCTTGTAGCGAATGCCCTTTTGACATATGCCGCACTCCTGTAAGGATAAATAATAGAAAATCAAGAAAATCGATAAATTAGGCCGCCCCTTCGCAAGAATAGACGGCAATCAGCAGGGACTCAGCCCAATATGGAGATGGCCCCAAGGTATTTCAAGGTGCGGGACAGATTGTCGCAGGCCAGGCTGTCAAGCCAGTGTACTTCAGGCCAGCCACGCAACCATGTGAACTGCCGCTTGGCCAACTGCCTGGTAGCAATGATACCGCGCTCACGCATCTCATTCTCAGTCAGCTTGCCGTCGAGGTAGTCCCAGACCTGCCGATACCCCACTGCCCGTATAGACGGCAGCCCGGCGTGCAAGTCACTTCTGGCTCGCAGCGATCGGACCTCGTCGACAAAGCCCTGTTCCAGCATCTGTGAAAATCGTAACGCAATTCGATGATGCAAAATGTGACGATCTGTAGGAGCAATCGCCAAACTCGCGACAGTATAGGGCAAATGCCCGCCAGCGCCTGCGTCTGCGCCGCGACTTTCCGCGAATTGACGTTGGCGATGTGCAGTCATGCTCTCGCCGCTCACCCGGTACACCTCCAGAGCCCGGATCAGCCGCTGCGGATCGTTGGGGTGGATACGCGCCGCCGACTCGGGGTCGACCTCGGCCAACTGGCGGTGCAACTCGGCCAGGCCCAGGGCTTCGGCCTGGGCCTCCAGCTCGGCACGCACCGCGGCATCGGCCGCCGGCATGTCGGCAAGGCCATCGATCAACGCCTTGTAATAGAGCATGGTGCCGCCCACCAGCAGCGGGATTTTCCCGCGCGCGGTGATTTCGGCCATGGCCTCCAGGGCATCGGTACGGAACTGCGCAGCCGAATAGCTTTCGGCGGGGTCGCGAATATCGATCAACCGGTGCGGGTGAGCGGCGAGGATTTCTTTCGACGGCTTGGCCGAACCGATATCCATGCCGCGGTAAACCAGCGCCGAATCGACGCTGATCAGCTCACAGGGCAGTACTTTGGTCAGCTCGATGGCCAGGTCGGTCTTGCCGGCCGCTGTCGGGCCCATCAGGAATATTGCAGGGGGCTTGCCGCTCATTTCATCGACCGCGCAGGAAGAGTTTGTCCAGGTCGTCCAGGCCCATCTGGGTCCAGGTGGGGCGACCATGGTTGCACTGGCCGCTGCGCTCGGTGTTTTCCATATCACGCAGCAGGGCGTTCATCTCGGGGATCGCCAGGCGCCGGTTGGCGCGCACGGCACCGTGACAGGCCATGGTACCGAGCAGCTCGTTGAGGTGCGCCTGGATACGGTCGCTGGTGCCGTATTCCATCAGGTCGGCGAGTACATCCTGCACCAGCCGGTTGGCCTCCGCCTGCTTGAGCAAAGCTGGGATCTGGCGAATGGCCAGGGTCTCGGGGCCCAGGCGCTGCAGTTCGAAGCCCAGCCGCTGGAACCACTGCGCATGCTCTTCGGCGCAGTCTGCTTCACGCTGGCTCAAGGCCAGGGTCTCGGGTACCAGCAGCGGCTGGCCGCTGAGGCCTTCGCTGGCCATGGCCACCTTCAGGCGCTCGTACATGATGCGCTCGTGAGCGGCGTGCATGTCCACCAGCACCAGGCCGATGGCGTTCTCGGCCAGGATGTAGATGCCCTTGAGCTGCGCAAGCGCGTAGCCCAGCGGGGGAATGTCACCCTGGCTTTCGGGCAACGCCGTCGTCGGCGCCGCGCCTTCATCCAGCGGTTTGTAAAACTCGCGATACACCGCCTGTGCCTCGGCGGCCGGCAGCGGCTGCGAAGGGCGCGGGGTGTACTGGTATTGGTAACCCGCGCCACTGCCGCCATTGGAAAACGACTGCTGCGGGGCACGCGGCTGCTCGAGCACCGGCGAGGCCAGGCGCATTTCGCCCTGGGGGCCGAACTCACCAGCCTGCTGGCCGGTGGGGCGGACCATCTCGGGCACGGCGGCAGGCGCCGCCAACTGGTCTTCCGGGCGCACATCGGCCAGGGCGCGATGCAGGGTGCCATACAGGAAATCGTGCACCGAGCGCCCCTCGCGGAAACGCACTTCGTGCTTGGTCGGGTGCACGTTGACGTCGACGCCGTTGGGCTCCAGCTCCAGGAACAGCACGAAGGTCGGGTGCCGGCCATTGAACAGCACATCGCGGTAGGCCTGACGCACGGCATGGGCGACCAGCTTGTCGCGCACCGCACGGCCGTTGACGAAGAAGTACTGCAGGTCTGCCTGGCTGCGCGAGAAGGTTGGCAGGCCGACCCAGCCCCACAGGCGCAGGCCGTTGCGTTCCACGTCGATCGGCAGCGCCTGCTCCATGAAGCCCGGGCCACAGATGGCGCCCACTCGCCGCGCACGGGCAGTTTCATCGTGGGCCTCGTGCAGGCTGAGGATGCTCTTGCCGTTGTGGCGCAGGTGGAAGCCGACATCGAAGCGCGCCAGCGCCAGGCGCCGGATCACTTCCTGCAGGTGATCGAATTCGGTCTTCTCGGCCTTGAGGAACTTGCGCCGGGCCGGGGTGTTGAAGAACAGGTCGCGCACTTCCACCGAAGTACCCACCGGGTGCGCCGCCGGCTGCACCCGCGGGGTCATGTCACGGCCTTCGGTTTCCACCTGCCAGGCTTCGGTAGCGCTGGCGGTACGCGAAGTCAGGGTCAGGCGCGCCACCGAGCTGATCGAGGCCAGGGCCTCACCCCGGAAGCCCAGGCTCAATACCCCTTCGAGGTCTTCCAGCTCGCGGATCTTGCTGGTGGCGTGACGGGCCAGGGCCAGCGGCAGGTCATCGGCGGAAATGCCGCTGCCATCGTCCCGCACCCGCAACAGCTTGACGCCGCCCTGCTCCACCTCCACGTCGATACGCCGGGCGCCGGAGTCCAGGCTGTTCTCCAGCAATTCCTTGGCGACAGAGGCCGGCCGCTCGACAACCTCGCCGGCGGCAATCTGGTTGGCCAGCCGCGGGCTGAGCAGCTGGATGCGCGAACCACCACTCATTGCGAGGCCAATGTGGTGGCAGGGATATCGAGGCGCTGGCCAACCTTGAGCTCATCGGTCTTGAGGCCGTTGGTGCTACGCAGGCTGGCCGCGCTGACCTGATAGCGCACGGCGAGCATCGCCAGGGTTTCGCCAGGGCGCACCGTGTGCTCACGCGGCCCGGCGGCGATCTTGCCGGTGTCGCGCAGCCAGGCGATATAGGTGCCAGGCGGCGGGTTCTGCTGGAAGTACTGACGCACACCGGTGTGGATCGAGCGAGCCAGGGCCTGCTGATGGCTGGCGGTGGCCAGCTTGGCGGCTTCGTTGTTGTTCGAGATGAACCCGGTTTCAACGAGGATCGACGGGATATCCGGCGACTTCAGTACCATGAAGCCGGCCTGTTCCACCCGCTGCTTGTGCAACGAGGTAATGCGGCCCATGTTGCCCAGCACCTTCTGCCCGACATTGAGGCTGGAGCTGAGCGTGGCGGTCATCGACAGGTCGAGCAGCACGCCGGCCAGCATGCGGTCCTTGTCGTCGAGGCTGACGTTACCGGCACCACCGATCAGGTCGGAACGGTTTTCCGTGTCGGCCAGCCAGCGCGCGGTCTCGGAGGTGGCGCCGCGGTCGGACAGGGCGAACACCGAGGCACCAAAGGCGGCGCGGGATGGCGCGGCGTCGGCATGGATCGAGATGAACAGGTCGGCCCCCTTCTTGCGGGCGATTTCCGTGCGCTTGCGCAGCGGGATAAAGTAGTCGCCAGTACGGGTCAGCTCGGCCCGGAAGCCTTTTTCGCTGTTGATCTGGCGCTGCAGTTCCTTGGCGATCTGCAGCACGATGTCTTTTTCATGCTGGCCACGCGAGCCGGACGCACCCGGGTCTTCGCCGCCGTGGCCGGCGTCGATGGCAACCACGATGTCACGCTTGCCGCTGGGTACCGGCGGCAGCTTGATGGCGGGCTGGGCCGGGGTCACCGGCACTGCCGGGGTGGTAGCAGGCGTGGTTGCAGGCGTTGGTACCGGTGCCGGAGGCGGCGCGCTGGCCGCGACGGCGTCGGCTTCCTGGTCGTACAGGTCGACCACCAGGCGGTTGCCGTACTGGGCATTGGGCGCCAGGGTGAAGCTTTTGGGGGTGACCGACTTTTTCAGGTCGACCACCACGCGCAGGTCGGTCGGGGTGCGCTGGGCCGAACGCACGCTGCTGATCGGCGTATTGGAGGTTGCCACGTTCAGTGGCGCGGCCAAGGTCGCGCCATTGATGTCGATAACCAGGCGATCAGGTGCGCTCAGGGTGAAGACGCTGTGCTGCACGGGGCCAGACAGGTCGAAGACCAGCCGCGTGTTGTCGGGCGCGCGCCACAGGCGCATGCTCTTGACTTGAGTGACGGCCAGAGCGTCAACGGTCACCGTTGTCAGCAGCAGCCCAACGATGGCGACCAGTGCGCGTATGCGCATACCTACCCCACTTACTGTTTATAGTGTTCGGCCAGTGCAACGCACCAGGCCTCGCCGCGAGCCCCCTGCGGCGAAAGGATCAGCGAGCGTCCGCCCGCTTGGGGGCTTATGGTAATGGTCAGGTCGGGCTTTGGCAAAACGCCCGCACCCTTTTGTGGCCACTCGAACAGGCACAGCGGGTCGCCCTCGAAATAGTCACGAATGCCCATGAACTCCAGCTCTTCCGGATCGACCAGGCGATACAGGTCGAAATGGAACGCCCGCACCTCACCGATTTCGTAAGGCTCGACCACCGTGAAGGTCGGGCTTTTCACTGCACCAGTATGGCCCAGGCCACGAATCAGGCCACGCGACAGCGTGGTTTTGCCCGCGCCCAGGTCACCCTCCAGAAAGATCACGCCGTGACCGCCGGTCACCTCGGCCAGGTGTGCGCCGAATTTGACCGTGGCCGCTTCATCGGCCAGAAACAGGTTTAAGCCAGACACGCAGAATGCTCCTCCAACAACTCACGAATGACCGGCGCCAGATCGCTGGCGGCCAAGCCTCTACCTTTAACGCCCAGACGCTCGCCGGCACAGGCGTGCAGCCATACCCCCAGCCCCGCGGCATGCCAGGCATCCAGGCCCTGGGCCAGCAGCGCCGCCAGCACGCCGGTCAGCACATCGCCCAGGCCGGCACCGGCCATGGCCGGATGGCCGCGTTCGCACAGCAGCAGCTGCCCGGCCGGGTCGGCGACCAGAGTGCCGGCCCCCTTGAGCACGCAGACGCTGTTGTAACGGCGCGCCAGTTTGCGAGCAGCCCCCGGGCGGTCCACCTGCACCGCCTCGGTGGAAATGCCCAGCAGCCGCGCCGCCTCCCCCGGGTGCGGGGTAAGGATGCTGCCACTGGGCAGGGCCAACGGGGTACGCGCAAGCAAGTTCAGGGCATCGGCGTCCCACACCTGCGGCCGCTCGGCATTGGCCACCGCCGACAGCAGGCTGCGACCCCAGGCTGCCTGGCCCAGGCCTGGACCGACCACCAGCACCGAAGCGCGCTCCAGCACGCCCATCAGCTGGTTGGCCGAACTGGCGCCCAGGCACATGACCTCGGGCAGGCGCGCCAGGCTGGCGGCCACGTGCTCGGGCCGGGTCGCCACGCTGACCAGTCCGGCACCACAGCGCAAGGCGGCTTCGGCACTGAGCAGCACGGCGCCACCGGTACCGAGGTCGCCACCGACCACCAGCACATGGCCGAAGTCGCCTTTATGGGCATGCGCATGCCGTGCCGGCAGGTGCGCGACAGTCACGCTGCTGAGCAATTGTGGGGTATGGCTGGGGTGTTTGGTCTGCGGCATGGGGTCAAAGGCTCCAATGTCTGGCAGAATTATACGCACCTGAGCCCGTATTGCCTTGCCCATCCATGTCCGCCTGTACGCCTGACCTCGCCCAACTGGCCCAATCGATCAAGATCTGGGGCCAAGAACTCGGTTTTGCCCACGTCGGCATCGCCGGGGTCGACCTTGGCGAACACGAACACCACCTGCAGCGCTGGCTCGACGCCGGCTACCAGGGCGAGATGGAATACCTGGGCGCTCACGGCAGCAAGCGCGCACACCCAGAGCAACTGATCCCCGGCACGGTGCGCGTGGTATCGCTGCGCATGGACTACCTGCCCGGCGACACACAGATGGCGCAGCGCCTGGCACAGCCGGAAAAAGCCTACGTGTCGCGCTACGCACTGGGCCGGGATTACCACAAGCTGGTGCGCAAGCGCGTGCAGTTCCTGGCCGATCGCATTCAGGAGGCTATCGGCCCGTTCGGTTACCGCGCCTTCGTCGACAGCGCTCCGGTGCTGGAAAAGGCCTTGGCCGAGCAGGCCGGTCTGGGCTGGATCGGCAAGAACACCCTGCTGCTCAACCGCAAGGCGGGCAGTTACTTCTTCCTCGCCGAGCTGTTCGTCGACCTGCCACTGCCGGTGGACGAAGCCACCACCAGCGAACATTGCGGGCGTTGCCAGGCCTGCCTGGACATCTGCCCGACCCAGGCGTTCGTCGGGCCCTATGTGCTGGATGCACGGCGCTGCATCTCGTACCTGACCATCGAACTGCGGGGGCCGATCCCCGTCGAGTTGCGTTCGAAGATGGGCAACCGGGTGTTCGGTTGCGATGACTGCCAGATCGTCTGCCCGTGGAACCGCTTTGCCAGACACAGCCAGGAACAGGACTTCCAGCCACGTCACGGGCTGGAGAATGCCGAGTTAGCAGAGATGTTCCTGTGGGATGAACGGACCTTCCTGCGCAAGACCGAAGGCGGGCCGCTGCGCCGGGCCGGCTATGAGCGCTGGTTGCGCAACCTGGCGGTAGGGTTGGGCAATGCGCCTTCGACGATCCCGGTGATCGAAGCGCTGAAGGCGCGACGCGAGGATGCATCGGAGCTGGTGCGCGAGCATGTGGAGTGGGCGCTGGCGCAACACGGCATCCAATAGCGACCAGCCCCAGAGCTTGCGCCCCTTGTGGGAGCGGGCGTGCCCGCGAATCAGGCAACGCGGTGGATGGCACCGGCTCTGCCGGTGTTCGCGGGCACGCCCGCTCCCACAGGGGCCATGTTGTGCCGGAACTGCATCACTGCTGGTCGTTGTAGTGGAACTTGGGCATTTCCCAATGGAACCGAATCGCCAGCAACCGCAGCAGGAACCCGCCAAACAGGGTCAGCAGCATCGCCTGTTCTGCCGGCACCTTGAAGTACACGCAGCCCAGGTAGAACCACGCCGCAGCGAACGAGACACTGGCGTACAGCTCGCGGCGGAACACCAGGGGAATGTCGTTACAGAAGATATCCCGCAGGATCCCGCCAAATACCCCGGTGATCACCCCGCTGATCGACGCCACCAGCATGCCCTGTCCCATCTCCAGTGCAGTCATGCAGCCAATCAGGGTAAAGGCCACCAGCCCCAGGGCATCGAGCACCAGAAACAGCGAGCGCAGTCGGCGCATCATCGGTGCGATGAAAATGGTCAGCAGCGCCGCACAGCTGGTCAGCACCAGGTATTCCGGATGCTTCACCCAGGTCAGCGGGTAATGCCCGAGCAGCACGTCACGCACCGAGCCGCCACCCAGGGCGGTGACGCAGGCAATCAGCACCACGCCGAACCAGTCCATGCCGCGGCGGCCAGCAGACAACGCGCCGGTCATGGCTTCGGCGGTGATGGCGATAAGGTAGAGCATCAACAACATGGTGCGGGGTCCGTGCGGGCGAGCGAGAAAGGCGCGCAGTCTAACCAGTTGCCCATGGCACCAAAAGGGGGCGCAGATACAATATCTGCGCCCTTTCGGCTCACACCTTGATGAAGTGCTCGCGATAGTGGCGCAGTTCGGCAATCGATTCGCGGATGTCATCCAGTGCCAGGTGGGTGTTGCCCTTCTTGAAGCTGTCACGCACGTCAGGCGCCCAGCGTGCGGCCAGCTCCTTCAAGGTCGAGACATCCAGGTTGCGGTAGTGGAAGTAGTTTTCCAGGTTGCGCATGTGGCGGTAGAGGAAGCGGCGGTCCTGGCAGATGCTGTTGCCGCAGATCGGCGACTTGCCTTTCGGCACCCACTGCTCGAGAAACGCAATGGTCTGCGCCTCGGCTTCGGCCATGCCGACCTTGCTCTCGCGTACGCGCTGGGTCAGCCCCGAAGCGCCATGGGTGCGGGTGTTCCACTCGTCCATGCGCGCCAGCACTTCGTCACTGTGGTGGATGGCGATCACCGGGCCTTCGGCCAAGGTATTCAGCTCGCTGTCGGTGACGATGGTGGCCATCTCGATGATGACGTCGCTGTCCGGATCCAGGCCGGTCATTTCCAGGTCGATCCAGATCAGATTCTGTGGGTTTTGCATGCGGGGGCTCCTCGTATAGGCCGTCATATTAGCGTAGTGGCCAAGGCACGCCCATTCACGGCACGAAGGTAAGCGAAATGGTCCGGCGCCTGGCGTGCTAAACTGCTTGCCGTTTTCAACCTGCCCCTCCACGCACGGAACCTTCATGGCCAAACGCCAGCTCAATCGCCGCCAGAACTGGCGCATCGAAAAAATCCAGAACGAGCGCGCCGCGCGTGCGGCCAAACGCGAACAGCACGTGCTGCAGGAACTGGAGGGTGGCGACCTGGGGCCGGAGCAGTTGGGCCTGGTGATTGCGCATTTCGGCGTGCAGGTAGAAGTGGAAGCCCAGGACGGCGAAGTCGCCGGCCAGGTGTTCCGCTGCCACTTGCGCGCCAACCTGCCGGCGCTGGTTACCGGCGACCGCGTGGTATGGCGTGCGGGCAATCAGGGCATTGGCGTGATCGTCGCGCAGATGCCGCGCAGCACCGAGCTGTGCCGGCCGAACAACCACGGCCAGCTGAAGCCGGTGGCGGCCAACGTCGACCTGATCGTGATCGTCTTCGCCCCCGCGCCCGAACCGCACCCCAACCTGATCGACCGTTACCTGGTGGCGGCGGAACATGCCGGCATTCGCCCGCTGCTGCTGCTGAACAAGGCCGACCTGATCAACGACGAGAACGGCCCGGGCCTGCATGCGCTGCTAGAGGTGTACCGCGAGCTGGGCTACCCGCTGCTGGAGGTTTCAGCGCACCACGGTGACGGCATGCAACGCCTGCAGCAGATGCTTGACGGCCACATCAGCGTGTTCGTCGGCCAGTCGGGGGTGGGCAAGTCGTCGCTGGTCAACAGCCTGCTGCCGGACGCCGGCACCCGTGTCGGCGACCTGTCGGAATGGTCTGGCCAGGGTACCCATACCACCACCACCGCGCGGCTGTACCACTTCCCCAACGGTGGCGACCTGATCGACTCACCGGGCATCCGCGAGTTCGGCCTGGGACACGTCAGCCGCAGTGATGTGGAGGATGGTTTCATCGAGTTCCGCGACCTGTTCGGCACCTGCCGCTTCCGCGACTGCAAGCATGATCGCGAACCGGGCTGTGCACTGCTCAAGGCGCTGGACGAGGGGCGTATCAAGCAGCAACGGATGAACAGCTACCGCTCGATCATCGCCAGTTTGCCCGAAGACGCCTACTGACCGCCTGCTCCACAGGTTCTGCACAAGGCTCGAGGGCTACGCCAATCCTGTGGGAGCGGGCGTGCCCGCGAAGCAGGCACCTCGGTGGTTGGCACGGGCTTCGCCCGTGTTCGCGGGCAAGCCCGCTCCCACAAGGGACCGCGCAGGACGAAAAAGGGTTTACTGGTCCTTGGACTCATCCATTTTCAGCGTCCCCTCTTTGAAGATATTCAGCTTCTGGCGCAGCTCTCGCGGCTGCATGGGTGCCTGCTCGGTCTCCCCTGGCGCAGCCGGTACAGCAGCGCCCGGCGCTGCCGGCGCGGCAGCCGGTGCTTCCGGCGTACCCTGCTCACCCTCGATGTTGCGCTGGGCCTTCTTGGTCAGCACGATGATATCGATGCGGCGGTTGACCGGGTTGAACGGGTTCTTGCGGTCGAACAGCGAAGACGACGCGTAACCCACCACCCGTGCCACCTGGCCATCCGGGTAGCCACCGGCCACCAGCGCACGGCGCGCGGCGTTGGCACGGTTGGCCGACAGTTCCCAGTTGCCGAACTCGCCACTGCCGGCATACGGCTTGGCGTCGGTGTGGCCACTGATGCTGATCTTGTTCGGCACCGCCTTGATGGTGTCGGCCATGGCCAGCAGGATGTCCTCGAAGTACGGCTGCAGGCGCGCGCTGCCAATGTCGAACATCGGCCGGTTCTCGGCGTCCATGATCTGGATGCGCAGGCCGTCCTGGGTTATCTCGAACAGGATCTGGTCCTTGAACTTCTGCAGCTGCGGGTTCTCTTCCACCTTGTTCTGCAGTTCCTGCAGCAGCAACTCCAGACGCTCACGCTCGACCTGCTCGGCCATGGTCTCCACCTGATCCTTGTCCAGCTGGATGCTGGTATCGGGCGTCGGCTCGGACTTGGCTTCGGGATTGATGGTCTTTTCCGGCGCCAGCTGAGGCGAGCCACCCAGGTCGATGACGTAGGGCGTGCCGCTTTCCGAGAAGCCGATCGGGTCCTTGAAATAGCCGGCAATGGCGATCTTCTGTTCCGGCGTGGCCGTGGACAACAGCCACAGCACCAGGAAGAACGCCATCATTGCCGTGGCGAAGTCGGCGAAGGCGATTTTCCAGGCGCCGCCGTGGTGGCCGCCGCCAAAGCGCTTGACGCGCTTGACGATGATGGGCTGATTGTTCTCCATGACTCAGCGACCGCGAACCGCTTGTTCCAGTTCGGCGAAGCTTGGGCGGTGCTTGGGGTACAGCACCTTGCGCCCGAACTCGACCGCCAGCGAAGGCGGCATGCCCGAGGCCGAGGCTACCAGCGAAGCCTTGATCGATTCGTAGAGGTTCAGTTCTTCCTTGGCATCGTGCTCCAGGCACTTGGCCAACGGGCCGAAGAAGCCGTAAGCCGCCAGAATACCGAAGAAGGTACCCACCAGCGCCGCACCCACATGGAGGCCGATGGAGGCCTGGTCACCATCACCGAGCGAGGCCATGGTCACCACGATACCCAGTACCGCCGCAACGATACCGAAGCCGGGCATGCCGTCGGCGATACCGGTCACCGCATGGGAAGGGTGCTCCAGCTCTTCCTTCATGCTCAGCAGTTCCATGTCGAACAGGCCCTCCAACTCGTGCGGGGCCATGTTGCCGGTGGACATGATGCGCAGGTAGTCGCAGACGAACGCGGTCATGCGTTCATCGGCCAGCACCGTCGGGTACTTGGCGAAGATCGGGCTGGCGGCGGCATCCTCGATGTCGGCCTCAATGGCCATCATGCCTTCACGACGGCTCTTGTTGAGGATCTCGTACACCAGGCCCAGCACTTCCAGGTAGAAGGCGTGAGTGAAGCGCGAGCCGAACATCTTCATCGACTTCTTGATGACGTGCATGGTCATGTGGCCAGGGTTGGCCTGCAGGAATGCACCAAAGGCCGCACCGCCGATGATCAGTACTTCGAACGGCTGGATCAGCGCTGCGATCTTGCCGTGGGAGAGCACGTATCCGCCGAGCACGCTCGCGAATACGACGATGATGCCGATAATTTTAGCCATAGGTTCAAAGCACTTGCTGTCGTGGTCAGGGGAAGAGGCGGGAGCTTTAAAACTCTTCTTCTACTTATCGGCAGAACTGCGCCAGACTATAGCCACTCAATGCGAAAAGCCAGTTCGGACTGATGTCAAAATGCCAATTGAAACCAAGGTGCCCGCTCAGGCTCCACGTACGCTAGAGGCCTGGGTAAAGCTGCTCGAGAGTGTTCGCATCCCCGTGCCGAAGCACAGCTACGACCGGGTCATGGCCGCCATCCACGATAGCCGCCGCTCGCTGCGCGATATCGCCGAACTGATGCAGGACAGCCCGGCACTGGTGCTGTCGGTGATGCGCGAAGCCAATCACCCCACCAATGCCAGCCTGGCCGAGCCAGCCGAAAGCCTGGAAGTCGCCCTCAATCGCCTGGGTCTGGAGCGCAGCGAACAGTTGCTCAAGCGCCTGCCTGCAGTGCCCGTCGAAGAAATCCCGCCGGTACTGTGCCAGTTCCAGCTGATCAGCCAGCACGCCTCGCAGCAGGCCAGCGGCCTGTTCGCCAGCCGCCTGGCACGGCTGTGGCAGGAGATCCACTGGGGTAGCCTGCTGTTCCTGTCGCCACTCTGGCCGCTGGCGCTGGCCTACCCCAAGCTGCTCGACACCTGGGAGCTGCGGGTTATCCACAAGGGCGAGGACGCCACCCATGTCGAGGAAGAGCTGTTTGGCGTGCGCATCATCGCGCTGTGCCAGACCATGGCGGAGTACTGGCGCCTGCCACAATGGGTGACGCAGGGTTACCGCCTGCTGCTGGAAGAACGCGAACAACTGGCCCAGGTGCTCAATATCGCCCGTGACCAGGACCTGCTCAGCCAGCAACACCGCCTGGACGCCGAGCCCGGCCTGCGCCGCTGGTTCAACCAGCCGGCCAATACCGTGCTGCTGGCCAATAACCTGGCCCTGGCAGCACAGGTGGGCTGGGACAACCCGCACCTGCTGCGCTGGCAACTGCTGACCGCGCTGTACCTGCAGACCTCGCTGGATGACGTGCAGCAGCAAGTGCACCAGCAGGCTGCGGCCAGCGCCCGCCGCCATGCCCAGCATGCCTTGTTCCACCCGGCCGAAGCGCTGATCTGGCCCTGGCACCAGCGTCGCCCGCACCCGGACATGCTGGCACCGCCACCACCCAGCAGCGACGACCTGGCGCGCTGGCGCAAGCTGTGCCAGCACCTGCTGGCCCAGCCCAGCCCGTTCACCAACACCGTGCACCTGGCCACCCAGGCCCTCGAAGCCCTGCTGGCTTGCGGCATGCAGCGCATCCTGCTGCTGAGCCTGGACAAGGCCAGCGACTACCTGCGCGTGCAGCAACTCGCCGGCCTGCCCAAGGAGGCCGGGGCCCTGGCCCTGCAGGTGTCGCAGAACAAACTGCTGCAAAAGCTGCTGGCCCAGGCTGGACAACTGCGCATCACCCCGGAAAACCACAGCCAGTTCTCGGCCCTGCTGCCGGCCCCGCTGCGCGCCTTGTTCCGCAGCGAGCACGTGCTGCTGCGCTCGCTGGCGGTGAACGACCAGGTGCTGATGCTGATGGTAGCTGACCAGGACTGCCGGCCACTGGCCGATATCAGCGTGCAAGCCTTTGGCAAGACCGCACAATGTACCGAGCGGGCGCTGTCGGTGTTTGCCAACCGCAAGGCCTGAGCCTTGCGCTACAATCGCCCCTCTTTCCACACTGGAGACCGTGGATGACTGACTTTTCCGGCCTGCCCCTGGTGATCGAAGCCGCGGACCTGCTGCCACGCCTGGGTTCGCCAGAGCTGATCCTGGTCGACCTGAGCAGCGCCAACCGCTATGTCAGCGGGCATATCCCCGGCGCACGCTTCGTCGAAGGCAAGCGTACCCAGCTCGGCCAGCCCCCCGCGCCCGGCCTGCTGCCGGCCGTGGGCGAGCTGGAAAAACTGTTCAGCGAACTCGGCCACCGCGACGATGCCGTGTATGTGGTGTATGACGATGAAGGTGGCGGCTGGGCCGGGCGCTTCATCTGGCTGCTCGACGTGATCGGCCACAAGCGTTACCACTACCTCAATGGCGGCATCCAGGCCTGGCCGGCCGACAAGCTCTCCACCGAAGTACCCGCCAGCGGCAACACGCCTGTGCACCTGCGCATCGACAGTGAGCCCACCGCTACTCGCGAGTACCTGCAAAGCCGCCTGGGCGCCGACGACCTGGTCATCTGGGACGCCCGTGGTCCACAGGAATTCAGCGGCGAGAAAGTGCTGGCAGCCAAAGGCGGCCACATCCCCGGCGCGATCAACTTCGAGTGGACCGCCGGCATGGACCTCAACGACCACCTGCGCATCCGCCAGGACATCGCCGAAGTCCTGCAGAACCTGGGTATCACCCCCGACAAGGAAGTGATCACCCACTGCCAGACCCACCGCCGCTCCGGTTTCACTTATCTGGTGGCCAAGGCCCTCGGCTACCCACGTGTCAAGGCCTACGCCGGCTCGTGGAGCGAGTGGGGCAACCACCCGGACACGCCTGTAGAAGTCTAAGGAACCTGCATGAAATCCCGTTTGTTCATCATCAGCCAGTACCTGCTGCCGCACCACCTGCTGTCGCGGCTGGCCGGCTGCATCGCCGAGTGCCGCGTGCGCTGGTTCAAGAACGCCTTCACCGCCTGGTTCGCCAAGCGCTACCAGGTGAACATGGCCGAAGCCATGGTCGAAGACCTGAGCGCCTACGAGCACTTCAACGCATTTTTCACCCGTGCCCTGAAGCCGGGTGCCCGCCCGCTGGACGAGACCCCGGGCGCCATCCTGTGCCCGGCCGACGGCGCCGTAAGCCAGCTTGGCCCGATCGAGCACGGCCGCATCTTCCAGGCCAAGGGCCACGGCTTCAGCGCGCAGGAGCTGCTGGGCGGTGACCCGGCCATGGCCGCGCCGTTCATGGGCGGCGAGTTCGCCACCATCTACTTGTCGCCCAAGGACTACCACCGCGTGCACATGCCGCTGGCCGGTACCCTGCGTGAAATGGTCTACGTGCCGGGCCGCCTGTTCTCGGTCAACCAGACCACCGCGGAGAACGTCCCCGAGCTGTTCGCCCGCAACGAGCGCGTGGTCTGCCTGTTCGATACCGAACGCGGGCCGATGGCCGTGGTGCTGGTTGGCGCGATGATCGTCGCTTCGATCGAAACCGTGTGGGCCGGGCTGGTGACGCCGCCCAAGCGCGAGCTGAAGACCTTCCGTTACGACGAGGCCAGCCGCGCGCCGATCCACCTGGAGAAAGGTGCCGAACTGGGCCGCTTCAAGCTGGGTTCGACCGCTATCGTGCTGTTCGGGCCGGAGCAGGTGAAGTGGGCTGAGAACCTGGGTGCTGGTTCTGCTGTGCGCATGGGGCAGCAGTTGGCGGCGCCTGCGCAGGCTTGATTCGAGCAGTATGAAAGAGGCCCTGCATTGCAGGGCCTTTTTATTGGGGCCGCTGTGCGGCCCTTCGCGGGCACGCCCGCTCCCACAGGGTCAGCGCGGCTCTCTGTGGGAGCGGGCGTGCCCGCGAAGGGCTGCACAGCAGCCCCAAAGTCCCGATCAGCCGCGCGCGTCGCGGTCGCGCAAGCCCAGCAGGTACAGCACCCCATCCAGCCCCAGGGTGGAAATCGCCTGCTTGGCCGACTGGCGTACCAGCGGCTTGGCGCGGAACGCCACGCCCAGGCCGGCCAGCGACAGCATCGGCAGGTCGTTGGCACCGTCACCCACGGCAATGGTCTGCTCCAGCTGCAAGCCTTCTTCGCTGGCCAGTTTCTGTAGCAGCTCGGCCTTGCGCTGGGCATCGACGATCGGCTCCACGGCCACGCCGGTTACCTTGCCATCAACCACTTCCAACTCGTTGGCGAACACATAGTCGATACCCAGGCGCGCCTGCACCTGGCGGGCAAAGTAGGTAAAGCCACCGGACAGGATCGCAGTCTTGTAACCCAGGCGTTTGAGCTCGGCGAACAGGTTCTCGGCACCTTCGGTCAAGCGCAGCGACGCACCGATCTCGTCCAGCACGCCCACATCCAGGCCCTTGAGCAGCGCCATGCGCTCCTTGAAGCTGGCGCGGAAGTCCAGTTCGCCGCGCATGGCGCGCTCGGTGATCGCGGCCACCTGCTCGCCCACGCCAGCGGCCTTGGCCAGCTCGTCGATGACTTCGGCTTCGATCAGCGTCGAATCCATGTCGAACACCGCCAAGCGGCGGTTTCGGCGGAACAGGTCGTCTTTCTGGAAGGCGATGTCGACGCTCAGCTCTTCAGCCAAGGCGAAGAAATCGGCACGCAGAGCCTGGGAGTCACTTGGCACGCCGCGCACGGAGATCTCGATGGCTGCCTTGCCCTTGTCGGTCTCGGCATCCAGCGCCACACGGGCCGACAGGCGCTCGATACGCTCGATGGTCAGGCCGTAATGGCTGATCACTGCACTCACCCGCTGCAGCTGCTCGGGGGTGATCTTGCGGCTGAGCAGGGTGACGATGTGGCGCGCCTCGCCCTGGCCATCGGCCCAGTGCTGGTAGTCCGCCTCGGAAATCGGCGTGTAGCGGGCCTGCAGGTTCAGTTCGTGGGCCTTGGCCTGCACGCTTTGCAGCAGGGCGGTAGCCACTTCGTTGTCCGGGATATCGACCAGAATGCCGAACGACAAGGTGCCGTGCATGACTGCCAGGCCAATGTCGAGGATGCTCACACCGCCCTGCAGCAGGACGCCGGTGATAGCCGCAGTGAGACCGGGACGGTCCTCACCGGTGATGTTGATCAGGACGATTTCGCGCACAACCTGGCTCCGACTTCGATGAAAAATGCGCATTCTACCGATTTTCCGTGACCGTCGGGCGCCAACGATACTTTGCCGACAAAACCCGGCTCGCTATACTGCCCCACACTTTCATGCCATTAAGAGCCGAGCTCAGTGAACCGGCCCACGCCCGTCAAAGCAGACAACTTCTTCCTGATGATCTATCGCGCCCTGAGTCAACGTCGCGTGCCACTGGCACTGCGCATCGCCTGCACCAACATATTCCTGGTGGCGCTGGCGTTGGTGATCTATGCCTGTGTAATGGGCCTGCAGTTCAAGCAGGCCATGCACGAGCAGGCTGATGCCCTGGGCCAGAGCCTGACCACCCAGACCGCCACCTCGGCGACCGAGCTGCTGGTGGCCAACGACATCCTCAGCCTCAACGTGCTGCTCGGCAATCTGGTGAAGAACCCGCTGGTGGCCCATGCGGCGATCTACAGCGTGGACAACCGCATCCTCGCCGAGGCCGGCCAGCGCCCGCGCAACAGCCTGCTGGGCGAGGCCGAAGGCCTGTACCAGACCAAGATCACCTTCCAGGACGTGACCGCCGGGCAACTGCGCATCAGCCTGGACATGAGCCAGTTCCAGCAGCCGATGCTGATCAGCCTGCAGAGCATGGGCATCCTTGCCGCCATCCTGCTGGTACTGGCGCTGACCCTGAGCCTGCGCCAGGGCCGCTTCATCACCCTGCCGCTGCTGCAGTTGCGGGTGTGGCTGCGCGACCCGCAACCCTATACCCCGGCTACCGACCGCCAGGATGAGATTGGCGACATCGCTCGCCAGCTGCATGCGCGCTTGGCCCCACCGCCGCCACCTGAGCCAGAGCCTGAGGAAGAGGACGACGAGCAGTACGACGACTTGCACGACGCCGCCCCGGCAGCCAAGGCCGCACCGCGCGCCAAGCTTGCCGCCCAGGCGGACGAGGATGACGACGATGCCTTCGCCGGCCTGCTGGACGACGACAGCGCGCCCAAGGCCGCCGTGGTCGAATCCGACGAACCGCAGTACAGCGCCGTGCTCGCCGTGCAACTGGGTTCGCAGGAGCAGCTGCGCCGCCTGCCGCGCACGCGCCTGACCGAACTGACCGAGCGCTACCGCGATTGCCTGGAGCACGCGGCCTCGCTCTATGACGGTGAAACCCACACGCTCAACGACGGCAGCACCCTGGTGCTGTTCCACAGCCGCGACTGTGGCGAGGACTACCTGACCAACGCCATCTGCTGCGGCGAGCTGTTGCGCGCCCTGGGCCATGCCCTGCAGATCGAGGTGGCGGACAGCGGCATTACCCTGCAGTTGCAACTGGGCCTGGCCCTGGGCAACGACCTGCAAGGGCTGGAGCTGGTGGACCTGCTGATGGCCGAGAAGGCCCAGGACGCCCTGGCGCTGTCGCAGCACAGCCGCAACCTGTTGCTGGTGGAGCGGCAGATCAGCGATGACACGCTGATTCGCCAGCGCGCCCGCATTCGCCCGATTGCCAGCCCGGAAGGCGCCTGCTGCGTGGAGCGCCTGATGGAGCCCTACCCGTCGATGCTGGAGCGGCAGTTGGCGCGGATGCACGAACGCCGGGCCTGATACCGGGCTGGCCTCTTCGCGGGTAAACCCGCTCCCACAGGACCTGCGCCGAACCTGTGGGAGCGGGTTTACCCGCGAAGAGGCCGCTACAGGCAGTACAAAAACAGCAGATACGAAAAAGCCCGCAGCGATGCGGGCTTTTTCGTACCTGGCAGTTCAATCAGAACCGATAGACTTCCATATCGGTACGAATTGGTGCAGCCATCGGGATCTTGGATTTCTCTGGCGTCTTCTTCACCTGTACCGGCGCAGCTGGCTTCTTAGGCGACTCTTCGGCAATCGCTGGCTGGTTGGCCAGCGGCTTGACCGCCGTGCTCAGCTGTTCGGCCAGCTTCTGCAGCAATTGGCCCTGAGCCTGCACCTGCGACGCCTCGCTGCCCGCGTGCGGCTGCTCAAGGTGAACGATGCGGTTGTCACGCACATGGCCACGGCGGTCCAGCAGGCGCCACTGGGCATCCAGAATGGCCGGCTGGTCCTTGCCCGAGTCCAGGCGAGTGATCGACAGCAGCACTTGTACATCCGGGTTGAAACCGGCCGCCGCCGGGGCCAGCACCACGCGCTGGCTGTCCAGGCGCCAGGCAAGCTGGCGCACCAGCAGCTGGTCGATATCCGACGAAAGGCTGCCAGCCCAACGACCGTCGGTCGCCGAAGTCAGGCTGCCGTCGGCCTGACGCTGCAGGAACGTCTCGCGTTGCAGGTAATCGGCCACCGATACCGGGCCGAGCACCACGGCCATGCCTGCACTCTGCGACGGCTGGCCAGGATCACCACTGTCGAGCTGGTACAGGGCAACCGGCTGGTGCATGGTGCACCCGCCAAGGCCCAGCAGGCCAGTCATCAACAGCGCAAATGGAAGGCGCAGAAATTTCATCATCCCATCCAGGCGGTCGCCATCAGGCCAACCGCAGTGATACATGTAGATTCAAACGGGCACACGGCCACGCCGGCACCGCAAGGGCCATATCATCCGCGAAATAACCGTCCGACTCCAGCATTTCTGCCCGGAACGACGCTGAAATTGCCGTTCCAGACATTTCTACCGGTTACGCCGGCACTTCCACCTGCAACCCATCGACCCGCTGGAACCCACGTGGCAGCTTGCTGCCGCGCCGCCCGCGCTCGCCCTTGTAATGCTCCAGGTCGTCCGCTTTCAGAGATAGGGTACGCTTGCCGGCTTGCAATACAAGTGTCGCGCCTTCAGCAATCACGGCCAGATCGGTAACAAATTCTTCACGGCTGGCTACCCGGTCGCCCGGCACACCAATGATCTTGTTGCCCTTGCCTTTGCCCAACTGGGGCAAGTCGCTGACCTTGAACACCAGCAGACGGCCTTCGGTGGTCACCGCCGCCAGCCAGTCCTGCTCGCGGTTGGCCACCGGGCGCGGGGTCATGACCTTGGCGCCGTTGGGCAGGCTGAGCAAGCCCTTGCCGGCCTTGTTCTTGGCCTGCAGGTCTTCACCCTTGACCACGAAGCCGTAGCCGGCGTCCGAGGCCACCACGTACAGCGCGTCGTCGTCCGGCAACAGCACGCACTCGAAGGTGGCCCCCGGTGGTGGCGTCAGGCGGCCGGTCAGCGGCTCGCCCTGGCCACGCGCCGACGGCAGGCTATGGGCGGCCAGCGAGTAGCTACGGCCGGTGGAGTCGATGAGCACGGCAAACTGGTTGGAGCGCCCGGCGGCGGCAGCCTTGAAGCCATCGCCGGCCTTGTACGACAGGCCGGTGGCATCGATGTCATGGCCCTTGGCGCAGCGCACCCAGCCCTTCTCCGACAGCACCACGGTGACCGGCTCGGTCGGCATCAGCTCGTTTTCCGACAGGGCCTTGGCTTCGGCGCGCTCGACGATCGGCGAGCGGCGGTCGTCGCCATAGGTTTCGGCATCCTTGATCAGCTCGCTGCGTACCAGTTTGCGCAGCTTGGCATCGCTGCCCAGCAGGGCGAGCAGTTTGGCCTGCTCTTTCAGCAGTTCATCCTGCTCGCCGCGGATCTTCATCTCTTCCAGGCGCGCCAGCTGCCGCAGGCGGGTCTCGAGGATGTAGTCGGCCTGGATCTCGGTCAGGTCGAAACGGGCAATCAGGGCCTGCTTGGGCTGGTCCTCGGTACGGATGATGTGGATAACCTCATCCAGGTTGAGGAACGCAGTCAGCAAACCTTCCAGCAGGTGCAGGCGCTTCTCCACCTTGTCCAGGCGGTGCTGCAGACGGCGACGAACGGTAGTGGTACGGAACTCCAGCCACTCCAGCAGCAGCGCACGCAGGTTCTTCAGCTGTGGCCGGCCATCCAGGCCTATGATGTTGACGTTGACCCGGTAGCTGCTCTCAAGGTCGGTGGTGGCGAACAGGTGCTGCATCAGTTCATCGGCGTCCACGCGGTTGGAGCGCGGGATGATGACGATGCGGCACGGGTTCTCGTGGTCCGACTCGTCACGCAGGTCGGCGACCATCGGCAGCTTCTTGGCTTGCATCTGCGCGGCAATCTGCTCCAGCACCTTGGCCCCGGAGACCTGGTGCGGCAGCGCGGTGACGACGATGTCGCCATCCTCGACGCGGTACACGGCGCGCATGCGGATAGAGCCACGGCCGCTTTCGTACATCTTGAGGATTTCCGCCCGCGGCGTGACGATCTCGGCCTCGGTCGGGTAGTCCGGCCCCTGGATGTGCTCGCACAGCTGCTCGATGGTGGCCTTGGGCTCGTCGAGCAGGCGCACACAGGCCGTGGCCACTTCACGCAGGTTGTGCGGCGGCACGTCGGTGGCCATGCCCACGGCGATACCCGTGGTGCCGTTGAGCAGGATGTTGGGCAGGCGCGCCGGCAGCACGGCCGGCTCCTGCAAGGTGCCGTCGAAGTTCGGCACCCAGTCCACGGTGCCCTGGCCGACTTCACTGAGCAGCACTTCGGCGTAGCGCGACAGACGCGCTTCGGTATAACGCATGGCGGCGAACGACTTCGGATCGTCCGGCGCACCCCAGTTGCCCTGGCCGTCGACCAGGGTGTAGCGGTAGCTGAACGGCTGCGCCATCAGCACCATGGCCTCGTAGCAGGCCGAGTCGCCATGGGGGTGGAACTTGCCGAGCACGTCACCGACGGTACGCGCCGACTTCTTGTGCTTGGCATCGGCATCGAGCCCCAACTCGCTCATGGCGTAGACGATGCGTCGCTGCACCGGCTTCAGGCCGTCGCCGATGTGCGGCAGGGCGCGGTCCATGATCACGTACATGGAGTAGTTGAGGTAGGCCTGTTCGGTGAAGTCAGCCAGCGAGCGGCGTTCTACGCCGTCCAGGCTGAGTTCCAGTGAGTCGCTCATGCGGGCCTCGTCATTTCAGGTTCT
The DNA here is from genome assembly GCF_001642705.1 of Pseudomonas sp. p21. Taxonomy (NCBI): domain Bacteria; kingdom Pseudomonadati; phylum Pseudomonadota; class Gammaproteobacteria; order Pseudomonadales; family Pseudomonadaceae; genus Pseudomonas; species Pseudomonas sp. p21. The sequence continues at coordinate 253,557 of NZ_LWBV01000002.1, forward strand.
GGCGCAGCAGCATGGTGCCGCCGCGCTGGGTAAATTCAAGTTGTTTCAGGGCACTCATGCCCAGCAATACGGTCTGCCCGTCCAGGCCCGGCACCACGATGGCGCGTACGTCCTGCAGGCGGATGTCCCCAAGCTGCAGGCTGGCCAGGCGCGTGCGGTAGCCTTCGGTACGGCCGTTGGCGGTACTGAGCTGCACCGGGCTGCCGCGCTCCAGGCCCAGCTCGCGGCCCAACGCCTCGGGGATGGCCACATCGGTGGCACCGGTGTCGAGCATGAAATGCACCACCTGGCCGTTGATCGCACCATCCATCACGAAGTGGCCCTGGCCGTTGCCCAGCAGGCGCACCTCGATAAAGCCTTCGCCATGCGACGACTGCACCTGGGCATTGGGGTTGCGCTGGCTGTCTTCCCATTGGCCGAAGAAGCGCGTGGCAAGAAACAGCGCCGCCGCCCAGGCGACGATCATCAGTACCTTGCCAGCCCGCTTGCCCGGTGCATGGCTCATGGCTTGGCGCTCCATCCGCCTTCCGGCGCGTCGAAGCGCCAGACGATCGGGCGAGCCTCGCCATCGGCGCGGGCGCCGTTGTTGTTGTCCACACCGATCCAGGCGCCCTTGGCGTCGATCACCAGGGCCTCGGCCAGGCCAAACGGCTGTTGATAGCGGCGCGACTCGACCAGGGCATCGGCAGCGAACGACCAGCAGCGCTCCACCTTGCCGCTGTCGGTATCCCGCCGGCAGACTCGGTAGGCGTTGCGTTCCAGGGTGAACAGCTTGCCCTCGAACCAGGCCAGGTCGGAGAAGTCGCGCGACAGCGCCTGGGCATTGGGCATCTGCGCCGGCTGCATTTCGACGCCGGCCTCGCTGAGCAACACGCAGCTGCGGCCGCAGGTCCACACCGACTGCTGGCGCTCGATGGCCACCAGGCCACGGCGCTCGCGCTCGGCGGCCAGCCACAGGCGGTCACCCTCCGGGTTGATCGCCAAGCCTTCGAACAAGGCATTGAAGTTCAACAGCATGCCGCTGGCCCGGGCCTGACGGACCATGGCCGGGTCAATCTTCAACCAGTCCGCCTCGCCTTCCAGCGGCAGTTGCAGCACCGCGGCATGAGCCTCGCTGACCAGGTACAGGTTACCCGCCTGGTCACAGCTGATGCCTTCGAAATCCAGCTCGCCACCACGGATGTACGACGCCGCCCAGTTGCGCGACTTCAGGCCCCACGGCAGGCCACTTTCCGGCACCGCTGGCGGGGTGAAGGTGAGCGGCTGCGCGCGCCAGGTCGGGTTTTGCCGGTCGAAGCGGTAGATACGGTCGTCGTCGCGGTCGGACACACCCCACAGCCCGCCCCGGCATTCCACCAGGCCAGACAGGTTGCCACCGCGCATGCCGTCGATCGGGTGCTCGGCGCTCAGCTTAAGCTCTGGCCAGTTGCCCGCCAGGCTCGGCAGGGCAACCAGCGCCAGGCAGGCAGCCAGAAGCTGCCGAATCAAACCATGACCTCGGCCAGGTTGCCCTTGGTTTCCAGCCAGCTCTTGCGGTCGCCCGCGCGCTTCTTGGCCAGCAACTTGTCCATCAACTCGCAGGTGGCCTGCACGTCGTCCAGAGTCAGTTGCACCAGGCGCCGGGTGTTCGGGTCCATGGTGGTTTCGCGCAGCTGTGGCGGGTTCATCTCGCCCAGGCCCTTGAAGCGGGTGACCTGTGGCTTGCCGCGCTTCTTCTCTGCCACCAGGCGGTCGAGGATACCGTCACGCTCGGCCTCGTCGAGGGCGTAGTAGATTTCCTTGCCCAGGTCGATGCGGTACAGCGGCGGCATGGCCACGTACACATGCCCGGCCTCGACCAGCGCGCGGAAGTGCTGGACGAACAGTGCGCACAGCAGCGTGGCGATGTGCAGGCCGTCGGAGTCGGCATCGGCGAGGATGCAGATCTTGCCGTAGCGCAGCTGCGCAAGGTCGGTGGCCCCCGGGTCGACGCCAATGGCCACGGCGATATTGTGCACTTCCTGGCTGGCCAGGACTTCGCCACCGTCCACTTCCCAGGTGTTGAGGATCTTGCCGCGCAGCGGCAGGATCGCCTGGAACTCCTTGTCGCGTGCCTGCTTGGCCGAGCCACCGGCCGAGTCACCCTCGACCAGGAACAGCTCGGCGCGCATCGGGTCCTGGCCGGCGCAATCGGCCAGTTTGCCGGGCAGAGCCGGGCCCTGGGTGATGCGCTTGCGCTCGACCTTCTTGCTGGCCTTGAGGCGGCGCCCGGCGTTGCTGATGGCCAGTTCCGCCAGTTGCATGCCCAGCTCGGGGTGGGCGTTGAGCCATAGGCTGAAAGCGTCCTTGACCACGCCGGAAACGAAGGCAGCCGCCTCGCGCGACGACAGGCGCTCCTTGGTCTGCCCCGAGAACTGCGGGTCCTGCATCTTCATCGACAGCACGAAGGTGATGCGTTCCCAGACATCTTCCGGCGCCAGCTTCACGCCGCGTGGCAGCAGGTTGCGGAACTCGCAGAATTCACGCATGGCATCCAGCAGGCCCTGGCGCAGGCCGTTGACGTGGGTGCCGCCCTGGGCGGTAGGGATCAGGTTGACGTAGCTTTCCTGGATGCTGTCGCCACCTTCGGGCAGCCACAACAAGGCCCAGTCCACCGCCTCCTTGTTACCGGCCAGGCTGCCGCAGAACGGCTCGTCGGGCAGGCGCTGGAACTCGTTGACCGAATCGACCAGGTAGGAACGCAGGCCATCCTCGTAGTGCCATTCGACCTTCTCGCCGCTGGCCTTGTCCTCGAAGCTGACCAACAGGCCCGGGCACAGCACGGCCTTGGCCTTGAGCACGTGCTTGAGGCGGCTGATGGAGAACTTCGGCGAATCGAAATACTTGGGGTCGGGGCTGAAGTACACACTGGTGCCGGTGTTGCGCTTGCCGACCGAGCCGACCACTTCCAGTTCGCTGGCCTTGAAGCCATCGGCGAAGGTCATCTGGTATTCGTTGCCGTCACGTTTGACGCGCACGCGCACCTGGGTCGACAGAGCGTTGACCACCGAGATGCCGACGCCGTGCAGGCCGCCGGAGAACTGGTAGTTCTTGTTGGAGAACTTGCCGCCGGCATGCAGTTTGGTGAGGATCAGCTCGACCCCGGACACGCCCTCTTCCGGGTGGATGTCCACCGGCATGCCGCGGCCATCGTCGCTGACTTCCAGCGAGTGGTCGGCATGGAGGATGACCTGCACCGAACGGGCGTGACCGGCCAGGGCTTCGTCGACGCTGTTGTCGATGACTTCCTGGGCCAGGTGGTTGGGGCGGCTGGTATCGGTGTACATGCCCGGCCGCTTGCGGACCGGGTCAAGGCCCGAGAGGACTTCGATGGCGTCTGCGTTATAGGCGCTAGCGCTGGGAGTGGCCATAGGGTCTCGTCGTCAGTCTGGTGAATGCAAAAAGTCAAAATACAGAAAAATCGAGCGCTGCATACTGCCCACGGGCAATGCCGGCGAAGGCCAGCAGGGCTGGCAGGCGCTCGGCGAAGCCCTGGAAGCTGTGGTCGCCACCGGCCTGGATGCGCAGGGCACAAGCACGGTAATAGCGCTCGGCGTGGCGATAGTCCAGGGTTTCATCGGCGGTCTGCAGCCACACTTGATAGCGGCTGGCGTCCAACGGGGCCGGTACTTCCAGTTCGGCCAGGGCCTGCACGTGATCGTGGGTCAGTTCCCAGGCTTCACCGGTGTAGTGATTGTGCTGGGTGCCCAGGTAGCCGTCGAAATGCTTGTGCGGCGTTACCGCCGGGTTTACCAGCAGGGCCTTGAGGCCATAGCGCTCGGCCAGATGGGTGGCATAGTAGCCGCCAAGCGAACTGCCTACCAGTAATGGCGCGCCAAGCTCGGCGATGGCCGCTTCGAGCTGGGCGATGGCCTGCCGTGGGTGGTGGTGCAAGGCGGGCACCCGCAACTGGTCTGCCAGGCCGAGATGTTGCATGACAGCCTCGAGTTGAAGCGCCTTCTTCGACAGCGGTGAACTGTTGAAGCCATGGATATAGAGGATGGAACCCGACATGCTGCCCCCGGAATCTGTGGCTTCGCGCCTGATGATGCGGGCGCAGGGATGCGCAGTGTAGCGCGTTCGCCGGGTTTTGGCGCCGCACAGGGGTTTTAGCAACAAATTCTTCAACAGGGGTACGCGGTCTCCTGTGGGAGCGGCCTTGTGTCGCGATAGGGCTGCGCAGCAGCCCCAAAATCTTCAATACCCCGGGCTATCGAAGTCGAGCTTCACTTCGAAGTCCAGCGCCCGCTTCACCCCGGTCTCCAACCGCCCGTCGGCATGCAGGCGCAACCAGCGGTAGCCCGGCTGTTCCTCGCTCACCTGGAAATCCGCGCTACGCGCCGCGAACTGGATACAGGTCGACGGCGTAGCCAGCAGGCGCAGGCCGCCACGCACTTCATCCCATTCCTGGTGCACATGCCCCCAGAGCAAGGCTCGCACCTGTGGATAACCCTCGACGATATCGAACAGCGCCTGGGCATTGCGCAAGCCGATCGGTGCGATCCAGGCACAGCCGATATCCACCGGCTGGTGGTGGAAACACACCAGGCAATGCCGCTCGCCCACCTCTTTCAAGGCGGCCTCCAGCACTGCCAGCTGGTCATTCTCCAAGAAACCGTGAGTCGCGCCATACACTGCGGTGTTGAGCATGACGATGCGCCAAGCACCAACATCGGTTACCGCCTGCACCAGTTCCGGCGCCACTTGCGCCATGACCCGCGCCTCGTCATGGTTGCCCGGCAACCAGCGAGTGGGCACGGCAATCGGTGCGGTCAGCTCGCGGAACGCTTCATAGGACGCCACGCTGGCGTCCTGCGAAAGGTCGCCGGTGCACAGCAGCAGGTCGACAAGCGGTTGCTCCCGCCGCACCTGGGCAACCACATGGCGCAGGCTGTCACGGGTATTGAGGCCCAGCATGCTGCCGGCCGGGTCGGCGAACAGGTGGGCATCGGTCAGTTGCACCACATGCACGGGGTGCGTTTGGTCTGGCTGCGGCAACGGCCGTCTCCTCGAACGGATTCAGCGCGAATTATGGCTGTACAACAGTTGCGAGCAAACACCCGCACCCAAACCACGTCACAATTCAGCGAACGCTTGCCAGCTCGTGGCCACAGGCCAGGCAATGGCTCAGCCATTCACCGAGGAACAGGTTGAGCTGGGCCTTTTCGTCCGGCTGGTGCATGGCTTCGTTGGGATAGGGGTAGATGCTGCGCAAGCGCCGGGTGTGTTCGGCACTGACCACTTCGGCCATGCGCGCATCGTGATACACCTGCACTTCCAGGTGCGGCACCGGCAACCACGGCAGGCTGTGCTCCTGGCGCACATGCAGGGTGGTGGTATACGGGCAGGCCAGCACCACGTCGAGTACCAGCACGCCAAGCATCTGGTCGCCCTGGGTCATGCCGATGCGGCGCGAGCTCTGGGTGGTACGCATGTCGGGCAACAGGCGCATCAGCCGGGCGTAGTTGGCCTCGCAGGCTGCCTGCAGCCCGACCAGGTCGACCCGATAACGCTCGCGCAGCAGGTTCACTTCCACATACCTCGTACTTCGTCACGGTTCAGCGCCAGCCACTGCAGGCCGATGATGGTCGCCGCGTTGCAGATGCGCCCGTCGCGCACTGCCTGCAAGGCATCCTCGAACGACCACACGCGCACGCGAATGTCCTCGCCCTCTTCTTCCAGGCCATGCAGGCCGCCTGCCCCTTCGCTGCTGCAACGGCCGAGGAACAGGTGAACGTATTCGTCACTGCCGCCGGGCGACGGGAAGTAACGGGTCATCGGCCACAGGGCGCTGAAGGTCAGGCCGGCTTCTTCTTCGGCTTCGCGGTGGGCGACTTCCTCGGGTTGCTCGTCCTTGTCGATCAGCCCGGCCACCATCTCGATCAGCCAGGGGTTGCCGACCTTGTCCAGCGCCCCCACACGGAACTGCTCGATCAGCACCACTTCGTCGCGTTGCGGGTCGTAGGGCAACACGCACACCGCATCATGGCGCACAAACAGTTCGCGGCTGATCTCGCGGCCCATGCCCCCGGCAAACAACTCGTGGCGCAGGCGTAGCTTGTCGAGCTTGTAAAAGCCCTGGAAGCAATTGGCCCGCTCGATGATTTCGAAGCCCTTGGGCACTGAGTTCAACGCGTCTGACATGGAAATCCTCATTACCTCGAATACCGCATCGCGCCATCCTACTCTGCACGCCTGCCGGTTTCATCCCTTTCCGGCAACCGTTCGCGCACTCGGGACAGCGCGCCTTCTCTCTGTTAGCTTAGTGGCGAACTGAAGGCCGCGCAGACGGTCAAAGGCCGACTTTTCCCTGTTCTGCAAGGATCCCCATGACACTTGTCAAACTGACTTCCGTGGCTGTGCTGGCCCTGGCCCTGGGTGCCTGCCAAAGCCTGTTCACGCCCAACTACCGGGCGCCGCTCGAGGTCAAGCGCGATGCCTGGGAGCATGTCAAACCCGGCTGCAGCGAAAGCGACTGCCCGCTGGTGAACATCGACATGATCCATTTCCCGGCCTTGCCCAAGCTTGATGGCATCGTCGAGAAACGCCTGCTGCAACTGACCGAAGACAACCAGCGCGGCAACGCACCGACCACCCTGCAAGCCTACGAGCAGCAGTATCTGGCCAGCGCCGACAAGCGCAACAGCAGCTACCTGCAGGCCAAGGTACGCGAGCAGCATGACGGACTGGTGATCATCGAATTGTCCAGCTACCTGGACAGCGGCGGCGCCCACGGCATGCCCGGGCGTGGTTTCATCAACTATTCGCGCAAGCTGGACAAGGTGCTGACCCTGCAGGACATGCTGGTGCCAGGCCAGGAAGACACGTTCTGGAAAACCGTCGAGGAATCGCACCGCGCCTGGCTGATCAGCGTGGGCATGGACAAGGACGCCGAGTTCATCAAGACCTGGCCGTTCAAGCAGTCGCCGCACGTTGCCCTGACGTACGGCGCAGTGGTGGTCAAGTACGAGGTCTATACCATCGCGCCCTACTCCATGGGCCACGTGGAATTGAAGATCCCCTACCCGCGCCTGAATGGCGTGCTCAAGCCTGAACTCTTTCCCGGCCGCGGCTGAAGCTCAGTAGCCCGTGCAGTAGCCCTGCCAGCAGCAATGCCGGCAGGGTCGCCCCCAGGTCCGGCGCCTGCGCGGCGATCACATGGTACGCCACCACGCCCACCACCCAGGCCAGCAGTGCCTGCCAGTGCAAGCCATTCACCTGTGCCGGCAGGCGGCGACGACGGATCACGTAGTGGTCCATCAATACCACACCGAACAGCGGTGCGAACACCGAACCGATCAGCAACAGGAAGTTCTCGTACTGTGCCAGTGGCGCCAGCAGGGCGATCAGCGTGCACAGCACGCCAATGGCCAGCGCCAGGTGCTCGACCTTCAGGCGTACCAGCACACCGGTGGAAACGGCCGCCGAGTGGATGTCGGCAAACGCTTTTTCCGACTCGTCCAGCAGAATCAGCAGCAGTGGAATGCCCATGCCGGCGCCCGCCAGGGCCAGCAGCAAGGCGTTGGCTTCGCCACTGCCGGCAAAGGCCAAGGTGTAGCCCACGCCCAGGCTCATCAGCCAGGTGTTGCCGATGAAGTAGCCCAGCACCGTACCGCCGAATACCTGTTTGCCGTTGCGGGCAAAACGCGAGTAGTCGGCGATCAGCGGCAACCAGGAAAGCGGCATGGCGATGGCAATGTCGAAGCCCACGGCCAGTGACATCGAACCGTCACCGGCGCGGTTCCACAGTGCTGCCAGGTCAGCCTTGGCGAACAGGTTCCAGGTCAGCCACAGGCACGCGCCCAGCAGCAGCCAGATGCCCCAGGTGCGCAGTACCTTGCGCACGAACGCCAGCGGCCCACCGACCGCGAGCAAGGTGGCCAGGGCGCCGAAGCACAGGGTCCAGAGCATCGGGCTGTTCCAGGCACTGGCTTCACCGAACGCCCGCGCGCCCAGCAGGCTGGCGGCATCGCGCATGACAATGATCTCGAACGCGCCCCAGCCCACCAGTTGCAGCAGGTTGAGCAGCGCCGGCAAGCGCGCGCCATGGCCGCCCAGGCTGAGTTTCAGGGTGCCCATGGCCGACAGGCCAGTGTCACTGCCGATGACACCGGCAGCCCCCAGCAACAGCACACCCACGCCGGTGCCCAGGGCGATGGCCAGCACAGCGCCAGCAAGGCCGAGGCCTGGGGCCAGCATGGCGCCGACCTGCAGCACCATCAGGCCGATGCCCAGAGAGAACCAAAGCGAGAACAGGTCGCGGGCGCCGAAGATGCGCTGGGCGATGGGGACCGGGTGGTCGGGGGAAAATTGGCTGGGTGATGTCATGGTTGGCGCTCGCCGGCAATGTTGTTGGTGTTCCTGGCGTGGACTGCGTCCTCGTATCGCGACACAAGGCCGCTCCCACAAAAACCGCGCTGGCCTCAAGCCTTGCGCAGTCCCTGTGGGAGCGGCCTTGCGTCGCGAAAGGGCCGCAAAGCGGCCCCAGCGGTCTTAGACTTTGTGATACAGCTGGCTGCCTTCCTGGCGGAACCGCTCGGCCTGTTCGCGCATGCCTTGCTCGACCGTCACATCCACGGTTTCGATCTTGGCGGCGTACTCGCGTACTTCCTGGGTGATCTTCATCGAGCAGAACTTCGGCCCGCACATCGAACAGAAGTGCGCGACCTTGGCCGATTCCTTCGGCAGGGTCTCGTCGTGGTAGGCACGGGCAGTGTCCGGGTCCAGGCCGAGGTTGAACTGGTCTTCCCAACGGAACTCGAAGCGCGCCTTGGACAAGGCGTTGTCACGAATCTGCGCGCCCGGGTGGCCCTTGGCAAGGTCAGCGGCATGAGCGGCGATCTTGTAGGTGATGATGCCGGTCTTCACGTCATCCTTGTTCGGCAGGCCCAGGTGCTCCTTGGGCGTGACGTAGCAGAGCATGGCGCAACCGAACCAGCCGATCATCGCCGCACCAATGCCCGAGGTGATGTGGTCGTAGCCAGGAGCGATATCGGTGGTCAGCGGGCCGAGGGTGTAGAACGGCGCCTCGTCGCAGCACTCCAGCTGCTTGTCCATGTTCTCCTTGATCAGTTGCATCGGCACGTGGCCAGGGCCTTCGATCATGCACTGCACGTCGTGCTTCCAGGCAATCTTGGTCAGCTCGCCGAGGGTTTCCAGTTCACCGAACTGCGCAGCATCGTTGGCGTCGGCAATCGAGCCGGGGCGCAGGCCGTCGCCCAGCGAGAAGCTGACGTCGTAGGCCTTCATGATTTCGCAGATTTCTTCGAAGTGGGTGTACAGGAAGTTTTCCTTGTGGTGCGCCAGGCACCACTTGGCCATGATCGAGCCACCGCGGCTGACAATACCGGTGACGCGCTTGGCGGTCAGCGGCACATAGCGCAGCAGTACACCGGCGTGGATGGTGAAGTAGTCCACGCCTTGCTCGGCCTGCTCGATCAGGGTGTCGCGGAACAGCTCCCAGGTCAGGTCTTCGGCCACGCCGTTGACCTTTTCCAGGGCCTGGTAGATCGGCACGGTACCAATCGGCACCGGCGAGTTGCGGATGATCCACTCACGGGTTTCGTGAATGTGCTTGCCGGTGGACAGGTCCATGACCGTGTCCGAACCCCAGCGGATGCCCCAGGTCAGCTTGGCCACCTCTTCCTCGATCGAGGAACCCAGGGCGCTGTTGCCGATGTTGCCGTTGATCTTCACCAGGAAGTTGCGGCCGATGATCATCGGCTCCACTTCCGGGTGGTTGATGTTGGCCGGGATGATCGCGCGGCCACGGGCGATTTCCTGGCGAACGAACTCGGGGGTGATTTCTTTCGGGATGTTGGCCCCGAAGCTGTGGCCGGCGTGCTGCTCGTCGAGCAGGCCGGCGGCGCGTGCCTCTTGCAGCTTCATGTTTTCGCGGATGGCCACGTACTCCATCTCGGCGGTGATGATGCCCTGGCGGGCATAGTGCATCTGCGAGACGTTGGCACCCGCCTTGGCACGGCGCGGGTTGCGCACGTGGGCGAAACGCAGCTTGGCCAGTTCCGCATCGTTCAGGCGCTGCTGGCCGAAATCGGAGCTCAGGCCGGCCAGGCGCTCGGTGTCACCGCGGGCGTCGATCCAGGCCGAACGCACGTCGGCCAGGCCCTTGCGCACGTCGATGACCACGTTGGGGTCGGTGTACGGGCCGGAAGTATCGTAGACCAGTACCGGGGCATTGGACTCGCCACCGAAATCGGTCGGGGTGTCGTCCAGGCTGATTTCACGCATGGGCACGCGGATGTCCGGGCGCGAGCCTTCGACATACACCTTGCGCGAACGCGGGAACGGTTGCACGGACTGCTGATCGACTTGTGCCGATTCGCTGAGGTTGATCGCTTTTTCTTGTTTGGTCATCACAGGCTCTCCAGACGGCTTCCTAGCAGTGGAATGTCGGGGTGAACCTGAAAGGCGCGGACGCACCCCTTTTTTGGGTGCAGTGCCGGATATGGGGGTGCCTGAAGCTGCATGCAGCTGTGACATTCCCGGACCTGGCACAAGAGGCTCCCCGGGAAGGCGAGCAATCTTGTTCCCTACGCAGGCGCTAACCTGATCAGGTTCAACGGGATCCGCAACTTTGCGATCTCAGCCTTTGCTTCAAGGCACCCCGACAAGAACATGCGCAGTCTAGACTGGAGTGGTCGGCAAAGCCAAGCAGGTAAATGCGCGGATGATGAAAGGCACCCCGAGCGATTGTTGCCGGGTGCGCATGGCACTAAACTGGCCCGTCGCTCGATACTCAACAGTTCAGTAATTCAATTTCGTACAAGGATTGCCTCTATGCTGCGCAAACTCTCACTGGCAATAGCCGTGTCTTGTGCGTCCAACGGAGTGGTCTGGGCAGCGGACGTGCCCCAAACAGTGAAGACCGACCTGGTCAGCGTCTACCAGGAAGCGGTCGACAATAACGCTGACCTGGCTGCGGCCCGTGCCGATTACGGCGCCCGCCGTGAAGTGGTACCGCAGGCTCGCGCCGGGTTGCTACCCAACCTTTCGGCCGGTGCCGAAATGCTGAACACCCGCACCAAGCTGGACGAACCATCGGCCACCAGCAACCGCAGCGGCAATACCTGGAGCGCGACCCTGGCGCAACCTATCTTCCGCGCTGACCGCTGGTTCCAGTTGCAGGCGGCCGAGGCGGTCAACGAACAGGCGGCGCTGGAGCTGTCGGCGACCGAGCAGAACCTGATCCTGCAAACCGCGCAGAATTACTTCGCCGTGCTCCGTGCCCAGGACAACCTGGCCGCGACCAAGGCCGAGGAAGCTGCCTTCAAGCGCCAGCTGGACCAGTCCAACGAACGATTCGACGTCGGCCTCTCCGACAAGACCGACGTGCTGCAATCCCAGGCCAGCTACGACACGGCGCGGGCCAACCGGATCATTGCCGAGCGCCAGGTACAGGATGCCTTCGAGGCCCTGGTGACCCTGACCAACCGGGAATACACATCGATTCAAGGCGTGGTCCATACCCTGCCGGTGCAGGTCCCTACGCCCAACGACGCCAAGGCCTGGGTCGAAACCGCCGGGCGCCAGAACCTCAACCTGCTAGCCACCAACCACGCGGTCGTCGCTGCCGAGGAAACCCTGCGCCAGCGCAAGGCCGGCCATGCGCCGACCCTGGACGCAGTTGCCAAATATCAGAAGGGTGACAACGACAACTTCGGGTTCACCAACCCCGCACCGGCCCCCGTTACACGCTATAGCGGCGACGTCGAGCAGACCAGCATCGGCCTGCAGTTGAACATCCCGATCTACAGCGGCGGTCTGACCAGCTCGCAGGTGCGCGAGGCTTACCAGCGCCTGAGCCAGAGCGAGCAGCAGCGCGAAAGCCTGCGCCGCCAGGTGGTGGAAAACACCCGCAACCTGCACCGCGCGGTGAACACCGACGTGGAACAGGTGCAGGCGCGCAAGCAGTCGATCATCTCCAACCAGAGCGCGCTGGAAGCCACCGAAATCGGCTACCAGGTGGGTACCCGCAATATCGTCGACGTGCTTGACGCCCAGCGCCAGCTGTACACCTCGGTGCGCGACTACAACAACAGCCGCTATGACTACATCCTCGACAACCTGAGCCTGAAGCAGGCGGCCGGCACCTTGAGCCCGCAGGACCTGCAGGACCTCAAGCGGTATCTGAAGCCGGACTACAACCCGGACAAGGACTTCCTGCCGCCGGACCTGGCGGCAGCGGCAGCCAAGAACTTCGAGCGCAGGCCTTGAGATAAGTGTTGGCTTCTTCGCGGGCTCGCCCGCGAAGAAGCCAATGCAAAAATCAGCGGATAAACGCACCCAGCCCATCGAGCAACCGTTGCAAGGCCCCCTGGTTGGCCCGCATCACCGCCCTGCCCGCCTCGCCCATGCGTTGTGCGTCCTGCGGCAACTCGACCAGACGCCGCACTGCCTCGGCCAGCCCGTCGGCATCGTCCACCTGCTGCAACGCCCCCGCCTCGCGCAGCATCGCGCTGATTTCGAGGAAGTTGAACACATGTGGCCCCATCAGCACCGGCAAGGCCAGCGCCGCTGGTTCCAGCGGGTTGTGCCCACCGGTCGCCACCAGGCTGCCACCGACGAAGGCGATGTCGGCCAAGGCATAGAGGAATAGCAACTCGCCCATGGTGTCGCCGAGCAGTACCGGCGTCTGCGCATCGACCGGCGTGCCGGCAGAGCGGCGCACGGTGGTGAACTGTTCGCTGCACAGCGCATGCACCGCAGCGAAGCGCTCAGGGTGGCGCGGCACCAGGATCAGCAAGGCATCACCATGCACCTGCAGCAACTGCCGGTGCGCCTGCAGGATCAGCGCATCCTCGCCTTCATGGGTACTGGCCGCGATCCACACCGGGCGCTGCTCAGCTCCCCACTGCGCACGCAGTGCCTTGGCACGCGGTAGCAGTTGCTCGTCGATCTTCAGGTCGAACTTGATCGAACCGGTGACCCGTACGCACTCAGGGCGTGCACCCAGGTCACGGAAGCGCCGGGCCTCGGTTTCGGTCTGCACGGCAATCAGGCTCATCTCGGCCAGCATCGGCCGGGTCAGCTTGGCAAAGCGCCCATAGCCACGGGCCGAGCGCTCGGACAAGCGAGCATTGGCCAGCGCTACCGGAATGCCGCGCTTCGCACACTGGTGAATGTGGTTGGGCCACAGCTCGGTTTCCATGATGATGCCCAGCTTCGGCCGCACATGATCAAGAAAACGCCCCGCCGCCCAAGGCAGGTCGTAAGGCAGGTAGCAATGCTGCACACGCGGTTCGTCGGCGAACATGGCGCGAATACGCTCGGAACCGGTCGGGGTCATGCAGGTAAGGGTGATCGGCAATTCGGGGTAGGCCTTGAGCAAGGCACGCACCATCGGTGCCGCTGCAATGCTCTCGCCCACCGACACCGCGTGCACCCAGATGCCGCCCTGGCGCATGGCCGGCAGCTTGAAGGCAAAGCGCTCGCCGATGCGTTGGCCATAGGCCGGCGCCTTGCGCGCGCGCAGGTACAGGCGCAGCGCAACCAGCGGCAGGCCCAGGTGAAACAGCAAGGTATAGAGAGTTCTGTTCATGGCCGCGGAGTTTACCCGATCGCGCGCAGGTGCACCGCAAAGCGCTCGGCCAGCCACTGCGCGGCCGGCCCCAGTGGCTCGTCGCGGCGCCAGGCCAGCTCCACCACCAAGGCTGGTGGCCGCCACTCGCTGTCCAGTTCGACCATGTGCGCCTGGTAAGTCGGGTACTGCACCACGTGCCGCGGCAGCCAGGCCCAGCCCAGGCCGCGCATCAGCAGTTCGGCCATGGCGTAGAAGCTGTCGGCGCGCCACACCTGCGGGCTGATCGCCTCGCCGCCGGGGTAGCCGCTTTGCTGCGGGGCGATCAGCAATTGTCGGTGGCGCGCCAGTTGCTGGCGGGTGACCCGGCCTTCGCCGGCGAGCGGGTGGCCGACCGCGCACACCGTGACCATTTCCACACTGCCCAGGGCGCGCCGCTCCAGCGAGGCCGGGATGCTTTCGTGGTGGAAGAACAGGCCAAGATCGGCGCGCCGCTCCACCAGCTTGCGCGCCACGTCGCCCTGAGCGCCGCTGGCCAGCTGCACCTCCAGGAACGGGTAGCGGCTGGCCAGTTCGTCAAGGCTGTCGATGACCGGCTGATAGGGCATGGCTTCGTCCTGGGCGACCCGCAGCAAGGCCTCCTGCCCGCGCATCAACGCCAACGCACGGCCATCCAGGCGCTCGCACTGGCGCAACAGTTCACGGGCATCCTCCAGCAGGGCGCTGCCGTTCTCGGTCAGTTTGGGTTGCCGGCCACTGCTGCGCTCGAACAAGGTGACCCCCAGGTCGGTTTCAAGCAGGGCAATCGCACTGCTGATCGCCGACTGGGCCTTGCGCTGCTCGCGGGCCACGGCAGAGAAGGAGCGCAGTTCTGCAACGCGCAGGAAGGTACGTAGCTGTTCAAGGTTCCACTGCTCGGCCATCGACCTATCTCCCATAGTGATAGGTAATGACTTTACCCCATCCAGGTAGCGTCTAGAATGCCCACCCAGTTACCGGAGGATCCCGCCATGAATGCCTACACCTACCTCGCCATCGCCATCTGCGCCGAAGTCATCGCCACCGCGTCCATGAAAGCGGTGAAAGGCTTGAGCACGCCCTTGCCGTTGCTGCTGATGGTGGTTGGCTATGGCATCGCGTTCTGGATGCTCACCCTGGTGGTGCGCAGCATTCCGGTGGGGATCGCCTATGCCGTCTGGTCTGGGCTGGGGATTGTGCTGATCAGTGTGGCGGCCTTGGTGATCTATGGGCAGAAGCTGGATGTGCCGGCGATGCTGGGAATGGCGATGATTGTGGGTGGGGTGGTGGTGATTCAGCTGTTTTCGAAGACGGCTGGGCATTGATGTTCGCCTTGGGTCTGGCGGGAGGTTGGGTCAGGGCTGCCAGGTGCTTGTCTTGATTTTTGTGGTGTCGCGTAGATCGAGCGCCGCCCGCGCGGCGCATCGCGAGCGAAGCTCGCTCCTACATTTGTTTCGGGCGGCGCTCGATCTCACAGGCGCAAAAAACCTCAAGGCAGGCCCCCGCAGGCGCGACCCTGTATACTTGCCAGCTGTCCCAGTCTTCGAGGTACCGCCATGCCATCCGCCATTTCCACTGACGTGCTGATCGTCGGCGCCGGGGTCGCAGGCCTCTGGCTCAATGCCCGCCTGCGCCGTCTGGGCTATTCGACAGTACTGGTGGAACGCGCCAGCCTTGGCGGCGAGCAGACCATCAAGTCGCAGGGCATCATCCATGGCGGCACCAAGTACGCCCTGCACGGCGCCCTCACCGGCGCCTCGGAAGCCATCGCCGACATGCCGCGCCGCTGGCGCGAAGCGCTGAGCGGCAGCGGCGAGCTGGACCTGACCAGCACCCGCCTGCTGTCCGACGCCCACTACCTGTGGTCGCCAGGCACCCTGGCCGGCAACCTCACCAGCTTCTTCGCCAGCAAGGCCGTGCGCGGCCGGGTCGACCAGGTGAAGGGCGAGCAACTGCCACCCGCGCTGCAGGACCGCGCCTTCAAGGGCAAGGTCTATCGCCTGGCCGAGCTGGTCATCGACGTGCCCAGCCTGCTGGCCAACCTGGCCGAACTGGCAGGCGACAGCCTGCTGGCCGGTGAGCGCATCGAGCCGCTGCGCGAGGGCGACGACCTGATCGGCCTGCGCGTGGACGAGCGCGACATCCGCGCCCAGCGCATCGTGCTCAGCGCCGGCGCCGGCACCGAAGACCTGCTGCATGCCCTGGGCCTGAGCCAGCCGGCCATGCAGACACGCCCACTGCACATGGTGATGGCCAAGGGTGCCAACCTGAAACCGCTTTACGCCCATTGCCTGGGCGGCGGGCCGAAGCCACGGGTGACAGTAACCACCCACCCGGCCGCCGATGGCCAGTGGGTCTGGTACCTGGGCGGCGACCTGGCCGAAGCCGACGGCGTTGCCCGCGAACCGGCTGCGCAAATCGCCGCTGCACAGAAAGAGATCGCCAGCCTGCTGCCATGGGTCGACCAGAGCCAGGTGCGCTGGGCCACCCTGCGGGTCGACCGGGCGGAACCGGCGCAATCGGGCTTGGTACGCCCGGACAACGCCTTCCTCGCCGACCAGCAACGCCTGTTGGTGGGTTGGCCGACCAAGCTGGCCCTGGCACCGGACTTCAGCGACCGGGTCATCAGCCACCTGGAGCGCGACGGCATCCGCCCACAGGTGCAGGCCGACCTGGCCGACCTGCCACGTCCACCGCTGGGCGTACCGGCCTGGGAGCAACTGCTGCCATGAGCCTGCCCACCCTGCACGACTTCCATCGCCCCTTGGGCAGCACCGGTTTCAAGGTTTCGCCGCTAGGCCTGGGCACAGTCAAGTTGGGCCGCGACCAGGGCGTGAAGTACCCCACCGGCTTCACCATCCCCGGCGATGACGAAGCCCGCCTGCTGCTGGCCCAGGCCCGTGAGCTGGGCATCAACCTGATCGACACCGCCCCGGCCTACGGCCGCAGCGAAGAACGCCTGGGCCCGCTGTTGCGCGGCCAGCGCGATGAATGGGTGATCGTCAGCAAGGTTGGCGAAGAATTCGACAACGGCCAGTCGCACTTCGATTTCAGCGCCGCCCACACCCGCCGTTCGGTGGAGCGCAGCCTGCGGCGCCTGGAAACCGACCGCATCGAGCTGGTGCTGGTGCATTCCGACGGCAACGACCTGGCGATCCTCGAACAGCAGGAGGTCTACCAGACCCTGGCCGAGCTCAAGCAGGAGGGCAAGATCCTCGGCTTCGGCCTGTCCGGCAAGACCGTCGCCGGCGGCCTGAAGGCGCTGGAGCAAGGCGACTGTGCCATGGTCACCTACAACCTCAACGAACAGGCAGAACGCCCGGTGCTGGACTACGCTGCCGAACACGGCAAGGCCATCCTGGTGAAGAAGGCCCTGGCCAGCGGGCATATCTGCCTGGCCCCGGGCGTTGACCCGGTGCAAGCCAGCTTCGAACTGCTGTTCGCCCACCCGGGCGTCAGCAGTGCTATCGTCGGCACCATCAATCCGTTGCACCTGGCCCACAACGTGGCCACCGTCGCCCGTATCCTGGGCCAGCATTGAGTTGCCCCAGGCCCAAGGGCCTGGAGACTGACCCGACGCAAGGAGGAGCCTCGTGGCGCGAACGCTGATCCGCAAGAACCCGAGCAACTTCAAGACACTGCCGCTGCATGTCGAGGCCACGCCCGAAGGGCTGATCTACC
This sequence comes from Pseudomonas sp. p21, assembly GCF_001642705.1. Taxonomy (NCBI): domain Bacteria; kingdom Pseudomonadati; phylum Pseudomonadota; class Gammaproteobacteria; order Pseudomonadales; family Pseudomonadaceae; genus Pseudomonas; species Pseudomonas sp. p21. Next base: position 270,811 of record NZ_LWBV01000002.1, read on the forward strand.
AGAGCATCGGCATGCCGCTGAACTTTGCCCAGACCCAACAGCGGCGCAAGGCCATCCAGCTGCCCGATGTGCAGCGCTTCGTGGTCGAACTGGCCAACCTGGGCGTGTCGGTGCGGCTGACCCTGCATTGGCAGAACCGCGATTACTGGGTGCTGGTACGTCAGCGCCGGCAAGACCGTGGCGATGTGGTGCTGAAACTGATTTCCGGCTATGTGCCGGCGCAGGAGCTGAACCTGCCATTGCACACCGCCGTGCAGGAAGTGGCCGAGGAATGCCTGCTGGAAACCCCGGAGGGCTGGCTGGGCGGGCGCTTCAACGACACCTGGCTGCCGGTGCCCTACGCTGCCGCCCTGCACTACCGCGAAACACCACACTTCGTGCTGGCTCCGGAGTCCGGTGCCGCACGCCCGGTGCACTGCGGCAAGCTGATGCTGCTGGAACGGCCACGGGCGTATGTGCACTTGCCCACCGCCTCGCTGCAACTGATCTATGACATGCGCCTGCAGGTACCCCGGGACGCCAAGAAACTCAGCCTGTTCCACGTTGATGAGCGGCTGGAGGGCGACCAACTGGTGGCGCGGCTCAACCGCAAACGGCCGGACCTGTACCTGATGCCGTTGAAGGACGGCCAGCCACTGGCTGAGCTGTATACCGTGAAGAAAGACGAACTGGTGCCGGCGAGCACGCGCGGGCTGTACCTGGCCGAAAGTTTTGCACGGCAGGAGGGCTGGGTGGTCACGGACGAGCGGGTGCGCTGGAAGGACTGGGTGAAGCAGCAGGGGTTGGTGGAGAGCAAGCCGGTGCGGGCATCGCACCTGCAGCGGTTTGGCGACAAGGCGCGAGAACTGCTGGAGCGGGCTCGGACCTCATTGCACAAATGATGATTGGGCCGCTATGCGGCCCTTCGCGGGCATGCCCGCGAAGGGCTGCAAAGCAGCCCCAACACATCAGTTCTTGCGAATTTTCTCGACGATCGCCGTGGTCGAGCTGTTCTCGACCAGCCCCAGCACCTTCACGGTACCGCCATAGGCCTTGACGATATCGGCACCCACCACCTGGTCGATGCCATAGTCACCACCCTTGACCAGCACATCCGGCTTGACCTGGCTCAGCAGGTTCTCCGGCGTGCCCTCGGGGAAGCTGATCACCCAGTCCACCGCCCCCAGCCCGGCCAGCACGGCCATGCGCCGGTCGACGCTGTTGATCGGCCGGCCCGGCCCTTTCAGGCGGCTGACCGAGGCATCATCGTTGACCGCGACAATCAGGCGATCGCCCTGGGCCCGCGCCTGCTCCAGGTAGGTGACATGCCCGGCATGCAGGATGTCGAAGCAGCCGTTGGTGAAGACGATCTTCTCTTTGTGCGCCCGCGCGTCATCGATGGCCAGCAGCAGCTGCTCCAGACCCAGCACGCCGCGCTCGGAGCCTTCCTCACGCTGGATCGCCCGGCGCAGCTCGGGGGCGCTGATCGCAGCCGTACCCAGCTTGCCGACCACGATACCCGCCGCCAGGTTGGCCAGGGCCACTGCGTGGGGCAGGTCCTCGCCGGCAGCGATGGCCGCCGCGAGGGTGGAGATGACGGTATCACCGGCACCGGTCACGTCGAACACTTCACGCGCCCGCGCCGGCAGGTGCAGCGCCGGCTGGCCGCTGCGCAGCAAGGTCATGCCATGCTCGCCACGGGTCACCAGCAAGGCGCCCAGGTCCAGGTCCTGCAGCAGCTGCAGGCCCTTGGCGACCAGCTCGGCCTCATCGGCGCAGCGGCCGACGATGGTCTCGAACTCGCTGAGGTTGGGGGTGATCAGGCTGGCGCCACGGTAGATGGAAAAGTCCTTGCCCTTGGGGTCGGCCAGCACCGGAATGCCCTTGGCCCGCGCCGCCTGGATCAGGCTCTGGTGGTTTTTCAGTGCGCCCTTGCCGTAGTCGGACAGGACCAGCACCTTGACGCCTTCGAGCAGGCTGTCGACCTCGGCACCCAGCGACAGCGGGTCGGTGGCGAACGGTTCTTCGAAATCGATGCGCAGCAACTGCTGGTGACGGCTCATGACCCGCAGCTTGACGATGGTCGGCTGGTGCGCGATGCGCTGGAACACCGAGCGCACGCCTGCAGCCTGCAGGCTGTTGGCCAGGCTGTCGGCGGCCTCGTCCTGGCCGGTAACGCCAATAAGCGAAGCCGGTGCGCCCAGGGCGGCGATGTTCAAGGCAACGTTGGCCGCGCCGCCGGGGCGATCCTCGATCTGATCGACCTTGACCACCGGGACTGGCGCTTCAGGCGAGATACGCGAAGTACCGCCATGCCAGTAGCGGTCGAGCATGACATCGCCGACCACCAGTACCGGGGCTTGATCGAAACGCGGCATGGACAACTTCATGGGCAACCCATATGGAAATAATGAACAGGGGCAGGATATTAGCACAGGGTAGACGACGGCTTTATGGCCAGATCACCCCAGGAAAATTCCCGTGACAATCGGGGCCGCGACGGCCCCGATCAACGAGGGTTCAGGTGATATCGGCCTTGGCCGGTTCATCCAGGCCCATGGCATGCAGGCGGGCATAATGGCCATTGGCCGCGAGCAGCTCGGCATGAGTGCCGCGCTCGACCAGACGGCCCTGGTCCATGACCAGGATCTGGTCGGCCTTCTCGATGGTCGACAGGCGGTGGGCGATTACCAGCGTGGTACGGCCTTGCATTACATGGTCCAGGGCAGCCTGGATATGCCGCTCGGACTCGGTATCCAGCGCCGAGGTGGCTTCGTCGAGGATCAGCAGCGGTGCGTTCTTCAGCAGTGCCCGGGCGATGGCCAGGCGCTGGCGCTGGCCGCCGGAGAGCAGCACGCCGTTTTCACCCACTTCGGTATCGAAGCCTTTCGGCAGCCGGTCGACGAACTCCTTGGCGTAGGCATCGGCCGCAGCGGCTTCGATGTCGGCGCGCGGGGCGCCGGCCAGGTCGCCATAGGCGATGTTGTTGGCCACGGTGTCGTTGAACAGGGTGACGTGCTGGGTCACCTGCGAAACGTGGCGGCGCAGGTTGCGCAGGCGATAGTTCTCGATCTCCACGCCATCGAGCAGGATCTGCCCCTGGTCGTGGTGATAGAAGCGCGGGATCAGCGCCGCCAGGGTCGACTTGCCGCTGCCGGAGCGACCGACCAGGGCAATCATCTGCCCCGGCTCGGCAACGAAGCTGATATCGCTCAGCACCTCACGCTCGGTACCCGGGTAGGTGAAGCTCAGGTTGCGCACTTCCAGGCGCCCTTCCACCCGTTCCTTCTCGACGGTGCCGCTGTCCACTTCAGGTGCTTCGTCCAGTTGCTCGAAGATGCTCTCGGCACCGGCCAGACCTTTCTGGATGGTCGAGCTGACCTCCGAAAGCTGACGAATCGGCTTGGGCAACAGGCCGGCGGCGGTGATATAGGCCACCAGATCACCGGCAGTGGACTCGCCACGCAGGAACAGCACCAGGAACATCAGAGCGGCCATCGCGGTGTAGATCACCAGCTGCAGCATCGGCGTGTACAGCGAGCCGGTCTTGGTCATGTGCAGCTGCTTGTCGGTGTTGCTCTGGCTGGCCTTGCCGAAACGCTCCTGCTCGTAGGCCTCGCCGCCGAAGCTGCGCACTACGCGGTAGCCCTGGATGGTTTCCGAAGCGACGTGGGTGACGTCGCCCATGGCCACCTGGATCTTCTTGCTCTGCTTGCGGAATTTCTTGCTGGCGACGCTGACCATCACCGCGATCACCGGCAGGATGGCGACCATCACCAAGGTCAGGTGCCAGTTCATCCACAGCAGGTAGCCGAACAGGAACACCACGGTCAGGCCTTCGCGGATCACCACCTTGATCGCATCGGTGGCGGCACCGGTGACCATGGTCACGTTGAAGGTGATGCGCGAAATCAGGTGCCCGGAGTTGTGGTTGTCGAAGTAGCGGTTAGGCAGCACCAGCAGCTTGTTGAACAGTTCCACACGCAGGTCGTGCACCAGGCACAGGGAAACCTTGGCCAGGAAGTAGTTGCCGAGGAACGAGCCCAGGCCCTGCCACGCGGCAATCAGGATGATCAGCAGCGGCACTGCCTGCAGCAGTTGCAGGTCGCGCAGGTAGGGGACGTTGGGGAACAACACCGCTTCGGGGTTGCTCAGCCCATCGACGAAATACTTCAGGATCCCCGCCAGCATCGGCTGGGTCGAGGCAAAGATCACGAAACCGATGATGCTCAGCAGGAAAATGCCGACATAGGGTTTCACATAGCTCAGCAGCCGGAAGTAGATCTTCAGGCTGGAGGTGTGTTCCGCCGGTCGCGGTGTTTCGGCCATTATCAAGCTCGCTGTTCAGGTTGAACCGGAAATTTTACCACAGGCGTCATTTTCGGCACGCCCCCATGGCAGCAACATCGCCAGGCCCACGGGCAGCCAGCTGATGAACCATTCGGCACGTGGCGTACCGGTGAGGCTGGCGGCATCGAACTGCATGGCCAGGGTCGAGTACACCCAGAAGCCGAGCAGGATCTTGCCGAACAGCGTGCCGCGTGCGCGGATGATTTCGCCCAGGGTGTACAACCACACCATGACCCACAGCAGCATGCCAGGCAGGCCCATCTCCACTGCGATGTGGGTGAACATGTTGTGGGTGTGGTCGAAGTGCTTGCCTACTGCACTCACGTCGTAGGCAGCCCCCAGGCCAAGGCCGGTCCAGGGATGCGCGGCGATCATGTCGACCACGGCATGGAAGATTTCCGGCCGGTAGGACGAGCCACGCTGGGCGATCAGGTCGTACACGAGATAGAAGGCCAGGCCGGTGGCAATGGCCGCCAGCATGGCGAACACCCGGCTGTGGCGGTCACGGAACCACAGCGGCGCCATGATCACGGTGAGCACCAGGGCCAGGACCGCCCCACGGCTCTGGCTGAGCATGGCAAACAACCCCAGGCACGCCAGTGCTGCCAGCCACAACAGCTGCAGGCCACGTTGCCGCGGCGGCTCGTAAAGCAGGAAGAGCACGGCCGAACCGATGACATAGGCGCCCAGGATCGGGTGCGATATTTCGCCGATGCCCTCCAGGCGGGCCACCAGCGGCATGCCCAGCACGCCGTAGAAATGGATGACCGAAACCAGCGCGGCAACGGCCAGCAAGGCGCTACCGGCCAGCAGCAGCTGACGAATGCGGGCCAGGCCAAGCTGGGCCAGCAGCGGGAACGCCAGCAGGAACACCAGGATGTAGAGCAGGCGCTTGGCCTCGCGCCCCGGGTCTTCGGCGGACGACCAGACCAGGCTGAGCCCGCTCCACGCCAGCAGCAGCAACACACTCCCCCACAAGGCCGGCTGACGCCGCCAGGCCTGCACGATTACTTGCCTCGCGGACCACGCCACTACCAGGGTCGGCAGCCACAGGAACAGCACCAGGCCTTGCTGATAGACCTTGTTGCTCGGTGCCAGGGCAATCGCTGCCAGGAACCAGACCAGACCAAACCCCAACCAGGCTCGCGCCCAGTTTTTTTGATACAACATCCTTTCCCCCAATGAATCAAAGACACCATCCAATGGTGCTACAACATTATTTTCGGCATTATTGCCGGTCATTCTGTTCGCCCGACGACAAGGCTCTATTCATGCAATGCTCCCGGCTCCCCCAGGTCGACTTCGATCAGCTGACACAAGGCGCACAGGTGCTTGAGGCAGATAGCCATGGTGCCAAAGTCTACCTGCTCGCGGATGGTAATTTCCTCAAGGTTTTCCGTAGGAAAAGACTGATTTCATCTGCACTACTGCGTCCGTACTCGCAGCGCTTCGTCGACAATGCCGCGCACCTTGCCCAACTGGGCATCCCCACTCTGGAAGTGATCAGCCAGCACAAGCTCGACCTGCCAGGCCGCACCGCCGTGCTGTACCGCCCGCTGCCAGGGCGCACCTTGCTGCAGATGTCGCGCGATGAGGGTTTCAGCTGGGATACCTACCTGCCGCGCCTGATCGCGCTGATCCGCCAGTTGCATCGCAGCGGCGTCTACTTCCGCTCGTTGCACCTGGGAAATGTGGTGGTCACCCCCGACCAGCAACTGGGCCTGATCGACGTGGCCGACATGCGTTTCCTGCGCCCGCCACTGTCGGCGCGCATGATTCGGCGCAATGTGCAGCACATGGTGCGTTACATCGAACGGGAGAACCTGGGCGACCGCTTCCCCCTTGCCGACTTCGAGGCGGCCCTGCTGGCGCGCTGAGCGTCAGCTGCGCAGCAAGCTCTGCGAGCCGTTGCAGAACGCCTGCCAGGCCTGCTCCGGGGCCAGCGCCTGGCGCTGCCGGGCGGCTACCGCCGGGGCACTGAGCGCCGTGCAACGCTCTATCGCCTCGGCCCAGGCATTTTCATTGGCAACGGGCAGGTAGCCACCGGTGTCCTGCAACTGCTCGCGGAACACCTGCAGGTCGCTGCACAGCACCGGTACGTCGGCCATGACCGCCTCCTGTACCACCAGCCCCAGGCCTTCGGAGCGCGAGGGCACCAATAGCCAGTCGAATGCCCGGTACAGCTGCTGCAGGTCGTCGCGGTGACCGCTCAGGTGAACACGCCCGGCCAGGCCCAGCGCGTCGATACGGGCCTGCAGCACCGCACGCAGGGGGCCTTCGCCGATGATGGCCAATTGCATGCCCGGCTGGCGCGCACAGGCTTTGGCGAATGCCTCGATCAGCATTTCGAAGCCCTTGCTCTCCACCAACCGCCCGACCGCGCCCAGCATCACCCCATTTACCTGTGGCAACTGCAGGGCCTGCCTGGCCGCTCCTCGGCTCAACAACGGCTCGGCGAATGCCAGCGGGTCAAGGGCCATGCGCAAGGTCTGAACCGGCCTGCCCAGGTCGTGTTCGATGGACGCGGCAAGTGTCTGCGAAACGGCGGCAATGCTCAGCCGCTCGGCCGGGAACATGCGCAGCAGGCGAACATCACTGTCACTCAGGCGCGTCTTGCCGTGGAACAGCACCTTGGCACGCACCTGCGGAACCTGCTCCAACAACGGCAACACCAGCCGCGCCACACCGACACCATCGAGCAGCACGACTTCAGCCTGGGCCTCGTTCAGCGCCTTGCGCAAGCGCATGCGCAACCATGGGCGCAACAGGCGCCAGAAGTGCCGCCCTTTGAGCGCCCGTGACGGCATGTGCCACTCCCGGGTCGCACCAAGCCCACAGCAGAGCCCACTACCCAGCAGCAGCCAGTTAGTAATCCGGGCATCGGCCCCCGCGTGCGACAGCACCTGCCGATGCACCTTGTGGATGGACATGTATGGCGTTCCACCCGCCCACATCATATTGACGATGTTCATGGGCCCTCTCCCGCTCATGCCAGGTGGGGCAGCGACTTCATTGAACAAAAATGGTGATTCCCATGCCAATCACGGCACCCGCCACGAGCGTCAATGCCAACTTAATCCGATCACGTTTACGACGTTTGGCCTTGCGCTCCACTTCGATGGGCAAGGTCACGTGATTACCAAATCCAGTATGCAATACTGCATCACCCTCCAAGGTGACCGCTGTCAGGTTCAACTCAGCGTAGCGTCGGGAAAGTGCCTTCTCTCCAGCATAGGCGGCAAATGGCGCGCAACGCTGGTAATCGCTCAAACGACGCAGCCCGGGGTTGAGCGAAAACGCCTGCCACTCGGCCTTGTCGGAAAGCAGCGGGTAGCAAGGCACGCCGGCGATCACCTGCCGATCGCCCAGGTGGATGTACGGGCTATGGATGGCCAGGTCATGGGCATGGCTACGCAGCCAGACCTGCAACAGGCCGGGGCTGACCTCCAGAATGGCCCGGGAGTCTTCGACGAAGCCCTGGCGATAGAAGCGCCAGTCATCCTCGCAGTGAAAGATGTAGGGCGTCTTGACGTGGCTGTAGGCCAGGTCGATAGACGGCAGCTGGCCCAGTTTGGGCTGGTTGACGAATACCTTGCAGTGCAGTTTCCAATGCTCAGGCACAGCGGCATGCACGGCCTCGTCACCGGAATCTTCGGTGATGAACACTTCGCGAATGGGCGCGGTATTGTAGCGATCGAAACTCTCAAGGGTATCTTTGAGCAAATCGAACCGCCCACAACTGGTCACGACAAGCGTGACGTCACTCTCATCTGAAAAGCGCACCGGACTCCCTCCGCATTGCGACTATCGACTTCCGGCACCCTTTCCGTAGGCGCGAAAGTTCTTATGTTAGATGCCCAGCTTCAGGCGCAGCCGCTGCCACGCAGACAACGGCGGGTGGGGCCTGAGCGCCGGGCGCATGTGGTCGACGATGCTACGTCCAACTGCCGCAAAACTGAAACGGGAAACCGCCAGGTGGCGGCCATTTTCTGCAATCTGCCGTGCCAGTTCAGGGTCCGAACGCAAACGGCGGAGCTTTTCCTGAAGGGTGGGGATGCTGTCATAGAACACCACGTTGTGCATGTCCTGCAGGCCCAGCGCGCGGTTCTCTTCCTCGCCCTGGTCATAGGCCAGCAACACACAGCCACAGGCCATGGCTTCGAAGTTCTTGATCATGTATTCGCCCATGCCGACGTCGGCACTGACGAAGAAGCGGATCCGGTTGAGCGTGTTGCAGTAGTCCTCACCCGATTTGGTACGGGTCACCACCAGGTTCTCGACCCGGCCCAGCTCGTCCAGCAACGCCTTGCGGCCACTGTAGGCCACGCTGTTGGTGCTGCCCACGAAGGCCAGCTCGATGTCGCGCTCACGCCCCTGGTCGGCCAGCAACTGCTCGTCGTAGCCCTTGGGCACGAACACGGCATCGAAACCTTCCTGGCGCAGGCGCTCGCTGACCATGTAGCCGGAGCTGATCACCCGCGCCCAGGGCAGCTTGCGGTAATGGGCGCTGAACTTGCCGGTGTACTTGCACGGGATGTAATTCTGATAGGCATCGTGCTCGAGGATGACCAGGTTCGGCACGGTGCGGATGAACGCCGCCTGGCGGATTTCCTGCTTGAAACGCAGGAAGAACACAATGCGGTCATAACGCTCGACCTGCACTTCACGCTTGAAATAACGGCGCAGGTTGCGCTGATCTTCGCTGGTCAGCCAACGCAGGTCGCACTCGCAGTTGGCCGCGACGCCATCGTACAGGCGGTCGAGAATCGCCCGCTGTTCCTTCTGCACCAGAAATAGGACTTTCATTGGGTTCCTTGGGCGCTCTGCGCCATCGCGGTCAACCATGGGGGCGCGGCTACAGCTCACGCCGCCAGAACAGTTCATGTCGGCGCACGGCCTTGCGGAAGAATTCGTTCTCGCCGTAAGGCGACGGCCGCCGCCCGGCCAGCCAGCGCTGCAACAGGCGGCGCAGGCGGCGCTTGAACGGTGCCGGCGGCTGCAGGTCGTGCATCATGCCCAGGGCCATGGCCTTGTCGCGCTGGGTCGCCAGGTCCAGCACAAGGCTGCAGGGTGCCCAGGCCTGGGCAGCGCTCAGTTGCGGCGGCAAGGCCACGCCATCACCACTGTCGCCCATCGGCCAGCGGTCATTGTCATGCAGGTGATTGGCGTAGCACAGCAGGGTTTGCGGCTGCCAGGCCAGGCCTTGCAAGGCTTCCAGCACCGCGGCCTGGGCACAGATGTGGTCGGGGTGCGGGTCCAGCTGCGGGTGCGGCATGACCAGCACCTCTGGCCTGGCCATTTCCAGCAAGGCCCGCAGGTCGGCCAGCAGGTTGTGCCAGGTCGGCGCGCCATCGCCGTCGGCCGGCAGCGGGAACGGGTTGAACTGGCGGAATACACGAATGTCGGCGAGGTCGGCCTCACGGGAAGCGGCCGGCTGGTCTGGCGCAGCCTGCATGGCAGGCAGTTGCAGGCAGAAGTAGCCCAGCTGCACGCAACGCGACTCCGCCACACCGGCCCAGCGTGGCACGGCGATACTGTCCCAGGCCCGCAGGCGCCCCTTCAGGCGCGCGGCCTCGGCCTTTGCCAGGCCCATCTGCTGATAGTGCTCGGCCTCGATTTCACCGGCGGTCAGGGTCACTACCCAGGTTTCGTCGGCCTGGCTGTAGAGGCCATACGCGGCCAGCTCGGCGTCATCGGCATGCGGCGCGATCACCATCACCCGGCGCCGTTGCAGCTCGACCGCCGGGGTTATCCACACGCGCGGCTGGCCCGTCAGCCGGCAATGCCGGCCACGCAGGCGCAACGCGCCAGCCTGCAGCGGTGCGGCAAGGCCGGTCAAGTTGAGGAAGCGCACGCCATCGACGCCGCGCTCGAAGGTTTGCCGGTCGGTCTGTTCACCAGCCACCAGCTCGACTTGCGGGTCGAGGAAGCGCCCCAGCCAGCTGCTTTCTACCCGCAGCTCGAGGATCAGGGTCTCGTTGCCCTGCAGCTCGCAGTCAGCCTTGAGCAGGCCGCCGTTCAGGCTGGCAGGGGCTTGCCGGGTCTGGTCGCCGAAGGCGTAGGCGTAGTCCTCGCCTGGCGCATAGAACAGGTGGTCGGCAAACCAGGCTTCATGGGCCGCCCACAGCAGCGGCAACAGCAACAGTGGCAACCACCACCAGCTGAGCACACCTACGGCCACCAGCGCGACCAAGCCCGCCAGCAGGCCCAGGCGCTTGTTGCGCCGGTGGCGCTTGAGCAACTGCTGCTTGCGGCTCACGCCTGATACACCGGCACGGGGTTGCACCAGCGGTCCTTGTATTCGCGGTCGGCACGGCCGAACGAGAACCGCAGCGGCTTGTTGCGCGCACGGGCGTCTTCCCAGGCGGCCTGGGTATTGAGGAAGCTCAGCACGCTGCCGGGGCTGAAGGCCTTGGTTTCAGGGTCGACACCGCCATTGATGTACTCGACGCTGACCCATTCCGGCGCTTCGACACGGTATACCAGCTGGATGGCGATCGGCTTGCCGTCCAGCAGCAGCACCGAGCCGATCAGCAGCGCGCGCAGGCGCTCGAGCACCTCGGCCATGCGCTCGGCACCGGTGGCCGGGAAGCCCCAGCGGCGCTGGAACAAGTCGCAGTACATGCTGGCAATTTCCTGCGCGCTGAAGTCGCTGATCGGACGCACCACGCCGCCCGCTTCCTCCAGCAGGCGAAGCTCGCGGCGCTGGTTGTAGCGGAACTTCTTCGACAGGTCTTCGTGGGCGCGAGCCATGGCCAGCTGTTCCTTCTGCACCTTGAGGCCACTGAAGCGGCCCTGGTTCAGTTCGGACAGGTAGCGCGCGGCATGGCGCAACGGCGCGGCGGCATCGGCCGCCGCCGGCAGGATGATCTCGGCGTTACCCAGATCGAACAGCGCCTTTTTGCCGGCACGCTTGAGCACGTCCTTGGACAGCGCGAGGTGGCGACCCCAGGTGGGGATGGCGGCCTTCAGCTCACCGGCCTGGTGCCAGCCCAGGTAACGCACCGGGATCTGCGCCAGGTCCGCCAGCTGCTCGACAACCAGCGGATGGGTGGCGACACTACCGCCAAAGCGGGCCCATGCCTCGGCGTAGGCCTTGGCGTCGATCACTTGCCAACCGCGCTCGCGGAAGACCCGGATACGGTTGAGCATCAGGCCTTCCCCACCAGCGCACGGACCTGCGGCAGCTGCCAGAAGGCCTCGCGCACCGCCTGGTCGGAGAAGCGTTCACGCAGGCGCTGCAGCATGTGCCGGGCACAGGCCTGGCGCTGCTGCCCATCGAGCACGGCCATGTGCTTCAGGGCCTGGGCCAGTTGCCCGGCATCGCCCAGCGGGAACAGCACGCCAACACCTTCGACCACTTCGCGGGCACCGCCACAGGCCGTGGCCAGCACGGGTACACCGGCGACCATGGCTTCGAGCAGGACCATGCCGAATGGCTCATGGTCGGAGCTCAGGGCGAATACGTCGAACGCCTGGAAGTAACGGCGCGCATCCGGCACCTGGCCAAGGAAGTCCACTTGCCCGGCAATGCCCAGCTCGGCGGCCAGGGCCTTGAGCCTGGCTTCCAGGCGGCCTTTGCCGAGGATCGCCAGCCGGGCACCGGCCGGCAGCCCCGGTAGCGCTTCGGCAAAGCCTCGCAGCAGGGTGGCCTGGTCCTTGTCCGGGTGCAGGCGCCCGACGTTACCGACAATCCACGCCTGCGCATCCAGGCCCAAGGCCTGACGGGCCTCGGCGCGTGGCACCAGGGCCGCTTGCAGGGCGTCGATGTCGATACGGTTGTACAGGGTCTGGATACGCTCTGCCGGCCACTGCGGCAGACAGCGGCGCATGTCGTCACGCACTGCGTCCGACACGCCCAGCAGGCTCAGCCGTTTGCTGAACAGGTTGGCGAAGATGCGTCGCCCCTTGCGCTCGTAGTCACCGAAGGCATGGTGCACACCGATCACCGGCAAGCCGGTGCCCAGCAACGCCACGTAGATCGGCTTGAAGCGATGGGCAATGCAGAAGGCGAAATTGCGCTCGGCCGCGATCCGCCGCAATGCACGGATGGCGCCGAGCTTCAGGCCGCGTACGGCCTTGGAGCTGAACTCCAGGAACAGCACCTCGTCCGACGCGCAGCCGGCCGCTACCTGCGGGTCGGCTGCGCCGGTGAGGAACACCGTGGTGACCTGGTAGCCACGCCCCTGGAACAGGCTGGCGTACTGACGGGCGCAGTCCAGGAACGGCCCGTCGTAGCCATGGCAGAACTGCAGGATGCGCGGTTCAGAGCGGCTGGTCATACGGGGCCGCGCCGTCCTTCACAACCAGGATGTCTTCCATGATCAGGTACTGCAGGTCCGAGCCGAAGAACATGTTCAGGGCGTCGGTCGGCGAGCAGATCATCGGTTCACCACGGCGGTTCAGCGAGGTGTTCAGCGACACGCCGTTGCCGGTCAGGTCTTCCAGCGCCTTCATCATGTCGTAGTAGCGCGGGTTGTACTCGCGCTTGAGCACCTGGGCACGCGAAGTGCCGTCCTCGTGGACCACTTCCGGCACGCGGGTCTTCCACTCTTCAGCCACTTCGAAGGTGAAGGTCATGAACGGCGCCGGATGGTCGACCTTGATCATCTGCGGGGCAACGGTGTCGAGCATCGACGGGCAGAAAGGTCTCCAGCGTTCGCGGAACTTGATCTGCTCGTTGATGCGGTCGGCCACGCCCGGCACGCTCGGGCAGCCGATGATCGAACGGCCGCCCAGGGCGCGCGGACCAAATTCCATGCGGCCCTGGAACCAGGCCACCGGGTTGCCATCGACCATGATTTTGGCGATGCGCTGCGGCATATCGTCGAGCTTGCGCCACTTTGGCGCGTTCGGGTGACGGGCGCAGGCAGCGATCACGTCTTCGTTGGAGTACGACGGGCCGAGGTAGACGTGTTCCATCTTCTCGACCGGCACGCCACGGGCGTGGGAAACGTAGGCGGCAGCACCCACGGCGGTACCCGCGTCACCAGAAGCCGGCTGCACGAACAGCTCTTTCAGGTCTGGGCGGGCGATGATCTTCTGGTTGAGCTTGACGTTCAGCGCGCAACCGCCGGCAAAGGCCAGCTTGCCGGTTTCACGCAGGGTGTCGCCCAGATAGTAGTCGATCATCTGCAGGGCGATTTTCTCGAACAGCGCCTGCATGCTGGCCGCGTAATGAATGTACGGCTCGTCGGCGATATCGCCTTCGCGCTTGGGGCCCAGCCATTCAATCAGCTTCGGCGAGAAGTAGAAGCCCTTGCCCTTCTCTTTATAGCGGCGCAGGCCGATGACGTTGGCGTATTCGGTGTTGATCACCAGTTCGCCATTTTCGAAGCTGGCCAGGCGCGAGAAGTCGTACTTGCTGGCGTCGCCATACGGCGCCATGCCCATGACCTTGAACTCGCCATCGAGCATCTCGAAGCCGAGGAACTCGGTGATTGCGCCGTACAGGCCGCCCAGCGAGTCCGGGTCGAAGAATTCCTTGATCTTGTGGATCTTGCCGTTTTCGCCGTAGCCAAAGAAGGTGGTGGCGTATTCGCCCTTGCCGTCGATGCCGAGGATTGCGGTTTTTTCCTTGAAGCCCGAGCAGTGGTAGGCACTGGAGGCGTGGGCCAGGTGGTGTTCGACCGGCTCGATCTTGACCTTTTTCGGGTCGAAGCCCAGTTGCTCCAGGCACCAGACAATCTTCTTGCGGTAGCGCTTGTAGCGACGGTTGCCCATCAGGATGGCGTCGAGGGCGCGGTCCGGGGCGTACCAGTAGCGCTTGGCATAGTGCCAGCGCGCCTTGCCGAACAGGCTGATCGGGGCGAACGGGATGGCTACCACGTCGACGTCGGATGGCTTGATGCCTGCCTGTTCCAGGCAGAACTTCGCCGACTCGTAGGGCATGCGGTTCTTCGCATGCTTGTCACGCACGAAGCGCTCTTCTTCGGCGGCGGCAATCAGCTTGCCGTCAATGTACAAGGCCGCGGAAGGGTCATGGCTAAGGGCGCCGGACAGGCCAAGAATCGTCAATGCCAAGGGATTAGCCTCTTCATTCGGTAGAAATGCGCCAGCGGCCTCTTGGGCGGGTGGCGGCTAAAGGGCGGGATTATAACGCAAACATCAGGATAGGCACTGCATTAACCTGTGGGAGCGGGCGTGCCCGCGAACACCGGCAAAGCCGGTGCCATGCACCGCAGCGCCTGCTTCGCGGGCACGCCCGCTCCCACAGATGCCCCAAGGCAACTGCCTATTCGGCGATCAGCCAGTCCATGCGGAAGCTACCGGCGGTCTGCGCCAGCTCCTTGGCCAGCCATGGCAGCAGCTCCTTGAGCTCGTCCTCCAGCCCCCACGGCGGGTTGGCGATGGCCAGGCCGGAGCCATTGAGCCCCTGCGGGCTGTCCTGGTGATGCACATACAACTCGACGCGCAGCAGCTTCGGCGCGCCGGTGCTGGTCAGGTCCTGGTAGAAGCGGGTCAGTGAACGCTGGTCCTTGATCGGATACCAGATGGCCGCGACGGTCTGGCGCATGCGGCCGATCGCTTCTTTCATCGCCGTGGTGCAGCGTTTCAGCTCATCAGCTTGCTCGAACGGCGGGTCGATCAGCATGATCGCGCGCTTTTCCTGCACGGGCAGCAAGGCCCGCGGCACATGCCAGCCTTCACCCAGGTGCACGGTCACGCGCGGGTCTTTCTTCATGTTCTCTTTGAGCAGCGGCCCGTCTTCGGGGTGCTTCTCGTTGAGCAGGGCGCGGTCCTGCTGACGCATCAGGCGGCGGGCCAGCTCGGGCGAACCGGGGTAATAGCGCAGCTCGCCATCGGCATTCAGGCGTTTGATGATACGCAGATAGTCGTCAGCCATGGCCGGCAGGTCATCGCGATTCCACAGGCGGGCGACACCTTCCAGGTACTCGCCGGTGCGGGTTGCCTGGTCGCCTTGCAGGTCGTACAGGCCAAGCCCTGCGTGGGTATCGATGTAGGCGAACGGCTGTTCCTTGCGCGACATCAGGGCGATGAGGCGGGTCAGCACGATGTGTTTGAGGACGTCGGCGTGGTTGCCGGCGTGGAAGGCGTGACGATAGTTCATGGCAACTCCTGCGGGGGTGGCAAGTTTACCTTGCCTTGCAGGCGGAGTCAGGCCTGGCTGCTGATCGGCGGCGGCTTCTTCGCGGGTAAACCCGCTCCCACAGGCACCTCACAGAATTTGAGTTCTGTGCAATTCCTGTGGGAGCGGGTTCACCCGCGAAGCAGGCGCCGCCGACTCAACGGGTATTACTTGTCAGCGTGATACGCCGCATCAGCAGTCTCGAAGCGCTTGACCATCGCCTGCGACGGGCTGCCCAGCTTGCTCACCACGATGATGGCGATGCTGGCGAACAGGAAGCCCGGGATGATTTCGTACAGCCCGAGGGTGTCGAAGTTCTTCCACAGGATCACGGTCAGCGCACCCACCACGATACCGGCCAGCGCGCCGTTACGTGTCATGCCTTTCCACAGTACCGAAATCAGCACCACCGGACCGAAGGCAGCACCAAAGCCGGCCCAGGCGTAAGCCACCAGGCCCAGCACGCGGTTTTCCGGGTTGGCGGCCATCGCAATGGCGATCAGGGCGACGGCCAGCACCATCAGGCGGCCGACCCACACCAGCTCGACCTGCGAAGCGTTCTTGCGCAGGAAGGACTTGTAGAAGTCTTCGGTCAGGGCGCTGGAGCACACCAGCAGCTGGCAGCTCAGGGTGCTCATCACTGCCGCCAGGATGGCCGACAGCAGCACACCGGCAATCCACGGGTTGAACAGGATCTTGGCCAGCTCGATGAACACGCGCTCGTGGTTCTCGGTGACCGGGCCCGCCAGCTCAGGGTGTGCCGAGAAGTAGGCGATGCCGAAGAAGCCCACGGCGCAGGTACCCGCCAGGCACAGGATCATCCAGGTCATGGAGATGCGGCGGGCGTTGGCGATCGATTTCACCGAGTCGGCAGCCATGAAGCGCGCCAGGATGTGCGGCTGGCCGAAGTAGCCCAGACCCCAGCCCATCAGCGAGATGATGCCAATGAAGGTGGCGCCCTTGAGCATGTCGAAGTTGGCCGGGTTCACCGCATCAATGGCAGCGAAGGTGGTGTCGAAGCCGCCAGTGGAGATCAGCACGATCACCGGGGTGAGGATCAGCGCAAAGATCATCAGCGAAGCCTGCACGGTGTCGGTCCAGCTCACCGCCAGGAAACCACCGACGAAGGTGTAGGCGATGGTCGCTGCGGCACCGGCCCACAGGGCGGTTTCGTACGGCATGCCGAAGGTGCTCTCGAACAGGCGGGCACCGGCAACGATGCCGGAAGCGCAGTAGATGGTGAAGAACACCAGGATCACGATGGCCGAGATGATCCGCAGCACGCCGCTGTTGTCTTCGAAACGGCTGGAGAAGTAGTCCGGCAGGGTCAGTGCGTCGCCGTTGTGCTCGGTCTGCACGCGCAGACGGCCAGCGACGAACAGCCAGTTCAGGTAGGCGCCGACGGTCAGGCCGATGGCAATCCAGGCTTCGGACAGACCGGAGAAGTAGATGGCGCCTGGAAGGCCCATCAGCAGCCAGCCGCTCATGTCGGAAGCGCCGGCGGAAAGCGCGGTAACCACGCTACCCAGGCTGCGACCGCCGAGGATGTAGTCGGAAAGGTTCTTGGTGGAGCGATAGGCGGCGAAGCCGATCAGCACCATTGCCGCGATATAGACCACGAAAGTGATCGTTAGTGGATTGCCCATGCGTGTGCCCTGGCGTTTGTTTTTATGTCATGCACAACCGCAGCCATTGCGGTTGCACCCAGGCGGCGAATCCTATGCAACAACGCAAAGTGGGTGCAACCATTTTTCATTTGCAAGTTGCACCTGCTCGTGCATTTTCAGTTAAAGCCGCTTTTTTGCTCCACTTTTAGAGCAACAATGTCGTTTTTCAGAAGAAAACGCACCAAAAACGACCCTTTCCAAGGTGTGGAAATATCTGTCGGACGAGTTGCACCTTTTCCATGAAAAATTCGGGTTGCACCTGGTTGCACCCGAATTGTCCTACAGCTACTCTTGGCGCCAGCTTAGGCCACAACCGTGGCAATAACGAGGATAAGAAATGGCGACGACCACCCTTGGGGTCAAACTCGATGACCCGACCCGTGAGCGACTCAAGGCAGCTGCGCAGTCGATTGACCGCACCCCGCACTGGTTGATCAAGCAAGCGATCTTCAACTACCTGGAGAAGCTCGAGGGTGGTGCCACCCTGACCGAACTCAACGGCCATGCCAACAGCCTGGCCGACGACGCCGGTGAAGTCCAAGCCGACCACAGCCACCAGTGCTTCCTCGAGTTCGCCGAGAGCATCCTGCCGCAGTCGGTACTGCGCTCGGCGATCACCGCCGCCTACCGCCGCCCCGAGCAGGAAGTGGTACCGATGCTGCTGGAGCAGGCGCGCCTGAGCGCCCCGCTGGCCGAAGCGACCAACAAGATGGCCGCCGGCCTCGCCGAAAAACTGCGCAACCAGAAGAGCGCTGGCGGTCGTGCCGGCATCGTCCAGGGCCTGCTGCAGGAGTTCTCGCTGTCGTCCCAGGAAGGCGTGGCGCTGATGTGCCTGGCCGAAGCCCTGCTGCGCATCCCCGACAAGGGCACCCGTGACGCGCTGATTCGCGACAAGATCAGCACCGGCAACTGGCAGCCGCACCTGGGCAACAGCCCGTCGTTGTTCGTCAACGCCGCTACCTGGGGCCTGCTGCTGACCGGCAAGCTGGTGTCCACCCACAACGAATCCGGCCTCACCTCCTCGCTCACCCGCATCATCGGCAAGAGCGGCGAGCCGATGATCCGCAAGGGCGTCGACATGGCCATGCGCTTGATGGGCGAGCAGTTCGTCACCGGCGAAACCATCGCCGAAGCCCTGGCCAACGCCAGCCGCTTCGAGTCCAAGGGCTTCCGCTATTCCTACGACATGCTCGGCGAAGCCGCACTGACCGAGCACGACGCACAGAAGTACCTGGCGTCCTACGAGCAGGCCATCCATTCGATCGGCAAGGCCTCCCACGGCCGTGGCATCTATGAAGGCCCGGGCATCTCGATCAAGCTGTCGGCGCTGCACCCGCGCTACAGCCGCGCCCAGTACGAGCGCGTGATGGAAGAGCTTTACCCGCGCCTGCTGTCGCTGACCCTGCTGGCCAAGCAGTACGACATCGGCCTGAACATCGACGCCGAAGAAGCCGACCGCCTGGAGCTGTCGCTCGACCTGCTCGAGCGCCTGTGCTTCGAGCCTTCGCTGGCCGGCTGGAACGGTATCGGCTTCGTTATCCAGGCCTACCAGAAGCGCTGCCCGTACGTGATCGACTACGTCATCGACCTGGCCAAGCGCAGCCGCCACCGCCTGATGATCCGCCTGGTGAAAGGCGCCTACTGGGACAGCGAGATCAAGCGCGCCCAGGTCGAAGGCCTGGAAGGCTACCCGGTCTACACCCGCAAGGTGTACACCGACGTGTCCTACGTTGCCTGCGCCCGCAAGCTGCTGGCCGTGCCAGAAGCCATCTACCCGCAGTTCGCCACCCACAACGCCCATACCCTGTCGGCCATCTACCACATTGCCGGGCAGAACTATTACCCGGGCCAGTACGAGTTCCAGTGCCTGCACGGCATGGGCGAGCCGCTGTACGAGCAGGTGGTCGGCAAGATTTCCGAAGGCAAGCTGAACCGCCCGTGCCGCGTCTATGCACCGGTCGGCACCCACGAAACGCTGCTGGCCTACCTGGTGCGTCGCCTGCTGGAAAACGGCGCCAACACCTCGTTCGTCAACCGCATCGCCGACCACTCGATCTCCATCCAGGAACTGGTCGCCGACCCGGTCGCCAGCATCGAGCGCATGGGCACCCAGGAAGGCAGCATCGGCCTGCCGCACCCACGTATCCCGCTGCCGCGTGAACTGTATGGCAGCGAGCGGGCCAACTCGGCCGGCATCGACATGGCCAACGAACACCGCCTGGCGTCGCTGTCCTGCGCCATGCTGGCCACCGCCCACAACGACTGGAAAGCCGCCCCGCTGCTGGCCTGCGCCGCCAGCGAAGGCGCTGCTGCGCCGGTGCTGAACCCGGCGGACCACCGCGACGTGGTCGGCCATGTTCAGGAAGCCACTGTCGCCGACGTCGACAATGCCATCCAGTGCGCACTGAATGCCGCACCGATCTGGCAGGCCACCCCGCCGGCCGAACGAGCTGCCATTCTGGAGCGCACCGCCGACCTGATGGAGGCCGAAATCCAGCCGCTGATGGGCCTGCTGATCCGCGAAGCTGGCAAGACCTTCGCCAACGCCATCGCCGAAGTGCGTGAAGCCGTGGACTTCCTGCGCTACTACGCGGTGCAGGCACGCAACGACTTCAGCAACGACGCCCACCGCCCGCTGGGCCCGGTGGTGTGCATCAGCCCGTGGAACTTCCCGCTGGCGATCTTCACCGGCCAGGTGGCCGCAGCGCTCGCCGCCGGCAACCCGGTACTGGCCAAACCGGCCGAGCAAACCCCGCTGATCGCCGCCCAGGCCGTGCGCCTGCTGCTGGAAGCCGGTATTCCGGAAGGCGTGCTGCAGCTGCTGCCAGGCCGCGGTGAAACCGTCGGTGCCGGCCTGGTCGGTGACGAGCGCGTCAAAGGCGTGATGTTCACCGGTTCCACCGAAGTGGCCCGCCTGCTGCAGCGCAACGTCGCCGGCCGCCTGGACAACCAGGGCCGCCCGATCCCGCTGATCGCCGAAACCGGCGGCCAGAACGCGATGATCGTCGACTCCTCGGCACTGACCGAGCAGGTAGTGATCGACGTGGTGTCCTCGGCCTTCGACAGTGCCGGCCAGCGTTGCTCGGCCCTGCGCGTGCTGTGCCTGCAGGAAGACTCCGCCGACCGCGTGATCGAAATGCTCAAGGGCGCCATGGCCGAAAGCCGCCTGGGCAGCCCGGACCGCCTGGCGGTGGACATCGGCCCGGTGATCGACGCCGAAGCCAAGGCAGGCATCGAGAAGCACATCCAGGGCATGCGTGAGAAAGGCCGCTCGGTCTACCAGGTGGCCATTGCCGATGCGGCCGAGATCAAGCGTGGCACCTTCGTCATGCCGACCCTGATCGAGCTGGAAAGCTTCGACGAGCTGAAGCGTGAAATCTTCGGCCCGGTGCTGCACGTGGTGCGCTACAACCGCCGCAACCTGGACCAACTGATCGAGCAGATCAACAACTCCGGCTATGGCCTGACCCTCGGCGTGCACACCCGCATCGACGAGACCATCGCCAAGGTGGTGGAAACCGCCAACGCCGGCAACATGTACGTCAACCGCAACATCGTCGGTGCGGTGGTGGGCGTGCAGCCGTTCGGTGGTGAAGGCCTGTCCGGCACTGGCCCGAAAGCCGGCGGCCCGCTGTACCTGTACCGCCTGCTGTCGACTCGCCCGGCCGACGCGATTGGCCGCCACTTCCAGCAGCAGGACGGCGAAGGCAAGCCTGACCGCGCCCTGCACGAGCAGTTGATCAAGCCCCTGCACGGTCTGAAGGCCTGGGCCGAGAACAACCAGTTGGCCGAACTGGCCGCGCTGTGCAGCCAGTTCGCCAGCCAGTCGCA
This sequence comes from Pseudomonas sp. p21, assembly GCF_001642705.1. Taxonomy (NCBI): domain Bacteria; kingdom Pseudomonadati; phylum Pseudomonadota; class Gammaproteobacteria; order Pseudomonadales; family Pseudomonadaceae; genus Pseudomonas; species Pseudomonas sp. p21. The sequence continues at coordinate 291,727 of NZ_LWBV01000002.1, forward strand.
GAGCGGCATCGCCCGCCTGCTGCCAGGCCCGACCGGCGAGCGCAACAGCTACACCATCCTGCCACGTGAGCACGTGCTGTGCCTGGCCGACAACGAGGCCGACCTGCTGGCGCAGTTCGCCGCAGTGCTGGCGGTTGGCAGCTCGGCGGTATGGGCTGACGGCGAGCCGGGCAAGGCCCTGCGTGCCCGCCTGCCGCGTGAGCTGCAGGCCAAGGTCAAGCTGGTGGCGGACTGGAACAAGGATGAAGTGGCGTTCGACGCCGTGATCCATCATGGCGACTCGGACCAGCTGCGCGGCGTGTGCCAGCAGGTGGCCAAGCGTGCCGGTGCGATCGTGGGCGTGCACGGGCTGTCCAGCGGGGATCATCAGATTGCGCTGGAGCGTCTGGTGATCGAGCGGGCAGTGAGTGTGAACACTGCTGCGGCGGGTGGTAACGCCAGCCTGATGACCATTGGCTGAGGGTTGGTGAAAAAAGGGAGAGCTTTGGCTCTCCTTTTTTTATGGGTGCTTGTCTTGGGATTGGGGTTGGGCTGACAGGCGCTGAAATTGCTGCGGCGAACACCTGGAAGCCTTCACGCCATCTAAAGCCAAGCCCTCACTGCTTCATCCCCAACTCAGCATCATCCATCAGCGCCTTGGCCATCGCACTCAGGTAATGGGCAGCCCAGATCATCATCGGTTTCTCATCCATCAGCCCGGTGATGGTCAATTCGCGGACATAACCCATCAACTCCGAAGACTGCTCGCGGGCGTCCCTGCACGGGATGCCAGGCTCGATGCGGAAAAGCGGGTGTGTGCCATTCTCGCCCTGGTAGAAGGTAGTCTTGCCGACGGTGAATTGGGTGTCTTCTGTTGTCATTGTTCAATCCCCTGATAATTCTCGACTGCCTGGGCCGGCCCTTTCGCGGGTAAACCCGCTCCCACAGGATCACCACAGGCTTCAAGACTTGCACCGTACCTGTGGGAGCGGGCATGCCCGCGAAAGGGCCGGCCCAGGCGACACATCAATAAGCCTCAGTGCGAAGTCCGTGGCCTGGATGAGGGCGTCTCGAGTGAATGGGCGTTCAGGGGTGGATCGGGGACAATATTCAGCATTGGTATTTTTCTCGGTTTGGGCCACCACCATCTGCTGTCAAACAAGAGGGTGGCAGCTGTGCATGGGTTGACAGACCGGTAGAAAAATCCAAAAAACCCGGCGCACACGAGGTGCCCCATACACAGCCGCCATAAAGGCGAAAGCCATGAGAATTTTCTGGTCGGCCTGTCAAAGCCGGTCACTGATTTGGCAGCGACCACCCGAGACTAGGGCCCGATCCAGAGCACTGCAATGGCTAGGAGGGGGTTGGGAGTATGTTTGGGAAATGGACTACATGGAATAGGCGAAAACCTAAAAAGCAGCCGAGATGCTGACCGGAATGCGGTGGGGCTCGCAGGTGTTCGCCACGACAGTTGCAGCGCCTGGGAGATCGAGCGCCGCCCGCGCGGCGCATCGCGAGCAAGCTCGCTCCTACATTTGTTTCGGGCCAGTTAATCCTGAAGCAGAGGCGCGCGGCCCTTTGGCGTCCACCTCGATATCGTGCGGAACAAACAAGGCGGTCGCGCGTGCTGGTGCAGGCGTTACTGGCCTGAAACAAATGTAGGAGCGAGCTTGCTCGCGATGCGCCGCGCGGGCGGCGCTCGATCTCAAAGGCGCCAAAAGACTGAAGGCGAGAGCCTGAATGCCCAACCCACTTCTAAACCCACATCACCCAAACCTATTAACCTCCCCCACCTAACTCTATCCGCCTAGACTCGCAGCATCCCGCCTCAGGACCGCGACCATGCCCGAGACCCTGCTCAGCCCCCGCAACCTAGCCTTCGAGCTCTACGAAGTCCTGGACGCCGAAGCCCTCACCCAGCGCCCACGCTTCGCCGAGCACAACCGCGAAACCTTCGATGCGGCGCTATCAACTGCCCGCACCATTGCCGAGAAGTTCTTCGCCCCGCACAACCGCAAGGCCGACGAAAACGAGCCGCGTTACGTCGACGGCCGTGCAGAGCTGATCCCCGAAGTAAAACCCGCCGTCGACGCCTTTCTCGAAGCCGGCTTCCTCAACGCCAACCGTGACTTCGAGGTCGGTGGCATGCAGCTGCCGAGCCTGGTCTCACAGGCTTGCTTCGCCCACTTCCAGGCCGCGAACGCCGGCACCACGGCCTACCCGTTCCTGACCATGGGCGCGGCCAACCTGATCGAGAGTTTCGGCAGCGAAGAACAGAAGCGTCTGTTCCTGCAACCAATGATCGAGGGCCGCTACTTCGGCACCATGGCCCTGACCGAACCCCATGCCGGCTCGTCACTGGCCGATATCCGCACCCGCGCCGAACCCGCCAGCGACGGCAGCTACCGACTCAAGGGCAACAAGATCTTCATCTCCGGCGGCGACCACGAGCTGTCGGAAAACATCGTGCACATGGTGCTGGCCAAGCTGCCGGACGCACCACCCGGGGTGAAGGGCATTTCGCTGTTCATCGTGCCGAAGTACCTGGTCAACCCGGACGGCAGCCGTGGCCCGCGCAACGATGTGCTGCTGGCCGGACTGTTCCACAAGATGGGCTGGCGCGGCACCACCTCCACCGCGCTGAACTTCGGCGACAACGGCCAGTGCGTCGGCTACCTGGTCGGCCAACCGCACCAAGGCCTGGCCTGCATGTTCCAGATGATGAACGAAGCACGCATCGGTGTCGGCATGGGCGCGGTGATGCTCGGCTACGCCGGCTACCTGTATTCGCTGGAATACGCCCGCCAGCGCCCGCAGGGCCGGTTGCCGGACAACAAGGACCCGCACAGCCCGGCAGTGCCGATCATCGAACACACCGATGTGAAACGCATGCTGCTGGCACAGAAGGCCTACGTGGAAGGCGCCTTCGACCTGGGCCTGTATGCCGCGCGCCTGTTCGACGACACCCAGACCGCCAGCGACGACAGCGCCCGCAAGCAGGCGCAGGAGCTGCTCGACCTGCTGACCCCGATCGTCAAGTCCTGGCCCTCGGCCTTCTGCCTCAAGGCCAACGAACTGGCGATCCAGATCCTCGGCGGCCACGGCTACACCCGCGAATACCCGGTGGAGCAGTACTACCGCGACAACCGCCTGAACCCGATCCACGAGGGTACCGAGGGCATCCAGTCGCTCGACCTGCTCGGCCGCAAACTGGCGCAGAACAATGGTGCCGGCCTCAAACAGCTGATCCGCCTGATCGCCGCCACCGGCGAGCGCGCCAGCCACCACCCGAACCTCGACCCGCTGCGCCAGCCGCTGGAGCAACTGGTCAACCGCCTGCAAGGTGTGACCCTGGCCCTGCTTGGCGACCTGGCCCAAGGCAAGGTTGCCGGTACCCTGGCCAACTCCGCCCTGTACCTCAAGGCCTTCGGCCACTGCGTGATCGGCTGGCGCTGGCTGGAGCAGGCGATTCATGCCGAGCTTGGCCTGCTCAAGGGCAACCCCGCCGACCGCGACTTCTACCGCGGCAAGCTACAGGCCGCACGTTATTTCCTGACCTGGGAAGTACCGGGCTGCCATAATGAGCTGGCATTGCTCGAGGCGCGCGACGATACCTGCCTCGCCATGCAAGACGGGTGGTTCTAGGGGGAGCCACCGTGTACACGGAGGCTTCCGAATGTTCGATTCCAGCGCCCTGCTGCGCCAGCGCTTCGCTGCGCTGCGCAGTACGGCCGAGTTGTTTTCCCTGCGCCATGTGAAACAGTCGCACCAGGCGCTGTCGGTGCGCCGCAATGTCGCCGAACCGCCGCTGTTCAGCCAGGACGAAGGCGCCATGCTCACCGTGCGGGTCAATGGCGTGGAGGCCTACGCGGCCACCGCCGACCTGTCCCAGTCCGGCCTGCAGCGCGCGCTGGAGCAAGCCGAGGCGCTGGCCCGGCAGATCGCCCGGCACAGCCTGCTGGACCTGCGCGAGCAACCGGTGACCAGCGCACGCCACGACCACATTTCGCCCAACTTCGACCAGCCCGTACCTACCCTCGCCGATTGCCTCGGCCTGCTCGCTGCCGAATCGGCCAGCGTGCCCAAGGACAGCCGCCTGGTGGACTGGCAGGCCAGCCTGGGCCTGAGCCTGGTCGAGCAGACCTACCTGAACTCGGCCGGCGCCGAGTTGCGCCACGCCCAGCGCTTCCTGTTCCCAGGCCTGGGCGTGACCGCCAGCGACGGCCAGGACAGCCAGAGCCGCAGCCTGGGCCGCGACAACTTCGGCCAGCAGGGCGGCTTCGAGATCATCGAGCGCTGCGGCCTGGTCGGCGCGGCCCGCCGGGTGGCCGACGAAGCGCTACAGCTGCTGCTGGCACCGAACACCCCCAGCGGCCCGCGCGACCTGCTGTTGATGCCGGACCAGATGATGCTGCAGATCCACGAATCCATCGGCCACCCGCTGGAGATGGACCGCATCCTCGGCGACGAGCGCAACTACGCTGGCACCAGCTTCGTCAAAGCCAGCGACTTCGGCCACCTGCAATACGGCTCCAGCCTGCTGAACGTGACCTTCGACCCGACCATCGGCGAAGAGCTGGCCAGCTACAGCCATGACGACGACGGCACCCCGGCCAGCAAGCAGTTCCTGATCCGAAACGGCCTGCTGCTACGCCCGCTGGGTGGCGCGCTGTCGCAGTTCCGCTCCGGCCTGGGTGGCGTGGCCAACAGCCGCGCCTGCGGCTGGAACCGTGCGCCGATCGACCGCATGGCCAACCTCAACATCGAGCCGGGCGACCAGAGCCTGGATCAACTGGTGAAGGGCATCGAACACGGCATCCTGATGCGCACCAACCGCTCCTGGTCCATCGACGATGCACGCAACAAGTTCCAGTTCGGCTGCGAATGGGGCCAGCTGATTGAAAACGGCGAGCTCAAGGGCATCGTCAAGAACCCCAACTACCGCGGTATCTCCGCGCAGTTCTGGCGCAACCTGGCGGCAGTCGGCGACCGCAGTACCTTCCAGGTGCTGGGCACGCCCAACTGCGGCAAGGGCGAACCCAACCAGGTGGTGCGGGTGGGGCATGCCTCGCCGGCCTGCGTGTTCCGCCAGATCGACGTATTCGGAGGAGATGCCTGATGAAACACACTTTCGAAGCCTTGGTCGGGGATGTGCACAAAGCCCTGCAAGCGGGCGAACAGTTCACCCTTGGCTACAGCGCCGAACAGTCGCAATTCGTGCGTTTCAACCACGCCAAGGTGCGCCAGGCTGGCGAAGTGAGCCAGGCCAGTGCGCAGCTACGGCTGATCCGCGATGGCCGTCAGGCAGAGCAACAGCTGACCTTGAGTGGTGACGCGCAACTGGATAGCCGGCGCCTGATCGCGGCCCTGGAGCAACTGCGCCAGACCTTGCCACTGCTGGCTGTCGACCCCTACCTGCGCCTGGACGAAAGTGCCTGGCACAGCCAAAGCCAGCAGGCGCAGCCGCTGCCCGAACTGAGCGAAGTACTGGCCCTGCTCGACCGCGAGGCCGGCGACCTCGACTTGGTCGGCATCTATGCCGCCGGCCCCATCTGCCGGGGCTTCGCCAGCTCGTTCGGGGCCTTCGGCTGGCACCAGGCCAACAGCTTCAACTTCGACTGGAGCCTGTTCCACGAAAACGGCGAGGCGGTGAAGGCCAACTACGCCGGGCAGGTGTGGAGCGCCGACGACTTCACCGCACGCCTGCGCCAGGCGCGGGAGCAACTGGGCTTCCTTGGCCGCCCGGCAGTCACGCTAAAACCTGGCAGTTACCGCGCCTATCTGGCCCCGGCGGCCATGGACGAAATAGCCGGCATGCTGTGCTGGGGCGGTTTTTCCGCACAGGCCTTGGCCACCGGCAACAGCGCCCTGCAGCGCCTGTACAACGGCGATGCGCGGCTGAGCCCGCTGGTGAGTTTCACCGAGCAGGTCAGCGGCTCGCTGAGCCCGGCGTTTTCCGATGAAGGCTCGCCGCGCCTGGATGTGCCGTTGATCCAGCATGGCACGGCCCTGCAGCGTCTGATCAGTGCGCGCAGTGCGGCCGAGTTCGAGTTGCTGGCCAATGGTGCCGACAGCTACGAGTCCCCGTGTGCGCTCAGCCTGGCAGCAGGCAGCCTGCCCAGTGACCAGGTCCTGGAGCGGCTCGGCACCGGGCTGTACATCAGTAACCTGTGGTACCTGAACTATTCCGACCTGCCGGCTGCACGCATGACCGGGCTGACGCGCTTTGCCACATTCTGGGTGGAGAACGGGCAGATCCAGGGGCCGGTGAGGACGATGCGCTTCGATGACAGCCTTTACAGCTTGTTGGGTAGCCAGCTGGAAGACCTGACCCAGGAGCGCGAGATGATTCTGTCGACCAGTACTTATGGACAGCGCAGTACCGGGTCGAGTCATTTGCCAGGTGCACTGGTCAAAGGCCTGACTCTGACATTGTGACTGGACCTGCCGGCCCTTTCGCGGCTAAAGCCGCTCCCACAGGAACTCCACTGCCCTTGAATGTAGTGATATCCCTGTGGGAGCGGGTTCACCCGCGAAGAGGCCGGCACTGACAAACGAGGAAGTCATGCCCGAACGCGCTCCGCTGGACCCTGTCACCGCCCGCTGGATCCCTTGGGTGGTGGCCATCGCCTTCTTCATGCAGTCTCTGGACGGCACCATTCTCAACACCGCACTGCCGGCCATGGCCCGCTCGCTGGCCGAAGACCCGCTGCGCATGCAGGGCGTGATCATCGCCTACATGCTCACTGTGGCCCTGTTGATCCCCGCTTCGGGCTGGATCGCCGACCGCTTCGGCACCAAGCGCATCTTCTTCAGCGCCATCTTGCTGTTCAGCTTCGGCTCGCTGCTGTGCGCCGCCGCCAACAGCCTCGGCTTCCTGATCTTCGCCCGCGTCGTGCAGGGGCTGGGCGGTGCGCTGATGCTGCCGGTCGGGCGGCTGGTGGTACTGCGTGCCTACCCGCGCACCGAGCTGGTGCGCATCATGAGCTTCATCACCATCCCCGGCCTGCTTGGGCCACTGCTGGGCCCAACGGTTGGCGGCTGGCTGGTGGAAATTCTGAGTTGGCACTGGATCTTCCTGCTCAACCTGCCGGTTGGCCTGGTCGGCTGCTACGCCGTGTGGAAGTTCATCCCCGACCTGCGCGGCGCCGAGCGCACCACGTTCGACGGCCCCGGGTTCCTGCTGTTTGGCGCCGCGATGGTATTGATCACCATCGCCATGGAAGGCCTTGGCGAACTGCACCTGCCGCACCTGCGGGTGATGTTGCTGCTGTTCGCCGGCATGGCATGCCTGGCGGCCTACTGGCTGCGTGCCGGGCGCGACCCGGAGCCGCTGTTCTCGCCCAGCCTGTTCCGGGTACGCACCTTTGCCATCGGTATCCTCGGCAACCTGTTCGCCCGCCTGGGCAGCGGCGCCCTGCCGTTCCTGGTGCCGTTGCTGCTGCAGGTGGCGCTGGGCTACTCGCCGGCACAGGCCGGCATGAGCATGATCCCGCTGGCGGCGGCGGCGATGCTGGCCAAGTCCATTGCCCGGCCGCTGATCGAAAGGTTCGGCTACCGCATCATCCTCACCGGCAATACCTTGCTGCTGGGCGTGCTGCTGGCCAGCCTGGGGCTGGTGGACGAGCAGACACCCTATTGGCTGCTGCTGGTGCAACTCGGTCTTCTGGGCGCGGTGAACTCCATGCAGTTCACCGCGATGAACACCGTTACGCTCATCGACCTCGACGACGCCAGTGCCAGCAGCGGCAACAGCCTGCTGTCGGTAGTCGCGCAGTTGGCCCTGAGCCTGGGTGTGGCCTGTGCCGGCGCATTGCTAGGCGGCTTTACCGCAGCCGGCAGCGCCGAGGGTGTGGAAACCACCTTGGGCGCGTTCCAGCTGACCTTCGTCACCATCGGCGTAATGGCCATGCTGGCAGCGGCGATCTTCCTGCAACTGGCGCCGACGGACGGAAGGCGTGCCCGTCGTCCGGAACAACACATGGAGTCGTAGGGCGAATGGCCACGAGGCTGGTAGACTGTGCGGCATTTTTCGCTTCGCACCGCAGGCCCGCCTCGTGACCACCGAATCCACCGCCTTTGCCACCTTGCCGCTGTCCACTGCCATGCTGGCCAACCTGGACGCCCTCGGCTATGCCTCGATGACGCCGATCCAGGCCCAGAGCCTGCCGGTCATCCTCAAGGGCCAGGACCTGATCGCCCAGGCCAAGACCGGCAGCGGCAAGACCGCCGCCTTCGGCATCGGCCTGCTCAACCCGATCAACCCACGCTACTTCGGCTGCCAGGCGCTGGTGCTGTGCCCCACCCGCGAGCTCGCCGACCAGGTGGCCAAGGAGCTGCGCCGCCTGGCCCGCGCCGAGGACAACATCAAGATCCTGACCCTGTGCGGCGGCGTTTCGCTGGGCCCGCAGATCGCTTCGCTGGAGCACGGCGCACACATCATCGTCGGCACCCCGGGGCGCATCCAGCAGCACCTGGACAAGGGCACCCTGGTGCTCGACGGGTTGAACACCCTGGTGCTGGACGAAGCCGACCGCATGCTCGACATGGGCTTCTTCGATGCCATCGCCAGCATCATCGGCAAGACCCCGTCGCGGCGCCAGACCCTGCTGTTCTCGGCCACCTACCCCGCCGGCATAAAGCAACTGGCCGCTGATTTCATGCGCAACCCGCAGCAGGTCAAGGTCGAGAGCCTACACGCCGACAACCAGATCGAGCAGCGCTTCATCGAGATCGACCCGCAACAACGCCTTGAGGCCGTCACCCGCGTGCTCGGCCACTACCGCCCGCAATCCTGCGTGGCATTCTGCTTCACCAAGCAGCAGTGCGAGGATGTGGTCGCCCACCTGACCGCCAAGGGCATCGTTGCCCAGGCCCTGCACGGCGACCTGGAGCAGCGTGACCGCGACCAGGTGCTGACCATGTTCGCCAACCGCAGCAGCTCGGTGCTGGTAGCTACCGACGTGGCCGCGCGTGGTCTGGACATCGATGGCCTGGACATGGTCATCAACGTCGAACTGGCGCGTGATGCGGAAATCCATGTGCACCGTGTGGGCCGTACTGGCCGTGCCGGCGAGAAAGGTATTGCGGTCAGCCTGGTGGCTCCAGCCGAGGGCCACCGCGCCCAGGCCATCGAAGACCTGCAGAAGAGCCCGCTGCGTTGGGACCAGCTGGACAGCCTGAAGCACAAGGGCGGTGAGCCGCTGCTACCACTGATGAGCACCCTGTGCATCGCCGCCGGGCGCAAGGACAAGCTGCGCCCGGGCGATATCCTCGGGGCGCTGACCGGTGATGCCGGGATCCCGGGCAAGCAGGTGGGCAAGATCGCGATCTTCGATTTCCAGGCCTTCGTGGCCGTGGAGCGGCCGCTGGCCAAACAGGCCATGCAGCGCTTGAACAGCGGCAAGATCAAGGGGCGATCCCTGAAAGTCCGCATTATCTAAAGCCAGGCAAGGTCCCTGTGGGAGCGGGTTTACCCGCGAATGCGATGGTGGGCTCACTGCCGCCTTCGCGGGTGAACCCGCTCCCACAGGGTTCTGTGTTTCTTTCTCATAAGGTTTACACCGTGCACTCCACCGACGTGATCATCCTCGGCGCTGGCGCCGCCGGCCTGATGTGCGCCCAGCTCAGCGCCCGCCGTGGCCGCCGGGTACTGGTGCTCGACCATGCCAACAAACCGGGCAAGAAGATCCTCATGTCCGGCGGCGGCCGCTGCAACTTCACCAACATGTATACCGAGCCGGGCAACTTCCTCTCGCAGAACGCACACTTCTGCAAGTCGGCCCTGGCCCGCTACACCCAGTGGGACTTCATCGAGCTGGTGTGCAAACACGGCGTGGCCTACCACGAGAAGAAGCTCGGCCAGCTGTTCTGCGACAACAAGGCCAGCGACATCCTCGACATGCTGCTGGCCGAATGCGACGAGGCCGGTGCCGAGATCCGCATGCACACCAGCATCGAACAGATCGAAAAGACCGAAAGCGGCTACCTGCTGCAGACCAGCGGCGGCCAGTTCGCCTGCCAGTCGCTGGTGATCGCCACCGGCGGCCTGTCGATCCCGACCCTGGGCGCCACCGGCTTCGGCTACCAGGTGGCCCGCCAGTTCGGCCACACCTTGCTGCCGACCCGCGCCGGGCTGGTGCCCTTCACCATCACCGAGCCCCAACTCAAGGCACTGTGCACCGAGTTGTCCGGCACCTCGCTGGATTGCACCGCAAGCTGTAACGGCACCAGCTTCCGCGAGAACCTGCTGTTCACCCACCGCGGCCTGAGCGGCCCGGCGATCTTGCAGATTTCGTCGTTCTGGGAAGCCGGTGACACGGTCGAGATCAACCTGCTGCCCGACCGCGATGCACTGACCTGGCTGCAACAGATGCAGGCCGAACGCGCCAACGCCGAACTGAAGACCGTGCTGGGCGAGGTGTTTACCCGCAAGCTGGCCAACCTGCTGGCCGATCAGTGGTTCGAGTCCCGGCCCATGAAGCAGTACACCCCGGCGGAACTGGCACAGATCGCCGAGAAGCTGGCGAACTGGCAAGTGGTACCAGCCGGCACCGAGGGCTACCGTACCGCCGAAGTGACCTTGGGCGGCGTGGACACCCGCGAGGTGTCGTCCAAGACCATGGAATCGCTGAAGAGCCCCGGCTTGTACTTCATCGGTGAAGTGCTGGATGTGACCGGCCACCTGGGGGGGTTCAATTTCCAGTGGGCCTGGGCATCCGCCAACGCCGCAGCGCAGTTCGTGTAGAGTAGAATCCATTCAGCAGCACGGAACGCTTCTTGCTGGCCGTGCTGCAATGCATTCATTCGCTCACTGCCTAGCAGGCCATCATGTCATCGAGCTCGTTCCGTCAGTCACTGCGTCGCCTGTGGGGCCAAGACAAGTTCAGCTACAGCATCCGGGTGACCATCGCCCTCACCGGCAGCCTGGCCCTGTGCTGGTACCAGAACGAGATGGCCCTGCTGATTCCGCTGTTCCTCGGCATCATCGCCAGCGCCCTCGCCGAAACCGACGACAGCTGGCAGGGCCGCCTCAGCGCCCTGGCCGTTACCCTGGTGTGTTTTGCCATCGCCGCGCTGGCGGTCGAGTTGCTGTTCCCCTACCCCTGGATCTTCGTCATTGCCCTGGCCTTGGCTGCCTTCGGCCTGACCATGCTCGGTGCCCTGGGCGAGCGCTATGGCGCCATCGCTTCGGCGACCTTGATCACGGCGGTATACACCATGATCGGCGTGGACCAGCGCGGCGGCCAGGTCACCGACTTCTGGCACGAACCGCTGCTGCTGGTGGCGGGTGCGGCCTGGTACGGGTTGTTGTCGGTGCTGTGGCAGGCGCTGTTTTCCAACCAGCCGGTGCAGCAGAGCCTGGCCAAGCTGTTCTTCGAGCTGGGCAGCTACCTCAAGCTCAAGGCCAGCCTGTTCGAACCCATCCGCACCCTTGACGTCGAAGCCCGGCGCCTGGAACTGGCCCAGCAGAACGGCAAGGTGGTGGCGGCGCTCAACGCGGCCAAGGAAATCATCCTGCACCGGGTGGGCAACAGTCAGCCGAACTCCAAGGTCAGCCGCTACCTCAAGCTGTACTTCCTGGCCCAGGACATCCATGAACGGGTCAGTGCTTCGCACTATCCCTACAACGCCCTGACCGAGGCTTTTTTCCACAGCGACGTGATGTTCCGCTGCCAGCGTCTGCTGCGTAAGCAAGGCTCATCCTGCCAGGAGCTGGCCCGCTCGATCCGCCTGCGTCAGCCGTTCGTGCTGGCCAGCGGTTATCCCGAAGCCCTCGAAGACCTCAACGCCTCGCTTGAGCACCTGCGCATCCAGAGCAACCCGGCCTGGCGCGGCCTGTTGCGCTCGCTGCGAGCGCTGGCCGCCAACCTGGCGACGCTGGACCGCCTGCTCAGCGCCGCCAGCAACCCGGACAGCCTGGCCGACGCCAGCGACAGTAGCCTGCTCGACCGCTCGCCACGCTCGCTGAAGGACGTGTGGACCCGCCTGCGCACTCAGCTGACACCGACCTCGCTGCTGTTCCGCCATGCCCTGCGCCTGCCGCTGGCGCTGTCGATCGGCTATGGCATGGTGCACCTGATCCACCCGACCCAGGGTTACTGGATCATCCTTACCACGCTGTTCGTGTGCCAGCCCAACTACGGTGCGACACGGCGCAAGCTGGTACAGCGAATCTTCGGCACCGCCGTCGGCCTGACAGTGGGCTGGGCGTTGTTCGACCTGTTCCCCAACCCGGTCATTCAGTCGCTGTTCGCCGTGGTCGCCGGGGTGGTGTTCTTCGTCAACCGCACCACCCGCTACACCTTGGCCACGGCCGCGATCACCCTGATGGTGCTGTTCTGCTTCAACCAGATCGGCGATGGCTATGGGCTGTTCCTGCCGCGCCTGTTCGATACCCTGGTCGGCAGCCTGATCGCCATCCTCGCGGTGTTCCTGTTCCTCCCCGACTGGCAGGGGCGGCGGCTGAACAAGGCGCTGGCCAATACCCTGGCCTGCGCCAGCGTGTACCTGCGGCAGATCATGCAGCAGTATGCCCACGGCAAGCGCGATGACCTGGCCTACCGCCTGGCCCGGCGCAACGCCCACAACGCCGACGCAGCGCTGTCCACCACCCTGGCCAACATGCTGATGGAGCCGGGGCATTTCCGTAAGGAGGCCGACGTTGGCTTCCGCTTCCTGGTGCTGTCGCACACCTTGCTCAGCTACCTCTCGGGGTTGGGCGCACACCGCGACACGGCTTTGCCAGCGGAGGTGCAGGAGCAGTTGATCGAAGGCGCCGGGCAAAGCCTGGCCCGCAGCCTGGACGAGATTGCCAATGGCCTGGCGGCGCGGCTGCCGGTGGCGATTCACAGTGATGCCGAAGAGGCGCTGGCCAATGCCCTGGAGCAGATGCCGGAGGAGCTGGACGAGCATCAGCGGTTGGTGCAGACGCAGTTGGCGTTGATCTGCCGACAGTTGGGGCCGTTGCGGACCTTGGCTGCACACCTGATCAAGGAAGGTGCGCCGGCCTGAGTTGTACTATCGCCTGTGCCGGCCTCTTCGCGGGTAAACCCGCTCCCACAGGTATCTCACAGGACTTGAGGCTTGTGGTGTTCCTGTGGGAGCGGGTTCACCCGCGAAGAGGCCGGCACAGGCAGTAGAAATCAGAAGCCATACTGGCGCAGCAACCGCGCAAAACTGCCATCCACCTTCATCGCCGCAATCGCCTGCTCGAACCGCTCGACGATCCGCTCATGCTCCGGGTGCTTCAGGCTGACCAGGATATGCAAGGTGTTCTCTCCCAGCGGCGGCTCAACCAGCATCACCCCGTCGCGTACCTCCGGCAGCTCGCGTTGCAAGTTGTAACGGGCCACGTATTCGTCTTCCACTGCCAGGTTCACCCGCCCTGCCGCCAGCATGCGTACCGCAGAGGAAAAGTTGCGCACCGGCACCTTGTGCAGGCGGGTGTCGCGGTCGAACTCGGGGGAATAGGCGTAATCCCGCACCACGGCGATGCTGTAGGGATACAAGTCCGACAGGCTCTTGTAGCGGAACGCCTCGCCCTTGCGCTGCAGCAAGCGAATGCGGTTAGTCAGGTAGCCGGTGGAAAACTGCCCGATGCGGGCGCGCGAGTCGTTGTACCAGGCGTTGATCAGCACGTCATAGCGCCCTTCACTCACCCCCAGCAACGCCCGCGCCCAAGGCACTTCTTCGAACCCGCTGGCGTAGCCTGCCCTGGCCAGCGCCGTGGTGACGATGCTGGTCGCCAGGCCGCCGCCCGGCATGCTGGCATCGGTAAACGGCGGCCAGCTGTCCGCCACCAAACGCAACTTGTCCTGAGCCAGAACAGGTGTTGCCAGCATCAATGCCAGAAATCCCAGAACACAAAGCAGTTGCCGCATGCTCACGTCCTTTCGCAATGGAGGGGCACACACTGCCGATGAGATTACACAAAGCCATTGCCGAGGGCAGCGGCCAATAGTGTCATTTTGCCTCTATTTTGGCCGCGATCGTAAATTGCTCAGGGATACCCCAGCACTTCGCGAATCTGCCGCAGGTGCTGGATGATCCACTGCTTGTCGATCGCCCCCCAGTCATGAATGCGGTAATGCCCGGCGTGGTTGCGCGCGCCTTCCTGCTGTTCGAACTCGCAGACGATATCCAGGTCGGCTAGCGCCGCAATGGTGTCCTGGGCAGTGCGCCGGGGCATGCCGGTGGCCCCCATCAGGGCCGGCACGCTGGTCGCGGTCTGGCTGTCGATCAGCCAGGCCACGTACAGGCGGCGGTAGAAGCTGCTCTTGGTCTTGCTCACTTCCATGCTGCGTGGTCCTTAACAGTTGCCCGGCAGCTCCCGATAGGTCAGGTAGACGCGCAGGTCGAATTCCAGTTGGTGATAGTCCGGCTCCATGTGCTGGCAGAGCTGGTAGAACGCCTTGTTGTGCTCGCGCTCGCGCAGGTGTGCCAGTTCGTGCACCACGATCATACGCAAGAACTGCGGCGCGGCCTCCTTGAACAGCGAGGCAATGCGGATTTCCTTCTTCGCTTTGAGCTTGCCGCCCTGCACCCTTGATACCGCCGTGTTCAGGCCCAGGGCCCGATGGGTCAGGTCGAGACGATTGTCGAACAGCACCTTGTCCAGGTTCGGCGCGCTGCGCAGGTATTGCTGACGCAAATCCTGGGCATAGCCGTACAACGCCTTGTCGCTTTGCACGTCATGGCGGTCAGGGTAGCGGCGCTGCAGGTACTCGCCCAGGCGGCCGCTGTCGATCATCTGCCGCACCTGCTGCTGCAGGTGCGGGGGGTAGGCTTGCAAGTAACGTAATACGGTCATGGCACTGCATTCGGTGTAACGAACGCCGATTCTAGCCAATCATGGCCCTGGCCAGGAGAAAATCGCCGGGAAGGCGCTGGCATCCGTCGCGGTCATCGGGTAAGCCACCAGGAAGCCCTGCACGTACTCACAGCCATTGGCCTTGAGCCAGGCAGCCTGGGCCGGGGTTTCCACGCCCTCGGCGATCACCGTGATACGGTAGTCGGCGCACAGGCTGATAACGCTGCGCACCAACGCGGCATCCACTGCCGAGTCGGGCAGGCGCGCCACCAGATGGCGGTCGAGCTTGAGGGTATCGATCGGCAGGTCGCGCAACATGCGCAACGAACAGTCGCCGGCACCAAAGTCATCCAGCGCCACCCGCACGCCCAGCTCGCGCAAACGGTGAATCTGTTTCACGGCCGCATCGATGTTGTACATCAGCGAGGTTTCCGCCACTTCCACTTCCAGCTGCGCCGGGTCCAGCTGGTAAAGCTGGATGACCCGATGCAGTTCGTCGGCCAGGCTGGGCATGGCGAACTGCGCGCGGCTCAGGCTGATACCCAGCACCAGGTCCGCCGGAAAACGCTGGTACCAGGCCTGGCGCTGGGCCGCGCCCTGGCGATAGATCCAGCTGGCCAGGCGGTTGATCAGGCGCGCCTCTTCCAGCAACGGGATGAACAGCCCCGGCGGTACGTCGCCAACACTGGGATGCTGCCAGCGCAACAAGGCCTCGAAGCCACGCAGGCGGCCATCGTTGAAGCCAACCTGCGGCTGATAAACCAGGGTGAAGTCTTGCTGCTCGACGGCCGCGCGTACGCTGTCTTCAAGCATCAGCCGCGAGCGCGCCCGGCCGTTGAGCTCCTGATCGTAGAAGCGATACTGCTGGCGCCCGGCCTGCTTGGCCGCGTACATCGCCGCATCGGCCGCACGCAGCAGGCCTTCGACATTGGCCCCGCAGTCCGGATAGGTGGCGATGCCGATGCTCACCCCAAGGCTCACATCCAGCCCCTCCACCTGGTGGCTGATGGAAATGCGTTCCAGCAGCCGCTCGGCATAGCGCCCGGCCTGCTCCGGGTAAGGCAGGCTGTCGAACAGCGCGGTGAACTCATCGCCGCCCATGCGCGCCAGCAGCGCTTCACTGCCCAGGCAATCCTTGAGCTGTTCGGCCACCCAGTGCAGCACCCGGTCACCCGCGTCGTGGCCGAGCGAGTCGTTGATGCGCTTGAAGCCATCCAGGTCCATGTACATCAGCGCCTGCGCCTTGTCCGAGCGCTCGTTGCGCAGCAACGCACCTTCGGCGGCCTGGTAGAAACCGCGGCGGTTGAGCAGGCCGGTGAGCGGGTCGGTGACAGCCTGGTATTCCAGCTGCTGGTGCAGGCTGCGCACCGCCGACATGTCCAGCACGGTGACCACCATGGCCTGCTGGTCGGCCGGCAACGGTGCGCAGGACAACGCCACCGGCACCAGCTCGCCGCCCAGGGTGCGCAGCTGGGCATCGTGCACGCGGAAGATGCGCCGCTCCAGATAGGCCTGGTAGAAGTCCGACTCGTTCCACAGGCTGGCACTGGTCAGTTGCACCAGGTCAAGCAGATGGGCGCCCTGCAACTGCTGCACCGGCGCTGACAACAAACGGGAAATGGCCGGGTTGGCAAAGCTGATGACGCCCTGGGCATCCACCACCAGAATGCCCTCGGCAGCGTTCTCCAGGATCGACGCATTGAACGCCCTGGCCGCTTCCAGCTCGCGGGTCAGG
The DNA here is from genome assembly GCF_001642705.1 of Pseudomonas sp. p21. Lineage (NCBI taxonomy): Bacteria > Pseudomonadati > Pseudomonadota > Gammaproteobacteria > Pseudomonadales > Pseudomonadaceae > Pseudomonas > Pseudomonas sp. p21. The sequence goes on from NZ_LWBV01000002.1 coordinate 308,253, forward strand.
CGCTGCAGCATGCGGCGGTTGCGCTGCTGGTCGAGCAGGGCCTGGACCTTGGGCTTGAGGATTTGCGGGTCGAACGGTTTGAACATGTAGTCCACGGCGCCGCTGGCGTAGCCTTTGAGCACGGCCGCTTCGGACTGTTCGTTGGCGGTGAGGAAAATGATCGGGGTCAGCCGGGTGCGCTGGCTGCCGCGCATCAGCCGGGCGACTTCGAAGCCGTCCATCTCCGGCATCTGTACATCCAGCAGGACCAGGTCGACATCGTGTTCGAGCAACGCGCTCAGGGCTTCCATTCCTGAGTTTGCCGTCAATACTTGCCAATCCTGACGGGCCAGCAATGCCCGCATGCTGATCAGGTTTTCGGGGTAATCATCTACCACCAGAAGAACCGAGTTGCCATCCAGTGGCTGAGGGTGAGGGTGAGGGTGAGCGCCATCCATGCTGCTTCTCTATTATGTGACCGACTTCAAGGTACGCTTGGATCCACTTGTACTCTAGACCTGAGCGGGTAACACGCAATGCAATCAGAACGCTATCAATGCCTCAACTGTACGGTAGCCGACTAACGGTCAGTTTGCCGGGAAATATGTGCCGCCCTCTTCGCGGGCATGCCCGCTCCCACAGGTACTGCACGGACTGGAGGGTTTGCATGCTCAATGTGGGAGCGGGCGTGCCCGCGAAGAGGCCGACATCGATGCCAGGTTCTATCACCCGAAAATGAAAAAACCCGCATCGCTGCGGGCTTTTTCATTCATGCCAGAAGATCAGTTGACCTTGGCCGCCAGCTCACCTTTCAGGTAGCGCTGGTACATGCCTTCCAGGGAGATCGGCTTGATCTTCGAGGCATTGCCAGCGGTGCCGAAGGCTTCGTAACGGGCGATGCACACGTCACGCATGGCCTTGACGGTTTCACCGAAGAACTTGCGCGGGTCGAACTCGCTCGGGTTCTGCGCCATCAGGCGGCGCATGGCACCGGTGGAAGCCAGGCGCAGGTCGGTGTCGATGTTGACCTTGCGCACGCCGTACTTGATACCTTCGACGATTTCCTCGACCGGTACACCGTAGGTTTCCTTGATGTCGCCGCCGTACTGGTTGATGATCGCCAGCCACTCTTGCGGTACCGAGGACGAACCGTGCATCACCAGGTGAGTGTTGGGGATGCGCTTGTGGATTTCCTTGATGCGGTCGATGGCCAGCACGTCACCGGTTGGTGGCTTGGTGAACTTGTAGGCACCGTGGCTGGTACCGATGGCGATCGCCAGGGCGTCGACCTGGGTCTTCTTGACGAAGTCGGCGGCCTCTTCCGGGTCGGTCAGCATCTGGCTGTGGTCCAGCACGCCTTCAGCGCCGATACCGTCTTCTTCACCGGCCATGCCGGTTTCCAGCGAACCCAGGCAACCCAGCTCGCCTTCTACCGAAACGCCGCAGGCGTGGGCCATGGCAACGGTCTGCTGGGTAACGCGGACGTTGTACTCGTAGTCGGTCGGGGTCTTGCCGTCTTCACCCAGCGAGCCGTCCATCATCACCGAGCTGAAGCCCAGCTGGATCGAACGCTGGCAGACGTCAGGGCTGGTGCCGTGGTCCTGGTGCATGCACACCGGGATATGCGGGAATTCTTCGATGGCAGCCAGGATCAGGTGGCGCAGGAACGGGGCGCCAGCGTATTTGCGGGCACCGGCCGAAGCCTGCACGATCACCGGGGAGTCGGTCTTGTCGGCCGCTTCCATGATGGCGCGCATCTGCTCGAGGTTGTTGACGTTGAAAGCTGGTACGCCGTAACCGAACTCGGCGGCGTGGTCCAGCATCTGGCGCATGCTAATGAGTGCCATTGTGTATCTCTCTCCCGACAAGCGTCGTTTGTTTCGTGCAAGCCTGCCGCAGGGGCGGTTGCTGTTCAAGTAGTGTGGGCCACCCTCGCGGCCCGGCCAGTCACGGTGCCTTGCAGCCCCGCCCAATCAGATCGTTGGTTGCCACCCAGTACACCAGGCCTTCTTCGCCTTTGGTGTGAAAGGCCAGCATGCCATCGCTGTACAGCGCACCCGATGCCCCCGGCTCGGCCTTGAGCCGGTAGACCTGGTCGCCGCCACCAAGGCGCACATCGACCTGGTCGCGCTGCGCATCGGCGAAACGCCATAGCACTTCAGCCTGGGTGTCGCAGACCCAACGGGTCCAGTCGTCTGCCGGGGCGGGTTGCGCCGGCTGCAGCAGTGAGCATCCTGCCAGTGTCGCCAGGGCCGTCACGGCCAAAAGCGCTTTCATTCAGTTTCCTCGATTTGGGGCTGCTGTGCAGCCCATCGCGGGCTTGCCCGCTCCCACAGGTCAAGCGCTGTACCTGTAGGAGCGGGCAAGCCCGCGATGGGCCGCACAGCGGCCCCTTCTCAAGACCACAAATCAGCCTTCAGGTTGCCTATTACCCGATCAAGGGCAACCCGGCGCCTTGCGCTGGTGGTCTTCGTCGTACTTTTCCAGGCCCTCCGGGCCCACGCGCTTGCTGATGACCGGCACGGTCTCGGCCTGCCACTCGGACTGGTAGCAACCACCCTTGGGCGGCTGCGCCGGGTCGGCATCCGAGGCCGGGCTGCCGGCGCAGGCGCTCAGCAGACCAGCCAGCATCATCACAGGCAATTGCTTGACCATCAGGCCACTCCCTTTGCCAAGCGCCGACGTCATCAGGCCTTGGCCCGCTCTTCCAGGATTGCCACGGCTGGCAGGACCTTACCCTCGACGAACTCGAGGAAGGCGCCACCACCGGTAGAAATGTAGGAGATATCGGCGCCAACGCCATATTTGTCGATCGCTGCCAGGGTGTCACCGCCGCCGGCGATGGAGAACGCGGCGCTCTCGGCGATGGCCTTGGCCAGCACCTTGGTGCCGTTGCCGAACTGGTCGAACTCGAACACGCCGACCGGGCCGTTCCACAGGATGGTCTTCGACGACTTCAGCAACTCGGCGAAGTTGGCTGCGGTTTGCGGGCCGATGTCCAGGATCATGTCGTCAGCGGCAACGTCGGCAATGGCCTTGACGGTGGCTTCGGCGCTCTCGGCGAACTCCTTGGCAACCACCACGTCGACCGGCAGGGGCACACTGACCTTGGCGGCGATGGCCTTGGCGGTGTCGACCAGGTCAGGCTCGTAAAGCGACTTGCCCACCGGGTGGCCGGCTGCAGCCAGGAAGGTGTTGGCGATGCCGCCACCGACGATCAGCTGGTCGCAGACCGAGCTCAGGCTGTTCAGCACGTCCAGTTTGGTGGAGACCTTGGAGCCGGCAACGATGGCCGCCATCGGCTTGGCCGGGGCCTTCAGGGCCTTGCCCAGGGCATCCAGCTCGGCTGCCAGCAGCGGGCCGGCAGCGGCGACCTTGGCGAACTTGGCAACGCCATGGGTCGAACCTTCGGCACGGTGCGCAGTACCGAAAGCGTCCATGACGAACACGTCGCACAGGGCGGCGTATTTCTGCGCCAACTCGTCGGCGTTCTTCTTCTCGCCCTTGTTGAAGCGCACGTTCTCGAACAGCACCAGGTCACCGGCCTTGACCTCGACACCGTCGAGGTAGTCGGCAACCAGCGGCACGTCGCGGCCCAGGGCCTTGCTCAGGTAGTCAGCGACCGGCTTGAGGCTGTTCTCGGCAGAGAACTCACCCTCGGTCGGGCGGCCCAGGTGCGAGCAGACCATTACCGCCGCGCCCTTCTCCAGGGCCAGCTTGATGGTCGGCAGCGCTGCCAGGATACGCGCATCGCTGGCTACCACACCGTCCTTCACAGGCACGTTGAGGTCTTCGCGGATCAGTACGCGCTTACCTTGCAGGTCGAGGTCGGTCATCTTCAACACGGTCATGAATGCAGTCCTTCAGGGCTGTTTGTTGCGGGTTGGGTGAACGACGTGCAGATAGTGTTCGGCAACGTCGAGCATACGGTTGGCAAACCCCCATTCGTTGTCGAACCAGGCCAGCAGGTTCACCAGGCGAGGGCCGGAAACACGGGTCTGGCTGGCATCGACGATCGCCGAATGCGGGTCATGGTTGAAATCACAGCTGGCATGCGGCAACTCGGTGTAGGCCAGCAAGCCTTTCAGCGGGCCTTCCAGCGCCGCCTCGCGCAGCACCCGGTTGACTTCGGCCGCGCTGGTGTCGCGGGCGGTCTGCAGGGTGATGTCCAGGCACGAGACGTTGACGGTCGGTACGCGTACCGCTTTGGCCTGGATTCGCCCGGCAAGTTCCGGAAGCAGGCGCTCGATGCCACGTGCCAGGCCCGTGGACACCGGGATCACCGACTGGAAGGCCGAACGCGTGCGGCGCAGGTCTTCGTGGTGGTAGGCGTCGATCACCGGCTGGTCGTTCATCGCCGAGTGGATGGTGGTGATCTGCACGTATTCGATGCCGAACGCTTGGTCCAGCACGCGCAGCAGCGGCACGCCGCAGTTGGTGGTGCACGAGGCGTTGGACACCAGGCGCTCGCTGCCCGTCAGGCAGGCCTGGTTGACGCCGTAGACCACCGTGGCATCGACGTCGGCCTCGCTGGCCATCGGCTGCGAGAACAGCACCCGCGGCGCGCCGGCGTCGAGGAAGCGCTGGCCATCGGCGCGGGTGTGGTAGGCGCCGGAGCACTCCAGCACCAGGTCGATGTCCAGGGCGGCCCAGTCGATGCCTTCGGGGGTGGCACTGCGCATCACCTTCACGCAGTCGCCATTGATATGCAGACAGTCGCCGTCGACCTTCACCTCACCGGGGAAACGCCCGTGGGTGGAGTCGAAGCGTGTCAGGTATTCCAGGCTGGCCTGGTCGGCCAGGTCGTTCAGCGCGACGATCTCGAAACCGGCCTTTGCCCCCCGCTCGAACAGCGCGCGCAGGACACAGCGGCCGATACGGCCATAACCGTTGAGTGCAACTTTGTAGGGACGCAGGTGGGGCATTCGTTGGCTCGCTAACGCATGATGGCAATTGGGGCCGCGTTGCGGCCCATCGCGACACAAGGCCGCTCCTACAAGGGGCTGCATGCGCAGTACCCTGTAGGAGCGGCCTTGTGTCGCGATGGAGGGCGAAGCCCTCCCCTTGCACGACCTGGAGGGCGTCACTGCCCTCCATTAGTTACATCAGTCTTCCAGCAGCTCTTCGGCGGTACCTAGGATGTTCTCCAGGGTGAAGCCGAACTCTTCGAACAGTGCCGAAGCCGGCGCCGACTCACCGTAGGTGGTCATGCCGATGATACGGCCTTCCAGGCCGACGTACTTGTACCAGAAGTCGGCGTGGGCGGCTTCGATGGCAATGCGCGCACCCACTTCCAGCGGCAGCACGGACTGCTTGTAGGCAGCGTCCTGGGCATCGAACACGCTGGTGCACGGCATGGAAACCACACGCACCTTGCGGCCTTGCTCGGTCAGCTTGGCGTGCGCCTGTACAGCCAGGCCCACTTCGGAACCGGTAGCGATCAGGATCAGCTCAGGTTCGCCGGCGCAGTCCTTGAGCACGTAGCCGCCGCGGCTGATGTCAGCGATCTGCTGGGCGTCGCGGTCCTGGTGCTGCAGGTTCTGGCGCGAGAAGATCAGCGCCGAAGGGCCGTCCTTGCGCTCCAGGGCGTTTTTCCAGGACACGGCGGATTCCACCGCGTCGGCCGGGCGCCAGGTGTCCAGGTTCGGCGTGCTGCGCAGGCTGGTCAGCTGCTCGATCGGCTGGTGAGTCGGGCCGTCTTCGCCCAGGCCGATGGAGTCGTGGGTGTAGACGTGGATCACGCGCTGCTTCATCAGCGCCGACATGCGCACGGCGTTGCGGGCGTATTCCATGAACATCAGGAAGGTTGCGCCGTAAGGTACCAGGCCACCGTGCAGGGCAACGCCGTTCATGATGGCGGTCATGCCGAACTCGCGCACGCCGTAGAACACGTAGTTGCCGCTGGCGTCGTTGGCTTCGACACCCTTGCAGCCCTTCCACAGGGTCAGGTTGGAACCGGCCAGGTCAGCCGAACCGCCGAGGAACTCCGGCAGCAGCGGGCCGAAGGCGTTCAGGGCGTTCTGGCTGGCCTTGCGGCTGGCGATGGTTTCGCCCTTGGCGGCCACTTCGTTGATGTAGGCCTGGGCCTTGGCGCTGAAGTCGGCCGGCAGCTCGCCGCTGGCACGGCGCTTGAACTCGGCAGCCAGCTCCGGGTAGGCCTTGGCGTAGGCGTCGAAACGCTGGTTCCACTCGGCTTCGGCCTTGGCACCGGCAGCCTTGGCGTCCCACTCGGCGTAGATCTCGGCCGGGATTTCGAACGGGCCGTGGTTCCAGTTCAGTTCCTTGCGGGCCAGGGCGATTTCGTCGTTGCCCAGCGGTGCACCGTGGCAGTCTTCCTTGCCCTGTTTGTTCGGCGAGCCGAAACCGATGATGGTCTTGCAGCAGATCAGGGTCGGGCGATCGCTCTTGCGGGCGGTCTCGATGGCGGTCTTGATCTCGTCGGCGTCATGGCCGTCGACGTTGCGGATCACCTGCCAGTTGTACGCCTCGAAGCGCGCCGGGGTGTTGTCGGTGAACCAGCCGTGCACTTCACCGTCGATGGAAATGCCGTTGTCGTCGTAGAAGGCGATCAGCTTGTTCAGGCCCAGAGTGCCAGCCAGCGAGGCGACTTCGTGGGAGATACCTTCCATCATGCAGCCGTCGCCGAGGAACACGTAGGTGTTGTGGTCGACGATGGTGTGGCCGTCACGGTTGAACTGGGCCGCCAGCACTTTTTCGGCCAGGGCGAAGCCCACGGCGTTGGCGATCCCCTGGCCGAGCGGGCCGGTAGTGGTCTCGACGCCTGGGGTGTAGCCGTATTCCGGGTGGCCCGGGGTGCGGCTGTGCAGCTGGCGGAAGCCTTTGAGGTCATCGATGGTGACGTCGTAGCCGGTCAGGTGCAGCAGCGAGTAGATCAGCATCGAACCGTGGCCGTTCGACAGCACGAAGCGGTCACGGTCGGCGAAATCCGGGTTGCTCGGGTTGTGCTTCAGATAGTCGCGCCAAAGCACTTCGGCGATATCCGCCATGCCCATGGGGGCACCTGGGTGGCCGCTGTTGGCCTTTTGCACGGCATCCATGCTGAGGGCACGAATGGCGTTGGCACGTTCACGACGGCTGGGCATCGCTGATCTCCTGGGGGGCTTGAATAGGTGGTGTCACGAAAAAAGGCGGCCATTTTCGCCCACTGGGGGGGCTTGGGGCAATGACGTATGGTCGCAGTCGGGGGATTTTCCTCTGATTGGCACTGATTTCGGGTAAAAATCCGGGGAACGGTGCTGGCTTCTTCGCGGGCTCGCCCGCTCCCACAGGTTCGGTACAGCTCCCAAGCCCCGTAATGAACCTGTGGGAGCGGGCGAGCCCGCGAAGAGGCCAGCAATGGCAGCCTCGCCCTCCGCCCATCAGCCAATATCAAAACTTTTTGATATTGGCCTTGCTAGGGCAACGATACCTGCCTAGACTGCCGCACCATGAACCTCCGTGCGCAATCGATCCCCGAGCAACGCGAAGCATTGGCTGCCCTGTGCAAAGCCAGTGGCGACGAGTTGCGCCTGAACGTGTTGCGCGCCCTGGCCAACGACTCGTTCGGCGTGCTGGAGCTGGCGCAGATCTTCGACGTGGGCCAGTCGGGCATGAGCCACCACCTGAAGGTACTGGCCCAGGCCGAGCTGGTGGCGACCCGCCGCGAGGGCAATGCCATCTTCTACCGCCGCGCCCTGCCCGACAGCCTGCGCCTGGGCGGCCGGCTGCATGCGGCGCTGCTCGAAGAGGTGGATGACCTGGCCCTGCCGCCTGACGTGCAGGCGCGCATCGCCCAGGTGCAGCAACGCCGAGCGGCCACCAGCCAGGACTTCTTCCTGCGCGTGGAGGAGAAGTTCCGTGCCCAGCAAGACCTGATCGCCGGCCTGCCGCAGTACCGCGAAAGCCTGCTGGCGTTGCTCGACAAACTGAATTTCGACCCGGCCGCCAGCGCCCTGGAGGTCGGCCCCGGCGACGGTGGCTTCCTGCCCGACCTGGCCCGGCGCTTCGCCCGGGTCACCGCCCTGGACAACAGCCCGACCATGCTCGAACTGGCGCGTCAGGTCTGCCAGCGCGAGGGGCTCGACAACGTGAACCTGCAGTTGGCCGATGCACTGGGTGCAACGGATGTGGCCGCCGACTGCGTTGTGCTGAACATGGTGCTGCACCATTTCAGCGACCCGGCCCTGGCCTTGCGCCAGCTGGCCAAACGGGTGAAGGCAGGCGGCAGCCTGTTGGTCACCGAACTGTGCAGCCATGACCAGGGGTGGGCGCGGGAAGCCTGCGGCGACCTCTGGCTGGGCTTCGAACAGGACGACCTGGCCCGTTGGGCCAACGCCGCCGGGCTGGTCCCCGGGGACAGCCTGTACGTGGGCTTGCGTAACGGTTTCCAGATCCAGGTCCGCCATTTTCAGCGGACGGCTGGCGACATACACCATCGGTAAATTTCAGGAACCTTCGAGATGAGCGAATACTCCCTTTTCACCTCCGAGTCCGTGTCCGAAGGGCATCCGGACAAGATCGCCGACCAGATTTCGGACGCCGTCCTTGATGCCATCATCGCCCAGGACAAATACGCCCGCGTAGCCTGCGAAACCCTGGTCAAGACCGGTGTCGCCATCATCGCCGGCGAAGTCACCACCTCCGCCTGGGTCGACCTGGAAGAGTTGGTGCGCAAGGTCATCATCGACATCGGCTACAACAGCTCCGACGTCGGCTTCGACGGCGCCACCTGCGCCGTGATGAACATCATCGGCAAGCAGTCGGTGGACATCGCCCAGGGTGTCGACCGCTCCCGCCCGGAAGACCAGGGTGCCGGTGACCAGGGCCTGATGTTCGGCTACGCCAGCAACGAAACCGACGTGCTGATGCCGGCACCGATCTGCTTCTCGCACCGTCTGGTCGAGCGCCAGGCCGAAGCGCGCAAATCGAAACTGCTGCCATGGCTGCGCCCGGACGCCAAGTCGCAGGTCACCTGCCGTTACGAAAATGGCAAGGTGGTCGGTATCGACGCCGTGGTGCTGTCGACCCAGCACAACCCTGAGGTTTCGCAGAAAGACCTGCAGGAAGCCGTGATGGAGTTGATCGTCAAGCACACCCTGCCTGCCGAACTGCTGCACAAAGGCACCCAGTACCACATCAACCCGACCGGCAACTTCATCATCGGTGGCCCGGTGGGTGACTGCGGCCTGACCGGGCGCAAGATCATCGTCGACTCCTACGGCGGCATGGCCCGCCATGGTGGTGGCGCGTTCTCCGGCAAGGACCCGTCCAAGGTCGACCGTTCCGCCGCCTACGCCGGCCGCTACGTGGCCAAGAACATCGTCGCCGCTGGCCTGGCCGAGCGTTGCGAGATCCAGGTGTCGTACGCCATCGGCGTGGCCCAGCCGACCTCCATCTCGATCAACACCTTCGGTACCGGCAAGGTCTCCGACGACAAGATCGTCCAGCTGGTGCGCGAGTGCTTCGACCTGCGCCCGTACGCCATCACCACCATGCTCGACCTGCTGCACCCGATGTACCAGGAAACCGCTGCCTACGGCCACTTCGGCCGTACCCCGCAGCAGAAGACGGTCGGCGACGACACCTTCACCACCTTCACCTGGGAGCGCACCGACCGCGCCCAGTCGCTGCGTGACGCTGCCGGCCTGTAAGTTTCCTACGGCGCTGGACGAAAGCCCCTGCCGAGCAATCGACAGGGGCTTTTTTGTGACATATGGGCTGACAAACGCTGCATGGCGACCCGCACGCTACCTGCCTAGGCTGAGGGCTCCCACCCGCCATGCAAGGATGCTGGCCATGCCGCTCATGCTGCTTTTCGCCCTACTGTTGACGTTGAATGCTCCCCTGGCCCGTGCCGCCACATGCCCTACCTGGAACCCGCAACAAGTCGAGGCTGAAGTAGGCCGACTGCGTGCCACGCTCGCCCACTGGGACGACCACTACCATCGCCAGGGCATTGCGCTCGTACCCGATGAGCTCTATGACCAGAGCCGCCAGCGCCTGGCGCACCTGCAGCAGTGCTTTGGCATCGCGGCCACCCCGCCCCCGCTGGCCAGCGCTGGCGGGCCAATCCCGCATCCGGTGCCACATACCGGCGTCGACAAGCTGGCCGACCGCCTGGCTGTAGAACGCTGGCTGGCCGGCAAGGCCGATGTCTGGGTGCAGCCAAAGGTCGATGGCGTAGCGGTGTCCCTCATCTACCGACAGGGCCGGCTGGTGCAGTTGATCAGCCGGGGGGACGGCGTGCAGGGGCACGACTGGAGCCGCCACATCCCCCTGCTCGACGCAATCAACCGGCAGCTGCCCCAGGCCATCGACCTGCAACTGCAGGGCGAACTTTACCTGCGCCTGGATGCGCATGTGCAAGCCCAGGCAGGCAGCGCCAACGCCCGAGGGACGGTAGCCGGGCTGCTGGCTCGCAAGCAGCTGAGTCGTGAGCAAGGCGAGCGCATCGGCCTGTTCGTGTGGGACTGGCCGCAAGGCCCCGAGCAGCAGGCCGAACGCCTCGCGAAGCTGGCGGAACTGGGCTTTGCGCACAGCCAGGATTACAGCGTCGCCATAGAAACAGCGGACGATGCCGCGCACTGGCGTGAGTACTGGTACCGCTCACCCCTGCCCTTCGCCACCGATGGCGTGGTGTTGCGCCAAGGCGTCCGGCCGCCAGCCGAGCGCTGGCAGGCCAAGGCACCTTACTGGATCGCGGCGTGGAAGCACCCGTACACGCAGGCCCTGGCCGAAGTGCGCGAAGTACGCTTCCGCGTTGGCCGCACAGGCAGGGTCACGCCAGTGTTGCACGTGCTGCCGGTTACCCTGGACGACCGGCGAATCACCCAGGTGAGCCTGGGCTCGCTGGCACGCTGGCTCAAGCTCGACATCCGCCCCGGTGACCAAGTGGCCGTCAGCCTTGCCGGGCTGACCATCCCGCGCCTGGAGCAAGTGGTGCACCGCGCCGCCGAGCGCCAACCGGTAACCGCACCAGCGCCCGACCAACATCATGCCCACAGTTGCTGACAGGCCAGCGAAGGCTGCGAGGACCAGTTCATTGCCCGCCTCACCTGGCTCAGCGGCAAGCAGGGGCTGGCCCTGCCGCGCACCGGCCCCGGCACCTGGCGCCGACTGGTGGCTGCCGGGCTGGTGACCTCGATGACCGACTGGCTGCATCTGGATGCCGAGCGCCTGGGCCAGGTAGCGGGTATCAGCGGCGCGACGGCCATGCAGCTGCTGGGCAGTTTCGACCAAGCCCGCTCACGGCCCTTTGCCCAATGGCTGCGCGGGCTGGGCGCGCCCACCCCCACCGGCATGCAGGTGACAGGCGACTGGCTGGAGCTTGCTGCCCGCACAAACCTTGAATGGCAAGCCATACCCGGTATCGGTGAAAAGCGCGGGCAACAGCTTGCAGGATTTTTTGCGAGCACCGAGGTTCAAACCATTGCAACGCAGCTGGCCAGGGCAGGGATCGACGGATTCCGGATCGACAGGCAAAGCATCGAGCAATGAATTTTTACCAATTTGCCTGTAGGGAAATCCCGAGATTCAGCCGGAAAAACCCAACAAGGGTTTCTAAATGGGCAAAACCAAGGCAGGATTTCCCCCAACTTTTGCTGCCCCGCCCCGTCAAGGAGGCTTTTCATGAAACGTATTTCGACCCTTTTCCTGCTCGCGACACTAGGCCTGGCCGCTGGCGCCGTACAAGCGGCCCAGCCGGATGCCGGCCTGACCGGTTGCGCCGCCAAGCGCAGCGCCATCGAGAACCAGTTGAAGATTGCCCGTGACCACGGCAACAACGACCAGGTCGCGGGGCTGGAGGAGGCGCTGCGTGGGGTCGACAACTGCACAGATGCCAGCCTGCGCAAGGAACGTGAGCAGAAGGTGCTCGAAGCCCGTCACGAAGTGGCGCAGCGGGAAAAGGACTTGAAGAGAGCCGAGAAGAAAGGCGATTCGGAGAAGATCAACAAGCGCAAGGACAAGCTGGCCGAGTCGCGCAAGGAACTGCAGGAAGCGGTGGACGATCTGGATCGCTGACTTTCCCTGGTATGCGCCATTCCTGTGGGAGCGGGCGCGCCCGCTCCCACAGGAATTTCGCCAGCTTGCAGAAATCGAGCAAGACAGCTGCTCCCCGCACGGGCAGTCAAGTCAGTGATTGCGGAATTCGGTATGACAAGCCTTGCAAGCCGCTTCGACCTTGTCCATCGGCGCCTTCAACTGCGCAGCGTCCAGCGGCTGGCCGCGGGTGACATCGACCAGTTCGCCAGTGACGCCTTCCAGCTGCCGGGCCAGGTCATGAAAGCGTGTCTGGCGCTCCCATACCTCGGCACGCGCGCTGCTGTCGCCACCATCACGGGCCTGTGGAAAGTGCTGCCAGGGTTGATGCGAAAGGTTGTCCAGCTTCAGCGCACCGTCGGCGAACTTCACCCCGTCGAACGGCAACCGCCCACGCAACATGCCGCCCAGGTCTTCGCTGGTCTTGAGCATGTCCTTGAAGATCACCTTGCGCTTGCCCAGCGGGGAGTTCGGGTCAACCCCGTCACAACCACCCAGGGCCAGTGCTGCCAGCAGAACAACGGTCAATCGCTTCAACATCACGGTCACTTCGGCCTACGCAAATGGGCGGCCAGTATCGCTGCCCAGCGGCCAAAGACCAATAGCCACATAAAAAACAGGGGCGAATAACCGTGTTCACCCATGACAGGAACGTACTCATGAAATCTGCCCTGCGCCATCTGGCCTGGACACTCCCGGCGCTGGCCCTGCTGGCCGGCTGCAACGGTGGCGAAAGCGCCAAACCCGAGCCCCATGCCATCGCCACCTACGCCAATGCCACCTGGCAGGACCTGCCCACCGTCAGCGACAGCGACCTGATAGCCGGCTTTCAGGCCTGGCGCAACGGCTGTGAAAAGCTCAAGCGCGACACCGTGTGGGCCAGCACCTGCGAAACAGCCGCCAGCGTGCCCGACAATGCCCTGCAGGTACGCGCCTTCCTGCAGCAGAACCTGCAGGTATACGGCCTGCGTTCGGCCGAAAACAATGCCAACGGCTTGATCACCGGTTACTACGAGCCGGTCTACCCTGGCAGCCTGAGCCAGTCGGCGACCAACCACGTGGCAGTTTACGGCCCCCCCGAAGACATGATCGTGGTCGACCTGGCCAGCGTGTACCCCGAACTCAAGGGCAAGCGCCTGCGCGGTCGCCTCGATGGCCGGGTGCTCAAGCCCTACGACACCGCCGAGGTGATCAACCGTGACGGCGTCAAGGCACCGGTGCTGGCCTGGCTGACCGACCCGATGGACCTGCAGTTCCTGCAGATCCAGGGTTCCGGCCGAGTACAGCTGGAAGATGGCCGCCAACTGCGCCTGGGTTACGCCGACCAGAACGGCCACCCCTACCGGCCGATCGGGCGCTGGCTGGTGGAACAGGGCCAGTTGAAAAAGGAAGAGGTGAGCATGGGCGCCATTCATGCCTGGGCCCAGGCCAACCCGCAGCGGGTGCCGGAACTGCTCGCCAGCAACCCCAGCTACGTATTCTTCAGCACCCGCCCGGACAGCAACGAAGGGCCGCGGGGTTCGCTGAACGTGCCGCTGACCGCTGGCTACAGCGTGGCCATCGACCGCAAAGTGATTCCACTGGGCAGCTTGCTGTGGCTGTCCACCACTCGCCCGGACGGTACGCCGGTGGTACGCCCGGTGGGGGCTCAGGATACCGGTGGGGCAATTACCGGCGAGGTGCGCGCGGACCTGTTCTGGGGCACCGGGCCGCAAGCCGGAGAACTGGCCGGGAACATGAAGCAGCAGGGGCAGATCTGGATGCTGTGGCCCAAGGGCAAGCCGCTGCCTGAAGTACCTAAAGTGCCTTGATCGGTGCTGGATTCTTCGCGGGTAAACCCGCTCCCACAGGGACATCACCGCTCTCGAGAGCTGTGATGATCCTGTGGGAGCGGGTTTACCCGCGAAGAAGGCGACGCGGTCTCAGATAGAAACCACGAAGAACGCCACGATCATCGCCATCCCGGCAAACCACACCAGCGATCGCAGCATGGCCCAGTCGGCCAGGTAACAGATGATGTAGAGCAACCGGCTGGTGATGTACATCACCCCCAACACATCCTGGGTCACCTGCTCGGCATTGCCGACGATATCCGCCACCAGCACCGCCGCGGCAAATGCCGGGAAGGCCTCGAAACTGTTCTGCTGGGCAGCATGCGCGCGCCGCGGCAACCCGGACAGGGTATCGAGGAAGGCGCGCGGGTCGTGGTTGTCGTGTAGCCGGAAGCGGCCACTACCGACTTTGGCGATCAACGCACACAGTGGTGGCAAGAACAGCGCGATCAGGATGCACCACAGGGCAACAGTCATGGACAGGACTCCTTGTTCAGTCTTCGGGTCAAAGCTTCATTACCAGCATGCCGGCCAACACCAGCCCGCAAGCTAGGAGTCTCGGTCCGCCAAAAGGTTCTTTCAGGTAGCGCATGCCCAGCAGCACCACCAGGATCACGCTCAACTCCCGCAACGCCGCCGCTTCGGCCACCGACCCCAGGTGCATGGCCCACAGCACCAGCGCGTAACTCAGCAATACACACAGCCCCACTGCCAGCCCCAGGCGCCACTGCAGGCGCCAGAACAACACGAACGGCGCACGCCGCGCCACGCTGGCCAGCAACGGGAAGGGCCAGGCACTGAGCAAGGTCAGCCACACCAGGTAATCCCAGGGCTTGCCCCACAAGCGCACGGCCTGGCCATCGAACCAGGTGTAGCAACCAATACACAGGCCGATCAGGGCAACCACCGGCAGCATCGACCAGGGCAGCCGGTCACCACCACCGCCCTGCCACAACAGGCAGGCCATGCCACAGGGGATCAGCAGGATGCCGATGATCTGCTGCTGGCTCAGCGATTCGCCGGCAAAGGCCAGGGTCAGCCCCAGCACCACCAGCGGCGATAGCCCGCGCATCAGAGGATAGACCAGCCCCAGGTCGCCCACGCGGTAGGCCTGGATAAGCAGGAAGCGGTACAGCTGCTCGGCCAGCGCCGAAGCCAGCAGCCAGGGCCAGATGTTGGCCGGCGGCACCTCGACGAAGGGCACCGCCAGCACCGCGAAGGCCAACGCCACCGTATCCATGCTGGCGATCACCAGCAGGCGCTCGCCGCTGAATTTTATCAGGGTATTCCAGGTCGCGTGCAGCAGGGCGGCGATCAGTACCAGGGAAGTTGCCAACACGCCTTCTTATCCTTGTGGCATTTCATGTTCGTGAATATACAGCGCTTGAGGGGACCATTGTGGGAGCGCGCCAGCCTTCAGGTTTTGCACAAGTCAGGGTATGCGATACAAGCCTCTTGATGGGAACGATTCAAACGAATCCGGTCAAACCTTGTGTCCCGAACCGCGCGCCAGGTCATCAAAGAACTGCCCGAGCCATTCGGGTTACGACTTGGAAGCCACTGTTACAGGATTCGGGATGCTTGAACTCGTTGCCGCGTTTATCTGCCTCACTACCCTCCTCACCTATGTAAATTACCGTTTCATCGGCCTGCCCCCTGCCATCGGCGTGATGGTAACGGCGCTGCTGTTTTCCCTGATGCTGCAGGGCTTGAGCCTGATCGGCTTCCCTGGCCTGGAAGCGCGCGTCGAAGGGCTGATGAACCAGATCGACTTCAACGACCTGCTGATGCACTGGATGCTGGCGTTCCTGCTGTTCGCCGGCGCCTTGCACGTCAACCTCTCCGACCTGCGCAGCTACCGCTGGCCCATCGGCCTGCTGGCCACCGTCGGCGTACTGATTGCCACCGTGGTCATCGGCTACCTGTCGCACTGGGTGTTCGCCCTGTTCGGCTGGCAGGTGCCGCTGATCTACTGTCTGCTGTTCGGTGCGCTGATCTCGCCCACCGACCCGATTGCCGTGCTGGGCGCGCTACGTACCGCCAATGCCTCCAAACCGCTGAAAACCACTATCGTCGGCGAGTCGCTGTTCAACGACGGCACTGCGGTGGTGGTGTTCACCGTGTTGCTGGGCATCATCCAGCTGGGCGAGACGCCGAGCATGACCGACACCGCGATCCTGTTCGCCCGCGAGGCCATCGGCGGCGTGGTGTTCGGCGGCCTGATCGGCTACGCCACCTACCGCATGATCAAGAGCGTCGAGCAATATCAGGTGGAAGTGATGCTGACCCTGGCGCTGGTCATCGGCGGCTCGGCGATGTGCTACGAGCTGCACGTTTCGGCGCCGATCGCCATGGTGGTGGCCGGGCTGATCATCGGCAACCTGGGGCGCAACCTGGCGATGAACGACATGACCCGTCGCTACATGGACGGTTTCTGGGAACTGATCGACGACATGCTCAACGCCCTGCTGTTCGCGTTGATCGGCCTGGAACTGTTGCTGCTGCCATTCAACTGGATGCACCTGGCGGCCGGCAGCGTGCTGGCGCTGGCGGTGCTGCTGTCGCGGCTGCTGACCGTGGCCCCGGCGATCGTGCTGCTGCGGCGCTGGCGCCCGGTGCCCAAGGGCACGGTGCGGGTGCTGACCTGGGGAGGCCTGCGCGGTGGGGTGTCGGTGGCCCTGGCACTGTCGCTGCCACTGGGCGAGGAGCGTGACCTGCTGCTGTCGATCACCTACATCGTGGTGCTGTCGTCGATCCTGGTGCAGGGGTTGAGCATCGGGCGGGTGGTGCGCAAGGTCAGCGCTCAACCTTGAGATAGTTTCCGGCCTCTTCGCGGGCTTGCCCGCTGCCACAGGTACACCACAGGTTTCAGAAACGGTGGCGTACCTGTGGGAGCGGGCGAGCCCGCGAAGCGCCAAATGCTGAACTTATTCCACCGCGGAATCCGGGAACTGGTCCTGGATGTACTTGATCTCGGTCCGCCCATGCGCCGCCGGCAGCCCGTCCTCGCCAAGGTTGACGAAGACCATCTTGTCGACCGTGAGGATGGCCTTGCGGGTGATCTTGTTGCGCACTTCGCACTTGAGGGTGATCGAGGTGCGGCCGAACTCGGTGGCGGTGATGCCCAGCTCGATGATGTCACCCTGGCGCGAGGCACTGACGAAGTTGATTTCCGAAATGTACTTGGTCACCACGCGCTGGTTGCCCAGCTGAACGATGGCATAGATCGCCGCCTCTTCGTCGATCCAGCGCAACAGGCTGCCACCGAACAAAGTGCCGTTTGGGTTGAGGTCTTCGGGTTTAACCCACTTGCGGGTATGAAAGTTCATCTGTACTCCTGACCTGCTTGGCTAACGTGTAGCAATGATGGCAGAGCGGCCGCTGTCGCTCCATTGAACATCGACTATCGTCGCGATTAATCGACAGAAAACCTTGGGCAAGCCGACGGGCGCGGCTATAATCTCTGCCGCTTCACATGGCCGCCCACAGCGGCGCCATGCCCGCCACCCGTCCGAGGGGCGCTGCAGCAGGCTAGGCCTGTCAGGCTCGGATGGGGCGTTGCTCGCTCTCGCGGGCGCTTAACGCACAACGGCGCCCATTCGCACACTACGAATGGAGGCTCTCATGAGCGCTGCAAACATGCCTGCTGGTTTTACCGATTACAAAGTCGCCGACATCTCCCTGGCCGCCTGGGGCCGTCGCGAAACCATCATCGCCGAATCGGAAATGCCTGCACTGATGGGCCTGCGTCGCAAGTACCTGGCCGAGCAACCGCTCAAGGGTGCGAAGATCCTGGGCTGCATCCACATGACCATCCAGACCGCCGTGCTGATCGAAACCCTGGTTGCCCTGGGTGCCGAAGTGCGCTGGTCGTCCTGCAACATCTTCTCCACCCAGGACCAGGCCGCCGCGTCCATCGCCGCCGCCGGTATCCCGGTGTTCGCCTGGAAAGGTGAAACCGAGCAAGAGTACGAGTGGTGCCTGGAGCAGACCATCCTCAAGGATGGCCAACCATGGGACGCCAACATGGTCCTCGACGACGGTGGCGACCTGACCGAACTGCTGCACAAGAAGTACCCGCAAGTGCTGGAGCGCGTGCACGGTGTGACCGAAGAAACCACCACCGGCGTGCACCGCCTGCTGGACATGCTGGCCAAGGGCGAGCTGAAAGTCCCGGCGATCAACGTCAACGACTCGGTCACCAAGAGCAAGAACGACAACAAGTACGGCTGCCGTCACAGCCTGAACGACGCCATCAAGCGTGGTACCGACCACCTGCTGTCGGGCAAGCAGGCCCTGGTGATCGGCTACGGTGACGTGGGCAAGGGCTCGGCCCAGTCCCTGCGTCAGGAAGGCATGATCGTCAAGGTCACCGAAGTCGACCCGATCTGCGCCATGCAGGCTTGCATGGACGGTTTCGAAGTGGTTTCGCCGTTCATCGACGGTATCAACAACGGCACCGAAGCCAGCATCGACAAGGCCCTGCTGGGCAAGATCGACCTGATCGTGACCACCACCGGTAACGTCAACGTCTGCGACGCCAACATGCTCAAGGCGCTGAAGAAGCGTGCCGTAGTGTGCAACATCGGCCACTTCGACAACGAGATCGACACTGCCTTCATGCGCAAGAACTGGGCCTGGGAAGAGGTCAAGCCGCAGGTGCACAAGATCCACCGCACCGGCGCTGGCAGCTTCGACCCGCAGAACGACGACTACCTGATCCTGCTGGCCGAAGGCCGCCTGGTCAACCTGGGTAACGCCACTGGCCACCCAAGCCGCATCATGGACGGTTCGTTCGCCAACCAGGTACTGGCGCAGATCTTCCTGTTCGAGCAGAAGTTCGCCGACCTGTCGGCCGAGAAGAAAGCCGAGCGCCTGACCGTTGAAGTACTGCCGAAGAAGCTCGACGAAGAAGTGGCCCTGGAAATGGTCCGCGGCTTCGGCGGCGTGGTCACCCAGCTGACCAAGCAGCAGGCCGACTACATCGGCGTCACCGTCGAAGGCCCGTTCAAGCCGCACGCCTACCGCTACTAAGCGGCAAGCTTGACGCTTCAAGCGGCAAAGGCAGACCGTGCCGTTGCCGCTTGCAGCTCAAGCAGCAAAGATCTTGAACGATGCCCAAGCCAGACCGGCCATCACCGATCTGGCTTTTACTTGCAGCTTGCCGCTTGAAGCTTGCTGCTAGAGGAACGCCTGATGTCCCAGGAACGCCGTTACAGTTTCGAGTTCTTCCCGACCAAGACCGATGCCGGTCACGAAAAGCTGATGGGCGTCGCCCGCCAGCTGGCTGCCTACAATCCGGACTTCTTCTCCTGCACCTACGGTGCCGGTGGCTCGACCCGCGACCGCACGCTGAACACCGTGCTGCAGCTGGAAAGCGAAGTGAAGGTACCTGCCGCGCCGCACCTGTCGTGCGTAGGTGACACCAAGGCCGAACTGCGCGCCCTGCTGGCCGAATACAAGGCTGCTGGCATCAAGCGCATCGTCGCCCTGCGTGGCGACCTGCCATCGGGCATGGGCATGGCCAGTGGCGAACTGCGCTACGCCAGTGACCTGGTCGAATTCATCCGCCAGGAAACCGCTGATCAATTCCACCTGGAAGTGGCCGCCTACCCGGAGATGCACCCACAGGCCCGCAACTTCGAGGCTGATCTGGCCAACTTCGTGCACAAGGTCAAGGCCGGTGCCGACAGCGCCATCACCCAGTACTTCTTCAACGCCGACAGCTACTTCTACTTCGTCGAGCGCGCGCAGAAGCTGGGCGTGGACATCCCGGTGGTGCCCGGCATCATGCCGATCACCAACTACAGCAAGCTGGCGCGCTTCTCCGATGCCTGTGGCGCCGAGATCCCGCGCTGGATCCGCAAGCAGCTGGAAGCCTATGCCGACGACACCGCCAGCATCCAGGCATTCGGCGAAGAAGTGATCACCCGCATGTGCGAACAGCTGCTGCAAGGCGGCGCACCGGGCCTGCACTTCTACACCTTGAACCAGGCCGAGCCGAGTCTGGCGATCTGGAACAATTTGAAGCTGCCACGCTGAAATTTTTTGCAAAATCTGTTTAAGATTTGATTAAGGCTTTGGTCATAGACTAAAGCCTTATTCATTTTCCGGTTACACAGGTCTTGCCTGCCATGCAGCCCCACCAGCCATCGCGTCCACAGCTCGTCTACCTGGCTTTTGGCCCGGCAACCTACCATCAGGAAGCCTGCTTCAGCATCATCAGCGCCCTCGCCCACCTGGGCACGGCAGCAAGCGAAGCCATGGACATCCAGGTCTACACCGACAACCCGCAGCCCTATGCCGGCCTGCCGGTCACCGTACACCTGCTGGACGAAGCCACGCGCCAGGCCTGGAACGCCCCCCACGGTTATCACTTTCGCAGCAAGCACGTGCTGTTGCGCCAGGTGCTGCAGCAACACCCGCTGGCAGTGCTGATCGACACCGACACCTTCTTCCGCAAGTCGCCGCTGGAGCTGTTCGCCCGGGTAGCCCCAGGCCGCCTGCTGTGCAATGCCATCGGCGCGCGCTACGGCAGCAACCAGAAGTGCCTGCTGTACAAGAACCTGCTGGCCATCCTCGAATCCCGGGGCCTGGCCGATTGCCAGATGCCACTGGTCAACTCCGGGGTGATCGGCCTTACCGCCGAAGACGCCGGTACCCTGGACCGCTCCATCGCCATGATGGACGAGTTCCACCCCCTGGCTCGCGAAGCCTATACCCTTGAGGAGTTCTGCCTGGCGGTGGCGGCCTACCGCAGGCTGGAGCTGGCCGAATGCACCGATGTCATCCACCACTACTGGAGCCGCAAGGCGCAGTTCCGCGCCAAGATCCAGGCCTGGCTGCGCAAGCACGGCCATGACCCGCTGAGCCAGGCGGCGCTGGCCGACGTGCCCCTGGTCAATGACCAGCTGCCACGGCCACCGGCCCTGCAACGCCTGGGTTACAAGGCGCTGAGCATGACCCTGCCCAGCCACGAACGCCAGTTCGCCCGCGAGCTGCTGTATGGCTGCTACCCCTACCCCAATGAGTTCGACCGCGCCTGCGCGCCGGCCTGGTGGGACAAGGCCCTGGAAAACCTCAACGCCCGCCATGGCCACATGGAGCCCGAGCAACTGCGCCAGTGCCTGCGCCACCCGGGGTTGCGCCTGTCACTGGGCGAGCGGCGCAAGGATATCGAGGCGCATCTGCTGAGGTCTTCCCACACTTGAGTGACCTGTGCCGGCCTCTTCGCGGGTAAACCCGCTCCCACAGGATCTCTGCTGGCTTGCAGGCTCGTGCTGTACTTGTGGGAGCGGGTTTACCCGCGAAGAGGCCAGCACAGGAGACCATCATCCTCACTGGCCTTGAACAGGCCGAGCGCGTAATCTCCGGCCATGCCACACGTCGCCCGTCTGTTCTGGATCCTATTGCTCGCCTGCCTGAGCCCGCTGGCCCTGGGCGAGCGTCTGCGCCTGGTGACCGACGACTGGGCACCCTATGTGTACCAGCAGGACGGCCAGCCGCGCGGCATCGACTACGAAGTCACCACCCAGGTGTTCCAACGCCTTGGCGTCGAGGTGGAATGGCAGTTCCTGCCCTGGAAGCGCTGCCTGGCAATGATCGAGCAGGGGCTGGCCGACGGCATCATGGATATCTTCCAGGCCGAGTCGCGCCAGCCCTACCTGGTGTACGCCCCCGAGCCCATGTCGGAGGTCGAGTTCGTCCTGTTCCAGGCCCGCGCACGTCGCCATGCCGTCAAGGGTCTGGATGACCTTGCCGGCCTCACCGTCGGCACCTCACCCGGCTACGCCTATGGTGCAACGTTCAACGAGGCCGCACATTTCAGGCGCGAAGCCGCGCCCACTCATGAAGCCAACTTCGGCAAGCTGATGCTGGGCCGCATCGATCTGGCAATCACCGACCGCAGGGGCGGCCATTACCTGCTGCGGCATCTGGGCCTGCAACAGCAAGTCGAGGAACTGCCGCTGGTGATCAGCCGCCAGGCGCAGTACCTGGGGCTGGCGCGCAAGCCGGGGCGGGAGGCACTGGCCCAGGCCTTCGCCGTGGAACTGCGGCGCTTCAAGCAGGAACCAGCCTATGCGGCGATCAGCAACCGCTACACAGGCGATTCTCAACGCCGTTGAGCAGCAGGAAAGCAGCACAGCGCGTTAGCTCTGTTATACTCGGGCCTTCCCGCCCGGCTCACGCCCGGACGCTCGGCCTCGCAACAGGCATCCCGATCGGCATCGACGCGCCTTCGCGTCCACCCTCCGTTACCCGGATGTGCAGTGAAAGCCCAGCTGGACCGGACGCGATCGCATCCCACCGATGCCCGTCGCGCCAGGCAGAACATCCCAAACGGGCCCAGCCCACACGAGAACAGGATTGCCCATGTCCTTTGCTTCCCTCGGTCTCTCCGAGGCTCTTGTCCGCGCTATCGAGGCTGCGGGCTATACCCAGCCGACCCCCGTGCAACAGCGGGCGATTCCCGCCGTGTTGCAAGGCCGCGACCTGATGGTCGCCGCACAGACAGGTACTGGTAAAACCGGCGGTTTCGCCCTGCCGATCCTCGAGCGCCTGTTCCCGGCCGGCCACCCCGACAAGTCGCAGCGCCATGGCCCGCGCCAACCTCGCGTACTGGTCCTGACCCCGACCCGCGAACTGGCAGCCCAGGTGCATGACAGCTTCAAGGTCTATGCCCGTGACCTGCCACTGGTCAGCGCCTGCATTTTCGGCGGCGTCGGCATGAACCCGCAGATCCAGGCCATTGCCAAGGGTGTAGATGTGCTGGTCGCCTGCCCGGGTCGCCTGCTCGACCTGGCCGGCCAAGGTAAGGTTGACCTGGCCCACGTTGAAATCCTGGTGCTGGACGAAGCCGACCGCATGCTCGACATGGGCTTCATCCACGACGTCAAGAAGGTCCTCGCCCGCCTGCCGGCCAAGCGCCAGAACCTGTTGTTCTCGGCCACCTTCTCCAAGGACATCACCGACCTAGCCGACAAGCTCCTGCACAACCCGGAGCGTATCGAGGTCACCCCGCCGAACACCACCGTCGAGCGTATCGAGCAGCGCGTCTACCGCCTGCCCGCCAGCCACAAGCGCGCGCTGCTTGCGCACCTGATCACCCTGGGTGCCTGGGAACAGGTGCTGGTGTTCACCCGCACCAAGCACGGCGCCAACCGCCTGGCCGAGTACCTGGAAAAGCACGGCCTGACCGCCGCCGCGATCCACGGCAACAAGAGCCAGAACGCCCGCACCAAGGCCCTGGCCGACTTCAAGGCCAACAGCGTGCGCGTACTGGTCGCCACCGACATCGCCGCACGTGGCCTGGACATCGACCAGTTGCCGCACGTGGTCAACTTCGAGCTGCCGAACGTCGAGGAAGACTACGTCCACCGTATCGGCCGTACCGGCCGTGCCGGGCGTTCGGGCGAGGCCATTTCCATGGTCGCGCCGGATGAAGAAAAACTGCTCAAGAGCATCGAGCGGGTGACCAGGCAGAAGATCCCGGACGGCGACCTGATGGGCTTCGACGCCAGCCAGGTAGAAGCCGAAAAGCCTGAAGTACGCGAGCGCCCGCAGAACAACGGCCGTGGTGGCCGCAACCAGCAGGCCCGTGGCGAAGGTGGCAAAGACGCCAACGGTGGCCGCAAGGACAAGGGCAAGGATAAAGGCAAGGCCAAGCAACAGGCTGCGGACAAGCCGGCCGACAAGGAAAAGAGCGGCGACAAGCAACAGCAGCAACGCAAGCCGCGTGACAAGAAGCCGCGCCAGCAGCAACAGCAGGCCAGCACCAACAGCGTGCCGAGAGTGCCTGCCGACCGTGATCCGGAAGAATTCCTGGACGACGATATCGACAACTTCGGTAACCGTGCCGACTATGTCAGCCCGTACCAAGGCAAAAACCAGGGCCGCAATCGCCGCCCGGGTGGCAATGCCGGCCAAGGTCAGGCTCAAGGGAGTGGCCAACGCAGCAACGCGGGTGGCCAGGGCCAGGGTCGCAATGCTGGCCAGCAGCGCAGTGGCGGTGGCGAGAAACGCCCGGCCCGTGCCAACAACGGTGGCGGTGCCCGCCGTGATGGCGGCGGCCGTGGTCGCCCGGCCCGTGACGATGCTGCCCGGCAAGAGCCGGCAGTGCGCAACCCGCGCCAGCCAGAAAAACAGCCAGTGATCATCCGCAAGGAGTCCAAGCTCGACCGCTACCCGACGCCTGAGCAGCTGGATGATCTGCCAAGCCGTCCACGCGGTGAGCGCCCGGCGCTGCTGACCCGCAAGGGCTGACAAAAAGCATGAGGGGGCCGCTTTGCGGCCCTTTCGCGACACAAGGCCGCTGCTACTGGTATTGCGCTGCAAGTGAAAACTGCGCAATACCTGTAGGAGCGGCCTTGTGTCGCGAAAGGGCTGCGAAGCAGCCCCCTCGGTCTTTCAGCTAAGCCGAATTACTTCTGCTTCACACCTTCAACACTGATATCCAGGTCCAGGGTCTGCGAAGTAGCGCCCGGGCCTTTGATGCCGAAGTCGTTCAGGTTCAGGGTAGTGGTGGCGTTGAAACCAGCGCGCTCACCGCCCCATGGGTCCTTGCCTTCACCGTTGAAGGTAGCCTTGAAGGTAACCGGCTTGGTCACACCGTGCATGGTCAGGTCGCCAGTCACGTCAGCAGTCTTGTCGCCAGTCGACTTGACGCTGGTGGAGACGAACTTGGCTTCCGGGTACTTCTTCACATCGAGGAAGTCGGCGCTGGAAATGTGCTTGTCACGCTCGGCGTGGTTCGACCACAGGCTGGCGGTTTTCAGGTCGACGTTGATCTTGCTGGCTTCAGGCTTGGCGCTGTCCCAGGTGAAGTTGCCGTCGAAGTCCTTGAAGGTACCGTGAATGAAGCTGTAGCCCAGGTGGCTGATCTTCCAGTCAACGAACGCGTGCTGGCCTTCCTTGTCGATCTTGTACTCGGCAGCCATGGCCTGGCCGGCGGAGAACAGAGCGGTACCGAGCGCCAGAGCGGCAAAAGTCTTTTTCAACATCCTTACTTCCTTCCTATGCAATTGAGGTTGAGAGTCAAGCTTTGCGGCCCAGCATGCGGGTCAGGGTCGCGTCACGGTCAATGAAATGGTGCTTGAGCGCTGCCAAGGCATGCAGCACGGCAAAAATCACCAAGCCCCAGGCCAGCCAGAGATGAATCACGCCAGCCAGGTCTGCCTGGTCGGGCAGGTCGCTGACCAGTGCCGGCACTTCGAACAGGCCGAACACCGGAATGCCGACACCGTCGGCAGTGGAAATCAGGTAACCGGCAATCATTACCGCGAACAGCCCCAGGTACAGGGCCAGGTGGCCCAGCTTGGCCGCCAGGCGGGTGAATGCGCCGTGGTTGGCCGGTGCCGGTGGTGGCGGGCTGATGAAGCGCCAGACCACCCGCAGCAGCATCACTGCCAGCAGCACCAGGCCGATGCTCTTGTGCAGGTCCGGGCCGGCCTTGCGCCAAGGGCTGTAGTAGTCGAGGCCGACCATCCACAGGCCCAGGCCGAACAGGCCGAAGACTGCCAGAGCCACGCCCCAGTGCAGGACGATGCTGACCACGCCGTAGCGAGAAGGTGAATTGCGCAGTTGCATGTTGACGTGTTTCCCCGTGAAAGCTGTGCACAGACTAACGCGTAACGTATCGAAGAAAAGCGGAAAAAATTGCTTTGGATTATCGAGAAATCCGATATGTATTCTGTAAGCTTCCCATTAAGGAAACATTAACGATAGTTGGGTAATCAGCGGTTGCCAGTGCCGGCCCTTTCGCAGCACAAGGCTGCTCCTACAGGACGGCGCAGTACTTGTAGGAGCAGCCTTGTGCTGCGAAGAGGCCAGCACTGGCAATAAATCAACCCGCTTTGGCTTGGGTATTGGCTACAGCTTTCTTGGCCGGCTCGGACTTGGCAGTTGCCTTCTTGGTCTCGGCAGGCTTGTGGGCCGGTTTGTGCGCCGGTGCATGCCTGGCAGGTGCAGCCTTGGTCGCAGCAGGCTTGGCCGCCGCTTCCTTGGCCACAGGCGCTGGCGCAACCGGGGCCGGCGCGGCTTGCGGTGCAGGCGCAGGTGCCGGCGCCACTTCCTCGGCCTTGGCAATCGGTTCGGCCTTCACCTCAGGCTTGTCCGCCCCGCCAAACAGGCGCTTGAAGAAGCCCGGCTTGTCCTGCTTGGCCTCATCGACCGCCTTCGGCTCAGCTTTGGCCGGGGCCTTGTCCGCCTTGTCGCTCTTGTCGGACGAGCCACCGAACAGGTTGGAGAAGAACCCGCCCTTGCTCTCCTTGGCCGCCACGGCGCCTGCCGCTGCCGCCGCCGCCACCGGTGCCGCCTTGGCCGGCTCGAACGACTTGCCGGCCAGCAGGTCCTGCACCTGGCTGGCCGCGCGCTGACCACTGCGCAGGGCGCCTTCCAGGGTGCCTGGGTAGAGGGCGTCGGTATGCTCACCGGCAAAGGTGATGCGCTGCACCGGGCGCTCCCACAGGCGCCAGTACTTGCTGATCTGGCCCGGGCCATAGGCCAGGTAGGCGCCGCCGGTACCGGCGTCGGTGCTGTAGCGCTTGACCTCGTAGCCGGTGAACGAACCACGGGCCTGCGGGTAGAACGCATGCAGGCGGATCAGCACCTGGTCGACCATCTGCTTGTCGCCAAAGGCCTGCAGCAGACGGGCGTTGTCACCGGACAGGTTGATCACCACGTTGGCGCCACCCTTGAGCGCAGGCTCGATCCACAGCATGCCCAAACCAGCGTTACTGAAGATTTCGCCCGACATGCGCGCGCGGCTTTCCCACACCGGCTTCTTGAACTTGAGCATCAGCTGGTCGCGCCAGCCATAGTTGGTGCCCTTCAACGCCGCCAGGTGCTGGCTGTCCAGGCCCGGGGTCATCTGGATCTTGGCCAGGGCGCGCAGGGGCACGGCCATGACCAGGTAATCCGCCTGGTAACCGACGCTGCCGACCTTGACCGTGACACCGTCCTTGTCCTGGACGATGGAGGTCACCGGCGAACTGGTCTTGATGGTCTTCAGCTGCTTGACGAAGGCCTGGGCCAGCACCGGGCTGCCGCCGGGCAGGCGCGCGGCACGCAGGTCACGGTCGCTGACACCGCGATACACGCGGTTCTGCTGGGCGAAGTACAGCAGCGACAGGCGCGATGGCTCATCGTAGCGGGTACGGATCTGCTGGTTGACCAGCTGACGGGCAGTGGTCGGCAGTTGCAGCTTGTCCAGCCAGGTGGAGACGTTGATCTGGTCGAGGGCGAACAGCGTGCTGTTGGCCTGCGGGTTCAGCGGGTCGTCGATCGAACGGGCCAGGTCGTCGAGGGTTTTTTCGTAACGCTTGAGCGCCTCGGCGGTGGCTGGCTGCTTGGTGGCCAGGTCGGTGGCGCTGAAATACTCGCCGTCGATCAGGTAACCGGGGGTACGCACGAACTCCGGTGCCGGCAGTGTTTCAAGTTTGAAACGGTCGAGGTACTGGTTGAGCACCGGCTGCGCCTTGGCGTTGCCGATCCACTCGCTGGTGGCCAGGCCCGAGCGCCCGCCCATGCCCGGTTTGGCTTCCAGCAGCGTCACCTGCCAGCCTTTGTTCTGCAGCTCGTAGGCGGCCGTCAGGCCCGCCAGGCCGCCACCCACGACGATCGCCGAGGGCGTCTTGTCCTTTGCCAGCGCAGCGCCGCTGGACACACCAATCAATACCAACGCGCACAGGCGCACCCAAGCAGCAGCCATGTCGGCGAACTCCGAGTCAGGGGGTTACAGAAACGGGGAGAGGCAGGAATGCCCCGAGAGAGATGCGTTAAGAATACGTCAGGTCCGCCGGCCCTGCCAGCGCAGTGACATCAAGTCCTTTTGGCAACTGACATTTTTGCCTGCGGCCCTGCCGCACGGTGGCAAGCGAAGCTGGCAAGCCGATGAACAGCAGCGGTTGTCCTGCCCTGCGGCATTGCTTAGGCTTACGCGGTCGAACCAAGCCGCAAAGCCAGGAGAAGTGCCCATGGGCCTCAATGATCAGTGGATGCAACGCGACCTCAAGGTCCTGTGGCACCCCTGCACCCAGATGAAAGACCACGAGCAGCTGCCGCTGATCCCGATCAGGCGCGGCGAAGGCGTGTGGCTGGAAGACTTCGAAGGCAAGCGTTACCTGGATGCGGTGAGCAGCTGGTGGGTCAACGTGTTTGGCCACGCCAACCCGCGTATCAACCAGCGCATCAAGGACCAGGTCGACCAGCTGGAGCACGTGATCCTGGCCGGTTTCAGCCACCAGCCGGTGATCGAGCTGTCCGAGCGTCTGGTGGCCATGACCCCGGCCGGCCTCGACCGGGTGTTCTATGCCGACAACGGTTCGTCATGCATCGAAGTGGCGCTGAAGATGAGCTTCCACTACTGGCAGAACGTCGGCAAACCGGGCAAGAAGCGCTTCGTCACCCTGACCAACAGCTACCACGGCGAAACCATCGCCGCCATGTCGGTCGGCGATGTGCCGCTGTTCACCGAAACCTACAAGGCGCTGCTGCTCGACACCCTGAAGGTGCCAAGCCCCGACTGCTACCTGCGCCCCGAGGGCATGAGCTGGGAAGAGCACTCGCGCAACATGTTCCAGGCCATGGAGCAGACCTTGGCCGAGCACCACGCCTCGATCAGCGCGGTGATCGTCGAGCCGCTGATCCAGGGTGCCGGCGGCATGCGCATGTACCACCCGGTGTACCTCAAGCTGCTACGCGAGGCCTGTGACCGCTACGATGTGCACCTGATCCACGACGAGATCGCCGTGGGCTTTGGCCGCACCGGCACGATGTTCGCCTGCGAACAGGCCGGCATCCGCCCGGACTTCCTGTGCTTGTCCAAGGCCCTGACCGGCGGCTATCTGCCGCTGGCCGCCTGCCTGACCACCGACAAGGTGTACCAGGCGTTCTACGACGACTACCCGACCCTGCGCGCGTTCCTCCACTCGCACAGCTACACCGGCAACCCGCTGGCCTGCGCCGCGGCGCTGGCGACCCTGGACATCTTCGAGCAGGACAATGTGATCGAGGCCAACAAGGCCCTGGCCACACGCATGGCCAGCGCCACCGCGCACCTGGCCGACCACGCGCATGTGGCCGAGATTCGCCAGACCGGCATGGCCCTGGCCATCGAGATGGTCCAGGACAAGGCCGGCAAGGTCGCCTACCCGTGGCAGGAACGGCGTGGCCTGAAAGTGTTCGAGCATGCCCTGACGCGTGGCGCCCTGCTGCGCCCGCTGGGCAGCGTGGTGTACTTCCTGCCGCCGTATGTGATTACGCCGGAGCAGATCGACTTCCTGGCAGAAGTGGCCAGCGAGGGCATCGACATTGCCACTCGCGATAGCATCAGCGTGGCCGTACCGGCCAACTTCCACCCCGACTTCCGCGACCCGGGCTAAGCCCGACTGTTGGCCACACCACTTTCCCAGTGGGAGCGGGCGTGCCCGCGAAGCAGGCACCGCGGTGCCTGGCAAGGGCTTCGCCCTTGTTCGCGGGCACGCCCGCTCCCACAGGGGATCTGTGTCTCTCTTCTACCGAGCAAACCCATGAGACTGTCCCGCTTTTTCATCGACGCCCCCCTGAGCCTTGGCGAGCACGACCTGCCCGAAGCCCAGGCCCACTACATCGGCCGCGTGCTGCGCATGGCCCCCGGCGACGCCGTGCAGCTATTCGATGGCAGCGGCCAGGAATACCGCGGCCAGTTGCTCGATGTGGGCAAGAAAACCGTCCGCGTCAGCCTCGACCAGGCCCTGGCCGGCCAGGCCGACTCACCACTGCACGTCCACCTCGGCCAAGGCCTGTCCCGTGGCGAGCGCATGGACTGGGCGATCCAGAAGGCCACCGAGTTGGGCGCGAACGAAATAACCCCGATCGTCAGCGAACGCTGCGAAGTGCGGCTGAAGGACGAACGCGCCGATAAGCGCCTGGCCCACTGGCGCCAGGTGGCGATCAGCGCCTGCGAACAGTGCGGCCGCTCGACCTTGCCGGTCATCCACCCGCCGGTGACCCTGGCCGAATGGCTGAACAGCGCCAAGGCCGACCTGAAACTGGTCCTGCACCCGGTGGCCGAACCGCTCACCAGCCACGCCAAGCCTGCCACCCTGGCCTTCCTGATCGGCCCCGAAGGCGGCCTGAGCGAAGCGGAGGTCGAGCAGGCCAAGGCTGCCGGTTTCCACGCCGCACGCCTTGGCCCGCGGGTACTGCGCACCGAAACCGCACCGGTGGTGGCACTGTCGGTGGCGCAGCAACTGTGGGGCGACTTTTAACTAACGCACGTAGAGTGACACCGCCACGAAGTGCATGAGGCTGCCGGCGATCACGAACAGGTGCCAAATGCCATGCCAGTGGCGGAAGCGGCTGTCGAAGGCGAAGAAGATGATGCCGACGGTGTAGAACACCCCGCCGGCGGCAAGCCAGGCAAAGCCGGCGCTGCCGAGCGAGTGCAGCAACGGCTTGACCGCCACCAGCACGATCCAGCCCATCACCGCATAGATGATGATCGACAGGATGCGCGCCTCGGAGCGCGGCTTGATCTCCTGCAGCATGCCGATCACCGCCAGCCCCCAGACCACCCCGAACAGGCTCCAGCCCCAGGGGCCGCGCAGGCTGACCAGGCAGAACGGCGTGTAGCTGCCGGCAATCAGCAGGTAGATCGACAGGTGATCGAGCTTGCGCATGATCACTTTCGCCCGCCCGCGAGTGCTGTGGTACAGGGTGGAAATGCTGTACAGCAACAGCAAGGTGCCGCCGTAGATGGAGAAACTGACGATCTTCCACGGGTCGCCCTGCAGGCCCGCGACCACGATCAGCCAGATGGCACCGATACAGGCCAGGACGGCACCGACCAGGTGGGTCCAGGCGTTGAAGCGTTCACCGTGATACATGCAAACACAGACCTCCTGAGGTGGGCTGGGTTCCTGATGTGATGCAAATGGCCTCTTCGCGGGCATGCCCGCTCCCACAGGTTATCCACTTGCCTTGAAGTGTATGATTTCCTGTGGGAGCGGGCGTGCCCGCGAAAGGGCCCTGTGCCTTACATCCTACCCAAGGTCAGGTTGCAGTTCCGCGTCACGCACCAGCCGTTCCAGCCCGACCAGGTCCGGCACCCGCGCCACCTGTTCGCCCACCTGCACCGCCGCCAGTTCCAGGCGCCCCAGCGCCACGTCCACGTAGTTAAGCTGGCTGTCGAGCTTGCACGAGCGCGGAATGTCCTGCAGCAACACTGCCAGGTAACGCAGCCCGGTATCACCCAAAGCATTGAGCACCACCACGCGCGCCCGCTCGCCGCAGGGTGTCTCGCCACCGCACGCGGCCTCGAAGCCGATCAGCGGCAGGCGCTGCTGGCGCCAGTCGATCCAGCCCAGGTGCCAGGCCGGCTCGCCGCGCTGGCACACCAGGTTGCGCTGGCCACTCAGTTCGGCCACCGCCACGTTGGGCAACACCAGGGTACGGTCGCCCAACGGCAGCAAAAGCCCGGTCAGGCTGCTGCGCTGGCCGGCGATCAGTTCAAGCATGGGTCTGGCTCCAGTGGGCAATGCTCTGCAACAGGACCGACTCCTGGTACGGCTTGCCCAGGTATTCGTTGACGCCGATGGCCATGGCACGGTCGCGGTGCTTCTGCCCGGTGCGGGAGGTGATCATGATGATCGGCAAGTCTTTCAGCCGCTCGTCACGGCGGATGCGTGTGGCCACCTCGAAGCCGTCCATGCGCGGCATCTCGATGTCCAGCAGCAACACGTCGGGGCGGTGTTCTTCCAGCAGGGCCATGGCATCGACCCCGTCCTTGGCCGTCAGCACGCTCATGCCATGGCGTTCCAACAGGCGGCTGGTGACCTTGCGCACGGTCACCGAGTCGTCCACCACCATGACCAGCAAGGCCCGCCGCGGCGCCGGGCCGAACACCTGGCGCTGGGCCCCGCCGCCGCCCGGCAGGCGCGCCAGGCGCCGCTGCTGGCCACGCAACTGGCCCAGCAGGTCGAGAATCAGCACCACCCGGCCATCGCCCAGCAGCGTCGCCCCCGACAACCCGGCAACCGCGGCAAACTGCGGCCCCAGGCTCTTCACCACGATTTCGCGGCTGGGCGACAGGCTGTCGGCCTGGATGGCGAACGATTGTTCCTGGGAGTGCACCAGCAACACAGGCAGCGGCACGCTCTGCCCAAGCAGTGCCGGGCGCGGCATGCCCTGCAGCAGCTCACCCAGGTAGCGCAGCTCGTATTCGTGGCCGGCGTACACATAACGCGGGGCGTCCAGCTGGTAGCACGCCGCCAGTTCAGCCGGCGGCACGCGAACGATGCCCTCGATGGTGTTCAGCGGAATGGCGTACTGCTCTTCGCCCAGGTGCACCATCAGCGCACGGTTGACCGAGACGGTGAACGGCAAGCGGATCAGGAAGCGTGCGCCCTTGCCCTGGGCCGACTCGATGCTCATCGAGCCGCCCAGCTGCTTGACCTCTTCGTGCACCACATCCATGCCCAGGCCTCGCCCGGAAATCTGGGTAATCTTCTCGGCAGTGGAAAAGCCCGGGCGCAGAATGAACTGGAGGATCTCGTGATCGCTCAAATGCGCCTGCGGGTCCAGCAGGCCACGCTTGATGGCCTTGCGGCGCACCGCTTCCAGTGGCACGCCGGCACCGTCGTCGGTCATTTCGATAACGATGTCTGCGCCTTCGTGCAGCAAATTCAGGTGAATGGTGCCCTGCTCCGGCTTGCCGGCGGCCAGGCGCATTTCGCGGCTTTCCAGGCCATGGTCGACGGCGTTGCGCAGCATGTGCTCCAGCGGCGCCACCATGCGTTCGAGCACACTGCGGTCCAGTTCGCCCTCGGCATTGCCGACCACCAGTTCCACCTGCTTGCCCAGCTCGCTGGCCACCTGCCGCACCACACGCTGCAAGCGTGGCACCAAGCGCTCGAAGGGCACCATGAGGGTGGCGGTCAGGCCTTCCTGCAACTGGCTGTTCACCCGCGCCTGCTGCTGCAGCAGGCTGTAGGCCTCCTGGGCACGGTGTGCCAGGGTTTCCTTGAGGTCGAGCAAGTCCGAGGCGGATTCGAACAAGGCCCGCGACAGCTGCTGCAGCTGCGAGTGACGGTCCATTTCCAGCGGGTCGAAGTCATCATAGGTATCGCCTTCGAACTGCTGCCGGCTGGAGATCCGCCCCTGGGTCTCGATGTCCAGGCGCAGCAACTGGTCGCGCATGCGCTCGAGGGTGGTTTCCATCTCGTTGAGGGTGAACTGCGCATCGTTGACCTGCTGCTCGATGCGCCCGCGGATGACCGAGTGCTCACCGGCCAGGTTACCCAGGTCGTCGAGCAGCTCGGCATCAACCTTGACCATGTCGCCCGGTGCCCGCTCTGGTGCCACTGCAGGCACCTCACTGGTCGCGGCCTCGACCGGCCCCTGGCCGGCAGCGCTGTCGGCCAGGGCCGAAAAGCTGAAGTTGCGGATGTAGTCGATCAGCGCCGTGGCGGCATGCAGCGGCTGCCCCAGGCGCACGGCATCGAGCATGTGCGCCAGGCGGTCATGGCAGTTCTGTAGCAAGGCGAACAGTGGCGCGCTTGGCGGCATACGGCCAGCAGCCAGCAGCTCGTAAAGGAACTCCAGCTCGTGGGCCAGGTCGCCGATCGGTGCAATCTCGACCATGCGCGCCACACCCTTGAGGGTGTGCAGGTCACGCATCAGGTTGTCCACCTCGACACTGCTGCGCGGGTCGGCCTGCCAACGCGCCAGGGCTGCGGCAGCACTCTCGACGATATCCGAGCTTTCTTCGAGGAAAACTTCCAGCAGCTCTTCGCCAGGGCTTTCCGGCTCTTCGACCAGTGGCTCAGCCACAGCCGGCAGCAAGGGGTTGTGCGCCAGCCCCAGGCCAAGGGTATCGGCCAGGTCCATGTCCGGGTGCAGTGGCGTGACCGTGTCGATGCCCACCAGACCAGTGGCCTCCGGTGCCAGGGCCTGACCCAGCAGGTTGCGCAGGCTGTCGACCAGCTCCGGCCGTGGCGGGATATCCTGCCCGGCCGCCACTTCGTCGAGCATGTCCAGCAGGGCTTCATGGGCCCGCTGCGCCTGGGCGAAGAAGCGCGCATCGGCGGGCAGGCTGCCCTCCTCCACGGCACCGTACAGGTCGAGCAAGGCCTCGCACACGTCATCCATCTGCCACAAGTCGGCCAGGTGCGCGGCGTGGCCCAGGGTGGTCAGTTCGTCGAGCAGGGTGTCCAGCGCATCGCGCTGGCCCGGCTGCTCCTGCCAGCTCGACAGCAACGACTCGGCATCCAGCAGGATATCCATGGCCTGGGCCAGGAAACTGGCGATCAACTGCGGGTCGCGCTTGCCGCGCCGCGCATGCTGCGGGTCGTCATGCAAGCTGGCCAGGCGCCCATCCACCGCCTGGCCGACCTGCTCGATCAGCTCCGCAGCGCCGGGGATGGCCGCCAGCGGCGTGCTGTCGAGTTGCGCCAGGCCCAGGTGAAACAGCGAGCGCGCAGCTTCCAGCCATTCGATCTCGGCCACTTGCAGGGGCAGTTGGTGGCCCTTGTATTCACGAGCCAGGCGGTCGAAGGCAGTGGCCAGTTCGGCGACCGGCATTACCCCGGCCATGGCGGCACTGCCCTTGAGCGTGTGCAGGGCACGCTGCAGGCCATCGCTGACCGGCGTGTCGTGGCCATCGGCGCCCTGCAGGAAAGCATCCAGGCTGGCCAGGTGGCCCTGCGCCTCGCTGCGGAAAATGTCGAGCAACTGTGGGTCGAGGCCGTCGATGTCGGCCGCCACCGGGGCATCGTTTTCGGCCAGGGCATGCAGGTGCCCGGCCAGTTGCTCGATTTCCGTCAGTTGCGGCAACTGGCCGGCGGCAAAGTCGGCCAGCAGGTCGGGCAGGTGGACGAACACCTGCTGCAGGGCCACTACGCCTTCCGGGCTGAGCACGCTGCGGCCCTCGAGTACCCGGTTCAGCAGGTGCTCGGCGCCCCAGGCCAGCTCGGCTACCGCCTCGGCATGCACCATGCGGCCGCTGCCTTTGAGCGTATGCAAGGCGCGGCGCACTTCTCCCAGTGCCTCGCGCTGCTGGTTGTCGGCACGCCAGCGCAGCCAATGGCGCTCGATTTCCGGCAGCAGTTCACCGGCCTCGTCGAGAAACACTTCGCGCAACTCGTCATCGATGCCATCAGCGCTGCCATCGTGGCCTGCAGCGGCCTCGACCAGCGCGCAGTGCACGCCCAGCGTAGCCAGGCTGGCGCGCGCCATGTCGATGAACGGCTGGCCATCCGCCAATGGGTCCGCCACCCGCCATTGCAGGTAACATTCGGCGGCGCTCAGGGCCTCGGCCAGGTGCCTCAGCTCGTCGGCTGGCGGCTCTACCTCCAGGTGCTGCAGCCAGCGCTGCACATAGCTGGCGCAACCGGCAAACAGTTCGGCCACGGCCGGCAGCATCAACATCGCCAGCGCCCCGCGAATCTGCTGCAACAACCCTGGCAAGGGTTGCAGGCGTTGCCGCGGCCAGTCGGACTCCAGGCAATCGCCGATCAGGTCCTTGGCCTGCTGCAGCACGTTCAGCGACTCGTTCAACACCAGTTGGCGGATTTCGGCCAGGTCCGAGCCCGGCAGACCGCCCTGGCCGTTTTCCTCCAGCGGGCCGACCATGCCATTGAGCGTGGCCTCCACATACAGCAGGGCCCCCGCTACATCCATCAACACCGCGTCATCCACCGCCCGCTCGCCCTGGGCCAGGGCCTGCAGCGCCAGCACCTGGTCGATGATCACCCGGCGTGGCTGCTGGAAGCCCAGCACCGCCAGGGTGTCGGCCACGTGGCGCAACGGTGCCAGCAGAGCATCGAGCTGCTCGCTGTGCTGGCGATCGCTGCGCACGAACTGGTCCAGGCGCTCCTTGATGCGCATCAGGTCGTCGCACAGCGCGGTCACCACCGAGCGCAGGGCATCGCGACCCGGCCCGGCCTGCAACTGCTCGCGCCAGTTGCCCAGCGACAGGTCGAGGTTGGCCAGGTCGTCGGCACCGGCAAAGCGTTGGGTGGCACCGCTGATCAGGCTGGCCTGGGCCAACGGCTCCTCGCCACGGCAGGCACGCAGCTGGTTGAGCAGCGGCAGCATCACCAGTGGCAGGTCGTGGCGGGCGCCGCGCAAGCGCTCCAGGTACGAGGGCAATTGCTCCAGGCCTCGAAACAACGCGCCCAGGCAATCACCGCGGGGGCTGACCTGGCCATCGGCCAGGGCCTTGGCGAACAGTTCCAGTTCTTCAGCCAGGCGTGTGGCGCCGCGCAGTTCGAGCATGCGCAGGCAGCCGTGCACCTGGTGCAGGTTGTCGACCACGAACGCCAGCATCGACAGGTCGCCCGGCTCGCCGGCAAAGCGCTCCAGCGCCTGACGCGCCTGGCCCAGGCAGTCGAGGATGGCGGCCTTGGTCCAGGCCAGCGACACCGTGTCGTGGCGCTCGGGGCTTACAGCAACTACAGCCATGGGCACTCCTCGGCGCTGCTCTTCAGTTGGGCTCTTTTGGTGGCGGCAGGGTGAACCCGGACACCGAACGGCGCATCTCGCTGGCCATGCGCGCCAGGTGGCGGATGCTGTCGGCGGTGGCGCCGGAGCCGGCGGAGGTCTGCGCGGTAATCTGCTGGATGACCGCCATGGTGTGGGAGATCTGCCCGGCCGACGAAGTCTGCAACTGGGCGGCATCGGAGATGCTGTGGATAAGGTCTGCGAGGTTCTGCGATACGCCTTCGATCTCGGCCAGCGCCACCCCAGCATCCTGGGCCAGGCGGGCACCGCGCACCACTTCGGCGGTGGTCTGCTCCATGGAGATCACCGCCTCGTTGGTGTCGGCCTGGATGGTGCGCACCAGCGCCTCGATCTGCCGGGTGGCCGACGACGAGCGTTCGGCCAGGCGCTGTACTTCGTCGGCGACCACGGCAAAACCACGGCCGGCCTCACCGGCCAGCGAGGCCTGAATCGCCGCGTTGAGGGCGAGGATGTTGGTCTGGTCGGCAATGTCGTCGATCAGGCTGACGATGTCGCCGATTTCCTGGGAGGACTCACCGAGGCGCTTGATCCGTTTGGCGGTGTCCTGGATCTGCTCGCGAATGTTGTCCATGCCATTGATGGTGTTGTGCACCACCTCGTTGCCTTTGTTGGCGATCGCCACCGAGCGCTCGGCCACCTTGGCCGACTCGTAGGCATGTGCCGAAACCCGGTCGATCGACTCGACCATGTCGCCGACCGCCTCGGACGCCTCGCTGATCTGCTCGGCCTGGTGCTCGGAGGCCTTGGCCAGCTGGCGTGCGGTGTTCTGCGTGTCCTGCACGGCGGCAGCGACCTGCACTGCGCTGTGGTTGATGGTAGCGACCAGGTCGCGCAATTGGTCCACGGAATAGTTGATCGAGTCGGCAATGGCGCCGGTGAAGTCTTCGGTCACCGATACGGTCACGGTCAGGTCGCCGTCAGCCAGCTCTTCGATTTCGTCGAGCAGGCGCATGATCGCCTGCTGGTTGCGTTCGTTCTTTTCCGCCGTCTCGCGCAGTTGGCGGTTGGTGGTGCGCACCATGACCAGGCCGATGAGGATGATCGAAGCCAGCGCCAGCAGGCCCAGGGCATAGCCGCCGACGGTGTCGAGGGTGCGCCCACCGGCCAGGTTCTCGAACCCGTTGGCCAGGTACGAGGCCTCGTCGAGCAGGGTTTGCGACAGGCTGAAGATATTGCCCGCGGCCTCGCGCACGCGGAACAGTTCCGGCGAGGTTTCGAGGATTTCATCAACGGAGCCGGCAACGAACTGGAAGAGTTCGGCAATTTCGGCCAGGCGCGCGCGGGCGTCGGCGTCCTCGACACGGGTCACCTGGATCGCCCCGTTGCCACTGAGCATGCCCTCTAGCACCTGGCCAAACCGCCCGGCATCGCGGCCAAAGGCGTCGGCCGCCTGGGCCGCGGTGTCGTCACCGGCCAGCACGGTGTTGACCGAGCCAAGGATGCGTTCGGCCAACAGCAGTTGGCGCTGGGCCACTGCCACCTGGTTGGCCGGGGCGCCGCTCTGCAGCAGGATCTCGACCACTTTCTCGTATTCCACCTGCAACTGCGGCACGGTCTCGGCCAGGGTTGCCGCCACCTGGTGCAGCGACAGCACGGTCTGCTCGCTGGCCAGGATGGTGTCGGTGTTCTTGCGCAGGCTTTCCCAGTCGCGGCGTACCGCTTCCATCTCGTCACGCACCGTGGGCGGCGCAGGTGGCAGGCCGGTGGACTTGTCACCCTCGCGCAGGTAGCCCCAGCGCCGTTCGAAATCGTTGCGCGCGTCCGACAGCAGCTTGAAGGCCAGGGCCTTGCCGGTGGCGGCTTCGGTGGCGTTCTTGGCGATGCGCTGCGACAACACCCGCAGTTCGCCGGCGTGGCCGATGTACTGCTTGTCGTAGTTGGACTGGGTGTTCAGGTAGGCAAAGTTGGCGAACAGCAGGATGATCGACAGGATCAGGATCAGGAACAGCACGGTGATCTGCGCGATGCTGCGGGTACGTGGGGTCACGGTAGTGACGGGGGTGGCAGGCTTGTTCACGTTCGCAGGTCCTATAACGCCACATCGAGAAAGCCCGGCGCCTGGGCCAGGGCGAAGGGGCTGAAGATCGCCCAGTTGCGTTCACGCGGGAAGTGCCCCTGCACGAAGGGTGCAGCGGCGCGGATCAGAGGCTGTGGTGGCGACAGCTGCAGGCTGTCCAAAGCAAAGTGCTGCAGGCCCAGCACCTCGTCCACCAGCAAGCCGACGAACAGGTCCTCGTGGTCCAGCACCAGCACCCGCCGCTGCTTGCCCGGGGCGGCGTGGCCCAGGCCGAAGAAACTGCTCAGGTCCATCACCGGCAGCAGCCGGCCACGCAGGTTGGCCACCCCGCACACCCACGGCTGCACGCCAGGGACGCGGCTGCTGCGCGGTTCGCGCAGCACCTCGGCCACCTCGCCCATGGGCGCGACGAACCATTGCCCGGCAATGCGAAAACCGATGCCGCTCCACTGTTGCAGGCGGTTGTCCTGCGGCGGCTGGTCGGCGACCAGCAGGCGGCAGCGCCGGTCGATGTCCAGCAACAACTCGAAGGCGGTCAGCGACGCGCCCTGCGGGCGGGTGGTCAAGCCCCCAGCACTTCTTTGAGCTTGGCGATCAGCGCGTCCTCTTCCACCGGCTTGGTCAGGAAGTCACGGGCGCCCTGGCGCGTGGCCCAGATGCGGTCGGTTTCCTGGTCCTTGGTGGTGACCACGATCACCGGGATGGCGCTGGTTTCCGGGTCCTTGCTGAGCTGGCGAGTGGCCTGGAAGCCGTTCATGCCAGGCATGACGATATCCATCAGCACCGCATCGGGCTTGTCCTGCCGGGCCAGGGCCACGCCATCGGCACCATTGTTGGCCTTGAGCACCTGGTAGCCGTGCTTTTCCAGCCACTCGGTCAATCGGTACATCTCTGTCGGCGAGTCGTCGACAATCAGAACTCGGGCCATGCTGGTTCCCCATCAGGAAAGAAAGACCGTGCCATGGCGGGGCGCGGTCAGGGTGCGTGTTGTTGGGCTGCGGCAAAACCGGGCACATGGGCGCGGATCGCATCGAGCAGCTCTTCCTTGCTGAACGGTTTGGTCAGGAACTGGTCGGAGCCGACCACCCGGCCACGGGCCTTGTCGAACAGGCCGTCGCGTGACGACAGCAGAATGACCGGGGTGTCCTTGAAGGCACTGTTGTGCTTGATCACCGCGCAGGTCTGGTAGCCGTCAAGGCGCGGCATCAGCACATCGACGAAGATGATGCTGGGCTGGTGGTCGACGATCTTGGCCAAGGCATCGAAGCCATCGCTGGCGGTGATCACCTCGCAGCCCGCTTCACCGAGCAACATCTGCGCGGTGCGGCGGATCGTGCGCGAATCGTCGATCACCATCACCTTCAGGGGTTGTTCCATCTGTTGGGCTACCGTTTGCCGAAATTCCGGGGCCGTTGCGGGAGCGGCCTTGCGTCGCGAAAGGGCTGCGCAGCAGCCCCATGGGCCTGTCATTCAGCACTATGACTGGCATTTTTAGCACACTCCGGGTGGCCATTCCATCTGCCGCGCCCCTTGACCGGCAGCGTTCACAGCGCCACCCTGAGCCACTTTTCTTTCGATCCATCGCGGCCGCATGCCGCCAAGAGGAACCACCCCATGAGCGTTCGCCTCGGCATTGTCATGGACCCCATCGCGTCCATCTCCTACAAGAAGGACAGCTCGCTGGCCATGTTGCTGGCCGCCCAGGCACGCGGCTGGAGCCTGTTCTACATGGAGCAGCGCGACTTGTACCTGGGCGCCGGCCAGGCCCGTGCGCAGATGCGCCCGCTGAAAGTGTTCGCCGACCCGGCCCGCTGGTTCGAGCTGGGCGATGAGCAGGACAGCGCGCTGGCCGACCTGGACGTGGTCCTGATGCGCAAGGACCCGCCCTTCGACATGGAGTTCGTCTACAGCACCTACCTGCTGGAGCAGGCCGAGCGCGAAGGCGTGCTGGTGGTCAACCGCCCGCAGAGCCTGCGCGATTGCAACGAAAAACTGTTCGCCACCCAGTTCCCGCAGTGCATGGCGCCGACGCTGGTCAGCCGCCGTGCCGATATCCTGCGAGAGTTCGCCACCACCCACGGCGACGTGATCCTCAAGCCGCTGGACGGCATGGGCGGCACCTCGGTGTTCCGCCACCGCCCGGGTGACCCCAACCTGTCGGTGATCCTCGAAACCCTGACCCAGCACGGCGGCCAGCAGATCATGGCACAGGCCTACCTGCCCGAGATCAAGGACGGCGACAAGCGCATCCTGATGATCGACGGCGAGCCGGTGGACTACTGCCTGGCGCGCATCCCGGCCAGCGGCGAGACCCGTGGCAACCTGGCCGCCGGCGGCCGTGGCGAAGCTCGCCCGCTGACCGACCGCGACCGCTGGATCGCCGCCCAGGTCGGCCCGACCCTGCGCGAGAAGGGGCTGCTGTTCGTGGGCCTGGACGTGATCGGCGACTACCTCACCGAAATCAACGTCACCAGCCCCACCTGCATCCGCGAGATCGATGCCGCCTACAACACCGATATCGGCGGGCAATTGATGGATGCCATTGATCGCCAGCTGAAGGCGCGCTGACCGCCGACGCACGGCAACAACCCAGAGTGGGGTATGATGCGGGTCCTTTTTGCCTGGCCTGCTGCCCCGCCCTGCGGTTGCTGGATACCTGATGACGCTGCCCGCTGACATCCCCGCCGACCTGCTGCCCCCCCGTGTTCGCCCGGTGGACCGGCTCGGCTTCACCCTGTTCCTGGCTGCCTTGGTGCACCTGGCGCTGATCCTCGGCGTCGGTTTCAGCGTGGTCAAGCCTGCCGAAATCCGCCACACCATGGACATCACCCTGGCCACCTTCAAAAGCGAGAAACCGCCGCAGAAGGCCGATTTCCAGGCCCAGGACAACCAGCAGGGCAGCGGCACCCTGGACAAGAAAGCGGTGCCCAAGACCACTGAACTGGCGCCGTTCCAGGACAGCAAGATCAACAAGATCACCCCGCCACCTGCAGCCAGGCCCGAGGTTGTGCCGCCCCCTGCCCCGCAGAAGTCGGCGGTCGTGACCACGGCGCCCAAACCGCAGAAGGTCGAGCCCAAGCCCAAGGAAAGCAAGCCGCAGCCCAAGCCGGAAGCGCCGGCACCGGACTTCGACAGCTCGCAACTGTCCAGCCAGATCGCCAGCCTGGAGGCGGAACTGTCCAACGAGCAGCAGTTGTATGCCAAGCGCCCGCGCATCCACCGGCTCAATGCTGCCTCGACCATGCGCGACAAGGGCGCCTGGTACAAGGAAGAATGGCGCAAGAAGGTCGAGCGGGTGGGTAACCTGAACTACCCCGACGAAGCGCGCCGGCAACAGATCTACGGCAACTTGCGCATGATGGTGTCGATCAACCGCGATGGCTCGCTGTACGAGGTGCTGGTACTGGAGTCGTCCGGGCAACCGGTGCTGGACCAGGCGGCGCAGCGCATCGTGCGGCTGGCCGCGCCGTTTGCACCGTTTACCGGGGACCTGGCCGAGTTTGACCGGCTGGAGATCATCCGCACCTGGCGCTTTGCCCGTGGGGACCGTCTGTCCAGTAACTGATTTGCGGCCTTGCGCGATCGCTGTGGGAGCGCAAGCCTCGTTGAGCACCTTGTCAGCCTCGCCACCTGGCGCCACACTATCCCCCATGAAAACCCTCACGCCGAGCTACCTCAAGCATCAGTTCCTGATCGCCATGCCGCACATGGCCGATCCGAACTTCGCCCAGACCCTCACGTACATCGTCGAGCACAACGCCCATGGCGCCATGGGCCTGGTGGTCAATCGGCCGCAGGAGTTGAACCTGGCCGACATCCTCGAGCAGCTGCGCCCGGACGAAATGCCGCCGGCCAGCACCTTGCAGGTGCCGATCTACCTGGGTGGCCCGGTACAGACCGACCGAGGCTTCGTGCTGCACAGCAGCGAGTGCAGCTTCCAGGCCACCGTCGCACTGGAAGGGCTGTCGCTGACCACGTCGCAGGATATCCTGTTGGCCATCGCCGCCGGAGTCGGCCCGAAACAGAGCCTGATCACCCTGGGCTATGCCGGCTGGGAAGCGGGCCAACTGGAAGAGGAACTGGCCGACAACGCCTGGCTCAACTGCCCGTTCGACCCGGAAATCATCTTCGGCAAGGCCAGCGACCTGCGCCTGGAAGCCGCCGCCGCCAGCCTGGGGATCAACCTGAACCTGCTGACCAGCCAGGCGGGCCACGCCT
Source organism: Pseudomonas sp. p21 (assembly GCF_001642705.1). Lineage (NCBI taxonomy): Bacteria > Pseudomonadati > Pseudomonadota > Gammaproteobacteria > Pseudomonadales > Pseudomonadaceae > Pseudomonas > Pseudomonas sp. p21. Next base: position 350,838 of record NZ_LWBV01000002.1, read on the forward strand.
GATGGCTGAACTGCACCCTGAACTACGTCTACTGCTGGGCTTCGACTACGGCAGCAAACAGATCGGCGTGGCCGTCGGCCAGGTGGTCACCGGCCAGGCCCGCGAGCTGTGCACCCTGAAGGCGCAGAACGGCGTGCCGGACTGGGCCCAGGTGGAAAAGCTGATTGCCGAATGGAAGCCCGATGCCATCGTCGTCGGCCTGCCGCTGAACATGGACGGCACCCCCAGCGAAATGAGCGCCCGCGCGGAAAAATTCGCCCGCCGCCTGAACGGCCGCTTCAACCTGCCCGTGCACACCCACGACGAACGCCTGACCACCTTCGAGGCCAAGGGCGAGCGCATGGCCCGTGGCGGCCAGCGCGGCAGCTACCGCGACAACCCGGTCGATGCCATCGCCGCCGCCCTGTTGTTGCAAGGCTGGCTGGAGGCCAATACCTGATCATCTTTGCCGCCGGGCCCGCCCGGCGCCCCCTTCCGAGGAGCCCGCAATGAGCCTACCCAATCCCGCCGAGCTGATCCGGCAGATGGCTGACGACCTTCGCGCCCACCTGGCCCGCCGGGCAATTACCGAGCCGCGTTACATCGGCATCCGCACCGGCGGTGTCTGGGTTGCCCAGGCCCTGCAGGAAGCCATGGGCGACACCAGCCCCATGGGCACTCTGGACGTCTCGTTCTATCGCGACGACTTCAGCCAGAACGGCCTGCACCCGCAAGTGCGCCCGTCCGAGCTGCCGTTCGAGGTCGAGGGCCAGCACCTGGTGCTGGTGGATGACGTGCTGATGAGCGGCCGCACGGTGCGCGCCGCGCTCAACGAACTGTTCGATTATGGCCGCCCGGCCAGTGTCACCCTGGTCTGCCTGCTGGACCTGGATGCCGGCGAACTGCCGATCCGCCCGAATGTGCTCGGCGCCACTCTGTCGCTGGCCGCCCATGAACGGGTAAAATTGACCGGACCCGCACCGCTCGCCCTCGAGCGCCAGGACCTCGCCTCCGCTTCCGCCCTTTAAGAGTCCCCCGCGATGACGCCAATCGACGCCAAGCGCCCGCTGCAGCTCAATGATCAGGGCCAGCTGCGCCACTTCCTCTCGCTCGACGGTTTGCCCCGCGAACTGCTCACCGAGATCCTCGACACCGCCGACTCCTTCCTTGAAGTTGGTGCCCGGGCCGTGAAGAAAGTCCCGTTGCTGCGCGGCAAGACCGTGTGCAACGTGTTCTTCGAGAACTCCACCCGTACCCGTACCACCTTCGAACTTGCCGCCCAGCGCCTGTCGGCCGACGTGATCAGCCTCAACGTGTCGACCTCCTCGACCAGCAAGGGCGAGACCCTGTTCGACACCCTGCGTAACCTCGAAGCCATGGCCGCCGACATGTTCGTGGTGCGCCACTCCGACTCCGGGGCCGCGCACTTCATCGCCGAGCACGTGTGCCCGGAAGTTGCCGTGATCAACGGCGGTGACGGCCGCCACGCGCACCCGACCCAGGGCATGCTCGACATGCTCACCATCCGCCGCCACAAGGGCAGCTTCGAGAACCTGTCGGTGGCCATCGTCGGCGACATCCTGCACTCGCGCGTGGCCCGCTCCGACATGCTGGCACTCAAAGCGCTGGGCTGCCCGGACATTCGAGTGGTCGGCCCGAAAACCCTGATCCCGATCGGTATCGAGCAATACGGTGTGAAGGTGTACACCGACCTCGCCGAAGGCCTGAAGGACGTCGACGTGGTGATCATGCTGCGCCTGCAGCGTGAGCGCATGGCCGGCGGCCTGCTGCCCAGCGAAGGCGAGTTCTACCGCCTGTTCGGCCTGACCACCGCGCGCCTGGCCGGGGCCAAGCCCGATGCCATCGTCATGCACCCGGGCCCGATCAACCGCGGCGTGGAAATCGAGTCGGCGGTGGCCGACGGCAAGCACTCGGTGATCCTCAACCAGGTCACCTACGGCATCGCCGTGCGCATGGCCGTGCTGTCCATGGCCATGAGCGGGCAGAACGCGCAACGTCAATTCGACCAGGAGAACGCCCAGTGACCATCAGTATTCTCGGCGCCCGGGTCATCGACCCCAACAGCGGCCTGGACCAGGTCACCGACCTGCACCTGGACGGCGGTCGCATTGCCGCCATCGGCGCCGCCCCGGCCGGGTTCAGCGCCAGCCGCACGATCCAGGCTGATGGCCTGGTCGCCGCCCCCGGCCTGGTCGACCTCGGTGTGTCCCTGCGCGAGCCGGGCTACAGCCGCAAAGGCAATATCGCCAGTGAAACCCGCGCCGCCGTCGCCGGTGGTGTCACCAGCCTGTGCTGCCCGCCGCAGACCAAGCCGGTGCTGGACACCTCGGCCGTGGCCGAGCTGATCCTTGACCGCGCCCGCGAGGCCGCCAACAGCAAGGTCTACCCGATCGGCGCCCTGACCAAGGGCCTGGAAGGCGAGCAACTGGCCGAGCTGGTGGCCCTGCGCGACACCGGCTGCGTGGCCTTCGGCAATGGCCTGAAGGAAATCCCCAACAACCGTACCCTGGCCCGCGCCCTGGAATACGCCGCCACCTTCGACCTGACCGTGGTGTTCCACTCCCAGGACCGCGACCTGGCCCACGGCGGCCTGGCCCACGAAGGTGCCATGGCCAGCTTCCTCGGCCTGCCGGGCATCCCGGAAACCGCCGAGACCGTGGCCCTGGCGCGCAACCTGCTGCTGGTTGAACAGACCGGCGTGCGCGCGCACTTCACCCAGATCACCAGCGCCCGTGGCGCGCGGTTGATCGAGCAGGCCCAGCAGCTTGGCCTGCCGGTGACCGCCGACGTGGCGCTGTACCAGCTGATCCTCACCGACGAATCGCTGCGTGAGTTCTCCAGCCTGTATCACGTGCAACCACCGCTGCGTACCGCCGCCGACCGTGACGGCCTGCGTGCGGCAGTGAAGTCGGGGGTGATCCAGGCGATCTCCAGCCACCACCAGCCGCACGAGCGCGACGCCAAGCTGGCCCCGTTCGGCGCCACCGAGCCGGGCATCAGCAGCGTCGAACTGTTGCTGCCGCTGGCCATGACCCTGGTGCAGGACGGCCTGCTCGACCTGCCAACCCTGCTGGCCCGCCTGAGCAGCGGCCCGGCGGCGGCCCTGCGCCTGCCGGCCGGTGAGCTGAAAGTGGGTGGCGCGGCCGACCTGGTGCTGTTCGACCCGAAAGCCTCGACCGTGGCCGGCGAGCAATGGTTCTCGCGCGGCGAGAACTGCCCGTTCATCGGCCACTGCCTGCCGGGTGCGGTGCGTTATACCTTGGTCGATGGGCACGTCTGCCACGAGGCCTGAGTAAAGTTCTTCGCGGGCACGCCCGCTCCCACAGGATCACCACTATTCCAAGGCATGTGGTAATCCTGTGGGAGCGGGCGTGCCCGCGAATGCCCTTGCACGGTGTCCCCTGCCAAGCGCGACCATTCATCCCCCACGGTTGAAATCCTTCCCCCCACCCCCATATGAGTCTGCATCAGGCACTTTCGCCCCGCTGCGTGGAGACTCTCCCCTTGACCACCATCGTTTCTGTCCGCCGTAACGGCAAAGTCGTCATGGGCGGCGACGGCCAGGTATCCCTCGGCAACACCGTGATGAAAGGCAACGCCAAGAAGGTGCGCCGCCTGTACCACGGCCAGGTCATCGCGGGCTTCGCCGGCGCCACCGCCGATGCGTTCACCCTGTTCGAGCGCTTTGAAGGCCAGCTTGAGAAACACCAAGGCCACCTGGTCCGCGCTGCCGTCGAGCTGGCCAAGGAATGGCGTACCGACCGTTCCCTGAGCCGCCTGGAGGCCATGCTGGCCGTGGCCAACAAGGACGCCTCCCTGATCATCACCGGCAACGGCGACGTGGTCGAACCCGAAGACGGCCTGATCGCCATGGGTTCCGGCGGCGCCTACGCCCAGGCCGCTGCCCGCGCCCTGCTGGACAAGACCGACCTCTCGGCCCGTGAAATCGCCGAGACCGCCCTGAACATCGCCGGCGACATCTGCGTGTTCACCAACCACAACCTGACCATCGAGGAGCAGGACCTGGCCGAATAATCAGTTGTTCTGGCGTCCCGCTGCGAGCGGGGCTTTTCCACGCTGATTCATTCCGCCCGAGGACCATTTTCATCATGTCCATGACCCCCCGCGAGATCGTCCACGAACTCAACCGCCACATCATCGGCCAGGACGACGCCAAGCGCGCCGTGGCCATTGCCCTGCGCAACCGCTGGCGGCGCATGCAGCTCCCCGCCGAGCTGCGTGCCGAAGTGACACCGAAGAACATCCTGATGATCGGCCCTACCGGCGTCGGCAAGACCGAAATCGCCCGCCGCCTGGCCAAGCTGGCCAACGCGCCGTTCCTCAAGGTCGAGGCCACCAAGTTCACCGAAGTGGGCTACGTGGGCCGCGACGTCGAGTCGATTATCCGCGACCTGGCCGATGCCGCGCTGAAGATGCTGCGTGAGCAAGAAATCATCCGCGTGCGCCACCGCGCCGAAGATGCCGCCGAAGACCGCATCCTCGACGCCCTGCTGCCGCAGGCTCGGGTCAGCAGCTTCGCCGAGGAAGCCGCGCAGACCAGCACCGACTCCAACACCCGCCAGTTGTTCCGCAAGCGCCTGCGCGAAGGCCAGCTGGACGACAAGGAAATCGAGATCGAAGTGGCCGATGCCGTGGGCGTGGAAATTGCCGCGCCGCCCGGCATGGAAGAAATGACCAACCAGCTGCAGAGCCTGTTCGCCAACATGGGCAAAGGCAAGCGCAAGGCGCGCAAGCTGAAGGTGAAAGAAGCGCTGAAGATGGTTCGCGATGAAGAAGCGAGCCGCCTGGTCAACGAGGAAGAACTCAAGGCCAAGGCCCTGGAAGCGGTCGAGCAGCACGGCATCGTGTTCATCGACGAAATCGACAAGGTTGCCAAGCGTGGCAATGTTGGCGGCGCCGACGTATCCCGTGAAGGCGTGCAGCGCGACCTGCTGCCTCTGATCGAAGGCTGCACCGTCAACACCAAGCTGGGCATGGTCAAGACCGACCACATCCTGTTCATTGCCTCGGGTGCGTTCCACCTGAGCAAGCCGAGCGACCTGGTGCCCGAGCTGCAAGGCCGTCTGCCGATCCGCGTGGAGCTCAAGGCCCTGACCCCGGAAGACTTCGAGCGCATCCTGCAGGAGCCACACGCGTCGCTGACCGAGCAGTACCAGGCCCTGCTGAAAACCGAAGGCCTGAACATCGAGTTCCTCGCCGACGGCATCAAGCGCCTGGCCGAAATTGCCTACCAGGTCAACGAGAAGACCGAGAACATCGGTGCCCGCCGCCTGCACACCCTGCTCGAGCGGTTGCTCGAAGAAGTGTCGTTCAGTGCTGGCGACCTGGCCAGCACCCATGACGAAGCGCCGATCCAGATCGACGCGGCGTATGTGAACAGCCACTTGGGTGAACTGGCGCAGAACGAAGACCTGTCGCGCTACATCCTGTAAAAAGGGCGTCGACTGCTTCGCGGGCACGCCCGCTCCCACAGGATCACCACAGCCCCAAAGCATGTGGTGATCCTGTGGGAGCGGGCGTGCCCGCGAAGAGGCCCTTGAATCCCTCCATCATAAGCTGGAAGCTTGCTTCATCAGCTCCCGAGAGATTCCAGCCATGGCCCGCCTGCCCACCGCCATCAACCTGCACAAAGCCTCGAAAACCCTCAGCCTCACCTACGCCCCCGGCGAGGTCTACCACCTGCCCGCCGAATTCCTGCGCGTGCACTCCCCCTCCGCCGAGGTCCAGGGCCACGGCAACCCCGTCCTGCAGTTCGGCAAGATCAACGTCGGCCTCAGCGGCCTGGAACCTGCCGGCCAATATGCACTGAAACTGACCTTCGACGACGGCCATGACAGCGGCCTGTTCACCTGGGAATACCTCGAGCAGCTGTGCCTGCGCCAGGAACAGCTGTGGGCCGAGTACCTGGACGAACTGCACAAGGCCGGGAAGTCCCGCGACCCCGCCGAGTCGGTGGTCAAATTCATGCTCTAGCGCAAGGCCTGCCGGGTTTAGAGCGCATTTTCTAAAATCATCTGTTTGAATGACTTACAGACAGCCCAGTGACGGGCTGTCTTGCGCATTACATGAAAGTCGGGTAACCAATGGGGGGTGGCAAGTTCCCTGCATCAAATTGCAGGTAGTCAGAACCCTCGCAGCACCGCTGTTCCTTATCACTGGTAACCCGAGTAGCAGTACCGGGCTCAGCACTGTGCACCCGCCACAGCAACCGGTACTCGTCTCAGGACAACGGAGCGTCGTAGATGAGTAACAAGAACAACGATGAGCTGCAGCGGCAGGCCTCGGAAAACACCCTGGGGCTGAACCCGGTCATCGGTATCCGTCGCAAGGACCTGTTGAGCTCGGCACGCACCGTGCTGCGCCAGGCCGTGCGCCAACCGCTGCACAGCGCCAAGCATGTGGCCCACTTTGGCCTGGAACTGAAGAACGTACTGCTGGGCAAGTCCAGCCTTGCCCCGGAAAGCGACGACCGTCGCTTCAATGACCCGGCCTGGAGCAACAACCCGCTGTACCGCCGCTACCTGCAAACCTACCTGGCCTGGCGCAAGGAGCTGCAGGACTGGATCGGCAGCAGCGACCTGTCGCCCCAGGACATCAGCCGCGGCCAGTTCGTCATCAACCTGATGACCGAAGCCATGGCACCGACCAACACCCTGTCGAACCCGGCAGCGGTCAAACGTTTCTTCGAAACCGGCGGCAAGAGCCTGCTCGATGGCCTGTCCAACCTGGCCAAGGACCTGGTCAACAACGGCGGCATGCCGAGCCAGGTGAACATGGACGCCTTCGAGGTGGGCAAGAACCTGGGCACCAGCGAAGGTGCCGTGGTGTACCGCAACGATGTGCTGGAGCTGATTCAGTACAGCCCCATCACCGAGCAGGTGCATGCCCGCCCGCTGCTGGTGGTGCCGCCGCAGATCAACAAGTTCTACGTATTCGACCTGAGCCCGGAAAAGAGCCTGGCGCGCTACTGCCTGCGCTCGCAGCAGCAGACCTTCATCATCAGCTGGCGCAACCCGACCAAAGCCCAGCGCGAATGGGGCCTGTCCACCTACATCGATGCGCTCAAGGAAGCGGTCGATGCGGTGCTGGCAATTACCGGCAGCAAAGACCTGAACATGCTCGGTGCCTGCTCCGGCGGCATCACTTGCACCGCGCTGGTGGGCCACTATGCCGCCCTTGGCGAGAACAAGGTCCATGCCCTGACCCTGCTGGTCAGCGTGCTGGACACCACCATGGACAACCAGGTAGCGCTGTTCGTCGACGAGCAGACCCTGGAGGCCGCCAAGCGTCACTCGTACCAGGCTGGCGTGCTCGAAGGCAGCGAGATGGCCAAGGTGTTCGCCTGGATGCGCCCCAACGACCTGATCTGGAACTACTGGGTCAACAACTACCTGCTCGGCAACGAGCCGCCGGTATTCGACATCCTGTTCTGGAACAACGACACCACGCGCCTGCCGGCCGCCTTCCACGGCGACCTGATCGAAATGTTCAAGAGCAACCCGCTGACCCGCCCGGACGCCCTGGAAGTGTGCGGTACGCCGATCGACCTGAAAAAAGTGCAGTGCGACATCTTCAGCGTAGCGGGCACCGCCGACCACATCACCCCGTGGCAGTCGTGCTATCGCTCGGCGCACCTGTTCGGCGGCAAGATCGAGTTCGTGCTGTCCAACAGCGGCCATATCCAGAGCATCCTCAACCCGCCAGGCAACCCCAAGGCACGCTTCATGACCGGTGCCGATCGCCCGGGTGACCCGGTGGCCTGGCAGGAAAACGCCACCAAGCATGCGGACTCCTGGTGGCTGTACTGGCAAAGCTGGCTGGGCGAACGTGCCGGTGAGCTGAAAAAGGCGCCGACCCGCCTGGGCAACCGAGCCTATGCCGCCGGCGAAGCCGCCCCGGGCACCTACGTTCACGAGCGTTGAGCTGCAGCGCCGTGGCACCCTGCGGGGCGCCACGGTGTTCATTTCACCCGAGAGTCACGCGCATGCCGCAACCCTATATCTTCAGGACTGTCGAGTTGGACAACCAGTCCATCCGCACCGCCGTCCGCCCGGGCAAGCCGCACCTGACGCCGTTGCTGATCTTCAACGGCATCGGCGCCAACCTGGAGCTGGTGTTTCCGTTCATCGAAGCACTGGACCCGGACCTGGAAGTCATTGCCTTCGACGTACCCGGGGTCGGCGGCTCGTCCACGCCGCGCCACCCGTACCGCTTCCCCGGGCTGGCCAAGCTGACGGCACGCATGCTCGACTACCTCGACTACGGCCAGGTCAATGCCATCGGCGTGTCCTGGGGCGGCGCCCTGGCCCAGCAGTTCGCCCACGACTACCCCGAGCGCTGCAAGAAGCTGGTGCTGGCCGCCACTGCCGCCGGTGCGGTGATGGTACCGGGCAAGCCCAAGGTGCTGTGGATGATGGCCAGCCCACGGCGCTACGTGCAGCCGTCGCATGTCATCCGCATTGCGCCGACGATCTATGGCGGCGGCTTCCGGCGTGACCCGGACCTGGCCATGCAGCATGCCGCCAAGGTGCGCTCCGGCGGCAAGATGGGCTACTACTGGCAGCTGTTCGCCGGGCTTGGCTGGACCAGCATCCACTGGCTGCACAAGATCCAGCAGCCAACCCTGGTGCTGGCCGGCGACGACGACCCGCTGATCCCGCTGATCAACATGCGCCTGCTGGCCTGGCGGATTCCCAATGCCCAGCTACACATTATCGACGACGGCCATCTGTTCCTGATCACCCGGGCCGAGGCCGTCGCCCCGATCATCATGAAGTTCCTTCAACAAGAACGACAGCGCGCCGTCATGCACCCTCGCCCGGCTTCGGGCGGGTAAATCGATGCGGCCTTCTTCGCGGGCGCGCCCGCTCCCACAGGGACGGCGCCGAACCTGTGGGAGCGGGCATGCCCGCGAAGGTCTCGACAGCGAAACGGCTTAGACGAGGGAGTGTTGCCATGAAAGACAAACCGGCCAAAGGAACGCCAACGCTTCCCGCCACCAGCATGAACGTGCAGAACGCCATCCTCGGCCTGCGCGGCCGTGACCTGATTTCCACGCTGCGCAATGTCAGCCGCCAAAGCCTGCGCCATCCACTGCACACCGCGCATCACCTGTTGGCTCTGGGCAGCCAGCTGGGCCGGGTGATGCTGGGTGACACGCCGCATCAGCCGAACCCGCGCGATCCACGCTTCAACGATCCCACGTGGAGCCAGAACCCGTTCTACCGCCGTGGCCTGCAGGCCTACCTGGCCTGGCAGAAACAGACCCGCCTGTGGATCGAGGAAAGCCACCTGGACGACGATGACCGGGCCCGTGCGCACTTCCTGTTCAACCTGATCAACGATGCCCTGGCGCCGAGCAACTCGCTGCTCAACCCGCTGGCGGTCAAGGAACTGTTCAACAGCGGCGGCCAGAGCCTGGTACGCGGCGTGGCCCACCTGCTCGATGACCTGCGCCACAACGACGGCCTGCCACGCCAGGTCGACGAGCGCGCCTTCGAAGTGGGCGGTAACCTGGCCGCGACCGCCGGTGCCGTGGTGTTTCGCAACGAGCTGCTGGAGCTGATCCAGTACAAGCCGATGAGCGAAAAGCAGCACGCCAGGCCAATGCTGGTGGTGCCGCCGCAAATCAACAAGTTCTACATCTTCGACCTCAGCTCGACCAACAGCTTCGTCCAGTACATGCTCAAGAGCGGCCTGCAGGTGTTCATGGTCAGCTGGCGCAACCCCGACCCACGCCATCGCGAATGGGGCCTGTCCAGCTATGTGCAGGCCCTGGAAGAAGCGCTCAACGCCTGCCGCAGCATCAGCGGCAACCGCGACCCCAACCTGATGGGCGCCTGCGCCGGCGGCCTGACCATGGCCGCGCTGCAGGGCCACCTGCAGGCCAAGCACCAGCTGCGCCGAGTGCGCAGCGCCACCTACCTGGTCAGCCTGCTGGACAGCAAGTTCGAAAGCCCCGCCAGCCTGTTCGCCGACGAACAAACCATCGAGGCCGCCAAGCGCCGCTCCTACCAGCGCGGCGTGCTGGATGGCGCCGAGGTGGCGCGGATCTTCGCCTGGATGCGGCCCAACGACCTGATCTGGAACTACTGGGTAAACAACTACCTGCTCGGCAAGACACCACCGGCTTTCGACATCCTTTACTGGAACGCCGACAGCACGCGCCTGCCGGCCGCGCTGCATGGCGACCTGCTGGACTTCTTCAAGCTCAACCCGCTGACCCACCCTGCCGGCCTGGAGGTGTGCGGCACGCCCATTGACCTGCAGAAGGTCGAGCTGGACAGCTTCACCGTGGCCGGCAGCAACGACCACATCACCCCGTGGGACGCGGTGTACCGCTCGGCCTTGCTGCTGGGTGGCGACCGGCGCTTCGTGCTGGCCAACAGCGGGCATATCCAGAGCATCATCAACCCGCCCGGCAACCCCAAGGCCTACTACCTGGCCAACCCCAAGCTGTCCAGCGACCCGCGCGCCTGGTTCCACGACGCCAAGCGCAGCGAAGGCAGCTGGTGGCCATTGTGGCTGGAGTGGATCACCCCGCGTTCCGGCCCGCTCAAGGCACCGCGCAGCGAGCTGGGCAATGCCACCTACCCACCGCTGGGCCCTGCGCCGGGCACCTACGTGCTGACCCGATGAGCATGCCGACTGGATGAAGACTCGCGACCGTATCCTGGAATGTGCCCTGCAGCTGTTCAACCAGCAGGGCGAGCCGAACGTATCCACCCTGGAAATTGCCAACGAACTGGGCATCAGCCCCGGCAACCTGTACTACCACTTCCACGGCAAGGAGCCGTTGGTGCTGGGGCTGTTCGAGCGCTTTGAAGAAGCGCTGATGCCCTTGCTCGACCCGCCGCTGGAGGTACGCCTGGACGCCGAGGACTACTGGCTGTTCCTGCACCTGATCGTCGAACGCATGGCGCAGTACCGTTTCCTGTTCCAGGACCTGTCGAACCTGACCGGGCGCCTGCCCAAACTGGCCCGAGGCATGCGCAGCCTGATCAACGCGCTCAAGCGCACGCTGGCGGCGTTACTGGCCAGCCTCAAGGGCCAGGGACTGGTTGAGAGCGATACCCAGGCACTGGGGCAACTGGTGGAGCAGATCACCCTGACGCTGATGTTCTCGCTGGATTACCAGCGGGTACTGGGGCGCGAGGGGGATGTGGGGATTGTGGTGTACCAGGTGATGATGCTGGTGGCGCCGCATCTGCAGGCTCAGGCGCGGGGGGCGGCGGAGCAGTTGGCGGTGCGCTACCTGGAGGGGTAAGCCCGTCGTTTCGGCGACGCGGCTTTCGCGGGCATGCCCGCTCCCACAGGTGAAATGCAGTGCTCGAGTGCACACAGAACCTGTGGGAGCGGGCAAGCCCGCGAAGAAGGCGACGCGATATCAGATCAGAGTGCCGGTGCCTGTCGGTGCCGAAGGTGGGTTGCTGGCCGGAGCCGCGGTTGGTGCAGGAGCTGCGCTAGCGACCGGAGCGGCGCTGGCCGCTGGGGCTGCCGGCTTGGCAGCTGCCGGTTTCGCCGGTGCCTTCTTCACTGCAGGTTTCTTGGCTGCCGCAGGCTTGGCCGCGGCCGGTTTCGCCGCAGGTTTGGCTGCTACAGGTTTGGCAGCCGTCTTGGCAGCAGGTTTCGCCGCTACAGTCTTGGCCGTCGGCTTGGCCGCCGCGGTTTTCGCCGCAGGCTTGGCCGCTGCCGTCTTGGCCAGTGGCTTGGCCGCCTTGCTCGCAGCCGGTTTGGCCGCAGCAGTGCGCGACGAAATCGGCGTAACCGAAGCACCGGTCAATTTCTCGATCTGCTTGGTCAGGCTGTCCACCTGCTGGTGCAGGGCCTTGATCTCGTTGCGGCTCGGCACGCCAAGGCGCGAGATGGCGCTGTTCAGGCGCTTGTCGAAGGCCTCTTCGAGTTCGCTCCACTTGCCCAGCGCACGGTCCTTCACGCCCGACACACGCGAAGTGGTCGACGACTTGGCGGTTTCCGCCACGTCTTCAGCGGTCTTCTTCGCCTGCTTCTCGGCCTTCTCGCCATCCTTCACCAGCGAGTCGAACAGCTTCGGGCCGTCCTGGTCGATCTTCGAATAGATACCCAGCCCTGCCAGCCAGATCTTGCGGGAGTACTTCTCGATCCCGCCGACCCAGGAGCTGCCTTCTTTCTCGGAATTCTTCTTGCCAGCCATCCTGCTCTCCTTATGGTTTGTGCGCGACGCGCTCGAGCAGCTCGTGCAGCTGTTCAAGCTTGATGGACAACGCCTCAACGTCATGTTTAGACGGAATGCCCAGGCGATTCAAGGCGCGACCGACCCGCGCGTCGAAAGCTTTTTCGATCTTGTCCAGTTGAACTTCGACCTTGCCACGTACGCGGCTGACCTCCTGGGTCGCCTCGTCGATCTGGTTGTTGGCAGCATCGAGCTCTTTGTCGATGCGCTTCTTGCCACGCTTCTCGACGCCTTCGCCGGCCTTGACCAGCTCATTGAAGTAGTCGGAGCCTTCCTGGCCCACACGCGCATAGGCGCCGATGCCCGCCAGCCAGATCTTGCGCGCGTAGCCGCGCACCTCGCCCAGCGTGCCCGGGGCGTCGTCCTTTTTCTTCACAGTCACTTTGGCCATGCTCTGTACCTCATGCTCATGAGTGGAGGAGGAACCGCCCATGGAGGTTGGGCTTGAGCACAAGGTAGAGAGGGAAATTAGAATCTTCACCCTAAGGTGAACGAGCAGGGCCCGGGAAGGGATCAAGCCAGGGCTTTGTCCAGCGCCCGCTCGATCTCGCCCTTGATGGTGCCGCTCATCATCGACAGCATCATGCCCAGCTTCAACTCGACGCGGATGCGGTCATCGAAGATGTGCACGCTGCCGTTGGCACCGCTGCGCGCCACGTCGACCCGGTCACCGTTCCAGGTGGCCTTGAGGTCGTATTCGCGGGTCAGTTTGTCGACCAGCGCTTCGGCCTTGGCACGGGCGGCATCGCGGCCGAGGGAATGTTTGCGTTCGACGCTGATCTGGGTCATGCGGGTGTTCCTGAAGATGAAGACATAATGGGCATTATGCCCGCCCCTGCCCACTGGCACACCCCGCCAAGACAAATCCGCCCGTTCGCCCTAGAATGGCGGTAATTTTTTCCGGTGAAGCGATATGAACGACCAGCGCAAAGGCGACCACGCCGAACCCACCACCCATTTCGGTTACCAGGACGTCCCTGAAAGCCAGAAGGCGAAGAAAGTCGCCGAGGTGTTCCACTCGGTGGCGGCCAAGTACGACCTGATGAACGACGTGCTTTCCGGCGGCATGCACCGCCTGTGGAAGCGCTTCACCATCGAGCTGTCGGGCGTACGCGCCGGCAACCGTGTACTGGACATTGCCGGCGGTACCGGCGACCTGGCCGCCAAGTTCTCGCGGCTGGTCGGCCCGACCGGTCAGGTCGTGCTGGCCGACATCAACGAGTCGATGCTCAAGGTCGGCCGTGACCGCCTGCTCGACCGTGGCGTGGCCGGCAACATCGAGTTCGTCCAGGCCGACGCCGAGAAGCTGCCATTCCCGGACAACCACTTCGACTGCGTGACCATCGCCTTCGGCCTGCGCAACGTCACCCACAAGGATGAAGCCATCCGCTCGATGCTGCGCGTGCTCAAGCCGGGCGGCCGCCTGCTGGTGCTGGAGTTCTCCAAGCCGACCAACAAGCTGATGTCCAAGGCCTACGACGCCTATTCGTTCGCCTTCATGCCACTGGCCGGCAAGCTGATCACCAACGATTCGGAAAGCTACCGTTACCTCGCCGAATCGATCCGCATGCACCCCGATCAGGAAACCCTGAAAGCCATGATGGTCGAGGCCGGTTTCGACCGTGTCACCTACCACAACATGACCAGCGGCATCGTCGCCGTGCACCGGGGGATCAAGCCCTGATGCTGCTGGCCGGGCTGCTCGCCAGCGTCGAACATGGCCTGAACCGCGTCCTGCGCATGGACAGCACGGCCCTGCCGCGGCTGGCCGCGCTGGACGGCAAGGTCATCGAGATCGACTGCCGCCAGCCGGCCCTGCAGGTGTTCATCCTGCCCGATGAAGAGGGCCTGATGCTCGCCGCCCACTGGCAAGGCGAGGTCGACTGCAGCCTGCGCGCCCCGGCCGGCAGCCTGGCGCAACTGGCCCTGGCCAAGGACAAGACCGCCGTGCTGCACAGCCCGCAGGTCGAACTGCATGGCGACAGCGCCGTGCTGCTCGACCTGTTCGGTGTGCTGCAGGACCTGGAGCTTGACTGGGAGCACGAGCTGCAACGCTGGCTCGGCCCGGTCGCCACGGCGCTGCTGGCCGGCCATATCCGCCTGCGCGTACGCTGGACCCGCCAGGGCCTGGCGCGCTTCAGCCAGAACCTTTCCGAGTACCTGGCCGAAGAGTCCCGCACCCTGGTCGGCAAGCGCGAAGCCGAAGCCGCCTTCAGCGAGCTCGATGCCCTGAAGCTCGATACAGAACGCCTCGAGGCGCGCCTCAAGCGCCTCTCCCGATCCCTTGATACCAGCGATAACGCATGAAGCTGCTCGCCGTCCGCCGTCTTTTTCGCATCCAGCGTGTGGTGATCCGCTACCGTCTCGATGACCTGCTGTTCGACCTGCCGCTGCCCTGGTGGCTGATGAGCCTGCGCCTGCTGATGCCGTGGCGCTGGCTGCCGCGCAAGCCGAGCGAGCTCAGCCGTGGCGCGCGCCTGCGCATGGCCCTGCAGGACCTGGGGCCGATCTTCATCAAGTTCGGCCAGTTGCTGTCCACCCGCCGTGACCTGCTGCCCAACGACATTGCCGATGAGCTGATGCTGCTGCAGGACCGCGTGCCGCCGTTCGACCCCAAGCAGGCCGTGGCGCTGATCGAGGCTCAGCTGGGCGCCCCGGTGACGCAACTGTTCAGCCGCTTCGACGTCGAGCCGCTGGCCTCGGCCTCGGTGGCCCAGGTGCACGCTGCGCGCCTGAAAAGTGGCGAGGAAGTGGTGGTCAAGGTGGTACGCCCGGGCCTGAAGCCGGTGATCGCCCAGGACCTGGCCTGGCTGTTCCTCATCGCCAAGGCCGCCGAACGCGCTTCGGCCGACGCCCGCCGCCTGCACCCGGTGGAAATCGTCGGCGACTACGAAAAAACCATCTACGACGAGCTCGACCTGCTGCGCGAAGCGGCCAACGCCAGCCAGCTGCGGCGCAACTTCGAAGGCTCCGAGCTGATGTACGTGCCCCAGGTGTACTGGGACCTGTGCCGCCCCAAGGTGCTGGTGATGGAGCGTATCTACGGCGTGCCGGTGACCGACATGACCACCTTGGCCGACCAGCGCACCGACATGAAACTGCTGGCCGAACGGGGCGTGGAGGTGTTCTTCACCCAAGTGTTCCGCGACAGTTTCTTCCATGCCGACATGCACCCCGGCAACATCTTCGTCAGCACGGTCAAACCGTGGAGCCCGCAGTACATCGCCATCGACTGCGGCATCGTCGGCAGCCTGACCGCCGAGGACCAGGACTACCTGGCGCGCAACCTGATCGCTTTCTTCAAGCGTGACTACCGCCGCGTCGCCCAGTTGCACATCGACTCGGGCTGGGTGCCGGCACACACCAAGGTCAACGAGTTCGAAGCGGCGATCCGCACCGTGTGCGAGCCGATCTTCGAAAAACCGTTAAAGGATATTTCCTTCGGCCAGGTGCTGATGCGTCTGTTCCAGACCGCCCGGCGCTTCAACATGGAAGTGCAGCCGCAGTTGGTATTGCTGCAGAAGACCCTGCTCAACATCGAAGGCCTGGGCCGCCAGCTGTACCCCGACCTGGACCTGTGGAGCACCGCCAAGCCATTCCTCGAGCGCTGGATGCGCGACCGCATGAGCCCCAAGGCCGTGCTCGGCAACATCCACAGCCAGGTCGAGCAACTGCCACACCTGGCCGACATGGCCCGCGACCTGCTCGAACGCCTGTCACAACCGCACCTGCACGATCCGCAACTGCCAGAGCGGCGCCGCCAGGGCGACCGCTGGGCGCTGCGCCTGCTCGGTGCCGGCCTGCTCGGCGGAGGCGCGGTCCTGGCCGCTGGCGCCGCCGCAGCCGCCAGCCTGGCCGCCCCTGCCGCCTGGCCGGCCTGGCTGATGCTGGCCGCCGGCCTTTACCTGATCGTGCGCCAATAGCCAGCCGCGCCCATGGCTGGCACACTAGCGCAAAGGGCCCGGCACAGGAGCGGGCCCGCTTTGGAGTCGACGATGAAAGACTGGCTGGACGAGATCAAGTGGAACAGCGAAGGCCTGGTACCGGCGATCGCCCAGGACCACAAGACCGGACGCGTGCTGATGATGGCCTGGATGAACCGCGAATCGCTGGCCCTGACTGCCGCCGAGCAGCGCGCCATCTACTGGTCGCGTTCGCGTGGCAAGCTGTGGCGCAAGGGCGAGGAATCCGGGCATGTGCAGAAGCTGCATGAAATGCGCCTGGACTGCGATGCCGACGTGATCATCCTGATGGTCGAGCAACTGGGCCATATCGCCTGCCATACCGGCCGTGAAAGCTGCTTCTACCGCGTCTTCGAGGACGGCCAGTGGAAAACCGTCGACCCGGTCCTGAAAGACCCGGATGCCATCTACAGCGCAGGACACTGACATGAGCGACACCCTCAACCGCCTGGCCGAAGTGCTTGAAGAACGCAAGCAAGCGGCGCCCGACAGCTCCTACGTGGCCAGCCTGTACCACAAGGGCCTGAACAAGATCCTCGAAAAGCTCGGCGAAGAGTCGGTCGAGACGATCATTGCCGCCAAGGACGCTGCGCTCAGCAAGGATTACAGCGATGTCATCTACGAAACCGCCGACCTGTGGTTTCATAGCCTGGTAATGCTCAGCGCGCTGGGCCAGCATCCGCAGGCCGTGCTTGACGAGCTGGAACGCCGCTTCGGGCTTTCCGGGCATGATGAGAAGGCCGCACGCCAGCCTTCGGCCTGACGTATTTTCGGGCGCCTGTGGGAGCGGGCGTGCCCGCGAAGAATGCGACGCGGTGCATGGCACCGGCTACGCCGGTGTTCGCGGACATGCCCGCTCCCACAGGGGCCGTGTTGCCGGATCGATTTGCTGTACACACATTTTTCAGGAGTACGAAATGGGTATCTTTGACTGGAAACACTGGATCGTCCTGCTGGTGGTCGTGGTCCTGGTGTTCGGCACCAAGAAGCTGAAGAACTTCGGCAGTGACCTGGGCGAGTCGATCAAGGGCTTCCGCAAGGCCATGAACGACGAAGAGAATAAGCCGGCCGAGCAGACCCCGCCACCTGCCCAACCCGTTCCACCGGTGCAGAACACTGCCCAGCAGAACCAGGGCCACACCATCGAAGGCCAGGCCCAGCCGGCCCAAGAGCCGCAGCGGAAAGACTGACCAATGTTCGGCATCAGTTTCAGCGAGCTGCTGCTCGTCGGCCTGGTCGCCCTGCTGGTGCTCGGCCCCGAGCGCCTGCCCGGTGCCGCGCGCACGGCAGGCCTGTGGATCGGCCGGCTAAAGCGCAGCTTCAACAGCATCAAGATGGAGGTGGAGCGCGAAATCGGCGCCGACGAAATCCGCCGCCAGCTGCACAACGAGCACATCCTGCAGATGGAAGAGGAAGCCAAGCGCATCCTCAACCCGATGACACCACCGGCGCAGCCACCCGTCACCACCGCAACCGTGCAGCCCCCCGCCGGGCTCGAAGCCAGGCCGGTCGATACTGCTGCCGCCCCGGCCACGCCTTCTGAACCGCCTCAACCGCCGCGAGCCCCATGAGCGAGAATCCGGAACACGACCAGCCGATGCCGCTGGTTTCGCACCTGACCGAACTGCGCACTCGCCTGTTGCGCTGCGTTGCCGTCATTTTCCTGATCTTTGCCGGGCTGTTCTCCTTCGCCCAGCAGATCTACACCCTGGTCTCCGCGCCGCTGCGCGAACACTTGCCGGCCAATGCGACGATGATCGCCACCGACGTGGCTTCGCCGTTCCTCACGCCGTTCAAGCTGACCATGATCGTCTCGCTGTTCCTGGCAATCCCGTTCATCCTCCAGCAGATCTGGGGCTTCATCGCGCCCGGGTTGTACCGCCATGAAAAGCGCATCGCCATTCCACTGCTGGTGTCGAGCATATTCCTGTTCTACGCCGGCATGGCCTTCGCCTATTTCCTGGTGTTCCCGCTGATCTTTGGCTTCTTCGCCAGCGCCACGCCGGAAGGCGTGTCGATGATGACTGACATCGCCAGCTACCTCGACTTCGTGATGACGCTGTTCTTCGCCTTTGGCGTGGCCTTCGAAATCCCGGTGGCTGTGGTGCTGCTGGTATGGATCGGCGTGGTCGACGTGAAGTACCTGAAGAAGATTCGCCCCTACGTGATCATCGGCTGCTTCGTGGTCGGCATGGTCCTTACCCCACCGGACATCTTCTCCCAGACCCTGCTGGCCGTACCCATGTGGCTGTTGTTCGAGATCGGCGTGCTGTGCGGCAGCCTGATTCGCAAGCGCAGCGCCCACGATGAAACCGCCAACGACCACAACGACCAGCCACCAGCGACCCAACCGTGAACCTGTTGCTCCTTGAAGAGGCCGACTTCGTCTCGGCCGACCGCGTCGTTCTCGCTGACCGGCGCCTCACCCACATGCAGGACATCCACCGCGTGGCGGTGGGCGACAACCTGCGCGTAGGCCGTATCAACGGCCTGATGGGCAAGGCCACGGTGCTGCGCCTGGAAAAGCACGAAGCCGAACTGGAAGTCGCCTTTGACCAGCAGCCACCGGCCAAGCTGCCGCTGACCCTGGTGCTGGCCGTACCCCGGCCGAAAATGCTGCGCCGGCTGTTCCAGACCGTGGCCACCCTCGGCGTGCCGCGGCTGATCCTGGTGAACAGCTACAAGGTCGAGAAAAGCTTCTGGCAAACACCGTTCCTGCAGCCGGACAGCATTCGCGACAACCTCATCCTCGGCCTGGAACAGGCGCGCGACACCGTGCTGCCCGAGGTGATCATCGAGAAGCGCTTCAAGCCCTTCGTCGAAGACCGCCTGCCCGCCATCGCCGCAGGCACCCTGGGCCTGGTCGGCCACCCCGGCCCCTACCCCGCCTGCCCGCGCGCCGTGGAGCAAGCCGTGACCCTGGCCATCGGCCCCGAGGGTGGCTGGATCCCCTATGAGGTGGACCTGCTGGGCAAGGCAGGCCTGGCACCGGTGCAACTGGGCGAGCGTATCCTGCGGGTCGAGACTGCGGTAACGGCGCTGCTTTCGCGCATTTTCTGACGTAAACGCCGCATTTTCGCCCATCAAGTTTCCTTCTCCCTGGCCGATGGCCTTGGCAACACAACAATCATTTGTGCTGCCACGCCGCCAGGGAGTCGTATATGTATCAATGGTTCGCCCAATCGTTGGGCAATGTGAGCGTCAACCGCAAACTGGGGCTGGGCTTCGGCCTGGTGCTGCTGTTGACCCTGGCCATTACCCTGGCCGGCTGGCACGGCATGGACAGCATCATCGACCGTGGCGACAAGCTGGGAAACATCTCGGTGATCCAGCAGTACACCCAGGAACTGCGCATCGCCCGCCAGCATTACCAGCGCCAGCGTGATGAAGCCTCGGTGGCAGAGCTGGAAAAAGCCCTGGCCAACCTCGACCGCCAGGTACAACTGATGATCGGGCAGATCGAACTCCCCGCCGACCGCCAGCGCCTGGAGCAACAACGCGAGGCAGTGCGTACCTACCAGCAGGCGTTCAACGAGCTGAAGCAGGCCGGCCAACGCCGCGAAGCCAGCCGTGGCGTGCTGGGCGACACTGCCGACAAGGCTGCGGAGCTGATCGGCCGGGTACAGCGGGGCCTGCTGCAAGGTGGCGATATCAACCAGTACCAGCACGCAGTGGAAGTCAGCGCCCTGCTGCAGCAGGCACGCTTCCAGGTGCGTGGCTACACCTATAGCGGCAATGCCGATTTCCAGCAAACGGCGCTGAAGGCCATCGACCAGGCCCTGGCCGAGCTGCGCGCGCTACCGGCCAAAGTGCCGGCGGAACATGCCGCCAGCCTGGACGATGCCGCCACTGCCATGGCCGGCTACCGCGACGCAGTCACCCAGTTCGGCAATGCCCAGGCCGCCAGTGAGCAAGCCCTGCAGCACATGGCCGAGCAAGGCACGGTACTGCTGCAAACCAGCCAGGCGATGACCACCTCGCAAACCGAGGTGCGTGACGCCGGCGCGGCCCAGGCCAAGACCCTGCTCGCCGTGGCCACCGTGCTGGCCCTGGCCCTCGGCCTGCTGGCGGCCTGGGCCATCACCCGGCAGATCATCATCCCGCTGCGCCAGACCTTGCGCGCCGCCGAGCGCGTGGCCAGTGGCGACCTG
Organism: Pseudomonas sp. p21; assembly: GCF_001642705.1. NCBI lineage: Bacteria > Pseudomonadati > Pseudomonadota > Gammaproteobacteria > Pseudomonadales > Pseudomonadaceae > Pseudomonas > Pseudomonas sp. p21. The sequence continues at coordinate 371,183 of NZ_LWBV01000002.1, forward strand.
ACTCAAACGCTGCAGGTACAACGCCGTGACGAACTGGGCCAGTTGCAAGCCAGCATGCAGCGCATGACCCAGGGCCTGCGCGAACTGATCGGCGGCATCGGTGATGGCGTCACGCAGATCGCCAGCGCTGCCGAGGAGCTGTCAGCGGTGACCGAGCAGACCAGCGCCGGGGTCAACAACCAGAAGGTCGAGACTGATCAGGTAGCGACCGCCATGAACCAGATGACCGCTACCGTGCATGAAGTGGCCCGCAATGCCGAGCAGGCCTCGGAAGCCGCATTGATGGCCGACCAGCAAGCCCGCGAAGGCGACCGTGTGGTGGGCGAAGCGGTGGCGCAGATCGAGCGCCTGGCCGGCGAAGTGGTCAACTCCAGCGAAGCGATGAACCAGCTCAAGGCCGAGAGCGACAAGATCGGCAGCGTGCTCGACGTGATCAAGTCGGTGGCTCAGCAGACCAACCTGCTGGCCCTCAACGCGGCGATCGAAGCGGCCCGTGCCGGCGAGGCCGGACGTGGCTTTGCCGTGGTGGCCGATGAAGTGCGCAGCCTGGCGCAGCGTACCCAGCAATCGACTGAAGAGATCGAAGAGCTGATTGCCGGCCTGCAAAGCGGCACCCAGCGCGTGGCCAGCGTGATGGACAGCAGCCGCCAGTTGACCGACAGCAGCGTCGAACTGACCCGCCGTGCCGGCAGCTCGCTGGAAACCATCACCCGCACCGTGTCGTCGATCCAGGCGATGAACCAGCAGATTGCCACTGCCGCGGAAGAACAGACAGCCGTGGCCGAGGAGATCAACCGCAGTGTGATGAATGTGCGGGACATTTCTGACCAGACCTCGGCAGCCAGTGAGGAGACGGCCAGCTCCAGCATGGAGCTGGCGCGGTTGGGTACCCATTTGCAGGGGTTGGTGGGGCGGTTCAGGCTCTAGGCTGATGGGTGGGTCGCCTGTGCCGGCCTCTTCGCGGGTAAACCCGCTCCCACAGGTACTGCACAGGTGTTGAGAGCTGTGCAGTACCTGTGGGAGCGGGTTTACCCGCGAAGAGGCCGGCACAGGCAGAATCCTCCCACATGCTGCGGTGAAATTTCCTACCTGATTATCAGGTCAAGTCCTACAACTCCGCTGCCGATTGGCAGAGGTGTGATGCCGGCAATACGCCCGCCTCCCTCTCTCAATCGCACGGAGACCTCCCATGCTCGGCTACCTCAACCGCAAGCTCGGCAACATCAGTGTCGGTGCCAAACTGGCTCTCGGCTTCGCCGTGGTTCTGCTGCTTACCCTGGCCACCACCATCAGCGGCTGGCGTGCACTGGATGGCGCCATTGTGCGCTCACAGCAACTCAGCGAAATCGGCCTGATCAATGACCTGACCAAGGACCTGCGCGCAGAGCGCATCACTTACCGCGTGCTGAACGACAACGCCAGCAAATCACGCATCATCACCATCCTCGAGCAACTGAACAGCATGCTTGCCACGCTGCAACAACGCAGCAACGTCGATGAGTCACGGCAGATGCTGACCGACAAACTGGCACTGCTGCAGCGCCTGCGCGATGACTTCAGCGAACTGCAACGCATCGTCGCCAACCGTATCGCCCTGCGCGAGGCCATGCAGGCGCAGGAACAGAAGCTCAACGAGGCGATCGACGAACTGCAGACCCAGGCCTTGCTGGAGATGCCTGCCGACAGTCAGCAAGGCGGCGTGCTGAGCCTGATGGATACCCTCAGCCGGCATATCGACGGTGCCAACCAGCAGAGCTTGGTGCCGGCCTACACCTTCACCCCTGTCGAGGACTTCGCCAAGGTCGGCGACAGCGCCCTGGACGCTGCCGATACCAGCCTGGGGCAACTGCTCAAGAGCCTTGCTCCGCTGCGCCTGCCACGCGCCGTCACCGAGCAGCCCGGAATCGAGCTGGCCAAGTACCGCACCAGCCTGGACCAGTACCGCCACGCCGCGGTGCAGGTCGAGCAATTGCAGAACAACCTGGAAAAGATGGGCAATGAGTTGCGCGCGGTAAGCCTGGAGCTCGGCAAGCGCAAGGTCGAGCAACGCGACAGCGAAGCCCTGGCTGCCCGCTCGCTGCTGACCAGCGTGGCGCTACTGGCGCTGGCGGTGGGTGTGCTGGCCGCCTGGCTGATCACCCTGCAGATCACCCAACCCTTGCGCCAGACCCTGGCCGTAGCCGCACGCATCGCCAAGGGCGACCTGAGCCAGGTCGAAACGGTGCAGCGGTGCGACGAGATGGGCCAGTTACAGACCAGCATGCGCGAAATGACCTTGAGCCTGCGCGAGCTGATCGGTGGCATCGACCAAGGCGTCGGGCAACTGTCACAGGCAGCCTCGGAGCTGGCAACCCGCAGCGAGGACACCAAACTGCGCATCAACCAGCAGCGCGAGGAAACCGACCAGGTGGCAACTGCCATGAACCAGATGAGCGCCACCGTACAGGAAGTGGCGCAGAACGCCGAACAGGCCTCGCTGGCCGCGACAAACGCCGACCAGCAGGCGCAGATGGGCGACCAGGTAGTGGCCGAGGCCATCGGCCGTATCGAACAACTGGCCAGGCAGATGGACCATTGTCTGGCGGCCATGCAGCACCTGGCAGGCGAGAGCCAGCGTATCAGCGGCATCCTTGATGTGATCAAGTCGGTGTCCGAGCAGACCAACCTGCTGGCCCTGAACGCGGCGATCGAAGCGGCACGGGCCGGTGAAGCCGGGCGTGGATTTGCCGTGGTGGCGGACGAAGTACGTGGGCTGGCACAGCGCACCTCGACGGCGACCGAGGAAATTGGCCAGCTGATCGACAGCCTGCACAACGGGACTGATGAAGTGACACGGTTGCTGGACAGCAGCAAGAGCCTGACTGAACAGAGCGTGGAGCTGAGCCGCAAGGCAGGGCATGCGTTGAGCCAGATCACCGATACGGTGTCGAACATCCAGGGTATGAACCAGCAAATAGCCACGGCCAGCGAAGAGCAGAGCGTGGTGGCCGAGCAGATCAACCGCAGCGTGCTGAATGTGCGCGATGTGTCGGATCAGACCAGTGCGGCCAGTGAGCAGACGGCGGCGTCGAGTGGCGAACTGGAGCAGTTGGGGCAACAGTTGCGGGGGATGGTGGGGCGGTTCAACATCTAGACAGGAGTCGCCTGCTTCGCGGGTAAACCCGCTCCTACAAGTACCTCGCCGCTCTCAAAGTCGGTGCAGTACCTGTGGGAGCGGGTTTACCCGCGAAGAGGCCGGTGCAGGTTAAAGCACCTGGCGCAGGAACGCCTGCGCGCGCGGGTCCTTCGGCGCGGCAAAGAACGCGGCCGGGGCCGAATCCTCCAGCAGCTTGCCATGGTCGAAGAACAGCACGCGGTCCGCCACTTCACGGGCGAAGCCCATTTCGTGGGTAACGCAGACCATGGTCATGCCTTCCTGGGCCAGGGTCTTCATCACGTCCAGCACTTCGCCGACCATTTCCGGGTCAAGCGCCGAGGTTGGCTCGTCGAACAGCATCACCTTCGGGTCCATGGCCAACGCGCGGGCGATCGCCACCCGCTGCTGCTGGCCACCGGACAGGCGCGACGGGTATTCGTTGGCCTTCTGCGCAATGCCCACTTTCTCCAGCAGCGCCCTGGCCTTGGCTTCGCGGTCGGCCTTGTTACGCTTGCGCACCACCTTCTGCGCCAGGCACAGGTTTTCCAGCACGGTCATGTGCGGGAACAGGTTGAAGTGCTGGAACACCATGCCGACTTCGCGGCGGTAGGCATTGATGTCGGTCTTCGGGTCGGCCAGTTGCAGGCCGTCGATGGCCACATGGCCTTCGTCGAAATGCTCCAGGCCGTTGAGGCAGCGCAGGAAGGTCGACTTGCCCGAGCCCGACGGGCCGAGCACCACCACCACTTCGCCCTTGGCGACCTGGGTGGTGACGTTGTCCACAGCCCGGACCACGTGGCCACGGGTGTCGAAGACTTTCAGCAGGTCACGGACTTCAATCACTTTGCGCAAGCCTCCGCTCGAGCCGGCTTGCCAGGTGCGACAGCGGCAGGTTGATCAGCAGGTACAGGCCTGCCACACAGAACCAGATCTCGAAGGTCGAGAACGAGGTGGTGATGGCCTCGCGGCCGCTCTTGGTCAGTTCGGTGATGGCGATCACCGAGACCAGCGAGGTGTCCTTGACCAGGCTGATGAACTGGCCGGCCAAAGGCGGCAGCACGCGTTTGAACGCCTGCGGCAGGATCACGTGGCGCATCGACTGGCCCGCGTTCAGGCCCAGCGAGCGGGCCGCTTCGTTCTGGCCCTTGGCGATGGACTGCACGCCGGCACGAACGATTTCCGCCACGTAGGCGCCAGTGAACAGCGCCAGTGCGGCCACCCCGGCAAACTCGCGGGACAGGTTGAGCACGGTACCGATGAAGAAGTAGAAGATGAAGATCTGCACCAGCAGCGGGGTACCGCGCACCAGTTCGACATACACCGTCGTCAGGTCACGCAGGGTGGGGTTGCTGGACAGCCGGCAGAGGCCGGCGAACAGGCCGATGAGCAGGCCCAGGGCACCGGAAACCACCGAAATCCACAGGGTGGTCCACAGCCCCCAGACCAGCGGGCCGGCCGCCCAGTGGCGGGTGACGCCAATCTGGTCGCCTTCGGCCACATCGTCGCCGCGGGCCAGCTGCAGGCTGTCCTTGGCCACGTCGAGTACCTGCTCGGCACCGCTCTCATCTTTCAGCGTGACACGGGCATTGTCGCCCGAGATGACAATCTCCTGCACGGTGCCGTAAGCGGCGGCGCGCTGTGCTTCCTCGGCCTTGTAGGCGAAGTACTGCGGTACGCGGTTCCAGCGCCACTCGTAGGAAATCATCGAGGTGGCCATGTACAGGCTGAACGCCAGGCCCACCAGGACCAGGGCAGTCAAACCGTGCCAGGGCCACTGGGCTTTCTTGTGTTTGATCACGTGGGGTACTTCCGTAAATGCGAACGCGCAGGGTTTGCCTGCGCGTCGGGGTCATAAAGCCGGGCTTGTGGCCTGGGCCTTATTCCATTTCCTTCAGCCAGTCCTTGTTCTTGAACCACTTGTCGTGAATACGATCGTAGGTCCCGTCATGCTTGATCTGGTGCAGGAAGTTGTTGATGAAGTTGATGCTGTCGTAGTCGCCTTTCTTCAGGCCGAAGGCCAGCGGCTCGTAGGTGAAGGGTTCTTCGAGGAACAGCAGCTTGCCGGCACCGGCCTTGTCCACTGCCACCACGTTGTACGGCGCGTCGTAGACGAAGGCGTCAGCCTTGCCGTTGACCACGTCCATCACAGCTTCCTGCTCGTTGTCGTAGCCGTGGTACTTGGCCTTGGCGATCAGCTTCTTGGAAACCATTTCGCCGGTGGTGCCGAGCTTGGAGGTGATGCGGTACTTCTCGTTGTTCAGGTCCTTGTACGACTTGATCTCGCCCGCCAGTTCCTTGCGGATCAGCAGGGTCTGGCCAACCACGATGAAGGGTTCGCTGAAATTCAGGCGCAGGTTGCGTTCCTGGGTCAGGGTCATGCCGCTGCCGATCATGTCGAACTTGTCGGTCAGCAGGGCCGGGATGATGCCGTCATAGGCGGTGGAGACCGGCTCGAACTTGACGCCCATGGACTTGGCCATGGCTTTGAGGATATCGACTTCGAAGCCGATGATCTCGCCACGCTTGTTGGTCATCTGGAACGGCATGTAGGTCGGGTCCATGCCCACCCGCAGGGTGCCGCGCTTGACCGCGTCATCGATGGCGCCCGCCTGGGCCGCCGTCACGGCGACCAGGGCGGTGACACCGACCAGCAGTCGCGAAAGGTATTTCTTGATCATCACCAAGTCCCCTAGCAAGAAAAGTAGCGAATCTTATTGTTGGCATGGCCGTGGCGGCCGATGCGTCATATCGGAGAGGGATGCTAACGCATGGCGGCTCGGGGACCTAGAGCCGGGGGGGACTTTGTTGGCCAAAATCGGTGGGAGCCCTGAAAAGCTTCGCGGGCACGCCCGCTCCCACAGGTACAGCGCATGCCTCAAAGGCTGTGAAGTACCCTGTGGGAGCGGGCGTGCCCGCGAAAAGGCCCGATCAGGCGCCGACGAGTGCCGGTTGGCCTTCATTCTCCGGGTGCAGCGGCAACAGCGGCGAATGCGGGTCGTTCTTGATCGATGCACGCCACACGTTGATCCACGCCGCATTGTGCTCGGCCCAGACCTGCTCGTGCAGGCGGGTCAGCGCCACCGGATCGCTGAGCAGGGCCAGGCGGGTATTGAGGTCCAGGCCTTGCGGCCCGACTTCCATCGCCTTGGCCACCCGCTCGACGCGCAGTGCCTCGATCGGTGCCGCCTGGCCATGACGGGCAGTGGCCATGGCACAGGCCAGGGCGTTCTGCCGCGGGTCGACCACGGCCCGCACGAAGCCGTCATGCAGGGCATGCCAGCGGTTTTCGTGGGTGTACCGGTCGGTGGCCAGCAGCTCTTGCGGGGTGGCGTATTCCTCGGGGATGAGGAACAGCTTCTCGTCCTTGGCCGCCAGGCCCAGGCGGGTGCGGCTGGAGATCACCGAAACCGGGATCGACAGCACCAGCGAACCGACGATTGGCGCCAGCCACCACAGGAAGCTCGGGTTCAGCCAGGCCACCAGCGCCGCCCAGGCAATGCCCAGCAGGGTCTGCGGGCCATGGCGGCGCACCGCTTCGCTCCACGGCGTGGAGTCGTCGTCACGCTGCGGCGAATTCCAGGTCGCGGCCCAGCCGAGGAACGCAGCCAGCACGAAGCGGGTGTGGAAGATCATGCGCACCGGTGCCAGCAGCATGGAGAACAGCATCTCCATCAACATCGACAGGGTGACCTTGATGCGCCCGCCAAACTCGGTCGCGCCCTTGGCCCAGATCAGGATGACGCTGAGCAGCTTGGGCAGGAACAGCAGCACGATGGTGGTGGAGAACAGCGCTACGGCCTTCTCCGGGTGCCACTGCGGCCACAGCGGGTAGAGCTGGTACGGCTCGATGAAGTACTGCGGCTCCATCAGCGTGTTGGTCGCCAGCAGCGCGGTCGACAGCACCAGGAACAGGAACCACAGCGGTGCCGACAGGTACGACATCACCCCGGTGAGGAACACCGCACGGTGTACCGGGTGCATGCCCTTGACCAGGAACAGGCGGAAGTTCATCAGGTTGCCGTGGCACCAGCGGCGGTCGCGCTTGAGCTCGTCGAGCAGGTTCGGCGGCAGTTCTTCGTAGCTGCCCGGCAGGTCGTAGGCAATCCACACGCCCCAGCCGGCACGGCGCATCAGCGCGGCTTCGACGAAGTCGTGGGAGAGGATTGCACCGGCGAACGCACCCTTGCCCGGCAACGGCGCCAGGGCGCAGTGCTCGATGAACGGCTTCATGCGGATGATCGCATTGTGGCCCCAGTAGTGCGACTCACCCAGTTGCCAGAAGTGCAGGCCGGCGGTGAACAGCGGGCCGTACACGCGGGTGGCGAACTGCTGCAGACGCGCATACAGGGTGTCCATGCCCGAGGCTTTCGGCCCGGTCTGGATGATGCCGGCGTCCGGGTTGGCCTCCATCAGGCGCACCAGGCTGCTCAGGCACTCGCCGCTCATGACGCTGTCGGCGTCGAGTACGACCATGTACTTGTACTCGCCGCCCCAACGACGGCAGAAATCGTCGAGGTTGCCGCTCTTGCGCTTCACCCGGCGCCGACGGCGGCGGTAGAAGATGCGGCCAAAGCCTTTGGTTTCGCGGCACACGTCCAGCCAGGCCTGTTGCTCGGCCACGGCGATGTCGGTGTCGTTGGTGTCGCTGAGCACGAAGAAGTCGAAGCGGTCGAGGTTGCCGCTGGCAGCCACCGACTCGAACGTTGCGCGCAGGCCGGCGAACACGCGTGGCACGTCTTCGTTGCAGATCGGCATCACCAGCGCGGTACGCGCCTCGGGCGCGATCGGCTCGTTGCCTGCGCTGCTACCGGAAATCTTGTACTTGTCACGCCCGGTGAGCAGTTCGAGGAAGCCCATCAGCGCGGTCCAGAAGCCCGCCGATACCCAGCAAAACAGAATGCCGAAGAGGATCAGGATGGACGTCTGCAGGGCATACGGCCATACCTGCACCACAGTGTCCCACAGCGGCTGGTTGACGATTTCGTCAAAGTCCACGAACGACCAGCCCTGGTAAGGCAGGATGCCCTTCATGTACCAGCCGGCGACGATGGTCTGGCCGATCATCAGCGCCAGCAGGATGTAACGGCGGATCGAGCCGACCGTACGCCAGCGGGCCGGCGGCAGCTCGCGTTTGGGCGGCTGCGGCGCGTTGGTGCGGCCGGTCATGCGCCGCCACATGCGGATCAGCACGTTGGTGCGCCATGGCTCGGGCACGACCTTGGTGCGCTTGATCGGCGGGGCGATCTTCAGGCACAGGCGGCCGCTGCCGTCGACGCCAAGCATTTCGGCGTCTTCCAGCTCGGCGGCGCTGCCTACGGTCAGGCGCGGGCCCACCGAGGCCTGCACGGCCTCGGCAGAGCTGGCGGCCGGGTTGGCCGCCAGGCGTTGGTGCAGCTCACTGAATGACGTGCAGCTGGCGAGTTCCGCCCGTTGCTCGTCGCTCAGTGGTAGGTGGGCCAGGTACTCGCGAAGCGATTCCGGCCTTGCGCTTGAGTTACTCATCGGCAGGCAACTGATAGCTCCAGGTCTCGGTCAGCACCTTCTCGGTGGTGGCCGGGGTCCCGTTGGTGGGCGCCGCATCGGCGGCAGGTTGTTCGGCCTTGGCAGCTTTCTCGGCCTTGGCTTGCTTGGCTGCAGCCTTGTCCTGCTTGGCAGGCTTGGCGGCTTCGACCGGCACGTCACGCACCAGCGCGGCACGCATTTCGGTCGATTTGTTGGCTTCCTTGACCTTCAAACGCAGGGTCAGGCGCCAGCCCTTGGTCTCAGGGTTATAGCGCAGGTTGTTCTCGACCACCTCGGCGTTGTCGCCCACGCTGATCTGGCTGCGCACGGCGGTGTCTTCCGGCAGGGCGGCCAGTGCCGGGCCGGCGAAGTCGACCAGGAAGGCCACGCTGCCGTCTGGCTGGCGGATCAGGTTGGACTGCTTGACGTCGCCGGTGGAACGGAGGGTCTGCTTGACCCAGCCCAGCTCGGAGGCCTGGAACTTCGGCTCGTCGATGGTCCAGTGCAGGCGGTAGGCGTACTCGAATGGCTTGCCTGGCTCAGGCAGCTTTTCCGGGCTCCAGAAGGCCACGATGTTGTCGTTGGTCTCGTCGGCAGTCGGGATTTCGACCAGGTCGACGGTGCCCTTGCCCCAGTCACCCTTCGGCTCGATCCAGGCGCTCGGGCGCTTCTGGTAGTTGTCGTCGAGGTCTTCGTAGTCGCTGAAGGCGCGCTGGCGCTGCATCAGGCCGAAACCACGCGGGTTCTCGACGCTGAAGTTGCTCACGGCCAGATGTTTCGGGTTGTTCAGCGGGCGCCACAGCCACTCGCCGTTGCCGGCATGGATCGACAGACCTTCGGAGTCGTGCAGGGCCGGGCGGTAGTTGAGGACCTTGGACGGCTGGTTGGGGCCGAACAGGTACATGCTGGTCAGCGGGGCGATGCCCAGGCGGCTGACATGATCACGCAGGAACACGCGGGACTGCACGTCGACCACGGTGTCGTTGCCCGGGCGCAGGGTCAACTTGTAGGCGCCGGTGGAACGCGGCGAGTCCAGCAGGGCGTAGATCACCAGTTGCTTGTCGGCCGGCTTGGGCTTCTCGACCCAGAACTCGGTGAAGCGCGGGAACTCCTCGCCCGACGGCAGCGCGGTGTCGATGGCCAGGCCACGGGCCGACAGGCCATATACATGGCCCTTGCCGACCACACGGAAGTAGCTGGCGCCAAGCAGAGTCATGATCTCGTCCTGCTTGTCGGCCTTGTTGATCGGGTACAGCACGCGGAAACCGGCGTAACCCAGGTTCTTGGTGGTTTCCGGGTCGTGGGGCACGTCACCGAACTCGAAACGGCTCGGGTCGTACTTGATTTCTTCGACCTTGGTGGCGGTAACCTGGTTGATCTTCACCGGGGTGTCGAAGTGCATGCCCTGGTGATAGAACGACAGTTTGAACGGGGTCTTGTCCTTGGCCCACTCGGCCTTTTCCTGCAGGAAATGAATTTTCTGATAGTCCGCGAACTTCATGTCGCGGAATACTGCAGGCAGGTTGCTTTTCGGTGCGTCGTACTTCTGGCCGGCCAGATCCTTTGCCTTGGCTGCAACATCGTCAAGATTGAATGCCCACAGCTGGCCCGCGCTCATCAGGCCGACCAGTGCCACACTGGCCATCAGGGCCTTGCGCAGCCCGGTTCCGGGGATTCTTGATGCTTTTTGGGGACTAACAATCACGAGCAACCCTCGCCGAAAACAGATCATGAAACCAACGGCCAGCGACAAATGCCGGGTTGGCGAGCACTGTTCGGACCCCGTGAGGGCGTAATGATTCCCCAAACGGATCCAGACAATACTCGAGTCAGAGTGAAACGAACCTGCGAACGCAGGTCCATGCAGCGCGCGATTATCCAGCAGGTCGCGTGACAACGCATCAGGCTGGAACAACTATTTATCGTACAAAACCCCTTGTTTTCTTGTGAACAAGGGGTTTTTTGCCCTCAGATTTGTAACATAAATGTTACGGGGCCATCATTGACCAGATGCACCTGCATGTCTGCGCCGAATTGCCCGCTTGCCACGTCGGCGTGCCGAGCCTTGGCTTGCTGCAAAAGATAGTCGAACAACTCGGCGCCGAGGGCCGGTGGCGCTGCCGTCGAGAAGCTCGGGCGCATGCCGTTGCGGGTGTCTGCCGCTAGGGTGAACTGCGACACCAGCAACAAACCACCCCCGACATCCTTGAGCGACAGGTTCATCTTGCCCTGCTCGTCACTGAACACCCGGTAGTTCAACAGCTTGTGCAGCAGCTTGTCGGCCTGCTCACGGGAATCTTCAGGCTCGACGGCCACCAGCACCAGCAAACCCTGGTCAATGGCACCCACTACCTCCCCCGCTACTTCCACCCGTGCGCCGCGCACACGCTGCAACAGGCCCCTCATGCTTCTTCCAGGGGCAGATCAAGCAAGCGCCGGGCCATCTGGTCGGCGGCACGCACCAGGGCATCAGTGATGCCCGGCTCGGAAGCCGCGTGGCCAGCATCACGGATCACCTTCAGCTCGCTGTTCGGCCAGGCCTGGTGCAGCGCCCAGGCGTTGTCCAGCGGGCAAATCACATCATAGCGGCCATGCACGATCACCGCCGGCAGATGGGCGATTTTCGGCAGGTCGCGGATCAGCTGGTCCGGCTCGAGGAAGGCATTGTTCATGAAGTAGTGGCATTCGATACGGGCGATCGACAGCGCGCGCTGCGGCTCGGAGAAGCGATCGACCACCAGCGGGTTGGGGCGCAAGGTGGCAGTACGGCCCTCCCAGGTGGACCAGGCCTTGGCCGCGTGCATCTGGGCGATCTGGTCGTTGCCAGTCAGGCGCTTGTGGAAAGCCGATACCAGGTCACCGCGTTCTTCCGGCGGGATCGGCGCGATGTAGTCCTGCCAGTAGTCGGGGAACAGGCGGCTGGCACCTTCCTGATAGAACCACTGGATTTCCTGGGGCCTGCACAGGAAGATGCCGCGCAGGATCAGGCCATGCACCCGCTCGGGGTGGGTCTGGGCGTAGGCCAGGGCCAGGGTGGAGCCCCACGAACCACCGAACAGCACCCACTTGTCGATGCCCAGGTGCTCGCGGATGCGTTCAAGGTCGTCGACCAGGTGCCAGGTTGTGTTGTTCTCCAGGCTAGCGTGCGGCGTGGAGCGGCCACAACCGCGCTGGTCGAAGGTGATGATGCGGTACAGCGTGGGGTCGAAGTAGCAGCGGCTCTGGGCGTCGCAGCCGGCGCCAGGGCCACCGTGGATGAACACCACCGGCAGACCTTCTGGCGAACCGCTTTCGTCGACATACAGCACATGCGGCGCTTCCACGGCCAGATCGTGCCGGGCGTAGGGTTTGATCTGCGGGTACAGGGTCTGCATTGCGCACTCCGTGTGAGGATTATTCAGCCGTGGGCCATCATAAACCTGAATTGCGCTTTGAGCACTGCCCGCGCTGATGCCGCCGCTCCCGAAGGGCACATATATCTACCTCCCGCAGCCTGGACAGGCCAGCGATAGTCCCTTGCCCCAGATCAAGCAAGGGCCTCGCCATGCCAACTGCAGTCACTGCCGTGCCTAGCGTTCATTACGCCACCATCGAGCGCAAAATCCCCACCTGGCTCAAGCAGGCTCCGCCAGAAACCCACCGCGCGATGCGCAACTGGCTTCAAAACCCTGCCTGGCTGGCAACGGCACTCCAGCAACAACCGGAAGTCGCCAAGGCATGGCAGGAGGAGCATGCACGCCACCGCGAACACCAGGCGCAGGTGCACCAGCTGTTCAAACAGCTTCCAACCCTGGAAACCTACGCCACCCAAGCACTCACCGAAGCCATCAAGCAGCAATTCGGGCTTGACCTGGATGTGCGCAACACCTTCCTCGTCGATGCCCGCCTGATCGAAACGGACAATGCCATCGACAGCCGCCAGGCCGTCGACCGGGCGACACGCTCGCTGCTGCATTGCGCCTTGCACAACTTCGACCTGGCCGCCACCACTGAACATGGCATGGACGCGCCCGCTAGCCTGCTGAAGAAGTCGATCATCGTCGATCATCGGCGCTTCATGGGTACCGTGCCGATCATCAATGCACTGGATATCGCCGCCGAAGACTTCGCCAACTTGTGTCGCGCGCTGGATATCGGCGGCAAGTACCATGAGCGGGTACACGCCATCTACTATCCGGCGGCCACGCCGCCGCTCAGCGCCGATGAAACCGCACTGGCCGTTTATGAAACCCTGGGGCGTGCCGAGGTCTCGGCATTCCGGCAATCCCTGCATTTCGCCCGCCTCAAGGGCGACATCAGCGAAACGCTATATACCGCCGCTCTTGCCGCGCCACTTGACCAGGCGCCATCGCCCTCCTCACCGATTACCTTCAGCTTGCTCGACTTGTGGGAAGCCGAACTGACCGGGGTTGTGCTCATCACCCTGCAAGCCGCAGGGCATCAGGCCGTGGCCCTGTATATTCCTGAAGACAGCACGACGCCCCTCAAGGAGTTCACCAGCCAGCAAGCCTTGCACGACGAATTGCGCGACAGGCTCCAGGCCGATATCGGCTACCTGGACAGGCACCTCGCCGACCGCGACAAGGCGTCCATAATCACCCGCCTCAAGGACCGGCTCACCCCCCTCGCCTGGAATGTCCGCGGCATGCATGAACGTGTTCCGGACCCGCACGCCACCCTGTACCCGGTCAAAAGGCCTTTCAGCCACGCATTCCAGGGCGTGATGGCCTTCCAGAAGGCCCAGCGTCATGAGAAGGATGTGCTGTTCCACGCCACTCCGACCGAAATCGTCGACCGGCGCACCGCACAAGCCCACCGGGAACTGATTGCCGGCCGCGTACTGACGGGCCTGAACATCGCCGGCTTCTTTGTGCCGGGGCTGGGCGAGGCGATGCTTGCCGTGTGCCTGGCCCAGCTGGCCCATGAGGTATATGACGGTATCGAAGCCTGGGAGAACGACGAGCGTGATACGGCCTATGGCTACCTGGTCGATGTGATCGAAAACGTGGCGATCATGGCCGCCCTCGGCGCGGCAGCCAAAGCATTGGGAGGTTCACGGGGCGGCGAAGCCGAGACGGCGCTGGAAGGGCCGCAAATAGAGGAGCCAGCGGATGAGGAGCCAGAGCTGGCACGTATTCCTGTGGAAACACCTTCCTTCATCGAAGAACTGGAAGACGTGGAAACATCCGATGGCCAGACGCGACTGTGGAAACCCGACCTCACGCCCTACCAGAGCACAGAGACGCTGCCCGACGACCTGGTACCGGACGAACTGGGCCTACGGCATCACCAAGGGAGACGCTGGCTGGTATTACAGGGCAATCAGTACATCGTCACCCAAGCGCCAAGGACCGGTGAGTACCGCCTGCAACACCCGGCAAATCCTCGCCGGTACCAACCGCCAGTACGGCACAACGGTGCCGGAGCATGGTTGCACGTAACGGACAAGCCACTGAGTTGGTCGGGCACGGCACTATTGCGCCGTATCGGCCACTTGAGCGCGCACTTCGACGAGCCGACACTGCAACGGATTGTCGCCGTCAGCGGCGTACACGAAGACGAGCTGCGCCGGGCCTTGGCCGAAGGCCAGCGGCTGCCGGCCTTGCTGGAAGACACCCTGCAACGCTTCAAGCTGGACGAAACGATCCGCCAACTGCCGGATGCCAGCACTCGCCCAGCTGAGTTTTCCAAGGCCTACGCCAGCCTTCCGCTCAGCCTGACGCCGGGCGCCGAGGCCATACAGCGGGTGTACCCGAAACTGCCGGCAGCAGTCGCCAACGAGCTGGCGCGCGGCGCCAGTGCCGACGAGCTGCAAATGCTCGACAACGGCAAGGTACCACTGCGCCTTGGCGAGGAGGCCCGCGTCTACCAGCAACAAATCCGCCTTGCCCGCGCCCGTGAAGGGCTGTACCTGTCCAGCGTGCCAAACTGGGACAGCGACCGGTTGATCATGCACACGCTCGAACGCCTGCCAGGCTGGCCCATAGAAACCAAGCTCCGGCTGCTCCAGCGAGTGTCCTGGCCGACCCAGGACAATGCCATAGGCCCGCTGGACGACCACCCGTACAAGACCATCACCCATGCCCGGGCAGGGTACATCGTCCACGATCAAAACCTGTCGAGTGCGGTGGTCACAACCCACCCAAGCCTTTACGCCGCCTTGTACGAGGCACTGCCAGCGGCCATGGCACAAATGGATGTCGCCGCCCCGCAAGCGCTGCAGCGCCTTTTACAGGAAAGCCCGTTGCTGCCTCGCCCGGCCCTGAGGGAGCTGCTGGGCATGCAGCCCGTACGCCCTGGCTATCGTTCCCCCATGCGCCTGGCCGATGGCCGCCTGGGCTACCCGCTCAGTGGCGGCGGCCCGGCCACGCAAGGCATCACCCGCCAGCGCCTGCTCGAAGCTGTCGAAGCCACAGGGCTCGCTGCACGTACCGGCCGCTCAGCGGACCAGGTGCTGCTGGCACTTGCCGGCCACGGCCGTACACAGCAGCAGATATTCGAACATTTGCAGACACTGCTGGAGCAGCGCAACGAGCTGCAAAGCAGGCTGGACGACTGGAGCGAAGCCATTTCGCCGGCAACCGACCAGGCAGCACACGACTACGACAGCCTGCGTGACTCGATCATGCAACATTGGTACGACACTGCGCTGGACGAAAGCACCGGTCCTGGCACCGAGCTGCGTATCGCCCGCGTCCCGCTGGCCGACATCCCCCTGACCTTGCCCGATTTTTTCAACACACGGGTGCGCAGCCTGAGCCTGATCGACCTGCCTTCAGGAACCCTGGCTGGCTGGGCGCAAAACGAGCGCCTGCTACAACGCCTGCTCAGGCAGATGCCGCAGATCGAGTCGCTGGAAATCAGCCGGCCGTTCGACCCCAGGGCAGCGCCCTCGTCCTTCCTGTTCTGCATTCCCACCATCACCGAACACTTGCCAGGGTTGCAACGGCTGGTGATCACCAACCAGAACATGGCGCTTTCCGAAAGTGACCTGAACCTGCTGGCAGGGCTTCGCCAATTGAGATACCTGGACCTGAGTGGTAACCGACTGGCGCAGGGCAACAGGCCAAGCTTCCATGAACTGACCCTGGACTACCTGGGCCTGGACCAGATGCAGCTGGCCCAATGGCCAATCGGGATTGGCAGCGATGCACTGGCGCGCATTGCCCATCTGTCGTTGCGCCATAACAACCTCAGGTCGTTGCCCTCGTTCCTGCTTCATGAGACAGACACGCTGACAACCCCACCGGTGATCTCGCTGGAAGGCAACAGCATCAATGAATCCCACCTGCAGCGCTTGCTGCTGAATGAGCGCATCGACACGTCGGGTATCACCACAGACCAGCCCGCAGCACTTTCCGAACAGCTCGCACGCATTCGCGATGAGCGACAACAGATGCGCGAAGCGATCGATGGCTGGGCCCAGGCATCCAGCTCGAGCAACCCATTGACCCAGGCCGCGCTGGCAGACAGGCAGCGCATCGAGTCGGCGATCAGTCAATTCTGGGAGCAACAGGAGCAGGGCCAGTCATACCTTCGATTGCAACTCGAGGAGGTGGCCATCGAGCACTTCCCCAGGCGGCTTCCACCGTTCTTCGGTGCGCGCGTGCGTGCACTTGGCCTGACGCGGTTACGGGGCAGCGCCTCGCAGCTCGATGAACTGCTCAGGCGGTTCCCTAACATCACCCGACTGACCATCGATGAGCATCAGGCCGCCACCCCCGCGCTGGCATCGGCCCTGGCTCGCCTTCCCCAACTCACTTACCTGGAGTTTCGCAACATGGGGCTGGAAGTCAACCAGGCCATGCTGGATATCTTCGCAGGGCTGCCACACCTGACCTCGCTGGACCTGTCAGGCAACCGTGTGGGCAGCATCGAGCGGGTACCCGCATCACTGTCCAGCAGCCTGCAGTCACTCGCACTGACCAACATGAACCTGCAAGCCTGGCCTAGCTGGTGTGACAGCTTGCTGCCGCTGGAGCTGCTGGACCTGAGCTCGAACAACATTACCCAGTTGCCCGAGCACATCCTCTCGAACCTGAACAATCCCATGCCGATCTCGTCGATCGCCCTGTTCGACAACCCGCTGCCGCTTGAAACCATCCTGCGGGTACGCGCGTTCTCGGACAGCAGCCAGCACAGCTATTCCTTTGCCCTGGATATTCCTGGCAACCTGATGTCCGTCGATTCTTCGAGCGAAGGGTCACTCGACCACCCCCACTTCCCCCTGCTGGGGGACGATACGCCCAGGCTGGAAGACTGGATGCTGGGCAGCGCGGCGCAGAACGAGGCGTTGCAGGACTGCTGGGAGCAGCTCGAAGGCAGTGATCTGTTGCGTCTGGTGGGCCGCTTGCACAATGCCGCCCCATACGTTGACCCGAATACGCGAACCACCTTCTGCGAACGGGTACGCATGATGCTGGTAGTGGCTGCAAGCAACGAATCCGAACGACCGATCATGGAGAGCATCGCCGCAGCAGCATTGCCAGACCCGGAAACCGGCTCGCAGACCTGCCACGATGGCGCACTGCAGGAGTTCAACAACATTGAACTGTACCTGATGAGCCAGCGCCTGTTGATCGACGCCGGCGATACCCTGCAAGCACTGCATCGTCGCCTGTTGCAGCTATTCCGGATCGAGCAGCTGGAGTTACTGGCCAACCAACGGACTGGCTCGGGTGACCGGGTCTCGGTGCGCCTGGCCTACCGCCGCGAACTGGCCAAGGAACTGGACCTGCCGATCGCCGACAGCATGCGTTTTCGAGGTGCTGCGAACCTGGCGCGCGATGAGCTATCCAGCGTGCTGGAAAAGGTCCGGAAAAGTGAACTGAGCGATGCACTGGTCGGCTACATGCTGGCGAATACGGATTGGACCATGCGTCTGCGAACCGAATATGCCGACCGCTTCGCCGAAATAGAGGCCCGCTTCCGCCTGCGAGTGCTTGAGCTGGCCGGCAAGGATCACCCGCTTCAGGACGAACTGAACCTGCAGCAAGGCCTGCAAGACGACAAGGATCAGGAAGAGCAGGAGCTACTGCGCGAACTGACCATCGCGCAGATCAACAACAACTGACCCATGGTGACTGGCGACGCGCATGGCCAACAGCGCGTCGCCGTTTTCACCGGCGAACGTCACCGCCCATACCGCTCCGTGCCCCACGCCAGCAGCGCCTGCAGCAGCTGCCCCAATACCTGCTGAGTCGGCTGAGCCAGGTCTTCGCGGTAGGCGAACGGTTCGCTTTCTTCCATGTAGGTGCTCTGCGCCAGCTCAAGCTGCACCGCGTGGATGTGGTTGGCCGGATCGCCGTAATGCCGGGTGATATGCCCGCCCTTGAAGCGGCCATTGAGCACATGGCTGTAACCTGGCGCCTCGGCGCACACTCCCTGCAGCCGCTCAGCCAGTTCCGGATCGCAACTGGCGCCGTTGAAAGTGCCCAGGTTGAAGTCCGGCAGCTTGCCGTCGAACAGGTGCGGGATGTGCGAACGGATCGAATGGGCATCCCACAGCAGCGCATAACCAAACTGCTCACGCAAGCGGTCCAGCTCGCGACGAAGGGTGTCGTGATAAGGGCGCCAGATCTGCTCCAGATAGCCTTTACGTTCTTCGCCGGACGGCGCCAGCCCGTCCCTGAACAGCGGTTCGCCTTCGAACAACGTGGCCGGGTACAGGCCAGTGGTGGCACCGGCGTACAGCGGCTTGTCGTCATCCGGGCGGTTCAGGTCGATGACGAAGCGCGAATACTCCGCTGCCACCACACTGGCGCCCATCTCGCGGGCAAAGTCATACAGCCGTGGAATATGCCAGTCGGTATCCGGCAGGCTGCGCGCCTGCTCGACCAGGCCGTCTCGTACAGCCGGCGACAGTTTCAGGCCGGCATGGGGCATGCTGATCAGCAGCGGCAGGCGGCCCTGGTGAAAACTCAGTACCTTGTCCATCGTGCCTCACTCAGTTGGAAATCTCGCGGCCCTTGCGCACCACGCGCTTGGGCAGGTCGCCGCCCAGCCAATAGGCCAGGTCGGCGGGGCGTTCGATCTGCCAGGCGACGAAGTCGGCGACCTTGCCCACTTCCAGCGAGCCATGGCTGTCGCCCAGGCCCAGCGCCGTGGCCGCGTGCACCGTGACACCGGCCAAGGCTTCTTCCGGGGTCATGCGGAAGCAGGTGCAGCCCATGTTCAGCATCAGCCGCAGCGACAGCCCTGGCGAGGTGCCAGGGTTGAGGTCGCTGGCCAGGGCAATCTTCACCCCGTGGCGGCGCAGCGCGTCCATCGGCGGTAACTGGGTTTCGCGCAGGAAGTAGAACGCGCCCGGCAGCAGCACGGCGACCGTGCCGGCTTTTGCCATGGCAATGGCGTCGTCCTCGGTCATGAACTCCAGGTGGTCGGCCGACAGCGCCTGGTAGCGCGCCGCCAGGCTGGAACCGTGCAACGACGACAACTGTTCGGCATGCAGCTTGACCGGCAGGCCCAGCTCGCGCGCCTTGATGAACAGCCGCTCGACCTGGGCCGGGGAGAACGCCAGGTGTTCGCAGAAGGCATCCACTGCGTCCACCAGGCCCTCGGCGGCCAGGGCCGGTAGCATTTCGTCGCAGATGTGCGCGATGTAGTCGTCAGCCCGGCCGGCGTACTCCGGCGGCAAGGCGTGGGCGGCCAGGCAGGTTGCACGCACCGCCAACGGCAATTCGTCGGCCAGGCGCCGGGCCACACGCAGCATCTTGCGCTCGTTGGCCAGGTCCAGGCCGTAGCCGGACTTGACCTCGATGGTGGTCACGCCGTCACGCATCAGCGCCTGGACCCGCTGGCGAGCACTGGCGAACAACTCGTCCTCGCTGGCCGCGCGGGTGGCCCGCACGGTACTGGCGATGCCACCGCCCTGTGCGGCGATTTCGGCATAGCTCACACCCTGCAGGCGCTGTTCGAACTCACCGCTGCGGTTGCCACCGAACACCGCGTGGGTGTGGCAGTCGATCAGCCCCGGGGTGACCCAGGCGCCGCCCAGGTCCACCGTATGCTCGGCCTCGACCGACGCAAGCTCGGTGCGTGGGCCGATCCACTCGATCAGCCCGGCATTGGTGACGATGGCCGCGTCCTCGATGGCCGAGTAACGGCCCTCGGCCATGGTCGCAACATGGCAGTGCTGCCAGACGGTTCTCATACCTTAACTCCTGTACTAGCGGTGCAGCTCGGCCGGTTCCGCTGCCAGCTTGCCCTGCCCTGCGCGCGGCTTGCACCACAGCAGGTAGGAGGCCACCAGAAACACCACCCAGACCACGCCGACGAGCAATGCCGCCTGGGTATCCGGGAAGTAACCGAGCACGCCAAAGATGAACACCATGAACGCAATGGCCATGGCCGGGCCGTAAGGCCAGAACGGTACCGGGAACTGCAGCTGGGCCACCTGTTCACGGCTCATGCTGCGGCGCATGGCCACCTGGGTGACCAGGATCATCAGCCACACCCACACGGTGGCGAAGGTGGCGATCGATGCGATCAGCAGGAACACGTTCTCCGGGATCAGGTAGTTGAGCAGCACGCCGATCAGCAGCGCAGCCCCCATCACCACCACGGTCATCCATGGCACGCCGTGCTTCGACAGCTTGCTGAAGCCGCGCGGGGCATGGCCTTGCTGAGCGAGGCCGTACATCATGCGACCGGCGCCGAAGATGTCGCTGTTGATGGCCGAGATCGCGGCGGAAATCACCACGACGTTCAGCACGGCGGCGGCGGAACCGATGCCCAGGTTGCTGAAGATCTGCACGAACGGGCTGCCCTGGCTGCCTATTTGCGGCCATGGGTACAGGCACATCAGCACGAACAGGGTGAGCACGTAGAACAGCAGGATGCGCAGCGGCACGGCGTTGATCGCCTTGGGGATGACCCGCTGCGGGTCCTTGGCCTCACCGGCGGTGACGCCGATGATCTCGATGCCGCCGAAGGCGAACATCACCACGGCAAAGGAGGCGATCAGTCCACCCACGCCATTGGGCATGAAGCCGCCATGGTCGAACAGGTTGCTGACACCCACGGCATGCCCGGTACCTACCTGGCTGAAGCCGAAGGCCATGATGCCGAGGCCGGCCAGGATCATCGCCACGATGGCGCCGACCTTGAGCAGCGACAGCCAGAATTCCATTTCGCCAAAGACCTTGACGTTGCACAGGTTGAGGCCGCCGATCAGGAATACGATGCCCAGCACCCAGATCCAGCGGGCCACTTCCGGGAACCAGAAGCCCATGTAGATACCGAAGGCGGTGACGTCGGCGATGGCGACGATGACCATCTCGAAGGCGTAGGTCCAGCCGAGGATGAAGCCGGCCATGGGGCCGAGGTAGGTGCTGGCGTAGTGGCCGAACGAGCCGGCAACCGGGTTGTGCACAGCCATTTCACCGAGGGCGCGCATGACCATGAACACGGCGGCGCCGCCGATCAGGTAGGCCAGCAGCACGGCCGGGCCGGCCATCTGGATGGCCGAGGCGGAGCCGTAGAACAGGCCGGTGCCGATGGCGGAACCGAGGGCCATGAAACGGATGTGGCGGGCACTCAGCCCGCGCTTGAGACCTTGAGCTTGTTGCATGTCACGTCCTTAAATTGTTTTTGTGGTCGTGAGATCGAGGGGGCCGCCATGCTGCCCAATCGCGAGCAAGCTCGCTCCTACAAGGGAACGCGTTGCCTTTGTAGGAGCGAGCTTGCTCGCGATGGGCCGCAACGCGGCCCTAGGGGCATTACAGGCTTGGCAGCACACCCGCCGGCAGCAGGCCGGTCAGGCTACCCTTGGCCAACAGTTCCACGGCCTTTTCGATGTCGGGCGCGAAGAAACGGTCACGGTCGTAGTGCGGCACTTCGCTGCGCAGCGCCTGGCGCGCCTGCTCCAGCTTGGCCGAAGTCTTCAGGCCCTTGCGCAGGTCCAGGCCCTGGCAGGCGCCCAGCCATTCGATGGCCAGCACGCCACGGGTGTTTTCGGCCATTTCCCACAGGCGCTTGCCCGCAGCCGGGGCCATCGACACGTGGTCTTCCTGGTTGGCCGAAGTTGGCAGGCTGTCGACGCTGTGCGGGTGCGACAGGGCCTTGTTCTCGCTGGCCAGGGCAGCAGCGGTGACCTGGGCAATCATGAAGCCGGAGTTGACCCCGCCGTTTTCCACCAGGAACGGCGGCAGCTGGGACATGTGCTTGTCCATCATCAGCGAGATACGGCGCTCGCTGAGCGAACCGATTTCGGCGATGGCCAGGGCGATATTGTCGGCGGCCATGGCCACCGGCTCGGCGTGGAAGTTGCCGCCGGAAATCACGTCACCTTCGGCAGCGAACACCAGCGGGTTGTCCGATACGGCGTTGGCTTCGATGCCCAGTACCTCGGCGGCCTGGCGCAGCTGGGTCAGGCAGGCGCCCATGACCTGAGGCTGGCAACGCAGCGAGTACGGGTCCTGGACCTTGTCGCAGTTCTTGTGCGACAGCGACACTTCGCTGGAATCGCCCAGCAGGTCACGGAAGCAGGCAGCAGTGTCGATCTGGCCACGCTGACCACGCACTTCGTGAATGCGCGCATCGAACGGCGAGCGCGAGCCCAGTGCGGCTTCGACGCTCAGGCCGCCGCAGGCGATGGCGGCGGCGTACAGGTCTTCGCCCTGGAACAGGCCACGCAGGGCATAGGCGGTGGAAGCCTGGGTGCCGTTGAGCAGGGCCAGGCCCTCCTTGGCGGCCAGGGTCAGCGGCTCGAGGCCGGCCACAGCCAGGGCTTCGGTGGCTGGCAGCCACTGGCCCTTGTAGCGAGCCTTGCCTTCACCCAGCAGCACCAGCGACATGTGCGCCAGCGGGGCGAGGTCACCGGAAGCGCCCACAGAACCCTTCAGCGGGATGTGCGGGTACACTTCGGCGTTGACCAGGGCGATCAGCGCGTCGATGACTTTGCGGCGGATGCCGGAGAAGCCACGGCTGAGGCTGTTGATCTTCAGCACCATGATCAGCCGCACCAGGTCGTCATCCAGCGGCGCGCCGACACCGGCGGCGTGGGACAGCACCAGCGAGCGCTGCAGGTTTTCCAGGTCGTGGCTGGCGATGCGGGTCGAGGCCAGCAGGCCGAAACCGGTGTTGATGCCGTAGGCGGTGCGGTCTTCGGCAATGATCTGCTCGACGCAGGCGACGCTGGCGTCGATGGCCGGCGCGGCGCTGGCGTCCAGTTGCAGGCGCACGGGCGCGGCATGGATGGCGCGCAGCTGGGCCAGGGTCAGGGTGCCGGGCTTGAGGGTCAATTCGGTCACTTCACTACTCCAATCGCGTGGAGCCGCAGGCCCGTTTGTGAGTGCCTGCGTGCTCCTTCTTGTTGTTCAGTATCACCCCTTGTGGGGTGCGATCCAAAGCGTGGCGATCAGCCAGTGATCATCGGCAGGTCCAGGCCCTGCTCCTTGGCACAGTCGATGGCGATGTCGTAACCGGCATCGGCATGACGCATTACACCGGTCCCTGGGTCGTTGGTCAGCACGCGAGCGATACGCTCGGCGGCTTCATCGGTACCGTCGCAGACGATGACCATGCCCGAGTGCTGGGAGAAGCCCATGCCCACACCACCACCGTGGTGCAGCGATACCCAGGTAGCACCGCCGGCGGTGTTCAGCAGGGCGTTGAGCAGCGGCCAGTCGGAGACGGCGTCGGAGCCATCGCGCATGGCTTCGGTTTCACGGTTGGGGCTGGACACCGAACCGGAGTCCAGGTGGTCACGGCCGATCACGATCGGTGCCGACAGCTCGCCGCTGCGTACCATTTCGTTGAACGCCAGGCCCAGCTTGGCGCGCAGGCCCAGGCCAACCCAGCAGATACGTGCCGGCAGGCCCTGGAAGCTGATGCGCTCGCGGGCCATGTCCAGCCAGCGGTGCAGGTGGGCGTCGTCGGGGATCAGTTCCTTGACCTTGGCGTCGGTCTTGTAGATGTCTTCGGCATCACCGGACAGCGCCGCCCAGCGGAACGGGCCGATGCCACGGCAGAACAGCGGGCGGATGTAGGCCGGCACGAAACCTGGGAAGTCGAAGGCATTGGCCACGCCTTCTTCCTTGGCCATCTGGCGGATGTTGTTGCCGTAGTCGAAGGTCGGGACGCCCTGCTTCTGGAAATCGAGCATGGCTTGAACGTGCACGGCCATCGACTGCTTGGCGGCCTTGACCACTGCAGCCGGTTCGGTCTGCGCGCGGTCGCGGTACTGTTCCCAGGTCCAGCCGGCAGGCAGGTAGCCGTTCAGTGGGTCGTGGGCGCTGGTCTGGTCGGTGACCATGTCCGGGCGCACGCCACGCTTGACCAGCTCCGGCAGGATTTCGGCAGCGTTGCCGTGCAGGGCGATGGAAATGGCCTTGCCTTCGGCGGTGTACTTGGCGATGCGTGCCAGGGCGTCGTCGAGGTCAGTGGCCTGCTCGTCGACGTAGCGGGTTTCCAGGCGGAAGTCGATGCGGCTCTGCTGGCATTCGATGTTCAGCGAGCAGGCACCGGCCAGGGTGGCGGCCAGTGGCTGGGCGCCGCCCATGCCGCCCAGGCCGGCGGTCAGTACCCACTTGCCTTTCAGGCTGCCGCCGTAATGCTGGCGACCGGCTTCGACGAAGGTTTCGTAGGTGCCCTGGACGATGCCCTGGCTACCGATGTAGATCCAGCTGCCGGCGGTCATTTGGCCGTACATGGCCAGGCCCTTGGCGTCCAGTTCGTTGAAGTGTTCCCAGTTGGCCCAGTGCGGCACCAGGTTGGAGTTGGCGATCAGCACCCGCGGGGCGTTGCTGTGAGTCTTGAACACGCCGACCGGCTTGCCCGACTGCACCAGCAGGGTTTCGTCGTCTTCCAGGCGGGTCAGGGTCTCGACGATCTTGTCGTAGCAGGCCCAGTTGCGCGCGGCACGGCCGATACCGCCGTACACCACCAGTTCTTTCGGGTTTTCCGCGACCTGTGGATCGAGGTTGTTCATCAGCATGCGCAGTGGCGCTTCGGTCAGCCAGCTTTTGGCAGTCAGCTTGTTGCCACGTGGGGCACGGATTTCAACGTCACGGTATTTGTTGTTGTCGGTCACGGGAAAGGTCCTCTACGGTCGTCCGCGGGCGGGTATGTCGTGGTAGATATACAAACACATCTTTACTTGTATGTACAAGCATGGACAACCAAAATAATCGGACCTTTCCGCTGAGCGGCAAAAAAGCCGGGGCCGCTGCGCGGCCCTTCGCGGGCTTGCCCGCTCCCACAGAGCGCTTCGCAGCCTTCAAGGCTTGCGCTGTACTGTGGGAGCGGGCAAGCCCGCGAAGGGCTGCGCAGCAGCCCCGGCTATCTCAACTTGGAATGAGTTCGATCAGGCAGCAGCGCCCCTGCACATCAAGCCCCAGCAACTGGTCATTGCCCTCCAGCCGCAAGCAGTCATACAACCCCAACCGCTGCGTCTCACGCCCGGCGATGCCAACCTCGACCTGGCTGCTGGCAGCGAACAACAACACCGTCGACGCCGAGCTGTACAAGCGGCTGGTGCCATCGAACCACTGCAACCGCGCACGGTAGCGCTGCGGTGCATAGATCAGGTTGAAATCGCGGATCGCCCCGCCCAGCAGCTTGCAACTGACCTGGCTCTCGCCGCTGAAGGCAAAGGCATCGAACGGCAGCAACGGCCGACTGGCCTGGCCGTCGACCAGCAGGCGCATGCCGTCGCCCTGCAGCACGGTGATGATCCGCTGGTAGCCGGCGAAGGTGGAAAAGCCGCCGGACTCCTCGATATCGGCAATCGACAGGCGCCAGCCAAAGCCGTCCAGGCCCTCGCCACTGTCGCGGGTAATCTCTTCGGTGAAACCGCCACCGTTCTTCCACGGCATGCGCGGGTAGTCCTGCGCACGCAATAACTGCAGCTGACTCATTTACTGAAACGTCCTTCCAGGCGATGACGGGAACCGGGGTGGATCAGCCGCGCGGCGGTCACCGGCTGGCGGCCGGACCAGGTGCGACGACGGATAAGCAGGCAGGGCTCGCCCCGCTCGATCTGCAACAGGCGGCATTCTTCCGGCTCGGCCAGGATCGCCTCGACCACGTGTTCACCCTCCGTCAGCGGCGCCACCTGCGACAGGTAGGCGTAAGGCGTCTGCCGGGTGAAGTCCTGCTTGAGGTACTCGGGGGCAATCGCCGCATTGACGTAGCGGTCCTCGATCTGCACCGGCACGCCATTCTCGAAATGCACGATCAGCGAGTGGAACACCCGCTGGCCTTCACGCATGTCCAGGGCCAGGGCCCGCTCGGAACCGGCCGTTTCCTCGGTGAGGGTGATCACCTGGCAGCTATGCTGGTGGCCACGCGCGGCAATTTCATCGGCGATGTTGTTGACCTCGAACAGCGCCGAACGGCCCTTGGGCTCGGCCACGAAGGTACCGACCCCTTGCATGCGCACCAGCAGGCCTTCGGCGGTGAGTTCGCGCAGGGCGCGGTTGATGGTCATGCGGCTGAAGCCCAGCTCGCTGACCAGTTCGCTCTCCGAGGGTACCCGGTGATGCGGTGGCCAGCTGCCGTTGTCGATCTGCTGGATGATCATCTGTTTGACCCGGGCGTACAGCGGCGCCGGGCCCTCGCCCATCTGGGCAACCAGCGCGGAGACAGGAGGTGTCGGCACGGCGTTGGATCCTTGTGCAAATGGAATGAGCGGTAGCTTGCCGCAGTTTACCCGGCAGGCAAACGCCTGTATATGTATATACAAGTTAACAATAACAGGATTTTCACCGATGTCCGCCTACTTTGCCGAACGCGCCCTGCTGCCCACGGGCTGGGCCAGCCATGTCCGTATCGAGGTCACCCGCGATGGCCACGTGGCCCGCATCGAGCCGGGCGCCTCGGCCGAAGGCGCCGAGCGGCTGGCCGGCCCGCTGCTGCCCGGTATGCCCAACCTGCACTCGCATGCCTTCCAGCGCGCCATGGCAGGGCTGGCGGAAGTCGCCGGCAACCCCAATGACAGTTTCTGGACCTGGCGCGACCTGATGTACCGCCTGGTCGGCCAGATCAGCCCGGAGCAGCTGCAGGTCATCGCCCGCCAGCTGTACATCGAGATGCTCAAGGCCGGCTACACCTCGGTCGCCGAATTCCACTACGTGCACCACGACCAGGCCGGCAAGGCCTATGCCGACCCGGCCGAACTGTCCCGCCGCATCAGCGTGGCCGCAGCCGACAGCGGCATTGGCCTGACCTTGCTGCCGGTGCTGTACAGCCATGCAGGCTTCGGCGGCCAGGCCCCGAATGACGGGCAACGGCGCTTCCTCAACTCCACCGAACAGTACCTGCAACTGCAAGCGCAACTGGCCCCGCTGCTGGCCGCGCAACCCGCACAGCAACTGGGCTTGTGCTTCCATTCGCTGCGGGCGGTGACGCCCGGGCAGATCGCCGAGGTGCTGGCAGCCAGCGACAAGCAATGCCCGGTGCATATCCATATCGCCGAGCAGCAGAAGGAAGTCGACGACTGCCTGGCCTGGAGCGGCCTGCGCCCGTTGCAGTGGCTGTACGAGCATGTGGACGTGGACCCACGCTGGTGCCTGGTGCATGCCACCCATGCCGAGCCGGATGAAGTTACTGCAATGGCCCGCAGCGGCGCGGTAGCCGGGCTGTGCCTGACCACCGAGGCCAACCTGGGCGACGGGATTTTCCCGGCAGTGGACTACCTGGCACAGGGTGGGCGCATGGGCATTGGTTCGGACAGCCATGTGTCGCTGAGCGTGGTGGAGGAGCTGCGCTGGCTGGAATATGGCCAGCGGCTGCGCGACCAGCGGCGTAACCGCCTGTATCGCGGCGACCAGCCGATGGTCGGGCGCACGCTGTATGACGCTGCGCTGGCGGGCGGTGCACAGGCGCTGGGGCAGGCGGTCGGGGAGCTGGCCGTAGGCAAGCGCGCGGACTGGCTGGTGCTCGACGGGCAGGACCCTTACATCGCCATGGCGGACGGAGATGCCATTCTCAACCGCTGGCTGTTTGCCGGGGGCGATCGCCAGGTGCGGGATGTGATGGTGAATGGGCAGTGGGTGGTGCGCCAGGGGCGGCATGCGCAGGAAGAGGAAAGCCGGTTGGCGTTTGCCGAGGTACTGCGGCAGCTTTTGGGCTGATCTACCGGCAGTTCTCTCGCATTCGCGGGTGAACCCGCTCCCACAAGTGAGGCGCTGAACTCAGATGCGGTGCAGTACCTGTGGGAGCGGGTTTACCCGCGAACACCGGCGAAGCCGGTGCCATACATCGCGGTTGCGGGTAGGCCCACACCCACAACCACTCTGAACCTCAGTGCATCTTGACGATCTGCTGGTCCGACGCGCGCCAGATCAGGCGGCTGGTGTCATACCCCTGTTGCCGTGCCCTGGACATCAGGTTCTCGCGCTCCCAGGCCGGTAGCGTCGGCGTACGCGACAGGATCCACAAGTGCTTGCGGTCCGGGCTGCCGACCACCGCCGTGCGGTAGCGATCATCCACGTACAGGATCCAGTACTCGCCCCTGGCCACACCTGGCACCAGCTTGGTGAACCAGTTGTCGAACTCGACCCACAGCTTGTCGGTGTGCCCCGGCTCCTGGATGCTCGCATGCCCTTCGGCACGCAGCCATTCGTCACCCATGGTGCGGCAGCGGTTGAGCACGCCGAGGCTACCATCCAGCTTGAGGTTGTAATGCGCCTCGGACTGTTCGCAGCCGGCCTGGTAGCGCATGGGCAGGCGCGCCAGCTCGTACCATTTGCCCTGGTAGCGTTTGAGGTCGATGTGGCCAGCGGTTTTTGGCGCCAGCGGGTCGTGCACGGAGCCTGCACAACCGCCCAGCAGCAATGCCAGGCATACCCCCATCAGCAGGTACAGGCGCCTCATTTGAGACCCTGCCCTGAATACATCAGCACCTTGTCAGCCGCGTACTGCACGCTGATGAAGCTCTTCTCGTCCCCCCAGGTGCAGCTGCTCATGCCCAGCGCGCCAGAGCACTCGGCCGGCGTGCCGAGCAACTGCTCGACCTCGGCCTTGTTCATACCGGCCTTGATCTTGGAATAGTTTTCCTGGTTGATCTTGCTGCAGGCAGTCAGGACGACGCACAGCGACAACAGGGCGAGGGAACGCAACGACATGAAGGACACTCCTGAAGAGGGGATACAGGCGAGTGGCCTGTAGTGACCTTCGACGGAAAAAAACCTCCCAGGTTCCCTGCCCCACCCCCTTTGCCCCTACACCATTGGTCGGATGGCCATTACTGTGCGATTAATCACAAAGAAGCATCTCGCCCAAACAAAAAGGCCGCCCCCATGCAGGAGCGGCCTTGCGTCGCGACGACCTGCGCAGCAGGCCCCCAAGCCTCAGAACCTGGACCCGGGCTCCAGCAAAAAGTCCATCTCTTCGCTGGTGCTCGGCCGCTCCAGCACCAGGTTGCGGTGCGGAAAGCGCCCAAACCGGGCAATCACCCGTTGGTGCTGCTCGGCATAGTCGAGGAAGCCTTCGAACAGCCGGCGGTTGGCTTCGGGCTGCTCGTCCAGCAGCAGCTGGTAGCGCTCGACACACAGGTTCTGCCAGTCCAGCACCTCGGCATGCTCCAGCACCAGCAGCACGAACACCCGCTGGATCGGCAGCAACTGGTAGTCCCAGTTCTTCTGCAAACCCTGCATCGCCACCACCTGGGCACGCCGGTCGCCCTCGAAGGCGCGCGGCGTGTCGCGGTAGATCATGCGTGGCAGCTGGTCCAGCAGGATCAGCAGGCCCAGCCAGCCCTGCGGGCTTTGCTGCCACTCGTCGAGCCCACCCGCCAGGGCGTGCTCGACCAGCTCGCCAAACAGCGCATGGGCCTCGGCATCGTGATGCTTGCCGAACCACAGCGTGCTCTTCTCGTCAGCCACGGCCTGGGGACTGGTGCCCCAACCGAACCACCACTCCAGCAACGGCTGCCAAGGTGCGAGCATGACTTACTCCTTGTGGTAGGCGGTGACGCGCTCGACCTCTTCCTTCGAGCCGAGGATTACCGACACGCGCTGGTGCAGGCTTTCTGGCTTGATGTCGAGGATGCGATCGTAACCGTTGGTAGAGGCGCCGCCGGCCTGTTCGATGATGAACGACATCGGGTTGGCTTCGTACATCAGGCGCAGCTTGCCCGGCTTGCTTGGCTCGCGGGCGTCACGTGGGTACATGAACAGGCCGCCACGGGTCAGGATGCGGTGCACATCGGCCACCATCGAGGCGATCCAGCGCATGTTGTAGTTCTTCTTCAGCGGGCCGGTCTCGCCTGCCAGCAGTTCGCCCACGTAGCGCTGAACCGGGGCTTCCCAGTGGCGCTGGTTGGACATGTTGATGGCGAACTCGGCGGTGCTTTCCGGCACGCGGATGTTTTCGTGGGTGAGGACGAAGCTGCCCAGCTCGCGGTCCAGGGTGAAGCCCTTGACGCCATTGCCCAGGGTCAGGATCAGCATGGTCTGCGGGCCATAGATGGCGTAACCGGCGGCGACCTGCTGGGTGCCTGGCTGCAGGAAGGCATTTTCGTTCAGGGTTTCGTTCTGGCTCAGGTACTCGTTAGGGCAACGCAGTACCGAGAAGATGGTGCC
Source organism: Pseudomonas sp. p21 (assembly GCF_001642705.1). NCBI lineage: Bacteria > Pseudomonadati > Pseudomonadota > Gammaproteobacteria > Pseudomonadales > Pseudomonadaceae > Pseudomonas > Pseudomonas sp. p21. Next base: position 401,348 of record NZ_LWBV01000002.1, read on the forward strand.
GACCGAAACGTTGACGTCGATGTTGGACGAGCCGTCCAGCGGGTCGAATACCAGCAGGTAGGCGCCTTTCGGGTACTTGCCCGGGATCTGGTAGGCGTTATCCATTTCTTCGGAAGCCATGCCGGCCAGGTGGCCGCCCCATTCGTTGGCTTCCAGCAGGATATCGTTGGAAATCACGTCCAGTTTCTTCTGGACTTCGCCCTGCACGTTTTCAGTGCCCATGCTGCCCAGCACACCGCCGAGGGCGCCTTTGGACACGTGATGGCTGATTTCCTTGCACGCACGCGCCACCACTTCGATCAGGAAGCGCAGATCGGCAGGGGTATTGTTGCTGCGGGTCTGCTCAATCAGATAGCGACTCAGGGTAACGCGGGACATGTATGGCTCCGAAAGGATTGGGGGATAAAAAACCCACGCAGTTTACAGGGAGAGTTGCAGGCTAGCGAGTGATGAGACTCGCCACGGCTCTCAGACGGCACAATAGGTCGGTAGTTCAGCGTGCGCCAGGCGGTGTTCAGTACCGCCATGCGCCACCACTCCTGCGGCGTGTGCCACAGTTCCTCGACCCGCCGCTGGGCATCCCAGTAAGCGTCGAAATCGGCACACACCAGGAAGCGGTCATGGCCGACCAGCCCATCGATCAACGCGCTGTAGCGCGACGGGTCGTCCGACGAGAACACCCCGCTGCGGATGGCCTGCAGCACGTCGTTCAAACGGCTGGACGCGGCAATCGCGGCACTGGCGCCGAAGTCCCCGGCACGCCGCCGGGCTTCCACCTGCTGCGCGGTAAGGCCGAAGATGAACATGTTGTCGGCGCCCACCTGCTCGCACATCTCCACGTTGGCGCCATCCAGGGTGCCGATGGTCAGCGCGCCGTTCAGGCCGAACTTCATGTTGCTGGTACCGGAGGCTTCGTAACCGGCGGTGGAAATCTGCTCGGAAAGGTCCGCCGCCGGGATGATGCTTTCGGCCAGACTGACGTTGTAGTTGGGCAGGAACACCACCTTCAACAGGCCGCGCACGGTCGGGTCGTTGTTCACCACCCGGGCGATGTCGTTGGCCAGCTTGATGATCAGCTTGGCCTGGTGGTAACTGGCCGCGGCCTTGCCGGCAAAAATCTTCACCCGCGGCACCCAGTCGGTACCGGGGTCGTTACGCATGGCCTGGTACAGCGCCACGGTATGCAGCAGGTTAAGTAACTGGCGCTTGTACTCGTGGATGCGCTTGACCTGCACATCGAACAACGCCTCGGGGTTCACCGTGACGCCCAGGCGGTCCTGGATGATGCTGGCCAGGGCACGCTTGCTGTGCAGGCGCTGGGCAGCGAACTGCTTGCGGAAGCCGCTCTTGTCGGCGAACGGCACCAGGCCGGCCAGGCGCCCTTCGGGGTCGTCCAGCAGCTCCGGACCCAGCGCCTCGACCAGCATCGCGGTCAGCTGCGGGTTGGACTGGTACAGCCAGCGGCGGAAGGTAATGCCGTTGGTCTTGTTGTTGATCCGTTGCGGGTAGAGCTTGTGCAGCTCGGCGAATACCGTGCTTTTCATCAGTTTGCTGTGCAGCGCCGACACACCGTTGACGCTGTGCGAGCCGAGGAACGCCAGGTTGCCCATGCGCACCCGGCGGCCGTTGTCCTCCTCGATCAGCGATACCGCCCGCAGCACGTCGAAGTCGTGCAGGCCTTTCGCCCGCAGCGCGTCGATGTGGTAGGCGTTGATCAGGTAGATGATCTGCATGTGCCGCGGCAGCATGCGTTCCATCAACGCCACCGGCCAGGTTTCCAGGGCTTCGGGCAGCAAGGTGTGGTTGGTGTAGGCCAAAGTGCCGACGGTCAGCTCCCAGGCGGTATCCCAGGGGATTTCATGCTGGTCGACCAGCAGGCGCATCAGCTCGGCCACGGCGATCGAAGGGTGGGTGTCGTTGAGCTGGATGGCCGCCGCGTCCGGCAGGTTGAGCAGGTTGTCGTGCATGTTCAGGTGGCGGCGCAGCAGGTCCTGCAGCGAGGCCGAGACGAAGAAGTATTCCTGGCGCAAGCGCAGCTCCTGGCCAGCCTCGGTGCTGTCGGCCGGGTACAGCACCCGCGAAATGCTTTCGGCCCGCGCCACCTCGGCCACCGCGCCCAGGTGGTCGCCGGCGTTGAAGCGCTCCAGGTGCAGCTCCTCCAGCGCCCGCGCACGCCACAGGCGCAAGGTGTTGACGCTGGCCCCGCGCCAACCGACCACCGGGGTGTCATAGGCCACCGCCCGCACGGTCTCGCCCGGCCACCACACCTGGCGCTGATGGCCATGGGTGTCGTGCACCGTTTCGACGCTGCCACCAAAGCTGATCGGGTAGATCACCTCGGCGCGCTCGAACTCCCAGGGGTTGCCAAAGTCCAGCCAGTTCTCGGTCTGCTCCTGCTGCCAGCCATCGACCATGGCCTGGCGGAACAGCCCGTGTTCGTAGCGGATGCCATAGCCGTGGGCGGCGATGCCCAGGGTCGACATGCTCTCCATGAAGCACGCCGCCAGGCGGCCCAGGCCACCATTGCCCAGCGCAGCATCGGGCTCGAGCAGGCGGATGCGCTCCAGGTCCACGTCCAGCCCTTCCAGTGCTTCGCGGGCAATGTCGAGCAGGCCCAGGTTGCTCAGGCTGTCGTACAGCAGGCGACCGATTAGGAATTCGAGCGAAAGGTAATAGACCCGCTTCTGGCTTCGGCGATAAGCCTGGCGGGTGTGGTCCATCCAGTGATCGACCATGTGATCGCGCGCGGCCAGGGCAATGGCTTCGAACCAGTCGTGGTCGAAGGCGTGCTCCGGGTCCTTGCCGACCGCGTAGGTCAGCTTCTTCAATACAGCGGCGCGAAATTCGGCCACCTCGGCGTCACGTGCTTTGGGTTCCTGGGACATGCGGCATCCTCTGGCAAGTTGACGAAAGCGGAGGGAGACTGTTGAGCCTAGCCCCTTCGACAGGGAGTGACAGTTACCGTTCGCAGTTTTCATGCCCACTCTGCGATTCCGGCAAAAGGTTGTTCATAAATTGAACAATTCCGGTATGATCGCGCGCCCCAAGACCGTGATACACCCCTATAACGATGAAAACGACCCTGATCGCCGCGGCCGAAGTCGACCGCCTGGAGACCTGGCAGCGCTACACCAGCAACATGTGCCATGGCTGCCATTCGACCTGCTGCACCCTGCCGGTGGAGGTGAAGATCAAGGATCTGATCCGTATCGGCGTGGTCGACGAGTTCGAGAAAGACGAACCGCCGAAGAACATCGCCAAGCGCCTGCAGAAGGACGGCATCATCGAACGCTTCAACCAGAAGTCGGGGATCTTCACCCTGACCCGGATGAGCAATGATGACTGCCTGTACCTGGATCGTAAAAGCCGGCTGTGCACCATTTATGACAAGCGGCCGGACACCTGCCGCAACCACCCCAAGGTCGGGCCGCGGCCGGGGTATTGTGCGTACAAGCCCAAGGTGGTCGGGCGCTGATCGCCAGCCTTCAAGGGCCTCTTCGCGGGCTTGCCCGCTCCCACAGGATCTCCGCAACATTCAACCTGTGCAGTACCTGTGGGCGCGGGCAAGCCCGCGAAAGGGCCGACACAAATCCTGCAGGCAAACAAAAACGCCCCCGGCCTTTCGACCGGGGGCGTTTTCGTTTCAGCTCAAGCTAGACGATCAAGCCTTGGCTTTCTTGGCAGCGCGGGTACGCTCGCCTTCGTCCAGGATCTTCTTGCGCAGGCGGATCGACTTCGGAGTCACTTCGCACAGCTCGTCGTCCTGGATGAATTCCAGAGCCTGTTCCAGGGTGTGGCGAACCGGCGGTACCAGGGCGATGACTTCGTCTTTGCCCGAAGCACGCATGTTGTCGAGCTTCTTGCCTTTGGTCGGGTTCACGCCCAGGTCGTTGTCACGGCTGTTCAGACCGATGATCTGACCGTTGTAGATGTCCTGGCCGTGCTCGATGAACAGCTTGCCGCGAGCCTGCAGGGTTTCCAGCGAGTAGGTCAGCGCCTTGCCGGTCTCGATCGAAACCAGAACACCGTTCAGGCGGCCGGACATCTGGCCAGCTTTCATGGTGTCGTAGCGATCGAAGATCGAGGTCAGGATGCCGGCACCGTTGGTCAGGGTCAGGAACTGGTTACGGAAACCGATCAGACCGCGAGCAGGTACGTTGTACTCCAGACGTACACGGCCCTTGCCATCCGGCGCCATGTTGGTCAGGTCGCCTTTACGCAGGCCCATTTCTTCCATGACCTTGCCCTGGGATTCTTCAGGGATGTCGATGGTGACGTTCTCGAACGGCTCCTGTTTCACGCCGTTGACTTCGCGGATGATCACTTCAGGACGGCCTACAGCCATCTCGAAGCCTTCACGACGCATGGTTTCGATCAGAACCGACAGGTGCAGCTCACCACGGCCGGAAACCTTGAACTTGTCAGCCGAGTCGCCTTCTTCAACGCGCAGTGCAACGTTGTACAGCAGCTCTTTGTCCAGACGTTCCTTGATGTTGCGGCTGGTGACGAACTTGCCTTCCTTGCCGCAGAACGGCGAGTCGTTGACCTGGAAGGTCATCGAAACGGTCGGCTCGTCAACGGTCAGCGGCTTCATCGCTTCGACGTGGTTCATGTCGCACAGGGTGTCGGAGATGAACAGCTCGTCGAAACCGCTGATGCAGACGATGTCGCCAGCCTGGGCTTCTTCAACGTCGACGCGGTGCAGGCCGTGGTGGCCCATCAGCTTGAGGATACGGCCGTTACGCTTCTTGCCTTCGGTGTCGATGGCAACAACCGGGGTGTTCGGCTTGATGCGACCACGGGCGATACGGCCAACGCCGATAACACCGAGGAAGCTGTTGTAGTCCAGCGCGGAGATTTGCATCTGGAACGGGCCATCGACGTCAACGTTCGGCGCCGGTACGTTGTCGACGATCGACTGGTACAGCGGGGTCATGTCTTCGGCCATGTCGGTGTGGTCCAGACCGGCGATGCCGTTCAGGGCCGAGGCGTAGACCACCTGGAAGTCCAGCTGGTCGTCGGTGGCACCGAGGTTGTCGAACAGGTCGAAGATCTGGTCCAGAACCCAGTCAGGACGCGCGCCCGGGCGGTCAACCTTGTTGATCACGACGATCGGCTTCAGGCCGGCTTCGAACGCCTTCTTGGTCACGAAGCGGGTTTGCGGCATCGGGCCGTCCTGGGCATCGACCAGCAGCAGCACGGAGTCGACCATCGACATTACACGCTCAACCTCGCCACCGAAGTCGGCGTGGCCGGGGGTGTCGACGATGTTGATGTGGTAGCCGTTCCAGTTGATGGCGGTGTTTTTCGCCAGAATGGTAATGCCGCGCTCTTTTTCCTGGTCGTTGGAGTCCATCACGCGCTCGTCGTTGAGCTCGTTACGCTCCAGGGTGCCGGACTGGCGCAGGAGTTTGTCGACCAGGGTGGTTTTACCATGGTCAACGTGGGCGATGATGGCGATGTTACGCAGATTTTCGATCACAACTGTATCTCGATCAGAGGATTCGGTTGCCGCCAGTGTAGGCGGCGAATATGTACGGTTTGAGGCTCAGCGGGCCCGATGGTCGGGAGGGCGATGGCGGATGCTGCCGCCATACAGCCCTGGCGTCTTATGTCGGACGATAAACACGCACATTGGCATGTCCCTCACTGAGCAGGTGGTGTGCGTGCAGACGGCTCATCACACCTTTGTCGCAATACAGCAAGTACTGGCGCGTAGGGTCCAGGTGCTTGAACTTGCTGTTGATCGCGTAGAACGGCATGGCCTGGACTTCGATACCCTCCAGCGCCAGAGGTTCGTCTTCCTGGGCATCGGGGTGACGAATGTCGATGACGATCTGGCCCGGCAGCGCCTCGGCCACTTCCTCGACTTCGATGTCCTTGCCCAGCTCGTCGATCACATGGTCGATGGAGATGAACTTGGCACGCTCCAGGGCGCGCTCCAGCACGGCCATGTCGAACTGCTTTTCTTCGTGCTCCATGCGATGACGCTTGGCATGGGTAGTCGGGTTCACCGAGATCACGCCGCAGTACTCCGGCATGTGCTTGGCAAAATCGGCAGTGCCGATTGCGGTGGCCTGGTCGATGATGTCCTGCTTGTGGCTGGCCAGCAACGGGCGCAGCACCAGCTTGTCGGTGGCCGAGTCGATGATCGACAGGTTCGGCAGGGTCTGGCTGGACACCTGGGAAATCGCCTCGCCGGTGACCAGCGCGTCGATCTCCAGGCGGTCGGCCATGTGCGCGGCACCGCGCAGCATCATGCGCTTGAGGGTCACGCCCATGTAGCTGTTGTCGACCTTGTTGAGGATCTCGCCGACCACTTCCTCGAATGGCACGCTGATGAACAGCACGCGCTGGCTGCTGCCGAACTTCTTCCACAGGTAGTGGGCCACTTCCATCACGCCCAGCTCGTGGGCACGGCCGCCGAGGTTGAAGAAGCAGAAGTGGGTCATCAGGCCACGGCGCATCATCTGGTAGGCCGCCACGGTGGAGTCGAAGCCACCGGACATCAGCACCAGGGTCTGCTCCAGGGCGCCCAGCGGATAACCGCCGATGCCCTGGTGCTGGTTGTGGATCACGTACAGGCGCTGGTCGCGGATTTCGATGCGCACCAGCACTTGCGGGTTCTTCAGCTCGATGCCGGCGGCGCCGCACTGCTGGCGCAGCTGGCTGCCGACATAACGGTCGACGTCCATCGAGGTGAAGTCGTGGTGGCCGCCACGCTTGCAGCGCACGGCGAAGTGCTTGCCGGCCAGCAGGTGGCCGAAGTGGTGCTTGCACTTGGCGACGATGTCGTCGAAGTCACCCAGCGGGTATTCCTCTACCTGCAGGAAGTGGGTGATACCCGGGGTGCAGGTGAGGCGCTCGATCATCTCGCGCTGGACTTTCTCGTCTTCGACGCGGGTGACCACTTCGAGATTATCCCAGACACCATCGACCACGAGCTCAGGGTCGAGGTCCTTGAGCACGTTGCGGATGTTCTTGCCGAGCTGGCGGATGAAGCGCTTGCGCACCGGCCGGCTCTTGATGGTGATTTCTGGGAAGACTTTGACGATAAGTTTCATTGGTTAACAGCGCGCGCAGGGCCTGCCGAAAATGAGGGGCGCGAATTATAGCGGAAATTGCTCAGGATTTGACCAACTTTTGATCAGAAGCTTTCAGATAAATGCAGGAGCCGGTTTTTCCCTTGCCTGCTCCGGCCCTTTCGCGGGCACGCCCGCTCCCACAGGGACTGCACAGATTTCGAAGGCAGTGCAATTCCTGTGGGAGCGGGCGTGCCCGCGAAGAGGCCCTTGAACAATGCACACCACTCAATCAGCGCACCATATCAGTGCATTGCTACCAAAATTCGCATCTTAAGGGTGCATTTTTACCCGCCACCCCACCGCCAGATGCCCGCAAACGCCCCCTTTTATCCCGCCCTCGCCATTTTCGGGCACTGGCATGCAATTTGCTCCCTTGTGAGGCAGGTACGCTTGGCCGACTATCCGCGCCCGGCAACACCCTTTTTCCAGGGCAGCGGCCCACCGCGCTCTAGACCATCCGGAGGACAACATGTCGAAGTCGGTTCAACTCATCAAAGATCATGACGTCAAGTGGATTGATCTGCGTTTCACGGACACCAAAGGCATTCAGCACCACGTGACCATGCCGTCGCGTGATGCGCTGGAAGACGACTTCTTCGAAGTCGGCAAGATGTTCGACGGTTCCTCCATCGCTGGCTGGAAAGGCATCGAAGCGTCCGACATGATCCTGATGCCGGTCGACGAAACTGCCGTACTGGACCCGTTCACCGAAGAGCCAACCCTGATCATCACCTGCGACATCGTCGACCCGTCGAGCATGCAGGGCTACGATCGCGACCCACGTGCCATCGCCAAGCGCGCCGAAGAGTACCTGAAGAGCACCGGCATCGGTGACACCGTATTCGCAGGCCCGGAGCCTGAGTTCTTCATCTTCGACGAAGTGAAGTTCCAGTCGGACATCTCCGGCTCGATGTTCAAGATCTTCTCCGAGCAAGGCTCGTGGATGACCGGCGCTGACGTGGAAGGCGGCAACAAAGGCCACCGTCCAGGCGTGAAAGGCGGCTACTTCCCGGTTCCGCCGTTCGACCACGACCACGAAATCCGTACTGCCATGTGCAACGCACTGGAAGAAATGGGCCAGACCGTTGAAGTTCACCACCACGAAGTGGCGACTGCCGGCCAGAACGAAATCGGCGTCAAGTTCAACACCCTGGTGAAGAAGGCTGACGAAGTACAGGCGCTGAAATACGTCGTGCACAATGTTGCCGACGCCTACGGCCGTACCGCCACCTTCATGCCGAAGCCACTGTACGGCGACAACGGCTCGGGCATGCACGTGCACATGTCGATCTGGAAAGACGGCAAGAACACCTTCTCGGGTGAAGGCTATGCCGGCCTGTCCGACACCGCCCTGTACTTCATCGGCGGCATCATCAAGCACGGTAAGGCCCTGAACGGCTTCACCAACCCGTCGACCAACTCCTACAAGCGTCTGGTCCCAGGCTTCGAAGCCCCGGTAATGCTGGCCTACTCGGCTCGCAACCGTTCCGCATCGATCCGTATTCCTTACGTCGGCAGCCCGAAAGCCCGCCGTATCGAAGCACGCTTCCCGGACCCATCGGCCAACCCGTACCTGGCCTTCGCGGCCCTGCTGATGGCTGGCCTGGACGGTATCCAGAACAAGATCCACCCAGGCGATGCAGCCGACAAGAACCTGTACGACCTGCCGCCTGAAGAGGCCAAGGACATCCCGCAGGTTTGCGGCAGCCTGAAGGAAGCTCTGGAAGAGCTGGACAAAGGCCGTGCGTTCCTGACCAAGGGCGGCGTGTTCTCCGACGACTTCATCGATGCCTTCATCGAGCTGAAGAGCGAAGAAGAAATCAAGGTCCGTACCTTCGTTCACCCGCTGGAATACGAGCTGTACTACAGCTGCTGATCTGATCGGCGCCTGGCGCCGATGACATGATCAGAACGGCCTCCTTCGGGAGGCCGTTTTCGTTTCCGCGCCATACAGAACCCACAGAAACCCCGCCCGCCACGCTATGCTCTATCTTGGTGCACAATCGAACGCCGTGCCCCTATTTGCTCCCCAATCTGGTTCACATGAAACGCTTCATCAAGACTTTCTGATCCGATTTTGCGCAGATCCAGGCCTTTTTCGGCAAATCCCGCTTCTTTTCGGAGCTTTGGTTTGTTTCTTGCATTTCTGCAGGTAGAGAGTCTCGCATCAGCGGATCCACCGCGCGCCCGGCCATGGCCGCGCCATGCCAGCCAAGCGCCAAAAGAGGTCAACGACGCCTTATGACCATCAGCGATGCACAGCACCGTCTGCTTCTGGACAACCTGACCACCGCCACGCTACTGCTCAACGCCGAGCTACGCCTGGAGTACATGAACCCGGCCGCAGAAATGCTGCTGGCGGTCAGTGGCCAGCGCAGCCATGGGCAGTTCATCAGCGAACTGTTCACCGAGTCGACCGAAGCGCTCAGCTCGCTGCGCCAGGCGGTCGAGCAGGCGCACCCGTTCACCAAGCGCGAAGCGCAGCTCACCTCGCTGACCGGGCAGGCCATCACCGTCGACTACGCGGTAACGCCGATCCTGCACCAGGGCCAGACCCTGCTGCTGCTGGAGGTTCACCCACGGGACCGGCTGCTGCGCATCACCAAGGAAGAGGCCCAGCTGAGCAAGCAGGAAACCACCAAGATGCTGGTGCGCGGCCTGGCCCACGAAATCAAGAACCCACTCGGCGGCATCCGCGGCGCAGCCCAGCTGCTGGCCCGCGAGCTGCCTGACGAAGGCCTGCGCGACTACACCAACGTGATCATCGAGGAGGCCGACCGCCTGCGTAACCTGGTCGACCGCATGCTCGGCTCGAACAAGCTACCGTCGCTGGCCATGACCAACATCCACGAAGTACTGGAGCGGGTCTGCAGCCTGGTAGAGGCCGAAAGCCAGGGCTGCATCACTTTGGTGCGCGATTACGACCCCAGCCTGCCGGATGTGTTGATCGACCGCGAACAGATGATCCAGGCCGTACTCAACATCGTGCGCAACGCCATGCAGGCGATCAGTTCGCAGAACGAACTGCGCCTGGGCCGCATCACCCTGCGCAGCCGTGCCCTGCGCCAGTTCACCATCGGCCACGTGCGCCATCGCCTGGTGGCGCGGGTGGAGATCATCGACAACGGCCCGGGCATCCCGCCGGAACTGCAGGACACCCTCTTCTATCCCATGGTCAGCGGCCGCCCGGACGGTACCGGGCTGGGCCTGGCCATTACCCAGAACATCATCAGCCAGCACCAGGGCCTGATCGAGTGTGAAAGCCATGCAGGCCACACCGCCTTCTCGATCTACCTGCCCCTGGAACAAGGAGCCACCGCCTCATGAGCCGAAGTGAAACCGTATGGATCGTCGACGATGATCGCTCCATCCGCTGGGTCCTGGAAAAAGCCCTGCAACAGGAAGGCATGACCACCCAGAGCTTCGACAGCGCCGATGGCGTGATGGGCCGCCTGGCACGCCAGCAACCGGACGTGATCATTTCCGACATCCGCATGCCCGGCACCAGTGGCCTCGACCTGCTGGCGCAGATCCGCGAGCAGCACCCGCGCCTGCCAGTCATCATCATGACTGCCCACTCCGACCTGGACAGCGCCGTGGCGTCGTACCAAGGCGGTGCCTTCGAGTACCTGCCCAAGCCATTCGATGTGGACGAGGCGGTCTCGCTGGTCAAGCGTGCCAACCAGCACGCCCAGGAGCAGCAAGGGCTTGATGTGCCGCAAAACCTGGCGCGCACCCCGGAAATCATCGGTGAAGCACCGGCGATGCAGGAGGTGTTCCGCGCCATCGGCCGCCTCAGCCACTCCAACATCACCGTGCTGATCAACGGCGAGTCCGGTACCGGCAAGGAACTGGTGGCCCACGCCCTGCACCGCCACAGCCCACGTGCGGCGTCGCCGTTCATTGCCCTGAACATGGCCGCGATCCCCAAGGACCTGATGGAGTCCGAGCTGTTCGGCCATGAGAAAGGCGCCTTCACCGGTGCGGCCAACCTGCGCCGGGGGCGCTTCGAGCAGGCCGACGGCGGGACCCTGTTCCTCGACGAGATCGGCGACATGCCCGCCGACACCCAGACCCGCCTGCTGCGGGTGCTGGCCGATGGCGAGTTCTATCGCGTGGGCGGCCACGTGCCGGTCAAGGTCGACGTGCGCATCATCGCTGCCACCCACCAGAACCTGGAGTCGCTGGTACAGGCCGGCAAGTTCCGCGAGGACTTGTTCCACCGCCTGAACGTGATTCGCATCCACATTCCACGGCTGGCCGACCGCCGCGAGGATATCCCCGCCCTCGCCCGCCACTTCCTCGCCCGCGCCGCCCAGGAGCTGGCGGTGGAGCCGAAGATCCTCAAGCCGGAAACCGAAGAGTTCATCCGCAACCTGCCGTGGCCGGGCAACGTGCGGCAGATGGAGAACACCTGCCGCTGGATCACCGTGATGGCCTCCAGCCGCGAAGTGCTGATCGGCGACCTGCCGCCCGAGCTGCTGAACCTGCCACAGGACGCCGCACCGGTAACCAACTGGGAACAGGCCCTGCGCCAGTGGGCCGACCAAGCGTTGGCGCGTGGCCAGTCGAACCTGCTGGACAGCGCAGTGCCGAGCTTTGAGCGGATCATGATCGAGACAGCGCTCAAGCACACCGCTGGCCGTCGGCGCGATGCGGCGCTGTTGCTGGGTTGGGGGCGCAATACCCTGACGCGCAAGATCAAGGAGCTGGGGATGAATGTGGCGGGCGGGGATGATGAGGAAGGTGATGACCATTAATCCTTGACTGGCTGCACCGACGCATTCGCGGGTAAACCCGCTCCCACAAGTACAGCGCCAGCCTCAAGGTCGGCGCCGTTCTTGTGGGAGCGGGTTTACCCGCGAATGCGTTTGTAGAACCAGAACAGATATCGGCTCCATGCACCGTTCCTGTGCCCGACGCACCTCACGAAGGCACAAATCCCCTCAAAAAACGGCTAATTCACCCTTAAAACCCAATATTCACGGGCTTTGCAAAACTGGCACGCCCCCTGCAATACCTAATACATCTCCAGTTTCGGGGGCCCTGGTACAGGCAGGCCGGGTGAACCCCTCTTTTATTCGCAACATCGCCAGTTTTGGGGACCTCGGTACAGGCAGGCCGGGCCATCCCCCCTTTATACGCAGTACCCCTTTCGGGGACCCTGGTACAGGCAGGCCGGGATATCCCCTCTTTTATTCGTGCAGTTTAACCTGCACCCGCCAGCGCCCAGCGTCCTCTGCACCGGCCCACTCGCCGTGCAGGGGGCGCGCGGCCACCAGCGTCAGCAACAAGCCTTCCTTGCTCTTCTGCACCCGCCAGCTCACAGGCTTGCCTTGCAGGCTCAACTGCCCTTGCCGGGCCTTGCCCTGCGCCTGGAACAACAGCGCAACCGTACCTTCCACATTCTCGCCATGCAGCTGAGGCTCTTCGTTGAACCACAGCTCCAGGCCATCCTGCACCACCTCCACCTGTTGCAGCTCGCGCTCGTCCGGCGTGGTCAGCCGGCCGATCATCAGCCCTACCATCAAGCCGACGATTGCCAGCGACAGCATCATCCGCGGGAACGCCTTCGAACGCACGTCCGGTTCAGGGGTAGAATGCCCGTCATCTTCACGCTTGGAGCCGTGCATGTTTCACGTCATCCTTTTTCAACCAGAAATTCCGCCGAATACCGGCAACATCATTCGCCTGTGCGCCAACAGCGGCTGCGACCTGCACCTGATCGAACCCATCAGCTTCGAACTGGATGACAAGCGCCTGCGCCGTGCGGGGCTGGATTACCACGAGTATGCCACGCTCAAGCGCCACGAGAGCCTGGCCGGATGCCTGGAAAGCCTGGGCAACCCACGGCTGTTCGCCTTCACCACCAAGGGCTCGCACCCGTTCCACGAAGTGGCCTACCAGGCGGGCGATGCCTTCCTGTTCGGCCCCGAAAGCCGTGGCTTGCCGACCGAAGTGCTGGACAGCCTGCCGGCCGAACAACGCCTGCGCCTGCCGATGCGGCCGGGGTGCCGCAGCCTTAACCTGTCCAATACCGTGGCAGTGACGGTGTATGAGGCGTGGCGGCAGAATGGGTTTGCCGGGAGCTGAGCTATAGCCTGTGCCGGCCTCTTCGCGGGTAAACCCGCTCCCACAGTAACCAAGCCAACCTCAAGGGCAGCGCTGTACCTGTGGGAGCGGGTTTACCCGCGAAGGGGGCGGCACAGGCAACAAAAAAGCGCCCCGAGAGGCGCTTTCTTGATACCAGCAGCTATTACTGCACGGTCGGCGCTTCGCCAGCTTCCTGCATGCGCTGCATTTCTTGCGCGTACAGGGCGTCGAAGTTGACCGGCGAAAGCATCAGGGCCGGGAACGAACCGCGGGTCACCAGGCTGTCCAGGGTCTCGCGGGCGTACGGGAACAGGATGTTCGGGCAGAACGCACCCAGGGTGTGGCTCATCGAAGCCGCGTCCAGGTTCTTGATCAGGAAGATACCGGCCTGCTGCACTTCAGCGATGAAGGCCACTTCGTCACCGTTCTTGACGGTAACCGACAGGGTCAGCACCACCTCGTGGAAGTCACCTTCCAGGGCTTTCTGCTTGGTGTTCAGGTCCAGGGCTACGCTCGGCTCCCAGGTCTGGCGGAAGATCTGCGGGCTTTTCGGGGCCTCGAACGACAGGTCGCGCACATAGATGCGCTGCATGGAGAACTGAGGGCTGTTGTCTTCTGCAGCAGCGCCGTTGGTCTGTTGGTCAGTCATGGCAGATCCTTATCCTAATGTTTTTGAATGCAGTGCAAATCAGGCCGCCAGCAGCGCGTCGAGCTTGCCGGCACGCTCCAGGGCATAGAGGTCATCGCATCCACCGACATGGGTGCTGCCGATCCAGATCTGCGGCACCGATGTACGGCCGGCCTTCTGGCTCATTTCGGCGCGAACCTGCGGCTTGCCGTCGACCTTGATTTCCTCGAAGGCCACGCCCTTGCTCTCGAGCAGGTGCTTGGCGCGCATGCAGTAGGGGCAGTAGTCGCTGGAATAGACGATGACGGGCTTCATATCACTTCACCAGGGGCAGGTTATCGGCTTTCCAGCTGGAAACGCCACCGCTCAGTTTGGCGGCGTTGTAACCAGCCTTGAGCAGCTCGCGGCAGATGGTGCCGGACTGCTGGCCCATCGAGTCGACGACGATCAGGGTCTTCTCTTTGTGCTTGTCCAGCTCGGTCATGCGGTTGGCCAGCTTGTCCTGCGGGATGTTCAGCGCACCGACAATGTGACCGGCGGAGTATTCCTTGGCCGGGCGGATGTCGATGACCAGGGCTTTATCGGCATTGACCAGGGCAGTCAGCTGGCCGTTGCTCAGGCTCTGGCCACCGCGACGGATTTCGTTGACCAGCAGCGCGACCAGCAAGACAACGAAGATCGCCACCAGGATGTAGTGGTTTGTCGCAAATTGAATCAGGTTAGCAACCATCTGGGGTGTTCCACGCGATTGAAAATGCCGGCCAGTATACACAGCCCCTTATTGCCACCAAAGCCCGGCGGGCCGGCGGCAAAGCCACCTGCACATTGCTGGCACGTGCGCGCCGGTCGGGGGAATGGGACGAATATTCGCCGCCGGTGGCGCATTTGCCCTAAAATGCGTGTCTTTATCATCTTTGAACAACCGTGAGTTTGATTGATGACGAGTACGCCCAAACCCCTGGTCCTGATCATCCTGGATGGCTTCGGCCACAGCGAAAGCCCCGAATACAATGCCATCTATGCCGCCAACACACCGGTCTATGACCGCCTGCGCGCCAGCCAGCCGCATGGCCTCATTTCCGGCTCTGGCATGGATGTCGGCCTGCCGGACGGGCAGATGGGCAACTCCGAAGTCGGTCACATGAACCTCGGCGCCGGCCGCGTGGTGTACCAGGACTTCACCCGGGTGACCAAGGCCATCCGCGACGGCGAGTTCTTCGAGAACCCGGTACTGACCGGCGCCGTGGACAAGGCAGCCAGTGCCGGCAAGGCCGTGCACATCCTCGGCCTGCTGTCCGATGGCGGCGTACACAGCCACCAGGACCACCTGGTGGCCATGGCTGAACTGGCCGCGCAGCGCGGCGCAGAGAAGATCTACCTGCACGCCTTCCTCGATGGCCGCGACACGCCGCCACGCAGCGCGCAGTCGTCCATCGAACTGCTCGACGCCACCTTCGCCAGGCTGGGCAAGGGCCGCATCGCCAGCCTGATCGGCCGCTACTACGCCATGGACCGCGACAACCGCTGGGACCGCGTCAGCGCTGCCTACAACCTGATCGTCGACAGCGCTGCCGAATACACCGCCGACACCGCCCTGGCTGGCCTGGAAGCGGCCTACGCCCGCGAAGAGAGCGACGAGTTCGTCAAGGCCACGCGCATCGGTGAAGCAGTCAAGGTCGAAGACGGCGACGCGGTGATCTTCATGAACTTCCGCGCCGACCGTGCCCGCGAACTGTCGCGCGTGTTCGTCGAAGCCGACTTCAACGAATTCCCGCGCGCCCGCCTGCCACGACTGGCGGCCTACATCGGCCTGACCCAGTACTCGGCGAAGATCCCGGCCCCTGCCGCCTTCGCCCCGGCGAGCCTGAACAACGTGCTGGGCGAGTACCTGGCGAAGAACGGCAAGACCCAACTGCGCATCGCCGAGACCGAGAAGTACGCCCACGTCACCTTCTTCTTCTCCGGTGGCCGCGAAGAGCCGTTCGAAGGCGAAGAGCGCATCCTGATCCCGTCGCCGAAGGTCGCCACCTACGACCTGCAGCCGGAAATGAGCGCGCCAGAGGTGACCGACCGCATCGTCGAGGCCATCGAGCAACAGCGTTACGACGTGATCGTGGTCAACTACGCCAACGGCGACATGGTCGGTCACACCGGCGTGTTCGAAGCTGCGGTGAAGGCCGTCGAGGCCCTGGATGGCTGCGTCGGCCGCATCGTCGAAGCGCTGGACAAGGTCGGCGGCGAAGCGCTGATCACCGCCGACCACGGCAACGTCGAGCAGATGGAAGACGAGTGCACCGGCCAGGCGCACACCGCACATACCACCGAGCCGGTACCGTTCATCTATGTAGGCAAGCGCAACGTCAAGGTGCGTGACGGCGGCGTGCTGGCCGACGTGGCGCCTACCATGCTGAAGTTGCTGGGGCTGGAAAAGCCGGTGGAAATGACCGGTACGTCCATCCTGGTCGACGCCTGATTCTGTGTTATTGGGGCCGCTCTGCGGCCCCAATAACACATGAATTCCAGACAAACGCCCCTCTGCACCCGCAGCGAGGCGTTTTTTTTGCCCGCCCGGGCGGGCATACTAGGCCAGTCTCCATCCTTGGTACGCCAAACCCCATGCTTCGCGCCCTGATCCTCCTAGCCCTGTCTTGCCTGCTCAGCCCGGCCTTTGCCGATGAGCGTGCGCAGACCCAGCAGCAACTGGACGCCACCCGCCAGGACATTGCCGAGCTCAAGAAGACGCTGGGCAAGCTCCAGGAAGAAAAGGCCGGTGTGCAAAAGGACCTCAAAGCTACCGAGACCGATATCGGCAACCTCGAAAAGCAGGTGGAGGCCCTGCAGCAAGAACTAAAAAAGACCGAGGGCGAGCTGGAGCGCCTTGATACCGAGAAAAAAAAACTCCAGAGCGCCCGCGTTGAACAACAGCGACTGATCGCCATCCAGGCCCGTTCGGCCTACCAGAATGGCCGCGAGGAATACCTCAAGCTGCTGCTCAACCAGCAGAACCCCGAGAAGTTCGCCCGCACCCTCACCTACTACGACTACCTGAGCAAGGCGCGCCTGGAGCAACTGCGCACCTTCAACGAGACCCTGCGCCAACTGGCCAACGTCGAACAGGAAATCGCCACCCAGCAGCAACAGCTGCTGGCCCAGCACGCCGACCTAGACAGCCGCCGCCAGGCCCTGGAAACCGAGCGCGGCAAGCGCCAACAGGTGCTGGCCAAGCTCAACAGCGACATGAAGGACCGCGACCAGAAGCTGCAGTCGCGCGAGCAGGACCAGGCCGACCTGTCCAAAGTCCTCAAGACCATCGAGGAAACCCTCGCCCGCCAGGCCCGCGAGGCCGAAGAAGCACGCAAGAAGGCCTTGCTGGCCCAGCAGGAAGCGGAAAAACGCCGCCAGCAGGAAGCCCTGGCCGCCGCTGCCGCCCGCGAACAGGCCCGCGAACCGGTGGAGCCGCCGAAAAAGGCCCGCACCACCCTGGGCCCGATGGTTTCCAGCGACGGCGCGAGCTACGGCGGCGCATTTTCTGCCGCACGGGGAAAACTTCCCTGGCCAGTAAATGGTCGATTGCTTGCACGCTTCGGTGATGCCCGCGGCAGCGATGCCCGTGCCAAGTGGGACGGGGTGATGATCAGCGCCAACCCGGGCACCCAGGTACGCGCCGTGCACGGCGGGCGCGTGGTGTTCGCCGACTGGTTGCGCGGTGCCGGGCTTCTGGTCATTCTCGACCATGGCAACGGTTACCTGAGCCTGTACGGCCATAACCAGAGCCTGCTCAAGAGCGCCGGTGATATCGTCAAGGCCGGCGAGGCCATTTCCACCGTTGGCGACAGCGGCGGCCAGGACGCTGCCGGCTTGTACTTCGCCATCCGCCAGCAGGGCCGGCCTACCGACCCTTCGCAGTGGTGCCGGGGCTAGTCAAATTTCTACGGCGTAGCCTGCGGGCTGCGCCGATGCTCCCCAGGGAGCGCTTCCAGGATCAGGAGTTCGTTCGACATGCTGCACTCGCCTCGCCTCACCCAGCTGGCCCTGTCCATCGCCTTGGCGGTCGGCGCGCCCCTGGTTACTGCCGCGGAGCCGGCCAAGCCAGCCGCAGTACCGGCCACCGAGGTGACCGCCAAGGCGCCACTGCCGCTTGAAGAGCTACGCACCTTCGCCGAGGTCATGGACCGCATCAAGGCGGCCTATGTAGAGCCGGTGGATGACAAAACCCTGTTGGAAAATGCCATCAAGGGCATGCTCAGCAACCTCGACCCGCACTCGGCGTACCTCGGCCCCGAGGACTTCCAGGAGCTGCAGGAAAGCACCAGCGGCGAGTTCGGCGGGCTGGGCATCGAAGTGGGCCAGGAAGACGGCTTCATCAAGGTGGTCTCGCCGATCGACGACACCCCGGCCTCGCGTGCTGGCGTGCAGGCCGGCGACCTGATCGTCAAGATCAACGGCGCCCCGACCCGTGGCCAGACCATGACCGAAGCGGTCGACAAGATGCGCGGCAAGGTCGGTGAAAAGATCACCCTGACCCTGGTGCGCGACGGCGGCACCCCCTTCGACGTGACCCTGGCCCGCGCGGTCATCCAGGTCAAGAGCGTGAAGAGCCAGCTGCTGGAGAACGACTACGGCTACATCCGCATCACCCAGTTCCAGGTCAAGACCGGCGACGAAGTCGGCAAGGCCCTGGCCAAGCTGCGCAAGGACAACGGCAAGAAGCTGCGCGGCGTGGTGCTGGACCTGCGCAACAACCCGGGCGGCGTGCTGCAGTCGGCGGTGGAAGTGGCCGACCACTTCCTGACCAAAGGCCTGATCGTCTACACCAAGGGCCGCATCGCCAACTCCGAGCTGCGCTTCTCGGCCGACCCGGCCGACGCCAGCAACGGCGTGCCACTGGTCGTGCTGATCAACGGCGGCAGCGCCTCGGCCTCGGAAATTGTCGCCGGCGCCCTGCAAGACCAGAAACGCGCAGTGCTGATGGGCACCGACAGCTTCGGCAAGGGCTCGGTGCAAACCGTGCTGCCACTGGCCAACGACCGCGCGCTGAAGCTGACCACCGCGCTGTACTTCACCCCCAATGGCCGCTCGATCCAGGCCCAGGGCATCGTCCCCGACATCGAAGTGCGCCCGGCCAAGCTCACCGCCGAAGCCGACACCGAAAACTTCAAGGAAGCCGACCTGCAAGGCCACCTGGGCAACGGCAACGGCGGCGCCGACCGCCCGACTGGCAGCGGCAAGCGCAAGGAGCGCCCGCAGGATGACGACTTCCAGCTGAGCCAGGCCCTGAGCCTGCTCAAAGGCCTGAACATCACCAAGGGCGACTGATCCACCCCATGCGTTATCTGCTGTGTCTGCTGTTCTGCCTGATGGCCGGGGTCGCGCAAGCGGCGCCGGCCGGCAAGGCCTACATGAGCATCATCATCGACGACCTGGGCCAGAGCAGCGAGCGCGACAGCCGCACCCTGGCCCTGCCCGGCCCGGTGACCATGGCGATCATGCCCGATACCCCGCATGCCACCGACTTCGCCCGCCAGGCGCACAAGGCCGGCAGGACGGTAATCCTGCACATGCCCATGGACCCGGCCACCGGGCCCTATGCCTGGCACCCTGGCACGCCGATCGAAGAGCTGGCCAAACGCCTGGACGCAGCCCTGGCCAAGGTGCCGTACGCCGCCGGCATCAACAACCATATGGGCAGCCGCATGACGGCGCAGCGTGAGCCCATGGCCTGGTTGATGGGTGAGCTGCAGCAACGTCACCTGTTCTTCGTCGACAGCCGTACCAGCGCCGCCACCGTGGCCGCAGCCGAAGCCCAGCGCATCGGCCTGGCCCACGTTTCGCGTGATGTGTTCCTTGATGATGTGCGCACCACTGAAGCGATTGCCGGGCAGTTGCAGCAGGGCATCGCCCTGGCGCGCAGGCAGGGGTCGGCGGTGCTGATCGGGCATCCTTATCCACAGACCCTGGAAGTGCTGGAACGAGAGTTGCCAAGGCTCAGGAGCCAGGGCATCGAGTTGATCAGGCTCAAGCAGATGATTGCCGTGCGCAGCAATCAGGCGATGCCGGGGCATGGCAAGAATGGCCGCTACACCAATCGCTGAGAAACCTGGGCTGCTTTGCAGCCCTTCGCGGGCACGCCCGCTCCCACGGGAATCGCGCAGGTTTCGAGGCCAGTGACAACCCTGTGGGAGCGGGCGTGCCCGCGAAGGGCCGCAAAGCGGCCCCAACAAAAAACCCCGCTCAGATGAGCGGGGTTTTGTTTTGCCTCAACAGCGATCAGCTATACACACGCCCCAGCAACTGGCGGTGGCTTTCGAACTGGTCCAGCACATCACGCACGATCTGCTCTGGCGCAAAGCCCATCAGGTCGTACTCCTGGCTGCCATCGTGCAGGTACACCTCGGCACGATAGAAGCGCTGGCGCACTTCCGGCTCGCCTTCCACCGGCGCTTCGCTCGGTGCGGCCAGGTAACCGTCCAGGCTCACTTCATAGACGAACGGGTTGCCCTCTTCCATCATCACCCGCAGGCCCATCGTGTTGCGCGACTGGCCAACCCGGGTTTCCACCTCGAAGCCCAAGGTCTGCAGCTGCGCGGCGGCTTCTTTCAGCGCCGGGCTGACATGCTTGTCCATGAAACGCTGCACCACGGCCTGGGTCGGCTGCAGCTCCAGCTGGGTCAGGCGCTCGCTGAAGCCACGACGACCACGGGCGGCCAGCTCGGCGCGCTCGCTTTCCACTGCCACGTCCTGCTTCATGGCTTTGTACAGGCCGAACATGAACAGCACCAGCACCACCGAGAACGGCAGGCCTGCCAGCACCACCATGGTCTGCATGGCTTCGAAGTTACCGGCGAACAGCAGGCCGATGGTGACCAGGGTGATGACCAGCGACCAGAACACCACCATCCAGTGCGGGGCGTCTTCGTCGACCTTGCCGCCTTTGCACGACAGGTTGGCCATCATCACCGCGCCGGAGTCGGCCGGGGTAAGGAACAGCACGAAGCCGACGAACACCGCCACACCGATCACGATCTTGGCCGCCGGGAAGTATTCCAGCAGCTGGTAGATCGACATCGACGGCTGTTCCAGGGCGGTCTTGCCCAGTTCCACGGCGCCCTGGTTGATCACCAGGTCCAGCGCGGTGTTGCCGAAGATCGACAGCCAGGCCAGGGTGAAGCCCAGCGGGATCAGCAGCACGCCGCTGACCAGCTGGCGCACGGTGCGGCCCTTGGAGATACGGGCAATGAACATGCCGACGAACGGGCCCCAGGAGATCCACCAGGCCCAGTAGAACACGGTCCACAGGCCCAGCCAGCGCTCGGACTTGCCGGCTTCGCCTTCATACACGTAGAGGTCGAAGGTTTTCAGCACGATGCCGTTCAGGTAGTCACCGATGTTCTGCACGAAGCCGTTGAGCAGGTGCAGGGTTTCGCCGCCCAGCAGGACGAAGATCAACAGGCCGCTGAACAGCACGATGTTCAGGTTGGACAAGCGGCGAATGCCGTTTTCCACACCCGAGACCGCCGCCACGGTGGCAACGCCGGCCATGACCAGGATCACCACCAGCAGGTTGGTCTTGCTGTGGTCCATGCCGAACAGGTACTCCAGGCCGGAGGCCACCTGCATCGAGCCGATGCCCAGGTTGGTCACCAGGCCCAGCAGGGTGACGAACATGCCGAAGATGTCCACGGCATTGCCGGCAGCGCCCTTGACCCAACGCTCACCAACCAGCGGGTACAGCGCCGAGCGCAGGGCCAGCGGCTGGTTGTGGCGGTAGGCGAAGTAACCCACGGCCAGGCCGACCAGGGCGTAGATCGCCCAGCCATGCAGGCCCCAGTGCAGGAAGGTCAGCTGCAGGCCCTGGCGCGCGGCGTCGAGGCTAGCAGAGGTGCCTTCTGGCGGGTTGAAGTAGTGGTCCAGCGGCTCGGAAGCGCCAAAATACAGCAGCGAAATGCCGATACCGGAGGAGAACAGCATGCCGGCCCAGGCGCCATAGCTGAAGTCGGGCTGGTCATCCTTGCCGCCAAGCTTGAGCTTGCCGTAGTCGGAGAAGGCCAGGTAGATGACGAACAGCAGGTAACCGCCGATTACCAGCATGTAGTACCAGCCGAAGGTGCGCGTCAGCCATTTCTGGGCCACGCCCAGCACTTGGCCGGCGGTTTCGGGTACAGCGATCAGCAAGGCAGTCAGAACGAGGATCATCAGCGCGGAGGTGAAGAACACCACGCGGTTGACCCGTACCCTCTCGGCCGGAGGGTTGGTAAGTGAGGCAGAACTCATTGCACGAATGCTCCGGGCAGTGCGGCTTTGGAGGCTAATCAGTCTTTCCCGAGCAATTGGTGGAATATCCCCACTGCATCAGGTGTTATAAAAGCACCCTGGAAACCGTGATCCCGAATCGATACGTTGCAAAAAAACAGACAGGTGGCCTGCTGAAAATGCCACGCCTCAGCCGAGGTGCGCGCATTCGTCACAGATCACCCCGCCCGCTCCAAGGGCCCGCCGCAGGGTCCATGACCGCACGGCAGAATCTGCATTTCGCATCGCTCATGCCCGTCAACGCCTTGTATTCCGGGGGTTACGCGATTTCCTGGGGTGTCAATCCATGCCTTCTCGACCGCCTGAAAAACTGTCAATGGCACAAATTGTCGCAGAGCTTATTCTTTATTGATTGAACGTTCAATCAAAACAAAATAGACTGGCCTTCGCCGAGTCAGCCGCCCGTCGTCTGCTCGCAGGCCTGAGGAGATAGCAAGATGCCCAAGGTCGGTATGCAACCCATCCGCCGCCAGCAGTTGATCGAAGCCACGTTGCAGGCGGTCGATCAGGTCGGACTGGGGGACGCCAGCATTGCGCTGATTGCCCGTTTGGCCGGTGTGTCGAACGGCATCATCAGTCACTACTTTCGGGACAAGAACGGCCTGATCGCAGCGACGATGGGTTACATCATGAACATGCTCAACGAAGGTGTCAGAGCACGTCGCCAGGCCCTGACGGACGACAGCCCGCGCGCCCACCTGAAAGTGATCATCGAGGGCAACTTCGATGCCAGCCAGGTGAACGGCCCGGCGATGAAAACCTGGTTGGCCTTCTGGGCTTCCAGCATGCACCAGCCCGATTTGCACAGGTTGCAGCGGATCAACGACCACCGCCTGTATTCCAACCTGTGCTGCCAGTTCCGCCGCGCCCTGCCGCTCTACCATGCGCGCAAGGCAGCCCGCGGCCTGGCGGCGTTGATCGACGGCTTGTGGCTGCGTGGCGCCCTGTCGGGTGATGCATTCGACACTGACCAGGCGATACGGATTGCTTACGAATACATGGATCTACAACTGGCTAAACAGCACACCCTGGGTACAAACGACCAGGCCGCTGAACAACCGCGCACGGCCCTTGCCAACCCGGCAGGAGCGTGACGCGCAAGCCAAACCACACACTGCACTTGCGAGGACACTATGGCCCGTTTCGGAACGCAAAAACTCTACATTGATGGCGCTTACGTCGACGCTGGCAGCGATGCCACCTTCGAAGCCATCAACCCGGCTACCGGCGAAGTCCTCGCCCACGTGCAACGTGCCACCGAGGCTGACGTCGAGAAGGCCGTCGAAAGCGCCGAGCGTGGCCAGAAAGTCTGGGCCGCGATGACCGCCATGCAGCGTTCGCGCATCCTGCGCCGCGCCGTCGAGATCCTGCGCGAGCGCAACGACGAGCTGGCCATGCTGGAAACCCTGGACACCGGCAAGTCGTACTCGGAAACCCGCTACGTCGACATCGTCACCGGCGCCGACGTGCTGGAGTACTACGCTGGCCTGGTTCCGGCCATCGAAGGCGAGCAGATCCCGCTGCGTGAATCGTCCTTCGTCTACACCCGCCGCGAGCCGCTGGGCGTAACCGCCGGTATCGGCGCCTGGAACTACCCGATCCAGATCGCCCTGTGGAAATCCGCCCCGGCCCTGGCCGCCGGCAACGCGATGATCTTCAAGCCGTCGGAAGTCACCTCGCTGACCACCCTGAAACTGGCCGAGATCTACACCGAAGCCGGCCTGCCAAACGGCGTGTTCAACGTTCTGACCGGCAGCGGACGCGAAGTTGGCACCTGGCTGACCGAACACCCACGCATCGAAAAAGTCTCCTTCACCGGCGGCACCACCACCGGCAAGAAGGTCATGGCCAGCGCCTCGAGCTCGTCGCTCAAGGAAGTCACCATGGAACTGGGCGGCAAGTCGCCACTGATCATCTGCGCCGACGCCGACCTGGACAAGGCCGCCGACATCGCCATGATGGCCAACTTCTACAGCTCGGGCCAGGTGTGCACCAACGGCACCCGCGTGTTCATCCCGGCTGAAATGAAGGCTGCCTTCGAAGCCAAGATCGTCGAACGCGTTGCCCGCATCCGCGCTGGCAACCCGGAAGACGAAAACACCAACTTCGGCCCGCTGGTCAGCTTCCAGCACATGGAAAGCGTGCTCGGCTACATCGCCAAGGGCAAGGAAGAAGGTGCCCGCGTGCTGTGCGGCGGCGAGCGCCTGACCGCCGGTGATTTCGCCAAGGGCGCGTTCGTGGCCCCGACCGTGTTCACCGACTGCACCGACGACATGACCATCGTCAAGGAAGAGATCTTCGGCCCGGTGATGAGCATCCTCACCTACGAAACCGAAGAAGAAGTCATCCGTCGCGCCAACGACACCGAATACGGCCTGGCCGCCGGTGTGTGCACCAACGACATCACCCGCGCCCACCGCATCATCCACAAGCTGGAAGCCGGTATCTGCTGGATCAACGCCTGGGGCGAATCGCCGGCCGAAATGCCGGTCGGTGGTTACAAGCAGTCGGGTGTCGGCCGTGAGAACGGCGTCAGCTCGCTGGCTCAATACACTCGCATCAAGTCGGTCCAGGTCGAGCTGGGCGGCTACAACTCGGTCTTCTAAGGCCCTGTCCAGCCCCGCCCGTGCCGCTTGGCACGGGCGTTCCCGCTCCCTGATCACCGCCAACACGAGGGTACTTTCATGTCCCAAGAATTCGATTACATCATCGTCGGTGCCGGCTCTGCCGGTAACACCCTGGCGACCCGCCTGACCGAAGACGCCGGCGTCACCGTACTGCTGCTGGAGGCCGGTGGCCCGGACTACCGTTTCGACTTCCGCACCCAGATGCCGGCCGCCCTGGCCTTCCCGCTGCAGGGCCGCCGCTACAACTGGGCTTACGAAACCGACCCGGAGCCGTACATGGACGGCCGCCGCATGGAATGTGGTCGCGGCAAGGGCCTGGGCGGCTCGTCGCTGATCAACGGCATGTGCTACATCCGCGGTAACGCCATGGACTTCGACGGCTGGGCAGAACTGCCAGGCCTGGAAGACTGGACCTACCTGGACTGCCTGCCGTACTTCCGTAAAGCCGAAACCCGCGACATCGGCCCGAACGACTATCACGGCGGCGAAGGCCCGGTCAGCGTGACCACGCCAAAAGCGGGCAACAACCCGCTGTTCCACGCCATGGTCGAAGCCGGCGTGCAGGCCGGTTACCCGCGCACCGAAGACCTCAACGGCTACCAGCAGGAAGGCTTCGGTCCCATGGACCGTACCGTGACCAAGAACGGCCGCCGTTCCAGCACCGCCCGTGGCTACCTGGACCAGGCCAAGAAGCGCCCGAACCTGACCATCGTCACCCACGCCCTGACTGACCGCGTGCTGTTCGACGGCAAGCGCGCCATTGGCGTGACCTACCTGGTCGGCGACAGCGAAGAACGCGTTGAAGCCCGTGCCCGCAAGGAAGTCATCGTCAGCTCCGGCGCCATCGCTTCGCCGCAGCTGCTGCAGCGCTCCGGCGTCGGCCCGCGCGCGCTGCTGGAAAGCCTCGACATCCCGGTGGTGCACGACCTGCCGGGCGTTGGCGAAAACCTGCAGGACCACCTGGAACTGTACCTGCAGTACGCCTGCACCCAGCCGGTGTCGCTGTACCCGTCGCTGCTGTGGTGGAACCAGCCGGCCATCGGTGCCGAGTGGATGTTCAACGGCACCGGCATCGGCGCCAGCAACCAGTTCGAGGCCGGTGGTTTCATTCGTACCCGCCCTGAATTCAAGTGGCCGAACATTCAGTACCACTTCCTGCCGGTGGCCATTAACTACAACGGCTCCAACGGCGTGAAGGAACACGGTTTCCAGGCACACATGGGTTCCATGCGCTCGCCTGCCCGCGGCCGCATCCAGGCCAAATCGAAGGACCCGCGCCAACACCCGAGCATCCTGTTCAACTACATGTCCACCGAACAGGACTGGCAGGAATTCCGTGACGGCATACGCCTGACCCGCGAAATCATGGCCCAACCGGCACTGGACCCGTACCGTGGCCGTGAGATCAGCCCGGGCGAGCACGTGCAAACCGATGAAGAACTGGACAAGTTCATCCGCGAGCACGCCGAAACCGCCTTCCACCCGTCCTGCTCGTGCAAGATGGGCACCGACGACATGGCGGTGGTCGACGGCGAAGGCCGCGTGCATGGCATGAAAGGCCTGCGCGTGGTCGATGCGTCGATCATGCCGCTGATCATCACCGGCAACCTCAACGCCACCACGATCATGATCGCCGAGAAGATCTCGGACAAGATCCGTGGCCGCAAGCCGCTGCCGCGCAGCACTGCCAAGTACTACGTGGCGGGCGATGCACCGGTGAAGGGCAAGCCGATGCGTGAAGTGAAGCAGGCGTAAACCTGTACCGGCCTCTTCGCGGCTAAAGCCGCTCCCACAGGCTTTGCACAGGTCTGGAAACCGTGCAGCACCTGTGGGAGCGGGTTCACCCGCGAAAGGGCCCGCCCAGGCAACACCAGAAAAGGCACCCACCGCGGTGCCTTTTTTTCATCTGCAGAAACGCTTTACAGCCTGCCAATTCATCAGGTTAGAATCATTTGGCACGCGACCTGCTAGCGACATGCTATCAAGTCCCCTCCCCCCGCTGTCTCCGGAGTACCTGCCCTTGGATGCAAGCACCATCAACAGCCTGTTCCTGATCGGCGCATTGCTGGTGGGCGCAAGTATCCTGGTCAGCTCGCTGTCGTCACGCCTGGGCATCCCTATCCTGGTCATCATCCTCGCCGTCGGCATGGTCGCCGGGGTCGATGGTGGCGGCATCATCTTCAACAACTACCCGACCGCCTACCTGGTGGGCAACCTGGCCCTGGCCGTGATCCTGCTCGACGGCGGCCTGCGCACGCGGGTGGCGAGCTTCCGCGTGGCGCTGTGGCCGGCGCTGTCGCTGGCCACCATCGGGGTGATGATCACTACTGCCCTCACCGGCCTGGTCGCCGCCTGGCTGTTCAACCTGAGCCTGATCCAGGGCCTGCTGATCGGCGCCATTGTCGGCTCCACCGACGCCGCGGCGGTGTTCTCGCTGCTCGGCGGCAAAGGCCTGAACGAGCGGGTCACCGCCACCCTGGAGATCGAGTCGGGCAGCAACGACCCGATGGCGGTGTTCCTCACCGTCACCCTGATCGACATGATCGCCAGCGGTCAGACCGGCCTGCACTGGAGCCTGCTCACCCACCTGCTACGCGAGTTCGGCATCGGCGGGCTGCTGGGCCTGGGCGGCGGCTGGCTGATGCTGCAACTGGTCAACCGTATCAAGCTCGCTGGCGGCCTGTACCCCATTCTGGTGATCGCCGGCGGCCTGGTGGTGTTCTCGGCGACCAACGCCCTGCACGGCAGCGGCTTCCTTGCCGTGTACCTGTGCGGCCTGGTACTGGGCAACAAGCCGATCCGCAGCCGCCACGGCATCCTGCACATGCTCGACGGCATGGCCTGGCTGGCGCAGATCGGCATGTTCCTGGTGCTGGGATTGCTGGTCACGCCCCACGACCTGCTGCCCATAGCCCTGCCGGCGCTGGGCCTGGCGCTATGGATGATCCTGGTGGCACGCCCGCTGTCGGTGGTCGCCAGCCTGCTGCCGTTCAAGGCCTTCCACGGGCGTGAAAAGGCCTTCATTTCCTGGGTTGGCCTGCGCGGCGCGGTGCCGATCATCCTCGCGGTGTTCCCGCTGATGGCCGGCCTGCCGGACGCCCAGCTGTTCTTCAACCTGGCCTTCTTCATCGTGCTGGTGTCGCTGCTGGTGCAAGGCACCAGCCTGCCGTGGATGGCCAAGCTGCTGAAAGTGACGGTACCGCCAGACCCGGCGCCAATCTCCCGCTCCGCCCTGGAAGTGCACATCACCAGCGAGTGGGAACTGTTCGTCTACCGCCTGGGCGCCGAAAAATGGTGCATCGGCGCCGCGCTGCGCGAGTTGAAAATGCCCGAAGGCACGCGGATCGCCGCGCTGTTCCGGGGCGAGCAGTTGCTGCACCCCTCGGGCAGCACCGTGCTGGAAGTCGGTGACATGCTCTGCGTGATCGGCCACGAGCACAACCTGCCGGCCTTGGGCAAACTGTTCAGCCAGGCGCCACAACGCGGCCTGGACCTGCGCTTCTTCGGCGACTTCGTGCTCGAAGGCGATGCCGAACTGGGTGCAGTGGCAGCGTTGTACGGCCTGAAACTCGACGGCCTGGACGCGAAAATGCCGCTGGCCCAGTTCATCCGACAGAAGGTCGGAGGCGCTCCAGTAGTAGGTGACCAGGTCGAATGGCATGGCACGATCTGGACCGTGGCCACCATGGACGGGAACAAGATCCAGAAAGTAGGCGTCAGATTCCCCGAAGGAACGCGACCCGGACCAGGATTGTTCCTCTAAACTTCGCTTCTGCCGGATCCACAAGTAGTCTGCCTATGTCCCTGCGCGTGTACCTCCGCACAGCCCTGATCGGGCTGTGCCTGTCCCTCTCGTTCGCCGTTGGCGCGACCGAGCTTCCCACCACGACCAGCATCCAGAGCAGCCTGAACAAGATCTCCCAGCCCAAGGCTGCCGACGCCGACCCCAAGGCGGCGCAACAGACACCGGAACAGAAAGCCCAGCAACAGGTGCTGGAGCAGACCTTGGCGCTGCTGCTCAGCAAGGAAGACAGCGAGAAGAAACTTGAGGCACTCAAGCAGCAATTGGCTGGCGCGCCCAAGGAAACCACCGACAGCCAACGCGAACTGATCAAGCTCAAGGCCAGCAAGCCCCTGCCGGTGGCTCAGCGCTACGCCACCCTGACCGTGCCACAACTGGAGCAGATGCTCAGTGAACGCAGTACGCAACAGGGCGAACTGCAGAAGGCGCTGTCGGATGCCAACAGCCTGATCATCAATTCGCAGACCCGCCCGGAACGGGCCCAGGCAGAAATCAGCAACAACCAGACACGCACCCAGCAGATCAATTCCAGCCTCAAGAGTGGCAAGGACAACGGCAAGCCACTTAACAGCGACCAGCGCAACAAGCTCATTGCCGAACTGGCTTCACTCAATGCACTGACCCTGCTGCGCCGCCAGGAGCTGGCCGGCAATGGCCTGTTGCAGGACCTTGGCAATGCCCGTCATGACCTGCTCATCGAGCGCGCCGCGAGGCTGGAGCAGGAAATCCAGGACCTGCAATCGCTGATCAACGAGAAGCGCCTGGCCCAGTCGCAGCAAACTGTCACCCAGCAATCGATCGAAGCGCAGAAAGCCGGCGGTAGCAGCCTGCTGGCCAACGAAAGTGCTGCCAACCTGAAACTGTCCGACTATCTGCTCAGGAGCACGGACCGCCTCAACGAGTTGACCCAGCAGAACCTGCGCAGCAAGCAGCAGCTAGACAGCCTGACCCAGGCCGACCAGGCCCTCGACGAGCAGATCAGCGTACTCAAGGGCAGCCTGTTGCTGTCCAAGATCCTCTACAAGCAGAAACAGGCCCTGCCGCACCTGAAGGTCGACCGCGACCTGGCTGACCAGATCGCAGATATTCGTCTTTACCAGTTCGAAGTGAACCAGCAACGCGAGCAGATGAGCAGCCCGGCCGCCTATGTCGACAATCTGCTGGCTGGCCAGCCGCAGGAGCAGGTTACCCCGCAGCTGCGCAAGGCGCTGCTGGAGGTGATGATTACCCGCAGCGACCTGCTCGAACGCCTCAGCCGCGAGCTGTCTGCGCTGCTCAACGAGTCGATCACCCTGCAGCTCAACCAGAAGCAGTTGCTCGGCACCGCCCAGGGCTTGCGCACCACGCTGGAAGAGCAGATGTTCTGGATCCCCAGCAACAAGCCACTGGACTGGGAGTGGCTGACCCTGGTGCCGGCACGCTTCACTGATCAGGTAGCCAACCTGCCTTGGGGCTCGAGCCTCAAGGAGCTGGCGGATGGGCTGGGCCAGCGGCCGCTGTTGTTCCTGCCCTTGCTGCTGGTGATCGGCGCCCTGCTGTGGCGGCGCAAGTACCTGTACCAACGGCTGGGCAAGGTGCACCAGGACATTGGCCACTTCCGCCGTGACAGCCAGTGGCACACGCCCCAGGCGATCCTTATCAACATCCTGTTGGCGATGCCGGTCAGCCTGGGCCTGGCCCTGTGCAGCTACGCCCTGCAGATCGACGCCCGCGGGCAGAACGCCAACCTCGGTGCCGCCCTCTGGCAACTGGCCCAGGCCTGGCTGGTGTTCTACACCGCCTACCGCATCCTCGCCCCGGGTGGCGTGGCGGAAATCCACTTCCGCTGGCACAAGCCGCAGGTCGAGTTCCTGCGCGGCTGGGTACGCCGCCTGGGCTCCGTGGTGCTGGCACTGGTCGGCGTGGTGGCGGTAGCCGAGCATCAGCCTTCGGCGCTGGCCGATGATGTGCTGGGCATCGGCGTGGTGCTGGCCTGCTACGCACTGATGGCCTGGCTGCTAAGCCGCTTGCTGCTCAGCAGCCCGGCGCACCGCGATACCTCGCTGTTCCGCAGGGCCGTGGGCGTGGCCTTCACCGCCCTGCCCATCGCCCTGTTCGTAGCCGTGTGCTTCGGCTACTACTACACCGCGCTGAAACTTACCGACCGGCTGATCTACACCCTGTACCTGCTGCTGTTCTGGCTTGTGATCGAAGCCGCATTCGTGCGCGGACTGTCGGTGGCGGCGCGGCGACTCGCCTACCAGCGCGCACTGAGCAAGCGGGCGGCGGCCAAGGAAGGGCTGGACGGCGAAGTCATCACCGAAGAACCGACTCTGGACATCGAACAGGTCAACCAGCAGTCGCTGCGCCTGATCCGACTGGCCCTGCTCGGAGGCTTCATCGCCGGCCTGTACTGGGTGTGGTCGGACCTGATCTCGGTGTTCGCCTACCTGAACAATTTCACCTTGTACGAATACACCAGCGGCACCGGCGCCACCGCCAGCATGGTGCCGATCAGCCTGGGCGACTTCCTCGGCGCGCTGGTCATCATCGGTATCACGTTCGCGCTCGCACGCAACCTGCCCGGCCTGCTCGAAGTCCTGGTGCTGTCGCGGCTCAACCTGGCCCAGGGCAGTGCGTACGCCACCACCACCTTGCTGTCCTATGTCATCGTCGGGGTCGGCATCGTCAGCACCCTGTCCACCCTCGGGGTGAGCTGGGACAAGCTGCAGTGGCTGGTGGCCGCGCTGTCGGTGGGCCTGGGTTTCGGCATGCAGGAGATCTTCGCCAACTTCATCTCCGGCATCATGATCCTGTTCGAGCGCCCGGTACGGATCGGCGACACCATCACCATCGGCAACCTGTCCGGCACGGTGAGCAAGATCCGCATCCGCGCCACCACCATCACCGACTTCGACCGCAAGGACATCATCGTCCCCAACAAGACCTTCATCACCGGCCAGTTGATCAACTGGTCGCTGACCGACACGGTCACCCGGGTGACGCTGAAGCTGGGCATCGACTATGGCTCGGACCTGGACCTGGTGCGCGATCTGCTGCTCAAGGGTGCCCACGAAAACCCACGCGTGCTCAAGGACCCGGAGCCGATCGTGTACTTCCTCAACTTCGGCGAGAGTTCGCTGGACCACGAGCTGCGCATGCACGTGCGTGACCTGGGCGATCGCAACCCGACGCTGGATGAGATCAACCGCTACATCAACCGCGAGTTCAAGGCGCACAACATCAAGATCTCGGTACGCCAGGTCGAGGTATTCCTGATGGACCCGAAGGGCGGCAAACAGCAGCTGATTCCGGTGGAACAGCCGAAACCGGATGGCACTGCTTCGGCCTGAGTGGGCTCTAATACTTTATTCTGTGCAGAACCCCTGCGAGGGCTTTGCCCTCGTTCGCGGGCTCGCCCGCTCCCACAGGGCCACTGCTGCCCCTGAGAGCGGTGCAATCCCTGTGGGAGCGGGCAAGCCCGCGAAGGGCCGCAAAGCGGCCCCAGCCTATCAATTTCTGGAGCCGGCCCCGTGAAAGCCCTCGACCAACTCACCTTCGACAACCGCTTCGCCCGCCTCGGCGATGCGTTCTCCACCCAGGTCCTGCCCGAGCCCATCGCGGACCCGCGCCTGGTGGTAGCGAGCGAGTCGGCCATGGCGCTGCTCGATCTCGACCCAGCCCAGGCAGAGCTGCCGGTTTTCGCCGAACTGTTCAGCGGCCACAAGCTATGGGAAGAGGCCGACCCGCGGGCAATGGTCTATTCCGGCCATCAGTTCGGCTCCTACAACCCACGCCTGGGTGATGGCCGCGGGCTGCTGCTGGCCGAAGTGCTGAATGACCAGGGCGAGCACTGGGACCTGCACCTCAAGGGTGCCGGCCAGACGCCCTATTCGCGCATGGGCGACGGCCGCGCCGTGCTGCGCTCGTCGATCCGCGAGTTTCTCGCCTCCGAGGCCCTGCACGCCCTGGGCATTCCCAGCAGCCGGGCGCTGTGTGTGATCGGCTCGAGCACCCCGGTGTGGCGCGAAACCCGCGAAAGCGCGGCCATGCTCACCCGCCTGGCGCAGAGCCATGTGCGTTTCGGGCATTTCGAATACTTCTACTACACCAGGCAGCCGGAACAGCAACGCGTGCTGATCGACCACGTGCTGGAGCAGCACTACCCCGAATGCCGCGATGCCGAGCAGCCTTATCTGGCCATGTTCCGCACCATCGTCGAGCGCAATGCCGAACTGATCGCCCTGTGGCAGGCCTATGGCTTCTGCCATGGGGTGATGAATACCGACAACATGTCGATCCTCGGTATCACCTTCGATTTCGGCCCATACGCCTTCCTCGACGATTTCGACGCCAACTTCATCTGCAACCACTCCGACGACCGTGGTCGCTACAGCTACGCCAACCAGGTACCGATCGCCCACTGGAACCTCAGTGCGCTGGCCCAGGCGCTGACCACGGTGATCGAAGTCGAACCGCTCAAGGAGGCGCTGGGCCTGTTCCTGCCGCTGTACCAGGCACACTACCTGGACCTGATGCGCCGGCGCCTGGGCCTGACCACCGCAGAAGAGGACGACATGGCGCTGGTAGAACGCCTGCTGCAGCGCATGCAGAGCGGTGGTGTGGACTACAACCTGTTCTTCCGCAAGCTGGGTGATCAGCCCGTCACCGAGGCGCTGAAGGTGGTGCGCGACGACTTCATCGACCTGGCCGGTTTCGATGCCTGGGGGGCGGACTACCTGGCCCGCTGCGAGCGCGAAGCGGACAATGCCGAAGGGCGCCGTGAGCGCATGCATGCGGTGAACCCGCTGTACGTGCTGCGCAACTACCTCGCGCAGAAAGCCATCGAAGCGGCCGAAGCGGGGGATTACAGTGAAGTGCGACGGCTGCATGAAGTGCTGAGCCGCCCGTTCGAGGAGCAGGCCGGGATGCAGGACTATGCCGAGCGACCGCCGGAATGGGGCAAGCACCTGGAAATCAGCTGCTCCTCCTGACCAACTCCGAACCCTGTGGGAGCTGGCTTGCCGGCGATAGGGCCCGAACAAACAACACAAGGAATTGATATGTCCGAACCACTGGTAATCCCCTGCCCCCACTGCAACGGCCTCAACCGCCTGCCTGCCGAGCGCCTGGGCGACGCGCCGAAATGCGGCCGCTGCAAACAGGACGTGTTGCTGAGCACCCCTTTCGAACTCACCGAAGCCAGCTACGCCAGCCAGATCAAAGGCGACCTGCCACTGCTGGTCGACATCTGGGCCGACTGGTGCGGCCCATGCAAGTCCTTCGCCCCCACATTCGAACAGGCCGCCCGCCAACTGGCCGGCCGCTGCCGCCTGGCCAAGCTCGACAGCGAAGCCAACCGCAACCTGGCCGGGCAACTGGGCATCCGCTCGATCCCCAGCCTGCTGCTGTTCAAGCATGGCCGTGAAGTCAGCCGTCAAGCCGGGGCGTTTCCACTCCAGTCGTTGATGGAGTGGTTGCGTAGCCAGGGGGTCTAAGCGTTCTCCTCGAGCAGCGAGTGCAACTCGACAAACTGCTGGGTCAGCTTGTGCCTGGGCTCCAGGTGAATCAGCGGCAGGCTGGCATGGTGCGACTCACGCATCTTCACCGAGCTGCCCAGGTACACCGGTAGCACCGGAAGCCCTTCGGCCAGCAGCTCGTCGAGCATCTGCTGTGGCAGGCTGGCACGGGACTGGAACTGGTTGACCACGATGCCTTCGACCACCAGATCTTCGTTGTGGTCTTCCTTGAGTTCTTCGATCTCGGCCAGCAGGCCATACAGGGCCTGGCGCGAGAAGCTGTCGCAGTCGAAGGGAATCAGCACGCGATCGGCGGCGATCAGCGCAGACACCGCATAGAAGTTCAGCGCTGGCGGGGTATCGATGTAAATGCGCTCGTAGTCCTCGTCCAGTTCGTCGAGCAACTTGCGCAGTTTGTTGATCTTGTGCTTCGCCTCAAGCTTCGGCTGCAGGTCGGCCAGCTCGGCCGTGGCGGTGACCACGTGCAGGTTGTCGAACGGGGTTTCGTAGATATCGACCTGGTTCTTCTTGCTGAACGGCCCGCTGGACAGGCTTTGCTTGAAGAAGTCGGCGATGCCCATGGGGATATCGTCGCCGGTCAGGCCTGTCAGGTACTGGGTCGAGTTGGCCTGGGCATCCAGGTCGATCAGCAGGGTCCGATAACCTTCGCTGGCGCTCACCGCCGCCAGGTTGCAAGCGATGCTCGACTTGCCCACACCACCTTTCTGATTGAACACCACGCGCCGCATGATTGACCTCCGTGTATCAACGAATGCCCGAGTATGTGGCGCCGCTGCGGCAATGGCCAGTGCCATTTGACCCGCATTACCCTTGGCCGACCACCTGCCCCGTCAATAGCTCGGCGAATGCCTTGGCCATCGCCGAAGCCCCACGCTCGCGCTGCACCAGCCATACCGCCGACATCGCCCCTTCATCCAGCAAAGTTCGGTACACCACGCCTTCGATACGCATGCGCTGGAACGACGCCGGCAGCACCGATACCCCAAGCCCCGCCGACACCAGGCCGATGATGGTCATCGCCTCCCCCGCCTCCTGGGCAAAATGCGGGCTGAAGCCCGCCTGCCGTGCCAGGCTCAGCAATTGCGCATGCAACCCGCTGCCATAGCTACGCGGGAAGAACACGAACGGCTCATTGGCCAGGGAGGCCATGTGCACGCCATGTTCCGTGCCTTCGGCCAATGGATGTGAGGCATTGATCACCGCTACCAGCGGCTCGCGAAACAGTTCAGTGGCCACCAGCCCTTCCGGCAGCGGCATCGGCCGCATCAGCCCCACTTCGATGGACTCGTCGAATACTCCTTCCGCAACATCGCGGCTGCTCATTTCCTTGAGGTTCAGGTGCACCGCCGGGAAGCGCTGGCGGAAGGCATGGATGGCCTTGGGGATCTTCGAGGTGAACGGTGCCGACGAGGTAAAGCCGATCTTCATCTCCCCCAGTTCACCCAACTGCGCACGCCGGGCCACATCGGCGGCCTTCTCCACCTGTGCCAGCACCTGGCGGGCTTCCTCGAGGAACAGCCGCCCCGCCTCGCTCAGCTCGACCCGACGGTTGGTACGCTCGAACAACCGGGCCCCCAGTTCCTGCTCCAGCGCCTGGATCTGTTGGCTCAAGGGTGGTTGCGAAATGCCCAGTTGCTGGGCGGCGCGGCCAAAGTGCAGCTCCTCGGCAACGGCGATGAAGTAACGCAGATGGCGCAGTTCCATGATCGGCTCCGAACAGGTCGTTAAACATCTTAAATAGGTCGAACAATATATTGGATCTAATCATTAGCCAGCTATATGCTTTTTTCATTGCGCCAGAGGTACCCGCCCGTGAAAACTGCTGTAGCTCCCCTTCCCGCCGCGCCAGAACCTGCCCCGCTGAACGAAATGTGGATCGAAAAAGGCACCCCCGCCTTCATGAAGACCGTGCTGGCCCTGTTCAGCGGCGGCTTCGCCACCTTCGCCCTGCTGTACTGCGTGCAGCCGATGATGCCGTTGCTGTCGAAGGAATTTGCCATCAATGCGGCGCAGAGCAGCCTGGTGCTGTCGGTCTCCACAGCCATGCTGGCGTTCGGCCTGCTGATCACCGGCCCCATCTCCGACCGTATCGGGCGCAAGCCGGTGATGGTGTTTGCCCTGGTCTGCGCCGCCCTCTCCACCCTGGCCAGCGCGATAATGCCGAGCTGGGAGCTGGTACTGGCCACCCGCGCCCTGGTCGGCCTGTCGCTGAGCGGCCTGGCTGCGGTGGCCATGACCTACCTGAGCGAAGAAATTCATCCGCAGCACATCGGCCTGGCCATGGGCCTGTACATCGGCGGCAACGCCATTGGCGGCATGAGCGGGCGCCTGATCACCGGCGTGCTGATCGACTTCGTCAGCTGGCACACGGCGATGCTGACCATCGGCGGCCTGGCCCTGGTGGCGGCGCTGGTGTTCTGGAAGGTGCTGCCCGAATCGCGCAACTTCCGCCCGCAGGCGATGAACCCACGCAGCCTGCTGGATGGCTTCGTCATGCACTTCAGGGACGCCGGCCTGCCCTGGCTGTTCCTCGAAGCCTTCCTGCTGATGGGTGCCTTCGTCACCCTGTTCAACTACATCGGCTACCGCCTGCTGGCCGAGCCCTACTACATGAACCAGGCACTGGTCGGCTTGCTGTCGGTGGTGTACCTGTCGGGCATCTACAGTTCGGCGCAGGTCGGCGCACTGGCCGACAAGCTGGGCCGGCGCAAGGTGTTCTGGGCCAGTATCGTGGTGATGGCGGGTGGCTTGCTGATGACCCTGGCCAGCCCGCTGGTGATGGTGATCGTCGGTATGCTGGTGTTCACCTTTGGCTTCTTCGGCGCGCACTCGGTGGCCAGCAGCTGGATCGGCCGCAGGGCTTTGAAGGCCAAGGGGCAGGCGTCGTCGTTGTACCTGTTCAGCTATTACGCCGGGTCGAGTGTGGCCGGTACGGCGGGCGGGGTGTTCTGGCACCAGTGGGGCTGGAACGGCATCGGGCTGTTCATTGGCGGCTTGCTGGTGGTGGCGTTGCTGGTGGCGCTGCACCTGAGCAGGTTGCCACCGAAAACTGCTTGAGGCCCATTCGCGGGTAAACCCGCTCCCACAGGGACCGCGCTACAGCTGAGGGCAACGCTATACCTGTGGGAGCGGGTTCACCCGCGAAGAGGCCAGTGGCTCAGTTGATGATCTCGACCCTATCCACATCCACTTCCCGGCTCATCAGGTGCTTCTCCACCTCACCGGTCAGTTTGACCTTGGTCTTGTCGTTGAACGGCGTCGGCGGCAGGTCTTCATCATCGATTTCCACGGTGATGGTGCCGGTGTTGTCCTTGAACTCGTACTTGTCGTCGTTGTTGATCTTCTTGGTCACGAAGCCTTGCAACACAACCGGGGTGTCATCGGCAGCATCGTTGGCCGCAGCTACGGTGGTGACCGACTGGGCACCTGGGCCGGTATACCCGGCAGCCAGGGCCGCAGTGCTGAACAAGGGGGCGAGGATCAATGCAAGATAACGTGCTTTCATGAGGATCAGGTCCTGTTTCGGTTTCGATGGGACCAGATTAACGACGATCGCTGAATTAAAACTTAATGCAACAAAAAGCCCGGCACATGGCCGGGCTTTCGTGTTCAGCGATCAATTCACTGATGGTACTGCGCCGACAATTCATGCACGGCGTTGATGAACACGCCGGCGTGCTCCGGGTCGACTTCCGGGGTGATGCCGTGGCCCAGGTTGAACACATGGCCTGTGCCGTGGCCATAGCTGGCCAGGATGCGCGCCACTTCCTTGCGGATGGCCTCGGGCTTGGCGTACAGCACGGTCGGGTCCATGTTGCCCTGCAACGCCACCTTGTCACCCACGCGGCGGCGGGCATCGCCGATCTCGCAGGTCCAGTCCAGGCCCAGCGCGTCGGCACCGGCTTCGGCGATGCTTTCCAGCCACAGGCCGCCGTTCTTGGTGAACAGGATCACCGGCACCTTGCGCCCTTCGTGCTCGCGGATCAGGCCACTGACGATCTTGCGCATGTAGGCCAGGGAGAACTCCTGGTAGGCCGCAGCCGACAGGTTGCCGCCCCAGGTGTCGAAAATCTGTACGGCCTGGGCGCCAGCGAGGATCTGGCCGTTGAGGTAGCTGGTGACCGACTGGGCCAGCTTGTCCAGCAGCAGGTGCAGGGCCTGCGGGTTGTCGTAGGCCATGGCCTTGGTCTTGCGAAAGTCCTTCGACGAGCCGCCTTCGACCATGTAAGTGGCCAGGGTCCACGGGCTGCCGGAGAAGCCGATCAGCGGCACACGACCGTTGAGCTCGCGGCGGATGGTGCTGACCGCGTCCATCACGTAGCCAAGGTCTTTCTGCGGGTCGGGGATTGGCAGCGCTTCGATGTCGGCCGGGGTGCTGATGACCTTCTTGAAACGCGGGCCTTCGCCGCTTTCGAAATACAGGCCCTGGCCCATGGCATCGGGGATGGTGAGGATGTCCGAGAACAGGATCGCCGCGTCCAGCGGGTAGCGGTCCAGCGGCTGCAGGGTGACCTCGCAGGCGAACTGCGGGTTCATGCACAGGCTCATGAAGTCGCCGGCCTTGGCGCGGCTGGCGCGGTACTCCGGCAGGTAGCGGCCGGCCTGGCGCATCATCCACACCGGGGTGACGTCTACGGGTTGCTTGAGCAGTGCACGCAGGAAACGATCGTTCTTCAGGGCAGTCATGTCGGCATCCGGAAAAATAGTGCGGGCATTTTCTCAGACGCCAGCGCAAAAGGCACGGTCAAGGCCATGCGTTTTGTCTATTGGATGCCATGGATCAAGGATTTTTGTATACAAAAATGCCGTTGGGGCTTCTTTGCAGCCCATCGCGACGCAAGGCCGCTCCCACATGAGGAATGCATTTCCCCTGTGGGAGCGGCCTTGTGTCGTGAAAGGGCAGCGAAGCGGCCCCGGCAATCAATCAGACTTCCAGGTAGTCCAGGATACCTTCAGCAGCAGTACGCCCTTCGAAGATAGCCGTCACCACCAGGTCCGACCCGCGCACCATGTCGCCACCGGCAAACACTTTCGGGTTGCTGGTCTGGTGCTTGAACTTGCCCTTCTCCGGTGCCACCACGCGGCCCTGGCTGTCCAGCTGGATGCCATGCTGCTCGAACCACGGCGCCGGGCTTGGGCGGAAGCCGAAGGCGATGACCACGGCATCAGCCGGCAGGATCTCTTCGGACCCCGGGATCGGCTCGGGGCTGCGGCGGCCACGGGCATCCGGTTCGCCGAGACGGGTCTCGACCACCTTCACGCCTTCAACCTTGTCCTCGCCGACAATGGCGATAGGCTGACGGTTGTAGAGGAACTTCACGCCCTCTTCCTTGGCGTTCTTCACCTCACGACGCGAACCCGGCATGTTGGCCTCGTCACGGCGATAGGCGCAGGTTACCGACTTGGCGCCCTGGCGGATCGAGGTGCGGTTGCAGTCCATTGCGGTGTCACCACCGCCCAGCACCACCACCTTCTTGCCCTGCATGTCGACGAAGTCTTCCGGCGACTTCTCGAAGCCCAGGTTACGGTTGACGTTGGCGATCAGGAAGTCCAGCGCGTCATGCACGCCCGGCAGGTCCTCGCCCGGGAAGCCGCCCTTCATGTAGGTGTAGGTACCCATGCCCATGAACACCGCGTCGTACTCGGCGAGCAGTTGCTCCATGGTCACGTCCTTGCCCACCTCGGTGTTCAGACGGAACTCGATGCCCATGCCGGTGAACACTTCACGGCGGTTGCTGAGCACGGTCTTTTCCAGCTTGAATTCGGGAATGCCGAAGGTCAGCAGGCCGCCGATTTCCGGGTTGCGGTCGAACACCACCGGGGTCACGCCGGCACGTACCAGCACGTCGGCACAGCCCAGGCCGGCCGGGCCGGCGCCGATGATGGCAACTCGCTTGCCGGTTGGCTTGACCTTGGACATGTCCGGGCGCCAGCCCATGGCGAAGGCGGTGTCGGTGATGTACTTCTCCACCGAGCCGATGGTCACCGCACCGAAGCCGTCGTTCAGGGTGCAGGCACCCTCGCACAGGCGGTCCTGCGGGCATACGCGGCCACACACTTCCGGCAGGGTGTTGGTCTGGTGCGACAGTTCCGCCGCAGCAAGGATGTTGCCTTCGGAGACCAGCTTCAGCCAGTTGGGGATGAAGTTGTGTACCGGGCACTTCCATTCGCAATACGGGTTACCGCAGCCCAGGCAGCGGTGTGCCTGCTCCACGGACTGCTGCGGCTTGAACGGCTCGTAGATTTCCACGAACTCCTTCTTGCGCTGGCGCAGCAGCTTTTTCTTCGGGTCCTTGCGGCCCACTTCGATGAACTGGAAGTCGTTGTTCAGACGTTCAGCCATTTTTCAAAACCTCTTTACCGCAGTTGCCAGCCTCAGGCTGCAAGCTGCAAGACGATCACTTGAGCACGACGGGCCCCGCGTACGGGGCCGCCACTTGCAGCTGTTGTTACTGCGGGTTGGCACGGGTGCTGGACAGCAGTTGCTTCAGGTTGGCTGCCTTCGGCTTGACCAGCCAGAAGCGCCGCACGTAGTCGTCCAGGTTCTCCGAGAGCTCACGCCCCCACTCGCTGCCGGTCTCTTCCACGTACTCGGCAAGGACCCGCGCCAGGTGGCTGCGGTAGGCCTCCATCGCTTCACCACTGATGCGCTGGATTTCCACCAGCTCATGGTTGAGTTTGTCGACGAAGGTATTGTCCATGTCGAGCACGTAGGCGAAGCCGCCAGTCATGCCAGAACCGAAGTTGTAACCGGTCTTGCCCAGCACGCAGACAAAGCCGCCGGTCATGTATTCACAGCAGTGATCGCCAGTGCCCTCGACAACAGCGTGGGCGCCGGAGTTACGTACAGCGAAGCGCTCACCAGCAGTACCGGCGGCGAACAACTTGCCGCCGGTGGCGCCGTACAGGCAGGTATTGCCGACGATGGCGCTGTGCTGGGTTTCGAACGGGCTGCCGGCTGGCGGCACGATGGTGACCTTGCCACCGGTCATGCCCTTGCCGACGTAGTCGTTGGCGTCGCCTTCCAGGTGCAGGTTCAGGCCACCGGCGTTCCACACGCCGAAGCTCTGGCCCGCAGTGCCCTTGAAGCGGAAGGTGATCGGCGCCGCAGCCATACCCTGGTTGCCGTGCAAGCGGGCGATTTCGCCCGATACACGCGCACCGATGGAACGGTCGCAGTTGCAGATATCGAGGCTGAACTCGCCACCGGCCTGGTCGCGGATGGCCGGCATGGCCATTTCCACCATCTTCTCGGCCAGCTCGCCCTGGTCGAACGGCGGATTCTTGTCGACTTCGCAGAACTGCGGCTTGTCAACCGGGATGTGCGAGCTGCCCAGCAGCGGCGAAAGGTCCAGGTACTGCTGACGCTCGGTGTCGCCCGGCAGAACGTCGAGCAGGTCGGTACGGCCGATCAGCTCGCCGAGGCTGCGCACGCCCAGCTTGGCCAGCCACTCACGGGTTTCTTCGGCGACGAAGGTGAAGAAGTTGATCACCATGTCGACGGTGCCGATGTAGTGGTCCTTGCGCAGCTTGTCGTTCTGGGTGGCCACGCCGGTGGCGCAGTTGTTCAGGTGGCAGATGCGCAGGTACTTGCAGCCCAGGGCGATCATTGGCGCGGTA
Source organism: Pseudomonas sp. p21 (assembly GCF_001642705.1). Classification (NCBI taxonomy): domain Bacteria; kingdom Pseudomonadati; phylum Pseudomonadota; class Gammaproteobacteria; order Pseudomonadales; family Pseudomonadaceae; genus Pseudomonas; species Pseudomonas sp. p21. The sequence goes on from NZ_LWBV01000002.1 coordinate 443,032, forward strand.
CCGAAGCCGAAGCTTTCGGCGCCGAGGATGGCCGCCTTGATCACGTCCAGGCCAGTCTTCAGGCCGCCGTCGGTCTGTACCCGTACCTTGCCGCGCAGGTCGTTGCCGCGCAGGGTCTGGTGGGTCTCGGCCAGGCCCAGTTCCCACGGGGCGCCGGCGTATTTGATCGAGGTCAGCGGCGAAGCACCGGTACCACCGTCGTAGCCCGAGATGGTGATCAGGTCGGCATAGGCCTTGGCCACACCGGCAGCGATGGTGCCGACGCCAGCTTCTGCCACCAGCTTGACCGAAACCAGGGCCTGCGGGTTGACCTGCTTGAGGTCGTAGATCAGCTGGGCCAGGTCTTCGATCGAGTAGATGTCGTGGTGCGGCGGTGGCGAGATCAGGGTCACGCCCGGTACCGCGTAGCGCAGCCTGGCGATCAGGCCGTTGACCTTGCCGCCTGGCAGCTGGCCGCCTTCACCGGGCTTGGCGCCCTGGGCAACCTTGATCTGCAGCACTTCGGCGTTGACCAGGTATTCCGGGGTCACGCCAAAGCGGCCGGTGGCCACCTGCTTGATCTTCGAGCTCTTGATGGTGCCGTAGCGCGATGGGTCTTCACCGCCCTCACCAGAGTTGGAACGCGCGCCCAGGCGGTTCATCGCCTCGGCCAGCGCTTCGTGGGCCTCTGGCGACAGTGCGCCCAGCGAGATACCCGCGGAGTCGAAGCGCTTGAGGATCGCCTCCAGCGGCTCGATCTGCTCCAGCGGCAGCGGCTGGTCGGCCACCTTTACCTTCAGCAGGTCGCGGATCATCGACACCGGGCGCTGGTCGACCAGCGTGGTGTATTCCTTGAACTTGGCGTAGTCGCCCTGCTGCACGGCAGCCTGCAGGGTGTTGACCACATCAGGGTTGTAGGCATGGTATTCGCCACCGTGAACGAACTTCAGCAGGCCGCCTTGCTGGATCGGCTTGCGCGCGCTCCAGGCTTCGGCTGCCAGCAGCTTCTGGTCGCTTTCCAGGTCTGCGAAGCGCGCACCCTTGATGCGGCTGGAAACGCCCTTGAAGCTCAGACCGACCACTTCCTCGGCCAGGCCGATGGCTTCGAACAGCTGCGCGCCACGGTACGAGGCGATGGTGGAGATACCCATCTTCGACAGGATCTTCAGCAGGCCCTTGGAGATGCCCTTGCGGTAGTACTTGAAGACTTCGTCCAGGTCGCCCAGCACTTCGCCGGTGCGAATCAGGTCGGCCAGCACTTCATAGGCCAGGTACGGGTAAACGGCCGAAGCACCGAAGCCCAGCAGCACGGCGAAGTGGTGCGGGTCGCGAGCGGTGGCGGTTTCCACCAGGATGTTGCTGTCGCAACGCAGGCCCTGCTCGGTCAGGCGGTGGTGCACCGCACCCACGGCCAGCGAGGCGTGCACCGGCAGCTTGCCCGGGGCAATGTAGCGGTCGCTCAGCACCAGCTGGGTCTTGCCGGCGCGCACGGCCTCTTCAGCCTGGTCGGCGATGTTGCGGATGGCCGCTTCGAGGCCAACGCTCTCTTCATAGTTGAGGTCGATCAGCTGGCGGTCGAAGCCTTCGCGCTCCAGGTTCATCAGCGAACGCCACTTGGCGGGCGAGATGACCGGCGAGCTGAGGATTACCCGCGAAGCGTGCTCCGGGGATTCCTGGAAGATGTTGCGCTCGGCACCCAGGCAGATTTCCAGGGACATGACGATCGCTTCGCGCAGCGGGTCGATCGGCGGGTTGGTCACCTGGGCGAACTGCTGGCGGAAGAAGTCGTACGGCGAACGCACGCGCTGCGACAGCACGGCCATCGGCGTGTCGTCACCCATCGAGCCGACCGCCTCCTGGCCTTGCTCACCGAGCGGGCGCAGCACCTGGTCACGCTCTTCGAAGGTGACCTGGAACATCTTCATGTATTGCTTGAGCTGGTCAGCGTCGTAGCTGGCCACGCCCTGGTCGTCGGTCAGGGTCGCCTGGATGCGCGTGGCGTGCTGACGCAGCCAGCGCTTGTACGGGTGGCGCGACTTCAGACGGTTGTCGATGGCGTCGGTGTCGAGGATCTGGCCGGTTTCGGTGTCCACGGCGAAGATCTGGCCCGGGCCGACGCGGCCCTTGGCGATGACGTCTTCGGGCTTGTAGTCCCATACGCCGATTTCCGACGCCAGGGTGATGTAGCCGTTCTTGGTGGTCACCCAGCGCGCCGGGCGCAGGCCGTTACGGTCGAGCAGGCACACCGCGTGGCGGCCTTCGGTCATGACGATGCCGGCCGGGCCATCCCACGGCTCCATGTGCATGGAGTTGTATTCGTAGAAGGCGCGCAGGTCGGCGTCCATGGTCTCGACGTTCTGCCAGGCTGGCGGTACCAGCATGCGCACGCCACGGAACAGGTCGATGCCGCCGGTGACCATCAGCTCCAGCATGTTGTCCATGCTCGAGGAGTCGGAACCGACGCGGTTGACCAGCGGGCCGAGCTCTTCGAGGTCGGGGATCAGGTCATTGGCGAACTTGGTGCGACGGGCCATGGCCCAGTTGCGGTTGCCGGTGATGGTGTTGATCTCGCCGTTGTGGGCGAGGAAGCGGAACGGCTGCGCCAGCGGCCATTTCGGCAAGGTGTTGGTGGAGAAGCGCTGGTGGAACACGCAGATCGCGGTTTGCAGGCGCTCGTCACCCAGGTCCGGGTAGAAGGCCGCGAGATCGCGCGGCATCATCAGGCCTTTGTAGATGATGGTCTTGTGCGAGAAGCTGCAGATGTAGTGGTCGGCGTCGTGGGCGTTGGCCACGGACGAACGGCGACGGGCACTGAACAGCTTGATGGCGAATTCCTGATCGCTCAGGCCTTCACCGCCGATGAACACCTGCTCGATCTGCGGCAGGCGCTCCAGGGCCAGGCGGCCAAGCACGCTGGTGTCGATCGGCACCTTGCGCCAGCCGACCAGCTTCAGGCCGGCAGCGAGGATTTCGCGGTCCATGTTGGCGCGAGCGGCTTCGGCTTTGACCGGGTCCTGGTTGAAGAACACCATGCCGACGGCGTACTGCTTGGGCAGCTCGACGGCGAAGTGCTCCTGGGCCACGGCACGCAGGAACTGATCGGGCTTCTGCATGAGCAGACCGCAACCGTCACCGGTCTTGCCGTCGGCGTTGATGCCGCCGCGGTGGGTCATGCAAGTCAGGGCCTGCATGGCGGTTTGCAGAAGGTGGTGGCTCGGTTCGCCCGTCATATGGGCGATCAGACCAAAACCACAGTTGTCCTTGAATTCTTCGGGATGGTACAGACCTGTTTTCATAGACACATTCTCACCAGGTTCACCTCTCAACGGAGGTAAATCTCTTTTTTAACAACCACTTACCATCCACGCCGATCAAACGCCAGCTTTTTTGCGGTGGCCATGGAAAACCATTGTTGCACAGCGACAGCGATGCTCACAAATTTTCATGTCTCACCATTGAAAATTTATGTCGCAATTTTGAATGTTTTTGCGCCATGCGCCGTGATAGCGGCTTGGCTCGAGTCTGAAGCGTTTCAGCCATGACTGCAAGTAAGGCTTGTGGCCGGCAGTCTGGGACAGAAAAGCCTGCCGCGCTCAGGCGCAGCAGGCTAGTCGAAAGCTAGAATTCGCTTAGCTACTGGGCGGCGGGGTGATGCCGCCCGGAAGGTATCAGCGGGCCGAGGCCAGCTCTTGTTGGACGCTGGCGACGGTACGTGGCCAAGGTTTACCAGCCTGGACCTTCGCTGGCAAGTTCTTGATTGCCGCAACCGCTGCGTCGCGGTTGGCGAAGTTGCCGTAAGTGACTACGTACAGCGGCTTGCCCTGCAGGTTTTTCTTGAAGTAGCGATAGTCGCCACCCTGGGCCTTGACGAACGCCTGGGCCGAAGCCTCGGAGCTGGTACCCAGGATCTGCACCACGTAATTGCCCGGTTTCTGCCCGGCGTACCAGCCGCTATTGCCGCTGCCACCGGCCGCTGGCTTCTCGGCAGGCTTGGCGGCCGGCTTGGCCACGGCGACCTGGGTCGGTGCTGGCGCAGGTTTGGCAGGCGCAACCGGTTTGGCAGGCTGGGTTGCGACAGGTTTTGGCGCAGGCGCAACCGGCTGTGGCTGCACCGGCTGGGCCGGAGCCGTGGCTACAGGCTGGGCAGGTACCGGGGCCGGGCCCGCCGGCACACCTTGCGGCGGCGCGATGGTGGTCACGGTTGGCGGCGGGTTGCCTGGCTGCAGGGCAGTATCACCGGCCGGGCTGCCCTCTTCACCCTCGCCCATGCCGGCGGCCTGGGCCAGCGGCTCGCGCATCACCGGCTGCGACTGACCAACCAGCGGCAGCGGCATCGGCTGGGACGAACCCGAGAACTCGATGGCTGGGTTGCCACCATTGGTCTGGCCCTCGCCAAGCGGCAACTGGGCCTGGGCAGCCGGCGCTTCGGCGGGCGCCTTGTCACCTTTCTTCGGCATCAACACCGCGGCCGCAACGGCGACCACAACCACAGCGGACAGCGCGAGCACATGTTTTTTAGGCATCTTGAACCCCATGGATGGTCGCTTGGCCGTCGAGCGGCTGGCGATCATGGCTTCGATCAAAGTGTCACGGGCGACCTGGTTGATGTTGCCAGGCCAGCCGTCGGAGTTTTCATGGATATCGACGATCTGTTCACGGCTGAACACCTCGATGCCCCGGCCAGCACCTTCCAGGCGCTGCTCCAGGTACTCGCGGGTTTCTTCTTCACTGTAGGGGGCGAGTTCGATGATGTGGAAGCGTTCTTCCTCGACATTGATCTCGTCCAGCCCGGCAATCAGCGACGGCTCACCGAACAGGAACACATGCGGGCGCCCTTCCGGTACACCCGCCGCCAATTCCAGCAACGCTTGGAGTGCCGACTCGTCGAGTTGTTCCGCATCGTCCACCAGCAAATACACTTCCTGGCCGGTCAGTGCCAGTTGCACCACCTTGGCCAGGATCGCCTGCACTTCGGCCTGGGCCACATCCAGGTTCTGCGCAACCTGGCCGAGTACGCTGGCGGCATCGCTGGCGCCACGGGCGGACACCACCACACTCTGCACTGCCTGCTTGTTGGTGCTGGCCACCAGGGCCTGGCGCAGCAGGGTCTTGCCGCTGCCCAGCGGGCCGCTGACAACCAGCATCAGCTGGCTGTAGCGCGCCAGGTGGTGCAGTTGGCCGAGCACGGGCTTGCGCTGGGCCGGGAAGAACTTGAAGCCGGGCACGCGGGGCGCGAACGGATCGTGGCTCAACTGGTAATGGTCGAGAAAGGCCTCATCGGCATGCAAACTGGTCATTGCGCTGTCACAACCTCAAAGCTGGGCCACGATCGCGCGGTAATCCGCCGACAACGTGGCCTGTAGAATCTCTTTCGGATAGTCGTCGGTCACCACGGCCTCGCCCATCTGGCGCAGCAGCACCAGACGCAAACGACCGTCGAGCACCTTTTTGTCGACCGCCATGTGCTCCATGAAATGCGCCGGGGTCATTTCCTGTGGTGGCACCACCGGCAAACCTGCGTCCTGCAACAGGCGGATTCCGCGATCGCGCTCGGCCTGGTCGATCCAGCCAAGGCGCATGGACATCTCCAGGGCCATTACCGTGCCCGCCGCCACGGCTTCGCCGTGCAGCCACACGCCATAACCCATATGGGTCTCGATGGCATGCCCGAAGGTATGCCCCAGGTTCAGCGTGGCGCGCACGCCAGACTCGCGCTCGTCGGCACCCACGACCGCGGCCTTGGCCGCGCAGGAGCGGCGGATGGCTTCGGTCAGCGCCACCGGGTCGAGGGCACGCAACGCCTGCATATTGTCCTCGAGCCAGGCGAGGAACGGCTTGTCGCAGATCAGGCCGTACTTGATCACTTCGGCCAGGCCTGCGGACAGCTCGCGTGCCGGCAGGGTCTTGAGACTGGTGGTGTCGATCAGCACCGCATTGGGCTGGTAGAAGGCACCGACCATGTTCTTGCCCAGCGGGTGGTTGATGCCGGTCTTGCCGCCGACCGAGGAGTCGACCTGGGACAGCAGGGTAGTCGGCACCTGGATGAAGTCGACGCCGCGCTGGTAGCAGGCAGCGGCGAAGCCGGCCATGTCACCGATCACGCCGCCACCCAGGGCGACCACGGTGGTGCGGCGATCGTGCCGTGCCGTCAGCAGGCCATCGAAGATCAGTTGCAGGGTTTCCCAGTTCTTGTGGGCTTCGCCATCAGGCAATACCACCGGCAGCACCGAATAGGCACCCAGCGTCTTGCTCAAGCGTTCGAGATACAGGGGCGCGACGGTCTCGTTGGAAACGATGGCAACCTGCCGCCCGGCGATGTGCGGCGCCAGCAGCTCGGGCTGGTCCAGCAGGCCTTCGCCAATGTAGATCGGGTAGCTACGCTCGCCCAGGTCGACCTTTAGTGTCTGCATGTATCCCCACAATGTACTTGGGCGCGACGCCGTTCGGGCGCCCACGCGGTTACGTTGAACCTCGCCTCGGCGCTGGTGGCCGAGAATAGTCCCGGGCTAACGGGGCGGCAACTGCTGCAAGCGCTCGAGAATATCGATTACCACCATGCGTGGCGGCCGCTCGTCGGTTTCTACTACCAAGTCGGCGATCTCGCGGTAGAGCGGGTCGCGGGTTTCCAGCAGGGCGCGCAAGGTCGCCTCGGGATTGGCCGTGCGCAGCAGGGGGCGATTGCGATCGCGTGCGGTACGGCCAACCTGCTGTTCCACCGAAGCATGCAGGTAGATCACCCGGCCACCCTGATGCAGCGCCTGGCGGTTGGCTTCGCGCATTACCGCACCACCGCCGGTCGCCAGGACCACGCCGTCGAGTGCGCACAGCTCGGCGATCATCGCCTGCTCACGGTCACGGAAACCCGGCTCGCCTTCCTTGTCGAAAATCCACGGGATGTTGGCGCCGCATCGCAGTTCGATTTCCTTGTCGGAATCCTTGAACAGCAGGCGCAGCTCTTTGGCCAATAGGCGTCCAATGGTGCTTTTACCAGCGCCCATGGGCCCCACAAGTATCAAATTTCGCACAGAATCAACGACTCACAGCAATCGCCTGGTCATTCATGATACGCGGAGTCAGGAAGACCAGCAGCTCGGATTTTTTCTCTTGTAATGCATCGCGTCGAAACAGCCGCCCAACATACGGCAGATCGCCGAAAAATGGCACCTTGTCGACCACATTGTTTTGCGAGGTCGAGTAAACGCCACCGATCACGATCGTTTCGCCGTCCGCCACGCGAACCTTGGCATTGACCTCGTTCTTGCGGATCGGCGGTACGTTGTTCAAGGCATTGACGTAATCCGGCTCGTCCTTGGTCACCCTGACGGTCATGATCACCTTGTTGTCCGGAGTGATCTGCGGGGTCACCTCCAGCGACAGCGAGGCTTCGCGGAACGCGACCGAGGTGGCGCCACTCTTGCTGGTCTCCTGGTACGGCACTTCGGTGCCCTTGAGGATCCTGGCCGTTTCCTTGTCGGCGGTGACGACCTTGGGCTGCGAGATGATCTCGCCATTGCCGCTCTTTTCCATGGCCCTGAGCTCCAGGTCGAGCAGCACGCCGCCGCGCAGCAGGCCCAGGCCGATGCTGCTGCCCATGCGCTCCACTCCAAGGTCGACGAACAAATCCTTGCCCGGCCGCGGGCTTTCAACGTACAGCGGCCCACCCCAACGCACCCCCAGGTTCTTCTCGTAATCGACGTTGGCCTCGACGATACGTGCCTCTATTGCCACCTGGCGCACCGGCACGTCCAGCTGCGCCACCAGTTTCCGCAACTCGGCAAGGCGGTCGGCAGGCTGGTATACCACCAGGGTATTGGTGCGTTCATCGACATTCAGGCTACCGCGCCCGGTGAGGATGCCGTCGTCCGCCAGGTTCGCCAGCAGCAACTCCGCCAGCTCGGCGGCCTTGGCGTGATGGATGGGCAGCAGTTCCCGGCGCAACGGCTGCAACTGCGCATCCAGCGCCTGGCCCACGCGGGCTTCGACAGACTGCGCAGCAAACTCGGCCGCAGGCGCCACCAGCAGTACATTGCCCTCCTGGCGCCGGGCCAGGCCCTTGCTGCGCAGCACCAGATCCAGCGCCTGGTCCCACGGCACATCCTGCAAACGCAAGGTGACGCTACCCTGCACGGCATCGCTGGCGACCAGGTTGACGTCGGCATAGTCAGCCAGCACCTGCAGTACCGAGCGCACTTCCACATCCTGGAAGTTCAGCGACAGCGGTTCACCCTGATAAGGCGCCGCCAACGCCAGCGGGATCGGCAGCAGGGCTGCCAGCGCCCATTTCATCAATGTTTTCATCGTGGTCCGGGGCCTCCTTGCCCAGGCGCTTTGCGAGGGTGATGAACGCCGTGCGCTCGTGCCACACCCCTGCCATGAACAGCCGTTCGCGTACTTCGACCTGGCCTTGATCAACCCTCGCCACCACACCCTGGTCACGCCCGACCTGGTCCCCAGGGCCCACGCGATAGAGCCTGCCAGCCGCCATAAGCAGTGCTTCGTGCACGGCCCCACGCGACAGGCTGCCGACCATCTCCAGTTGCGCCAACGGCACATTGGCCAGCCCGGTGCCCATCAATCGCGCTGCCCCGGGCGCAAACGGATCGACTGCGGGCGCTGCCGTCACGCCCCTGGCCGGCATGCGCGCAAATACAGCGGGTGCCGGCATGGGAGCCAGCGCCTGATAGGCATCAACCCGCAACTGCAGGCGCAGCAGACCAGGCTGGCCAGCGGCTGCAGCCAACTGCAAGTCACCGCTGCGCAGCACACGCGCCTGGCCCAACCAGTCCCCCAGCCACTGGCGCAAGGCCGCGTAACGCCCCACCACCTGCAACTCCAGCGGTACTTTGCGCAAACCGGCCTGTTGTTCGTCTTCATGTACCTCGAACCGCTCGATGAGCAAACCATGCGCATGCCCCGAAGCCGCCAGGCGGTCGAGCAGGTCGCTCATGCCCTCCCCGGCCGCCAGATGCCAGTGCGCCTCCTGCAAGCGTTGCTCGGCACTGGCCACGGACGCCTGGAGCTGCTCCAGTTCGGCCAACTGCACCACGCTGGCTGCCTGCCGGTCGTTCAGCTCGGTGTGCCGGGCCTTCTCGTGCGCCTGCTGCTGCAACACTGCCGGCAGACGTATCGCGCAGCCCAGGCCAAATAACGCCAAGGCCACCAGCACTGGCGCCAGCTGCCTGAAGCGTCGGGAGCGCTCGGCCACGGCCAGCCAGCCGAGTACCTTTGCTGCATTCACGACCAGAACACCGAAACGCGCGCACCCAGCAGGAACTCATCGCCGCCCGGCAGGCTCCTGATGCGCTTGAGCTCCAGACCGTGCAACGTACTCGAGCGGCTCAGGTCACGCATGAACTGCGCGACCACGGCACCAGACGTGGCCAGCCCGGTCATCTGCAGGCGGCCGCTTTCCAGGCGGAGGTCGAGCAGCTGCACCCCCACTGGCAACGCCCTCTCGAGGTCAGCGAATACCCCAGCCAACACATCCTGATGGGCGCGCAGGCTTTCCAGCGCCGCCGTGCGGGCCAGTAGTGCCCCATGCTGCGCACGCACATCGGCCAGCGGCTGCAATTGCTCGCCCAACACCTCAAGGGCTGCCTGGTGCTGGGTATTGGCCAACGCCTGCTGTTGCCCGCGCTGGCGGGCCAACTGGTCGACCAGCGTCACGCCACACAGGGCCAGCAGCGCACCGGCGACCAGTTGCCTGCGAAAACACCGCAACGCTGCCTGGCGCTGCCGTTCGCGCCAGGGCAGAAGGTTCAGCCGCATCATCGGCGCAACCCTCCAAGAGCCAGGGCGCACGCCAGGATCATCGCGCTATCGACGTGCTCCAGGCCCGCCAGGTCAGGCACCGGGCGACACGGCAGGTTCAACTGGGAGCCCAGGCTCTGCAACCGACCCGGTTCGATCGGCGAACGGCTGGCGATCAACAGGCAATCGGGCAAAGGTTCACTGGCGAGCAGGTCCTGCAAGCGCTCCGGCAGCGCCCCCGTTATCGTCGACATCCCCAGGCTCAGCTCACGCCGTTGCTGCGGTCGCCCCGACCGCCAGCCATAAAGGGTGGTGCTGTGCGCCTCGATACGCAGCAGCGCCGAGCCCTGGTGACTGCCCTGCGGCAGCATGCGCCCCAAGGCAATGCTGTCGACCTCGACGGCCTCCAGCTGCAACCCGGCCTCCTCGACGACGCCTTCAAGTGGTGCCAGTGCACTCTGCCGACACGCAGCCACCATCACCTCGGCGCAGCCTGGCTGGACACGAGAGGCCCCCATGACCTGAAAATCCAGGGCCAGGTCTTCCAGCGGAAATGGGAATAGCCGTTCGGCGTCGGCCAGCAGCTGCGCCTCCATTTCTGCCCCGTCCTGCGCCACTGGCAGGTGGCACAGCTTGCAGATCACCTGGTTGGCCGGTAGTGCCAGCGCTACCCGGCGCTGCCTGAGGCCGCTGCGTCGGTAGGCACGCCTCAAGGCAGCCACCACGTCAGCAGGCTCTGCCGCCCAATCACTGTCAGCCGGTGATTCGAACGGTTCCTGTACCGAGGCAAGCACCCGACAGCGCCGGTTGCGCCGCTGCAGTTGCACCATCCGAACGGTGTCAGGGGCAATTTCCACCCCCACGAGTGAACCGGCATCCTTGCCGAAGCGTCCTAGCATCGTGGCATCCTTGTTGTCTGTCGCAGCTATCTGTCTCAACCCCGCGTCAACTCTAGGCCGCGCCGGCCCATCGAGGCGACGGGCAGCCTGGCCGGTAACCCGGAGAGGCGAAAAAATGCTTATAATGCCCAGCGTTTTCTGGTCCGCCGGACCTGCGCGCAATCCACTCCCAACCTGGACACCGAAAAGCCTTGATACGCCTGCTGAAGTTCTTCTGGTGGTCTTCCGTCGCAGTCATCTGCGCGCTCGTACTCGGTGTGAGCGGTGCGTTTCTGTATCTTAGCCCCAACCTGCCCTCGGTCGAGTCGCTCAGAAGCATCCAGTTGCAGATCCCCCTCAGGGTGTACAGCAGCGACGGCAAGCTGATTGCCGAGTTCGGCGAAATGCGTCGCTCGCCAATCCGTTTCGCGGAAATTCCCCCACAGTTCATCCAGGCGCTTCTGTCGGCCGAGGACGACAATTTCCTCAACCACTACGGTGTCGACCCCAGCAGCCTGATGCGCGCCGCAACCCAGCTGGTGAAAACCGGGCATATCCAGACTGGCGGCAGTACCATCACCATGCAGGTGGCGAAGAACTTCTTCCTCACCAGCGAGCGCAGCTTCTCGCGCAAGACCAACGAGATCCTGCTGGCCCTGCAGATCGAGCGTGAGCTGACCAAGGACGAGATCCTCGAGCTGTACGTGAACAAGATCTACCTGGGCAACCGCGCCTACGGTATCGACGCCGCTGCACAGGTGTACTACGGCAAGTCGATCCGCGACGTGAGCCTGGCGCAGATGGCGATGATCGCCGGCCTGCCCAAGGCACCCTCGCGCTTCAACCCGCTGGCCAACCCGGTGCGCGCCAAGGAGCGCCGCGACTGGATCCTCGGTCGCATGTACAAGCTGGGCAAGATCGACGAAGCCAGCTACCAGGCAGCCTTGGCCGAGCCGCTCAACGCCAGCTACCACGTGCCAGCGCCTGAAGTGAATGCGCCTTACATCGCCGAAATGGCCCGCGCCGAAATGGTCGGCCGCTACGGCAGCGACGCCTATACCGAAGGCTTCCGCGTTACCACCACGGTGCCCAGCGACATGCAGGAGATGGCCAACAAGGCCATCCTCAACGGCCTCTCCGACTACGACGAGCGCCACGGCTACCGGGGCCCCGAAGCACGCTTCCCGGGCCGCACCCAGGCGGCCTGGCTGCAGGAACTGGGCAAGCAGCGCAGCCTTGGCGGCCTGGAGCCGGCCATCGTCACCCAGGTCGAAAAAACCGGCCTCAAGGTGCTGACCCGTGGCGGTCAGGAAGAGCTGGTTGCCTGGGACACCATGAAATGGGCGCGCCCGTTCATCAACAGCAACTCCCAGGGCCGTGCGCCGCAGTCGCCGGCGGACGTGGCCCAGGTCGGCGACCTGGTGCGCGTGCAGCGCCTGGAGGATGGCAAGCTCAAGTTCAGCCAAGTACCTGGGGCGCAGAGTGCACTGGTCACCCTCGACCCCTACAACGGCGCCATCCGCGCCCTGGTCGGCGGTTTCTCGTTCGAGCAGAGCAACTACAACCGTGCCATGCAGGCCAAGCGCCAGCCGGGTTCGAGTTTCAAGCCGTTCGTCTACAGTGCCGCCCTGGACAGTGGCTATACCGCATCCAGCCTGGTCAACGACGCACCGATCGTGTTCGTCGACGAGTACCTGGACAAGGTCTGGCGGCCGAAGAACGACACCAACACCTTCCTTGGCCCGATCCGCATGCGCGAGGCGCTGTACAAGTCGCGCAACCTGGTGTCGATCCGCCTGCTGCAGGCCATGGGCGTGGACCGCACCATCGACTACATCGCCAAGTTCGGCTTCAACAAGCAGGACCTGCCACGCAACCTGTCGCTGGCACTGGGCACCGCCACCCTGACCCCGATGGAGATCGCCACCGGCTGGAGCACCTTTGCCAACGGCGGCTACAAGATCACCCCGTATCTGATCGAGCGCATCGAAAGCCGCAGCGGCGAGACGCTGTTCACCGCCAACCCGGCCCGAGTACCGCAAGGTGCCCAGGACCAGGCGGGCCTGGCAGCGCCGGAACAGCCGATCAGTACCGCAGCCATGCCAGGCGAGGCACCCGCTGCCTTCAGCCAGGTGGCGTCTGCACCACAGGCGCCGGTCGTGGCCGAGCAGATCATCGACGGGCGCACCACCTACATCCTCACCAGCATGCTGCAGGACGTGATCAAGCGCGGTACCGGTCGCCGGGCCCTGGCCTTGGGCCGTACCGACCTGGCAGGCAAGACCGGTACCACCAACGAGTCCAAGGACGCCTGGTTCTCCGGCTACAACGCCGACTACGTGACCACCGTGTGGGTTGGTTTCGACCAGCCCGAAACCCTGGGCCGCCGCGAGTATGGCGGCACCGTGGCGCTACCGATCTGGATGAGTTTCATGGGTGCGGCACTCAAGGACAAGCCTGAGCATGCGCCTGCCGAGCCGGAAGGCATCCTCAGTCTGCGCGTCGACCCGGTCAGCGGCCGTGCCGCTTCGCCAAGCACGCCGAATGCTTACTTCGAGCTGTTCAAGGCCGAGGACTCGCCGCCGTCGGTGGACGAACTGGGCACTGGCGCAGCACCGGGCAGCCCGCTGCCGGCGGATGAAGCGGCACCGATGGATCTGTTCTAAGAGCCCTCGAAGGCAACACCGACCCTGTGGGAGCGGGCATGCCCGCGAACACCGGCGTAGCCGGTGCCAGCCTCCGCGCTGGATTCTTCGCGGGCACGCCCGCTCCCACAAAGGCCGCGCCAACCCCACCGGCAAACAAAAAGCCCCGACTCATACGAGCCGGGGCTTTTTTGTGTCGCCAGGCAGCAATCAGCCTTTGAACACATCATCCACGCTGGTCAGCGGGTAGTGCTTCGGATACGGCAGGGTAGCCACGCCGGATTCGATGGCGGCCTTGGCCACAGCGTCGGAAACGACGGTGATCAGGCGTGCGTCCAGCGGCTTCGGAATGATGTACTCACGGCCGAACTCCAGAGCCTGTACGCCGTAGGCGTCGCACACTTCCTTCGGCACTGGCAGCTTGGCCAGGTCTTTCAGGGCGATGGCGGCAGCGATCTTCATTTCTTCGTTGATGCGCTTGGCGCGAACGTCCAGGGCACCACGGAAGATGAACGGGAAGCCCAGTACGTTGTTGACCTGGTTCGGGTAGTCGGAACGACCGGTCGCCATGATCACGTCGCTGCGGGTGGCGTGAGCCAGCTCTGGCGCGATTTCCGGGTCCGGGTTCGAGCAGGCGAACACGATCGGGTTGGCAGCCATCGACTTCAGGCCTTCGGCGCTCAGCAGGTTCGGGCCGGACAGGCCTACGAACACGTCGGCACCGTCGAGGGCGTCAGCCAGGGTGCGCTTGTCGGTGGCGTGGGCGAACTGCGCCTTGTACTGGTTCAGGTCGTCACGGCCAGCGTGGATCACGCCGCTGCGGTCGATCATGTAGATGTTCTCGACCTTGGCACCCATGCTCACCAGCAGTTTCATGCAGGAGATGGCCGCAGCGCCGGCACCCAGGCAGACGATCTTGGCGTCTTCCAGCTTCTTGCCGGCGATTTCCAGGGCGTTGATCATGCCGGCCGCGGTCACGATGGCGGTACCGTGCTGGTCATCGTGGAATACCGGGATGTCGCACTGTTCGATCAGGGTGCGCTCGATTTCGAAGCACTCAGGTGCCTTGATGTCTTCGAGGTTGATGCCACCGAAGGTGATCGAGATGCGGCGAACGGTGTCGATGAACGCTTGCGGGCTTTCCGATTCGACTTCGATGTCGAACACGTCGATACCGGCGAAACGCTTGAACAGAACACCCTTGCCTTCCATGACCGGCTTGGAAGCCAGTGGGCCGAGGTCGCCCAGACCGAGGATGGCGGTGCCATCGGAAATCACCGCAACCAGGTTGCCTTTGCCGGTGTATTTGTAAGCCAGCTCTGGATCACGGCCGATTTCGCGCACGGGCTCAGCAACACCTGGGCTGTAGGCCAGGGCGAGGTCACGGGCGGTGGCAGTGGGCTTGGAGAGCTCGACGCTCAGTTTCCCCGGACGAGGTTGAGCGTGGTATTCGAGAGCGGCGGTTTTCAGGTCTGACATGGTGGGCATTCCGCTATTTACTGTTCTGACGGACCGCCGAGGATACGCAAAGAGCCGGGGAGTCACAAGACTGGTCGGTCACTTGTGTCAAGGCCTTTAGCCTACGACTTTACGCTATAACCCACGGGGCATACGGCTCACAGTGTGTACAATCCAATAGCGAAATGTCTACATCTTTTAGCCTGAAATGCGTTCCAACATGCTCGGATCGGTCAATGGCAACACCCAGCGTCGCTGCCCGGGTTTGAGGCCGCCCTTGCGGGAACGATCCAGCACCCAACCACGCGCTTCGACCTGGCGTCCCTTGAGGTTATCGAAGAAGCTGGCGGGGAAGTTGCGTTGCAGACGAGCGGGAACCTGCAGCACCACAGCACTGTCCAGGGTCAGCCAGACCCCGCCACGGTTGCGCTCCACGCCTTCGATGCGGCCTGCAATGATCGCGAACCCCGACTGCCTCACATCCCCTGCACGCACCACCGGCGAACGGCGCCACAGTCCGCTGCCAGCCTTGCGCGCAGCCTGCTCGGCAAGCTGTTGGCAAGCGCTGAGGCGCACATTGGGGGCAACCGCCACGCGATAACCCAGGCCCTCGCTGAGCAATTGCGCTTCCAGATTGTCGCCATTGCGGCCGTAGATGTGCGCCAGCGTACGGCCGTATTTGTCCCTGGCCTCGATGCCCGGCACCAGCCCGACACGCCCGTCACTGGCCTTGACCAAGGCCTGCAGGCGCTGCCTGGCGGCCTCGGCATAGGGCTCGCTGGCGCGGCCGTTGCGGCCGATTTCCGGGGCATTCATGCCGATCAGGCGCACACTGCGGCCATCGACCAGGCGCAAGGTATCGCCATCCACCACCTGGCGTACCGCCACCTGCTGCATTTGCTCTGGCAGCGGGCAGAACGCCAGGGCCGGGAAATGCCAGATGACGCCCATAAAAAAAGCGCCCACAAGGGGCGCTTTTTTCAGCAGCAACGCGAAGCCCGAAGGATTCGCCATGCGCATGATTACTTCTTGGTACCGAACATACCGAAGCGATCGGCGAACTTCTGTACGCGACCACCGGTGTCCAGGACTTTCTGCTTACCGGTGTAGAACGGGTGGCACAGGTTGCAAACGTCGATCGCCAGGGTGTTGCCCAGGGTCGAACGAGTTTCGAATTTGTTGCCGCAGCTGCAGGTGACTGCAACTACTTCGTAGTTCGGATGAATATCTGCTTTCATGGTCACTTCCTCGAGCTGCGTGCCGCCACCCAACACCTATTGTTGAATACCGCACGTAATTAGGCGGCGAATAATACCAGAGCATCACGCCAACGCAAGTTGTCGCTTGCACCGACCGTCGTCTGCTAGGCTCGCCAGTCTTTGAAACGCCCTCCGAGACTTTCCGCGTGTCCGACGTCATCCTGCGCCTTGCCCTGCCCTCTCCGCTGCGTCGCCTGTTCGACTACAAGGCGCCGGCAAGCATGGCGCGCCAGGCCTTGACCCCGGGCATGCGCATTCGCGTGCCATTCGGCCGCCGCGAAATGATCGGCGTGCTGGTGGAGGTGTGCGAGCAGAGCGAAGTGCCCGCCGACAAGCTCAAGCCGGCCAGTGCCCTGCTCGACCCGGAGTCGCCGATCCCACCGTCGCTGTTCAAATTGTGCCTGTGGACCGCCCAGTACTACCAGCACAGCCTGGGCGACACCCTGAGCTGGGCCTTGCCGACCCTGTTGCGCCAGGGCGAACCCGCCGAGATGCGCCAGGAGCGCTTCTGGCACGTCGCTCCCGGCGCCCGCCTGGAAGACCCGCGCATCGCCCGCGCACCGCGCCAGCGCGATGCCCTCAAGACCCTGGCCCAGCACCCGCACGGCGTGGCTCACAGCCTGCTGGCCAAGCTCAACCTGAACAAGGACAGCCTCGACCTGCTGCTGGCCAAGGACCTGGTGCAGATCGAGGTCCGCCGCCACCTGCCGACGCTGCGCCACGAACACTGGCTGGCCCAGCCGGAGCTGCCGCTCAACGAAGAGCAACGCGACGCCTTCGACGCTGTACGCGAAGGCTTTGGTGGCTTTGGCGCCTTCCTGCTGGCCGGTGTCACCGGCAGCGGCAAGACCGAGGTGTACCTGCAACTGATCCGCGAAACCCTGGAAGCCGGCAAGCAGGCCCTGGTACTGATCCCGGAGATCAACCTCGGCCCACAGACCCTGGCCCGCTTCGAGCAACGCTTCAACGCCCGCATCGCCCTGCTGCATTCGGCGGTGAACGACCGCGAGCGCCTGGATGCCTGGCTGGCCGCCCGGGATGGCGAAGCCGACATCATCATCGGCACCCGCTCGGCGCTGTTCACGCCGATGAAGAACCCCGGCCTGATCATCATCGACGAGGAGCACGACGGTTCCTATAAACAGCAGGAAGGCTTGCGCTACCACGCCCGCGACCTGGCGCTGGTACGCGCCCACCAGGAAAACATCCCGATCCTGCTCGGTTCTGCCACACCATCGCTGGAAACCCTGCACAACGCCCTGACCGGTCGCTACCGCCTGCTGCGCATGAACCAGCGCGCCGGCGGCGCACGCCCGCCGCGCATGCTGCGTCTGGATGTGAAGAGCCTGCCGCTGGACAGCGGCATCAGCGGTCCGCTGCAGCAGGCCATCCGCCAGACCCTGGAGGCGGGCCAGCAAGTGCTGGTGTTCCTCAACCGCCGCGGCTTCGCCCCGACCTTGCTGTGCCACGATTGCGGCTGGCTGTCCGAATGCCCGCGCTGCGATGCGCGCATGACCGTGCACCAACGCTCCGGCGTGCTGCGCTGCCACCATTGCGGCTATGACGAGCGCCTGCCGCAGCAGTGCCCGCAGTGCAACCACGTTGACCTGCGCCCGGTCGGTGCCGGCACCGAGCGTGCCGAAGAGCGCCTGAAAGTGCTGTTCCCGGATTACCCGATCCTGCGTGTGGACCGCGACAGCACGGCACGCAAGGACGCCATGCACAACCTGTTCAGCACCATCCAGCGCGGCCAGCCAAGCATCCTTGTCGGCACCCAGATGCTCGCCAAGGGCCACCACTTCCCGCGGGTGACCCTGGTGGCCATCCTCGATGCCGATGGCGGGCTGTTCTCCGGCGATTTCCGCGCCAGCGAACGCATGGCGCAGTTGATCGTGCAGGTTGCCGGACGGGCCGGGCGGGCCGAGGAACCCGGCAAGGTCATCATCCAGACCCACCTGGCCGACCATCCACTGCTGGTGCAGCTTACCGAACAGGGCTACTTCGCCTTCGCCGAGCAGGCCCTGGATGAGCGCCGCGCCGCCGGGCTGCCACCTTACTCGCACCTGGCACTGCTGCGCGCCGAAGCGCACAAGCCCGGGCAGGCCGAAGGTTTCCTCGACGAGGCCTGTGCCGCCGCCGAGCGCCTGGTGGCCGAACAGCAGCTGCCTGGCATCGAGCTGCTGGGGCCGGTGCCAGCACCCATGGAGCGCCGCGCCGGGCGCTTCCGTGCGCAACTGTTGATACAGGCCAATACGCGGGCGCCTTTGCATCGACTGATCAGCGCCTGGTTGCTAGTGTTGGAGCAGATGCCGAGCGGGCGCCAGGTGCGTTGGTCGCTGGATGTCGACCCGGTAGACCTTTATTGATCCTGCGGGCTGCTTTGCAGCCCCAAAGGTTGGCAACCCGCCCCCAGCCACGGATAATGCCCAGTTTTTCCACCTGCGCATCCAAGCGCTCCACCGCGCTTGCGGTCGAAAAGAGATCCCCATGAAAGACACCATTCGCCAGCTTATCCAGCAAGCCCTCACCCAACTCGTCACCGACGGTGTGCTGCCTGAAGGGCTGTCGCCGGCGATCCAGGTGGAAAACGCCCGGGACAAGACTCACGGCGACTTCGCCAGCAACATCGCCATGATGCTGGCCAAGCCGGCCGGCATGAAGCCGCGCGACCTGGCCGAGAAACTGATCAATGCCCTGCCGGCCAGCACCGACATCAGCAAGGTCGAGATCGCCGGCCCCGGCTTCCTCAATTTCTTCCAGAACACCGACGCCCTGGCCAACCGCCTGGATGCCGCACTGGCCGACGCCCACCTGGGTGCGCGCAAGGCCGGCCCTGCGCAAAAGGTGGTGATCGACATGTCGGCACCCAACCTGGCCAAGGAGATGCACGTCGGCCACCTGCGTTCGACCATCATCGGTGACAGCGTGGCGCGCGTGCTGGAGTTCCTCGGCGATGACGTGATCCGCCAGAACCACGTGGGCGACTGGGGCACCCAGTTCGGCATGCTGCTGGCCTACCTGGAAGAAAACCCGATCACCAGCGACGAGCTGTCGGACCTGGAAAACTTCTACCGCGCCGCCAAGAAGCGCTTCGACGAATCCGAAGAATTCGCCACCCGAGCCCGCGGCCTGGTGGTCAAGCTGCAGGCCGGCGACCCGGACTGCATGGCCCTGTGGACGCGCTTCAAGGACATTTCGCTGTCGCACTGCCAGAAGACCTACGAGCTGCTCAACGTCAAGCTGACCATGGCCGACGTGATGGGTGAAAGCGCCTACAACGACGACCTGGCCAACGTGGTCGCCGACCTCAAGGCCAAGGGCCTGCTGGTCGAAGACCAGGGCGCCCAGTGCGTGTTCCTCGACGAGTTCAAGAACAGCGAAGGCGAGCCACTGCCGGTGATCGTGCAAAAGGCCGACGGCGGCTACCTGTACGCCACCACCGACCTGGCCGCCGTGCGCTACCGCAGCAACGTGCTCAAGGCGGACCGCGCCCTCTACTTCGTCGACCAGCGCCAGGCCCTGCACTTCAACCAGGTGTTCGAAGTTGCACGCCGCGCAGGCTTCGTCGGCCACCCGATGCAGATGGAACACATGGGCTTCGGCACCATGAATGGCGCCGACGGCCGCCCGTTCAAGACCCGTGACGGCGGCACCGTGAAGCTGATCGACCTGCTCACCGAGGCCAAGGAGCGCGCCTACGCGCTGGTCAAGGAAAAGAACCCGAGCCTGGCCGATGAAGAACTGCGCCACATCGGCGAAGTGGTGGGCATTGGCGCGGTGAAGTACGCCGATCTGTCCAAGCACCGCACCAGCGACTACAGCTTCAACTTCGAACTGATGCTCAACTTCGAAGGCAACACCGCGCCTTACCTGCTGTACGCCTACACCCGAGTGGCCGGCGTGTTCCGCAAGCTGGGCAAGGGCTTCGATGAAGTCGACGGCAACATCGTGCTGCAGGCTGCCCACGAGCAGGACCTGGCCGCGCGCCTGGCGCAGTTTGGCGAAATCCTCAACAACGTCGCCGACAAGGGCACGCCGCACGTGCTGTGCAGCTACCTGTACGACCTGGCCGGCCTGTTCTCCAGCTTCTATGAGAACTGCCCGATTCTGGCTGCCGAAACCCCGGAGCAACAACAGAGCCGCCTGCGCCTGGCAGCCCTGACCGGCCGCACCCTCAAGCAAGGTCTGGAACTGCTCGGCCTGGAAACCCTGGAGCGCATGTAAGTTGGCTGCCAAGAAAAAACCCGCACCCAAACGCGGCGCCAGCCGCCAGACGGCGCCGGCCAAGCAGCCGATTCCCGGTTGGGTATGGCTGGCGGTCGGCCTGACCGTAGGCGCGTTCATCGTGTTCCTGATGAAGCTCGAGCCCGGCGGCGAAGACATCAAGCGCACCAAGCCCGAGCAGCAGAAGGCGGAGAAAGTGGCCGAAGCCGGCAAGCCGGCGCAGGCCACCCCGCAGCAGCCAGTAAAGCCGAAGTATGACTTCTACACGCTGCTACCGGAGTCCGAGGTGATCGTGCCGCCGGAGGCCGTGCCAGAGAAGACGCCACCCGTCCCGGCCCAGCCGGTGACCCCGGTGACGCCGGCCGAAGCGGCGAAGATCGACACGGCGCGAGCCCAGGCAGCATTGATGGGGCAGACCCCGCCACCGGCACCGCCGGTGATCAAGCCGGCGGCGACCACCCAGTTCTTCCTGCAGGCAGGCTCGTTCCGCAAGCAGGCCGATGCCGACAAGGTGCGCGCGCAGATCATTCTGCTGGGCCAGGCGGTGAAGGTAGAGTCGGGCACGGTCAAGGACGAAACCTGGTACCGCGTACTGGTGGGCCCGTTCAGCAACCGTGAGCAGCTTACCGGGGCGCAGAAACAACTGGCCGGGGCAGGTTTCAGCAACCTGTTGCTGCAACAGCGCCAGACCCGTCAGTAACCTGCATTTGCGGCCCTGTGGGAGCGGCCTTGTGTCGCGAAAGGGCTGCAAAGCAGCCCCAGCATGCTCAGCTGCACCGCTGAAGCCCTAGGGCCGCTTTGCGGCCCTTTCGCGACACAAGGCCGCTCCCACAAGTGCTGTGCGTCAACGGCGGCCTGCGTTCACCTCGGAAACCTGGCTGTTCAGCGTCCAGAAGTCATACAGCACCCCCACCAGGAACAGCCCACCGGTAAAGAAGTAGATGATCGCGGTCACCCACTTGCCCTGATACAGCCGGTGCAGGCCAAACACCCCGAGGAAGGTCAGCAGGATCCAGGCGATGTTGTAGTCAACGCGCCCGGACTGGAACCTCAGGTCGGCTTCACGGTCCATGGACGGGATCAGGAACAGGTCGATCAACCAGCCGATGCCCAGCAGGCCCAGGGTGAAGAACCAGATGGTGCCGGTGACGGGCTTGCCATAGTAGAAACGATGCGACCCGGTAAAGCCGAAAATCCATAGCAGATAGCCAATGGTCTTGCTGTGGGTGTCGTGAAACGGCGCCCCCTGTTGATAACTGTTCATTCATAGCCCCCGTGGGTTATCCGAAAATTTTCTAAAAAAAAATGTGACTTTCTTGTCGCAGGCCGACGTACGGCACCTGAACAATCGACCAACGGATCAAAGATTGATCAAAAAGCTGTTATAAAGTTGCGCGCCCAACACATAACTATTCATAAGAGCTTCATCTATGCCGCCTTTACTCAAGACATGGCTGACCCTCTGCCTATTATTGCCCCTGGCCGCCCACGCCACCAACCGTGAGCAACGTCTTCCCAATGGTTTCACCGGCTACACCACCAACGCCTCGGTGAGACACGCACCGGTCAAGCAGACCGCGCTGCGCACCCGCCCAAGCAATGCCGCCAGCAGCAGCCGCGGCGTGCCCGGCATGCCGGTAGCTGCCATGTCGCCAAAGCAGAGCAGCGATGTGCTCAGCCGTGCGGTGAATGTGCTCGGCACCCCTTATGTCTGGGGCGGCAGCAGCCCGAAGAAAGGCTTCGACTGCAGCGGGCTGGTCAAATACGCCTTCAACGACGTCGCCGACGTCGACCTGCCGCGCACCTCCAACGCCATGGCCCAAGGCCACGGTGTGAAGGTGGCCCAGGGTGACCTGAAGCCGGGTGACCTGATCTTCTTCAACATCAAGAGCCGCCGGGTGAACCACGTTGCCATCTACCTGGGCAACGACCGCTTCATCCATGCACCACGCCGTGGCAAGCGGGTAAGCATCGACACCTTGAGCAAGCCTTACTGGCAGAAGCATTACGTAGTGGCCAAGCGGGTGCTGCCGAAAGAACAGCAGCAGCTGAACCTGGCCAAGCGCTGAGCTGATCGGCGCTCTCCTGTTCCGGCCTCTTCGCGGGCATGCCCGCGAAGAGGCCGGAACAGCCACTACAAGTCTTCGATCAGCCCTCGCTCCCTCAGCCCCCGCATCGCCCCCTCCATCGTCCGCATCCCGTCCGCACCACCCGCCTGCATCACCGAACACAACTGCGCCATCCGCCCCTCCCGAACCAGATTGCGCACCGCTGGCGTCACCACCAGCACTTCCCGCGCCGCAACCCGCCCACCGCCCGCACGCCTGACCAGCACCTGCGCCACCACCAGGCGCAATGACTCGGCAAGCATCGCCCGCACCAGCGGCTTCTCTTCGGCAGCGAACACCTCCACCAACCGGTCAATGCTGTTGACCGCCGAACGCGTATGCACGGTCGCCAGCACCAGGTGCCCGGTCTCGGCCGCGCGCAAGGCCAGGCGAATGGTTTCCAGGTCGCGCAGCTCACCGATCATGATCACATCCGGGTCCTGGCGCAGGGCACTGCGTAGCCCTTGGGCGAACCCACCGCAGTGGCGGCCGATCTCACGCTGGTTGACCAGGCTGCGCTGGCTGTTGTGGATAACTTCGACAGGGTCTTCGAGGGTGATGATATGCAGAGCCCGATCGCGGTTCAGCTGGTCGAGCAGCGTCGCCAGGGTGCTGGACTTGCCGCTGCCGGTCGGCCCACCCACCAGGATCAAGCCATCGCTGCACTGCGCAACAGCTTGAAACACATCACTCAGGTCGAGTTCATCGAGCGTGGCGATGCGCCCCGGGATCAGGCGAAAGGTGGCCGCAGGGCCATTCAACTGACGAAACAGGTTCAGCCGAAAGCGCCCGAGCGCAGGCAGTTCCAGCGCCAGGTCCAACTCATCACCCTGGGCCCACTGCCGGCGCTGGTCTTCACCCAACATGGGTGCCAGCCCCTCGATCAAGGTGGCCGAGCCCAAGGTCGGCAGTGCCATGCGCTGCAGCTCGCCATCCAGGCGCAACATCGGTATCTGCCCCGCTGCCAGGTGCAGGTCGCAAGCCCCCGCATCCACGGCCCGGGCCAACAGGTCGGTCACATCCATGAGACTCCCCAAAGGCCTTCAAGTAGGTAGAATGCCGCAAACCCTACAGCCGCCGGCATCAGTCCATGTCCACCCTAGCAGACAACCTTTCCGCTATTTCCGCCCGTATCGCCAGCGCTGCCCAGGCTGCCGGGCGCAATCCGGCCAGCGTCCAGTTGCTGGCCGTGAGCAAGACCAAGCCAGCCAGCGCCATCCGCGAGATCCACGCCGCCGGCGTGTGCGATGTCGGGGAAAATTACCTACAAGAAGCGCTGACAAAGCAGCAGGAGCTCAGCGACCTGCCCTTGATCTGGCACTTCATCGGCCCCATTCAGTCGAACAAGACCAAGGCCATCGCCGAGCATTTCGACTGGGTACATTCCGTGGACCGCCTGAAAATCGCCCAACGCCTGTCGGAGCAGCGCCCGGCCGGGCTGGCGCCACTGAACATCTGCCTGCAGGTGAACGTCAGCGGCGAAGACAGCAAGTCTGGCTGCGCCCCTGCCGACCTGCCGGCCCTGGCCAAGGCGGTAGCCGCGCTGCCCAACCTGTGCCTGCGCGGGCTGATGGCCATCCCCGAACCCACCGATGACCGCGCCGCCCAGGAAGCCGCCTTCGCCACCCTGCGCCAGCTGCAGGAAGGCCTGGGCCTTGGCCTGGACACCCTGTCCATGGGCATGAGCCACGACCTGGAAGCGGCCATTGCACAGGGTGCGACCTGGGTGCGTATCGGTACCGCCCTGTTCGGTGCCCGCGACTACGGGCAGCCCTGATTCCATGCTTTACTCACTCTTCCCCACAAGGATCTGACATGAGCAAGACTCGTATTGCCTTTATCGGCGCCGGCAACATGGCCGCCAGCCTGATCGGTGGTTTGCGTGCCCAGGGCCTGGACGCCTCGCAGATCCGCGCCAGCGACCCGGGCGCAGAGACCCGCAGCCGCATCCAGGCCGAGCACGGTATCGAAACCTTCGAGAACAATGCCCAGGCCATCGATGGCGCCGACGTCATCGTGCTGGCGGTCAAGCCGCAGGTCATGAAAGCCGTGTGCCAGGCCCTGCAACCGAACCTGCAGGATGGCCAGCTGATCGTTTCCATTGCCGCCGGCATCACCTGCGCCAGCCTGCAGAGCTGGGTCGGCGCTCGCCCGGTGGTGCGCTGCATGCCCAACACCCCGGCACTGCTGCGCCAGGGCGTAAGCGGTCTGTACGCCAGCGCCGAAGTGTCCGGCGTACAGCGCGAGCAGGCCGAGCAACTGCTGTCGGCCGTGGGCACCGCCCTGTGGCTGGAACAGGAGCAGCAACTGGACGCCGTGACCGCCGTCTCCGGCAGCGGCCCGGCGTACTTCTTCCTGCTGATCGAGGCCATGACCGCGGCGGGTGAAAAGCTTGGCCTGCCACGTGAAACCGCCTCCCAGCTGACCCTGCAGACAGCCCTGGGCGCCGCGCGCATGGCAGTTGCCAGCGATGTCGATGCCGCCGAACTGCGCCGCCGGGTCACCTCGCCTGCCGGCACCACGGAAGCTGCGATCAAGTCGTTCCAGGCCAGCGGCTTCGAAGCCATCGTCGAACAGGCGCTGCAGGCCGCGGCCACACGCTCCGCAGAGCTGGCCGAACAATTGGGCAAATAAGGAGCCATAGATGAATGCACTGTCCGGCGCCGCGATCTTCGTGGTGCAAACCCTGGTCAGCCTGTACCTGGTGATCGTCCTGCTGCGCTTCGTCCTGCAGCTGGTCAAGGCCAACTTCTACAACCCGCTGTGCCAGTTCGCCGTGCGTGCCACACAGCCGCTGCTCAAGCCAATTCGCCGGGTCATCCCCAGCGTCGGCGGGCTGGACACCTCGTCGCTGCTGCTGTCGGTGCTCATCCAGGCGCTGCTGATGGCCTTCGTGCTGATGGTCACCTACGGCACCTTCGGTGACATCCTGCACCTGCTGATGTGGGCAATCATCGGTATCACCTCGCTGTTCCTGAAGATTTTCTGGGTGGCGATGATCGTCATGGTGATCGTGTCCTGGGTGGCCCCCAACAGCCACAACCCCGCAGCTGAACTGGCCTACCAGATCAGCGAGCCGGTGCTGGCACCGTTCCGCCGCATCGTGCCCAACCTTGGCGGCATGGATATCTCGCCGATCTTCGCCTTCCTTGCGATCCAGGTAATCCAGTCGTTCGTCATGCCGCCGCTGGCCGCCTATGCCGGCATGCCACAAGAGCTGTGGCGGATGATCTGAGCCTCACCTGACCTTGGTTGCTTCCAGCGGCAAGCCTTTGCTTGCCGCTGGGGGTAGCGCTCTTTAGACTTACGCCTCCGTCAAGCGTGAGCAGGGTCGATGTCCACAGTCTTTCCCGAAGATTCCGTCGGTCTGGTAGTACCGCAAACCGCCCGGTTCGATGAACCGCTGGCCCTGGCCTGTGGCCGCTCCCTGGCCAGTTATGAACTGGTCTACGAGACCTATGGCACCCTGAACGCCAGCGCGAGCAACGCCGTGCTGATCTGCCATGCCCTGTCCGGCCACCACCATGCCGCTGGCTACCATGCCGCCACCGACCGCAAGCCGGGCTGGTGGGACAGCTGCATCGGCCCCGGCAAGCCGATCGACACCAACCGTTTCTTCGTGGTCAGCCTGAACAACCTGGGCGGCTGCAACGGCAGTACCGGCCCCAGCAGCATCAACCCGGCCACCGGCAAAGCCTATGGCGCCGACTTCCCGGTGCTGACCGTGGAAGACTGGGTACACAGCCAGGTGCGCCTGGCCGAGCGCCTGGGCATCCATCAATGGGCCGCAGTGGTCGGTGGCAGCCTGGGTGGCATGCAGGCGCTGCAGTGGACCATCAGCTACCCCGAACGCGTGCGCCATTGCGTCGACATCGCCTCGGCGCCCAAGCTGTCGGCACAGAACATCGCCTTCAACGAAGTGGCACGCCAGGCCATCCTCACCGACCCCGAATTCCACGGCGGTTCGTTCCAGGACCAGGGCGTAATCCCCAAGCGCGGCCTGATGCTGGCGCGCATGGTCGGCCATATCACCTACCTGTCGGACGACTCGATGGGTGAAAAATTCGGCCGTGAGCTGAAGAGCGACAAGCTCAACTACGACTTCCACAGCGTCGAATTCCAGGTCGAGAGCTACCTGCGCTATCAGGGCGAGGAGTTCTCCGGCCGTTTCGACGCCAACACCTACCTGCTGATGACCAAGGCGCTGGACTACTTCGACCCGGCCGCCGCCCATGGCGGCGACCTGGCGGCCACCCTGGCCCACGTCAAGGCGGATTACTGCATCATGTCGTTCACTACCGACTGGCGCTTCTCCCCGGCCCGTTCGCGAGAGATCGTCGACGCCCTGATGGCCGCGCGCAAGAACGTCTGTTACCTGGAGATCGACTCGCCTTACGGGCACGATGCCTTCCTGATTCCCACACCTCGCTACATGCAGGGTTTCTCGAACTACATGAACCGCATTGCCATCTGAGGACAGCATGAGAGCCGATCTGGAAATCATCCACGACTGGATCCCCGCCGGCAGCCGGGTACTCGACCTGGGCTGCGGTAGCGGCGAACTGCTGGCCTCGCTGCGCGACCGCAAGCAGGTCACCGGCTATGGCCTGGAAATCGACGCCGACAACATCGCCGCCTGCGTGGCCAAGGGCGTCAACGTGATCGAGCAGGACCTGGACAAGGGCCTGGGCAACTTCGCCAGCAACAGTTTCGACGTGGTGATCATGACCCAGGCCCTGCAGGCCGTGGAGTACCCCGACCGCATCCTTGACGAGATGCTGCGCGTGGGCCGCCAGTGCATCATCACCTTCCCCAACTTCGGCCACTGGCGTTGCCGCTGGTACCTGGCGACCAAAGGCCGCATGCCGGTATCGGACTTCATGCCGTACACCTGGTACAACACGCCGAACATCCACTTCTGCACCTTCGCCGACTTCGAAGAGCTGGTGCACGAACGCCGGGCCAAGGTGCTCGACCGCCTGGCCGTCGATCACTTGCACCGTAATGGGTGGGGTGGCCGGCTTTGGCCTAATCTTCTAGGTGAGATCGGCATCTATCGCGTCAGCAGCCCGGGCCTGCAAGAGCATCAGCTCGCGGTCTGACGCCCACCGGAGGAGTCACCCCATGCGTCGCCTAACCCTGTTCCTGATCAGCCTGTGCCTGGCCCTGCCGGTACTGGCTGCCGATGCCGCCCGCCCCGAGCGCAAGGAAGTGTTTGGCGACGTGACGGTGCACTACAGTGCGTTCACCTCGAGCATGCTGACACCGGAGGTGGCCGCGGCCACCGGCCTGGTCCGCAGCAAGAACCAGGGCGTGCTCAACATCACCGTGCGCAAGGCCAACAAGCCCGCCACGGCGGTGGTCAGCGGCACGGTCAAGGACCTGACCGGGCGTAGCAGCCCGCTGTCATTCAAGCAGATCACCGAACAGGGCGCCGTGTACTACATCGCCCAGTTCAAGATCGACCAGCCAGAAACCGTCACCTTCGACCTGAACATCGAAACCGGCGGCATCAGCAACTCCCTCAGCTTCAACCAGGAAGTGTTCCCAGGCGAATGATGAATTTCCAGCAACTCGTATTGGCCAGCCACAACGCCGGCAAACTCAAGGAACTCCAGGCCATGCTCGGCGCCTCCGTGCAGCTGCGCTCGATCGGCGAGTTCAGCCAGGTCGAGCCGGAAGAAACCGGCCTGTCGTTCGTCGAGAACGCCATCCTCAAGGCACGCAACGCCGCTCGCATTTCCGGCCTGCCGGCCCTGGCCGACGATTCGGGCCTGGCGGTGGACTTCCTCGGCGGCGCGCCGGGCATCTACTCGGCGCGCTATGCCGACGGCAAGGGTGATGCGGCGAACAACGCCAAGCTGCTCGAAGCGCTGAAAGACGTGCCTGAAGCCGAGCGCGGTGCGCAGTTCGTCTGCGTCCTGGCGCTGGTGCGGCATGCCGACGACCCGCTGCCGATCCTGTGCGAAGGCCTGTGGCACGGGCGCATCATGTTCGAGGCCAGTGGCGAGCACGGCTTTGGCTACGACCCGCTGTTCTGGGTTCCGGAGCGCGGCTGCTCCAGCGCCGACCTGGCCCCTGTGGACAAGAACCAGCTCAGCCACCGCGCCCGCGCCATGGCCCTGCTGCGCCAACGTCTGGGCCTGGCATGATCGAAACGCTGTCCACCCCCGGCGCAGCAGGCTTCACCAGCCTGCCGCCGCTGGCGCTGTACATCCACATTCCGTGGTGCGTACGCAAATGCCCTTACTGCGACTTCAACTCCCACGCTGCCGGGCCTGAACTGCCGGAAGACGCCTACGTCGCCGCCCTGCTGACCGACCTCGACCAGGAACTGGCCGCCGTGCAAGGCCGGCCGATCAGCTCGATCTTCTTCGGTGGCGGTACCCCCAGCCTGTTCAGTGCCGACGCCCTTGGCCGGCTGCTGCGTGGCGTGGAGCAACGTATCCCGTTTGCGCCGGACATCGAAATCACCCTGGAGGCCAACCCGGGTACGTTCGAGCAGGACAAGTTCAAGGCCTACCGGCAAACCGGCATCAACCGCCTGTCCATCGGCGTGCAGAGCTTCCAGCCAGCCAAACTGCAGGCGCTCGGGCGCATCCACAACGGCGATGAAGCGGTTCGTGCCGCCGGCATGGCGCGCGCCGCCGGCTTCGACAACTTCAACATGGACCTGATGCACGGCCTGCCCGACCAGTCGCTGGACGACGCGCTGGGCGACCTGCGCCAGGCCATCGACCTGGGGCCGACGCACCTGTCGTGGTACCAGCTGACCGTGGAGCCGAACACGGTGTTCTGGAACCAGCCACCCGAGCTGCCCGAGGACGACATCCTCTGGGATATCCAGGAAGCCGGCCAGGCGCTGATGGCCGAGCACGGCTTCCGCCAGTACGAAGTCTCGGCCTACGCCCAGGCGGGCCGCGCCGCACGGCACAACCTCAACTATTGGCGCTTTGGCGACTTCATCGGCATCGGTGCTGGTGCCCACGGCAAGCTGACCTTCGCCGACGGGCGCATCCTGCGCACCTGGAAAACCCGCCTGCCCAAGGACTACCTGAACCTGGCCAAGCCGTTCAAGGCCGGCGAGAAGCGGCTGCCGGTCGACGAACTGCCGTTCGAGTTCCTGATGAACGCCCTGCGCCTGACCGATGGCGTGGAAGCCGAACTGTTCACCCAGCGCACCGGTTTGCCACTCGCGCAACTGGCCGAAGCCCGCCGCGCCGCCGAACAAAAAGGCCTTTTGCAGGTCCAACCGGATCGACTGGTGGCCACGCCAAGGGGCCAGTTGTTCCTCAATGACCTGCTGCAGTATTTCTTGACCTAAGGATGACCCATGGATCTGGTACTTGATCTGCTCGCGACGGTTTCTCGCTGGAGCCGCAGCAACCTGTCGGAGATTTCACTGGCCTTGGTAGGCTGCCTGCTGGTGCTGTTCGGCACCGATATCAAGGGCTGGGTGGAACAGCGCCTGGGCGGCCTGGCGGGCGCCCTGCGCGTACCGTTCATGGCCTTGCTGGTGATGATCGGCAGCGGTGCGGCACTGATCTACGCCACGCCGTGGGTGGTGAAGGGGCTGAGCCAGTTCAACAACTACGCGCTGGCGCCGGTTTTGCTGGTGGTATTGGTGCTGATCGGGGTAGTGGCGGATCGCCGGGGCTGAGCCACGGCCTGGCACTGAACCCTTGTAGGAGCGCGTAATCCGAGTACAGAGATGGGTTCTAAAAGCTGCCCCGGAAAACCAGGGCAGCCCTACCACTTGACTAGCCCTTACTGGGCATCATCGAAGTGATCGCGCATGAAATCCCGAACGGTCTTGAGCACAGTCAAGATCCGGACCAGCTTCCAAACGCGGCTCAGCGCATCAAGCAAATGCTTCATATGCCTTGGCCTCCGTATTGACGGGCCAATCTTCCAGCATCTAACCGGCACTTCGATGCCTTCGAAAACTGTGTGAGAGTCTTCTGTGAAGTGGCCAGGTCAATGGCCCTTCGAAGAGGTTCACCGGCACGGTTCTCAGGCCGTGTCGAAGGGGCCGGAAAGCAGAATTCTTCTCCTACCCGGCCCATCACTGATTTCATCCACACAGGAGCAGCGCGATGATACTTGGGATGCTTACCCAAGACTGTTAACCGCTCCGACACACGTGATGCCGGATATTTCTGAGCATTGACGTTCCCACGCCACGCTGCCTATGATCAGCCAACTGTGTGAGGGTTTTCTGTGAAACCTCAGAGCGAAGGATACTCAGTCCTGTCGCTCACATAAAAAAACCGCCCTTCTCAAGGCGGTTTTTTTTCGCCTGCATTCCTGCAGGCACCAGTGCACCGAAAGGCCGTATCAGCCGATCAATCCACCTTCTCGAACTTCAAATCCCAAACCCCATGCCCCAGCCGCTCGCCGCGGCGCTCGAACTTGGTGATCGGGCGCTCTTCCGGGCGCGGCACGTAGGTACCGTCGGCCGCACGGTTGCGATAGCCCGGGGCAGCGCTCATCACTTCCAGCATGTACTCGGCATACGGCTCCCAGTCGGTAGCCATGTGGAACACACCACCGGGCTTGAGCTTGCGCCGTACCAGCTCGGCGAACTCCAGCTGGACGATGCGGCGCTTGTGGTGACGCGCCTTGTGCCATGGGTCAGGGAAGAACAGCATCAGGCGGTCGAGGCTGTTGTCCGCCACGCAGCGGTTCAGCACTTCGATGGCATCGCAGTCATATACCCGCAGGTTCTTCAGGCCTTGGGTCAGCACACCGTTGAGCAGCGCGCCAACACCCGGGCGGTGTACTTCCACACCGATGAAGTCCTGCTCAGGCGCGGCAGCAGCCATTTCCAGCAGGGAATGGCCCATGCCGAAGCCGATCTCCAGGGTGCGCGGCGCCGAACGGCCGAACACCTGGTCGTAGTCCACCGGGCTGTCGGCCAGCGGCAGGATGTACAGCGGGCCGCCCTGCTCCAGGCCACGTTGCTGGCCTTCGGTCATGCGCCCGGCGCGCATCACGAAACTCTTGATGCGGCGGTGCGGGCGGGCTTCGCCGTCGGGGGTGATCGGCGTATCGTGCGATTCAGTCATCAGGGGCTCTTACTTGATCAGACCATCCAGCGGCGAAGAGGCGCTGGCATAGAGTTTCTTCGGCATACGGCCGGCCAGGTAGGCCATGCGACCGGCGACGATGGCGTGCTTCATGGCCTCGGCCATCAGCACCGGCTGCTGGGCATGGGCGATGGCCGAGTTCATCAGCACCGCTTCGCAGCCCATTTCCATGGCGATGGTGGCGTCGGACG
The DNA here is from genome assembly GCF_001642705.1 of Pseudomonas sp. p21. Classification (NCBI taxonomy): domain Bacteria; kingdom Pseudomonadati; phylum Pseudomonadota; class Gammaproteobacteria; order Pseudomonadales; family Pseudomonadaceae; genus Pseudomonas; species Pseudomonas sp. p21. Next base: position 474,613 of record NZ_LWBV01000002.1, read on the forward strand.
CGGTACCCACACCGGCATCGACCAGCACCGGTACCTTGGACTCTTCCAGGATGATCTGCAGGTTGTAGGGGTTGCAGATACCCAGGCCGGTACCAATCAGGCCAGCCAACGGCATGACCGCGATGCAGCCGGCTTCGGCCAGCTGGCGGGCGATGATCGGATCATCGCTGGTGTAGACCATCACATCGAAACCGTCCTTGACCAGCACCTCGGCGGCCTTGAGGGTTTCGATCACGTTGGGGAACAGGGTTTTCTGGTCCGCCAGCACTTCCAGCTTGATCAGGTTGTGGCCATCCAGCAGCTCGCGGGCCAGGCGGCAGGTGCGCACGGCTTCGACCGCGTCGTAGCAGCCAGCGGTGTTCGGCAGGATGGTGTAGCGGTCCGGTGGCAGCACGTCGAGCAGGTTCGGCTCGCCCGGGTTCTGGCCGATGTTGGTGCGGCGCACGGCAACGGTGACGATCTCGGCACCCGAAGCCTCGATGGCCAGGCGGGTTTCTTCCATGTCACGGTACTTGCCGGTACCGACCAGCAGGCGCGACTGGAAAGTACGCCCGGCCAGGGTGAAGGGCTTGTCGCTACGAACGTTGCTCATCGTTGTTCCTCGGGAATAGGTTGCTGGGCTTGCAGGTGAATCGCCGGCCGGAATCAGCCGCCACCGATGGCGTGGACCACTTCGACCTGGTCACCGTCGTTCAACAGCGTGCTGTCGTGCTGGCTACGCGGCACGATATCCAGGTTCAGTTCCACCGCGACGCGGCGCCCGGTCAGCTCCAGGCGGGCCAGCAGGGCCGCGACGCTTTCGCCAGCGGGCAATTCGTAAGGTTCACCGTTCAGTTGAATGCGCATGCGCACGGCCACCATTGTTCTTTGGGGGCCCGCATTCTAGCGCTGAACCGCCCTGCAACCCAAGGGCGGTGCACGCCATTAGTCGCGATTGTGGACCACACGGTCAACCGAGCCGCCAGGCTGCAAGGCCCAGGCACAACCAGCCGGTGAGGAAGCACAGGCCACCAATCGGGGTGATGATGCCAAGCTTGCCCAAGCCACTGAGGGTCAGCAGGTACAGGCTACCGGAGAACAGCACTATCCCCAGGGCAAACAGGCCGCCAGCCCAGCCGACCAGGCGCCCCGGCAGGTGCACCGAGAGCACGGCGACGGCAAAGATCGCCAGGGCATGCACCAACTGGTAGGTCACACCGGTCTGGAAGATTGCCAGGTAGTCGGCCGTCAGTCGGCTTTTCAGGCCGTGGGCGGCGAAAGCACCCAGGGCGACACCGGTGAAGCCGAAAAAGGCGGCAAGCATCAGGAAGCTGCGAAGCATGGGACGACTCCTTGGATCGGGTCTGTATAATGGCCCCTTCCACCCGCACGGCCAAGCCATCGTCATGCTGCCAACCCTTCTCCGCCGCCTCTCCCGCGCCCTGCTCTGGTTCGCTGCCGGCAGCATCGTGCTGGTGCTGGTGTTCCGCTGGGTGCCACCACCCGGTACCGCGCTGATGGTCGAGCGCAAGGTGCAGTCCTGGGTGAATGGCGAGCCGATCGACCTGCAGCGCGACTGGGAGCCGTGGGAAAACATCTCCGACGATCTCAAGGTCGCGGTCATCGCTGGCGAGGACCAGAAGTTCGCCAACCACTGGGGCTTCGACATCCCGGCCATCCAGGCGGCGCTGGCCTATAACGAGCGCGGCGGCAGCATTCGCGGTGCAAGCACCCTGACCCAGCAGGTGGCCAAGAACCTGTTCCTGTGGTCCGGGCGCAGCTGGTTCCGCAAAGGGCTGGAGGCCTGGTTCACCGCGTTGATCGAGCTGTTCTGGTCGAAGGAGCGGATTCTCGAGGTCTACCTGAACAGTGCCGAATGGGGCAAAGGTGTGTTTGGCGCCCAGGCTGCAGCGCGCTATCACTTCGGCGTCGATGCCAGCCGGCTTAGCCGCCAGCAGGCGGCGCAGCTGGCGGCGGTGCTGCCGAGCCCGATCAAGTGGAGTGCCAGTCGGCCGAGTGCCTATGTGGCCAGCCGGGCCGGCTGGATTCGCCGGCAGATGAGCCAATTGGGTGGGCCCAGCTACCTGATGCAGCTCGACACTTCACGCAAGCTTTGAGGGCCTCTTCGCGGGCACGCCCGCTCCCACAGGATCAGCATTACCCCTGAGGCCTGTGCAGTACCTGTGGGAGCGGGCGCGCCCGCGAAGAGGCCGGCAAAGCCAACACCAATAAAAAAGCCGCTCGCCCTATCCGGGCCAGCGGCTTTTCTTTGCAGGCAGGGCTCGATCAGACCGCGATCAGCGCCTTGACCTTGTTCATCGCATTTTTCTCCAGCTGGCGAATCCGCTCAGCCGAAACGCTGTACTTGTCCGCCAGCTCATGCAACGTGGCCTTCTCTTCCGCCAACCAGCGCTGGTAGAGAATGTCGCGGCTACGTTCGTCCAGGCCTTGCAGCGCTTCGTGCAGGTTGCTGGTGGAGTTATCGCTCCAGTCGGCATCCTCCAGCTGCACCGCCGGGTCGTAACGGTGGTCTTCCAGGTAATGCGCAGGCGACTGGAAAGCGCTGTCGTCGTCAGCTTCCGCTGCCGGATCGAAGGCCATGTCCTGGCCGCTGAGGCGGCTTTCCATCTCGCGAACTTCACGCGGCTCCACGCCCAGGCTTTCCGCCACGCGGTGCACTTCGTCGTTGTTCAGCCAGGCCAGACGCTTCTTCTGGCTGCGCAGGTTGAAGAACAGCTTGCGCTGGGCCTTGGTGGTAGCCACCTTGACGATGCGCCAGTTGCGCAGGATGAACTCGTGGATCTCTGCCTTGATCCAGTGCACGGCGAACGACACCAGGCGCACGCCCATTTCCGGGTTGAAGCGCTTGACGGCTTTCATCAGGCCGACGTTGCCTTCCTGGATCAGGTCAGCCTGGGCCAGCCCGTAGCCGGCATAGCTACGGGCGATATGTACGACGAAACGCAGGTGGGCCATCACCATTTGACGAGCGGCCTCGACATCCTGCTCATAATAGAGACGCTCGCCCAGATCACGCTCCTGCTCGACAGTCAGCAGCGGGATGCTGTTGACCGTGTGCACGTAGGCTTCCAGGTTTGCACCGGGCACCAGGGCATAGGCAGGTTGCAACGATGTGGTCATTCAAGAACCTCCGACTTACAAAACTCGCGCCTTGTGGGCGCTGCCAACATTGACCTGGAACGACGGTACAAGTTCCATAGTGAAGAATTTGTCAATGCTGGCAGGTAAAAACTATCGCGGCGCCAGCTCGTTCAGGTGGCGGGCCACTGCGATCCATGCACCGATATACCCCAACAGCACCGCTCCGATCAAGAGGGACAGACCATCGGACGCCGGCACACCGCCCAGGGCGAAGTCGCTGCCGTACAGCCCGGAAAGCCCTACCACCGCCTCGTTCAGCCAGTTCAGGCCAAAGGCCAGGATGCCCCATGCGATCACGCCTGCACCCAGGCCATACAGGGCGCCCATGTACAGGAAAGGCCGACGCACGTAGGCGTCTGTGCCGCCGACCAGCTTGATCACTTCGATCTCGGTGCGGCGGTTTTCAATGTGTAGACGAATTGTGTTACCGATTACTAACAGCAGGGCAGAAATCAGCATCACGGCCAGGCCGAAGACGAAGCGGTCACCCAGCTTGAGGATGGCAGCCAAGCGCTCGACCCACACCAGATCGAGCTGCGCCACTTCCACCCGTGGCAGCTCCGACAGGCGCTGACGCAAGGCTTCCAGGGCCGGTTTGTCGACCTCGGTCGGGGTTACCACCACCACGCCAGGCAACGGGTTGTCGGGCAGCTCACGCAGGGCTTCGCCCAGGCCGGACTGCTGCTGGAACTCCTCCAGCGCCTGCTCGCGGCTGACATACTGCGCGTCGGCCACTCCGGGCATGCCCTTGATCTCGTCGCGCAATGCCTCGCCTTCGCGGCTGCCGGCATCAAGCTTGAGGTACAGCGAAATTTGCGCGGCGCGCTGCCATGAGCCGCCAAGCTTCTCGACGTTCTTCAACAGCAACGACAGGCCCATGGGCATGCTCAGCGCCACCGCCATCACCAGGCAGGTGAAAAAGCTGCCGATCGGCTGCTTGCCCAGGCGACGCAGGCTGTCGGCCATGCTGGCACGGTGGCTTTCCAGCCAGGCATGCAGCAGCGTGCGGAAATCCGGGCCATCATCGTCGTCGCGCTTTTTCTTCGCCGGTTGCGGGTCGGCCGGTTTCGGCGCAACCCGCTCGGAAACCTTCGGCGTACGTGTAGTGCTCATTGCCCGGCCTCCCCATCGCCGATCAAGCGGCCGCGCTGCAAGGTCAGCATGCGGTGGCGCATGCGCGCAATCAGTGCCAGGTCGTGGCTGGCGATCAATACTGTGGTACCCAGGCGGTTGATGTCCTCGAACACGCCCATGATCTCCGCGGCCAGGCGTGGGTCGAGGTTACCGGTGGGCTCGTCGGCCAGCAGCAGGGCTGGCTGGTGAACGATGGCGCGGGCAATACCCACCCGTTGCTGTTGCCCGGTGGACAGGTCGGCCGGGAACAGCTCGCCCTTGTCGGCCAGCGACACACGCTCCAGCGCCGAGTCCACGCGCTTGGCGACCTCGGCCTTGGACAGGCCGAGAATCTGCAGCGGCAAGGCGATGTTGTTGAACACCGTGCGGTCGAACAACAGCTGGTGGTTCTGGAACACCACGCCGATCTGCCGGCGCAGGAATGGGATCTGCGAATTGCTGATCTGGCCCAGGTCCTGCCCGGCCAGCATCAGCTTGCCGCTGGTCGGGCGTTCCATGGCCAGCAGCAGGCGCAGCAAGGTGCTCTTGCCCGCGCCCGAGTGGCCGGTGACGAACAGGAATTCGCCCCGGCGCGCCCGGAAACTCAGCTCATGCAAACCCACATGACCATTTGGGTAGCGCTTGGCAACCTGTTCGAATCGGATCATGATCAGTCTCGCTCGGCGAACAGAGCCTTGACGAACGGCTCGGCTTCGAAGGTACGCAGGTCGTCGATGCCTTCACCAACACCGATGAAGCGGATCGGCAGCTTGAACTGCTTGGCCAGGGCGAAGATCACACCGCCCTTGGCAGTGCCGTCCAGCTTGGTCAGGGCCAGGCCGGTCAGCTCGACGCTCTGGTTGAAGTACTTGGCCTGGCTGATGGCGTTCTGGCCGGTGCCGGCATCGAGCACCAGCAGCACCTCATGCGGCGCCTCGGCGTCGAGCTTGCCGATGACCCGGCGGACCTTCTTCAGCTCTTCCATCAGGTTGTCTTTGGTGTGCAGGCGGCCAGCGGTGTCGGCGATCAGCACATCGACGCCACGGGCCTTGGCGGCCTGGACGGCATCGAAGATCACCGAAGCGGAGTCGGCGCCAGTGTGCTGGGCGATCACCGGGATCTGGTTGCGCTCGCCCCACACCTGCAGCTGCTCGACCGCAGCGGCACGGAAGGTGTCACCGGCAGCCAGCATCACTTTCTTGCCTTCGAGCTGCAGCTTCTTGGCCAGTTTACCGATGGTGGTGGTCTTGCCGGCGCCGTTCACACCGACCACCAGGATCACATAGGGCTTGTTCTGCGCCTGTACCACCAGCGGCTGCTCGACCGGGCGCAGCAGCGCAGCCAGCTCTTCCTGCAGCGACTTGTACAGGGCATCGGCGTCGGCCAGCTGCTTGCGGGCAACCTTCTGGGTCAGGTTCTGGACGATGGTCGAAGTAGCTTCCACGCCAACGTCGGCGGTCAGCAAGCGGGTTTCGATTTCGTCGAGCAGGTCGTCATCGATGACTTTCTTGCCCAGGAACAGGCTGGCCATGCCCTCGCCGATGCTGGCGCTGGTCTTCGACAGGCCCTGCTTGAGGCGGGCGAAGAAGCCGAGCTTGGCCTGCTCGGCCTGCGCGGCGACCGGGGCAGCAGCCACAGGGACAGCAGGCGCTGGTGCAGGACGCTCCGGGATGGCGGGCGGCGCTTTCGGCTCCAGGTCCGGCACCAGGGCCACGGGCTCTTCGGCAACCGGCAGCACCAGGTTGCTGACCGGCGCGGCCAGTTCGACGAGCGGGGCCGCCTCGACAGGGTCAGGCTCGACCGGGGCCGCCTGCAAGGGCATGGACGCGACCGGCTGCGGTGCAGGTGCCACCAGCGGCCGGGACGCGACCGGCTCGGGCTCGGGGGCCTGCAACGGCTGGGAAGCAACCGGTTCGGGGACGGGGGCCTCGACTACCGGCGACTGGACAGGTGCGGGGACCTGCTGCGGTTCAGTCAGCTGTGGGGCCGCAGGGGCCTGAACGGGCTCGGGGGCCTGTACCATTTCGGCGGTAGATCCCTCGACCGGAGCGGCTGCAGGCTGCTCGACGGCGGGGGCTTCATTCGCGGGCACGCCCGCTCCCACAGGTTGCTGCGGTTTCTTGCGAAACCAGCTGAACAGGCCTTTCTTCTCACCAGCCTCGGCCGGCGCTTTTTTGTCGTCGTTGGAACCAAACATGGAAGACGGCTATCTCAGGGTAGCGATGGGCCAGCTATGGCGCATCGGGAATTCTCTCTACGCAGAACAGACTATCTTGAAGCCGGCTGGTTCATGCGCAACGTTTTGTCTTAGTGTCCTGCGGGCCAGAACGGCGACAGGCATGGTCGCCAGGCAACCGGATCAGTATCCTAGCACCTCCTGGCCCGCCGACGCTAAACCCAGCGGGCCGTCGAACAGGTTAAACACCGTATGAATGCTCTAGCCCGCCGCGCCGCTGGCCTGTTGCTCGGCACACTCTGCCTGCCGCTCACGGCCTTCGCCGCCGATGTGCAACCCACCCACGAATTCATCCTCGACAACGGCCTGAAAGTAGTCGTGCGCGAGGACCATCGCGCCCCGGTGGTGGTCTCGCAGATCTGGTACAAGGTTGGCTCCAGCTACGAAACCCCGGGCCAGACCGGCCTGTCCCACGCGCTGGAACACATGATGTTCAAGGGCAGCGCCAAGGTCGGCCCCGGCGAGGCCTCGCGCATCCTGCGCGACATTGGCGCCGAAGAAAACGCCTTCACCAGTGATGACTACACCGCCTATTACCAGGTACTGGCCCGCGACCGCCTGCCGGTGGCCCTGGAGCTGGAGGCCGACCGCCTGGCCAGCCTGCGCCTGCCCGCCGACGAGTTCAGCCGCGAAATCGAGGTAATCAAGGAAGAACGCCGCCTGCGCACCGACGACCAGCCCAACGCCAAGGCGTTCGAGCTGTTCCGCGCCATGGCCTACCCGGCCAGCGGCTACCACACCCCGACCATCGGCTGGATGGCCGACCTGGAGCGCATGAAGGTCGAGGAACTGCGCCGCTGGTACGAAGCCTGGTACGCCCCCAATAACGCCACCCTTGTGGTGGTCGGCGATGTCACCGCCGATGAGGTCAAGGGCCTGGCGCAGAAGTACTTCGGCAGCATCCCCAAGCGTGCCGTGCCGCCGGCCAAGTTGCCGCTCGAACTGGCCGAACCAGGCCAGCGCCAGCTGACCCTGCATGTGCGCACCCAGTTGCCGAGCCTGATCTACGGTTTCAACGTACCTGGCCTGCCCACTGCCAAGGACCCGCGTACGGTGCATGCCCTGCGCCTGATCTCGGCGCTGCTCGACGGCGGCTACAGTGCCCGCATGCCGGCACGCCTGGAGCGTGGCCAGGAGCTGGTGGCCGGTGCTTCGTCCAGCTACAACGCCTTTACCCGTGGCGACAGCCTGTTCCTGATCTCGGCCACGCCGAACGTGCAAAAGCAGAAAACCCTCACCGATGTCGAGAAAGGCATCTGGCAGCTGCTGGATGAGCTCAAGACCAACCCACCCAGCGCCGAAGAGCTGGAACGCGTACGCGCCCAGGTCATTGCCGGCCTGGTCTACGACCGCGACTCCATCAGCAGCCAGGCCACCACCATCGGCCAACTGGAAACCGTCGGCCTGTCCTGGAAGCTGATCGACAGCGAGCTGGACGAACTCAAGCGCGTTACCCCGCGGGACATCCAGAACGCCGCGCGCACCTACTTCACCCGCGAACGCCTGAGCGTTGCCCATGTACTGCCCGAGGAGTCCGCCCATGAGTGATCGCCGCGCACCACACCCAACCCTGCTGGCCACGGGCATCCGCGCCCTGACGCTGGCGGCGGTGCTGGCCGCCCCGGCAATGGCCGACAACGCCGCCAAGGCCGACAGCAACGCGGCTCGCCCGGCCAACACCTTGCAGTCGCTGGCCGAGCTGGATGGCAAGGCGCCCAGCCGGCGCCAATTGAACATCCAGCACTGGAGCACCGCCGAAGGCGCCCGGGTACTGTTCGTCGAAGCCCGCGAACTGCCGATGTTCGACCTGCGTGTCACCTTCGCCGCCGGCAGCAGCCAGGATGGCGGCACACCAGGCCTGGCCGCCCTGACCAACGCCATGCTCAACGAGGGCGTGGCCGGCAAGGACGTGACTGCCATCGCCGAAGGCTTCGAGGGCCTGGGCGCCGACTTTGGCAACGGCTCCTACCGCGATATGGCCGTGGCTTCGCTGCGTAGCCTCAGCGCCAAGGACAAGCGCGAACCGGCGCTCAAGCTGTTCGCCGAGGTGGCCGGCAAGCCAACCTTCCCCGAAGACGCCCTCAAGCGCATCAAGAACCAGATGCTGGCCGGCTTCGAATACGAGAAGCAGAACCCTGGCAAGATCGCCAGCAAGGCATTGTTCGCCAATCTCTACGGTGACCACCCCTACGCCCACCCGAGCGACGGCACCGCCGAGAGCATCAAGGCGATCAGCCTGGCGCAGCTGCGCGCTTTCCATGCCAAGGCCTACACCGGCGGCAACGCGGTGATCGCCCTGGTCGGCGACCTCAGCCGCGCCGAAGCCGAAAGCATCGCCGCCCAGGTGTCCGCAGGCCTGCCCAAGGGCCCGGCACTGGCAGCTCCGGCCCAACCCGCTGAAACCTATGCAACCCTGAACCACATCGATTTTCCGACCACGCAGACCCACCTGATGCTGGCAGCACTCGGTATCGACCGCCAGGACCCGGACTGGCCAGCGCTGTCGCTGGGCAACCAGATTCTCGGTGGAGGTGCCTTCGGTACCCGTTTGATGAGCGAAGTGCGGGAGAAGCGCGGCCTGACCTACGGCGTGTATTCGGTGTTCAGCCCGATGCAGGTACGCGGCCCGTTCATGATCAACCTGCAAACCCGTGCAGAGCTCAGCGAAGGCACGCTCAAGCTGGTGCAAGGCATTCTCGCCGACTACCTCAAGACCGGCCCCACCCAGCAGGAGCTGGACGATGCCAAGCGCGAGCTGGCCGGCAGCTTCCCGCTGTCCAATGCCAGCAATGCCAGCATCGTCGGCCAACTGGGCGCAATTGGCTTCTACAACCTGCCGCTGACCTGGCTGGAGGACTTCATGCAGCAGTCCCAGGCGCTCACCGTCGAGCAGGTCAAGGCAGCCATGAACAAACACCTGTCAGCGGATAAACTGGTGATGGTCACCGTTGGCCCGAAAGTGCCACAAAAACCGCTGCCAGCACCCACTGACAAGCCCTCCGAGCAGCCGCTCGGGGTACCGGAGCACTAATGCCAAGATCCACCCCTCCCGCCCGCCCGCAACCGGGCCAAAGCAAGGGTCAGGGCCACCTGCGCATCATCGCCGGCGAATGGCGCAGCCGTCGCCTGGCGGTGCCTGAAGGCGAAGGCCTGCGGCCAACGCCCGACCGCGTGCGCGAAACCCTGTTCAACTGGCTGGCACCCTATATCGAGGGTGCCCGCGTGCTGGACGCCTTCACCGGCAGCGGCGCCTTGGTGCTCGAAGCCCTGTCCCGCGGGGCCGAGGACGCCGTGGCGCTGGACAGCAACCCGGCGGCCATCGCCAACCTGAAGAACAACCTCGAGATCCTGCGCTGCCCGCGTGGGCAAATCCTGCAGACCGACGCCCTGCGCTATCTGCAATGCCCGGCCAAGCAGCAGTTCGATGTAGTGTTCCTCGACCCGCCGTTCCACCAGGACCTGCTCGCCAACACCTGCAACCTGCTGGAACAGAACCAGTGGCTGCACGAACAGGCGTGGATCTACACCGAAAGCGAGGCAGCGCCATCGACCTTGCAGTTGCCGGGCAACTGGCGCCTGCACCGCGAAAAGAAGACCGGCCAGGTGCACTACGCACTTTGGCAACGGGGTTGACCCGGTAACCCAGGGTTGCCGTATTTAGTTACCACAAACCCGCCGCCCCATGGCTGAAGCTGCTCCTTCGTTTCCTGCAGGAGCACTTCAACCATGACCGCCCCCCACACCCCGCCTGCGCCAGCAGGCTCGGTACACGCCTTTACCCTCGCCAACGGCCTGCAGGTCTACCTGCGTGAAGACCACCGTGCGCCACTGGTCAGCGTACAGCTGTGGTACCACGTAGGCTCCAGCTACGAGCCTGAAGGCCACACCGGCCTGTCCCATGCCCTGGAGCATCTGCTGTTCGAAGGCAGCAGCAAACTGGCTCCAGGCCAGTATTCATCACTCATGAGCCGCCTGGGCGGTGACCCGAATGCCTTTACCTACGCCGATGCCACGGTCTTTCCGCTGACATTGCCTGGCAGCCGACTGGAGATTGCCTTGGAGGCGATGGCCGACGTCATGGCCAGCGCTACCCTCGGCGATGCGCCCTTTGCCCGTGAACTGGCGGTGGTCATTGCCGAACGACGCGAGGATATCGACAACAGCCCCTGGGCAATGGCACAGGAACATCATTACTTGCTGGCCTATGACAACAGCGGCTATGGCACACCAGTGCTCGGCCACAAGACTGACCTAGGCCACCTGACCCCAGCGGCAGCACGCACCTGGTACCAGACCTGGTACCACCCCAACAACGCCACGCTCGCCGTGGCCGGCGATATTGCCCTGCCACAGCTGCAAACGCTGGTGACACGGCACTTTACCGCGATCCCCGCCCATCGCCTGCCAACACGGCAAACACCCACAACACCACTTGGACGGGCTCGACGTGCACAGACCATGCGCCTGAAAGGCCTGTACACCGGCGTGATCCTCAGCTTCAACCTCCCGAGCCAAGGTACCGCCAGCTCTGACGCACAAGCCTACGCATTGCGGCTACTGCCCGAGATTCTTGCCGAAGGCCACGCCAGCACGTTACAGCGCCTGTTGGTGCAGGACACTCCGCTACTACAAGGCCTGAGAGCGACCTATGAGCCCTGGCAGCGCGGTGACAGCTTGCTGACCTTCTACGCGTTCTGCAGCCCGCAGGTTACGCCGGAGGCTGCAGCCGAAAGGCTGATGCTGGAAATCGAAGCGTTCCGCCAGGCGGCCCCCTCCAAAGAAGACCTTCAACGCGCAAAGGCACGCCTGCTGGCCAGGCAACTGTTCGAAAGGGACGACATCGCAAAACAGGCCGAAAGCATCGGCAAACAAGCCGCCTGTGGGCTGGACCCCATTGCCCTGGTCGACGAACGGCAAGCCATCGAAGCTGTGACAGCCGAGCAAGTAGGCCTGGTCGCCCTGGAGTTCCTGACCGAAGCCCGTGCGGCCATCACCTTCATGCACCACAAGGAGAGCGCTGATGAATGACCCCATTGCAAGCGCGCAACAGCCTGCTGTAGCTAACAGCATTTACGGTGGCCTGGTCTCAGCCCAGGGGCTGGATCTGGACCAGTTCGATACCCTTCAAACGCAGGTGCAGGCCTGGACAACGGCCGCCGGTACAGGCGTGAAATTCGTCGAAGCCCGCGGGCTGCCTATCGTCGACGTGGTCCTGCGGTTCAACGCCGGGACCACCCAGGACACCACGCAACCCGGCCTGGCAGCCCTGACGCTGTACATGCTCGACGAGGGCAGCCAGCGCTACACCGCAGCCCAGCAAGCTGAGCACATGGAGCGCCTGGGCGCGATCATGGAAAAGCAGGTACGCCTGGAGCACGCAACGCTGAGCCTGCGCAGCGTAAGTACCAAAGCGATTCTGGACCCGGCCCTGGAGCTGTTTACCGACCTGGTGGCACACCCAGCCTTCCCTGCCCCTGCGCTGGACAAAATCAGGCACCAGTTGCAGCAACACAACGCCTCTCGCGAACGTCTGCCCAGGCTGAGGGCGCGAAGCGAAGTATTCCGCCATCTGTTCAAAGGTCATCAGTATGGCAACCCTCTGGGCAGTACGGCACAGGGCATAGCGGCCGCTACCCCTGAGGATTTGCAGGCGTTCCACCAACGTGCCTATTCCGCCAGCAACCTGGAAATGGTGCTGGTCGGGGACCTCTCCCTCCTCGATGCGCAAGCTATCGCGCAACGCATCAGCCAGGCCCTGCCGCAGGCCTGGTCCGCCATCGACCTGCCAGCCGTCCCGACAGCGACGCCAGCAACCATCAGCATCGAACAGCCCGGCGCCAGCAGTGCAGTGCTGCTGGCACTGCCCATGAACGTTCCCGCCAATGACCCGGAATACCCAGCACTGGTGCTGGCCAGTGAAGTATTGGGCTCAGGCCTCGAATCCCGCCTGATGCTGGAACTGCGCCAACGTCGCGGCCTGACCTACGGCATTTACAGCCGCCCATCGCCGTTGAGCGCCGGCGGGCTGTTCACCATCGAGTGGGAGATCGCGCCATGGCACGTGCAAGGCTCGCAGGAACTGGTAGCAGCCTTGTTGCGCGACTTCATCGAGCAAGGGCCAACCCAGACCGAGCTGCAGCTGGCGCGCAAACAGCTGGCCGGGCAATTGCTGCGTGGCGTGGCGCAGAACAACAGCCTGGCAGCATTGCTCACGGAGACCACCCAGCAACATCAGCCCGCAGACCACCTGAACACTTACATCGAGCGCATCGGTAGTCTGAGCCCGGCAGATATCCGCGCAGTGATGCAGCGCCGCCTCGACTTGAACTGCAAGGTGCTGGTCAGTGTCGGGCCACGTGTCGACCAGCAACCACTGCCAGCCACCGACCAATAGCGCAGGTACAGTGCCACTGTTTCATGGCACTCTAGGCAGGCACATCACGAGTCGCCCAGCATGCCCAGCCCCAGCGCCACATTCCGCCCGGCCATCGGCCTGTCCAACCCCCACCTGCAAACCCTGTGGGGGCCACTGTGGCGCAAACTGCCCGAACTGCAGCGCAACCGCGAGCGGCTGTGGCTGGCCGATGGCGATTTCATCGACCTGGACTGGCACGGCCCACACCAGCCGCATGCGCCGTTGGTGCTGGTGCTGCACGGGTTGACCGGCTCGTCCCACTCGCCCTACGTCAAAGGCTTGCAGCAAGCGCTGCAAGGCCGCGGCTGGGCCAGCGTGGCGGTGAACTGGCGCGGTTGCTCGGGCGAGCCCAACCTGCTGCCACGCAGCTACCATTCCGGCGCCAGCGAAGACCTGGCCGAAATCGTCAGCCACCTGCGCGCCCAGCGCCCGTTGGCGCCGTTGTATGCAGTAGGTTATTCGCTGGGGGGCAATGTGCTGCTGAAATACCTGGGCGAAAGCGGTGTCGCCAGCCAGCTGCAGGCGGCGGTGGCGGTGTCGGTGCCGTTTCGCCTGGACCACTGCGCCGACCGTATCGGCCAGGGTTTTTCAAAGGTGTACCAGGCACACTTCATGCGCGAGATGCTGGCGTATGTGCAGCTCAAGCAGCGGCACTTCCACGACAAGGGCCAGCATGAACGGCTGGCGACGCTGCAACGGCTGGGGCCGCTGGGCAACCTGCGCACGTTCTGGGACTTCGACGGCAAGGTTACCGCACCGCTGAATGGCTTTCGCGATGCGCACGACTACTACCGCCGCTCATCGAGTCATTTCTTCCTCGGCCAGAACCGCACGCCGACGCTGATCATCCACTCCAGCGATGACCCTTTCGTCGCCGGCCACAGCCTGCCAACTGCCCGCGAACTGGCGCCGCAGACCCGCTTCGAACTGCACAGCCGCGGCGGCCATGTGGGCTTTGTCGATGGCAGCCTGCGTAACCCGGGGTACTACCTGGAGCGGCGGATTCCGCAGTGGCTGGTGGAAGGCACATAAACGATTGTTTTGCAGAACCTCTGTGGGAGCGGGCGCGCCCGCGAACACCGGCGCAGCCGGTGCCAGCCACCGCGTTGCATGCTTCGCGGGCTCGCCCGCTTCCACAGGGCCTGGGCGATCTTCTGCAGGATTTGACCGGCTTATTCGCCAGTGGCTACGCCATGCTGAGGATCGTTGATCCACTCGCTCCACGACCCGGCATACAGCTTGCCCAGCGGATACCCGGCCAACGCTAGGGCAAACAGGTTATGACACGCCGTCACCCCTGACCCGCAATACGCCACCAACTGCTCCGGCGCACGCCCGGCCAGTTTCTCGGCAAAGCGCTGCTTGAGCTGATCCGCCGGCAAAAAGCGCCCGTCAGCCCCCAGGTTGTCGGTAAACGCCGCGCACTGGGCCCCAGGAATATGCCCCGCCACCGGGTCGATCGGTTCCACTTCGCCGCGGAAGCGCGGCAAGGCACGCGCATCGATCAAGGTCAGGTCTGCGTCACCCAGGCGCTTGGCGAGGTGCTCGGCATCGATCAGCAGCTTGCCGTCCGGCTCACCGTTGAAGGTGCCCTCACGCTTGAGCGGCGGGTCCAGGCTCAGCGGCAGGTGCGCCGCATGCCAGGCCTTCAGGCCTCCGTCGAGGATCGCCACGCCGCTGCGCTTGCCCAGCCAGACCAGCAGCCACCAGGCTCGCGCGGCATAAGCGCCGGGGCCGTCGTCGTACAGCACCACCTCGCTGTCGTCGTCCAGCCCCCACTCGCGCAGGCGTTCGAGCAGCCGACGCGGATCCGGCAACGGGTGGCGCCCGGTGCGGCCCTTGCTCACCGGCCCGCTGAGGTCACGCTCGAGGTCGGCAAAATGCGCCCCGGCAATATGCCCCAGGGCATAGCTGCGTTGACCATAGTCCACATCCTCGAGGGCAAAGCGGCAGTCGAGGATCACCAACTTGGGCGAGTCCAGACGCTCGGCCAACTGCTGCGGGGTGATCAATTGCGCTAGGGGCATGACAATCTCCTGATCGATGGCACTATCGATAGCACTGAGGCCCCGGGCTAGTGCTCCAGGGCCTGGTTGAACGGTACATGGAATTCCTGGCACAGGGCGTCAACGGCGCTGCGCGCGTTGTCGGTGACGAAACCGAGCTCCAGCACCAGTACCTGGTAGACGCCGCGCTTGAAGGCTTCTTCACCCAGGTGCGCGGAATGTTCACGCGTGGTGCTGAGAAAACGTACCCAGGACGTCAGCACGATCCAGGCGTTGATGGTCAGCGATTCGATCTGCGCTGGCGCCATGGCCAGGATGCCCGCCTCGACAAAGCCGTGGTAGATCGCCTGGCCCTGGCGCAGGCAGCGCTCGGAAAAGCGCCGGTAGCGGGCAGCCAGCTCCGGGTCGCTGTCCAGCAGGTGCTCCAGGTCGCGGTGCAGGAAGCGGTAGTTCCACATCGCCGCCAGCAACGCCTTGAGGTAGAAACGCTTGTCCTCCACAGTCGGCGCACGGCCTTGTGGCGGGCGCAGGAAGCTGTCCACCAGTTCTTCATACTGGCTGAACAACAGGGCAATGATCGCCTGCTTGTTGGGGAAGTGGTAATACAGGTTGCCGGGCGAAATTTCCATGTGCGCGGCAATGTGGTTGGTACTGACGCTGCGTTCGCCCTGCTGGTTGAACAGCTCCAGGCTGTTCTGCACGATGCGCTCTCGGGTCTTCATGCGCGGGGCCATGCTCAGCTCCCAGTCTGCGGGCCTTCATCAAAGGGTCATCTTACGGCGTATTGGCGGTGGAATGCACCGCTCGACAGCGCGGAAAAATTCGCACCATCGTACAAATTAGAGTATAGGCTCTAGGGATTCCCTGCCCGGACTCGAAGCCGCCATGAACTCGCCCAGTGCCTTGCCCCCTGTGCAATTCGACCTCGACCTTGCGGCGACGTTCGCCGCCCAGCGCCAGGCCTTTGCCGGCAACCCATTGCCGCCGGCCGCGCAGCGGCGCCAATGGCTGAAAAGCCTGCGTGCAGCCTTGCTGGCCAGCCAGGCCGAACTGATCGAGGCCATCGGCGAGGACTTTGAAGGGCGCAGCGCCGACGAGACCCTGCTGGCCGAACTGCTGCCCTCGGTGCAAGGCCTGCGCCACGCCGAAAAGCATCTGCAACGCTGGATGCGCGCCAGTCGGCGCCGGGTCGGCCTGGCCTTCCAGCCAGCCAGCGCGCAGGTGCGCTACCAACCCCTGGGCGTGGTCGGCATCATCGTGCCGTGGAACTACCCGCTGTTCCTTGCCATCGGCCCGCTGACCTGTGCCCTGGCCGCCGGCAACCGGGTCATGCTCAAGCTCAGCGAAGCCACGCCTGCCACTGGCCTGGCGCTTAAGCAGTTGCTGGAGCGGGTGTTCCCCTGTGACCTGGTCAGCGTGGTGCTCGGCGAGGTTGAGGTAGGCCAGGCCTTTGCCCGCCTGCCGTTCGACCACCTGCTGTTCACCGGCGCCACCAGCGTGGGTCGCCAGGTAATGCTGGCTGCAGCGCACAACCTGACCCCGGTCACCCTGGAACTGGGTGGCAAGTCACCGGCCATAGTCTCGGCCGACGTACCGCTGGACAGTGCCGCCGAGCGCATCGCCTTCGGCAAGACCCTCAACGCTGGCCAGACCTGCGTTGCCCCCGATTACGTGCTGGTGCCGCGCGAGCGGCTGGAGGCCTTCAGCGGCGCCTACCAGCGTGCCGTCCGCCGGCTGTACCCGCGCATCGCCGACAACCCCGACTACACCGCCATCATCAACCCGCGCCAACTGCAGCGTTTGCAGCACCTGCTGGACGATGCCCACGCCAAAGGGGCGCAGGTGCTCGACCTGTACCCCGGCGAAACCCGCCAGGGCCGGCGCCTGCCGCCGCACCTGCTGCTGGACGTGAACGACGGCATGCAGGTGATGCAGGATGAAATCTTCGGCCCGCTGCTGCCGCTGCTGCCCTACGACAGCCTTGAGCAGGCACTGGCCTACATCAACCAGCGCCCCCGTCCGCTGGCGCTGTACTACTTCGGCCATGACCGCGCCGGCCAGGAGCAGGTGTTGCGCCACACCCACTCCGGTGGAGTGTGCCTGAACGACACCCTGCTGCACGTCGCCCAGGACGACTTGCCATTCGGCGGCATCGGCCCTTCAGGCATGGGCCATTACCATGGCCATGACGGCTTCCTGACCTTCAGCAAGGCCAAGGCGGTACTGGCCAAGCAGCGCTTCAACGCTACCAGGCTGGTCTACCCGCCTTATGGCAAAGCCTTGCAGCGCCTGGTCTTCAAGCTGTTCATCCGCTGAGGGCCAGCCCATGCACCGCCGCGAACTGCTGCGCTTCAGCCTTGGTGCCAGCGTCTTTCTGGCCGGTACCAGCCTGGTCGGCTGCAGCGCACAAACAGCCGCGACCGGCTACCAGGTATTGCGCAACGACGACCTGCCGCTGCTGCGCGCGATGATCCCGGTGGTACTGGCCGGTACGCAGGCCGCCGAGACCCTGGTGCTGCACAGCCTCGACCACAAGCTGGCGGCGCTGTCGCCGGAAATGCTCAAGCTCACCCGGCAGTTGTTCGACGTACTCAGCCTGCCGCTCACCCGTGGCCCGCTGACCGGTGTCTGGGGCACCTGGGAACAGGCCAGCGCCGCGCAGGTCACGGCCTTCCTGCAACGTTGGCAGGACAGCTCGCTGAACCTGCTGCGCATGGGCCACGCCTCGCTGCTGCAGTTGCTGCAGATGGCCTGGTACGAACGCCCCGAATCCTGGGCCGCCTGCGGCTACCCAGGGCCACCGAAAATCTGAAAACAACAAGAGCAGCGCCAATGCCTGTCCCCGACCCGTTTCGCCAAGGCCTGGAAAGCGGCTGGATCACCCATGACGCCTCGCGTCTGGAGCACGACCTCACGCTGGAGGCCGACGTTGCCGTGATCGGCAGCGGTGCTGGTGGCGCTACCAGCGCGCAGATGCTCAGTACTGCCGGCTTCAAG
Organism: Pseudomonas sp. p21; assembly: GCF_001642705.1. Taxonomy (NCBI): domain Bacteria; kingdom Pseudomonadati; phylum Pseudomonadota; class Gammaproteobacteria; order Pseudomonadales; family Pseudomonadaceae; genus Pseudomonas; species Pseudomonas sp. p21. The sequence continues at coordinate 492,521 of NZ_LWBV01000002.1, forward strand.
GTACTGCTGATCGAAGAAGGCCCGCTGAAGACCAGCAGCGATTTCCACCTGCTGGAAAACGAAGCCTATGCCAACCTGTACCAGGAAGGCCTGGGCCGCATGAGCAAGGACGGCGCCATCACCATCCTCCAGGGCCGCGCCGTGGGTGGCACCACGCTGGTCAACTGGACCTCGAGCTTTCGCACCCCGCCACAGACCTTGGCGCACTGGGCCACGGCCCACAACGTGACGGGCCTGGGCGAGGCACAAATGCGCCCCTGGTTCGAACGCATCGAGCAGGAGCTGGGCATCACCCCCTGGGCCCTGCCACCGAATGCCAACAACGACGTACTGCGCCGTGGCTGCGAACAGCTGGGCTACCGCTGGGCGGTGATCCCGCGCAACGTGCGCGGCTGCTTGAACCTGGGCTACTGCGGCATGGGTTGCCCGGTGAATGCCAAGCAATCGATGCTGGTGACGCGTATTCCCGCCACCCTCGAACAGGGCGGCGAGCTGCTGTACCTGGCTCGGGCCGAGCGCTTCGAACACAACGGCGAGCGCATCCAGGGCCTGACCTGCCAGGCGCTGGATCCCCAGGGCATACACCCCACAGGCCGGCTGGTTCGCGTTCGTGCACGCCACTACCTCCTCGCCGGTGGCGGCATCAACAGCCCGGCCCTGCTGCTGCGCTCGACCGCGCCCGACCCGCATGGACGCCTGGGCAAACGTACCTTCCTGCATCTGGTCAACTTCAGCGCAGCGCGCTTCAAGGAGCGTATCGACCCCTACTACGGCGCCCCGCAGTCCATCTACAGCGACCATTTCCAATGGCAAGGCGGTAGCGACGGCCCGATCGGCTACAAGCTGGAAGTGCCGCCCTTGCACCCGGCCTTGGCCAGCACCCTGCTGGGCGGGCACGGCCACGAGAATGCCCTGCGCATGGCCGAACTGCCACATACCCACGTGATGCTGGCGCTGCTGCGTGACGGGTTCCACCCGCAAAGCCAAGGCGGGGCCGTGGAACTGCGCGGCGATGGCTCACCAGTGCTCGATTACCCGGTCACCGACTACCTGCGCGACGGCCTGCGCCGCGCCTACCGCAGCATGGCGCAGATCCAGTTCGCCGCCGGCGCCACCCAGGTTACCCCCGTGCACAGCGATGCCAGCGCCGCGTCCAGCCTGGAACAGGCCTTGGCCATGATCGACAAGTTGCGCCTGGAGCCGTTCCGCACGCGCCTGGGCAGCGCCCACGTGATGGGTGGCTGCGCCCTTGGCGACGACCCGCGCCAGGCGGTGTGCGACAGCCTGGGCCGCCATCACCAGCTGGAAAACCTGTCGGTTCACGACGGATCGCTGTTCCCCACCAGCATCGGCGCCAACCCGCAACTGTCGGTGTATGCCATCAGCGCCAGGCTCACCGAAGCGCTGGTCACCCGCCTGGCACACAGTGCATGACAAGGAACAAGGCCCCTGTCTATAGTGCCATCAGCCGGCCGCATGACTTGGCCGGGGCGCCGTCGCTGCGCTACCATCCGACTCCCCAACGCACTCCAGCCAGGATGACGCGATGAACCGAGTGTTGTACCCGGGTACTTTCGACCCCATTACCAAAGGCCATGGCGACCTGGTCGAGCGTGCCTCGCGGCTGTTCGACCACGTGATCATCGCGGTGGCGGCCAGCCCCAAGAAAAACCCGCTGTTCCCGCTGGAACAACGGGTGGAGCTCGCCCGTGAGGTCACCAAGCACCTGCCCAATGTCGAAGTCATCGGCTTCTCCTCGCTGCTGGCGCATTTCGCCAAGGAACAGGGCGCCAACGTCTTCCTGCGCGGCCTGCGTGCGGTGTCCGACTTCGAGTACGAGTTCCAGTTGGCGAACATGAACCGGCAACTGGCCCCCGACGTCGAGAGCCTGTTCCTCACGCCTTCGGAGCGCTACTCGTTCATTTCCTCGACCCTGGTCCGGGAAATTGCCGCGCTGGGGGGAGATATCAGCAAGTTCGTCCACCCGGTGGTGGCCGATGCGCTGACCGAACGCTTCAAGAAGTAATCTTTAGCGGCTGATCATCGCGCCCGCGTGCACTGCGGGCGCGAATGCGGCACAATTGTGCCCACTGCGTTGAACATGCCCGGGCGCTGAGCCCCGGCCGGAGTCCCCATGTCCCTGATCATCACCGACGATTGCATCAACTGCGACGTCTGCGAACCCGAGTGCCCGAACGAGGCCATCTCCCAAGGCGAAGAGATCTACGTGATCGACCCTAACCTGTGCACCCAGTGCGTAGGCCATTACGACGAGCCGCAATGCCAGCAGGTCTGCCCGGTCGACTGCATCCCGCTGGATGAAGCGCACCCGGAAACCGAAGAAGAGCTGATGGCCAAGTACCGCCGGATTACTGGCAAGGCCTGATCGCTCGGCCCTACGCTGTACCTGTAGGAGCGGCCTTGTGTCGCGATGGGGTGCGAAGCGCCCCCAAATTTCAGCTCCGCAGCAGAAATTGCCGGGGCCGCTTCGCGGCCCATCGCGACACAAGGCCGCTCCTACAAGGTACCGCGTAACTTGCCTCAGCGCTGGCAGCGCGGGCAATACACACTCGCCCTCTGCCCCAGCTTCACCTCGCGCAACTCCGTGCCACACACCTTGCACGGCTGCCCGCCCCGCCCGTACACGAACAATTCCTGCTGGAAGTACCCCGGCTGCCCGTCGCCACCGATGAAGTCGCGTAGCGTGGTGCCGCCCTGCTCGATCGCCGCCGCCAGCACGCGCTTGATCTCGATCGCCAGCTTCAGATAGCGCGCCCGGGAAATCCCGCCCGCTTCCCGACGGGGGTCGATACCGGCGGCAAACAGCGCCTCGGTGGCGTAGATGTTGCCCACCCCCACCACCACCGCGTTGTCCATGATGAACGGCTTGACCGCCATCGACCGCCCACGGGACAGCTGGAACAGCCGCTCACCGTCGAACAGGTCGGTCAGCGGCTCCGGCCCCAGGCGCAGCAGTAGTTCGTGGTTGAGCGGGTCCAGGCTCCACAGCATCGCGCCAAAGCGGCGCGGGTCGGTGTAACGCAGCATCAACCCCGACTCCAGCTCGATATCCACGTGCTCATGCCTGGCCGCCGGCAAGCCCAGCTCGACCAGGCGCAGGTTGCCCGACATGCCCAGGTGACTGATCAGGGTACCGACCTCGGCATTGATCAACAGGTACTTGGCACGCCGTTCGACACTGACGATGCGCTGCCCTGACAGGCGCACATCCAGGTCTTCCGGGATCGGCCAGCGCAGGCGCCGGTCACGCACCACTACCCGGCTGACGCGCTGGCCCACCAGGTGCGGCTCGATTCCGCGCCGGGTGGTTTCTACTTCTGGCAATTCCGGCATGTGTCAGTGCCCGCCCAACTCGCGAATGTTCTGCTTGAGGTTTTCGAAATCGTATTCCGACAAGCCAATGTAATCGAGCACCAGCGGGCCGACCACATTCCATTCGTGGTCCTCGGCCTGGTTACCCAGCACCCGGTAGGACGCACAGATGTGCTCGGCCATCTTCAGCACCGCCAGCAGGTTTTTCAGCTGGCTCTGGGTATTGCGCGAGCTCTCGTCGCGGAACACCGCCAAGGCGTTGTGGTGGTTGGCGATGGCCGCGCTGAGGTGCTCGGGCAGGCGCCAGGACTTGGCTGTGAAATAGCCGACTACCGAATGGTTGGTATTGAACGCGTGGTTTTCGGTGTCGACCACGCGGGTTTCCTCGTCGGCCTTGGCATAGGCCTCCTCCAGCACATCCATGTAGTCGGGGAAGCGCTTGAGCATCAGCGGCACGCCACAGTCATGGAACAGGCCCAGGGTATACGCCTCGTCCGCCGCCTGGATGCCGGTGCGCTTGGCCAGCGTCAGGCAGGTCATTGCCACGTCCTGGGCGGTGTCCCAGAAGCGGTTGAGGGTGACGATGGTCTCGTCAGTCATCTCGCCCTTGATCGACTGGGCGTTGATCAGGTTGATGATCGAACGGCTGCCCAGCAGGTTCACCGCGCGCTGGATCGAGCCGATCTTGTTGGAAAGGCCGAAATGCGGGGAGTTGACCAGCTTGAGCAAGGCGCCCGAGAGGCCCGGGTCCTGGGAAATCAGCTTGGCGATGGTTTCCAGGTCCGGGTCAGGCATGTACTGCTCGAACTGCAGGTCGACCATGATCTGCGGTTGCGGCGGGATGGTGATGCCTTGCAAGGCTTGCTGGATCTGTTCGGCGCTGAGTTCCTGGGACATACGTACACACTCGTTTGGGACCGGCGATTCTAACCCTCTAGCGCGCAATGGGACCAACCACTGAATCGTTGCGGCGTTTTTTACTTCACCGGCACAGGCCTGCGCGCCCGTTGTGGGAGCGGCCTTGCGTCGCGATTGGGCCGCAAAGCGGCCCCGGCAATCCATGCAGCGCCGCTGAAACCCTGGGGCTGCTGCGCAGCCCTTTCGCGACACAAGGCCGCTCCTACAACGGGCGCGCGACCAGGCAACAGGTTATAATTCCGCTCTTTTTTCCCGGAGCGACGTCATGTCCCTGCCCAGCCTTCGCCTAAAAGCCAATGCCGACCGCCGCCTGCGCGCCGGCCACCTGTGGGTCTACAGCAACGAAGTCGACGTCAGCGCGACCCCGCTGCAAGGCTTCCAGGCCGGTCAGCAGGCCGTTCTCGAGGCGGCCAACGGCAAACCGCTGGGTATCGTTGCGCTGAGCCCGAACAACCTGATCTGTGCCCGCCTGCTGTCGCGCGACGCCAAGCTGCCGCTGGACAAGTCGCTGCTGGTGCACCGTCTGAACGTTGCCCTGTCGCTGCGCCAGCGCCTGTTCGACCAACCGTGCTACCGCCTGGTCTATGGCGACTCCGACCTGCTGCCAGGCCTGGTGGTCGATCGCTTCTTCGACATCCTCGTGGTGCAATTGGCCTCGGCCACCATGGAAGCGCACAAGGATGACGTGATTGCAGCCCTGGTACAGGTGCTCAAGCCAAGCGGCATTTTGTTCAAGAACGACTCCTCGGCGCGCGACGCCGAAGGCCTGCAGCGCTATGTCGAGACCGTCTATGGCGAAGTGCCGGACTGGGTGCCGCTGGAAGAGAACGGCGTCAAGTTCGAAGCCCCGGTGCGTGAAGGCCAGAAAACCGGCTGGTTCTACGACCACCGCATGAACCGTGCACGCCTGGCACCGTACGTGAAAGGCAAGCGCGTGCTCGACCTGTTCAGCTACATCGGTGGCTGGGGCGTGCAGGCCGGTGCCTTCGGCGCCAGCGAAGTGTTCTGCGTCGATGCCTCGGGCTTTGCCCTGGACGGCGTGGAGCGTAACGCCGCGCTGAACGGCATCAGCGAGAAGCTGACCTGCATCGAAGGCGACGTGTTCGAAGCCCTGCGCGAGCTCAAGGCCGCCGAAGAGCGCTTCGACGTGATCATTGCCGACCCACCCGCCTTCATCAAACGCAAGAAAGACCTGAAAAACGGCGAAGCGGCCTACCGCCGCCTGAACGAGCAGGCCATGCGCATGCTGACCAAGGACGGCATCCTGGTCAGCGCCTCGTGCTCCATGCACCTGCCCGAGGACGACCTGCACAACATCCTGCTGACCAGCGCCCGCCACCTGGACCGCAACATGCAACTGCTCGAACGCGGCGGCCAAGGCCCGGACCACCCGGTGCACCCGGCCATTGCCGAAACCCGCTACATCAAGAGCATCACCTGCCGGTTGCTGCCCAACAGCTGACCGAGCCCCAAACGGCCTGCACCGGCCCCATCGCCGGCAAGCCAGCCCCCCACAGGATCACCACAGCCCTCGAGACCTGTGCAGTACCTGTGGGGGCTGGCTTGTCGGCGATGAGGCCGGTGAAACCAGCACGAGGCAGTGTCAGATCCCCAACACCTGCGTCGCTATCCCGAAATACACCAGCACCCCCGCCGCATCGGCAATCGATGTGATCAGCGGCCCACTGGCCGTGGCCGGGTCCAGCTTGAAGCGGCTGAGCAGGAACGGCAGGCTCATGCCGATCAGGCTGCCTACCAGCACGATCACCACCATGCTGCTGGCAACAATCAACGCGATTTGCGGCCCGCCGCGCAGCACTCCCAAAGACGCCACTGCAATGGCCATGGTTGCGCCCAACGCCAGCGCCACGCCGAATTCACGCCCCAGCATGCGCCACCAGTCACGCATGACTACATCCCCTGTGGCCAAGCCACGTACCATCAGCGTCGCCGACTGGGCGCCGGCATTGCCGCCACTGTCCACCAGCAACGGCAGAAAGAAGACCAGGGCGATGTGTGCGGCTATGGTTTCCTCGAACGCGGCAATACCCGCCCCGGAAAACAGGTTGCCGAACACCAGCAGCACCAGCCATAGCACACGCTTGCGGTAAAGCAGCCCAAGGGTGGCATCCCGCAGGTTTCCAACATGGTTGGTGATCGAAGCACCTTTGTGAAAATCCTCGGTCGCTTCGCGCCGCTGCGCCTCCAGGGCTGCGTGGGCGTCCGGTTGAAGGATGTTTTTATCGATTTGATCTTGCATGAAGTTCTCCAGGCGCCGACCCAGGCGCCCACAGACTTCAGCCTTGCGGACTCAAGCCTTCGGCAGCCCTGGCGGCGACGCGCTCAGTGCCAGATTGCAGGTTCGTGCGGAACCGGTAACTGGGAAGGTCCATTGAGGGGTATCTCGTGAAACCGCACATGCGGCGGCCGGATAATAGTTATTCGAGGCGGGCCGGTCAGCCCCATGGCTGCTGTTTCGGAAGCGTCCTACAAGTACCAGCCGTTAGGCCAAAGCCACCGCCCGGACACATCGCCATTCCCTCGCAGCGCCAGCGGTGTAGAATCGGCCTATTCATCGCCAGTCATCCCCGGCGGGTTTATGAGCTCTGCCCAAGCACGCGGCGATCCCGCGCGGTCTTCGGCCCCATCCGTGCCAGTGGCAACCGGCCTGCGGCGCAAAGGACAAGAGAAGCTCACTCCCCTTTTTGTGACCTGATTAAGCCGCCAGGAGTGTTTCATGCCTGATTATCGTTCCAAGACTTCCACCCAAGGCCGCAACATGGCCGGCGCCCGTGCCCTGTGGCGCGCCACCGGGATGAAGGACGAAGACTTCAAGAAACCGATCATCGCCATCGCCAACTCGTTCACCCAGTTCGTCCCGGGCCACGTGCACCTGAAGGACCTGGGCCAGCTGGTCGCCCGCGAGATCGAACGCGCCGGTGGCGTGGCCAAGGAATTCAACACCATCGCGGTCGATGACGGCATCGCCATGGGCCACGACGGCATGCTCTACTCGCTGCCAAGCCGCGAGATCATCGCCGACGCCGTGGAGTACATGGTCAACGCCCACTGCGCCGACGCCATCGTGTGCATCTCCAACTGCGACAAGATCACCCCCGGCATGCTGATGGCCGCCCTGCGCCTGAACATCCCGGTAATCTTCGTGTCCGGCGGCCCGATGGAAGCCGGCAAGACCAAGCTGGCCAGCCACGGCCTGGACCTGGTCGACGCCATGGTCATCGCCGCCGACTCCTCGGCTTCCGACGAAAAAGTCGCCGAATATGAGCGCAGCGCCTGCCCGACTTGCGGTTCGTGCTCCGGCATGTTCACCGCCAACTCGATGAACTGCCTGACCGAAGCCCTGGGCCTGGCCCTGCCGGGCAACGGTTCGACCCTGGCCACCCACGCCGACCGCGAGCAGCTGTTCCTCACCGCCGGCCGCACCATCGTCGAACTGTGCAAGCGCTACTACGGCGAAAACGATGAGTCGGTACTGCCGCGCAACATCGCCAACTTCAAGGCGTTCGAGAACGCCATGATGCTCGACATCGCCATGGGTGGCTCGACCAACACCATCCTGCACCTGCTGGCCGCCGCCCAGGAAGCCGAGGTGGCGTTCGACCTGCGCGACATCGACCGCTTGTCGCGCAAGGTGCCGCAGCTGTGCAAGGTTGCGCCGAACATCCAGAAATATCACATGGAAGACGTGCACCGTGCCGGCGGCATCTTCAGCATCCTCGGCTCACTGGCCCGTGGCGGCCTGCTGCACACCGACCTGCCGACCGTGCACAGCCGCAGCATGGAAGAAGCCATCGCCAAGTGGGACATCACCCAGACCGATGACGAAGCCGTGCACACCTTCTTCAAGGCCGGCCCTGCCGGCATCCCGACCCAGACCGCGTTCAGCCAGTCGACCCGCTGGCCGAGCCTGGACCTGGACCGCGCCGAAGGCTGCATCCGCAGTGTCGAGCATGCCTACTCGCAAGAAGGCGGCCTGGCCGTGCTGTACGGCAACATCGCGCTGGACGGCTGCGTGGTGAAAACCGCCGGTGTCGACGAGTCGATCCTGGTGTTCGAAGGCACCGCGAAGATCTTCGAGAGCCAGGACAGTGCCGTACGCGGCATCCTCGCCGACGAAGTGAAGGCCGGCGACATCGTGATCATCCGCTACGAAGGCCCGAAAGGTGGCCCGGGCATGCAGGAAATGCTGTACCCGACCTCGTACCTGAAGTCCAAGGGCCTGGGCAAGGCCTGCGCCCTGCTCACCGACGGCCGCTTCTCGGGCGGTACCTCGGGCCTGTCGATCGGCCACGCCTCGCCGGAAGCCGCTGCTGGCGGCGCCATCGGCCTGGTACGCGACGGCGACAAGGTGCTGATCGACATCCCGAATCGTTCGATCAACCTGCAGGTCAGCGACGCAGAGCTGGCCGAGCGCCGTGTCGAGCAGGACAAGAAGGGCTGGAAACCGGCTGAAGTACGCCCACGCAAGGTGACCACCGCGCTGAAGGCCTATGCCCTGCTGGCGACCAGTGCCGACAAGGGCGCCGTGCGTAACAAGGCCATGCTGGAAGGGTTGTAAGGCTTTCTGGCGTTTGAAAAAGCCGGCGCCTTGTGCGCCGGCTTTTTTATGGCGCTAGAGAAATGCTGAGTCAAAGCTCCCCCCTCGAAGCACATTGGCGCAATTGTGCCAGCAGCAGGGCAACTGAGCGCTTCGGCTTCGCCGTCGAGGTCAAAATGAACTGCGCTTGAGGAAGGGATGGCAGCGTTGGCACTTCCTGTAAACCTGCAGCCAGTGCGGACGACCGGGTGACTGGCGTTACACCCAGCCCACCACTGACAGCGGTTATCAGCCCCCCGGCACTTGGGCTCTGGCAAACGATCCGCCATTGTCGCCCCGCACGCGCCAGGGCTTCGATGGCGGCGGCGCGGTAGGGGCATTGTTCGGAAAACACCGCCAAGGGTATTGGAGTGGCTGCATCATCGGTGGGCAGCGCAACCGGCCCTCTCGCCCAGACCAACGGCTCGGACCAAAGCAGTTCGCCACGTTCTTCGTCGCCGCAGCGGCTCCCCAACACGATATCGAGCCCACCCGATTGAACAAGAGCAAGCAACTCGCCGGTCAGGCCGACTTTCAGGGAAACCTCTACATCGGGATGCGCCACCGAGAATCGACGCAGGCAGTCGATGATGGGGGCTTTCACCATCTCCTCGCTCAAGCCCACAAATACCATGCCTGAAACCCGACGGCCTACGCCAAGGCTCGCGCGAGCATCATCATGCAACGCCAGGATAGTGCGGGCATAACCTGCCAGCCGGGCGCCCGCTGGCGTCAGGCTGACCGAACGGGTCGTGCGCTCCAGCAATTTGTGCCCAGCTTCACTCTCCAGCCGCCTGATATGAGCGCTTATCGCCGACTGCGTTAGATGCAGCCTCTGCGCCGCGCGCGTGAAACCACCGTTGTCGGCAACGGCAAGCAAGCTACGCAAAAGCACAGTATCGAACACAGATTAATCACCTATCTCACTCAATATGCAGAGCATACGTCATTTCTATAAACAATCATTCTGAATCAGACTTTGCGCCAAGCACCTGTGTGGTCGAACGCCAGGGAAAGTGTCACCAACGCTGCCAAGGAGAAGCCCCATGGTTGAACGTATCTTGTATGTTTGTGCCTCACCGAGAGGAGAGCGGTCCGTTTCCACTCAGATTGCAGAAGTGTTCCTGGCGGCATTGGCCGAGCGCAAAGCCGTGGAGATTGACTGCCTTGATCCTTGGGAATGCGAGCTCCCCGAAGTGGATGGCGCTTTGCTCGCGGCAAAGTACGCAGGGCTTGCCGATGCCCCACTGTCAACCGCCCAGGCTGCAGCATGGGGGCAGATCAAGGCACTCGCTGAACGGTTCCACCGGGCTGATACCTTGGTGTTCAGCGTACCGCTGTGGAATTTCGGCATCCCGTACAAGCTCAAGCATCTGATCGACGCAATTTCGCACAAAGGCGTCCTGTTCACCTTCGATGAGCAAGGGTTGAATGGCATGCTGGGCGGACGTCGGGCTGTTGCAATCTACTCCCGTGGACTTGGTTACGGCTCTGACTCACAGACACCCGACCAGGCTTTTGGCCTGGAAAAACCCTTCATCGATACGTGGTTCCGCTTCGTCGGGATTAACCAGGTGCACAGTGTCGTGGTCGAACAGACGCTTGGCCCTGTGGGGGCCAGCGTCCGTGCAGGTGCCATCGAAGCAGTAACCTTGTTGGCACAGAACATCGATCAGGAAGCGGCCCGTACGATCATCGTAGGCCGCAACGGCTGATAGGCCCCATTACTGGATCTGCTCCGGTGTCACGGTCACCCAGTTCTTGTCCGCTGTCACCGGCAACCCTTCCTTGGCCTGCGCCGCGGCATTCCGAGCAATCATCCCGTTCATCTGGTCCATGTACTTGGCCTTGCGGTTTATCCACAGGTGGATGCCGCCCTTGCTCACATCCACGCCATGGAACTGCATGTAGCCGTCGCTGGTTGGCGTATCGCCGCCCACCAGCACCGGCTTCTTCCACTCATCGATATAGGTCAGGATCGCCGCCTGCTTGCCCGCCATCCAGGTGGCAGGGGTCCACAGGTACGGAGTCAGCTCCAGCCCCAGGTTGGCCTTGGCATCATAGTGCCCGGCACTGATCTGCTTGCGCGCGGTGGTCAGCTGGCCGCTGGCGCGGTCCTTCAGCAGCAGGCTCACGCCAATCACATTCTGCGGCTTCACGTTGTAACCGTATTTGGGGTCCGAGGCGACCATGCGCACCAGCTCTTCGGAAGCCGCCGAAATCACATACACCTCGATACCGTTCTCCATCAGCTTGTTGTACAGCTCGGCCTGGCCCTTGAAGACCTTGGGTGGCTGCACCTCGATGGTCTTGACCTGGTCGCCTTCGTAGTAGGTGCTGGGGATCGGCTTGCCGGAAGCCATCAGTTCATCCACCTGCACCTTCAACTCCTGCAGGGTAAAGCCGGAGAACACCTGGGCTACCCACGGATAGCAGACCATGTCGTCGACTTCGCACAGCCGGTAGTAGTAACTGAACAGGCTTTCCTTATGCTCGGCGGTATCCTTGAACGGCATCAGCTTCAACGACGGGTCGAGCTTGTCGCGGCTCAGCAACCCCTTGTTTTCCATGAACGGCAGCAAGGCTTCTTCCAGGTCATAGCGGTAACTGGTGTTGTCCATGTCGAACACCGCATAGTTACCCTTGTTGGCATTGGCTGCGATCATGCTGTCGAGCTGCCTGGCGGCCTCGGCAGGCCAGTGTTTGAGCTCGGTGGCGAAGGTTTCGATACTGAACAGCAGGGACAGGCCGATGGCGACGGCTTTCGGAGCGAATTTCATGCACGGATCTCCTGAAATGACCCACAAACGCTAGTGCAACAACCCCCACCGACTGCCCTTGATAACGACCTCCATGCAGTTGCAAACGCCGTGTTCATTGCAATCCGCGACACGCCGTTATTCCATAAACGACTATGCACATGCCATTTGGGTATAAATTCGTTTGTTTTCAGGCTGTTAGCATTTCCGTTCGCATTCGCTCACAGAGGCGATGCCTCTTTTGCCTTTACCGCTGGAGCTTCAATGAACCTGCCGCTGTCCCTTAACCTGCTGGCGTTCCTGGCCCTGTTGCTGGGCCTGGCACAAACCCGCCGCACCGACTGGAGCCTGGCCAAGAAAGTATTGCTGGGCCTGGTGCTGGGCGTGGTGTTTGGCCTGATCCTGCATACCGTCTATGGCGCCGGCCACCCCGTACTCAAGGCCACCATCGCCTGGCTCGACCTGGTCGGCAACGGCTACGTCGGCCTGTTGCAGATGATCGTCATGCCGCTGATCTTCGCCTCGATCCTCAGTGCCGTGGCACGCCTGCACAATGCCTCTTCGCTGGGCCGTATCAGCGTGCTGAGCATCGGCACCCTGCTGCTGACCACCGCCATTGCCGCATTGATCGGCATCGTCCTGACCAACCTGTTCGGCCTCAGCGCCGAAGGCCTGGTGGCTGGCGCCCAGGAAAGCGCACGCATGCAGGTTATCCACAGCGACTACGCCGGCAAGGTCGCGGACCTCAACATCCCGCAGCTGCTGCTGTCGTTCATCCCCAGCAACCCGGTGGGTGACCTGGCGCGGGCCAAGCCGACCTCGATCATCAGCGTGGTGATCTTTGCCGTGTTCCTTGGCCTGGCTGCGCTGCAGTTGATCAAGGACGATGCCGAGAAGGGCGAGCGCGCGCTGTCGGCCATCGACACCCTGCAGGCCTGGGTGATGCGCCTGGTGCGGGTGGTGATGAAGCTGACCCCGTATGGCGTACTGGCGCTGATGACCAAGGTGGTGGCCAGCTCGAACATGGAAGACATCCTCAAGCTGGGCAGCTTCGTGGTGGTGTCGTACCTGGGCCTGGCGCTGATGTTCGTGGTGCACGGCGTTATCCTCGCCGCCACCGGCGTGAGCCCCCTGCGTTTCTTCCGCAAGGTGTGGCCGGTGCTGACCTTCGCCTTCACCAGCCGCTCCAGCGCTGCCAGCATTCCGCTGAACATCGAAGCGCAAACCCGCCGCCTGGGCGTACCGCAGTCGATTGCCAGCTTCAGCGCATCGTTCGGTACCACCATTGGCCAGAACGGCTGCGCCGGCCTCTATCCCGCCATGTTGGCGGTGATGGTGGCGCCGGCGGTGGGCATCGATACCTTCGACCCGCTGTGGATCGCCACCCTGGTGGCCATCGTCACTCTGAGCTCGGCAGGGGTTGCCGGCGTAGGTGGTGGTGCGACATTCGCCGCGCTGATCGTGTTGCCGGCCATGGGCCTGCCGGTGGAACTGGTGGCGTTGCTGATTTCGGTAGAACCGCTGATCGACATGGGCCGTACGGCGTTGAACGTGAACGGTTCGATGACCGCAGGGGTGGTGACCAGCCAGTTGTTGAAAGAGACCGACAAGGAAGTGCTGGCTGGTGATGAACATGCCGAGCTGAGCCATTCCTGATAAGGAAGGGGTCGCTATGCGGCCCCAATATCCAGTAACGCAATGGCATGGGAAGCAAGCAAGAGCTGGCTATTGGCGTTGCTATACTGACAGCCGGGCTAGCGAATGCGCCGATGGAAAGGAACCACCATGCAGCAGTACGACATGACCCAGGCAGAAGCCGAAAAAATCCGCGTTGAGGTTGCCAAGATCCGCGTCGAAGTGGATAAGTTGATGGCCGAGACACGCATGCTGAATGCTGAAGCCGGCAAAATGACCCGCGAAACCTTCTGGTACCCGGTTGCCATCGCCGTCGGTTTCGTCACCACGGTGGCTACTGTCACCGCATTGATCATCAAGCTGCTCACCTGAGCGCCGGACCGGTCGGAAAGGGCTGCAAGGCAGCCCCGGCAATCTCAAACCTTGTTCCAGACCTCGAAGTGATACCGAGGCTTGCCTTCCTCAGCCTGCGCCTCGCTCGACACCAGCTTCCACTGCCCCCGATCGAACTCAGGGAACCAGGCATCCCCCTCCGGCGACAACTCGACCCTCGTCAGGTACATGCGGCTGACCAGCCCTTTCTCCAGCGCCTGCCCATACAGCTGCGCCCCGCCAATCAGCATCAGCTCATCGACGCCCTGCTCACGCGCCCACTGCTCGGCACGCACCAGCGCCTCTTCCAGCGAACCAAACACCTCGGCCCCCGCCAGGTCCAGCCCTGCCTGCCGGCTGACCACGATATTCAACCGCCCGGGCAAGGGCCTGCCCAGCGAGTCCCAGGTCTTGCGCCCCATGATGATCGGCTTGCCCAGGGTAGTGGCCTTGAAGTACTTGAAGTCCCCCGGCAAATGCCAGGGCATGGAGTTGTCGATGCCGATCACGCGGTTCTCGGCGTGAGCCGCGATCAGGCTGAGGGGGAGTGATGTATTCATGCCAGCGAGGATAGCACCGGGCGTGTGGGTTATGCTTCTGCCCTGACCTGTGCAATGGAAGACCTTGTGACTGCACCGACTTCACTGGACAAGCGCTGGCTCACCGAAGCGGTACGCCTGCGCGAGGAACATGCCGGCCCCCTGGAGGACCAGGAAGCCAACCGCCGCGCCCGCCAGGCAGGCGGTGACCTGGCCGCTCGCATCGAAACCCGTGCGCTGTTCCTGGCCGAACGCGACGGCATCAGCACCGCCCTGCGCCACTGGAAGCAGGGCGCACGCCTGGCGCTGCTGGCCTTGCTGCTGCTGGCCGTGCTCAGCGGCGCGGGGCTGGCACTGGCCGCCCTGGGCGACGGGCAACGCCCGGTGAATGTGTTCTGGGCGCTGGGCAGCCTGCTCGGGCTGAACCTGCTGATGCTGCTGGGCTGGGCCATCGGCTTCGCCGTGAGCGGCGAGCATGGCGCGGGGCTGGGCCGCCTGTGGCTGTGGCTGAGCGAGCGCTTTGCCCGTGATGCCAAGGCCGCGCACCTGGCACCGGCGCTGCTGGTGCTGCTGCAACGCCAGCGCCTCAACCGCTGGCTGCTCGGCCTGCTGGTGCACGGCCTGTGGCTGCTGGCGATGATCAGCGCGCTGGGCATGCTGCTGGCCTTGCTGGCGACCCGGCGCTATGGCTTTGTCTGGGAAACCACCCTGCTCGCCGCCGACCCGTTCATCCACCTGACCCAGGCCCTGGGCGCCCTACCCTCGTTACTGGGCTTCACGGTTCCCGACGAGGCCATGATCCGCGCCAGCGGCGACAGCCAGCCGGCCCTGGACCTGGCACGCCAGGCCTGGGCCAGCTGGCTGCTTGGCGTGGTGCTGGTGTACGGCCTGCTGCCGCGCCTGCTGCTGGCCGGGCTGTGCCTGTGGCGCTGGCGCCAGGGCCGCCAACGCCTGTCGCTGGACCTCAGCCTGCCCGGCTACGCGCAGCTGCGTGAAGCACTGATGCCGCGCAGCGAACGCATCGGCGTACAGGATGCCGCGCCCGAAACCTTGCCGCAGTTTGCCGCAGGCCAGCTGGAAAGCGGCAGCAGCGGTGCCCTGCTGGTCGGCCTGGAGCTGGACGACCAGCACCCTTGGCCACCCGCCCTGCCGAAAAGCGTGACCAGTGCCGGCGTGCTCGACAGCCGCGAATCGCGCAACCGCCTGCTCGAACAGCTCAGCCGCTTCCCCCCGGCACGCCTGGCCATCGCCTGCGACCCACGCCGCTCGCCCGACCGTGGCAGCCTGGCACTGCTCGCCGAACTGGCGCGCAACGCCGGCGCAACCCGCATCTGGCTAATGCAGGCCGCACCAGGCGAGGCCCTGGACGCCCAACGCCTGGGCGACTGGCACGAAGCCCTCGACCGCCTTGGCCTGGCGCATGCCGATACTTCGCCGCTGACCTGGCTGGAGCATGGTCATGACTGAGCCTCTGAAACTGGCCGTGGTCGGCCACACCAACGTCGGCAAGACCTCGCTGCTGCGCACACTGACCCGCGACGTCGGCTTTGGCGAAGTCTCCCACCGCCCCAGCACCACCCGCCATGTGGAAGGTGCGCGGCTGTCGGTGGACGGCGAACCCTTGCTGGAGCTTTACGACACTCCGGGCCTGGAAGACGCCATCGCCCTGCTCGACTACCTCGAACGCCTGGAGCGCCCGGGCGAGCGCCTGGACGGCCCGGCCCGCCTGGAGCGCTTTCTGCAGGGCAGCGAAGCGCGCCAGCGTTTCGAGCAGGAGGCCAAGGTGCTGCGCCAGCTGCTGGCCAGCAATGCCGGCCTGTATGTGATCGATGCCCGCGAGCCGGTACTGGCCAAGTACCGCGACGAACTGGAAGTGCTGGCCAGCTGCGGCAAGCCGCTGCTACCGGTGCTCAACTTCGTCGCCAGCCACCAGCACCGCGAACCGCAATGGCGTGAAGCCCTTGCCAGGCTTGGGCTTCACGCGTTGGTGCGGTTCGACAGCGTGGCGCCGCCAGAGGACGGCGAGCGTCGTTTGTACGAAAGCCTGGCGCTGCTGCTGGAAGACGCCCGCCCGGCCCTGCAGCGGCTGATCGACGACCAGCAGGCACAGCGCCTGGCACGCCGGCACAGCGGCAAGCGCCTGATTGCCGAGCTGCTGCTGGACTGCGCCGCCTGCCGGCGCAGCGTCGAGGCCGAACCGGCTGCCGAAGCCCGGGCCGTCGAGGCCTTGCGGCAAGAGGTACGCCAGCGCGAACAGCGCTGCGTCGAGGCATTGCTCAAGCTGTATGCCTTCCGCCGCGAGGACGCCCATGCCAGCGATCTGCCTTTGCTGGATGGCCGTTGGGGCGATGACCTGTTCAATCCCGAGACCCTGAAACTGCTGGGCGTGCGCTTGGGCAGCGGTGTGGCGGCCGGTGCGGCGGCGGGTGCCGGGGTCGACTTGCTGGTCGGCGGCCTTACGCTCGGTGCGGCGGCGCTGGCCGGGGCGATTGCCGGCGGCGCGCTGCAGACGGCGCGCAACTATGGTTCGCGGTTGATGGGCAAGCTCAAGGGCAAGCGCGAACTGACTGTGGACGACACGGTGCTACGCCTGCTGGCCTTGCGTCAGCAGCAGTTGATGGTGGCGCTGGAAAACCGCGGGCATGCGGCGCAGGACAGCATTCGGCTGGGGGAACTGGACGAGAAGGCCTGGCGGGAGGGCAAGTTGCCGGAGGCGCTGGTGAAGGCACGGGCGCATCCGCAGTGGTCCACGTTGAATCCTGGGGCGAAGCTGAACCAGGCTGAGCGTCAGGAGCAGCTGGAGGCGCTGGTTTCACAGTTTTGATCAAGCAGGTCTGGCCTCTTCGCGGGTAAACCCGCTCCCACAGGTATCTCACATTCCTTGAGATGTGCACTATTCCTGTGGGAGCGGGTTCACCCGCGAAGAGGCCGGCACAGGCAGCCCATCTCTCAAAGCAGTGCCAAAGCCTTCTTCTTCAACCCATCCAGGTCAATCACCGGCACCCCGACCACTTTCGCCTGCTCATCCCACTCCCGCATCCGCAAGCTCACCTCGAACAGCGGGTCCCGCTCGAACGCATCCGCCTCGGCCTCGCTCATCACACCCCCCTGATACTCCAAGGTTCTCCGACTCGCCTCGCTCAGCCGTTGGTAATACCCCGCCTGCCGCAAAGTCAGGTAACGCTTGGCCTCCACGTGATACTGCACCAGCCGCGCCATGCGCTCGCCAAAGCCACAGCGGCGCAAGTACTCGGCGCCGATGCGTTCATGGCTGACCACACCGTAGCCGCCCATGCTGGCCTCACCGCCGCACAGGTGGCCAATGTCGTGGAAAAACGCCGCCAGCACCACTTCATCGTCGAAGCCTTCGGCCATGGCCAGTTGTGCGGCCTGGGACATGTGTTCGAGCTGGGTGATGGCTTCGCCGATGTAATCGCCGCTGCCGTGGCGTTCGTACAGCGCGAAGGTACTGTCGATGATCTGGGCTGGGGTGGGCATCACTGTCTTCTCCTGGCTGGATTGCAGCAGTGGCTTCTTCGCGGGCATGCCCGCTCCCACAAGGATTGCGCACAGTTGAAGGACTGCGCGGTACCTGTGGGAGCGGGTTGACCCGCGAAGAGGCCGGTGCAGGTTACTGTTGAGCCACCTTCTCCGACTTGCCGTCATAGCGCTTGCGCCACTCGGCCAGGATCTGGTCACGGTTCTTCGAGGCCCAGGCAAAGTCGTTCTTGATCAGGCGCTGTTCATAGTCCGCCGGCAGTTCGGTCTGCGGCTTGGCAATGCCCGGTGCGGCCAGCACGGCGAAGTTCTCCTTGTACAGTTCCATGGCCGCCGGGCTTGCCGAGAAATCAGCCAGGCGCTTGGCCGCATCCGCTTTTGGCGAGCCTTTGATCACCGCAGTCGCCTCGATCTCCCAACCCAGGCCTTCCTTCGGCAGCACGATGTCCAGCGGCGCGCCCTGGCGCTTGAGCTGCACGGCCGGGTACTCGAACGAGATGCCGATCGGGAATTCACCCGCTGCTGCCAGCTTGCACGGTTTGGAACCAGAGTGAACGTACTGGCCGATGTTCTGGTGCAGCGCATCCATGTATGCCCAGCCCTGCGGCTCGCCAAAGGTCTGCAACCAGGCACTGACATCCAGGAAGCCGGTGCCGGACGAGGCCGGGTTCGGCATGACGATCTTGCCCTTGTACTCGGGCTTGGTCAGGTCCTGCCAGCTGACCGGCTTGCTCAGACCCTGCTTCTCGGCCTCGATGGTATTGAAGCAGAGAGTCGCAGCCCACACGTCCATACCGACCCAGGCTGGCGGGTTGGCAGCGTCGCGGTAGTTGCCGGCGATCTTGTCCAGGTCCTTCGGTGCATAGGCTTCGAGCATGCCGTTCTGGTCGAGGATGGCCAGGCTCGACGCGGCCAGACCCCACACCGCGTCGGCTTGCGGGCGGTCTTTCTCGGCCAGCAGTTTGGCGGTGATGATGCCGGTGGAGTCACGGACCCACTTGATCTCGATGTCCGGGTTGGCCTTCTCGAAGGCCTGCTTGTAGCTCTTCAGCTGTTCGGCTTCCAGGGCGGTGTAGACCGTCAGCTGGGTACCAGCGGCCGAAGCCTGCAGGCTGAACACGGCGGAAACGGCAGCGGCAAGTGCAAGGTGCTTGTACATGGGTAGGTTCCTTACAGGTCAGACGGTCGCGGCGCGTTGGCGCCAGGCTTGGGAGCGGCGCAGCAGGCCGCGTGAGGCTGCGGCCAGCAGCAGTGAAGCGCCGGCACTGGTCAGCAGGATCAGGGTGGACATGGCGGCGGCACCACCGACGTTGCCGGCGTCGTCCATGTTCAGCACGGCGACGGCAGCCAGGATGGTGTCGGGGCTGTACAGGAAGATCGCCGCCGACACGGTGGTCATCGCCGAGACGAACAGGTAGCGAATGATGTCCAGCAGCGCCGGCTGGCAGATCGGCACGGTCACCCGCAGGAAGTGCCTGTACAGCGGCGCCTTCAGCGACAGCGCGGCGGCCTCGAATTCGCCGTCGAGCTGGCGCAGGGCGGTGCTCGCGGTCATCTGCGCGGTGGTCAGGTAGTGGGCGATGGTGCACACCACCAGCAGCCCCATGCCGCCGTAGAACACATGCAGCGGGTTGCCGTTCAGGTTGAAGAAGAATACGTAACCCAGGCCCAGCACCAGGCCCGGCACGGCCATGGGGATGAAGCTGAGCAGGCGCAGCGCCTGGTTAAGCAGGCGTTGGCCCTGGGTCTTCTCCATCAGGTAGGCGCCGGTGAAGATCACCATGCTGCCGATCAGCGCGGTGCCGATGGCCATGGTCACGCTGTTGCGGTAGGCCAGCCAGCCGCCACCGGCGGTGTCCTCGAACATGTAGTGACGCAGCGACAACGCCAGGTTGTAAGGCCAGAAGGAGACCAGCGACGAGTACACCGCCATGCCGATCACCAGCAGCAACGCCGCGCACACCAGCAGCACGATGGCCAGGAAGCAGGCATCGCGACCGCGTGATGGCTTGGGCTCGAACACCTGGGCACGGCCGCTCATGGCCTCACCCTGGCGCCGGCGCAGCCAGGCATCGACGGTAAAGCTGAACAGCGCCGGCAACAGCAGCACCATGCCGATCAGCGCGCCACGGCCGAACTGTTGCTGGCCAACCACCGCCTTGTAGGCTTCCAGCGCCAGCACCTGATAATCGCCACCGACCACGACCGGTACACCAAAATCGGTGATAGTCAGGGTGAAGACCAGGCAGAACGCCGCGAACACCGCCTGGCGGGTGGCCGGCCAGGTGATGCTGGAGAACGCCCGCCAAGGGCCGGCACCCATGCTGGACGCCGCGTCGAACAGGCGTGCATCGGCCAGCGACAGCGCCGACAACAGGATCATCAGGGCATGCGGGAAGGTGTAGATGGCCTCGCCCAGCACAATCCCCCAGAAGCCATAGATGTTGTCACTGAGCAACCCGCGCAGCAGCCCCTGGTTACCGAACAGGTAGACCAGGGCGATGGCCGGCAGCATCGACGGTGCCAGCAGCGGCAGCAGCGAAATCCCCCGCCACAGGCCCTTGGCCGGAATCAGCGTGCGTTGCAGGGCATAGGCGAACAGGTAGGCCAGCGGTACCACGATGGCCGCCACCGTGAAGGCCACCGACAGGCTGTTGCCCAGTAACCAGTGGAAGTTTTCACTGGCGAACAGTTCGCGGGCCGCCAGCAGGCCGCCACCCTGGCCCGCTTCGGCACTGAAGCCGCGCCAGAAGATTGCCAGCAGCGGCAGCAGCACCGCCAGCACCAGAAGGATCAGCAGCAGGCTCTTGCCGCCGACGACGAACAACCGGTCACCCAGGGCGACGCCAGCACGCGGCGCGGCTTTGGCCTGGCTCAACGGCAGGGACATTGGCGCGGCCATCTCAGGCAAACACCTGCAGGCGCTGCGGCGGCAGCGCCACCCAGATGTCCTGCGAGCCCAGGCGCGGCATGGCCTCGGGGGCCAGCTCCGCCAGCAGTGCATGGCCTGGCAGGGCCTTGAGCTCGAAGCTCATACGGCAGCGGTTACCGAGGAAGGTGATTTCACGGACCCTGGCCGGGAACAGGTTTTCTTCGTGCACCACCGGGTTGACCGTGATCGCCTCCGGGCGGCAGAACAGCCGGCCGCTGCTGGCCTGGGCCGAACCCGGCGCCAGGCGCATGTTCATGCCGCCAACCTGGGCATGGCTGTCGCTGCTGCGCTGGAACGGCAGCCAGTTGCCCTGGCCGACGAACTCGGCAACGAACGGCGTGGCCGGCTGATCGTAGATTTCCTGCGGGGTGGCGTACTGCTCGACCTGGCCGTTGTTCATCACCGCAATGCGGTCGGCCATCAGCATGGCTTCGTCCTGGTTGTGGGTAACCATCAGCGTGGTGATACCCAACTGGCGCTGCAACTGGCGCAGTTCGGTGCACAGGTGCTCGCGCACCCGGGCGTCCAGCGCCGACATCGGCTCGTCGAGCAGCAGCAAAGACGGCGACGGTGCCAGCGCGCGGGCCAGGGCCACACGTTGTTGCTGGCCCCCGGAGAGCTGGCCTGGGTACTTCTTCTCACTGCCAGAAAGGCCTACCAGTTCAAGCATTTCGGCCACCCGCTGGCGGGCCTGCTCACGACCACTGCCGGTCAGGCCGTAGGCGATGTTGGCTTCGACGGTGAGGTTGGGGAACAGCGCGTAGGACTGGAACAGGATGCCGTAGTCACGGGCCTGGGGTGGCAACTCGGAGATGTCGCGCTCGCCGATGTACAACGTACCCCGGTCCTGGCGCTCCAGGCCGGCGATGCAGCGCAGCAGCGTGGTCTTGCCACAGCCGGACGGGCCGAGCAGGCACACCAGTTCGCCGGCGGCGATGTCCAGCGAGACATCGTTGAGCGCCGTGAAGGCACCGAAGCGCTTGTGGATGTTGCGCACTGTCATCTGTGCGCCGGGGGTGGTGTGGTTCATGGCTGGGCCTCATCGAAGAGATGGGGGCCATGCTAGGAAGGCTGTGCGAAGGTTCTGTGGCTTTGGGGCAAAAGCGGGTGATAGTGGTATAGGCAGATTTTGTATTGGCCTGAGAGGGCCTCTTCGCGGGCTTGCCCGCTCCCACAGTGATCGCGCCGCACCTGAAGGCTGCGCAGTACCTGTGGGAGCGGGCAAGCCCGCGAAAAAGCCAACACAAATCTAGAAGTGCGAACCGGCCACTTCCTGCGCAACCCCAAGGAAGGCCGCCGGCAACCGGGCCTGGCGCCTTTCCTTCAGGCAATACAGGTACTCATGCATCACCGGCGCGTTCTCCAGCGCCAGCACCCGCAACTCAGGGTTGTGCGGCACCTCGTGCCGGGCGATCACGCTGATGCCGATATTGCGCAGCACAGCCTCGCGGATCGACTCCCGGCTGCCAATTTCCAGCAAGGCCCCGGCCTTCACCCCGGCCTCCTGCATCATCTGCTCGGTCAGCTTGCGTGTGGTCGAGCCCTTCTCGCGCATCAGCAGGCAATGCCCGGCCACCACCTCGATCGATACCGTCTGGCGATGGGCCAACGGGTGGTTGCGATGCACCGCCACCACCAACGGGTCAGTCCCCAGCACCCGCCGCACCAGCCGGGCATCTTCCACCAGTTGCGACGAAGCGGCGATATCCACCCGGTAGTCCTCGAGCATCTCCAGCACCTGCTGCGAGTTGCCGATTTCCACCGCCACTTCCACCTGCGGCAGGCGTTCGCGGTAGATCTTCACCAGGTCGAGAATGTAGTAAGGCGCCGTTGCCGCAATGCGCAGGCTGCCCTGGGCCTTGCCGCTGTTGCGCAGTTCGAACTCGATGTCGGCCTCCTGCTGCAGCAGTGCCTTGACCATCGGCAGCAGGCGCACACCCTCCTCGCTCAGCACCAGGCGACGCCCGCCGCGGTAGAACAGCTCTACGGCGTACTGGCCTTCCAGGTTGCGGATCTGCGTGGTCACCGTGGGCTGGCTGAGCCCGAGCTTCTTCGCCGCCAGGGTGATGCTGCCCAAACGGGCCACCATGTAGAAGGCTTTCAGCTCCGAACTCAGCATGCACGTCCTCTATTTGCGCAACAGGCGCAAGCCGTTGAACACCACCAGCAGGCTCACGCCCATGTCGGCAAACACCGCCATCCACATGGTGGCCATGCCGGCAAAGGTGATCGCCAGGAATATCGCCTTGATGCCCAACGCCAGAACGATGTTCTGCATGAGGATCGCCGCACTTTGGCGCGACAGCCTGACGAAGGCCGGGATTTTCCGCAAGTCGTCGTCCATCAGCGCCACATCGGCAGTCTCGATGGCGGTGTCGGTACCGGCCGCCGCCATGGCAAAACCGATCTCGGCGCGGGCCAGCGCCGGGGCGTCGTTGATGCCGTCACCGACCATGCCCACCCGATGGCCCTGTGCGTACAGGGCTTCGATGCTCTTGAGCTTGTCGGCAGGCAGCAGGTTGCCTTCGGCGCGGTCGATACCCACCACAGTGGCGATGGCCTGGGCGGTATGTGGATTGTCACCGGTCAGCATGACAGTCTTGATGCCCAACGCGTGCAGCTCGGCGATGGCCTGGCGACTGCTTTCCTTGACCGTGTCGGCCACGGCGAACAGCGCCAACGGGCCGGAGCGGTCGAGCAGCAGCACCACGGTCTTGCCCTGGCGCTCCAGCGCATCCAACTGGGCCTCGAGCTCAGGCGAGCACAGCCCCAGCTCCTCGACCAGACGGTGGTTACCCAGGTGGTATACCTCACCCGCGATGGTGCCGCGCACGCCACGCCCGGCCAAGGCGGCGAAGTCATCGACCTCGCTCAAGGCCAGACCTTGCTCCTTGCCGAACTGGGCAATGGCACGGGAAACCGGGTGGTCCGAACGCTCGCCCAGGCTGGCGGCCAGGGCTTGCGCGCGGCCTTCGAACAGCGGCTCCAGTACCTTGGCGTCGGTCTGCACCGGCTTGCCGTGGGTGATGGTGCCGGTCTTGTCCAGGGCCAGGAAGTCCAGCTGGCGCCCGCCTTCCAGATACACGCCCCCCTTGATCAGGATGCCCTTGCGCGCGGCGGCGGCCAGGCCGCTGACGATGGTCACCGGGGTCGAGATCACCAGGGCGCATGGGCAGGCCACCACCAGCAGCACCAGGGCGCGATAGACCCAGTCGAACCAGGCGCCGGCCATGAACAGCGGCGGTATCACCGCCACGGCCAGGGCAATGGCGAACACCACGGGGGTGTAGATGCGCGAGAAACGGTCGACGAAACGCTGGGTAGGCGCCCGCGCGCCTTGCGCTTCCTCGACCGCCTTGATGATCCGCGCCAGGGTCGATTGCCCGGCAGCGGCGGTAACGCGAAACTCCAGCGCCCCCGCCTGGTTGATGGTGCCGGCGAACAGCTTGTCGCCCACAGCCTTCTCCACAGGCAGGCTTTCGCCGGTGATCGGCGCCTGATCGACGCTGGATTGCCCGTTGGTCACTTCACCGTCCAGGCCAATGCGTTCGCCGGGGCGTACCCGCACCAAGGCACCGATGGCCACCTCCCGCACCTCAACTTCCCGCCACTGGCCATCGGCCTGGCGCACGGTGGCCATGTCGGGGGTGAGCTGCATCAGGCCACCGATGGCGTTGCGCGCGCGGTCCAGCGAGCGGGCTTCGATCAGTTCGGCAACGGTGAACAGCACCATCACCATGGCCGCTTCCGGCCATTGGCCGATCAGCACCGCGCCCGTCACGGCAATGCTCATCAGCGCGTTGATGTTGAGGTTGCGGTTTTTCAGGGCGATCCAGCCCTTCTTGTAAGTACCCAGGCCACAGCCAAGGATCGCTGCCAGCGCCAGCGCCGCCACTACCCACTCCGGGGCCAGCGCGGCAAAGTGCACGATTTCGGCGGCGATCGCGGCAATACCGGACAGCACCAGCGGCCACCAACGGGTCTTGACCACTTGTGGTGCGCTCTCGGTGCCATCGTCTGCGGCGCCAAGCGGCTCGGCTTTCATGCCCAGGCTGTCAATGGCCTGCTCGATTTCGGCGGTGCCACGCAGGGTGTGGCGCACGCCAAGAACACGGTTGATCAGGTTGAACTCCAGCTGCTCGATGCCAGCCAGCTTGCCCAGCTTGTCCTGGATCAGGGTCTGCTCGGTCGGGCAGTCCATGGCCTCGATGCGGAAACGGCTGAACTGGGCGTGGCTGCTGGCCTTTTCGCTCAGCTGGACCAGGGCTGGCGCAGCAGCGCCGCCACAGCAGCTGTGGGCGTGATGATCGTGCTTGTGTTCGTGACTGACAGGCTGGTTCATGGGGTCATCCTTAATTTGCGCCTGTTGCCAAGTGAACACCCTGTAGCCACTATAGGGTCAAGCCACTTGCTGGAGAATTTCGTGATGAAGATCGGAGAACTGGCCAAAGCCACCGACTGCGCGGTGGAAACCATCCGCTACTACGAGCGTGAACAGCTGCTGCCGGAACCGGCGCGTAGCGACGGTAACTACCGGGTGTACACCCAGGCCCACGTCGAACGGCTGACCTTCATCCGCAACTGCCGCACCCTGGATATGACCCTGGACGAAATCCGTAGCCTGTTACGCCTGCGCGACAGCCCCGACGATTCGTGCGGCAGCGTCAATGCGCTGATCGACGAGCATATCGAGCATGTGCAGGCACGGATTGATGGGTTGGTCGCGTTACAGGAACAGCTTGTGGAGCTACGGCGGCGCTGCAATGCACAGGGGGCTGAGTGCGCGATCTTGCAGCAACTGGAGACGAACGGGGCGGTATCGGTGCCGGATACCGAGCATTCACATGTGGGGCGAAGCCACGGGCATTGAGCCAAAACCATTCGCGGGCATGCCCGCTCCCACAGGGACCGCACAAGGCTTGGCCCTGTGGAGTACCTGTGGGAGCGGGCGTGCCCGCGAATAGGCCAGTTCAGGCAATAGCGATCTGTCAGACCGCCATCGGCGCCGTCATCGGGGCATGGTGCTCATACCCTTCCAGCCAGAAATCGCTCGGCTCGATCTTCTCCAGCCACTCCGGCTCGTACTTGCCCGTCTCGGCAAACGCCGGCACGCGGTCGCTGATCACCAGCTTCGGTGCTTCCAGCGGCTCACGCTTGAGCTGCTCGTTGAGCATGTCCAGGTGGTTTTCATACACATGGGCATCGCCGATGAAGTAGGTGAACCAGCGCGGGGTGTAGCCGGTCAGGCGGCCGAACAGCGACAGCAGCGCCGCGCCTTCGGTGAGGTTGAACGGCGTACCCAGGCCCAGGTCGTTGGAGCGGATGTAGAGGGTCAGGGAAATTTCCTTGGTCTCCACATTCGGGTGGAACTGGTACAGCAGGTGGCACGGCGGCAGGGCCATTTCGTCCAGCTGCGCGCAGTTCCAGCCGTGGAACAGGATACGGCGGCTGCCCGGGTCGTTGGCGATGGTGTCCAGGCACTGGCGCACCTGGTCGATGGCCTTGTACAGGATGACGAACGCGACGCCGTCCTCCTCGTCCTGGGCGATACGGCGGAAGCCTGCCTTTTCAGCCATTTCGATGGCCGCCGGGTTGCTCAGCGGGATGCGCTTGTAGCCCGGCCACTGGCGCCATTGCACGCCGTAGATCTCACCCAGGTCGTCATGGCCCTGGCGGAACGGGTTGGCCAGCCACTGGGCGTTCTCGTTGGCGTTCTGGTCCCAGACCTTGCAGCCCAGCTCGCGGAATTCACCGGCGTTTTTCACGCCACGCAGGAAGCCGACCATTTCGCCGATCGCTGACTTGAACGCCAGTTTGCGAGTAGTGATGGCCGGGAAGCCCTTCTGCAGGTCAAAACGCAGCATGGCGCCCGGCAGGCTGATGGTGCGGATGCCGGTGCGGTTGCCCTGCAGCGTGCCGTTTTCGATGACGTCGCGGACCAGGTCCAGATACTGTTTCATGGCTTACCTGTAGCAAAAACGGCAGGGGGATCGCCCCTGCCGTGGGATTAATCAGGCGGGTTTCGCCGTAGGCTTGCGATTATAAGCCCACCAGATCAGGCCAAGGCCAGCCAGGATCATCGGTACGCACAGAATCTGACCCATGGTCAGCCAGCCCCAGGCCAGGTAGCCAAGCTGGGCATCCGGTACGCGGACGAATTCGACGATGAAGCGGAAGATGCCGTAGAACAGCGCGAACATGCCGGATACCGCCATGGTCGGCCGCGGCTTGCGCGAGAACGCCCAGAGGATCAGGAACAGCGCCACACCTTCAAGCGCGAACTGGTACAGCTGCGACGGGTGACGCGGCAGCTGCGCCGGGTCGCTGAACGGCGGGAAGACCATCGCCCATGGCACGTCGGTGGCCTTGCCCCACAGCTCGGCGTTGATGAAGTTGCCGATGCGCCCGGCCCCCAGGCCGATCGGCACCAGTGGGGCGACGAAGTCCATCAGCTCGAAGAACGACTTGTTGTTGCGCTTGCCGAACCACAAGGCCGCCAGCATCACGCCGATGAAGCCGCCATGGAACGACATGCCACCCTTCCACACCTCGAAGATCAGCGTCGGATTGGCCAGGTACTGGTGCAGGTCATAGAACAGCACGTAGCCCAGGCGACCACCGACGATCACACCCATCGACAGCCAGAACACCAGGTCGGAGAGCTTTTCGCGCGTCCAGGTGGGGTCGAAGCGGTTCAGCCGACGCGAGGCCAGCAGCCAGGCACCGCCGATGCCGACCAGGTACATCAGGCCATACCAATGGATTTTCAGCGGCCCGATGGCCACGGCCACGGGGTCTATCTGCGGGTAAGGCAGCATGGAACTTCCTCTCGATTCAAATCAAAAAGCTGAGGCCGACACAGAACAGCAGGGCTGCGAACAGGCGTTTCAACAAACGTGGCGACAGCTTGTGCGCCAGGCGCGCGCCGAAGCGGGCGAAAAACATGCTGGTCACGGCAATGCCGACCAGCGCCGGCAGGTACACGTAACCCAGGCTGTGGGCCGGCAGGTGCTCCTCGTGCCAGCCCAGCAGCATGAAACTCAGGGCACTGGCCACGGCAATCGGCAGACCACAGGCCGAGGACGTGGCCACCGCCTGCTGCATGGGCAGGCTGCGCCAGGTCAGGAACGGCACGGTCAGCGAACCGCCGCCGATGCCGAAAATGGCCGAGGCCCAGCCGATCACCCCACCGGCACCTATCAGCGCAGGCTTGCCGGGGATGCCACGACTGGCCTTGGGCTTGAGGTCCAGGGCCATCTGCGCGGCGATGACCAGGGCGAACACGCCGATGATCTTTTGCAGCAGCGGCCCCTGGATCAGCGAGGCGGTCTTGGCACCGACACCGGCCCCAAGCAGGATACCGAGGGTCATCCAGGCGAAGATCGGCCACTGCACCGCGCCCTTGCGCTGGTGCTCAAGCACGGCGTTGATCGAGGTGAAGACGATGGTTGCCAGCGATGTACCGACTGCCAGGTGGGTCAGCACCGAGGCATCGAAACCCTGCAAGGTGAAGCTGAACACCAGCACCGGCACGATGATGATACCGCCGCCCACGCCGAACAGCCCGGCCAGCACACCGGCGCAGGCACCCAACAGCAGATAGAGCACGAATTCCATTCGTCTTCCCCGAGAAATCAATGCGGCATGGTAACGGAAGCCGGGCTCGGGGCTCTAGTGAACAGTGTGTCAGGATGGATCCTCCCCGCCGCTGTGGGTACAGTGGCTAAAAACCCAGAGGCCCGACCGATGTGCCTGATCGTATTCGCCTGGCGGCCGGGGCATGCCCTGCCGCTGATCGTGGCGGCCAACCGCGATGAGTTCTATGCCCGCCCCACCCAGGCCCTGGCGGTCTGGGAGGATGCACCTGGGGTATATGCCGGGCGCGACCTGGAGGCCGGCGGCACCTGGCTGGGCGTGGGCCCGCAGGGGCGGTTCGCGGCGCTGACCAATATCCGCGACCCGGGGCAAGCGCAGGGCCCGCGCTCGCGGGGCGAGCTGGTGGCGGCGTATCTGCAGGGTGAGCTGGGGGTCGAGCCTTACCTGGACCAGGTGGCCAGCCACAGCAGGCACTATTCGGGGTTCAACCTGCTGGTGGGCGACGGGCGGCAGCTGGGTTATCTGCATGCCCGGGACGCGGCGCCGCGCCTGCTGGAAGCCGGGGTTTACGGGCTTTCCAATGCCGGGCTGGATACGCCGTGGCCGAAGCTGGTGAAGGCGCGTAGTGGGCTGGAAGGATTGCTGGAAACACCGGAGCCGCAGCGCTTGCTGGCGTTACTGGCCGATGCCGAACCGGCGCCGGAGGGCGAGTTACCAGACACGGGCGTTGGGTTGGCGACCGAGAAGCTGCTGTCGAGTGTGTTCATTGCCAGCCAGAACTACGGGACGCGGGCGAGTACGGTGCTGATTGTGGATGATCAGGGAAGAAGGCGGCTGGTTGAGCGCAGTTTCGGGCCCTTTGGTGGGCACTTGGGGGAAGTTGAGCTTTCGGTCTGAGCACTGTGCTGGCCTTTGTGGGAGCGGGCCCGCCCGCGAACACCGGCGAAGCCGGTGCCATACACCGAGTCGCCTGCTTCGCGGGCACGCCCGCTCCCACAAGCCCGCGAAGAGGCCGGAACAGGCCACCTCATATTCAGAGGGTTTTATTGGCCCCGGGCCCGATCATCCGCGCCAACCCCAGGTTCTTCAGGGCCAATTGCAGCGAGCTGTGGATAACCTGCGGGTTGTCATGGCTCAGGGCCTCGGCCAGCAGTTCCTTGGCTTTGCCCAGGTTGATCTGGCGCAGCATCCACTTAACCTTCGGCAGGTTGGTGGCGTTCATCGACAGGCTGTCGAAGCCCATCGCCATCAACAGGATCGCCGCCGCCGGGTCACCAGCCATCTCGCCGCAGATACTCACCGGCTTGCCTTCGCCATGGGCGTCGCGCACCACCGTGTTCAGCGCCTGCAACACCGCCGGGTGCAGGTAGTCGTACAGGTCGGCGACCCGCGGGTTGTTGCGGTCCACCGCCAGCAGGTACTGGGTCAGGTCGTTGGAACCGACCGACAGGAAGTCCACCTGCCGCGCCAGCTCCTTGGTCTGGTACACCGCCGCAGGAATTTCCACCATCACGCCAACCGGCGGCATCGGCACATCGGTGCCTTCATCACGCACCTCGCCCCAGGCGCGGTGGATCAGGTGCAGTGCCTCTTCCAGCTCGTGGATGCCGGAAATCATCGGCAGCAGGATGCGCAGGTTGTTCAGCCCCTCGCTGGCCTTGAGCATGGCGCGGGTCTGCACCAGGAAGATTTCCGGGTGGTCGAGGGTGACGCGGATGCCGCGCCAGCCGAGGAACGGGTTTTCTTCCTTGATCGGGAAGTACGACAGCGACTTGTCGCCACCAATGTCGAGGGTACGCATGGTCACAGGCAGTGGGTGGAAGGCCGCCAACTGCTCGCGGTAGATGGCCAGCTGCTCCTTCTCGCTGGGAAAGCGCTGGTTGATCATGAACGGCACTTCGGTGCGGTACAGCCCTACCCCTTCGGCACCGCGCTGCTGGGCACGGGCCACGTCAGCGAGCAGGCCGGTGTTGACCCACAGCGGCATGCGGTGGCCGTCCGGGGTAACGCACGGCAGTTCGCGCAGGGCATCCAGGCCCTGGGCCAGCTGGCGCTCCTCCTCGACCACGTCGCTGTACTGCTTGCGCAGCACTTCGCTGGGGTTGGTGAACACCTCGCCCTTATAGCCGTCGACGATCATCTCGATGCCGTCGACCTTGGAATACGGCAAATCGACCAGGCCCATCACCGTGGGGATGCCCATGGCGCGGGCCAGGATGGCGACGTGGGAGTTGCCCGAGCCCAGGACCGAGACCAGGCCGACCAGCTTGCCTTCCGGCACTTCGCCGAGCATCGCCGGGGTCAGCTCTTCACTGACCAGAATGGTGTTGTCGGCATACACCAGCGACTGTGCGCGGGCCTCCTGCAGGTAGGCCAGCAGGCGCCGGCCAAGGTCCTTGACGTCGGAGGCGCGCTCGCGCAGGTAGTCATCGTCCATCAGCTCGAAGCGGTTGACGTGCTCGCCCACCACCTGACGCAGGGCGCCCTGGGCCCACTGGCCGGTCTTGATGACTTCGGTCACCTCACCGCCCAGAGCCGCGTCTTCGAGCATCATCAGGTACACATCGAACAGTGCACGCTCTTCCGGGCGCAGTTGGGTGGCCAGCTTGGCCGACAACTTGCGCATATCGTCGCGCACACCTTCGAGGGCGTTCTGGAACAGGTTCAGTTCGGCGTCGATGTCATCGACGGTCTTGTCCGGTACCACTTCCAGGTCAGCCGGCGGCAACATCACCACGGCGCGCCCTACGGCTGCGCCAGGCGAGCCCGGTACGCCGACGAAGCGCGCTTCCTGGATGCCCTTGCCCTGGCGGCCCAGGCCACGGATCGAGCCGGTGGCCTCGGCATGGGCGATAACCCCGGCGAGCTGGGCGCTCATGGTGACCAGGAAGGCCTCTTCGCCCTCGTCGAACTGGCGGCGCTCCTTTTGCTGTATGACCAATACCCCGACCACACGGCGGTGGTGGATGATCGGCGCACCGAGGAAAGAGGCGAATTTTTCTTCGCCGGTTTCGGCAAAGTAGCGATAACGCGGGTGGTCGGCGGCGTTTTCCAGGTTCAGCGGCTCTTCCCGGGTACCGACCAGGCCGACCAGGCCTTCGTTGGGGGCCATGCTGACCTTGCCGATGGAACGCTTGTTCAGGCCTTCGGTGGCCATCAGCACGAAGCGGTTGGTTTCCGGGTCGAGCAGGTAGACCGAGCAGACCTGGCTGCCCATGGCCTCCTTGACACGCAAGACAATGATCCCCAACGCCGACTTGAGATCTTTGGCGGAGTTTACTTCCTGGACGATCTTGCGCAGCGTATTGAGCATGGCTCGGGGTCGAACTCCGTCGTCAGTCGCGCGTCAGCAGACGCGGTGCTAGCTCTTTCAGGGCGCGTCGGTAGACCTCGCGCTTGAATGTCACAACCTGGCCCAGCGGGTACCAATAGCTGACCCAGCGCCAGCCGTCGAATTCCGGCTTGCCGGTCAGGTCCATCCGCACCCGTTGTTCGTTGCTGACCAGACGCAGCAGGAACCATTTCTGCTTCTGGCCGATGCACAGCGGCTGGCTATGCGTACGCACCAGTCGCTGGGGTAAACGATAACGCAACCAGCCCCGGGTGCAGGCAAGAATTTCCACATCATCGCGTTCAAGGCCAACTTCTTCGTTCAGCTCGCGGTACAGGGCATCTTCCGGCGTCTCGTCAGGGTTGATGCCACCCTGTGGAAACTGCCAGGCATCCTGGTTGATCCGGCGAGCCCATAGCACCTGCCCGGCATCATTCGTAAGAATGATCCCGACATTGGGGCGAAAACCATCCGGGTCGATCACGGCAGCAACCTCGCAAACGCATGTCACCGCATTGTTCCACAAAGCTTGCGAGCGCAGCAACGCGCCCGCCAAGCTTATGTGCAGCCGCGTGAAAACTCCGTATTCTGCCGGCCTACCCTGTGGCTGATGCGAGTGACCTCGATGCGCCTGGCTTTATTCGACCTGGACAATACCCTCCTCGGTGGCGACAGCGACCATGCCTGGGGTGACTACCTTTGCCAGCGCGGCATCCTCGACCCGGTTGCCTACAAGCAACGCAACGATGGCTTCTACCAGGACTACCTGAACGGCACCCTGGACCTGCAGGCCTACCTGGCCTTTTCCATGGAAATCCTTGCTGCAACACCGTTAGCCCGGCTAGACGAGTTGCACCGCGACTTCATGCGCGACTGCATCGAGCCGATCATCCTGCCCAAGGCGCTGACCTTGCTGCAGCAGCACCGCGAGGCCGGCGACCAGCTGGTGATCATCACCGCCACCAACCGCTTCGTCACCGCACCGATTGCCCGGCGCCTGGGGGTTCGCGTGTTGCTGGCGACCGAATGCGAGACGCGTGATGGCCGCTATACCGGGCGTAGTACCGATATACCGTGTTTCCGTGAAGGCAAGGTGACGCGACTGGAACGCTGGATGCTGGAGAACGGCTTTGATCTTGAGGACAGCTACTTCTATAGCGACTCGATGAACGATTTGCCGTTGTTGCAGCGGGTGGCGCATGCGGTAGCGGTGGATCCCGACCCGAACCTGCGGGCGGAGGCCGAGAAACGTGGGTGGCCGGTGGTTTCGCTGCGGGATTGAGCTTTTCCTGTAGCGGCCTCTTCGCGGGCATGCCCGCTCCCACAGGGGCCACCACAACCCTGGAAGGCTGCGCCGTACCGGTGGGAGCGGGCGCGCCCGCGAAGAGGCCGCCACATACAGCCCAAGGCTGTCAGACCGGCTTGGCGCCCATAAGCCCGGCAATGGACAGGAAGCAAACCCCACTGAACACCGCCAGTGCCAGGGTAAAGCGCAACCCCACCACCTCGGCCTTGCGCAGCCGGTTCAGCCGGATCAGCAGCCACCACACGGCAAACGCGCCCAGCGTATAGATGACACTGGACGCCAGCACCCAGGTCTGTCCCAGCGGCCAACCCACCAGATGTACCAGCCACCAGCCAGTGAACGGCATGCTTACCAGGCACAGGCCCATCACCAGCCAGACGAACAACAGCGGCCGACGCAGCAGCTTGGCATATGCCTCGGCATCGCCTTGGCGGCGGGCACGCACGGTCCACAGCGCCAGGCCCAGAGCGCCCAGCAGCAGGAGCGCGGTGGCGATGATGTGCAAGGTTTTGAGGGTGGTCAGGTGTTCCATGTCTCGGTTGTCCTTAAGCAGGCCATTTTATGCTGGCTTCTTCGCGGGCTTGCCCGCTCCCACAGGGATGTCACAGGCCCTGAGGCCTGCGCAGTACCTGTGGGAGCGGGCAAGCCCGTGAAAGCGCCATCAGCCCCAGCTTAGCCGCTCAGCCCAGGAACAGCTTGTAAGCCGGGTTGTCTGTCTCGTCCCAGTACGGGTAGCCGATCTTCGCCAGCGCCGTCGGCACCAGGTGGCGCTCGTCCTCCGGTACCTGCAACCCGGCCACCACGCGGCCGTCAGCCGCGCCATGGTTGCGGTAGTGGAACATCGAGATGTTCCAGCGCCCGCCCAGCTTGTTGAGGAAGTTGAACAGCGCCCCCGGCCGCTCGGGGAATTCGAAGCGCAGCACCATTTCGTCACTGGCACCAGCCGAATGGCCGCCGACCATGTGGCGAATATGCAGCTTGGCCAGCTCGTTATCGGTCAGGTCGGTAACCGGGAAGCCCTGATCGGTCAGTTGCTGCACCAGCGCCGCCCGCGGGTCGTTTTCCGGGTGGGTCTGCACGCCGACGAAGATATGCGCCTCGTCGGAGGTGTGCTTGCGGTAGTTGAACTCGGTGATCTGGCGCTTGCCGATAGCCTCGCAGAAGGCCTTGAAGCTGCCTGGGCGCTCGGGAATGGTCACGGCGATGATCGCCTCGCGCTTTTCACCCAGCTCGGCACGCTCGGCCACATGGCGCAGGCGGTCGAAGTTGACGTTGGCACCGGAATCGATGGCCACCAGGGTCTGCCCGGTCACGCCGTACAACTCGACGTACTTCTTGATGCCCGCCACGCCCAGGGCACCGGCAGGTTCGGTGATCGAGCGGGTATCATCGTAGATATCCTTGATCGCCGCGCAGATCTCGTCGGTACTGACGGTGACCACTTCATCCACATGATGGCGGCAGATATCGAAGGTGTGCTGGCCGATCTGCGCCACCGCCACGCCGTCGGCGAACAGCCCGACCTGCGGCAGCACCACACGCTCACCGGCCGCCATGGCCGCCTGCAGGCAGTTGGAATCGTCCGGCTCGACGCCAATCACCTTGATTTCCGGGCGCAGGTACTTCACGTAGGCAGCAATGCCGGCGATCAGGCCGCCGCCGCCCACCGGTACGAAGATCGCGTCCAGCTGGCCAGGGTGCTGGCGCAGGATTTCCATGGCCACCGTGCCCTGCCCGGCGATGGTGTGCGGGTCGTCATAGGGGTGGACGTAGACGAAGCCCTTTTCATCGACCAGTTTCAGCGAATAGGCCAGCGCCTCGGGGAACGAGTCGCCATGCAGCACCACCTTGCCGCCCCGCGAACGCACGCCTTCGACCTTGATCTCCGGAGTGGTCTTGGGCATCACGATAGTGGCCTTGATGCCCATCTCGCGTGCGGCCAGGGCCAGGCCCTGGGCATGGTTGCCGGCCGAGGCGGTGACCACGCCACGGGCCAGTTCTTCCGGGGTCAGTTGGGCCAGTTTGTTGTAGGCCCCGCGGATCTTGAACGAGAACACCGGCTGCAAGTCTTCGCGCTTGAGCAGAATCTGGTTGCCCAGGCGCTTGCTCAGTTGCCCGGCGCTCTGCAGCGGGGTTTCGACCGCAACGTCGTAGACGCGCGAGGTGAGGATCTTCTTGACGTACTGTTCGAGCATCGGGAAAGCATCACTGGGCCGCGGGACAAGGGCTGGGAGTCTACCCCAGCGCTACGTCGGGCGACCACAGCAAAGCCGCCCGAGCCGTTATACTAGGCTCTTTTCAAAACCGCCCTGCCCCTCTCGGAGCCCGCATGACCCAGGACCAACTCAAACAGGCCGTCGCCCAGGCCGCTGTCGACTTCATTCTGCCCAAGCTGGATGAAAAGAGCGTCGTCGGCGTCGGTACCGGTTCGACCGCCAACTTCTTCATCGACGCCCTGGCTCAGCACAAGACTGCCTTCGACGGCGCGGTCGCCAGCTCCGAAGCCACCGCCCAGCGTCTGAAGGGCCATGGCATCCCGGTCTACGAGCTGAACAGCGTCAGCGAGCTGGAGTTCTACGTAGACGGCGCCGACGAGAGCGACGCGCACCTGAACCTGATCAAGGGCGGCGGCGCGGCCCTGACCCGCGAGAAGATCGTCGCCGCCGTGGCCAAGACCTTCATCTGCATCGCCGACGCCAGCAAGCTGGTACCGGTGCTGGGCGCCTTCCCGCTGCCAGTCGAAGTGATCCCGATGGCCCGCAGCCACGTGGCGCGCCAGCTGGTCAAGCTAGGCGGCGATCCGGTGTACCGTGAGGGTGTGGTAACCGACAACGGCAACGTGATCCTCGATGTGCACAACCTGCAGATCACCAACCCGGTGGAGCTGGAAGCGCAGATCAACGCCATCGTTGGCGTGGTGACCAACGGCCTGTTCGCGGCGCGCCCGGCGGATTTGCTGCTGCTGGGTACCGCTGAAGGCGTGAAGAGCCTGAAGGCCGAGTAACCTGCGGCGAGGGCTTCGCCCTCGATTCGCAGCACAAGGCTGCTCCTACAGGGGTACGCGATTTCCTGTAGGAGCAGCCTTGTGCTGCGAATGGGCTGCAAAGCAGCCCCACCTGCTCAATCCGCCGGCTGTTTGAACACATAGAACAGGTTCGGCTCACTGACCAGATAGATGGTCCCCGCCTCATCCATCGCAATCCCCTCCGCCTGCGGCACCGTCGCCTGCAACCCCTGGAACCCCTTGCGCAACGACAAGGTACTCAGCGGCCGGCCCTCCACATCCAGTTCCAGCACCAGCCGCGACTCGTCCGAAAGCGCCAGCAGGTGCCCGCTGCGCTCATCGAACTGCAAGCTCGACAGGTCCCGCACGAACAGGCGCGAATCGCGCTTGCGGTCCTGTACCACATGCACCGCATAGGGCTGCTCCGGGTTGTCGTGCGGGAAGCCATGCACCTCGTAAATCAGCATCGGGTCACGCTCCTTGGCCACGAACAGGCGCTTGCCCGCCGAATCGTAGGCCAGCCCCTCGAAGCCCTTGTTACCGTTCAGGCCAATGCCCAGGGTCAGCTGCTCGGCATCGCCGGCATCGAGGAACATCGTGTCGTCCTCCAGCCGCACGCGAATCAGCCGCTGCTGACGCTCGTCGGTAATCACATAGCTATTGGGCCCGACGTACTCCACGGCTTCCGGGTCGCCGAAGCCGGTCAGCGGCACCCGGCGCAGGATGCGGCCGTCCAGCGACAGCTCGATCAGTTCCGAGCGGGCATTGGTGACGGTAAACAGGGTCTTGCGGTCAGGGTCGTAGGTCAGCGCCGAAATGTCGTCATCCAGCCCTTCGACCGGCTGCGCCTCCACCACTACCCGGTAACGGTCCAGGCCGATGCTCTGCTCGGCTGGCTGCCACCAGGCCTTGAGGTTGAACCAGCCACGCTCGAACAGGCGGAACTCCTGCCCGGCCAAGCCGAGCAGGAGCAGGCCGATGACAGCCAAAGCAAGGAACAGGCGGACAAAACGACGCATGAGGGCAGACTCGACATGGGGGTGGCGAATCTAACCATGAGCAACTGAAATAAAGCTTAATGCCAGCATCCGAAACGTCGGATATTGGGGTCAGTTCTTTCTGAAGCGATAGAACAGAGCCGGCTCGCTGACCATGTACAGGTTGCCCTTGTCGTCCATGGCCACCCCTTCGGCACGCGGGATGGTGCCTTGCAGGCCGTTGAAACCGCCCAGCAAGGTCATGAAGCTGACTTGCTGGCCCTGCTCGTCCAGCTCCAGCAGCATGTTGGAATCCGCCGAAAGTACCAGCAGGTGGCCGGTGCGCGGGTCGACGCTCAGCGCCGAGAGGTTGCGCAGGTCCAGTTCATCGCTGGGCAACGGCTGCTTTTCGCCCGTGAGCGGGCTGCGGCCATCGGTGTTCCAGGTGTACAGCTTGGGCGGGCGCTCCTCGCCGATGACCAGGCGCTGGCGCAGCGGGTCCCAGGCCACCGCCTCGAAGCCCTTGTTGCTCTTCACCGACTGGCCCAGGTCGTGGCTCTGGAAATCATCATGGTTCAACGCGGTGGTCTGCGCATCCACCTTGACCACAGTCAGGTCGTGCAGGCGCTCGTCGGTGATTGCCAGATAGCCGTCTTCCAGCACGGCGACGCCTTCCGGGTTGTTCCAGCCGTTGAGCGGGATCTTGCGCAGTACATCGCCATCCAGGCTCAGTTCGACCAGGATCGGGTTCTTGCCCATGACCGCGAACAGGGTGCGGGTACGCGGGTTGAAGGCCACGTCCGAGGCTTCATCGTCGTCCATGCCTGGCAGCGGCTTGGCATCGATATCCACCTGGTAGTCCGGCAGCCATACGCTTTCGCTGCGCTCGGCGGTGCTTTCGAAGCTTTCCTTGACCCATAGCGCACCGCGGTCATCCCAGTGCATGGCTACGGCCACGCCATAGCCGATTACCGCTGCCACGGCCAGGCCGAAGGGCCAGCGCAGGAAGAAACGACGCTTGGGGGTTGCCGGGGCGCTGGTGGGAGATGGCATGCGGGGTTCCTGGGTAAATGGGCGTAGATCCGCGCATTATCCGTATGGGGTGTGAAAAATCGGTAAACAGGACCGGCCTCTTCGCGGGCATGCCCGCTCCCACAGGGGTATCACAAGCTTCAGGCCTGTGGAGAACCCTGTGGGAGCGGGCGTGCCCGCGAAGAAGGCAACCCGGTCTTGAATCAGAGCACCCGGCTTTCGAAGCGGCTCACACCCGGCAACTCAAGCACCAGTTCGTCACCGACATTGAACGGCCCTACGCCCGCCGGAGTACCGGTGAGGATCACATCCCCCGCCTGAAGCGAGAAATGCGCGGCCATGTACTGGATCATCGGCACGATCGGGTTGAGCATCATCGCGCTGTTACCGTCCTGGCGCACTTCGCCGTTGACGGTCAGGCGCACCGGGATGTCGGTCACGTCCTCGAAGCTGGCGGCCGACACGAACGGCGGCAGTACGCAGGCGCCGTCAAAGCACTTGGCCAGCTCCCATGGCAGGCCCTTCTCTTTCAGCCTGGCCTGCACATCGCGCAGGGTCAGGTCCAGCGCCGGGGCATAACCGGAAATGGCATCCAGCACCTCTTCCTCGCTCGGATGAGTCGACAGCGGCTTGCCCAGCAGCACGGCAATTTCGGCCTCATAGTGCACCGAACCGCGCTCGGCCGGGATCTTGAAGCCACCTTCAGCCGGCACCACGCAGCTGCCCGGCTTGATGAACAGCAGTGGTTCGGTGGGGATCGGGTTGTCCAGTTCCTTGGCATGCTCGGCATAGTTACGGCCAATGCACACCACCTTGCCCAGCGGGAAGTGAATGCGCGTGCCGTCTACGTACTGGTGCTGGTAACTCATGGCCGACTCCTCTGGATACTGCTTTCTATTCAGGTGCGAAGATCTTACCCGGATTCATGATGCCGTTAGGGTCGAACACGGCCTTTATTGCCTTCATGCAGGCGATTTCTTCGGGCGAGCGGCTGTAGCCCAGGTAGTCGCGCTTGGTCATGCCCACGCCGTGCTCGGCCGAGATCGAGCCGTTGTAGCGTTTGACGATATCGAACACCCACTTGTTGACCTTGGTGCACGAGGCAAAGAACTCATCCTTGTTCATGTGCTCGGGCTTGAGGATGTTCAGGTGCAGGTTGCCGTCGCCAATGTGGCCGTACCACACCACTTCGTAATCCGGGTAATGTTCGGCGACGATGGCATCGATATCGCGCAGGAACGCCGGCACTTTCGACACGGTGACGGAAATGTCATTCTTGTAGGGGGTCCAGTGCGAGATGGTTTCCGACAGGTACTCGCGCAGTTTCCACAGGTTTTTCAGCTGGGTCTCGCTCTGGCTCATCACCCCGTCCAGCACCCAGCCCTGCTCGACGCAGTGCTCGAAGGTGGCCAAGGCTTCGTTGCCCACCTCCTCAGTGCTGGCCTCGAACTCCAGCAGCGCATAGAACGGGCAGTCGGTCTCGAACGGCGCCGGCACGTCGCCACGCGCCAGGATCCTGGCCAGGCCCTTGTCGGAGAAGAACTCGAAGGCGGTCAGGTCCAGTTTGCCCTGGAAGGCATGCAACACCGGCATGATCGAGTCGAAGTCAGGGGTACCCAGCACCATCGCAGTGAGGTTGCGCGGTGCACGGTCCAGGCGCATGGTGGCCTCGACCACGAAGCCCAGGGTACCTTCGGCGCCGATGAACAGCTGCCGCAGGTCGTAGCCGGTGGCGTTCTTGATCAGGTCCTTGTTCAGCTCCAGCAGCTCACCCTTGCCAGTGACCACTTTCAGCCCGGCCACCCAGTTGCGGGTCATGCCGTAGCGAATCACCTTTATCCCGCCAGCATTGGTGCCGATATTGCCGCCAATCTGGCTGGAACCGCTGGAGGCGAAGTCCACCGGGTAATACAGGCCCTGCTCTTCGGCACAGGCCTGCAACTGGCGGGTAATCACCCCTGGCTGGCAGACCACGGTGCGGTCGACGGCGTTAAAGCCGAGAATCTGGTTCATGTAGTCGAAGGCGACCACCACCTCGCCATTGGCCGCCACGGCGCCTGCGGAAAGCC
The DNA here is from genome assembly GCF_001642705.1 of Pseudomonas sp. p21. Lineage (NCBI taxonomy): Bacteria > Pseudomonadati > Pseudomonadota > Gammaproteobacteria > Pseudomonadales > Pseudomonadaceae > Pseudomonas > Pseudomonas sp. p21. The sequence goes on from NZ_LWBV01000002.1 coordinate 532,419, forward strand.
CGGTACGCCCGCCGGACGGCACCAGCGCCACCTTGTGCATATTGGCCCAGCGCACGATCGCCTGCACCTGCTCCACCGTCTTGGGGAAGACGATGGCGCTGGGCGCCGGTGGGTAATGCTTGGTCCAGTCCTTGCCATAGGCTTCCAGGGAAGCTGCGTCGGTCAGGACCTTGCCAGGGTCGACAAGGGTCATCAGTTCGTCAATAACAGCGGGGTGGGTCATCGCTGGAACTCTCGACTTATTCATAGTCACCCTGAGCACTCTTCACCTGTCGGGATAAGCTCAGATTGTGTCGCGTATGCTAGCATAGCCCTCCCGCTGTTCATGCTAAGGCTGCCTTCGCGCCTGGCATCACCCTCGCCATTTTTTCTCCGGGATACAGGTTTACGCAGATGAGCAAGACTTCTCTCGACAAGAGCAAGATCCGGTTCCTTCTTCTTGAAGGTGTGCACCAGAACGCGGTCGATACCCTCAAGGCCGCCGGCTACACCAACATCGAATACCTCACTGGTTCGCTGCCGGAAGCCGAGCTGAAGGAAAAGATCGCCGATGCCCACTTCATCGGCATCCGTTCGCGCACCCAGCTGACCGAAGAGATCTTCGACTGCGCCAAGAAACTGGTCGCCGTTGGCTGCTTCTGCATCGGCACCAACCAGGTTGACCTGGAAGCTGCCCGCGAGCGCGGTATCGCCGTGTTCAACGCGCCATACTCCAACACCCGCTCGGTAGCCGAACTGGTACTGGCCGAAGCCATCCTGCTGCTGCGCGGCATCCCCGAGAAGAACGCTTCCTGCCACCGTGGTGGCTGGATCAAGAGCGCGGCCAACTCCTTCGAAATCCGCGGCAAGAAGCTGGGTATCGTCGGTTACGGCTCGATCGGCACCCAGCTGTCGGTCCTGGCCGAAAACATGGGCATGCAGGTGTATTTCTACGACCCGCTGACCAAGCTGCCACTGGGCAATGCCGTGCAGGTCACCAGCCTGAACGAGCTGCTGGGCCTGGCCGACATCGTTTCGCTGCACGTGCCTGAGCTGCCATCCACCCAGTGGATGATCGGCGAGAAGGAAATCCGCTCGATGAAGAAGGGCGCGATCCTGATCAACGCCGCCCGTGGCACCGTGGTCGAGCTGGACCACCTGGCCGCCGCCATCAAGGACCAGCACCTGATCGGCGCCGCCATCGACGTGTTCCCGGTCGAACCGCGCTCCAACGACGAGCAGTTCGAAAGCCCGCTGCGTGGCCTGGACAACGTGATCCTGACCCCGCACATCGGTGGTTCCACCGCCGAAGCCCAGGCCAACATCGGCCTGGAAGTGGCCGAGAAGCTGGTCAAGTACAGCGACAACGGTACCTCGGTGTCCTCGGTCAACTTCCCGGAAGTTGCCCTGCCGGCGCACCCAGGCAAGCACCGCCTGCTGCACATCCACGAAAACATCCCGGGCGTACTCAGCGAGATCAACAAGGTCTTCGCCGAGAACGGCATCAACATCTCCGGTCAGTTCCTGCAAACCAACGAGAAAGTCGGTTACGTGGTGATCGACGTTGACGCTGAGTACTCCGACCTGGCGCAAGAGAAGCTGCAACAGGTCAAGGGCACCATCCGTTCCCGCGTCCTGTTCTAAGTTCGCTGGCGACATGAAAAAGGGAGGCCCTGGTGGCCTCCCTTTTTTTTGCCTGTGAAATCGACGTCGCCTGCTTCGCGGGCTTGCCCGCTCCCACAGGGCGCCACAAGCTTCGAAGCCAGTGGTGATCCTGTGGGAGCGGGCAAGCCCGCGAAGAACCCAACACCTATTTCACGTCGACAGTAATCTTCTGCGACACGACGCTCGGCTTGAACGGCACGTGATACTGGTCACCCAGCACCAACTGCAGGGTGTGCTTGCCCGGGGTCAGGGTAATGCTGGTTTCGGTCTGCGCCTTGCCGAAGTGCAGCACCTGCGGGCCCGCCGGCAGCGCGGTGCCGCTCTGTGGCATCTGGCTGACTGGCAGCGCCATGTCGGCCATGGGTTCCTTGTCCACATCCACCAGCAGGTGGTGGTGCCCGGTGTGCGGGGTATTGTCACCCGCTGGCTTGAGCGCCATGCCCTCGATGCCAAACTTGACGGTGAAGGTCTTGTCGACCGTAGCGCCATCGGCGGGGGAAACGATGAAAACCCTGGCCTCCTTTGGCGGTTCCTGGCTCTTCAGGGCATCTGCGGCACTGGCGAACACCGACGCCCCCATCAACAGACCAGCAACGGCAGCACGCGAAAATAGGCTGTTCATTCACTTCTCCTGTGATTCACTTATTGACCGCCGCCAATATTCCAGTGGCGGCGGTGGTTCACCTTAGTTGATATGTGCGCCCAGATGTTCACATCGTCAGGCAGAAATATTTCAATCAAGGTTAAACAATGCCGAGGCTTCAAGGTCATAGGCTGCGCTCGACCACGGCGAGGAAAAAAGCCGTGGCGAAGGTTACTCATTTGCCAAAGGAGAAAGGGGCTTTCATGCGTTCGACCATAGGGGTATTACTGGCGGTACTGATCACGCCATTGGCTCAGGCCGAGCTGATAGACGAAATCGCCGACCGGGGCGAACTGCGCATCGCCGTGCAGGCCGACAACTCACCGTACGCTTTCAAGGAAAATGACCACCTGACCGGTTTCGAGATCGAGTTCGGCCAGGACCTGGCCAAGGAGCTGGACCTGCGCGCCGAGTTCATCGAAGCCCCCGCGACAGAGGTACTGCCCGGTGTCGAGAGTGGCAAGTACGACATCGCGCTGACCCCGTCGAGCGAAGCGCCCAAAGGTGACGGCCAGCTCGATGTAAGCCAGCCGTTTGGCGAGAAGCAGCTGGTGATCCCGTTCCAGAAGGACAACCCGGCGTTCGAGAGCGCGGTGAACAATGCACTGCAACGGCTCAAGGACAGCGGGCGAACTGCCGAGCTTGAGCAGAAGTGGTTCAAGGGTTTGCCTGAGACTGCGTCCGGGCAGTAAGCGCTTTATTGCCTGTACTGGCCTCTTCGCGGGCTCGCCCGCTCCCACAGGTTAATCACAGGCCCGGGAGCGGGTGCTTTCCCTGTGGGAGCGGGCGAGCCCGCGAAGAGGCCAGTACAGGTTCAAGCAGAAAACTCAATCAGAGCCTGCTGTGCCTTGTCCAGCTCCAGCTCGCTGAACACCAGCACCCCCGCCCGCCGCAGCAATGCCGTGGTCACCCCTTCCCCGGCCACCTTCACACCACTGAACGTACCGTCGTAGGTCAACCGGTTGCCACACGAAGGGCTACCCGCTTTCAGCACCGCCACGCGAATGCCGTGCCGGCGCACCAGCTCCAGCGCCCGTTGCGCCCCGGCCAAGAACTCGGCGCTGACATCCTCGCCCGTCACCGTCAGCACCTGCGCGCCACCGTCGAGCACCTCACTACCCTGCCCGCCCGGTATCTCTGCAGGCGGCCGTGGTGTCGGCAAGCCACCGGCCACTTCCGGGCACAACGGCACCACGCGCCCTTCGGCCTGCCAATGCTGCAAAAGGTCGGGGTAGCCACTGGCGCGGCCGTCATAGCGCACTGGCTGCCCCAGCAGGCAGGCGCTGACCAGCACCTTGGGCAAGTCAGAACGGGTCATTGCCACGGCGCCGGAACCACCCGGTCAAGGAAAGCCGCTCACGCCCGGCCGGCAGCACCTCATGGGGCACCTCGCCCGACAGGAACACCACCAGGCAGCCCGCTACAGGCTGTACATCGTGCTCGACACCGCCCGCCAGGAACATGCGCAACTGGCCGCCGTCCTGCGGCTGCCAGCCTTCATTCAGGTAGAGCACCGCCGACACCATGCGCCGGTCATCGTCGCGGAAGCGGTCCAGGTGCCGGCGATAGAACGCCCCCGGTGGGTACAGGGCAAAATGGCACTCGAAATCCTCCAGGCCCAGGAACAGGCCCTGGTTGATGGCCTGGCGCAGTTGGTCCATGGCGGCCAGGTACTGGTCGCAGGCCTCGGCCTGACCGGGGTCGATCCACTGGATCTGGTCGCCGCGGATGGCCTCGCGTACCTCCTGGGCAGCACCGCGCCCAACCCCCGCGGGGTTGAGTTCGCCTTCGGCATCACGGCGCCGGCACTCGGCCGCCAGCGCGCGCACCAGGTCGGCAGGCAGAAACAGCGCCTGCTGGGACCAGCCATGGGTGGCCAGATCGTCGACGACGGCCGCAAGCATCGGGTGTTCAGGGGAGATGTGCATGGCGCGCATCATATCCATTAGCCATGCCGGCGCACAGCGCCACTTGGCCGAGAAGCACGCGGATATCTCGACAAACCGGCGCCCGGCCACGGACAATAGCCACCTGCCGACAGGAGTCCTGAATGCGCCGTCTGTTTTCCCTGATTCTGCTGATGATCTGCACCGTGCCTGTCTGGGCAGACAACCTGGATCAACTGTACAAGGCCGCCGGCTGGCCCGACCAGCGCGCCCACTTCAACGATGCCCTGACCGCCGCCCAGGAACGCTACCGCAACAGTTTGCCACCCGCCGTGTACCAGGCGCTGGTCAACAACAGCAACCAGCGTTTCCAGGCCCAGGCGGTGGACCGGCGCGCCCAGGCGCAGCTGCGCGCAACCTTGGCCAACCCGGCACCGGCGCTGGCCTTCTTCCGTTCGCCGCTGGGCCGCAAGGTGGTAGCCGCCGAGCTCAAGGCCACACGCAAGGATGAACTGGCCAGGAATGCCAAGGGCCTGCCGAAAATCCAGGCCAGCGACGACCGCCTGCTGATCATCGGCCACCTGGCCCAGGCCCTACCGGCGCGCGAAGCTGGCGCCGAAGTCAGCCTGGCCATCGCCGGCGTGGCGGCCGACAGCCTCAGCTCGATGATCCCTGGCCTGTTCGGCAGCGGCCAGGCCCAGGGCCTGCTCGACGGCCAGCGCCAACGTCTGATGAACCAGATCGGCGAAGACCTCAACAACACCCTGCTGTACGTCTACCGCGACCTGTCCGATGCCGAACTGGAAGAGTTCGCCACATTCGCCGAGTCGCCAGATGGCAAGGCTTACTACCAAGCCGCCCTGGCCGCTGTGCGCGCAGGCCTGGCGGTTGGCCAAAGCACCAACGACCTGAAGTGATCAGCCCAGGCGCTGGTCGATGAAGTCGAAGTAGCGCTGGCGAATGCCCGGTAGCTCGTTGGCCAGGTGGTGACGGGCCTCAGGTAGCATCAATATCTGTGGCTCGGCAAACTTGGCCTTGAGTACTTCGAGGTTGTACGGCCAGTCCACTGTGCCATCCGCCTCTCCTTGCACTATCAACGGCCGCCGCGTACTGCGCGGCGCGGCCTCGATGCGCTTGACCCAGGCAATCAAGGCGCCCACCCAGGCCGTTGGCAGGCGGCGCGGTTGCAGCGGATCGGCTTCGAGGAACGGCAGGAAGGTCGGGTCATTGGTGTTCTCGCTGAAGCGCCGCTCGATGCCATTCACGAAGTGACGCAGCACGCGATAGCTCAGCTTCGACCAGCGCCAGGCACAGGGCCGCACCAGCGGTGCCAACAGGATGACCTGGCCATCGATGGGGCTGCGCGCGCCCTGGTGTAGCAGGTGATCCACGGCGATGGCGCCACCTGTGCTCTGCCCGCACAGGTGCCAAGGGCGCGGTAGCTGCAGCGTGCGCGCCTGTTCGAACAAAGCCTCCAGCACCTGCTGGTACACCGCGAAATCACTGATGCTGGCCCGCTCGCCGCTGGACAGACCGTGGCCGGGCAGGTCGCAGCTGATCACGGCGAAACCCTGTTTGAGCGCCCAATCGATCACATGCCGGTAGAGGCCCATATGGTCGTAATAGCCGTGCAGCAGGAACAGCGTCGCGGTCGGCTGTTCGGGTAACCAGACCTGCCCGACCAGGTCGAACCCGGCAGCCTGAAAGCCACCCAGCCAGCTATGTGCCGGCAGGTTCAGGCCATAGAAGCGCTGGTAGTCCTGCGCCTGCGCCGACAACGGCTGGCGAGCGGTCAGCGGCGCCAGGCTGGTGCGCAGGAGGTCGGGGTGAAAGGCAACGGGCATCGGGTACATCCACAGTGAAGCAAGTATTGATCTGGGATATTCAGCTCTGGCCGACGTCGTGGCAAGCTTGCTCGATTTCAGGCCGATAGCGGTATCCCCGGTAGGAGCAGCCTTGTGCTGCGAAGAGGCCGGTACTGCCACAACAACTCCATCAGTCATGCCTGCCCTTTCGCAGCACAAGGCTGCTCCTACAGAGGGCCGCGGAAACTTCATGAAGACTCGGATCATCAAACCGTTGTGTACGGCAATCGCCCTTCTGGTCGGCGTGGCCATCCTCTGGCAGGCCTACACCACCTTCCAGGCCCGCTACCTGCGCCCGTTCGACAACCAGGCCATCCTGTTCGACGGCAGCCAGCTGCGACTGCCCACCGAACTGGCCGGCACCGGCCCGATCCGGGTAGTGCATTTCTGGGACCCGGCCTGCCCGTGCAACGTCGGCAACCAGCAGCACCTGGGCGACCTGGTCAGCCAGTTCGCCAGCCAGGAAGTGACCTTCCACGTGCTGCAAAAGCCCGGCAGCCACGGCCAGCTGCCCGCCAACCTCACCGCCCTCAAGCCACTCGCCAGCCTGCCCGGCAGCGAACACCTGCCCGCCTCCCCGGCCGTGGCCATCTGGGACCGGCAAGGCCACCTGGCCTACTTCGGCCCCTATAGCGAAGGCGCGGTGTGCAACGCCAGCAACAGCTTCATCGAACCGATCCTCAAGGCGCTGCTCGACGGCCGGCAGGTGAGTGCCTCCAATAGCCTGGCGGTGGGATGCTACTGCCCCTGGGCCGGCTGACGCACTCGCGCCGGGTTGCCCACCACCACTGCGCCCGCCGGCACGTCACGGGTGACCACACTACCGGCACCCACCACGGCGTTGTCGCCAATGGTCACCCCCGGCAGGATGATCGCCGCACCCCCGATCCACACGTTATTGCCGATGGTCACTGGCCGACCGCTCTCCAGCCCTGTGCGGCGCACTTCGGGATCGAGCGGATGGTCGGCGGCGTAGATCTGCACATTCGGGCCGATCTGGCAGTCGTCCCCGATACGCACCGGCAGCACGTCGAGGATCACGCAGTTGAAATTCATGAAAGTATTGCGCCCGACGCTGATGTTGTAGCCATAGTCGCAATAGAACGGCGGGCGGATCACCGCGCCTTCGCCGACCAGGCCAAAGTGCTCGACCAATAGCCCATGACGTGCGTCGTTGAGCAATTCGACACTGCTGTTGTAGCGGTGCATCCAATGCTTGTTGGCGATCTGCTCGGCCTGCAACTCGGGGCAGCCAGCGTGGTAGAGCTGGCCTGTAAGCATTTTCTGTTTTTCGCTGAGGGACATGGAAACTCCTTCCTGGGGCTATGCTCTGTTCGCGAATCCGCCGATCATCGGACCACATTTCTCGCTTGAACGCACAAGGAGCCTGCATGAAGCGCAGCCTGACCCTGTTGGCCGTGGTAGTTGCCGTGGCCGCCGGCGCCGGATACTGGTATGTGCAGGGCAAGCTGCCGCAACGCGAGGGCGAGGTGGCCATCGCTGGCCTGCAGGCGCCGGTCAGCGTGCGCTACGACGCCCGCGGCGTGCCGCACCTGCAGGCGCAGAGCGAACCGGACCTGTACCGTGCCCTCGGCTACGTGCATGCCCAGGACCGGCTGTTCCAGATGGAAATCCTGCGCCGCCTGGCCCGGGGCGAGCTGGCCGAGGTGCTTGGTGACAAGCTGCTGCCCACCGACACCCTGTTCCGTAGCCTGCGCATTCGCGAACAGGCAGCGCTGATGGCCAAGCGTCAGGACCGGCAATCGCCCGCCTGGCAAGCCCTGCAGGCCTACCTCGACGGGGTGAACAGCTGGCAGGCCAGCCACCCCAAACCCATGGAGTTCGACCTGCTCGGCATCACTGCGCGCCCGTTCAGCGCCGAAGACACCCTGAGCATCGCCGGCTACCTGGCCTACAGCTTTGCCGCCGCGTTTCGCACCGAGCCCGCGCTGACCTACATTCGCGACCAGTTGGGCCCCGAGTACCTGAACATCTTCGATCTCGCCTGGCAGCCCGAAGGCGCCTTGGGTACACCGCTGGCCACTGCCGACTGGCAAAGCCTGGAGGCCCTCGCCCGCCTCAGCCATGAAGCACTGGGCGATGCGGGCATCCCGCAATTCGAGGGCAGCAACGCCTGGGCCGTGGCCGGCAGCCGTACCCGCAGTGGCAGGCCGCTGCTGGCCGGCGACCCGCACATCGGTTTCGCGGTGCCGGCGGTGTGGTACGAGGCCGAGCTGTCGGCGCCCGGTTTCAACCTGTATGGCTACTTCCAGGCGCTCAACCCGTTCGCCCTGCTCGGCCACAACCGCGACTTTGGCTGGAGCCTGACCATGTTCCAGAACGACGACGTCGACCTGATCGCCGAACGCACCAACCCAGCCGATGCCAACCAGGTGATGGTCGATGGCAAATGGCAGGCGCTGGAAAAGACCGAGCAGCAGATCGCCGTCAAAGGCGAAGCGCCGGTCACCCTCAGCCTGCGCCGCTCGCCCCACGGCCCGATCGTCAACGACGTGCTGGGCGCCACCGCCGGGCCCACGCCTATCGCCATGTGGTGGGCGTTCCTGGAAACCGAAAACCCGATTCTCGACGGTTTCTACCAGCTCAACCGCGCCGATACCCTGGGCAAGATGCGCGAAGCCGCGGCCAAGGTGCATGCGCCGGGGCTGAACCTGGTCTGGGCCAATGCCCGTGGCGATATCGGCTGGTGGGCGGCGGCGCAGTTGCCGATCCGCCCCGACGGCGTCGATCCCGCGTTCATCCTCGACGGTGCCAGTGCGCAGGCCGACAAGCTCGGCTTCTATCCGTTCAGCGTCAACCCGCAGCAGGAGAACCCGGCGCGTGGCTACATTGTCTCGGCCAACTACCAGCCTCCGGCGGCGGTGCCGGTACCGGGCTATTACAACCTGCCGGACCGTGGCCGCCAGCTCGACCGCCACCTGGCCGACCCCGAGGTGAAGTGGGACACCCAAAACAGCCAGGCGCTGCAACTGGACACTGCCAGCGACCATGGCCCGCGCACCCTTGCACCACTGCTGGCAACGCTACGTGCAGTGGCCGAAGGTGACGAAGAGAAAGAGCTGGTCGAGCAACTGGCAGCCTGGGGCGGCGACTACCCGCTCGACTCGACCAGCGCCACACTGTTCAACCAGTTTCTCTACGAACTGGCATTCGCGGCCCTGCATGACGAACTGGGCGACACCTGGTTCCCGGTGCTGATCAGCACCCGCGCCATCGACGCTGCCCTGCCGCGCCTGGCGGCGGATGCCGATTCGCCCTGGTGGAACACTCGCGGAGGCAACCAGCGCACCGACCGAACCGCCGTGGTACGCACGGCGTGGCAAAACAGCTTGAAGCACCTGCGGGAGACTGTGGGCAGTGACCCGGCCAGCTGGCAGTGGGGCAAGGCGCATACCCTGACCCACAACCACCCGCTGGGGGTTAAAAAGCCGCTGAACCTGCTATTCAACGTCGGCCCGTTCGCTGCACCAGGCACCCATGAAGTACCGAACAACCTCTCGGCGAAAATCGGCCCGGCGCCATGGCCGGTGACCTATGGGCCGTCGACTCGGCGGCTGGTCGACTTTGCCGATGCCGGGCAGGCGCTGACCAGCAACCCGGTCGGCCAGAGTGGCGTGCCGTTCGACAGGCATTTTGCGGATCAGGCCGAAGGGTATGTGCAGGGGCAGTACCAGAAGGCGCAGATGGGGATGATTCCGGCGCAGAGTACGTTGCGATTGGTGCCAACTCAGTAAAGGGGCTGCCATGCCCCATTCGCAGCACAAGGCTGCTCCTACAAGAAACCGCGATCCCCTGTAGGAGCAGCCTTGCGCTGCGAATGGGCCGCAAGGCGGCCCCCGACAATTTCGAATACCCTACAGCACTCCCAGCCGAGACCCATTCCATGCAAAGAAACTTCATCGAAATCGACGGCGCCCGCATGAGCTACATCGACCAGGGCCAGGGCTTCCCGGTCCTGCTCGGCCACAGTTACCTGTGGTCCGCCGAGATGTGGCAGCCGCAGATCGAAGCCCTGTCGCAACACTTCCGCGTCATCGTACCCGAGCTGTGGGGCCACGGCGGCTCCGACGCTCCGCCAGCCACGACCATCGACATGAACAGCCTGGTCCGCCAGTACCTGGTATTGCTGGACGCCCTGGACATTACCAAGTGCCACCTGGTCGGGCTGTCGGTAGGCGGTATGTGGGGGGCACCGCTGGCTGCTACCCACCCTGAACGAATTGACCGCCTGGTGCTCATGGACACTTACCTGGGCGCCGAGCCGGAGGAGACCCGGCGCAAATACTTCGCCTTGCTCGATGCCGCCAGCGCAGCCGGCGAGTTCAGCGACGCGCTGCTCGACATCATCGTGCCCATTTTTTTCCACGCAGGCGGCCAGACCGTGCCGGAAATCCGCGAGCGGTTTCGTGCTCAGCTAAAGGCAAGCAGTGCACAAACCATTCGCGAGAGCCTCGATCCCATGGGGCGGATCATCTTCGGACGACGCGACCTGCTGGAGCAGCTCAAGCAGCTGCCGAGCGAAAGAACCATCCTGATGTGCGGCGACCAGGACATCCCACGGCCGCCAGAAGAGTCCAATGAAATGGCACGGATCATTGGCTGCCTGGCGGCGCAGATTCCGTTTGCGGGGCATATCTCCAGCCTAGAGAACCCGCGGGTGGTGAATGAGTTCTTGTTGAACTGGCTGCCGCGTAATCGTTGAAGTAATCGGGGCTGCAAAGCGGCCCCAATGGCACCCTCACCCCTGCCACTTGCCCCCTTCCACAATCACGCTTTCCGGCTTGGTGTCATCGCTCAGTTCCTTGCGCACATACTGGTCATACAGCTTCAGCAGAAACTTCTCCTCCCCCAGCTTGGCCAGCTCGGCATTCACCCAGTCACGCAGCTCGGTGTTGCCCTTCTTCACCGCCGGTGCAATCGGAGCCTCGTCACCCAGCAGCTCAGGCAGCACGCGGTAGCCCGGGTTCTGCTTGGCCCAGCTGAACAAAATCAGGTTGTCCTGCGCATAGGCATCGCCACGGCCGGTGGCCAGCGCTTGCAGCGATTCGCTGTTCTTCTCGAACTTGAGCAGTTTCCAGTCCGGGTGGTTCTTGGTCAGCCAGATATCAGCGGTAGTGCCGGTGGTGACGATGATGGTCTTGTCGGCCAGGTCGTCGAGCTTCTGCACCGGGCTGCCATCCGCGACGATGGCCTGTACGGCAACGCGCAGGTTGGGGTTGGTGAAGTCCACCGCTTCCTTGCGCTCCGGGGTCACGGTCATGTTGGCGAGGATCAGGTCGACCTTGTCGCTCTGCAGGAACGGGATACGGCTGGCCGGCTCCACGGCAACGAACTCGACCTTGTTTTCATCGCCCAGCAGGTCCTTGGCCAGGCGCCGGCCGATGTCGGTATCAAAGCCCACGTAGCGGCCCTTTTCATCGACGAAACCGAACGGTGGCTTGTCGGTGAACACCCCGACAATCAGCTTGTCGCGGGCCTTGATGGTTTCCAGGTAGCTGTTGGCCGGCGAGGCCGCTGCGGGCTTGGGTGGTTCTTCAGCCTTGTTGCAGCCGGCCAGCAAGGCCAGGCCGAACAGCGGCGCCAGCAGTTTGGTGAGGTTGGCAGTTTTCATGACAGTTCCTTGTGCAGTGTCTTCGGCAGGCTTTCTACGAAGGAGAATTTCTCCAGGAACTGCTGCGCGCGTGCGGTCCGCGGTCGGGTGAAGAAGCTCTCGGGGTCACCCTGTTCAAGGACCCTGCCGGCCTCCATGAACACGATGCGGTCGGCCACCGCGCGAGCGAAGGCCATTTCGTGGGTAACGATGAGCAAGGTCATGCCGTCGCGGGCCAGGCCCTGGATCACCTGCAGCACCTCCTTGACCATTTCCGGGTCGAGGGCCGCGGTAACTTCGTCGAACAGCATCACCTCGGGGTTCATGCACAGCGAACGCACGATGGCGATGCGCTGTTGCTGGCCCCCGGACAACTGCCGGGGAAAGGCGTCGCGCTTGTCCAGCAGGCCGACCCGCGCCAGCAGCGCCTCGGCCTGGGCCTGCGCTTCGGCGCGTTCGCGCTTTTGCACCTTGAGCGGGCCAAGCAGCAGGTTGTCGATCACGCTCATGTGGCCGAACAGGTGATAGCTCTGGAACACCATGCCGACCCGCTGGCGGATCTCGCGCCAATCGGTGCGCGGGTCGAGCAGATCCTGACCGGCCAGGCGCAGGTGGCCGCCGTGGGCCTGCTCCAGGCCGTTGAGGCAGCGCAGCAGCGTGCTTTTGCCACAGCCGCTGGGGCCGAGGATGACCACCACCTCGCCAGCCGCCACCTGGAGGTCGACGTCCTTGAGCACCTGGTGCTCGCCAAAGAACTTGTTGAAACCCTGGAATTCGATCAATGCGCTCATGAGTGGGCCCAGCGGCGTTCCAGCACGCCTGAAGCGGTGGACAGCGGATAGCAGACGATGAAGAAGAACAGGAACAAGGCGCCGTAGATCAGCACCGACTCGTAGGTGCGTTCGATGATCTGCTGGCCGGCCTTGATCACCTCGACCACGCCGATCAGCACCGCCAGCGAGCTGGTCTTGATGATCCGCGTGTAGATGTTGATGGTCGGTGGGGTCATGCGCTTGAGCGCCTGTGGCAACAGCACGTAGCCATACAGCTGCCAGCCGGCCAGACCGATCGACAGCCCCGCCTCGCGCTGGCCGCGCGGCAGCGAACGCAGCGCGCCTCGCACCACCTCACCCACCTCGCTGGCGCCCCACAGGCCCAGCACCAGCACCGCGCACCAGAAGCTGGGGATGCTCAGGGCAAAGAAGATCGGCAGGCCAAAGAACACCAGGTACAGCCAGACCAGCACCGGGATGGCACGGAACAGCTCCAGGTACACCTGCAAGGCAATGTTCAGGGCCCGGTTGCCCAGGGTTGCCAGCACGCCATAGAGCACACCGCCCAGCGTCGCGAAAAGGATGCCCAGCGCGGAGATGGCCAGGGTCTGCGCCGCACCGCCAGCCAGCTGCGGCAATACCTGCAGCAGCAGTTCAGACGCCGAATTGGGCATGTTGCAGCCTCCTTTCGACATGGCGCAGCAGCAACGACAGCGGCAGGAACAGCAGCACGCAGAGCAGGGTCAGCACGGTGAGCATTTCATAGGTCTTGTAGTACAGCGCGATGTAGTTCTTGGTGGTGTAGAGGATTTCCGGCACGGCCACCGCCGAGACCACGGTGGTTTCCTTGAGTAGGAAGATGAAGTTGGCGAACAATGCCGGCAGGCTGAGAATGCCGGCCTGAGGCAGCACCACGTGGCGCAGCAGCTGGCCTTCGGACAGGCCGATGGAGCGCCCGGACTCCAGCTGGGCACGGGGCACGGCCTCGATGCCGGCGCGCAGCACTTCGGTCAGGTAGGCACCGCCCATGAAAGTCATGGTGATGATTGCCGCGGCAAAGCCGGAAATCTTCAGGCCCAGGCTGGGCAAGGCGAAGTAGACGAAGAACAGCTGGATCAGCAGCGGCGTGTTGCGCGCCAGCTCCACGTAGGCTTTTACCAGGCGCCACAGGTACGGGGTGCGCAATACCGGCAGTGTGGCGTTGACCAGGGCGACCAGCAGCGAGGTGACGATGGCGATCAGGCCGACCTGCAGGGTCACGCCCACTGCCTTGAGGAAGGCGGGCAGCGTGCTGAGGATGAATGCGGTGTCGAGGGTCATGGGTAAAGCAGGTCTGCAGGGTGCGCGCGGGCACGATAGCTAGACTCTAATGATCTAAAAAAAATTTAATAAATACCTTTATAGAATATCAATATCACCGAGACGTCACGCACTACCCTGTGGGAGCGGGCGCGCCCGCTCCCACAGGGTCCTGCGCACACAAGCAAAAACGCCGACACAAGAGTGTCGGCGTTGGGTCATGCAAGGTAATGCAAGCGCATCAGAACGCCGGCAGCACCGCACCCTGGTACTTCTTGGCGATGAATTCCTTCACTTGCGGGCTGGTCAGGGCCTTGGCCAGTTTCTGGATGGCTTCGCTGTCCTTGTTGTCCGGGCGGGCGACCAGGAAGTTCACGTATGGCGAGTCGCTGCCTTCGATCACCAGCGCGTCCTTGGCCGGGTTCAGGCCGGCTTCCAGAGCGTAGTTGGTGTTGATCATGTCCAGGTCGACCTGGTCCAGCACACGCGGCAGCATGGCCGACTCAAGCTCGCGGAACTTCAGCTTCTTCGGGTTCTCGGCGATGTCCTTGGGGGTGGCCAGGGCGTTCTTCGGATCCTTCAGGGTGATCAGGCCAGCCTTCTGCAACAGCAGCAGGGCGCGGCCGCTGTTGCTGCCCTCGTTAGGGATGGCAACGGTGGCGCCTTCCTTCAGTTCGCTCAGGCTCTTGACCTTCTTCGAGTAACCACCGAAGGGTTCGACGTGCACGCCGATCACGGTATCCAGGTGGGTGCCCTTGCCTTCGTTGAAGTTCTGCAGGTATGGCAGGGTCTGGAAGTAGTTGGCGTCCAGGCGCTTCTGGTCAACCTGCACGTTCGGCTGCACGTAGTCGGTGAAGACCTTGATCTGCAGGTCCACACCTTCCTTGGCCAGGGTCGGCTTGATCAGCTCGAGGATTTCGGCGTGCGGTACCGGGGTGGCGGCAACTACCAGTTTCTCGGCGGCGGCAGCCAGGCCGGCGAACGACAGGGCAGCGGCCAGGGCAGTGGTCAGCAGGGTCTTCTTCATGGTGGTCCTTGTTCTGGTTCTGGGCCATCGACGATGGCGAATCGGGTGCCCAACCGGTTCACCAGCGGGCGTGAGGCGGACAATACCTAGATTTTTTATTCCGTAACAATATCTTTTATTTAGCTGCTTATTCCAAAAACAGACTGCCATCAGCCACTTTGCTTATGAGCCCTGTCTAGCGCGCGGGGTCGGGCAGGTCGAGGTCCTCGGCCAGGATCTCTTCGCCGTCATTCACCAGCAAGGCGAAGTGGATGACGTTCTCCAGTTCACGGGTGTTGCCGGGCCAGGGGTGCGCCTCCAGCACCTGCTGTGCCGCCTCGCTCACCAGCGGCACAGGCCGCTGCAGGCGCACGCTGTAGATGCCCACGAAGTACTCGGCCAACGGCAGGATATCGCCCGGCCGCTCGCGCAGCGGCGGCAGTTCCAGCGCCCCCTCGCGCAGATACTGGTACAGGCGCTCGTTGAAACGCCCCGCGCGCACCACCCGCGCCAGGTCGATACTGGTGGCGGCCACCAGGCGCACATCCACCGGTTGCGGCTGCTGCGCGCCCACCCGGGTAACCTCACGGTTTTCCAGGGCGGCCAGCAACTTGCCCTGGATGGCCAGCGGCAAGTCGGCGATTTCGTCCAGGTACAACGTGCCGCCGTTTGCCGAGCCGAACCAGCCGGCACGGCTGCTGGCTGTACCGCCCTGGCTGCCGGCGCTGTAGCCGAACAGCTCGGCATCGGCATAGGTGGGGCTGATGCCTGCGCAGTTGACCGACACGAACAGCCCGCTGCGGTCGCTGGCCCGGTGGATCTGCCGGGCCAGCAGTTCCTTGCCTGTGCCGGTTTCGCCACGGATCAGTACCGGCAGGGGTTGCGGCGCCAGGTGCTCCAGCTCTGCGCGCAACTGCTGCGAACGCGGGTCGATGAACACCAGCGCCTTGGCGCGGATGCTCAGCGGGCTCTTGTCCAACTCGGGGAAGGTCAGCAACGGCTGGCCAAAGGGGTTTTGAAAAGTCATGACGAACTCCCGCCCCAGGCCTGCAGTGGCCGGGCGTCAGGCAAACGGTAAACAGTAAGGACGATCAGGCGCGGCGCAGTGCGCGCTGCTCGACCCGGCTTTGCAAGCGATACAGGTAGGCGAAGCCTTGTTCCCAGCGCTCATGGCCGGACTTGACGTTGATGTGCCCGGCGTTGGTCAGCAGCCCTGCTTCGGCGCCCCATACCTGGGCCAGGTACAGCGCCCTTGGCACGCTCACGGCCGGGTCGTTGTCCGAGCTGACCACCTGGCTGGGGAATGGCAGTGCCTCGGTCGGGATCGGCGCGAAGTTGCGCAGCGCCGGCGCACAGGTCGGCCGCTCCACGTCAGCGGGCGCCACCAGCAGTGCGCCACGTACCCGCCGCAGCAGGGCCGGGCTGGTTTGCGCGGCCCAATGAGCGACGGTGATGCAGCCCAGGCTGTGGGCGATCAGAATCACCGGCGAGCGCTCGGCGGCAATCGCCTGCTCCAGCGCCTGCACCCAGTCCTGGCGTTGCGGGGTCAGCCAGTCGTGCTGCTCGACCCGGGCACTGTTGGGCAGGGTGCGCTGCCAGTGACTTTGCCAATGGTTGTCTGGCGATCCTTGCCAGCCCGGCACAATCAGGTAACGAATCGACTCATTGCGCATGGGGACGCCTCCAGTGAGTTTGCGTGCTTGGAGACAAGTATAGGGAGGGAGTTATATCAGTAAAGGAATAAGAAGCTATTTATTAATAACCAAAAATATATGCACCTTGTGCGATCCCTGTGGGAGCGGGCATGCCCGCGAAGCAAGCACCGCGGTGGATGGCACGGGCTTCGCCCGTGTTCGCGGGCACGCCCGCTCCCACAGGGATCACGCAAAAAAAGAGGGCCAACCCCTGCCAAGAGATATGGCCCCTACGCACTTGCGAGAGTCACTTGCCTGAAGAGGGTTGGCGAAGTCAGCGCGCGGTAATCACCGCCAGCTTGCTGATCCCCGCACGTTCGATAGCCGCCATGGCCCGCGCCACTTCGCCGTAGTTCACGCCGTCATCGGCCTGCAGCTGTACACGCACATCCGCGTCCTTGTCCTTGGCAGCCTTGAGGCTGGTTTCCAGCAGGTCGGGCTGGATCTCGTCCTTGTTGATGAACAACTTGCCGCCACCATCGATGCTGACCACCAGCGGGTCCTTCTGCTCCACCGGGGCCACGGCCTCGGTCTTGGGCAGGTTGATGGGGATGGCATTGGTCAGCAACGGCGCAGTGACGATGAACACCACCAGCAGCACCAGCATGACGTCCACCAACGGCGTGACGTTGATTTCACTGAGGACTTCGTCGCTGTCCTGGGTCGAAAAGGCCATGTCAGGACGCCTCCTTCACCGGCTGGGTGAAGCCGGCCTGGGGCCTGTGCACCGCCGGGTGCACCAGCACGCGGAAGGCACTCTTCTGCGCCAGACTGTAGAAGTCGTGGGCGAAGTCATCGAGGTCGGCGGCGGTGAGCTTGAGGCGGCGCAGGAAGTAGTTGTAGACCAGCACCGCCGGTACCGCGACGGCGATACCCACGCCGGTGGCCACCAGTGCTGCGCCAATCGGCCCGGCCACGGTTTCCAGGCTGGCGGAGCCGGCCGCGCTGATGCCCTTGAGCGCTTCCATGATGCCCCACACGGTGCCGAACAGGCCGATGAAGGGCGAGGTGCTGCCGATACTGGCGACCACCGCCAGGCCGGTTTCCAGCGAGCGGCGCTCACGCACGATCTGCTGGCGCAGGGCACGCTCCAGGCGATCCTGGTGGTTGATGGCGTGGCTCAGGTCGTTGGCCTGGCTGTCACCGACGGCGATGGCAGCGTAACCGGCCTGGGCAACGCGTGCGGCCGGGCCTGGCAGTTCGTGGCTGGGCTCGGCAGCCGAGTCCAGGCTCGAGGCGGCCCAGAATTGCTGGTGGAAGCGCTTGTCCTGATGCTTCAGCCGCACGAACTGCACGACCTTGACCAGGGCCAGGCCCCAGGTGACGACAGAAAAACCGACCAGCAGCCAGATGACTGCGCTTTCAACGGATTCGAGGGGGGATGCCAGCAGGCTCATGATGATGTCTTCCTGTGTTCTGCGAGAAAGTTAGCGAAGCTTGAAATCGATCGGTACGCTGACCCAGCCGGTCTGGGCCACGTCGCCCTGCTTGGCAGGCACGAAGCTCCAGCGCTTGACCGCGGCCAGTGCGGCAGCGTCGAGGGCATCGCGGCCGCTGCTCTTCTGGACCTGGATCTGCCCGGGCTTGCCGCTGGGCAGCACCTCGACGCGCAGCAGTACGGTGCCTTCCCAACCGCGCCGCTGAGCCATCTGCGGGTACTCCGGCGCCGGGTTCTTCAGGTACGCCGCGTTGGCCGAGGCCGGGGTGACCGGGGCCGGCGCGGGTGGCGCTGGCGGTACCGGGGCGGCCACAGGGGCTGGCGGCGGTGCCTCGACCGGCTTGGGCTGTGGCTTGGGCTGTTGCTTGACCACCGGCTTGGGTACGGGTTTTGGCTTGGGTTTAGGCTTGGCGGCCAGTTCGTCGACCACAGGCGGCGGTGGCGGCTGGACCACCGGCGGTGCCGGGGCTGGTGGCGGTGGCTCGACGACAGGCGGCGCCGGCGCGGCGAACTCGATGGTCATGGGCGGTACTTGCGGTGGCACCACCGGCAGCTCGGGCGTTGGTGCCTGGCTGACCCAGTACGCTGCAGCGCCATGCAGGGCCAGCACCAGCAGGCTCAACACCAGCTTGTCGCGGCGCTTGAGCCCACTGACGGGCGTGCGTTGCAGGCGCAGCTGGCCAAGCGGAAGGCGAAGCGTGCGTCCAAGCTCGACCAGGTCGCCCGGGGCCGGGCGCCATGGCTGGTCGTAGGCCCTGACGGCCGACTGGACATTACCCATTGATCAAACTCCTGGGGTTCCGATTCAGGTGTGTAGCTGAATCATCGGTGCCAGAGGCTTATCCCTTAAAGTAATGTTTAAAATTATGGTTAGAACTATACCGAATATCTATTTTGGTGAGTTGTCTCAACGCCGCGAGTTTCGCGAGGTGTAGCAGAGCGAGCCACGAATCATGCTTTGCAGGCATTCAAAATATTCGCGCAAGGCATGAGATTGCCGCGAGGGCTGCGCCCTCGAATCGCAGCACAAGGCTGCTCCTACAGGGACCGCGCTAGTTCAGGCAATGCGCGGTCCTTGTAGGAGCAGCCTTGTGCTGCGATGGGCTGCAAAGCAGCCCCAACAATCCATCAGGCATAAAAAAACCCGGGACCAACCCCGGGCTTTTTCATCATCAAAGGCGACTCAGATATCCGCCACCTTCTGCCAAACCTTCGGCCGGAAGAACAATGTCTCCCCCCGCGCCAACCCGGTCAGGCTGTCATGGTCCTTGACCACCTCGGCCTCGATCAGCTCGCTCTGCCCTTCCACCTTCAAGGTCACCCGCGTGGTCGCGCCCAACGGCCGGATATCGCGCACCTCGGCCGCATGGTGCCCTTCGGTCTCGTGCCGCGACAGCGACACTTCGTGCGGGCGGAACAGCACATGATGCCCTTCGCTCAGGGCCAGGCGGTTGGAGTCCCCGAGGAAGTGATAGACGAAATCGTTGGCCGGGTGCTCGTACACCTCGCCCGGCGAGCCGATCTGCTCGATCACGCCCTTGTTCATCACCACGATGCGGTCAGCCACCTCCATGGCCTCTTCCTGGTCGTGGGTGACGAACACCGACGTCAGGTTGATGTCCTCATGCAGGCGCGCCAGCCAGCGGCGCAGCTCCTTGCGCACCTTGGCATCCAGCGCACCGAACGGCTCGTCCAGCAGCAGCACCTTGGGTTCCACCGCCAGGGCGCGGGCCAGGGCGATACGCTGGCGCTGGCCACCGGACAACTGCTCGGGGTAGCGGTCGGACAGCCAGTCCAGTTGCACCATGTTCAGCAGTTCATGCACCTTCTCGGCAATCTTGCTCTCGCTCGGGCGCTCGCCCTTGGGCTTCATGCGCAGGCCGAAGGCAACGTTGTCGAACACACTCATGTGGCGGAACAACGCGTAGTGCTGGAACACGAAACCGACGTTGCGGTCGCGCACGTCATGGCCGGACACGTCCTCGCCGTGGAACACGATATTGCCCTGGTCCGGGGTTTCCAGGCCGGCGATGATGCGCAGCAGGGTAGTCTTGCCGCAGCCGGACGGGCCAAGCAGGGCCACCAGCTCGCCGCTGTTGATGTCCAGGTTGATGTTGTCCAGGGCCTGGAAGCTGTTGAAGCGCTTGCTGACGTTACGAACTTCGATCGACATGAATCATTCCTCCGCGGCGCTGTGGCGCAGGCGGTTAATACGGTTCTCGCTCCACTGCTTGAGCAGCAGGATGAAGAGCGCCAGGATCAGCAACAGGCTGGCCACGCTGAAGGCCGCGACGTGGTTGTACTCGTTGTAGAGGATCTCCACGTGCAGCGGCAAGGTGTTGGTCACGCCGCGGATGTGGCCCGACACCACCGACACCGCGCCAAACTCGCCCATGGCCCGCGCGGTGCACAGCACCACGCCGTAGATCAGGCCCCATTTGATGTTCGGCAGGGTCACGTGCCAGAACATCTGCCAGCCATTGGCGCCGAGCAGGCGCGCGGCCTCCTCTTCCTGCGTGCCCTGCTCCTGCATCAGCGGGATCAGCTCACGGGCCACGAACGGCACGGTGACGAAGATGGTGGCCAGGACGATGCCCGGCAGGGCGAACACGATCTGGATATCGTGGTCCTGCAACCACGGCCCGAACAGGCCTTGCGCGCCGAACATCAGCACGTAGACCAGGCCGGCGATCACCGGCGATACCGAGAACGGCAGGTCGATCAGGGTGACCAGGATGCTCTTGCCACGGAAAGTGTACTTGCTCACGCACCAGGCGGCGCTGACGCCGAACACCAGGTTCAGCGGCACCGAAATGACCACGGCCAGCAGGGTCAGCTTCAGGGCCGACAACGCGTCAGGCTCGAAGATCGCCTCGAAGAAGGTGCCAAAGCCGTTCTTAAGCGCCTGCGACACCACGATTACCAGCGGCAGCAGCAGGAACAGCGCGAACACCAGCCAGCCAAGGCCGATCAGGATGCGCCGCGATGTGGCGCTGCCCCGGCGGGCGGCATTGGCGGCGGCGGTTGCATTCAGGGATGTACTGGACATGCCGGCCTCCTTCAAGGGGTTTCGATACGGCGCTGCAGCAGGTTGATCAGCAGCAGCAGGATGAAGGAAACCACCAGCATCAGCACGCCGATGGCGGTCGCACCGGTGTAGTCGTACTGGTCGAGCTTGACCATGATCAGCAGTGGCAGGATCTCGGTCTTCATCGGCATGTTGCCAGCAATGAAGATCACCGAACCATACTCGCCCACGCCGCGGGCGAAGGCCAGGGCAAAGCCTGTCAGCCAGGCAGGCAGCAGCGCTGGCGCCAGCACGTGGCGGAACACCTGCAGCGGCTTGGCGCCCAGGCAGGCGGCGGCCTCCTCCACTTCACGCGGAATGTCGGCCAGTACCGGCTGCACCGTACGCACCACGAACGGCAGGGTGACGAAGGTCAGCGCCAGGGTGATGCCCAGCGGGGTGTAGGCGATCTTGAAGCCCAGGTCGGTGGCGAACTGGCCGACCCAGCCCGAAGGCGCGTACAGGGCGGTCAGGGCGATACCGGCTACGGCCGTGGGCAGGGCGAACGGCAGGTCGATCATCGCATCGATGATCTTGCGCCCGGGGAAGGTGTAACGCACCAGCACCCAGGCCAGCAGGGTACCGATCACACCGTTGATGACGGCGGCGAACAGGGCGGTGCCGAAACTCAGCTTGAGCGCGGCGATCACCCGCGGCGCACTGATGACGTTCCAGAACTGCTCCCAGGTAAGCTGCGCGGCATGCACGAACATGGCGGCCAGCGGTATCAGCACGATCAGGCTGAGGTACACCAAGGTGTAGCCCAGCGTCAGCCCGAAGCCGGGTATGACGGGGGAAATGCGGCGTGACATAAATATCCCTGGTTGAACGCACGAAGCCCGGAATCAATCCCGGGCCGGTGCAGGCTTCTGAATCTTGGGGCTGCTTTGCAGCCCAATCGCGACGCAAGGCCGCTCCCACAGGAGATTGCGGTTCCTTGTGGGAGCGGCCTTGCGTCGCGAATGGGCCGCATAGCGGCCCCGCTTTTCCTTGGCGATTACTGTGCCTGATAGATCTGGTCGAACACACCGCCATCGTTGAAGAATTTCGGTTGTGCAGTTTTCCAGCCACCAAAGTCCTTGTCGATGGTTACCAGGTCAAGTTTCGGGAACTGCTTGCCAAACTCCGCTGCGACCTTCTCGTCACGCGGGCGGTAGAAGTTCTCGGCGGCAATCTTCTGCCCGGCCGGGCTGTACAGGTGCTTGAGGTATTCGGTGGCAATCTCGGTATTGCCCTTCTTCTCGGCGTTCTTGTCCACCACCGCCACCGGCGGTTCGGCAAGGATCGACAGCGAAGGCACGACGATCTCGAACTTGTCGGCACCACCGTCTTCCTTCAGCGCCAGGAAGGCTTCGTTTTCCCACGCCAGCAGCACATCGCCCTGGCCGTTGTTGACGAAGGTGATGGTCGAGCCACGGGCGCCGGTGTCCAGCACCGGCACGTGCTTGAACAGCTCCTGCACGTATGCCTTGGCCTTCTCTTCGTTACCGCCCGTCTTCAGGCCATAGGCCCAGGCGGCCAGGAAGTTCCAGCGGGCGCCGCCGGAGGTTTTCGGGTTGGGGGTGATGACCGACACGTCTTTCTTGATCAGGTCGCCCCAGTCCTTGATGCCTTTCGGGTTGCCCTTGCGCACCAGGAACACAATGGTCGAGGTGTACGGGGTGCTGGCATCCGGCAGGCGGGTCTGCCAGTTGTCCGGCAGGGTCTTGCCGAGCTTGGCGACTTCGTCGATGTCGCCGGCCAGGGCCAGGGTCACCACGTCGGCACGCAGGCCGTCGATCACCGCACGGGCCTGCTTGCCCGAACCACCGTGGGATTGCTGGATCTTCACCTTGTCGCCCGGGTGGGCCTGCTGCCAGTGCTTGATGAACTCGGCGTTGTACTGCTGATACAGCTCGCGGGTCGGGTCGTAGGACACGTTCAGCAGTTCGTAGTCCTTGGCGATGGCGGAACCGGCAAAAACAGCACTGGCCAGGGCGGCGAGCGCATAACGGCGGATGGACATGGTGAAGCTCCCGATTGGCATTTTTCTAGTTTTGGATGTGTGGCGCGATCAGCCGGTCTTGTTGCCGGGCTGCTGCAGGCGGAACTTCTCCTTGCGCTCGATCTGTACGACCTGAGCGTTGTGCACAGTGATCTCCACCGCACCGAATCGCAGGTCGCGCAGAGCGCTCTGGATTTCACGCAGAATGGTGGCTTCGTCCTGACCGTCGATGCTACGCAGAGATGCACTCATGCTCGTTCTCCTTGGAGTGAGATGCCGGGCAGGGGTTTGAAGGGGATTTATTGCCTGGCTTGAGGGCAATAGTAGTGAGGCGGAGTTATTCTTAAAAATACTGTTTAAGAATTTTTATATAACCAAAAACAAAAACTCATCCTGAAGACAACAGAAGGCCCCGTGGGAGCGGGTTTACCCGCGAATGCGGCGGTAGATCTGCCATCGCATTCGCGGGTAAACCCGCTCCCACAGGGTTCACTGCAAGGCTTCAGGGATGTTTCTGTGGCTCGCGGATCTTGTACCAGGCCACATACAAGGCCGGCAGGAACAGCAGCGTCAGCAGGGTCGCCACGATGATCCCGCCGATCATGGCGTAGGCCATGGGCCCCCAGAACACCTCGCGGGCAATCGGGATCATGCCCAGGCTCGCCGCCGCCGCGGTCAGCAGGATCGGCCGGCGCCGATGGTTGGTGGCTTCCACCACCGCATCCCACGGCGACAAGCCCTGGGCTTCGAACTCGTCGATCTGGGTCACCAGGATCACCGAGTTACGAATGATGATGCCCGCCAGCGCGAGAATGCCGAGAATCGCCACGAAGCCCATGGGCGTACCTGTGGGCACCAGCGCAATGATCACGCCAATCAGCCCCAGCGGCGCCACGCTGACCACCAGAAACAGCTTCTGCACGCTGTGCAGCTGGATCATCAGGAACGTCGCCATCAGGAACAGCATCAGCGGGATGACCTTGCGGATCGGCCCCTGGGCCTTGGCACTCTCCTCAACCGTACCACCGGTGGCCACTTCGAAGCCCACCGGCAGCTTGCTGGCGAACTCGTCAATCTTCGGCTTCAGCTGGGCCACCAGGTCGGTAGGCTGGATATCGCCGTTGACCGAGGCCTTGATGGTGATGGTCGGCTTGCGGTCACGGCGCCATACCAGCGGCTGCTCCAGTTCGTAGCGCACGGTGGCGAACGACAGCAGCGGGATCGAGGTGCCGTTGGGCGTGAGGATCTGCAGGTTCTGCAGGGTATCGGGTGACCCACGCTCGCTGTCCTCGGCGCGGGCGACCACGTCGACCAGGTAGATGTTGTCGTTGACCTGGGTAATCTGCACGCCGCTGACGATGCTGTTCATCACATTGGCCACGTCTTCCGATGACAACCCCAGCTGACGCGCCTTGTCCTGGGCGATTTCCACGCGCAGCACCTTACCCGGCTCGTTCCAGTCGTAGATCATCTCGCCGATGTGCTCGTTCTGGTCGAGCAAGGTGGCCAGGTCGATGGCGTGTTTGCGCACCTCGTCGATATTGGCGCCGCTGACCCGGTACTGGATCGGTCGGCCCACCGGCGGGCCCATCTCCAGCGATTGCACGTTGACGCCGATGCCGACGAACTCTTCATGCAGGATCTTCTGCAGGCGCTCCATCATGGCCTGGCGTTCCTCGAACCCTTTGCTGACGATCACCAGCTGCGCGTAGTACGGGTTCTGCAGCTGCTGGTCGAGGGGCAGGTAGAAACGGATCGCACCTTGGCCGATGTAGGTGCTCCAGTGCACCAGGTCCGGGTCGTCCTTGATCCGCGCCTCGAAGCGGTCGACCACCTTGCGCGTCTCCTCGATCGAGGCGTTTTGCGGCAGGTTGAGGTCGACGAGAATTTCCGGGCGGTCCGAGGACGGGAAGAACTGGTTCTGCACGAAGCGCTCGCAGAAAATCGCCAGGGCGAACAGCGCCACGGTGCCGATGATGGTCAGCCAGCGGTTGCGCATGCACCACAACAAACCATGCTCGAAGACCCGGCCGACACGGCCCGGCTCGGCTTCATGGGGCTTGAGCTTGGCGCTGCTGAGAATGTGCACGCCGAGCACCGGAGCGAAGAACACCGCCACCACCCACGACACCATCAGTGCCACGGCAATTACCGCAAACAGCGTGTAGGTGTACTCACCTGCCGAACTGGCGTTGAGGCCGATCGGCACGAAGCCGGCCACCGTCACCAAGGTGCCGGTGAGCATGGGGAAGGCTGTGGAGGTATAGGCAAAAGTCGCCGCCTGCTCCTTGCTTTCGCCCATTTCCAGCCGTGTGACCATCACCTCCACGGTGATCATCGCATCGTCCACCAACAGGCCCAGGGCGATGATCAGCGCCCCCAGCGAAATCCGCTGCATGGTGATGCCACTGTATTCCATGAACACGAACACCATGGCCAGCACCAGCGGGATCGAGCAGGCTACTACCAGCCCGGCACGCACGCCGAGGCTGACGAAGCTCACCGCCAGCACGATCACCACCGCCTCGAACAGCGCACTGGTGAAGCCGCCGACCGCTTGCTTGACCACCACGGCCTGGTCGGAAACGGTGTGTACCCCGACGCCCACCGGCAGGTCCTCGACCACTTGGTCCATACGCTTTTTCAGCGCCGCACCGAACACCTGGATATTGCCACCGGCCTTCATGCCGATGGCCAGGCCCAGCGCCGTCTGGCCGTTGTAGCGGAACATCGGCGAAGGGGGGTCGACGTAGCCGCGCTCGATGTCGGCGATGTCGGCCAGGCGGAAGAAGCGGTCGTTGATCTTCAGGTTGACGGTTTGCAGGTCCTTTTCCGAGGTGAACTGCCCGGAGGTACGCACCGAGATACGTTCCGGCCCGGCCTCGATCACCCCGGCAGGGGTCACGGCGTTTTGCGATTGCAGGGCCTGCATGACCTGACGCTGGTCGATGCCCAGGGCTGCCAGCTTGCGGGTGGAGAAGTTCAGGTACAGCACTTCGTCCTGGGTGCCGATCAGCTCGATCTTGCCGATGTTGGGCACATCGCGCACTTCGGCCCGCGCCTGTTCCACGTAGTCGCGCAGCTGGCGCAGGGTCAGGCCGTCGGCGGTGAAGGCGTAGATCGAACCGAACACATCGCCGAATTCATCGTTGAACCCGGGCCCCTGGATGCCCGCAGGAAATTCACCGCGAATGTCGGAGATCTTCTTGCGCACCTGGTACCAGATTTCCGGGATATCCTTGGCCTTGGTGGTGTCGCGCAGGTACACGTAGACCGTGGACTCACCGGGGCGGGTGTAGCTTTTGGTGTAGTCGAGGGAGTCGAGTTCCTCGAGTTTCTTCTCGATACGGTCGGTGACCTGGTACAGGGTTTCGTCCTGGGTCGCGCCGGGCCAGCGGGTCTGGATGACCATGGTCTTGATGGTGAACGACGGGTCTTCCTCACGGCCCAGGTTGAAGTAGGAGAAAATCCCCATCAGCAGGCCAACGAACATCAGGTACCAGACGAACGATTGATGCTTGAGTGCCCAGTCGGACAGGTTGAAGCTTCCTTTCATTGCGCATCCTCGTCGAAGGTGACCTTCTGGCCAGGCTTGAGGCTGTTGACGCCGGCAGTGACCACACGCTCGCCGGGCTGCACGCCAGCGGTCAGCACGATGCTGTCGGCGGTGCGGTCGATCAGGGTCACGTCACGGGTGGCCACGGTTTTCTGTTGCGTATCGATCACCCACACCTGGGTCTTGCCGTCACGCTCGAGCAAGGCACTCAAGGGCAGTTCGCTGCGCGGCGACACCTGCGAACTCAGGGTCACGCTGATGGCCGTGCCCAGGTGGAAGGCCGCCGGTGTGCTGGCCAGGGTCAGGCGCGCGCGGCGGGTGCGGGTGGTGGCGTCGGCCTGGGGCTCCAGTTCGCGCAGGCTGGCGGTGGTGTTGATGGTCGGGTCCAGCTGCGAAGCAACGGTGAAGGTGAGGCCTTTGCTCAACTGCTCGGCCAGGCCGATCGGCAGGTCGATCACCGCTTCCTTCACATCCGGCCGGGCCAGGGTTACCACCGCCTGGCCGGCGGTGACGGTTTGCCCGGCTTCGGCCTGCCAGGCGGTGATTACCGCGGCATGGTCGGTGCGCAGGGTGCTGTAGTCGAGCTGGTCACGTGCCTGGCTGAGCGCAGAGCGCGCCTGCTCCAACGCCGCACTGGTGGTTTTCAGGTTGGTCTGGGCGATATCCAGCTGGGCCTGGGCGCCTACGCCACGGTCGTACAGCTGTTGCTGGCGGCGGGCATCGGCCTGGGCGTTGATCCACTGCGCCTGCACCTTGGCCAGGTCGCCTTCGGCTGCGCGCAACTGGTTCTGCTGGTCGGTCGGATCGAGGGTGGCCAGGGTGTCGCCCGGTTTCACCTGGGCGCCCACATCCAGCCAACGCCGGGCAATTCGCCCGGAAACCCGGAAGCCCAGGGTGCTTTCGAAACGTGCCTGGATACTGCCGGCGAAACGGCCCAACTGCGACTGCACCTGGGGTTCGACCTTGACCGACAGCACCGGCCGAATCGGCTCCGGCACTTCATCCTCACTACTGCAGCCAGCCAACAGCACGCCGGCCGACAGCATCAGCAGCAGGCGCTTCATAGCTCACCCCCTTTGGCCTTGGCATCGATCTTCAGCACCTGCATGCCGGGGTGCAGCAACTGCCCGCCATTGACCACCACGGTTTCGCCGCCCTTCAGGCCACTGGCGACCACGATCCTACCGGTGAGGTAACGGCTGACTTCGACCTTGCGCAGCTCTACCTTGTCGCCCTCGCCCACTACCCAGACGGCGGGCTCATGCAGGGCCTTGGTCAGTGCCGACCATGGCAGCTCGATACTTGGCCGGCCCTGGGCATTGGTGGTGGCGGTCACCGGTGCACCCAGCTGCATCCCTGGTGGCACATCCCTCAGCCCGACCTTGACCTGCACCGTGCCGCTTTGCGCGGACACCGTGGGGGTGATTTCGCGCACAAAGCCACGGGCCTGGACCTTCGGGTCATCCAGCAGGCTGACGATCACGCCGGCATCGCTGGGCGGGGCCACCAGCAGCGATTCGTAGACGTTGAACACCGCGTCGCGGTCGCCATCGGTGGCCAGGCTGAAGATCGGCATGGTCGCCTGCACCACCTGGCCGACCTCGGCCTGGCGCTCGGTGATGACCCCATCGGCCTCGGAGACCAGCGCGGTATAGCTCAGTTGTTCGTTGGCGTTGGCCAATTGCGCCTGTGCGGCCTTGAGCGCGCTCTGGTTGCTGCGCAGCGCGGCTTCGGCGGAATCGTATTCGCTCTGACTGGTGTAGCCCTTGGGCAGCAGTTTTTGCTGGCGCACGAAGGCGGCGCTGGTCTGGGTGACCCGCGCCTGCGCGGCGAACACCTCGGCCTTGGCCGAGTCGACATTGTTCTGCAGGTCTTTCGGGTCCAGCCGCGCCAGCACCTGGTTGGCCTTGACGTGATCACCCACATCGACGCTGCGCGAAATGATCTTGCCGCCGACGCGGAACGACAGGTCGGTCTGCACCCGCGCCTGCACATCGCCGGTCAGGGTGACCCTGGCAGCGAAATCGGTGGGTGATACCTGTTGCACGCCTACGCGTGGCAGTGTTTCGGTGGTTTCTTCCTTACTACAGCCCGACAGCAGGGACACAAGCCCCAGGCAGACGACCAACAGCGGACGTATCAACGTCATGCAGGCTCCTTGCTTGCGCGCAAATGATTCGTGGGATGCGACTGTCAGCGTAGTTCAGGGTTGGACAAACGGCACTGGCCATATGCGCAAGGGAGGCATACCGAATGCCGGCGACACAGGGCAGGTTCGGCACAACTTTTTCGTTAAAAACCTGGCATTTCTGCCAGTGGCCGATTATCGCCAGGGCATTACATAGTGTGCCCAACCGGTCGCCCCGACAGTGGCACCACAGAGAGGCATTTTTCTGTTCACCCTTGAACCCTCGGAGGCCCCATGGCCGCTGCAAAAAGTTCACGCCGCTTCTACCAGAACGGCCGTGTTTCCACCGAACTCGGCGGGTCTGTAACACGCTCCATCTTCCGGCATCAGGGTAGCCTCCTGGCGCAATGCACGTCAGGTGCTGAGGTATCGCGCTCAATCATGACGGTGAACAATACCAACACCGTCATGAGCGAATTTGGACACGCCGGTAAGGTGCAGTTCGCTTATACCCCCTATGGCCGACGCCCGGCCCAGAGCGAAGCGAACAACCCCTTGGCATTCAACGGCGAGCAACTGGACACGGCAACAGGCGGTTACTTGCTAGGCAATGGCTATCGCCTGTTCAGCCCCACGCACAAGAGGTTCTGTAGCCCAGATAATTCAAGCCCGTTTGATGAAGGTGGCCCGAACGCTTATGCGTACTGTGCCGGGGATCCGGTAAATAGTACTGATCCTACGGGGCACTTTTCCCGTCGAACGACCATGATAGCTGTGTCGGCAGCCTTGTGGGGAACAACATTCGCAGCAGGAGTTACAGCGCTCGCTACGAAGTCCGAAACAGCCGAAGCCATTGCAGTCACGGCAGGCTCTTTTGCATTTGTAGCGACCCTTTTTGCTGCTTCGGCTTCCGGAAATAGACAAGCACTAGTTACGCAGCGCTCGCTGCGCTCGCAGCCAACAGCAGGGCCTGCCCAATCTAACCAGCCTACTGCCAACCGCGAACCTCCTCCTGCCTACAACACACTTTTCCCCGAACCTCCACCCCCTTCTTATCAGGAGATGGAGATGACCACATTTGGTAATAATGGAGACAGTCCGAGACGTAACATTCTCGAAACTCCACCTACTGCTTACCAGATGTCTATGCCCGTTGGTGATGTTCGCGGCCCGATATGAAGTTCAGGCTTGGATAACCGGCAATGATGGAGATCAGTTCGGCATCTCTAGCGCCTGCGCGGGCCTTTTCGCGGGCACGCCCGCTCCCACAGGTACAGCACAGGTCTCAATGCCTGCGCTCTCCCTGTGGGAGCGGGCGTGCCCGCGAAAGGGCCGGTACAGGTCAGAGCTGAACTGACGCCTTGTTCAGTCCCAGCTCAATGTCATCGATCAGTGCTTTGGCAAAGCCACTGAGAATTCTAGCCGCACTGCCGGCCAGCCGGTCATTCTCCATCTCGGCTTCGGTCGTCAGGTGATTGATGCACCCGAGCATTACGGAGAGTTCGGAGAAGGCATGGTTGAACGGGATATTGGCCTGGACGCGGAAGAGGTCCATGCAGGTTTCATTACCGACGGTACTGCTGTTTTTTGGGTGATTTGGAACGTGTGTTGTCATGGTTGGAATCCAATGTCGTTAATTGAACCGCCAACTCGTCTTTCTCACGGACAAGGGGTGGCAGCCATACGCGGGGTGAGAAAACCGAGGACATTGAACCCGGCCAGACCGAAGCCTGCCCACGTAGGCCGCCATGACTGGAAGCCCGTTCAACATCGTTCGGGTTCTCACACCCGGTCACCAGAAACGGCAACCCAACGACGTTATCCTTGGGGCATTTCCCCAGCAACAGAGCAGCTTCCACGCGGCTCGTAGGATAATTCCCAAGCCGATCCAACTGAAGCCTTTGGTTTGAGTTGATGAAAAGTCGTACGCCTTGAGGGCCTATTCGCGGGCATGCCCGCTCCCACAGGATTGTCGCCAGCCTCAAGCTTGTGCTGTACCTGTGGGAGCGGGCGCGCCCGCGAAGAGGCCGGCACAGCAATGCATGAGCTTCTGCCATATTCAGAAACCATCAGCCACCCGGTCCCCCCCGCTCCAGCCACTACCTTTCAAAAGGAGGGTTAATTTCAAGGAAGATCACAATGCCATTAGCCGAATCCCACCGACTGCGCCGTGGGCGCTACTCCGAGCCGGGCAGGCTCTACCTGCTGACCACCATCACGCACCAACGAAAACCACTGTTCCATAACTTCGACAATGCTCGCCTGGTGGTCAAACACCTGCGGGTTTCAAATGACATTCAGGATTGCCATTCACTGGCCTGGGTAGTGATGCCAGACCACCTGCATTGGCTGGTCGAGTTGAGGGAAGTGGCATTGGGGACGTTGATGCGCAAGTTCAAATCACGCACAGCCATTGCGTTGCGCAAGGCAGGTGTCAGGCACAAACCGATCTGGCAACCGGGTTACCATGACCATGCGCTGCGGCGGGAGGAGAGTGTGGTGCATGTAGCCCGGTACATTGTTGCCAATCCCTTGAGGGCTGGGTTGGTCAAGAGTGTAAGGGACTATCCACACTGGGATGCGGTATGGCTTTGAATCATTGTTGGGGCCTTCGCGGGCTTGCCCGCTCCCACAGGGATCACCACAAGCTTGAAGGCTGTGATGTCCCTGTGGGAGCGGGCAAGCCCGCGAAAGGGCCGGGTCAGGCCGACGCAGCCACCTGCGCCGGGCGCTTGACCTGCGGCTGCGACGCGTTGGCCGCTGCACCCTCTTCGATGGCCTGCTGAATCGCCTTGCGACGGCGCTCTTCGGCCTGGCGGCTGAAGTACCAGACAAAGAAGGTCACCAGCGACACCGACAGCAGGATGAGGCTGGCCACGGCGTTGATCTCCGGCTTCACGCCCAGGCGCACCGCCGAGAACACTTCCATCGGCAAGGTGGTCGAACCCGGGCCGGACACAAAGCTGGCCAGTACCAGGTCGTCCAGCGACAGCGCGAACGACATCATGCCGCCCGCCGCCAGCGACGGCGCAATCATCGGGATGGTGATCAGGAAGAACACCTTCCACGGCTTGGCACCCAGGTCCATCGCCGCTTCCTCGATCGACAGGTCCAGCTCACGCAGGCGTGCCGACACCACCACCGCCACATACGCCGCACAGAACGTGGTGTGGGCGATCCAGATGGTGACGATGCCGCGCTCCTGCGGCCAGCCGATCATCTGCGCCATGGCCACGAACAGCAGCAACAGCGACAGACCGGTAATCACCTCGGGCATTACCAGCGGCGCGGTGACCAGGCCACCGAACAGCGTGCGGCCCTTGAAGCGGGTAACCCGGGTCAGCACGAACGCCGCCAAGGTACCCAGCGCCACCGCCGCCACCGCCGTGTAGCAGGCGATTTCCAGCGAACGCATCACCGAACCCATCAACTGGGTGTTGTCGAGCAGGCCGACGTACCACTTCACCGACCAGCCCCCCCATACCGTCACCAGCTTGGAGGCGTTGAACGAGTAGATCACCAGGATCAGCATCGGCAGGTAGATGAACAGCAAGCCGAGCACCAGCATCAGCTTGGAGAAACTGAAGCGCTTCATGCCCTGCCCTCCATTTCTTTGGCCTGGCTGCGGTTGAACAGCAGGATCGGCACGATCAGGATCGCCAGCATTACTACCGCCAGCGCAGAGGCCACCGGCCAGTCACGGTTGTTGAAGAACTCTTGCCACAGCACCTTGCCGATCATCAGGGTTTCCGGGCCGCCGAGCAGTTCAGGGATCACGAACTCGCCCACCACCGGGATGAACACCAGCATGCAGCCGGCGATGATGCCGTTCTTCGATAGCGGCACGGTGATCTTCCAGAAGCTGTTGAAGGTGCTCGAACCCAGGTCGGACGCTGCCTCGAGCAGGCTCGGGTCGTGCTTCACCAGGTTGGCGAACAGCGGCAGGATCATGAACGGCAGGTACGAATAGACCACGCCGATGTACACCGCCAGGTTGGTGTTGAGGATCTGCAGCGGCTGGTCGATCAACCCGGTCCACAGCAGGAAGCCGTTGAGCAGGCCGTTGTTGCTGAGAATGCCCATCCAGGCGTAGACGCGGATCAGGATCGCAGTCCAGGTCGGCATCATGATCAGCAGCAGCAGGACTGTCTGGGTTTCCTTCTTGGCGTTGGCAATGGCATAGGCCATCGGGTAGCCGATGAGCAGGCACAGCAGGGTGCTGAAGAAGGCCATCTTCAGCGAGCCCAGGTAGGCCGAGATATAAAGCTCATCCTCGGTCAGCAGGCCGTAGTTGGCCAGGTTGAGCACCAACTGCAGCTTGTCTTCGACGTAGCTGTAGATCTCGGTATACGGCGGGATCGCCACGTCGGCTTCGGCGAAGCTGATCTTCAGCACGATGAAGAACGGCAGCATGAAGAACAGGAACAGCCAGATGAACGGCACGCCGATCACCAGGTGCCGCCCCTCCGGGATGATGCGCTGGAGTGCTCGCTTGAGCTTGCGAGGTTTCATGACCGCAGTACCACGCCGCTGTCGTCTTCCCACCACACGTACACTTCATCGCCCCAGGTCGGGCGGGTGCCCTGGCGCTCGGCGTTGGCGACGAACGATTGGACGACCTTGCCGCTCGGCAGCTCGACGTAGAACACCGAGTGGCCACCCAGGTAGGCAATGTCGTGAACCTTGCCGCGCGACCAGTTGTGCTCGCAGGTCGGTTGCTGGGTGGTGACCAGCATCTTTTCCGGGCGCAGGGCGTAGGTGATGTGCTTGTCTTCCACCGAGGTGGTGATGCCGTGGCCGACATAGATCTTGCGCTCCAGCTCCGGGCTGGCAATGATCGCGTGGCCTTCGGCGTCGTCAACCACTTCACCTTCGAACAGGTTGACGTTGCCGATGAACTCGCACACCAGGCGGCTGGTAGGCGTCTCGTAGATGTCCACCGGCGAACCGATCTGGGCAATCCAGCCCAGGTGCATGATGGCGATGCGCTGGGCCATGGTCATGGCCTCTTCCTGGTCGTGGGTCACCATCACACAGGTCACGCCCACGCGCTCGATGATCTCCACCAGTTCCAGCTGCATCTGCGAACGCAGTTTCTTGTCCAGTGCGCCCATCGGCTCGTCGAGCAGCAGCAGCTTGGGGCGCTTGGCCAGCGAGCGGGCCAGGGCCACGCGCTGACGCTGGCCGCCGGACAGCTGGTGCGGCTTGCGCTTGGCGTACTGGGTCATGTGCACCAGCTTGAGCATCTCGGCCACGCGGGCGTCGATCTCGGCCTTGGGCATCTTGTCCTGCTGCAGGCCGAAGGCGATGTTCTGCGCCACGGTCATGTGCGGGAACAGCGCGTAGGACTGGAACATCATGTTGATCGGCCGCTCGTAGGGCGGCATGTCGGTGATGTCGACGCCATCGAGGAGGATCCGCCCTTCGGTCGGGCGCTCGAAGCCGGCCAGCATGCGCAGCAAGGTGGACTTGCCAGAACCGGAGCCACCCAGCAGGGCGAAGATCTCGCCCTTGCGGATTTCCAGGGACACATCGTCCACGGCTACCGTTTCGTCGAACTTTTTCGTAACCCGGTCGATCTTGACCAGCACCTGCTTGGGTTGCTGGCCACCCTCGAGGGCTTTTTTATAGGCACCGGAGGCAACTGCCATGAGTGAAACTCCCAACAAGATTTTTGTGCCCGGGAGCCCTGTTCTACAGGTGCCGCCGCGGGCCTGGATTTTTACTTGCCCGACTTGACCTTGGTCCAGCTACGGGTCATCAGCCGTTGCACCTTGGGTGGCAACTCTGAATTCACGAACATCTTGTTCAGCACTTCCTGCGGTGGGTAAACCGCGGCGTCAGTCCTCACGGCCTGGTCCATCAGGTCGCCAGCCTTGGGGTTCGGGTTGGCGTAACCGACGTAATCACTGACCTGGGCGATAACCTCAGGCTTCAGCAAATAGTTGATGAAGGCATGCGCCTCTTTGACGTTCTTGGCGTCCTTGGGGATCGCCAGCACGTCAAACCAGAGGTTGCCGCCTTCCTTGGGAATGGCGTAGGCCAGGTTCACGCCTTTCTTCGCTTCTTCAGCGCGGGCCTTGGCCTGGAACACATCACCCGAGAAGCCCGCCGCGACGCAAATGTCGCCGTTGGCCAGGTCGGTGATGTACTTGGACGAGTGGAAGTAGGTCACGTACGGGCGTACCGCCAGCAGTTTCTTCTCGGCGGCCTGGTAGTCCTTGGCATTGGTGCTGTTGGGGTCCAGCCCCATGTAGTTGAGCACCGCCGGCAGCATTTCGTCCGCCGAGTCGAGGAAAGCCACGCCGCACTTGGCGAGCTTCTTCATGTTCTCGGGTTCGAACAGCACGGCCCAGGAGTCGATGGTGTCCACGCCCAGCGCGGCCTTGACCTTGTCGACGTTGTAGCCGATACCGTTGGTGCCCCACAGGTAAGGCACGGCGTACTGGTTGCCCGGGTCGTTCTTTTCCAGGCGTTTCATCAGCGCCGGGTCCAGGTTGGAATAATTAGGCAGCAGGTTCTTGTCGAGCTTCTGGAACGCGCCCGCCTTGATCTGCTTGCCGAGGAAATGGTTGGACGGCACCACCACGTCATAGCCGGTGTTACCGGCCAGCAGTTTGCCTTCCAGGGTTTCGTTTGAATCGAACACGTCCTGCACGGGTTTGATGCCCGTGGCTTTCTCGAAGTCCGCGAGTGTGGTCGGGCCGACGTAGTCGGACCAGTTGTAGAAGTGCACCGTAGGCGCCGCTTGGACGCTGCATGCCAGCGTCAGGCCCGCTCCAGCCATCAAGGCCTTGCGGAATACAGAAATGGACAAGTGGTTGGTCCTCACAATCAGTGCCTGGGTAGCGACAATGCTGCCGCACACGCAAAACCGGCGCGCAACTTACCTTCGCAGCTTCGATGCCGCAATCATCAATTGCCTTTCACTGGCTCTGGGCCGGGAACCCCCGGCCCAGAGGTGCCGCATCGGGCTTATTTGCCCGACTTGATCTTGGTCCAGCTACGGGTGATCACACGCTGGGCAGAGGCCTCAGGCGCAGCGATCGCGTACAGCTGCTTCTTCACTTCAGCAGGCGGGTAGATGCTCGGGTCGCTGGTAATCTCTTTGTCCACGAACTGGGTGGCGGCAGCGTTGCCGTTCGGGAAACGCACGGCGTTGGTGATTTCAGCCATGATTTCCGGCTGCATCAGGAAGTTCATGAACTGGTAGGCAGCGTCTTTGTGCTCGGCATCTTTAGGGATAGCGACCATGTCGTAGAAGGTACCGGCACCTTCCTTCGGAATGACGTAGTCCACTTTGACCTTGTCGCCGGCTTCGTGGGCACGGGCCTTGGACTGCTCCAGGTCACCCGAGTAACCGACGGCTACGCAGATGTTGCCGTTGGCCATGTCGCCGATGTACTTGGACGAGTGGAAGTAGGTGATCGAAGGACGAATCTTGAGGAACAGGTCCTCGGCAGCCTTCAGGTCTTCCTTCTTGGTGCTGTTGCTCGGCAGGCCCAGGTAGTGCAGCGCAGCCGGCAGCATTTCGGTCGGGGCATCCAGGAAGCTCACGCCGCAGCTCTTGAGCTTGGCGATGTTCTCAGGCTTGAACACCACGTCCCACGAGTCGATCTTGTCCACGCCCAGCGCGGCTTTGACCTTCTCCGGGTTGTAGCCGATGCCGATCGAGCCCCACATGTACGGGAAGGCGTGCTTGTTGTCCTTGTCGCTGGCATCGCCAACGGCCTTGAGCAGGTCGGTGTCGAGGTTCTTCCAGTTCGGCAGCTTGGAACGGTCCAGTTCCTCGTACACGCCAGCCTTGATCTGCTTGGCCAGGAAGTTATTGGACGGCACCACGATGTCGTAGCCCGACTTGCCGGCCAGCAGCTTGGCTTCGAGGGTTTCGTTGCTGTCGAAGACGTCGTACTTGACCTTGATGCCCGACTGCTTCTCGAACTTGGCGATGGTGTCCGGAGCGATGTAGTCCGACCAGTTGTAGACGTTCAACACCTTGTCTTCAGCCTGAACAGCGGTAGCCATGGCACCCATCAGGGCGGCGGCCAGCAACGTCTTGCCCATTTTATTCATGCGTATTGCTCCAGAATTTTTTATTTAGCCATCTGTTCAGCAGCCAGGACCTACGGTGCAGAGCGCGCGGCGACTGAAACAGTCGCTAGTCTGGCAAGTTACAAGGCTCTGTTTCAAGGAAAGCAGGGCCTTGTAACGACTTAATGTCACATCGCTAGCCTAGCAAACTGTCAACGGATCGCTTCGAGCGTCAGATCAAGGCATTTACGTGCCTTTTCCACCAGTTCGTCGATCTCCGCGTGGCTGATCACCAGCGGTGGCGCGATGATCATGGTGTCACCCACCGCGCGCATGATCAGGCCGTTGTCGAAGCAGAAGGTACGGCAGATCATGCCCACGCCCTTGCCTTCGTAACGGCTGCGGGTGGCCTTGTCCTTGACCAGCTCGATCGCGCCGAGCAGGCCCAGGCCGCGTACCTCGCCCACCAGCGGGTGGTCCTGCAGTTCACGCAAACGCTTTTGCAAATACGGTGCCGCTTCGGTGCGCGCCTTCTCGACGATTTTCTCGTCGCGCAGGATGCGCAGGTTTTCCAGGCCCACCGCCGCCGCTACCGGGTGGCCGGAGTAGGTGAAGCCGTGGTTGAAGTCGCCGCCTTCGCTGAGTACCTGGGCCACGGTGTCACGCACGATCACACCGCCCATGGGGATGTAACCGGAAGTCAGGCCCTTGGCGATGGTCATCAGGTCGGGCTTGAGGTCGTAGTAGTCGGAGCCGAACCACTCGCCGGTGCGGCCGAAACCGCAGATCACTTCGTCGGCGACGAACAGGATCTCGTACTTGGCGAGGATCTCCTTGACCTTCGGCCAGTAGGTTTCCGGCGGGATGATCACGCCGCCGGCACCCTGGATCGGCTCGGCGATGAAGGCAGCGACGTTGTCTTCGCCGACTTCGAGGATTTTCTTCTCCAATTGCTCGGCCGCCCACACCCCGAATTCATCCGGGGTCATGTCGCCGCCTTCACCGAACCAGTACGGCTGCGGGATATGCACGATGCCCGGGATCGGCAGGCCGCCCTGCTCGTGCATGCCGCTCATGCCGCCCAGGCTGGCACCGGCCACGGTGGAGCCGTGATAACCGTTGATGCGGCCGATGATGGTCTGCTTCTGTGGCTTGCCTTTCAGCGCCCAGTAGTGGCGGACCATGCGCAGCACAGTGTCGTTGCCTTCGGAACCGGAGCCGGTGAAGAACACATGGGTCATGCCTTGCGGCGCCACGTCGGAGATCGCCTTGGCCAGCTCCAGCGCAGGCGGGTGGGCAGTCTGGAAGAACAGGTTGTAGTACGGCAGTTCGCGCATCTGCTTTTCTGCCGCCTGCACCAGTTCTTCACGGCCATAACCCACCGCCACGCACCACAGGCCAGCCATACCGTCGAGGATCTTGTGCCCCTCGCTATCCCACAAATGCACACCCTGGGCCTTGGTGATGATGCGCGGCCCCTTCTCCTTCAGCTGCTTGTAGTCGCTGAAAGGCGCGAGGTGATGTTCCCCGCTCAGGGTTTGCCATTCACGGGTTTGCGGGTTGTTGACGCTCATGTGCTTCTCCGTTGTTCGACAGCCGCGTCCTGCGGCACCAAGGTTGATCAGACAGCAAACAGCAGGAACTCACGCTCCCAGGAGCTGATGACTCGCTTGAAGTTCTCGTGTTCGGCGCGCTTGGTGGCGACGTAGCCGGTTATGAACTTCTTGCCCAGGTACTGCACCAGCGCACGGCTGTTTTCCATGCGTTCCAGGGCATCTTCGATGGTCAGTGGCAGGCGCAGGTTGCGGCGTTCGTAGCCACGGCCCTGTACCGGCGCGCTGGCGTCGATGCCTTCGACCATGCCGATGTAGCCACACAGCAGGCTGGCGGCAATGGCCAGGTAAGGGTTGGCGTCGGCGCCCGGCAGGCGGTTCTCGACCCGGCGGCTTTGCGGGCCGGCGTCTGGCACGCGCAAGCCGACAGTACGGTTTTCTTCGCCCCACTCCACGTTCACCGGCGCCGAGGTGTCGGGCAGGAAGCGGCGGAACGAGTTGACGTTGGGCGCGAACAGCGGCAGCGCCTCGGGGATGAACTTCTGCAGGCCACCGATGTGGTGCAGGAACAGTTCGCTCATGCTGCCATCGTCGTTGCTGAAGATGTTCTTGCCGGTGGCCACGTCGACCACGCTCTGGTGCAGGTGCATGGCACTGCCTGGCTCGCCGGTCATGGGCTTGGCCATGAAGGTGGCGGCCACGTTGTGCTTGAGCGCAGCCTCGCGCATGGTGCGCTTGAACACCAGGATCTGGTCGGCCAGGTGCAGGGCGTTGCCATGACGGAAGTTGATCTCCATCTGCGCCGTGCCGTCTTCATGGATCAGCGTGTCGAGGTCCAGCTGCTGCAGTTCGCACCAGTCGTAGACGTCTTCGAACAGTGGATCGAATTCGTTGGCGGCTTCGATCGAGAACGACTGGCGGCCGGTTTCCGGGCGGCCCGAACGGCCTACCGGGGGCTGCAGCGGGAAGTCCGGGTCTTCGCTGCGCTTGGTCAGGTAGAACTCCATCTCCGGCGCGACGATCGGCTGCCAGCCCTTGTCAGCGTAGAGCTTGAGGACTTTCTTCAGCACGTTGCGCGGCGACAGCT
The DNA here is from genome assembly GCF_001642705.1 of Pseudomonas sp. p21. Taxonomy (NCBI): domain Bacteria; kingdom Pseudomonadati; phylum Pseudomonadota; class Gammaproteobacteria; order Pseudomonadales; family Pseudomonadaceae; genus Pseudomonas; species Pseudomonas sp. p21. Next base: position 571,684 of record NZ_LWBV01000002.1, read on the forward strand.
CTACCGGGTTGCCCTTCTTGTCGTAGGTGTCGTGGATCACCTGGGCGGTCGGCTCGATGGCCCACGGCACCAGGAACACGGCGTTCTCGTCGGGGCGGCAGATCATGTCGATGTCCGCCGGGTCGAGCAGTTCGTAATAGATGTCGTCGTCGACGTAGTCGCCGGTCACGGTCTGCAGCAGCACGCTCTCGGGCAGGCGCATGCCTTTTTCGGCGATGAATTTGTTGGTAGGCGAAATCTTGCCGCGCGTGATGCCGGTCAGGTCACTGATCATGCATTCGACTTCGGTGATCTTGTGCTCTTTCAACCAATCGGTGAGCTGGTCGAGGTTGTTACTCATAAATACCTCAGGAGGTAAGGTGGTCCGCGCACTGATTCTGGATGGAGTACATTGCTAAAGCAAAAACCCCCGTGCAGAGCCACAGTGGATACACTGAAAACAGGTGCGTCCGTAATGAGTTCGAAAGGCAGGAAGACGAAACGAAGGGCGGCAAGCCGCTACGAGGGCAGGTCCGGGAGCGCCAAACGTCAATTATTGCGGCCAGGGCGGCCACGCCATTGACGAAGCTTGCAAAAATGACGGATGTACCTGATGGCACCGCGCAGGCAGTGCTTTCAGGTCGCGGCAAGCGGACCATGTGACCCTCGTATTATTGTGTTCTGGGTTGAGACCGAGCTTAGCCTTGTTCATTTTTTTACACAACACCTCCGTAAAAAATAAAACACGGCTTGTCGGAGATAGCCCTTTCCGCGGGAAATAGCGGATAATGGCTTGCCCCGATATGCAGCAAATCTGCCGTCGATGTGCCATTTCAGGGCATCATGTGGTTGGCTTGACATCAGTTTGTCTTTTCGATTGACTGGTCTTGCAAGCCCCCCTTGATTGATATTTTTGACAACAAAGGTGTTGCATCATGTCGGTACCCCCGCGTGCCGTTCAGCTTAACGAAGCGAACGCGTTCCTTAAGGAACATCCTGAGGTTCTCTACGTTGACCTTCTGATTGCAGATATGAATGGTGTGGTGCGTGGCAAGCGCATAGAGCGCACCAGCCTCCACAAGGTTTACGAGAAAGGCATCAACCTGCCTGCCTCCCTCTTCGCCCTGGATATCAACGGTTCCACCGTCGAAAGCACCGGGCTGGGCCTGGACATCGGCGATGCTGACCGCATCTGCTATCCAATCCCTGACACACTCTGTAACGAGCCGTGGCAAAAGCGCCCTACCGCCCAGCTGCTGATGACCATGCACGAACTCGAAGGCGAGCCATTCTTCGCCGACCCGCGTGAAGTGCTGCGTCAGGTGGTGAGCAAGTTCACCGAGATGGGCCTGACCATCTGCGCCGCGTTCGAGCTGGAGTTCTACCTGATCGACCAGGAGAACGTGAACGGCCGTCCGCAGCCGCCGCGCTCGCCAATTTCGGGCAAGCGCCCGCAGTCGACCCAGGTTTACCTGATCGACGACCTCGACGAATATGCCGACTGCCTGCAGGACATCCTCGAAGGCGCGAAGGAGCAAGGCATCCCGGCCGACGCCATCGTCAAGGAAAGCGCCCCGGCGCAGTTCGAAGTCAACCTGCACCACGTGGCCGACCCGCTCAAGGCCTGCGACTACGCGGTACTGCTCAAGCGGTTGATCAAGAACATCGCCTACGACCATGAAATGGACACCACCTTCATGGCCAAGCCCTACCCGGGCCAGGCAGGCAACGGCCTGCATGTACACATTTCCGTGCTGGACAAAGATGGCAACAACATCTTCACCAGCGAGGATCCCGAGCAGAACGCCGCGCTACGTCACGCTGTCGGCGGTGTGCTCGAGACCCTGCCCGCGTCCATGGCGTTCCTTTGCCCGAACGTCAACTCGTACCGCCGCTTCGGCGCGCAGTTCTATGTACCGAACGCGCCAAGCTGGGGCCTGGACAACCGCACCGTGGCCCTGCGCGTGCCGACCGGTTCGCCGGACGCCGTGCGCATCGAGCACCGCGTGGCCGGTGCCGACGCCAACCCGTACCTGATGATGGCTGCCGTACTGGCCGGCGTGCACCATGGCCTGACCAACAAGGTCGAGCCGGGTGAGCCGATCGAAGGCAACTCGTACGAGCAGCTGGAGCAGAGCCTGCCGAACAACCTGCGCGATGCCCTGCGCGAGCTGGACGACAGCGAGATCCTGAACAAGTACATCGATCCGAAGTACATCGACATCTTCGTCGCGTGCAAGGAGAGCGAGCTGGAGGAGTTCGAGCATTCGATCTCCGACCTCGAGTACAACTGGTACCTGCACACCGTGTAAACGAAAACGCCGCCCACAAGGGCGGCGTTTTTGTTCGAGGTCGGTGTCGCCTGCTTCGCGGGTAAACCCGCTCCCACAGGGACCGCGCCGGCCTCAGGTCCGGTGAAGATCCTGTGGGAGCGGGCGAGCCCGCGAAGAGGCCAGTACAGGTTTACAAGGGCTTCTCGAAAATCTTCGAATTGCGCTGGTAGTTGTACAGCGAAGCCCGCGCCGCCGGCAGCCGCTCCACACCACTCGGCGCAAACCCTCGTTCGCGGAACCAGTGAGCGGTACGCGTAGTCAGCACGAACAGGGTATTCAGCCCCAACTGCCGCGCCCGGCTTTCGATGCGCTCCAGCAGCTCGTCGCCACGCCCGCCATGGCGGTACTCCGGGTTCACCGCCAGGCACGCCAGCTCGCCAGCGTCGGAATCGGCAATCGGGTACAACGCCGCACAGGCGATGATCATGCCCTCGCGCTCGACCACGCTGAACTGCTCGATCTCCCGCTCCAGCACCTCACGCGAACGGCGCACGAGGATGCCCTGCTCTTCCAGCGGGCTGATCAGCTCCAGCAAACCGCCCACGTCCTCGATGGTCGCCTCGCGCACCACTTCGAACTGCTCCTGCGACACCAGCGTGCCGCCACCGCCACGGGTGAACAGCTCGGTCAACAAGGCGCCGTCCTCGGCATAGCTGACGATATGGCTGCGCGCCACGCCGCCTTTGCAAGCCTCGGCCGCGGCGTCCAGCAGCTCGCCCTGGTAATCGCTGCCCAGGCGCTGCAAATGCGGGGCAACCTGCTGTGGGCGCAGTTCGCGCACCAGCTTGCCGTCCTCGTCCAGCAGGCCCGGCTCGGCGCCGAACAGCAGCAGCTTGTCGGCACCCAGTTCGATGGCGGCGCGAGTGGCCACGTCTTCGCAGGCCAGGTTGAAGATTTCCCCCGTGGGCGAGTAGCCCAGCGGCGACAACAGCACGATGGAGCGCTCGTCAAGCAGGCGGCTGATGCCCTTGCGGTCGACCCGGCGCACTTCGCCGGTGTGGTGGTAGTCCACGCCTTCGAGCACGCCGATCGGCCGCGCCGTTACCAGGTTGCCGGACGCCACGCGCAGGCGCGAGCCCTGCATCGGCGAAGCGGCGATGTCCATCGACAGGCGTGCCTCGATGGCCAGGCGCAGGGCGCCGACGGCATCGATCACGCAGTCCAGGGTAGCGGCATCGGTGATGCGCATGCCACGGTGGTAGTGCGGGGTCAGGCCGCGATCAGCCAGGCGGCTTTCGATCTGCGGGCGCGAGCCATGCACCAGCACCAGACGCACGCCAAGGCTGTGCAGCAGCACCAGGTCGTGGACGATGTTGCCGAAATTAGGGTGTTCCACCCCATCGCCAGGGAGCATGACCACGAAGGTGCAGTCGCGATGGGCATTGATGTACGGGGAGGCATGACGCAGCCAGTTGACGTAGTCGGGCATGACAGGGCCTGTGGATAAGTGGACGGAGAACGGCGATACAGGGGGCGTTCAGGATCATCGTCGGAACAGGCTTGCGGTCACGCGCGGTCTCCTCTAGGCAGGAACGAATCAGTCCGGTTGACGTTTAGTTCAGGCAATAGTGCCGGATCAGGTCACGCAATAGACGCACGGTAGGCTCGATTCGTGACATTTCAAGGTATTCGCCGGGCTGGTGGGCACAGGCGATGTCGCCGGGGCCCAGCACAATGGTCTGGCAGCCCAGTTGCTGAAGATAAGGCGCTTCGGTGCCGAACGCCACCGCTTCGGCGCGGTGGCCGGTAAGGCGCTCCGCCACTTGCACCAGCTCGGCGTCGGCAGCCTGCTCGAATGGCGGCACCTCCGGGAACAACGGTGCATAGTCGATGCGCACCTCAAAGCGCTCTGCCACGGGCACCAGCTTGGCGCGGATGGCCGCGCGCAGTTGCTCCACGTCCATGCCTGGCAGCGGGCGCAGGTCGAATTCCAGGGCGCACTGCCCGCAGATACGGTTGGGGTTGTCGCCGCCGTGGATGCAGCCGAAGTTCATGGTCGGGGTCGGCACGGTGAATTGCGGGTTGCGGTAGGTCTGCTGCCATTGCTGGCGCAAACCCATCAGCTCGCCCATCACTGCGTGCATGGCCTCCATGGCACTGCGGCCCAGGCTTGGGTCCGAGGAGTGGCCGCTGCGCCCGAGGATGTCGATACGGTCCATGAGGATGCCTTTGTGCATGCGGATCGGCCGCAGCCCGGTGGGCTCGCCGATCACCGCCGCACGGCCGAGCGGCTGGCCGGCCTCGGCCAGGGCACGGGCGCCGGACATGGAGCTTTCTTCGTCACAGGTGGCAAGGATCAGCAGCGGCTGCTTGAAATCGTGCTCCAGCAGCGGAATGACCGCTTCGATGACCAGGGCGAAGAAGCCCTTCATGTCGCAACTGCCCAGGCCGATCCAGCGGCCATCGGTTTCGGTCAGTTTCAGCGGGTCGCTGGCCCACAGTTGTTCGTCATAGGGTACGGTGTCGCTGTGCCCCGCCAGCACCAGGCCACCTGGGCCAGTGCCACGGCTGGCCAGCAGGTTGAACTTGCCGGGGCTGACCTGGCGGATGTCGCAGTTGAAGCCAAGGTCACCCAGCCAACCGGCCAGCAGGTCGATGACCTGACGGTTTGACTGGTCCAGCGCAGGCTGGGTGCAACTGACCGAGGGCGCGGCGATCAGGGCGGCGAACTGGTCTTTCAGCGTCGGCAACGGCATGCGCGTACTCCTCGGAAGCGTTGCCCATCATAGCAATGCCGTCCAACCGTGTGGGCTTCTTCGCGGGTAAACCCGCTCCCACAGGGAACGCGCCGCACCTGGGGGCAGCACAGTACCTGTAGGAGCGGGTTTACCCGCGAAGAAGCCACCACGATCCAACAGACGAGAGCCGACTCCTGTAGACTGCTGGGCAACCACGCCCCCTTCTTCGAGCCTGTGATGCACAAAGAAACCGAACTCAAGCTCCGCGCCAGCCGCGAGACCCTTGCCGCCCTGCGCGAGCACCCTCTGCTGAAAAAGCGCAACAAGTCCGGCTGGCAGACCCGCGAACTGCTCAACCAGTACTTCGACACCCCGGAGCGCGAGCTCTCCGCTGCCCGTGTCGCCCTGCGCCTGCGCCGCGATGGCGAGGCCATCATCCAGACCCTCAAGTGCCGCGGCACCAGCGTGGCCGGCCTGTCCGAGCGCAACGAGCACGAATGGCAGCTGGACAAGGTCAAGCTCGACCTGAAGAAGCTCGACGACAGCTGCTGGCCCGCGCAACTGGCCAACCTGGACAAAAAGACCATCAAGCCGCTGTTCACCACCGACTTCAGCCGTGAATACGCCGAAATCGCCTGGGGCCGTGGCAAGAGCAAGGTGGTGATCGAGGCTGCACTGGACCAGGGCTTCGTGATCGCTGGCAAGCGCAAGGAAGAAATCTGCGAGCTGGAACTGGAACTGCGCGAAGGTGAACCGCAGGCCCTGCTGGAACTGGCCGCCGAGCTGGCCGCCAGCCTGCCGCTGATGCCATGCGACATCAGCAAGGCCGAGCGTGGCTACCGCCTGCTGGAGCCGGACAGTTACGAGCTGGGCCTGCCGCACACCGAGCTGGAAGCCGAAATGGCCGTGGACGACGCCTACACCGCACTGGCCTGGCAACTGCTGGGCAGCAGCCAGCGCCTGGCCGAGCAATACCGCCACAACGGCCACTGGCGCCTGCTGCAGGACTGGGTCGAGTGCCTGAGCGAGCTGCGTGCGATTACCGCCAGCCTGGGCCAGGCCGCGCCGCGCGCCACCACCCGCGACCTGCGCAGCAGCCTCGACGCCCTGCTCGAAGACTGGCGCCCGCTGGTGCAGGCCGGCAACGAAGACGAAGACATCCGCCGCGCCGCCCCCGAGCAGTTTGCCGAAGAGCTGGAAGACGTACGCTGGGGCCAGTTCTCGCTGGAAACCTCGCGCTGGCTGCTGGCCCGTGCCTGGACCGTGGAGCGCAAAGGCCGTGGCGAGCGTCAGGGCAAGGCGCAGCTGGCCAGTTGGCTGGCGCACCTGCTGGGCGAAGAAGGCCGAGCATTGAAGCTGCCGCTGTACACCCAGCGTCCGGAAGACCTGGCCGAGCAGCTGCCGCGTATCGAACAGCTGCTGGCCTGGCTGCACCATGCCCGTCAGGTGCTGGAAGCGCCGCAGATGGACCGCCTGTATGGCGACCTGAAGAAGCTGCATGAGCTGGCCGAGCAGCCAATCAGCGATGAAGTGCTGGAAGCACGTATCGAACAGGCCCGGGCGGTGGATCAGAGCCGCGGCTGGAAGCACCTGCTCAAGGCTTGATACCGCGTCGTTTTCTTCGCGGGTAAACCCGCTCCCACAGGGCTCGCGCTGCTCTCTGGCTCACTGATAACCCTGTGGGAGCGGGTTTACCCGCGATTGCCTCAACGCGACAGTGGCAGGCTGGTGGTGGACTTGATCTCCGACAACGCCACGATCGAGTTCACCTCCTGAATCCCCGGCACGTTCGACAGTTTTTCGAAGAAGAACCGTTCATAAGCCTCGATATCCGGGGTGACGATGCGCAATAGAAAGTCCACCGACCCCATCAGCACATAGCACTCCAGCACCTCTGGAAACCCGCGGATCGCCTCGGTGAACTCGGTGAAGTTGGAACGCCCATGGGCGTTCAGTTTCACCTCGGCGAAAATCTGCGTGTTCAGGCCGACCTTCTTGCGATCCAGCAGGGTCACCTGCCCGCGAATCACCCCCTCCTCCTTCAACCGCTGGATACGCCGCCAGCACGGCGATTGCGACAGCCCCACGCGTTCGGCGATCTGCGCGCTGGACAGCGAAGCGTCCTCCTGCAGCAGTTCGAGGATACGGCGGTCGTAGGCGTCCAGCTCGCTTTGCATTGATAATTCTCCTTGGCGGGACTGCATGAATAGAACAATTCGAAAATACAGCAAAATGATCAAATCATAGCGAAAAAATACCGCCACCAACGTGCAAGAATTTCTCCCACATTTGCGGAGACCAACATGAACGCACAGCCCCGTACCGACGCCTGGGCCGCCAGCAGCGCCCACAGCACCGTGCACTATCGCCTGCAGGCCGAGGCCGAGCCTGACAGCCTGTGCCGGGTGCTCAACCTGTTTGCCCTGCAGTTCCTGACCCCACACAGCGTGCAGGTCAGCCAGCAGGATGACTGGCTGGATATCGAGGTTGGCATCGGTGGCCTGAGCTGGCACCGGGCCGAGGTGATTGCGCAGAAGCTGCGCAACCTGGTGTGTGTAGGCGAGGTGAGCCTGAGCAACCTGCAGCGGGTGGAGCTGGCGGTGGTCTGAACCATCCGCTTTTCCTTTACTGGCCTCTTCGCGGGCTCGCCCGCTCCCACAGGATTACCACCGACTTCAGCCCTGTGGTGTACCTGTGGGAGCGGGCAAGCCCGCGAAGAGGCCAGCACAGGCCCAGCAAAATCCGGAAACCCTTCATCCATATTGACCCTCCCCTGCCCGGCTAGCCTTGATCAGGACTCCCCTATCAGGCACGGACGCCAACCATGCACACCCCCGACAACCCAGCACTCGACCTCAAGCGCGTGCTCCAGGCCCTGCTCGCCGACAGCCATCTGCACGCCAACGACACTCTGCAAGTCCTCGAACACGCTGCCACTCGCCCCACCACCCACCCGCTGGAGCAGATCACCGCCTGTGCCCTGGAAGACCGCCGACACCCCGGTCAGCCCCTGGACCTGGACCGCCTCTGCCAATGGCTGGCCAACAAGGTCGGCCAGCCCTACCTGCGCATCGACCCGCTGCAACTGGACCTGCCCCAGATCACCGGCCTGATTTCCCCGGCCTTCGCCCAGCGCCATGGCATCCTCATCGTCGCCGCCGACACCTCCAGCGTCACCGTCGCCAGCGCCCAGCCCTACCAGGATGACTGGCAAGCCGATCTCTCCCGCAGCCTGGGCCGGCCGATCCATCGCGTGCTGGCCAGCCCGCTGCAGATCCGCCAGGCAGGGCAGTCGTTCCACCGCCTGGCCCAATCGGTAAAGAGCGCGCAATCCCAGCAGTCAGCCAGCCTGGTCGAACTCGAACAGCTGCTGGAACTGGGCAAGCGCCAGGCCGAGGCCAGCGCGGACGACGCGCACATCGTGCATATCGTCGACTGGCTGCTGCAGTACGCCATCGAGCAACGCGCCAGTGATATCCACCTGGAACCACGCCGCGAGCAGGGCCAGTTGCGCTACCGCATCGACGGCCTGCTGCACAGCATCTATACCTTCCCCGCCGGGGTGACCCTGGCGCTGGTCAGCCGTCTGAAACACCTCGGGCGCATGGATGTCGCGGAAAAACGCCGGCCTCAGGATGGCCGGCTGCAAAGCCGCCTGCCTGACGGCGGTGAGGTAGAACTGCGGCTTTCGACCCTGCCGACCCCGTTCGGCGAAAAACTGGTGCTGCGCCTGTTTGCCCCTCATCAGTTGCAGGAAGGCTTCGAACGGCTCGGCCTGGAAGGGCCACAACTGGACCAGTGGCAAGGCCTGCTGCGCCAGCGCCAGGGCATCATTCTGGTCACCGGCCCCACCGGTTCCGGCAAGACCAGCACGCTGTACGCCAGCCTCAAGCTGCTGGCCACGCCGCAGGTCAACCTGTGCACCATCGAAGACCCGATCGAGCGCCTGGAACCCGCCTTCAACCAGTTGCAGGTGCAGCCCACCCTGGATCTGGGTTTCGCCAACGGGGTGCGGGCCATGCTGCGCCAGGACCCGGACATCATCATGATCGGCGAAATCCGCGACCGCGAAACAGCGCTGGTGGCGGTGCAGGCGGCCCTGACCGGGCACTTGGTGCTGTCGACCCTGCATACCAACGACGCCTGCGGCGCAATCACCCGCCTGCAGGAACTGGGTGTGGCCGACTACCTGATCAAGGCGACGCTGGTCGGGGTCATGGCCCAGCGGTTGGTACGCACACTGTGCGCGGATTGCCGGGGAGATGCAGCGGTGCCCGGCGGCCAGCCGTGTCGCACCTGTCGTGGCACCGGGTTCCACGGCCGCACGGGGTTGTTCGAGCTGTTGGTGCCCAGCGACAGCCTGCGCGCCCAGATCGGCCCGGGCAGCGACCTGGCCAGTTTGCGGCGTCAGGCCGTAGCTGATGGACTGCTTGATCTACGCCGTTGCGGGGAGGCCAAAGTAGCCCGCGGGCAAACCCTCCAAGAGGAAGTACTGCGGGCCTGTTCCTGAGCAAAAATCCTTTGTATTCAAGGAACTTGCAGCCCTGTAGCAGGATCAAACCGCGCATCTTCAACCCTCACCCTTCGAGGTGTTTCAACATGCGTGTCAAAACCGCCATCGCTGCCGCTGCCTTGCTTTCGCTGCCTATCGGCTCGGCCATGGCCGATACCTTCTGGCGTAACGTGATGACTACCGGTGCCACCACGGCATCGAGCTACCTGACCTCCGGGGATCACAAGCTGGTGATGGCGGCGCAGGATGACGCCGGCAGCTTCGTGGCCAGCGAAGGCGCAATCCGCGGGCCGTTCCTTGAGGCGGCGATTCGCCAGGCCCGCGCGGAGAACCCGGGGATGCAGGCTTCCGACATGGAACTGGCCAATGCCATCCTGGCCAAGAATGCGGTAGCCGAGTAACCGCGTCGCCTTCTTCGCGGGTGAACCCGCTCCCACAGGTATTGCGCAGTACTCAAGACTTGTACAAGCCTTGTGGGAGCGGGTTTACCCGCGAAGAGGCCGGCAAAGGCAAATTACAATTAGCGATAAGCCTCCACCGGCACACAAGCGCAGAAGAGATTCCTGTCCCCATACACGTTGTCGACCCGGTTCACCGCTGGCCAGTACTTGTGCTGGCGCACGTGAGCACTGGGCGCCACCGCCTGCTCCAGGCTGTAGGGCCTGTCCCACACCGCCAGTACATCGGCCAAGGTATGCGGTGCATGCTTGAGCGGGTTGTTCTCCGCCGGCCAGTTCCCCTCCTGAACTTCGCCAATTTCCGCCCGAATCGCCAGCATCGCCTCGACGAAGCGGTCCAGTTCGGCCTTCGATTCACTCTCGGTCGGCTCGACCATCAGCGTGCCCGGCACCGGGAACGACATGGTCGGCGCGTGGAAACCATAGTCCATCAAGCGCTTGGCCACGTCCTCTTCGCTGATGCCGGTCAGCGCCTTCAGCGGCCGCAGGTCGAGGATGCACTCATGCGCCACCCGCTGGTTGCGCCCGCGGTACAGCACCGGGAAGGCGCCACCCAGCTGGCTGGCCAGGTAGTTGGCCGAGAGGATCGCCACTTCGCTGGCATCGGCCAGTTGCGGGCCCATCATGGCTATGTACATCCAGCTGATCGGCAAGATGCTCGCACTGCCCCAGGGCGCGGCGCTGACCGCGCTGTTGTTCGGGTCCAGGCCGGGCACCGGCACCACCGGGTGGCTGGCGACGAACGGCTTGAGGTGCGCACGGATACCGATCGGCCCCATGCCTGGGCCACCACCGCCGTGGGGGATGCAGAAGGTCTTGTGCAGGTTCATGTGCGAAACGTCGGCGCCGATATCCGACGGCCGTGCCAACCCCACCTGGGCATTGAGGTTGGCGCCGTCCATGTACACCTGGCCACCGTGCTGGTGGACCACTTCGCAGATTTCGCGAATACCCTCTTCATACACGCCATGGGTCGACGGGTAAGTGATCATCAGGCACGACAAACGCTCCCCGGCCGCGTGAGCCTTGGCCTTGAGGTCAGCCAGGTCAACGTTGCCATCATCGTCGCAATCGACAATCACCACCTCCATGCCGGCCATTTGCGCCGACGCCGGGTTGGTGCCGTGGGCCGACGACGGGATCAGGCACAGCGTGCGTTGCGGCTGGTGGCGGCTGCGGTGGTAGCGGGTAATGGCCATCAGGCCGGCGTACTCGCCTTGGGCACCAGAGTTGGGCTGCATGCAGATGGCATCGAAGCCGGTAATGGCGCACAGCCAGCTTTCCAGTTCGTCGATCATCGCCTTGTAGCCGGTGGCCTGGGCCGCCGGAGCAAACGGGTGCAGCTGGGCAAAGCCAGGCCAGGTGATAGGGATCATCTCGCTGGTGGCGTTGAGCTTCATGGTGCAGGAGCCCAGCGGGATCATCGACTGGTTCAGCGCCAGGTCCTTGTTCTCAAGCTGCTTGAGGTAGCGCAGCATCTCGGTTTCGCTGTGGTGCAGGTTGAACACCGGGTGGGCAAGGAACGGCGTGCGCCGCACCAGGCTTGCGGGGATGCCTTCGGGCAGGGCCAGTTGGTCGAGTACGGCGATATCCAGGCCGTGGTCTACCCCCAGGAAGATGTCGAACAGGCGCAGCACCGTCTGCTCCGAGCAGGTCTCGTCCAGGCTCACGCCCAGATGCCCGCGGCCGAGGATGCGCAGGTTGATCTGCGCGGCTTCGGCACTTTCGATGATGGCCGCCTGGGTGCCGCCGACGTCCAGGGTGAGGGTGTCGAAGAAATGCTGGTTGAGGCGCTTGATGCCCTTGGCTTCGAGGCCGGCGGCCAGGATGAAGGTCAGCCGGTGCACACGCTGGGCAATGCGCTGCAGGCCTTCCGGGCCGTGGTACACCGCGTAGAAGCCGGCAATGTTGGCCAGCAGCACCTGAGCCGTGCAGATGTTGGAGTTGGCCTTCTCGCGGCGGATATGCTGCTCGCGGGTCTGCAGGGCCATGCGCAGCGCGGTGTTGCCACGGGCATCGCGCGACACGCCGATGATGCGCCCCGGCATGGCCCGCTTGTAGTCATCGCGGCAGGCGAAATAGGCCGCGTGGGGGCCGCCATAGCCCATCGGAACGCCAAATCGCTGGGTCGAGCCCAGCACCACATCGGCGCCCAGCTCCCCGGGCGGTGCCAGCACCACCAGGCTGAGCAGGTCGGCGGCTACGCAGGCCAGGGCATGCTGGCTGTGCAAATGGTCGATCAGCGGGCGCAGGTCGCGTACCTCGCCGTGGGTGTCCGGGTACTGCAGCAAAGCACCGAAAACTGCGTGTTTGCCAAGGTTATCCACAGAGTCGACGATCAGCTCGAAGCCAAAGCCCTCGGCGCGGGTCTTCAGTACGGACAGGGTCTGCGGGTGACAGTGCTCGTCGGCGAAAAAAGCGTTGCTCTTGTTGCGTGCCACTCGCTTGGCCAAGGCCATGGCCTCGGCGGCGGCGGTGGCTTCGTCGAGCAGCGAGGCGTTGGCCAAGGCCAGCCCGGTGAGGTCGATGACCATCTGCTGGAAGTTCAGCAGCGCCTCCAGTCGGCCTTGGGCAATTTCGGGCTGATAGGGCGTATAGGCGGTATACCAGCCGGGGTTTTCCAGCACGTTGCGCAGAATGACCGTGGGGGTGATGGTGCCGTGGTAGCCCATGCCGATCAGGCTGGTCCAGACCTGGTTCTGCCCGGCGTAACCGGCGAGTTTGGCCAGGGCGGCCTGCTCGTCCAGCGCCGGCGGCAGGTCGAGGGGGCGATTGAGGCGGATGTCTGGCGGTACGGTCTGCTCGATCAGCTCACTGCGGCTGGCGACACCCAGCGCGTTGAGCATGGCCTGCTGCTCCGCGGCATCGGGGCCCAGATGGCGACGCAGGAAAGGGTTGAGCTCTTGCAGTTGATGCAGGGATGGCGACTGGGACATGACGACGCTCTCTTCCTGGAACAGCTCTCATGGAGACTTACAAGTCTAGGAAGGGATTGCCGATTTTGCGGGGAAAGTTGCTTGCAGGCCCGGCCTCTTCGCGGCTGAAGCCGCTCCCACAGGGACCGCACAGGTATCAGACGCTATGCAGTACCTGTGGGAGCGGCTTTAGCCGCGAAGAAGGCGACGCGGTCTTACTCGCCGATCGCGGCCTTGTAGCCAGCAGCATCCAGCAGCTTGTCCAGCTCGGCCGGGTTGCTTGGCTTGAGCTTGAAGATCCACGACTCGTAAGGTTCTTCGTTGAGCAGTTCAGGGCTGTCGGCCAGCTCTTCGTTGACCGCGATCACTTCGCCGGCGACCGGGGCATAGATGTCCGAAGCGGCTTTGACCGACTCGACCACACCGGCAGCATCGCCAGCGCCAAACACCTTGCCGACTTCGGCCAGCTCGACGAACACCACGTCACCCAGGGCTTCCTGAGCGTGGTCGCTGATACCCACGGTCACGGTGCCATCGGCTTCCAGGCGAGCCCACTCGTGGCTTTCGGCAAAACGCAGGTCGGCGGGGATATTGCTCATGTCTTGAATTCCTCGATTGGCTCAGCGGTACGCCCGCCGGTTAAAAATTGTTCAGATCAGGATCTTGCCGTGGCGCACGAAGGTCGGTTTGACCACCCGCACCGGGTACCACTTGCCGCGGATTTCCACCTCGGCCCGGTCACCGGTGGCCATGGGCACGCGGGCAAGGGCAATGGACTTGCTCAGCGTAGGCGAGAAACTACCACTGGTGATCTCTCCTTCGCCAATCCCGGCCACACGCACCACCTGATGGGCACGCAGCACACCGCGCTCCTCCAGCACCAGGCCGACCAGTTTTTCTTGCACGCCCTGTTCGATTTCCGCCAGCAGACCGGCACGGCCAATGAAGTCACGCTCGGCCGGCTCCCAGGCGATGCTCCAGCCCAGGTTGGAGGTGAGCGGGGTGTGGGTTTCGTCGATGTCCTGGCCGTACAGGTTCATGCCGGCTTCCAGGCGCAAGGTGTCGCGGGCGCCCAGGCCGCTGGGGGCGATGCCTGCGCCGACCAGGTCGTTGAAGAAGGCCACGGCCTGCTCGCCCGGGAGCATGATTTCCAGGCCATCTTCACCGGTATAGCCGGTGCGGGCAATGAACCAGTCACCTTCGGCAACGCCTTCGAACGGGCGCAGTTCGCGGATCAGCGCCGCGCGCGCGGGGCTGAGCAGGGCCGCGACCTTTTCGCGGGCATGCGGGCCCTGGATGGCAAGAATGGCCAGGTCGGAGCGGACCTGGAAGTCCACGGCAAAACCCTCGCGCTGCAGTTGCAGCCAGTCGAGCACTTTGGCCCGAGTGGCAGCGTTGGTGACCAGGCGGTAGCCGTGTTCCGTGCGGTAGACGATCAGGTCGTCGATCACCCCGCCCTGTGCCTGAAGCAGCAGGCTGTACAGCGCCTTGCCGGTGTCGTCGAGGCGGGCCACGTCGTTGGCCAGCAGACGCTGCAACCAGACAGTGGCGTCGCTGCCATCGACATCGATCACGGTCATATGGGAAACATCGAACACCCCGCAATCGCTGCGCACCTGATGGTGCTCCTCGACCTGCGAGCCATAGTGCAGGGGCATGTCCCAGCCACCGAAATCGACCGTTTTGGCGCCAAGCGCCAGGTGCAGGTCATACAAAAGCGTGCGCTGTCCCATGGGTTTCTCCTTCCGGGCGTGGCGAAGCGGCGGCGGTCGATGACGTTGGGTCGTCAGCTTTTCTTATCAGCTCTTGTTGCAGACACCCGCCGCGCGAGTGCCGCGCATTGTAGCCGCAAGGGCGCCAGCTGGCACCCTCAGTGACTGTGACCGGGTCGACGTGCCGAACGGCGGATCAGGCCGATGACCGGCAGCAAGCCCACCAGCACCAGGGTCAGTGCCGGCAGCGATGCACGCGCCCACTCACCCTCGCTGGTCATCTCGAACACCCGTACCGCCAGGGTGTCCCAGCCGAACGGGCGCATCAGCAAGGTGGCCGGCATTTCCTTGAGCACGTCGACGAACACCAGCAAGGCGGCGCTGAGGGCGCCAGGCACAAGCAGCGGTAGATACACCTTGAAAAACAATCCCGCGCCACCGACGCCCAGGCTACGGGATACCTCGGGCAATGACGGGCGGATACGCTCCAGGCTGCTCTCCAGCGGCCCGTAGGCCACTGCGATGAAGCGCACCAGGTAGGCCAGCAGCAAGGCGGCCAGGCTGCCCAGCAGCAGCGGTTTGCCGGCACCGCCCAGCCAGCTGGACAGCGGGATGACCAGGTGGTTGTCGAGGTAACTGAAGGCCAGCATGATCGACACCGCCAGCACCGAGCCGGGCAAGGCATAGCCCAGGTTGGCCAGGCCGACCCCGGCGCGGATACCGCCCGTCGGCGCCTGGCGCCGGGCAAAGGCCAGCAGCAACGCCACACATACCGTGACCAGCGCCGCCATGCCGCCCAGGTACAGGGTGTGCAGCACCAGGCCGACATAGCGCTCGTCCAGGTCATGCCGGCCACGCTGCCAGAACCACGCCAGCAGTTGCAGCACCGGGATGACAAAGGCACAGGCGAACACCAGCAGGCACCAGCCACTGGCCAGCAATGCCTTTACCCCGCGCAGGTGATACAGCGCCTGCCCGCGCGGCCGCTCGTTGCCGCTGCGGCTGGCCCCCCTGGCACGGCGCTCGCCATACAGCACCAGCATCACCGCCAGCAGCAACAGGCTGGCCAGCTGGGCCGCGCTGGACAGGCTGAAGAAGCCGTACCAGGTCTTGTAGATGGCCGTGGTGAAGGTGTCGAAGTTGAACACCGCCACCGCGCCGAAGTCGGCCAGGGTTTCCATCAGTGCCAGGGCAATACCGGCACCGACCGCAGGCCGAGCCATGGGCAGGGCAACGCGCCAGAACGCTTGCAGCGGGGACAGCCCCAGCACCCGCGCCGCTTCCATCAGGCCCTTGCCCTGGGCCAGGAATGCGGTGCGCGCCAGCAGGTAGACATAGGGGTAGAACACCAGCACCAGGACGACGATCACCCCGCCGGTGGAGCGCACCCGCGGCAGGCGCATCGGCCCGAACACCTCGCGCAGGGCACTTTGTACCGGGCCGGCGAAATCGAGCAGGCCGACAAAGACGAATGCCAGTACATAAGCCGGGATGGCGAACGGCAGCATCAGCGCCCAGTCCAGCCAGCGCCGACCAGGGAACTCACAGAGGCTGGTGAGCCAGGCCAGGCTGACGCCCAGCACGGTGACGCCAATGCCCACGCCCGCTACCAGGGTCAGGGTATTGCCCAGCAGGCGGCTCATCTGGGTGTCGAGCAGGTGCGACCAGATCTGCAGGTCGATCGATTGCCAGGACAGCAGCAGTACGCTCAGGGGCAGGAGCACCAGGGCGGCGATCAGGGCGACCGGGAGGTACCAGCGGCGTTGAGGGGTGTGGGGCAACTTGAATGTCTCTGTGGCTGATTTGCGACCGCTTTGCGGTCGTTCGCGGGCACGCCCGCTCCCACACCCTTGAGGGCAGTGATATTCCTGTGGGAGCGGGCGCGCCCGCGAAAGGGCCCTTGCAGGCCCAAGGAGGATAAAGCCTGGCGCTTAGTTCCAGCCAGCCCGATCCATCAAGCGAATCGCTTCAGCCTGGCGCTTGCCGGCAATTTCCACCGGAATGCTGTCAGCCTTGAAGCTGCCCCACGCCGCTACTTCGTCCGATGGCTTGACCTTCGGGTTGGCCGGGAACTCCTGGTTGATGTCGGCGAACAGCTTCTGTGCTTCCTCGCCTGTCATCCACTCCACCAGCTTTTTCGCCGCCTCCGGGTGTGGCGCATGCTTGGTCAGGCCGATGCCCGACAGGTTCACGTGCACGCCACGGTCACCCTGGTTGGGCCAGAAGATCTTCACCGGAAGTTTCGGGTTCTGGTTGTGCAGGCGGCCGTAGTAGTAAGTGTTGACCACGCCCACGTCGCACTGGCCGGCTTCGATGGCCTGGATCACCGCGTTGTCGTCGGAGAATACGTCGGTGGACAGGTTGTTGACCCAGCCTTTGACGATCTGCTCGGTCTTCGCCTCGCCGTGGGTCTCGATCAGGGTGGCGGTCAGCGACTGGTTGTACACCTTCTTCGCCGTGCGCAGGCACAGGCGGCCTTCCCACTGCTTGTCGGCCAGGGCTTCGTAGGTGCTCAGCTCTTGCGGCTTGACCCGTTCGGTGGAGTAGATGATGGTGCGGGCGCGCAGGCTCAGACCGGTCCAGTCGTGGGACGAGGCACGGTACTGCGGCGGGATGTTCTGGTCGATGATGTCGGACTTGATCGGCTGCAGGATGCCCATCTGCTCGGCCTGCCACAGGTTGCCAGCATCGACGGTCAGCAGCAGGTCGGCCACACCGTTGTCGCCCTCGGCCTTGATGCGCTGCATCAGCGGGGCTTCCTTGTCGGTGATGAACTTGATCTTGACCCCGGTCTTGGCGGTATAGGCATCGAACACCGGCTTGATCAGCTCGTCGATGCGCGAGGAGTACACCACCACTTCGTCCGCTGCCTGGGCGGTGCCGCCGAACAGGGTCAGGGCCAGGGCGGCCAGTAGGGGCTTGCGTGGCAACATGGAAAGCACTCCTCGGATCGTATGAGAGGCGCAAATGGTAGTGAATCCCATTTTCCGACTCATCTACATAGGCGTTACCGGATGTTGCAGAACTTGCGCCGCCTTTGTAGGAGCAGCCTTGTGCTGCGAAAGGGCCGGCAGCCCAATCTAAATGATTGGCTGGCTTCACGGGCCTGTTCGCAGCACAAGGCTGCTCCTACAACTGATCGTGCAAGATCTTCAGGCTTTGGCGAGATCCGGCAGGTCACCGCTCAAACCCAGCGCCTGCCGCACGAACAGCGCCTTGGCCTC
Source organism: Pseudomonas sp. p21 (assembly GCF_001642705.1). Classification (NCBI taxonomy): domain Bacteria; kingdom Pseudomonadati; phylum Pseudomonadota; class Gammaproteobacteria; order Pseudomonadales; family Pseudomonadaceae; genus Pseudomonas; species Pseudomonas sp. p21. The sequence continues at coordinate 589,496 of NZ_LWBV01000002.1, forward strand.
CGGCATCTGCTCCACCAGCTTCAACCCGCTGTTACGCAACCAGCGCAACGGCAACGGGTTGGCCTGGAACAACCGCTCGAACCCTTCCATCGCCGCCATCAGCGCCAGGTTGTGCGGCATGCGCCGCCGCTCGTAACGGCTCAGCACCTTCACATCCGCCAGCCGCTCGCCACGCTCGCAGGCGTTGACCAGCACTTCAGCCAGCACCGCTGCATCGAGGAAGCCCAGGTTCACGCCCTGCCCGGCCAGCGGGTGAATGGTGTGCGCAGCATCGCCAATCAATGCCAAGCCTTCATCCACATAGCGCTTGGCGTGGCGCTGGCGCAGCGGCACGCACACCCGTGGGTCGGCCTGCAGCACATCCCCCAGGCGCCCCTCGAAAGCCCGCTCCAGGGCCTTCAGGAAGGCCGCTTCATCCAGCGCCATCAACTGTTCGGCATGCTCCGGGGTGGTCGACCACACGATCGAGCACCAGTCCTGCTGGCCATCGCGGGACAACGGCAGGAACGCCAATGGCCCTTCATCGGTGAAGCGCTGCCAGGCCGTGGCCTGGTGCCCGGCGCTGCAACGCACGCTGGTGACGATGGCGTGGTGCAGGTAATCCCACTCGCGGGTTTCACAGCCGGCCAGGCGCCGCACTGCCGAGTTGGCACCGTCGGCCGCGATCACCAGCGGCGCACGCAGCTGGCGGCCATCGGCGAGGGTCAGCAGCCACTCGTCGCCGGAGCGGCGCAGCTGTTCGAGCCGCGCGTTGGGCAACAGGCCGATGTCGCTGTCATGCAGGCGCTCCAGCAGGCCATCCTGCACCACCCGGTTCTCGACGATATGGCCGAGCACCTGGGCATGCACGCTGGCGGCCGAGAAGTGAATCTGCCCGGTGCCACTGCCATCCCACACATGCATGTCCGAGTAGGGCGTGGCACGCCGCTGGGCAATACCGTCCCAGGCGCCAAGGCGCTCGAGGATGCGCTGGCTGGCTGCCGACAGCGCGCTGACGCGCGGCTCGAACGGGGCCTGGGCATCGAACGGCTTGACCGTCAGCGGGCCACCGTCGAGCAAGAGGATTTGCAAGCCACTGTGGCGTAATGCCAGGGCCAGGGCGCTGCCGACCATACCGGCACCGACAATCAACAGATCTGCGCGCATTTCCATGCCTTACGCCAGCCTCGCTTGCGGCTTGAGCCGCACATATAGGGTTTTATCGACCCGCGCCACCAGCTCGCCGGCACCGTCGCGGATATCGACCTGCAAACGCGGCAGGCACTTCTTGCCGGTGGCGGTCTGCTGGCGGATTTCGTCCAGCAGCGCGTCATCGACGTGGAGTTCGGCATACACCGGGCCTTTGCCCGGCGAAATGAAATCGATGCTGGCGGCCTTGTCCCAGACGATGTAGTCACGCCCCAGCTGCTCGATCAACAGCAGCATGTAGAACGGGTCGACCATCCCGTACAGGCTGCCGCCGCACTGGGTGCCGACATAATTGCGGTTCCAGCGGGTCAGCTTCATCGCCACCTTGACGCTGCGCAGGTCCGGGCTGATGTGCTGCACGCGGATACCAGCGCCGAGGTGCGGCGGGAACAGGTTCAGCCGCCAGCGCAACAGGCGCGCCCGGCGCGCCAGCCTGCGCGCGTCGTCACTCATGGCTGACCTCGCGGATCGGGGCGGGTGCCCAGGCCCATGGCCTGGCGGGCGAACCAGCTTTTCGCCGGAGGCAGCAGGTCCAGCCCAAGCAGACCAAGGTTGCGCCCGGCAGCCAGTAACGGCTGGCTACTGCCGAACAGGCGGGTGACCTGGTCGGAAAAACCGATGGTCATGGCCTGGTCCAGACGCTGGCGCTGGTGGTAGGCCTGCAACGTGGTCAGGTCACCAGGCTGCTGCGGGCCGGCCAGCAGCGCCTCGGCCAGCGCCTGCACGTCACGCAGCGACAGGTTGAAGCCTTGGCCGGCAATGGGGTGCAGGCTGTGCGCGGCGTTGCCCAGCACAACCAGGTGCGGCCGCACCTGCTCCTGGGCCTCGATCAGTGACAGTGGGTAGAGGTGCCGTGCGCCCACCTGGCGCAAGGCGCCCAGGCGATAGCCGAACACGCCCTGAAGCTCGCGCAGGAAATTGCGCTCGTCGATGTCGGCCAGGCGCCGCGCGTCCATGCCCTGGCGGGTCCAGACCAGCGCGCAGCGGTTATCCGGCAACGGCAGCAGGGCCATGGGGCCTTCTTCGGTGAAACGCTCGAAGGCCTGGCCGCCGTGGGCCTCGCCCGGGGTGATATTGGCGATCAACGCGCTCTGCTGGTAAGGCGTGTGGCGCACGTGGATGCCCAGCTGTTCGCGCAGACCGGAGCGGCCACCGTCGGCCAGTACCGCCAGGTCGCATTCCAGCTGGGTGTCGTCGTTCAGCTGCAGGCGGTAGCCGCCTTCGATGGCCTGCATCGCGGTCACTTCCGCCGGGCAGCGCCAGCTCACCACCTCGCTGTCCAGCCCTTGCCAGAGGCATTGGCCCAGCCAGGCGTTTTCCACCACGTAGCCAAGCGCCGGCACGCCCTCTTCCAGGGCATCCAGGCGGGTGGCGCCGAAGCGGCCGCGGTCGGACACGTGAATCTGCCGGATCGGCTCGGCGCGGTGGCCAATGGCCTGCCACAGGCCCAGCTGTTGGTAGATCTGCTGGGTACCGAACGACAGTGCCGACGAACGCGCATCGTAGCTGGGCTGGAAGCTGTCACCGGGGGCGAACGGCTCGATCAGCAGAATCTTCCAGCCTCGCGCCTTGGCCCCGGCCTGCAGGGCCAGAGCCAGGCTCGCGCCCACCAGGCCGCCTCCGATGATCGCCAGGTTTACCCTATTCATGCCGCGTCCTTGCGGGCGGCCTGCATCAGCGCCTCGATCTCGGCGACCGTACGCGGCACGCCCGAAGTCAGGATTTCACAGCCTTGCCTGGTCACTACCACGTCGTCCTCGATCCTTACACCAATGCCGCGCCATTTCTTCGCTACGGCCTGATTGTCGGCACCTATGTAGATGCCCGGCTCGACGGTCAGCGCCATGCCGGGTTCAAGCACCCGCCACTCGCCGCCCACCTTGTACTCGCCCACATCGTGCACATCCATGCCCAGCCAGTGCCCGGCGCGGTGCATGTAGAAGGCTCGATAGGCCTCGCTGTCGATCAGCGCCTGCACCTCGCCGGTCAGCAGGCCCAGTTCCACCAGGCCCGCGGTGATGACCCGCACGGTCGCCTCGTGGGCGTGGTTCCAGTGCTTGCCGGGGGCGATTTCGGCAAACGCCGCGGCCTGGGCCTTGAGCACCAGCTCGTAGATGGCCTTTTGCTCGGGCGAAAACCGCCCGCTGACCGGGAAGGTACGGGTGATGTCGCTGGCGTAGCAGTCGATTTCGCAGCCAGCATCGATCAGCACCAGGTCGCCATCCTTGAGCGGGGCGTCGTTCTGCTGATAGTGCAGGATGCAGCCATTGCGCCCGGCCGCGACGATCGAGCCGTAGGCCGGCATCTTCGCCCCGCCCTTGCGGAACTCGTAGTCCAGCTCGGCTTCCAGGCTGTATTCGTGCAACCCGGCCCGGCAGGCCTGCATGGCCCGCACGTGGGCCCGTGCCGAGATGTCTGCGGCAGCGCGCATCACCTTCACTTCCGCCGCCGATTTATACAGGCGCATGTCGTGCAGCAGATGATCCAGCGCAACGAACTCGTTCGGCGGCTGGGCACCCAGGCGGGCCTTGGAGCGGATCACGTTGATCCAGTCCATCAGCCGGCGGTCGAACTCGGGGTTGCTGCCCATGGCGCTGTAGACTCGCTCGCGGCCTTCAATCAGGCCCGGCAGGATCTCGTCGATGTCGGTAATGGGGAAGGCATCGTCGGCGCCGAAATCGCGCACCGCGCCTTCCTGACCGGCCCGCAGACCATCCCACAGCTCGCGCTCGGGGTTGCGCTCACGGCAGAACAACACGTATTCGCCATGCTCGCGCCCCGGGATCAGCGCAATCACCGCCTCCGGCTCGGGGAAGCCGCTGAGGTACTGGAAGTCGCTGTCCTGGCGGTACACGTGCTCGACGTCGCGGTTGCGGATAGCAACCGCGGCGGCGGGCAGAATGGCGATGCTGTTGGGGACCATCTGCGCCATCAGCGCCTTGCGCCGACGGGCATACTCGGCCTTGGGAATGTGGCTCATGGGCAGACTACCCCCGGTTGATCAGTGCAGCGATGGCTTGGGCGCGGGGGCGGCCGGCTTGGCCAGCTCGGAGAACAGCAGCAGGGGTGCCACGCGCAGGTATTCCATGACTTCCATGTAGTCGCTCTCGCCATCGTCGGACTCTTCGAGGGCTTCCTGAACCTGGGAAATGGCTACCAGGTCCTGCAGCACTTCCTTGGCTTCGTCGGACAGGTCCTTGCCACCGGCATTCAGGCCGAAGCCGGTAATGAAGCCTTGGCACCACTGGCCCAGCGCGGTGGCGCGGTCGCTCAGGGCGGCGTCGTCGGAAGGCAGCAGCAGGACGATCGCCATGTCGTCGCTGGTCAGCTCGCCCTTGACCATTTCCTGCAGGCCGACCAGGGCGTTGCGCACGCTGTCACCGGGTTCGGTTTCCAGCAACTGGGCGGCATCGGCCAGCCAGCCGTCGGCGTCGAAGCCGGCACCGGCGCAGCTGCGGCCGATCAGCAGGCCGTGCAGCTCGGCCGGGGTGACAGGATGGCCATTGCTGGACAGCAGCATGGCGAAGGCGATGTAGGGCGATTGGGTATTGGGCATGGGCAGCTAGGCGCCAGACGGCGCAATGACTAGAATGGAGACCTTGTATCCTAGCACCGGCAGGCGCGCCAAGACCATCGGCACTGGCCGTCGCCGCCCAGGGAGAGGCATCATCGCCAGGTGACTGAACGACGGAGCGAATCGAGTGCAACCCACGCAAGAGAACGACCTGCAGGCACTGATGAGCCGATTCGAGTTGCTGATCGAACGTGTCGAGCAACTAAAACGGCAAAATGCACTCCTAGTAGCTCAGGAAAAATCCTGGCGCGAAGAGCGCGCCCACCTCATCGAAAAGAACGAGATCGCCAAGCGCAAGGTCGAGTCGATGATTTTACGCCTCAAGGCTCTGGAGCAAGACTCATGAGTTCAAGCAATAGCGTCACCGTGCAGATCCTCGACAAGGAATATTCGATCATCTGCCCGCCGGAGGAGCGCAACAACCTGGTCAGCGCCGCACGCTACCTGGACGGCAAGATGCGCGAGATCCGCAGCAGCGGAAAGGTGATCGGCGCCGACCGCATCGCGGTCATGGCAGCGTTGAACATCACCCACGAAATGCTGCACCGCCAGGAAGACCGCAACGATGCCCCGGCAGGCGGCACCACCCGCGAACAGGTGCGCGACCTGCTGGAACGGGTCGACCAGGCACTGTCCGACGACGCGGATACCAAAATCGGCTGAGATTGGTATACTGGCGCCACTCCCTGGGGGATGCGCCAGTCGGTTATGTCCCTGAGCCGATACGCACAACCACGGGGGTTGCACGCTGGGGCCGGTGTGCATGTCCGCCCGACGGAAAGCCTTAACGCCCCCTGCAATCTCCACCTTGAACTTTCGGGTTCAAGGGCTACACCGATAGCGGTCTTATCGGGGAGCCTGAATTCTCTTGCCCGCCCCTGTGGCGGGCAATTCGTTTTGGCCGACCACGTTGGCCAGCACCTGGGATCGCCCGTGCCATGACCGACACCGCGCAGCTCACCCGCCCCCAGCTCCGTCGCCTGCTCCGCAATGCCCGCCGCGCCCTCACCCCTGCCCAGCAACGCCAGGCCGCCGTTGGCCTGTACCGCCAGCTGGCGCAGCACCCGCTGTTCCGCCGCGCCCGGCACATTGCCCTGTACCTGCCCAACGACGGCGAAATCGACCCTTGCCTGCTGCTGCGCGAAGCCCAGCGCCGCGGCAAGCGCACCTACCTGCCGGTGCTGCACGCCTGGCCGCGCACGCGCATGGTGTTTCAGCGCTTCGAGCAGGGTGAAAAGCTCAAGCCCAACCGCTTCCGTATTCCCGAGCCGGTTACCGACCGCAAGCGCCAGCGCCCGATCTGGTCGCTGGACCTGATCCTGCTACCGTTGGTCGGTTTCGACGAAGTGGGTGGGCGCCTGGGGATGGGGGGTGGTTTCTATGATCGCAGCCTGGCCTACCAGGCACGTCGGCAGACCTGGAAAAAACCATTGCTGCTGGGCCTGGCGCATGAATGCCAGAAGGTCGAACGGCTGGCGCAGGCCAGTTGGGATGTACCGCTGCAGGGGACGGTCTCGGACCGTGCCTGGTACCTGGCGCCGCGTTGAGCAGCGCCGGTGGGGAGCATCAACGTTGCAGCTGGCTGGCGTCGACCGGCATCTGATAGGCGTTGTCCAGCTTGCGCTCCCAGAACCCTTGCGCATAACCGGTGGTGACCACACCCAGGCCGAAAATGAACACCAGGATCCACAGCAGATCCGGCTTGTTACGTTGATTCATCGAAGATTGCCCCCCAGGCAAACTGTTCAGGCTCGGCGAATTTTCTGGGTATCGCCGGAGCATCGCGCTTTAAACGGGGCGCATTTTCCGACAACCTGCGTCTGCACGCAAACCTTGACGCCAACCGGCTGTCGGTTTCGTGCAACAGGTTATTTCAAACCTTTTCAGGAGCAGTACCCATGGCCTACTGGCTGATGAAATCCGAGCCCGATGAGCTCTCCATCGAAGCCCTTGGTCGCCTTGGCGAAGCGCGCTGGGACGGCGTACGCAACTACCAGGCGCGCAATTTCCTGCGGGCCATGAGCGTTGGCGACGAGTTCTTCTTCTATCATTCCAGCTGCCCGCAGCCGGGCATCGCCGGCATCGCCAGGATCACCCGCGCGGCCTACCCGGACCCGACCGCGCTGGACCCGCAAAGCCACTACTACGATGCCAAGGCTACAACCGACAAGAACCCGTGGAGCGCGGTTGATGTGGCCCATGTGCAAACCCTGCCACGAGTGCTGGAGCTGGGCTGGCTGAAACAGCAGGCTGGCCTGGCAGAACTGCCACTGGTGCAAAAGGGCAGCCGCCTGTCGGTGATGCCGGTGACGCCAGAGCAATGGGCAGTGATTGTCGCTTTGCGTTGAAACTGCGGCTAAGGTCAGTCTTTGCACAGTTGGCCGCTCCCACAGGCACCGCATAAGGACTTTGACCGGCATCAACACGTCGCTCATGACCGCAAGCCATGATGCAGTGTGCATGACCGCAAGGATGCAGACCGATGAACCGATACGCCCCCAGGATCTTCGCCACCGCGCTGATCGCCCTACTCGCAGCAGCCGGCGGGCTGGGATACTGGAAGTCGCTCCACGACCAGTTGCCCGAAGGCCTGAGCATGGGCAACGGCCGCCTGGAAGCCACCGAAGTGCAGATCGCCAGCAAGATCCCCGGGCGCCTGGCCGAGGTGCTGGTCGACGAAGGTGACAAGGTAACTCGCGGCCAGCTGCTGGCGCGTATCGACACCCGCACCATGGAAGCCCAGCGCAACCAGGCCGAAGCCGAAGTGCTGCGCGCCCGGGAAAACTACGCCGCCGCCCAGGCCAGCGTGCAGCTGCGCCAAAGCGAGCTGCTGCTGGCCAGCCAGGAGCTCAAGCGCGTGCGCGAGATCTTCCAGCGCAAATACGCCAGCCAGCAATTGCTCGACCAACAACAGGCGCGCTTCGACACGGCCAACGCCGCCGTCGTCGCCGCCCGCGCCCAACTGGCGGCGATCAAGGCCGCCATCGGCGCCGCCGAGGCCCAGGTGGCGCAACTCACCAGCGAAATCGACGACAGCAGCCTGCGCGCACCAATCGACGGCATTATCCAGCTGCGCCTGGCCGAACCCGGTGAAGTGCTGGGGGCCGGCGGCCGCGTACTGATGCTGATCGACCCCAGCGACCAGTACATGAACCTCTACCTGCCGGCTTCCACCAGCGGCCGGCTGACCGTCGGCGACCAGGCGCGGATCGTGCTCGACGCCCTGCCCGAGCGGGCGCTGCCGGCGAAGGTGGCCTTTGTCGCGGCCAAGGCCCAGTTCACCCCCAAACAGGTGGAAACCCGCGACGAGCGGCAGAAGCTGGTGTTTCGGGTCAAGCTGCGCCTGAACGACCCGGGCGCCGTGCCGCAGGCCAAACCGGGCATGCCAGGCGCCGGCTATGTCCGCACGGCTGAGGTGGACTGGCCGGCCAATCTGCAATGAACGCCCCGGCACTGCTGGCCGAGGGTATCAGCCATCGCTATGGCGACCTGGTGGCCCTGCACCCCCTCGGGTTCAGCTTGCCAGCGGGCACCCGCTGCGCGCTGATCGGCCCTGACGGGGCTGGCAAATCGACCCTGCTAGGGCTGATTGCCGGCGTCAAGCGCCTGCAACAGGGCGAGCTGCAGGTGCTGGGCGGTTCGATCCGCCAGCGGCGCCATCGCGCGGCGCTGTACCCGAAAGTGGCATTCATGCCGCAGGGGCTGGGCAACAACCTGTATCCGGAGCTGTCGATCAGCGAGAACATCCGCTTTTTCGCCACCTTGTTCGGCCTCGGCCGCCGCGAGTGCGAACAGCGCATGGCCAACCTGCTGCAGGCCACCGACCTGCAGCGCTTTGCCGAGCGCCCGGCGGGCAAGCTGTCGGGCGGCATGAAGCAGAAGCTGGGCCTGTGCTGCGCACTGATCCACGAGCCGGACCTGCTGATCCTCGACGAGCCGACCACCGGCGTCGACCCGCTGTCACGGCGGCGCTTCTGGGAGCTGGTCGAACAGGTGCGCGCGCAGCGCCCGCAACTGACCCTGCTGGTGGCCACCGCCTACATGGAGGAAGCCGAACAGTTCGAGCATTGCCTGATGCTCGATGGCGGCCGCCTGCTGGCCGCAGGCCCCAGCCATGAACTGGCCGCAGTCACCCCCAGCGGCAAGCTGGACGACGCCTTCACCCACTACCAGGGCGCGGGCAAGGCGCAACACTCTCCGCTCATCATTCCACCGCGCCCGGCCACTGACAGCCCGGTCGCCATCGAGGCCCACGACCTGACCCTGCGCTTTGGCGATTTCACTGCAGTGAACAAGGTCAGCTTCGCCATTGGCCGCGGGGAGATCTTCGGCTTCCTCGGCTCCAACGGCTGTGGCAAGACCACCACCATGAAAGTGCTCACCGGCCTGATGCCGGCCAGCGAGGGCAGCGCCAGCCTGCTCGGCCGCCCGGTGGATGCCAGCGACTTGGCCACGCGCAAGCGGGTTGGTTTCATGTCGCAGAGTTTCTCGCTGTATGGCGAGCTCAGTACCCGGCAGAACCTGACCCTGCATGCCCGCCTGTTCGACCTGCCCAAGGTCGAGAGCGGCCAGCGTATCGACGAGCTGATCGAGCGCTTCGACCTGGGCGCCATCGCCGACCAGCCATCCGGCGCCCTGCCCCTCGGCCTGCGCCAGCGTCTGTCACTGGCGGTGGCGGTGCTCCACCGCCCGGAAGTACTGATCCTCGACGAACCCACCTCCGGCGTCGACCCGGCCGCACGCGACGACTTCTGGCGCCTGCTGGTGGAGCTGTCACGCGAGCAGGGCGTAACCATTTTCCTCTCCACCCACTTCATGAACGAAGCCCAGCGCTGCGACCGCATCTCGCTGATGCATGCCGGCCGGGTACTGGCCTGCGACACGCCGGATGCCCTGCAACGCCAGTATCAGGGCAACACCCTGGAAGACGCGTTCGTACGCTGCCTGGAACAAGCCCAGGAACTGGCGCCACAAGCCACCGACAACGCCGTGCTGGAGCAGGCCGCCACGCCTGCGCCGACGCTGCGCCAGGGCTTCAGCCCGCGTCGCCTGCTGGCCGTGGCCAGCCGTGAGGGCAAGGAGCTGCTGCGCGACAAGGTGCGCCTGGCCTTCGCCCTGCTGGGTGCGATGTTCATGATGGTGATCTTTGGCTATGGCATTTCCCTGGATGTGGAAAACCTCGCCTTCGCCGTGCACGACCAGGACCAGAGCCCGCAAAGCCGGGCCTACCTCGAAGCCTTCCGTGGCTCACGCTATTTCGCCGAACAGGCGCCCATCCGCGATACCCGCGAAATGCATCAGCGCCTGCAGCGCTCGGAAATCAAACTGGCACTGGAAATTCCGCCCGGCTTTGGCCGCGACCTGTACGCCGGGCGCCAACCGGTAGTGGCCGCCTGGCTCGACGGCGGCATGCCGTTCCGCGCGGAAACCAGCCGCAACTACGTGGAAGCCGTGCACCAGGCCAACCTCGAGCAACTGGCCAAGGCCAGCCCACAGCCGCAGCCGCGCCAGGACCTGGTGCGCCTGGAAACCCGTTTTCGCTACAACCAGGATGTGGTCAGCGTGAACGCCATCGGCCCGGGGGTGATGGCACTGATCCTGGCCTTCATCCCGGCCATGCTCACCGCGCTCGGCATCGTCCGCGAGAAAGAGCTCGGTTCCATCACCAACTTCTACGCCACGCCCCTCACCCGCCTGGAGTTCCTGCTCGGCAAGCAGGCGCCCTACCTGGCCGTGAGCCTGGTCAACCTGGCGCTGCTGGTGGCGATGAACCGCTGGCTGTTCGCCGTGCCGCTCAAGGGCAGCGTGCTGGCCCTGGCCTGTGGCGGCGTCGCCTACCTGTTGGCGACCACCAGCCTGGGCCTGCTGATCTCGGCCTTCACCCGCACCCAGATCGCCGCCATCCTGGGCACCATGATCATCACCAGCCTGCCGACCATCCAGTTTTCCGGGCTGATCGTGCCACGCTCGTCGCTGGACGGCGCGGCAGCGGTGATGGGCCAGCTGTTCCCGGCGGGCTACTTCCTCGACATCGCCGTCGGCACCTTCACCAAGGCGCTGGGCCTGCGCGAACTGTGGCCGCAGTGCCTGATCCTGCTGAGCTTCTTTACCGTGTTCACCGGCCTGAGCCTGGCCATGCTGAAGAAGCAGGAGGCCTGAGATGTCGCGCCTGAACCACACCCTGCGCCTGGGCCTGAAAGAGCTGACCAGCCTGCGCCATGACAGTGTGCTGCTGTTGTTCCTGCTGTATGCCTTCAGCGTGGCCATCTACATGCCGGCAGCCGGCTCGGTGATCGGCGTGCACAACGCCAGTGTCGCGATAGTGGACGAAGACCACAGCCAGCTGTCGCGCAAGCTTGGCGAAGCCCTGCAACCGCCCGAGTTCCAGCCCGCCGTGCCGCTGGCCCCGGGGCGCCTGGACCAGGCCATGGACAGCGGCCAGTACACCTTCGTGATCAACGTGCCGGTGAATTTCCAGAGCGACCTGCTGGCCGGGCGCTCGCCGGAACTGCAGATCAATGTCGACGCCACGGCCATGAGCCAGGCATTCATGGGTGCCGGCTACATCGGCCGCATCTTCGAGCGCGAACTGCTCGACTACAGCCAGCGGAACAACACGCAGAGCCCGGTGGCAATCAACGCCAAGGCCCTGTTCAACCCCAACCTGGAGGGTGGCTGGTTCCTGGCGGTGATCCAGATCGTCAACAATATCACCATCCTGGCGATCATCCTCACCGGCACCGCGCTGCTGCGCGAGCGCGAGCACGGCACCCTCGACCACCTGTTGGTGCTGCCGTTGACCGCGCTGGAAATCATGCTGGCGAAAATCGCCAGTAACGCGCTGGTGGTGGTGATCTGCACCTGGATTTCGCTGGTGGTGGTGGTCAAGGGCGCGCTGGGCGTGCCGCTGTCCGGTTCGATGGGACTGTTCCTGGCCGTGACCGCGCTGTACCTGTTCGCCAGTACCGCGCTGGGCATTTTCCTCGCCACCCTGGCGCGCTCGACACCGCAGTTCGGCCTGCTAGCGATCCCGGTGATCATCCCGATGCTGTTGCTGTCCGGCGGCAGCACGCCGCTGGACAGCATGCCGCAGTGGCTGCAATGGGTGATGCAGGGGTCGCCGTCGACGCACTTCGTCAGCCTTGGCGCCGCAATCCTGTTCCGTGATGCCGGGTGGACGGTGGTGTGGCCGGACATCCTGGCGCTGGCCGTGATCGGCCTGGTGTTCTTCAGCGTGGCGCTGGCACGGTTTCGCCGTAGCCTGGCGTCCTGAGCCGCGCATACCCGGCTCAAAATCTGAAAGATTGCGCGATTCCTGTGGGAGCGGGTTTACCCGCGAACACCGGCGCAGCCGGTGCCATGCACCGCGTTGGATTCTTCGCGGCTAAAGCCGCTCCCACAGGGATCGCGCCACAGTCCGGATTGCGCTGTTCCTGAGAGAGCCGGCTTGCCGGTCACTGCACGATCAGGTTGTTGAACAGCAGGTCTTCGACGATCGGCTTGCCCTCTTCGGCTTCCATCACCTGCTGCACCTGCTTCAGCGCCTCTTGGCGAAGATGCTCCTTGGCCTCGACGTTGCTCATGCTGTCCACCGACTGCTGGGTGAACAGCGCCACCAGCTGGTTGCGGATCAGCGGCTCGTGGTGCTTCACCGCCTTCGCGGCTTCGTCGCCGGTCACGCGCAGGGCCACGTCGGCCTTGTACACGCGCAGCCGCGGGCTGCCGTCGAGGGCATAGTTGCCGACAAAGGGCGGGCTCAGGCTGATGTAGGCTACCTTGGGCGCCCCTTCCTTGGCTTCCTCGGCCATGGCCGCAGCCGGCAGCAGCAGCGCCAGCACCATCAAGATCCACGCTTTCACGAATTCGCTCCTCAAATACAGTTGGCGCCAGCTTACCCAGCATGCCGCTCAAACCCAAGCCCGGGCTTGTGCCGCCACTTATGCCTGCACATCAGGGCAGGCCATGCTCGTTGACCGGGCAGGCGGCCCTCCTACACTTATCGGCCACGACCCGCAAAGGAATAGCCCCGATGAAAGCTGTGTTGTGCAAAACCCTGGGCCCGGCGCAAAACCTGGTGCTGGAAGAGGTGGCCAGCCCGGTGCCAAAGAAAAACGAGATCCTGCTGGATGTCCAGGCCGCCGGGGTCAATTTCCCCGACACCCTGATCATCGAAGGCAAGTACCAGTTCCAGCCACCGTTGCCATTCTCCCCTGGCGGCGAGGCAGCGGGGGTGGTGGCCGCAGTCGGGGAGAAGGCAGGCGCGTTCAAGGTCGGCGACCGGGTCATGGCGCTGACCGGCTGGGGTGCGTTTGCCGAGCAAGTGGCGGTGCCGTTCTACAACGTGCTGCCGATCCCGGCGAGCATGGACTTCACCACTGCTGCGGCGTTCGGCATGACTTACGGCACCTCCATGCACGCCCTGCGCCAGCGCGGCCAGTTGCAGGCGGGCGAGACCCTGCTGGTGCTGGGCGCGTCCGGCGGGGTCGGCCTGGCAGCGGTGGAGATCGGCAAGGCCATGGGTGCGCGGGTAATCGCGGCCGCCAGCAGTGCGGAAAAACTGGCCGTGGCCAAGGCGGCCGGGGCGGACGAACTGATCGACTACAGCCAGGCCAGCCTGCGTGACGAGATCAAACGCCTGACCGGTGGCCAGGGGGTGGACGTGATCTACGACCCGGTGGGCGGCGAGCTGTTCGAGCAGGCGGTGCGCGGGCTGGCCTGGAATGGCCGGTTGCTGGTGGTGGGCTTTGCCAGCGGGACTATCCCGCAGCTGGCGGCCAACCTGGTGTTGCTCAAGGGCGCGGCGGTGCTCGGGGTATTCTGGGGGGCGTTTGCCCAGCGTCAGCCGGAGGACAATGCGGCCAACTTCCGGCAGCTGTTTGCCTGGCATGCCGAAGGCAAGTTGAAGCCGCTGGTGTCGCAGACTTATCCACTGGCTGAGGCGGGGGCTGCCATTGAAAAGTTGGGGCAGCGGCAGGCTGTGGGTAAGTTGGTCGTACTGGCCAGGTAAGACAGTTCCGGCCTTTTCGCGGGTTCACCCGCGAAGAGGCCGGCACAGGTAATCAAACCTCCCGCAGGTTATGGCAGCGCCTGAACCGCGCCTCCAGGTTGCGGTCGGGCATCTGGTGGCTGCGCAGGGCATTCAAGGTCTGCTCGACATAATCGCGCGTGGTGCCATAGCGCCCCTTGGCACTGGCCAGGATCTGGCTGAGCAAGGTGTCCGGCAGGTTCCCGGCATAGCACGGCAAATGCCGCTCCAGCACGAAGCCCAGGGCCTGCACCTTGCTGCCATCGCCCAACCGGCAACTGAGCCAGTGCGGCCGGTACGCCGGGTACGGCATCTCGCGCTGCCACAGGGCCATCAGCGACTCGTCCAGGCTGCTTTCATCCAGCCGGTAGGCAAAACCACTGCAGGAGCCACCACGGTCCAGGCCGAACACCAGGCCGGGGGTTTCCGGGGTGCCGCGGTGCTCGTGCGACCACAGGTACAAGCCACGGTGGTAACCATGTACCCGCGCGCGTTGGCGCTCCACGGAGTTGCACTCCGGCCGCCAGATCAACGAACCATAGGCGAACAGCCACACCGGCCCACCCTGATGGCGAGACATGGTTGTCTTCATGGAATTGAACAACTGTTCGCGAGTATGTTGCTGACCGAAGTCGAGTGTCGGAGGATATGAAACTTCCCAGGACATACTTTCAAGTGCCGACATAAGCTGCCGCCATTATCCCTGTGAACTACGGATGTAGCGAGATTCGATTACGATGCGGCCCAAGGCCTCTGTACCAAGGGCGCTTGCAGTAACCATAGGACAGAAAGGCTGGAATACTCAAGCCCTCGCGCCAGCGTTTCATCCGCGCTTCCGACGACTGGAAAGTACTGTTTCGGCAACGGTGAAAGTTATTAACCAAGGCGGTAACAATTACCGCCTTATACCCACACTTTCAAACTTCGGTTATTAACCCCGTGGTGCGTAGGCAAACACATCTGCACGCATGCGGTGAGCATCCATGCCGGCTTCGACCAAGGCATCGAGGGTGGCATAAATCATGTTCGGCGAGCCGCTGGCATATACATGCACGCTGTTGAGGTCGGCGATGTCCTCGCAGACCGCCTCATGCAGCATGCCGCATCGACCTTCCCAGCCGCACAGGTCGCTGACCACCTGGTGCAGGAACAGGTTGGGCAGGCGCTGCCATTCTTCCCAGTGCTCGATCTGGTAGAAGTCCTCGGGCCGGCGCACGCCCCAGTACAGGTGTACCGGGTGCTTGAAGCCCTGGGCCCGGCAATGCTCGACCAGGCTGTGCATCTGGCCCATGCCCGTGCCGGCAGCGATCAGCACCAGCGGCCCGTCGGGCAACTCGGCCAGGTGGGTGTCGCCGAACGGCATTTCGATGCGTGCCAGGCCGTCGCGCTTGAGCTGCTCGATCAGTTGCAGCGCACTGGGCTCGCGCGCCAGCACATGCAGCTCCAGCTCACGCCCGGTATGCGGCGCGGAAGCCAGCGAGAAGGCCGCCTGCTTGCCGCCGTCACGCTCGATCATCAGGTATTGCCCGGCGTGATAACGCAGCGGCTTACCGGCTGGCGCGCGCAAACGCACACGCCAGACGTCGCCACCGACCTCGACGCACTCACTGACACTGCACGCCAGTTTGCGCACCGGCAGCTCGCCCAGGGCGAGCACACCATCCCAGAGCAACACGCAGTCCTCCAGCGGTTCGGCAATGCAGGTAAACAGTTCGCCATGGTCACGGACTTCGCCGTCCTGGCGTACCCGGCCTTCGACCAACAGCGCGGCGCAGACATGGCAATTGCCATTGCGGCAGCTGTTCGGGCAGTCATAGCCCAGCCGCCGCGCTCCATCCAGGATCCGTTCCCCGGGTTCGAGCGCCAGCACCGCCCCGGACGGCTGCAACGTTACCTGCATCAATCTATTCCCAACTGATCCCACAGCTCATCGATACGGCGGGTGACGGCTTCGTCCTTGACGATGACCCGTCCCCATTCGCGTGTAGTCTCGCCCGGCCACTTGTGTGTGGCGTCCAGGCCCATCTTCGACCCCAGCCCGGATACCGGCGACGCGAAGTCCAGGTAGTCGATCGGAGTGTTGTCGATCATCACCGTATCACGCTTGGGGTCCATGCGCGTGGTGATGGCCCAGATCACATCGTTCCAGTCGCGGGCATTGATATCGTCATCGGTGACAATAACGAACTTGGTGTACATGAACTGTCGCAGGAACGACCACACACCCAACATCACGCGCTTGGCGTGGCCCGGGTACTGCTTCTTCATGGTCACCACCGCCATGCGGTAGGAGCAGCCTTCCGGCGGCAGGTAGAAGTCGACGATTTCCGGGAACTGCTTCTGCAAGATCGGCACGAACACCTCGTTCAGCGCCACGCCGAGGATTGCCGGCTCATCTGGCGGGCGGCCGGTGTAGGTGCTGTGGTAGATCGGTTTCTGCCGGTGGGTGATGCGCTCGACGGTGAACACCGGGAAGCTGTCCACTTCGTTGTAGTAGCCGGTGTGGTCGCCGTACGGGCCTTCCGGGGCCATTTCGCCCGGGTGGATCACGCCTTCCAGGATGATTTCGGCGGTGGCCGGTACCTGCAGGTTGCTGCCCCGGCACTTGACCAGCTCGGTGCGGTTGCCGCGCAGCAGGCCGGCGAAGGCGTACTCGGAGAGGGTGTCCGGCACCGGGGTCACGGCGCCGAGGATGGTGGCCGGGTCAGCGCCCAGGGCCACGGCGACCGGGAACGGCTGGCCAGGGTTCTTCTCGCACCACTCGCGGTAGTCCAGGGCACCGCCACGATGGCTGAGCCAGCGCATGATGACCTTGTTGCGGCCGATCACCTGCTGGCGGTAGATGCCCAGGTTCTGGCGGTCCTTGTTCGGGCCGCGGGTGACGGTGAGGCCCCAGGTGATCAGCGGCGCCACGTCGCCCGGCCAGCAGTGCTGGATCGGCAGTACGCCGAGGTCGACATCGTCACCCTCGACCACCACTTCCTGACACACTGCGTCCTTGACCACTTTCGGCGCCATCGACACGACTTTCTTGAAGATCGGCAGCTTGGACCAGGCATCCTTCAGGCCCTTCGGTGGCTCGGGTTCCTTGAGGAAGGCCAGCAGCTTGCCGATTTCCCGCAGTTCATCGACCGACTCGGCGCCCATGCCCATGGCCACGCGCTCCGGGGTGCCGAACAGGTTGCCCAACACCGGGATGTCGAAGCCGGTCGGCTTTTCGAACAGCAATGCAGGGCCCTTGGCACGCAGGGTGCGGTCGCAGACCTCGGTCATTTCCAGGACGGGGGAGATCGGAACCTGGATGCGCTTGAGTTCGCCGCGCTGTTCCAGGCCACGGATGAAGTCGCGCAAGTCGCGATACTGCATGCAGAAGCCTCGTGTTGGCCGTATCGGTCGGGGGTGCAGAGTGTAGCGCCGTTCGGGCTTTGTTTGGGGGCAAAAATGCATTGGGGCCGCTTCGCGCCCCTTCGCGGGCACGCCCGCTCCCACAAGGATCTCACTGAACCTGTGGGAGCGGGCGTGCCCGCGAAGGGCCGCAAAGCGGCCCCAATTACTGCCTGGCCTGAAACGCTTACTTGCGCTTCATCGACAGGAAGAACTCGTCGTTGGTCTTGGTCTGCTTGAGCTTGTCGACCAGGAACTCGATGGCGGCGATTTCGTCCATCGGGTGCAGCAGCTTGCGCAGGATCCACATGCGCTGCAGTTCGTCGTCGGCGGTCAGCAGCTCTTCGCGGCGGGTACCGGAACGGTTGATGTTGATGGCCGGGAACACACGCTTCTCGGCGATGCGGCGGTCCAGCGGCAGCTCCATGTTGCCGGTGCCCTTGAACTCTTCGTAGATCACTTCGTCCATCTTCGAGCCGGTTTCGACCAGCGCGGTGGCGATGATGGTCAGCGAACCGCCTTCCTCGATGTTACGCGCGGCACCGAAGAAGCGCTTCGGCTTCTCCAGGGCGTGGGCGTCGACACCACCGGTCAGCACCTTGCCGGAGCTCGGGATCACGGTGTTGTAGGCACGCGCCAGACGGGTAATGGAGTCCAGCAGGATGACCACGTCCTTCTTGTGCTCGACCAGGCGCTTGGCCTTCTCGATCACCATTTCGGCAACCTGCACGTGGCGGGTTGGCGGCTCGTCGAAGGTGGAGGCAACCACTTCGCCGCGCACGGTGCGCTGCATTTCGGTCACTTCTTCCGGGCGCTCGTCGATCAGCAGGACGATCAGGTGGCACTCGGGGTTGTTGCGGGTGATGTTGGCCGCGATGTTCTGCAGCATGATCGTCTTGCCCGCTTTCGGCGGAGCAACGATCAGGCCACGCTGGCCCTTGCCGATCGGGGCGCACAGATCGATGACGCGACCGGTCAAGTCCTCGGTGGAGCCGTTACCGGCTTCCATCTTCAGGCGCTTGTTCGGGAACAGCGGCGTCAGGTTTTCGAACAGGATCTTGTTCTTCGCGTTTTCCGGGCGGTCGAAGTTGATGGTGTCGACCTTCAGCAGGGCGAAGTAACGCTCCCCTTCCTTCGGTGGGCGGATCTTGCCGACGATGGTGTCGCCGGTGCGCAGGTTGAAACGGCGGATCTGGCTGGGCGAGACGTAGATGTCGTCAGGGCCGGCCAGGTAGGACGCATCAGCCGAACGCAGGAAACCGAAACCATCCTGGAGAATCTCCAGCACGCCGTCACCCGAGATCTCTTCGCCGCTTTTCGCGTGCTTCTTCAGCAGGGCGAAAATCACGTCCTGTTTGCGCGAACGGGCCATGTTTTCGATGCCCATCTGTTCGGCCATTTCCAAAAGATCGGTAATCGGCTTTTGCTTGAGTTCAGTCAGGTTCATAAGGGGAATGACGTAATCATGTAAGAAGGGAGAATTAAGCTTCTGGCTTAATGAGGCCGCGCCGCTAGATGGCGACAGGATCGCGTACTGATTCGAATTAGGGATGCTTCGGCGACGGCGTGTAGAGGGCACTGGAAAAGCAGTGCGAGGCCGAATGTAACACTTGCTTTTTTCGACGTCTAGTGGTTTTGCCCTGCCATTTACAGCTGCCACACACCTGCCAGTAGGAGCAGCCTTGTGCTGCGAAGAGGCCATCAGCCGCAGCGACAACGTCAGCCTTACCGGCCCTTTCGCAGCACAAGGCTGCTCCTACATGGGCAAGACTGCCTTTGCAGAGGCAAAAAAAACCCCGCATCTGCGGGGCTTTTTCACATCACAGGTGGGCGTCGAGGAACGCGGCCAGCTGCGATTTGGACAGGGCGCCGACCTTGGTGGCTTCGACGTTGCCGTTCTTGAACAGCATCAGGGTCGGGATACCACGCACGCCGTGCTTGGCCGGAGTTTCCTGGTTCTCGTCGATGTTCAGCTTGGCGACGGTCAGCTTGCCCTCGTAGGTGGAGGCGATGTCGTCCAGTACCGGAGCGATCATCTTGCATGGACCGCACCATTCAGCCCAGTAGTCGACCAGTACGGCGCCTTCGGCCTTAAGGACATCGGCTTCGAAGGAGGCGTCGGTGACATGTTTGATCAGATCGCTGCTCATGGATATCTCCAGGGTCGTAAGCAAAAAAACGTGGCCCATGATAGCCGTACCCACGCCCGACAGGAAGCCACGGACGATTGAGTGTAACTATAGTTGTGCAAGACGCCGCGAATCGAAACCGTCATACAAGTGTCATAGCATCGAATGGCACATTGCCTTGCATCAAGGCCAGCACAACGGCTGAGTGTCACGCGTTGGCGATAGCCTGCTATCGTGGCACGATTGCCGGGTTAACGACCGAGAAAAACCAGATCATGCCGCATACCATCGCGAAGAACCTGTCCCTGATCGCCGCCATCGACCTTGGCTCCAACAGCTTTCACATGGTCGTGGCAAAGGCCCACCATACCGAAATCCGCATTCTCGAGCGGCTCGGCGAGAAGGTTCAGTTGGCCGCCGGCATCGACGAAGAGCGTATGCTCAGCGAAGAAGCCATGGAACGAGGCCTGGACTGCCTCAAGCGCTTTTCCCAGCTGATCAACGGCATGCCGGCAGGCTCGGTACGCATCGTCGGCACCAACGCCTTGCGCGAAGCGCGCAACCGCAACGAATTCATCCAGCGCGCCGAAGCCATCCTCGGCCACCCGATCGAGGTGATCTCCGGCCGTGAAGAAGCGCGCCTGATCTACCTGGGCGTGTCGCACACCCTGGCCGACACCCCGGGCAAGCGCCTGGTGGCCGACATCGGCGGCGGCAGTACCGAGTTCATCATCGGCCAGCGCTTCGAGCCGCTGCTGCGCGAAAGCCTGCAGATGGGCTGCGTCAGCTTCACCCAGCGCTACTTCCGCGACGGCAAGATCACCCCGGCCCGCTACGCCCAGGCCTACACTGCTGCGCGCCTGGAGCTGATGAGCATCGAGAATGCCCTGCACCGTCTGACCTGGGACGAGGCCATCGGCTCGTCCGGCACCATTCGCGCCATCGGCGCCGCCATCAAGGCTGGCGGCCTGGGCAATGGCGAGGTCAACGCCGAGGGGCTGGCCTGGGTCAAGCGCAAACTGTTCAAGCTGGGCGAGGTCGACAAGATCGACTTCGAAGGCGTCAAGCCGGACCGCCGCACCATCTTCCCGGCGGGCCTGGCGATTCTCGAAGCGATCTTCGATGCCTTGGAACTGCAGCGCATGGACCACTGCGACGGTGCCCTGCGCGAAGGCGTGCTGTTCGACCTGCTGGGCCGCCACCACCACGAAGACGTGCGCGAACGCACCCTGAACTCGCTGATGGAACGCTACCACGTGGACCAGGGCCAGGCCGCGCGCGTCGAGCGCAAGGCCTTGCACGCCTTCGACCAGGTGGCCGACGCGTGGGACCTGAAAGACGGAAATTGGCGCGATCTGCTGGGCTGGGCAGCGAAAGTGCACGAAATCGGCCTGGATATCGCCCACTACCACTACCACAAGCACGGCGCCTACCTGATCGAGCACTCCGACCTGTCGGGCTTCTCCCGCGAGGACCAGCAGATGATGGCCTTGCTGGTGCGCGGCCACCGCCGCAACATCCCCAAGGACAAGATCGCCGAGCTGGGTGAGGAAGGGGTCAAGCTGCTGCGCCTGTGCGTGCTGCTGCGCTTCGCCATCCTGTTCCACCACATCCGTGGCAACCAGCAGATGCCGAAGGTCGAGCTCAAGGCTGCCGACAGCAGCCTCGATGTGGCCTTCCCGGAGGGCTGGCTGGAACAGAACCAGCTGACCCAGGCCGACTTCGCCAACGAGGCAGAGTGGCTGGCCCGGGTCGGCTTCGTCCTCAGCGTACGTTGAGGACCGGGTTGCTCAGGCGCTCCAGCAGGGTCGCCTGGGCACTGCGCGGGTTCTGGTTACCGGTCGGCGTGCTGCGCACGTAGCGCCCGTCCGGCTGCAGGGTCCAGGCGTGGGTGTTGTCGGTCAGGTAACCTTCCAGTTCCTTCTTCACCCGCAGCAACAGCTTCTTGCCTTCCACCGGGAAGCAGGTCTCGACGCGCTTGTCGAGGTTGCGTTCCATCCAGTCGGCACTGGACAGGTAGATCTGCTCTTCGCCGCCATTGAGGAAGTAGAACACCCGGGTATGTTCGAGGAAGCGGCCGATGATCGAGCGCACCTGGATGTTGTGCGAAACCCCCGGAATGCCTGGGCGCAGGCAGCACATGCCACGCACCACCAGGTCGATCTTCACGCCCGACTGGCTGGCCTTGTACAGCGCCTTGATGACCTTGGCGTCGGTCAGCGAGTTGAACTTGGCAATGATATGCGCCGGCTTGCCTTCGAGGGCGAACTGGGTTTCCCGCGCGATCATGTCGAGCATGCCCTTCTTCAGGGTGAACGGCGCGTGCAGCAGTTTCTTCATGCGCAGGGTCTTGCCCATGCCGATCAACTGGCTGAACAGCTTGCCGACGTCCTCGGTGAGGGCGTCGTCAGAGGTCAGCAGGCTGTAGTCGGTGTACAGGCGGGCGTTGCCAGCGTGGTAGTTGCCGGTGCCCAGGTGCGCATAACGCACGATCTCGCCCTGCTCGCGACGCAGGATCAGCATCATCTTGGCGTGGGTCTTGAAGCCGACCACACCGTAGATCACCACGGCACCGGCGGCCTGCAGGCGGCTGGCCATCTGCAGGTTGGACTCTTCGTCGAAGCGCGCCCGCAGCTCGATCACCGCGGTGACCTCCTTGCCGTTACGCGCCGCGTCCACCAGCGCGTCGACGATTTCCGAGTTGGCCCCGGAACGGTACAGGGTCTGGCGCACGGCAAGCACGTGCGGGTCCTTGGCGGCCTGGCGCAGCAGGTCGATCACCGGGGTGAAGGACTCGAACGGGTGCATCAGCAGGATGTCCTGCTTGCCGATCACGCTGAAGATGTTGTCGGCGTTCTGCAGCAGCTTGGGGATCGCCGGGGTGAACGGGGTGTACTGCAGCTCGGGATGGCTGTCCAGGCCGGTGATGCTGAACAGGCGGGTAAGGTTGACCGGGCCGTTGACCTGGTACAGCTCGCTTTCGCTGAGGCTGAACTGCTTGAGCAGGTAGTCCGACAGATGTTTCGGGCAGGTGTCGGCCACCTCCAGGCGCACGGCGTCACCGTAGCGGCGCGAGAACAGCTCGCCGCGCAGGGCGCGAGCCAGGTCGTCGACTTCTTCGGAGTCCAGCGCCAGGTCGGCGTTACGGGTCAGGCGGAACTGGTAGCAGCCCTTCACCTTCATGCCCTGGAACAGGTCGTCGGCGTGCGCGTGGATCATCGACGACAGGAACACGTAGTTGGCGCCTGGGCCACCCACCTCTTCCGGCACGCGGATGACCCGCGGCAGCAGGCGCGGGGCCGGGATGATCGCAAGGCCCGAATCGCGGCCGAAGGCATCGACACCCTCGAGCTCGACGATGAAGTTGAGGCTCTTGTTCACCAGCAGCGGGAACGGGTGGGTCGGGTCGAGGCCGATCGGGGTGATGATCGGGGCGATTTCGTCGCGGAAGTAACGGCGCACCCAGGTCTTGAGCTTGGGTGTCCAGTAACGGCGTCGGATGAAGCGAATATGGTGCTTTTCCAGCTCGGGTAGCAGCACATCGTTGAGTATCGCGTACTGGCGCTCCACTTCGCTGTGCACCAGGTCGCTGATGCGCGCCAGCGCCTGGTGCGGCTGCAGGCCATCGGCGCCGGCCTGCTCACGGGCGAAGTTGATCTGCTTCTTCAGGCCGGCGACACGGATCTCGAAGAACTCGTCGAGGTTGCTGGAGAAGATCAACAGGAACTTGAGGCGTTCGAGTAGCGGATAGTTCTCGTCCAGCGCCTGTTCCAGCACACGGATATTGAATTGCAGCTGCGAGAGCTCGCGATGAATGTACAGGCTGCTGTCGTCCAGGCCTGGGACGATGATCGCCGGGGCCGGTGCGGGCGCCGGAGCCGCAGGCTCTGCCACCGGCTCCACCGCAGGCAGGGGCGCCGGCGGCAGGTCTGGCGGGGTCTGCACCATCTCTTCGGGGATTTCCTGAGCATCCTTGATCGCGACAGGGGTTAGCACTTCATTATTCATCTGGCGTTCCTGAGGACGTTAACGCCCTATCATCAATTGAGCGGCAAGATAAGCGCCCATTATGACGCCTGTGTTACACACCAGGGCAAGCCATGGCGCGTGGCTTCTGGCATTCTCCGAGCAGGAATTGTTCATGTCGAGACACATTTGGACACTTTCACGAACGCGCGCGAAGGGGTAGGCTTCGCGTTCATTTCGCCAGCACCTCAGAAAATGCTTCAACAATTCCTGCAGGATTTCGGCTACTTCGCCCTTTTTCTAGGCACCTTCTTCGAAGGCGAGACCATTCTGGTGCTTGCGGGGTTCCTTGCGTTCCGCGGTTACATGGACATCAACCTGGTGTGCCTGGTGGCGTTTTTCGGCAGCTATGCCGGCGACCAGCTGTGGTACTTCATGGGCCGTCGCCACGGGCGCAGGATCCTGGCACGCAAACCACGCTGGCAGGCGATGGGTGACCGGGCGCTGGACCACATCCGTCGCCACCCCGACATCTGGGTACTGAGTTTCCGCTTCGTCTATGGCCTGCGCACGGTCATGCCGGTGGCCATTGGTCTGTCCGGCTACCCGCCACGCCGCTACCTGCTGCTGAACGGTATCGGCGCGGCCATCTGGGCGGTGGCCCTGGGCGCGGCCGCGTATCACTTCGGCGCCATCCTCGAAGGCCTGCTGGGCAACGTGAAGCGCTACGAGCTATGGGTGCTCGGCGGCCTGCTGGCGCTGGGCGGCCTGCTGTGGCTGCGCCGGCGCTTCCGCACGTTGCGCGCGGAGCGCAAGGCGGCGGGCATGCCCCAGGCCCCAGAGGCTGAACAGGCTGTAAGCCACGAGCAGGAACCAGGCCAGCGGCACGACCACCGCTAAGCCCAGTGCGCCGGCCAGGTATAGCGCCGGCGCATTCGCCAGTAGCCGTACCCACTCCAGACGCACGGCCCATGGCCGGTTCTCCAGCAGCGCGCCCAGCACGAACAAACCAAACGCCATCAGCGCCCAGCCGAGTACCAGTGCGGCGGTTGGCACGCGCTCGGCCACATCCATCAGGTAGCTGCCCAGCGCCACGTAAACCACGAATTGCGCCGCCACATAGGCCTGCTGCGCGCGGCCCAGGGCCACCTCGAACTTGCGAAACAACGCCAGGTCCTGCTTGGCATGTGGGTAGCCTGCGGCCACATCGGCCGGGCGCCAGCCGGTGGGCATGAACCAGATACGCAGCTTGTCCCATAGGCTGCCAGCGCGCCGGGCATCGTGCCAGAGCTGGGCATAGAACTGCAGGTTGGCCCACAGCGGGTTCCAGCTGGCCAGCGGCGTGGTCACCCCGAACACCACCGGTTCGGCCGGGTCCTCCTCTTTGAAGGTGCCGAACAGACGGTCCCAGAGAATGAACACGCCGCCGTAATTGCGATCCAAGTAAACAGGATTTTGCGCATGGTGGACGCGATGGTTGGATGGCGTGATCAACACCCACTCGAACCAGCCCAGCTTTGGAATGTGCCGGGTATGCACCCAGAACTGGTACAGCAGGTTGAGCGACGCCACCGTGATGAACACCAGCGGCGGCACACCGAGCAACGCCAGCGGCAGGTAGAACAGCCACGAAAAGATGAACCCGCTGCTGGTCTGGCGCAGCGCCGTGGTGAGGTTGTACTCCTCGCTCTGGTGATGCACCGAGTGCGCAGCCCACAGCACGTTGCGCTCGTGGCCAAGACGGTGCAGCCAGTAGTAGCAGAAGTCGTACAGGACAAAGGCCAGCAGCCACACCCACCAGGCCTGCGGCGGCAGGCGCAGCAGCGCCAAGTGCTCGAACGCCAGGGCATAGGTCACCAGCCCTACCCCTTTGGTCAGCAAGCCGGTACTGGTCGACAGCGCGCCGGTGCTGAGGCTGTTGATCGAGTCGGCCAAGGTGAAGTTGCGCTGGCCACGTACGCGGTCAGCCACCAGCTCGACGGCAATCAGCACGAAGAAGAACGGCACGGCCAGCAGGATCAGGTCCATGGGTACGACCTCAGACGTTATCGGCCAAGATTAGGCCGCGCGCGCAGGAATCCCTATGGCTACATCTGCCAAACTAGAGGACATTTAGCGCCTCGACACTGGAGTAAAAAGCATGACAAAAAAAGTAGCGGTGATTCTTTCCGGCTGTGGCGTGTATGACGGCGCCGAAATCCACGAAAGCGTGATCACCCTGCTGCGCCTCGACCAGCGTGGTGCGCAGGTGCAGTGCTTCGCGCCGAACATTGCGCAGATGCATGTGATCAACCACCTGACTGGCGAGGAAATGCCCGAGTCGCGCAATGTGCTGGTGGAATCGGCGCGCATTGCCCGCGGCGAGGTCAAGGACATCCGCGAAGCCAAGGCCGAGGACTTCGATGCGCTGATCGTGCCGGGCGGTTTCGGGGCGGCGAAGAACCTGTCCAACTTTGCCGTGGAAGGCGCCAACTGCAGCGTCAACCCGGATGTGCTGGCCCTGGCCGAAGCCTTTGCCGACGCCTGCAAGCCGGTTGGCCTGATCTGCATCTCGCCGGCGCTGGCGGCGAAGATCTACGGGCCGGGCGTGGTCTGCACCATCGGTACCGACGCCGGCACTGCAGCGGCGGTGGAGAAGATGGGTGGCACCCATGAACCGTGCGACGTGCACGATATTGTCGAAGACACCCAGCGCAAGCTGGTGACTACCCCGGCATACATGGAGGCCAAGTCGATCAGTGAAGCGGCTGGCGGGATCTACAAGCTGGTGGATCGGGTGCTGGAGCTGACCCACGAGTAACGGGTACAAGATTCAGAATCTGACGCGGTCCCTGTGGGAGCGGCCACCCCGCCAGCAGGGTCGCTTCAGGGTTTGGATAACCGGGCAATGATCCGGTCCAGCGCATTGGCAAACGCCTGCTTCTCGCGCTCGCCATAAGGTGCCTGCCCTCCCCCCACCTGGCCCTGCTCGCGCAGCTCGGTGAACAGGTTGCGCGCAGCCAGGCGGTCGCCCATGTTGCGCTCGTCGAACTCGCGCCCGCGCGGGTCCAGCGCCGCCACGCCCTTTTTCACCAGGCGGTCGGCCAACGGTACGTCACTGCAGATCACCAGCTCGCCGGGCACTGCGTGCTCCACCAGGTAATCGTCGGCCGCGTCCATGCCGCTGGGCACCACGATCAGGCGCACGATCGCGAACGCCGGTTTGGCCACAGCCTGGCCCGCCACCATCACCACCTCGAACTTGCGCTTGAGGGCGAACTTGACGATCAGATCCTTGGCCGCCTTGGGGCAGGCGTCGGCATCGATCCACACACGCATCGGAAAACCTCACAATCGGCTTGAGGCACCCATCATGCCTCAAGCGCAGCGAAAGCTGGAGCAGCCGCCACATACGCTGGGAAAATGGCGCCAATATTTCAATTGCCGCTTATCCACCCCCGCCACTCAGGCTAAACTCGCCACAGCTCCGCTGGCCTGCCCGAGTGTGCAATGAACCACCCCCACGAAATCCGCCCCGACCTGGACGAAGGTATCGACCGCAAGGTCCTGGCGACATTGCGTGCGCGCTTCCTGCGGCTCAACCAGGGCCGGCTGCAGCGGGCGCTGGAGGGTCTGTCGACGCGCCAGCAACAGGTGCTGACGCTGCTGCCGCTGCTGTTTCACGTGAACCACCCACTGCTGCCGGGCTATGTCTCCGGCAGCACCCCCGCTGGCGTATCGGGCTACGAGCCAAGTGCCGACCTGGTAGTCGAGGCCCAGCGCCTGGCCCGCTCGTTCACCTACAAGGCCCGCCATGGCAATCCACCTCGGCCGATACACGGCCTGTTCCTGATGGGCAGCCTGGGCTCGCTGGCCCAGGCCGAGCAAAGCGACATGGACCTGTGGGTGTGCCATGCGCCCGGCCTGGCCGACGAGCTGCTGGACGAACTGCGGCGCAAATGCCAGCTGCTGGAGGCGTGGGCGGAAAGCCTGGGTGCCGAGGCGCACTTCTTCCTGATCGACACGCAAGGTTTCGCCCAGGGCCAACGCGAAGGCCAGCTCGGCTCCGACGACTGCGGCACCACCCAGCACTATCTGCTGCTGGACGAGTTCTATCGCACCACTATCTGGCTGGCCGGGCGCACGCCGCTGTGGTGGCTGGTGCCGGTCTACCAGGAACACCATTACCACGCCTACACCCAGACCCTGCTGTCCAAGCGCTTCATCCGCAGCCAGGACGCCCTCGATCTCGGCAACCTGGCGCACATCCCGCCCGGCGAGTTCGTCGGCGCCGGCTTGTGGCAACTGTTCAAAGGTATCGACTCGCCCTACAAGTCACTGCTCAAGCTGCTGCTGACCGAGGCCTACGCCAGCGAACACCCCGCCGTACGCTGCCTGAGCCTGGACTACAAGCAGGCAGTGTTCGCCAACCAGCTTGACCTCGACGAGCTGGACCCCTACGTGATGGTGTACCGGCGTATCGAGCGCTACCTGCTGCAGCGTGGCGAATTCGCGCGCCTGGAGCTGGTGCGGCGCAGCCTGTACCTGAAGGTGAACAAGAAGCTCAGCGACCCGGCCCGGGCCAATGGCTGGCAACGCCAGCTGTTGCAACGCCTGGCCGACGAGTGGGGCTGGGACGAGCGCCAGCTGGCCCTGCTGGACAGCCGCAGCCAATGGAAAGTGCAGCAAGTTGCCGTCGAACGCCGTGAACTGGTGGCCGAACTGAACCACAGCTACCGCTTCCTCAGCCAGTTCGCCCGTACTCAGAACGCCAGCAGCCGCGCCGACCAGCGCGATCTCAATGTGCTGGGCAGGCGGCTTTACGCGGCCTTCGAGCGCCGCGCCGGCAAGGTCGAAGTGATCAACCCTGGTATCGCCCCGGACCTGGCCGAAGGTACCCTGACCCTGGTCCAGGCGCCCAACCGCAAGGAGCCCGGCAGCCACCACTGGGAGCTGTACACCGGCAACCTGAGCCCCCATGAGGTGGACCACTTCAGCCCGCTCAAGCGCTGCCGCGAGCTGCTCGAACTGCTGACCTGGGCCCATCGCAACGGCGTGATCGACAGCAGCACGCGCCTGGCGCTGCACCCGGGTGTCAGCGACCTCAGCGAATTCGAGCTGTTCAACCTGATCGGCTGCCTGCAGCAGAGCATCCCCCTGCCCTTGCCGACCGTCAGCGAGGTGCGTCTGCTGCAACCCAGCGTTGCCGACGAAGTGCTGCTGCTGGTCAACGTCGCCATCGACCCGCTGCGTCACCACCGCGACCTGAACATCCTGATGACCACCGAGCGCACCGACTCGTTGAGCTATGCAGGCGTGCGCGAGAACCTGGTACTGACCCTGGACCAAGTCACCCTCAACAGTTGGAACGAGGTATTGGTCCAGCGCTTTGATGGCGAGCACGCGCTGGTGCGCTGCCTGCGCGACTTCCTCAACAGCCCCGTGCTGCGCGGCCACCGGCCGAGGGTGCGGGTGCGCTGCTTCTGCCAGAGCCGCGCCCAGGCCATCGGCCAACGCGTGGAGGAAATTTTCGACACCGTGCAACTGCTGCTGGACCAGGGCCTGAACCACCGCTACCTGCTGCAGGTGGCCCAGCACACCCATGTGCTGGAGCTGCTGGCCGGGCATGTCGGCCTGACCACCCTGGCCGAGCATGAGGCGCTGCTGGAGCACCTGGGCGAAGAGCGTAGCGCCTACAGCCCGCTGTACCTGGATGCCAACGCCCTGCAGGACCACGACCTGCGCCTGGTGCTGGAGCAGGGCCGGCCGGCCTGCATCCAGGTGTTCTACCGCCTGCAGGGTGGCTCGGCCGAGCTATACGTGCTGGATGAATACAACGCCCTGTGGCAACAACGCCTGCCCCTGCACGACGAAGCCCACCTGCTGTTGCCGCTGCAACGCTTTCTGCGCTCGGTGGTGATGCGCCGCGATGCCCGGCTACCGCTGGATAACCTGCGGCCGGCCTCGCTGGACATCCACTACGCGCAACTGTTGCCTTCCGGGCCAGGCAAAGCGCGCAGCATCGAGCCGCGCCCGGCCCCGGTCGAGGGTAGCGACCAGCCTTACTATGAGGTGCAGGCGATCATCCAGGCCGGGGTGGCCGGCGCGGCGCATGTGACGCTGTATTGCGACCAGCAGGAGTTTTCCGAACTGGAGCATGGTGAGCAGCTGTATGCGGTGGTGGCCCGGCAGATCATCGGCCAGCGACGCGGTGCAGGGCAGTACCGCTGCTACATCACCGACCTGGACTTGTCTGAGTTGCTGGATGACCAGTTGGGGTCGACGCAGGTGTACCTGCGCTACAAGCGGGAGCTTGAACACGCTTTGAATGAGGGGTTGGAGCAGGTTTTGGCGGAAGGATCCTGAATTCGCAGCACAAGGCTGCTCCTACAAGGGATCGCATCTCAACCTGTAGGAGCAGCCTTGTGCTGCGAATGGGCCGCAAAGCGGCCTCTCGGGGTTTACAGGTCGAAATCGCCCGCGGCTTCTGGCTGGTATTCCACTTCCAGCAACTTCAGCTTGAGGGTCTTGCCCCCCGGTGCCGGCCAGTCGATCTGCTCGCCCACCGACAACCCCAGCAAGGCGCAACCAATCGGCGCCAGGATTGAGACCTTGCCTTCCGGCCCGGCATCCTTCGGGTACACCAGGGTCAGGTGGTAATCCTTGCCGCTGGCTTCCTCACGGCAGTACACGCGCGAGTTCATGGTCACCACGCCAGCCGGGACTTCCTCGTGACCGACAACCTGCTCGGCGCGGTCCAGCTCGTCCTGCAGGGCGAGCACACCCGGCGTACTCTCGTCGAGGCTGTCGATCAGACGCTCCAGACGTTGTACGTCCAATCGGGTGAGGATGAGGGAAGGCTTGGTGCTCATGATCCAGTCAGACTCCTTTGAACAGGCGGTTTTCATCGTGCAGATAAAGCAAAACCCCGCCCAAGGGCGGGGTTTGTGAATGCTTTGGCGTCACCGACGCAGAACCCGACGTTACCACAGCCGGGTAAATACTCAAGTCCCTGCGGTCAGTGTGCCTTAGCCTGGTCGCGCAGGGCCTGGGCCTCGCGGCAAATCTGCCGGCGCCGTTCGTCATCGGCTGAACGCCATTCACGGATATGCTCGACATGCCGGTGGCAACCCGTGCAGACCCGCTGTTCGTCCAGCCGGCAAACGCTGATGCACGGCGACGGCACGGCGGGGCTGACGTTGCTGTAGAGCGGTTTGGGCGGCCGGGCCTGGGTACTGCTCATGTCAGATCTCGTCGAAGTCCAGCTTCTCGCCGGCCCGCTCCCAGACGATGCGCTCGAGCATTTCGCCCAGCAGTTCTTCGCTTTTTTCACACACCCACTTCTTGCTTTCTTCGTCGTAGTCGAAGTGGAAACCGCCGGAACGGTCGGCCAGCCACAGCTGACGCAGCGGCTCCTGGCGGCTGAAGATCAATTGGGCGCCGCCCTCGAACTTGACGGTGAGGACGCCGCCGGAGTTCTCCATGTCCAGGTCCAGGCCGCTCTCGTCGAACAGGTCTTCCAGGGCCTGTTGGGTCGCGTCGACCAGATCATGGAAACGCGCTTCACTCAAACTCATTGCAGGAACCTCGAAATTGGCTGCGTTACAGGCAAGCCCGGCAAGATACGGGCGCTTGCCGCCGAATGCAAAGGTTTAGCCGCTACCTTCACTGGCCCCTTCGCGGCTAAAGCCGCTCCCACAGGGATAGCGCAAGGCCCAAGGCCAGTGCAGTACCTGTGGGAGCGGCTTTAGCCGCGAAAGGGCCCTTGCAGGCGGTAAGAATAGCCCGCCCGGCGGGCCGGCCCTTGCATAGGCAAGCCGTCGGTCGCTCGGTATACTCGGTCGCAATACTGCATATTTCTAAGGATTTCACCCATGAAGCGCCTGATTTCCTCCCTCGCGGCGCTGGTCGCTGTTGCCTGCCTCGTTTCGGCCTGCGGCCAGAAAGGCCCGCTGTACCTGCCTGAAGACGGCAAGGACGGCAAGGCCAGCCACAAGTCGCACCAGTACCAGCCAAAAGCCAAGCCGGCCCCGGCGCAGCAGCAGCCCGAGCTGCAGTCCGAGCCCGAGCAGTCGCCAGCGCAGTAAGGAAACCAGATGAACGCTTTCAACTACCGCGACGGCGAGCTGTTCGCGGAAGGCGTGGGCCTGTCGGCCATCGCCGAACGCTACGGCACCCCGACCTACGTCTATTCGCGTGCCCACATCGAGGCCCAGTACCGTAGCTACGCCGACGCCCTGCAAGGCACCGAGCACCTGGTGTGCTTTGCGGTCAAGGCCAACTCCAACCTCGGCGTGCTGAACGTGCTGGCGCGCCTGGGCGCAGGCTTCGACATCGTCTCTGGCGGTGAGCTGGAGCGCGTGCTGGCCGCTGGCGGCCGTGCCGACCGCGTGGTGTTCTCCGGCGTAGGCAAAACCCGCGACGACATGCGCCGTGCCCTGGAAGTCGGCGTGCACTGCTTCAACGTCGAATCCACCGATGAACTGGAGCGCCTGCAAGTGGTGGCCGCCGAGATGGGCAAGGTTGCCCCGGTCTCGCTGCGGGTCAACCCGGACGTCGACGCCGGCACCCACCCGTACATCTCCACCGGCCTGAAAGAAAACAAGTTCGGCATCGCCATCGCCGATGCCGAGGCCATCTACGTGCGCGCCGCGCAGCTGCCGAACCTGGAAGTGGTCGGTGTCGACTGCCACATCGGTTCGCAGCTGACCACCGTCGAGCCTTTCCTCGATGCCCTCGACCGCCTGCTGGTGCTGGTCGACCGCCTGGCCGAGTGCGGCATCCACCTGCGCCACCTGGACCTGGGTGGCGGTGTCGGCGTGCGTTACCGCGATGAGGAGCCGCCGCTGGTGGCCGACTACATCAAGGCCATCCGTGAGCGCGTCGGCGACCGCGACCTGGCCCTGGTGTTCGAACCGGGCCGCTATATCGTGGCCAACGCCGGCGTCCTGCTGACCCGCGTGGAATACCTCAAGCACACCGAACACAAGGACTTCGCCATCATCGATGCGGCGATGAACGACCTGATCCGCCCAGCCCTGTACCAGGCCTGGATGGGCGTCAGCGCGGTCAAGCCACGCACAGGCGAAGGCCGTGCCTACGACCTGGTCGGCCCGATCTGCGAGACTGGCGACTTCCTCGGCAAGGACCGCGTGCTGAACCTGGCCGAAGGTGACCTGCTGGCCGTACAGTCCGCGGGCGCCTATGGTTTTGTCATGAGTTCCAATTACAACACCCGTGGCCGTTGCGCTGAAATCCTGGTCGACGGCGACCAGGCCTTCGAAGTACGCCGCCGCGAGACCATCGCCGAATTGTACGCTGGCGAAAGCCTGCTGCCGGAGTAAGCCCATGCTGCTGCGTTTTACCAAGATGCATGGGCTGGGCAACGACTTCATGGTCCTCGACCTGGTCAGCCAGCACGCGCACATCCAGCCCAAGCACGCCAAGCAATGGGGTGACCGCCACACCGGCATCGGCTTCGACCAGTTGCTGATCGTCGAGGCACCGAACAACCCGGAAGTGGACTTCCGCTACCGCATCTTCAACGCCGACGGCTCCGAGGTCGAGCAGTGCGGCAACGGTGCGCGCTGCTTCGCCCGCTTCGTGCTGGACAAGCGCCTGACCGCGAAAAAGCGTATCCGCGTGGAAACCAAGAGCGGCATCATCGAACTGGACGTGCAGAATGACGGCCAGGTCAGTGTCGACATGGGGCCACCGCGCTTCATCCCTGCCGAAATCCCCTTCGTCGCCGACGAGCAGGCGCTGAGCTACCCACTGGAAGTCGACGGCCAGGTGCATTCGATTGCCGCCGTGTCCATGGGTAACCCGCATGCCGTGCTGCGTGTCGACGACGTGCGTACCGCCCCCGTGCACCAACTGGGCCCGAAGATCGAGAACCACCCGCGCTTCCCGCAGCGGGTGAATGCCGGCTTCCTCCAGGTCATCGACCGCCACCGCGCCAACCTGCGCGTGTGGGAACGCGGCGCGGGCGAAACCCAGGCCTGCGGCACTGGCGCCTGCGCCGCCGCCGTGGCAGCGATCAGCCAGGGCTGGATGGACTCCCCGGTGTCCCTCGACCTGCCCGGTGGCCGCTTGCACATCGAATGGGCCGGCCCCGGCAAGCCCGTTGTGATGACTGGCCCGGCCGTACGCGTCTACGAAGGACAGGTTCGTCTCTAAGCGAGTAACCGCCATGACCGATCAGCCCCAGGTTGTACCCCAGCAGTCCGCTGAGCTCGATGCCGAAGCGGTGGTCGCCTACCTGCGCGCCCACCCCACCTTCTTCGCCGAACACGACGAGCTGCTGATCGAACAGCGCATCCCCCACCAGCGTGGCGACAGCGTGTCGCTGGTGGAGCGCCAGCTCAAGCTGCTGCGCGACCGCAACATCGAGATGCGCCACCGCCTGTCGCAACTGATGGATGTAGCCCGCGACAACGACCGGCTGTTCGACAAGACCCGCCGGCTGATCCTCGACCTGCTCGACGCCGGCAACCTGGAAGAAGTGGTGATGGCGGTCGAAGACAGCCTGCGCCAGGAGTTCCAGGTGCCCTTCGTCAGCCTGATCCTGTTCGGCGAAAACGTCGCGCCGGTCGGGCGCTGGGTCAGCAACGCCGAAGCGCAACAGGCCATCGGAGCCCTGCTGGGCGGCGGCAAGACGGTCAGCGGCAACCTGCGCGAGCACGAACTGGCCTTCCTGTTCGGTGAAGAACAGCGCCGGGAAGTGGGCTCCAGCGCCGTGGCGGCCCTGGAATACCAGGGCCTGCACGGGGTGCTGGCGATCGGCAGCCGTGACCCGCAACACTACAAGAGCAGCGTCGGCACCCTGTTCCTCGGCTACATCGCCGAAGTACTTGGCCGCGTTGTGCCACGCCTTACCCAGACCCTGCGCCCGGTACGCTGATGGAACGCAAGCTGGAGGCTTATTGCGCACACCTGCGCAACGAGCGCCAGGTGTCCGAGCACACCCTGCTGGGCTACCGTCGCGACCTGGACAAGGTCGTCGCCTACTGCAAGGAACACGGCATTGCCGGCTGGCAGGCGCTGCAGATCCAGCAGCTGCGCCAGCTGATCGCCCGCCAGCACCACCATGGCCAGTCCTCGCGCAGCCTGGCGCGGCTGCTGTCGGCGGTTCGCGGCCTGTACCGCTACCTCAACCGCGAAGGCCTGTGCCAGCACGACCCGGCCAGCGGCCTGAGCGCGCCCAAGGGCGAACGCCGGCTGCCCAAAGTGCTGGACACCGACCGCGCCCTGCAACTGCTTGATGGCGGTGTCGACGATGACTTTATCGCCCGTCGCGACCAGGCCATCCTCGAACTGTTCTATTCGTCGGGCCTGCGCCTGTCCGAGCTGACCAACCTCGACCTCGATCACCTCGACCTCGCCGCCGGCCTGGTGCAGGTGCTGGGCAAAGGCGGCAAGACCCGCGTGCTACCGGTTGGCCGCAAGGCCCGCGAGGCCTTGCAGGCCTGGTACCGCCTGCGCGGCATCGGCAACCCGCGCGACCGCGCGGTGTTCATCACCCGCCAGGGCAACCGCATCAGCCCACGGGCCGTTCAGCAACGGGTAAAGGCGGCCGGTGAGCGCGAGCTAGGCCAGCACCTGCACCCGCACATGCTTCGCCATTCCTTCGCCAGCCATGTGCTGGAATCGTCCCAGGACCTGCGCGCGGTGCAGGAGATGCTCGGCCATGCCGACATCGGCACCACGCAGATCTACACCCACCTGGACTTCCAGCACCTGGCCGCGGTGTACGACAGCGCCCACCCTCGGGCCAAACGCAGCAAAGGCACAGACTCATGAGCATCAAGCTGATCACCTTCGACCTCGACGACACCCTGTGGGATACCGCGCCGGTGATCGCCAGCGCGGAAGTCGTGCTGCGCGACTGGCTCGAAGCCAACGCCCCAATCCTTGGCGGCGTGCCGGTGGAGCACCTGTTCGCCATCCGCGAGCGCCTGGTGCAAGCCGAACCCGGCCTGAAGCACCGTATCAGCGCCCTGCGCCGACGGGTGCTGTTCCATGCACTGGAAGAAGTCGGCTACAGCGAGAAGCATGCGCAGGAACTGGCCAATGAAGGCTTCGAAGTGTTCTTGCATGCCCGACACCAGGTAGAGATTTTCCCGGAGGTGCAGCCGGTGCTGGAGATCCTGCGCCATCACTACACCTTGGGCGTGGTCACCAACGGCAATGCCGATGTGAGTCGGCTGGGGCTGGCGGACTATTTCCGCTTTGCCCTGTGTGCCGAGGACCTCGGCATCGGCAAGCCGGACCCGGCGCCGTTCCTCGAAGCCCTGCGCCGCGGTGACGTGGAGGCCAGCGCGGCGGTGCACATTGGCGACCACCCCGGAGATGACATCGCCGGTGCCCAGCGTGCCGGGCTGCGGGCGGTGTGGTTCAACCCCCTGGGCAAGCCCTGGGTAGGCGAGCAGGCGCCGGATGCCGAGATTCAGCGCCTGTCGCAGTTGCCCGACGTCCTCGCGCGCTGGCGCTGACAGGGGCCGCTGCGCGGCCCATTCGCGGGTAAACCCGCTCCCACAGGTTCACTGCCCTCTCAGCTTCTGCGCGATCCCTGTGGGAGCGGGCGAGCCCGCGAAGAGGCCGGCACAGGCAACACAAAACCCACAGGCACAAAAAAGCCCGCAGCGACGGCGGGCTTTTTTGGATCAGCCACTCAGATAGGGCGGCTGCCGTACTTGTTGTCCGGCTTCTTGGGCGGGTCGGCGACCACGTTGGCCTCGACTTCCTGAACCTTGCCACCGCGAGCGAGGAACTCTTCCATGGCCTTGGCCAGGGCGTCACGCTCCTTCTGCTTGGCTTCCATGCTCGGCATCTCGTCTACCGAGACCGCCGCCTTGGATTTGCCCTTGGCAACGGGTGCCGGGCTGCTGTCGTCATCGCCAGCGTCTTCGGCGCCATCGTCGGCTGCCGCTTCGAGGCCTTCATCGCCCTCGTCTTCGTCGCCTACTTCGAGGTCATCATTTTCCAGATCGTCGTCGCTCATGTTCTACCTCATGACTTGCGAAAAGCAGGTTAGTTATAGACCAGTGCAGCCGTAGATCGGCAGCCACCAGTGAAAATTCAACTGGCCGTGGGTTAGGCCACTGCCCTAGGGGCGGCGCTCCTGATGGGAGGCGGCACCCAACAGGCCCTGCTCCTGGCAGGACCTGACAAATCCTTTAGCCCCTGCTGGCCACACGCTATTGGCAAGCCTAGCAAAGGCTGGCGAAGCGTGTGAACAACTCGTCAAACACCCTTCGGCGCGCATTCTAGCGCGCCAGCGGAAAAAACAAAGCACCATGAATGCTCTGCGTTTTGTAAGTTTTCTGCCTACGTCGCGAACGTGTCGGATAAACCGTTTGCCGTGCGGGAAATGCTAAAAATCTGGCAAAAAAATGCCCGGCAAGCCGGGCAAGTTTTTACCGCGTCGCAGTTACAGGTTGTAGCCGCGCTCGTTGTGCTGAGCCAGGTCGAGGCCGACCGACTCTTCTTCTTCGCTGACCCGCAGGCCCATCACCACATCCAGCACCTTGAGGATCACGTAGGTGACGATGGCGGTGTAGCCCACGGTGAAGATCACACCCTTGGCCTGGATCCAGACCTGGGCACCGATGTCGGTGACCGCGCCAAAGCCGCCCAGCGCCGGTGCCGCGAACACGCCGGTGAGGATCGCACCGAGGATGCCGCCGACACCGTGCACGCCGAAGGCGTCCAGCGAGTCGTCATAGCCCAGCTTGCGCTTGAGGCTGGTGGCGCAGAAATAGCAGATCACGCCCGAGACCAGGCCGATCACCAGGGCGCCCATCGGGCCCACGGTACCGGCAGCCGGGGTGATGGCGACCAGGCCGGCGACCACACCCGAGGCGATGCCCAGGGCGCTCGGTTTACCGTGGCCGATCCACTCGGCGAACATCCAGCCCAGGGCCGCAGCGGCGGTGGCGATCTGGGTAACCAGCATGGCCATGCCGGCGGTGCCGTTGGCGGCAGCGGCAGAGCCTGCGTTGAAGCCGAACCAGCCGATCCACAGCATGGCCGCGCCCATCAGGGTGTAGCCCAGGTTGTGCGGGGCCATTGGGGTGGTCGGGTAGCCCTTGCGCTTGCCCAGCACCAGGCAGCAGACCAGACCCGCGACACCGGCGTTGATGTGCACCACGGTGCCGCCGGCAAAGTCCAGCACGCCCCAGTCCCACATCAGCGCACCGTCACCGCTCCAGACCATGTGCGCGATCGGCGCATAGACCAGGGTGAACCAGATGCCCATGAACACCAGCATCGCGGAGAACTTCATGCGCTCGGCGAAGGCACCGACGATCAATGCCGGGGTGATGATGGCGAAGGTCATCTGGAAGGTGATGAATACCGCTTCAGGGAACAGTGCGGCAGCCGAGGTCAGGTTCGAGGGCGTGACGCCGCTGAGGAACGCCTTGGAGAAGCCACCGACGAAGGAATTGAAGTTGAGCACGCCCTTTTCCATACCGGTGGTATCGAAGGCCATGCTGTAGCCATAGACGACCCAGAGAATGCTCATCAGGCCAGTGATTGCAAAGCACTGCATCATCACCGACAGCACGTTCTTGGAACGCACCATACCGCCATAGAACAGGGCCAGGCCCGGAATGGTCATGAACAGCACCAGCGCCGTTGCGGTCAGCATCCAGGCGGTGTCGCCGGAGTTCAGCGCTGGGGCAGCTTCCTCGGCCAGGGCAAGCCCGGGCATTACGAGGGACAATAGGGCTCCTAGCCCTGCGATCTTACGCAGAGTCATGTTGTTTTCTCCTGGGGCGTTGGGTTTGGTGAGGCTTTGTTGCTGCTTAGATCGCGTCGGTATCGGTTTCGCCGGTACGGATACGGATCGCCTGCTCCAGATTCACCACGAAAATCTTGCCGTCACCGATCTTGCCGGTGTTGGCTGCCTTGGTGATGGCTTCGATTACCCGATCAAGGTCCTTGTCGTCGATGGCGACATCGATCTTCACCTTGGGCAGGAAATCGACCACGTATTCAGCACCGCGATACAGCTCGGTGTGGCCCTTCTGCCGACCGAAGCCTTTGACTTCAGTGACGGTGATGCCCTGCACGCCGATTTCCGACAGCGACTCGCGCACGTCGTCCAGCTTGAACGGCTTGATGATGGCTGTGACTAGCTTCATGAAACTCTCTCCCGATTTGGTGGACTTGCCCCAGGAAAACAAACCCGTCTCAAGTCTAAGCGCAGCGCTTGGCTTTGTAACGCGTCGTCGGCATCCGGCTCCGCGTGCGCACTGCCTGGTCACAAGGAACTGCATCAGTGCATGGCTCATACGGGTCATTGCAGAAACCTTGCCAGTTCTGCCAACGCACGGGAAAACAGTGAGTTATGTGAATTGGTCGGGATTGGCCAGTCGCCAGCATGGAAAACATGCACAATTTCGGTGCACGCCCACCTGGCGCGTTGCTCGAAAAATGTGCAATCTGGTGCCAGGTTCGCCCGTGCTACACTGCCGGCCATTTCTCAGTTTCAGTGGACAGCCCCATGCTTGCGCCCAAAGCCCTTCTCGACGCCCTGAGCGACCAGGCCTCGCGCCTGTTCAGCAGTGATACCGCCCAGCCCCGCGCCGAACTGGAAAGCCAGTTCAAGGTGCTGATGCAAGGTGCCTTCAGCAAGCTGGACCTGGTGAGCCGCGAAGAATTCGACAGCCAGATGGTCGTACTGGCGCGCACCCGTGCACGCCTCGAGGCCCTGGAAAAACAAGTAGCCGAGCTGGAAGCCCGGCTTGACCCGCCCCCACAGGATGAGTGAATGCAGCCCTCCAGCGCTTACCCGGTATTGTTGTTTTCCTACGGCACCCTGCAGGACAAGGCCGTGCAACTGGCCAACTTCGGCCGCGAACTGAGCGGGCAGACCGACCGCATGCTGGGCTACCGCCAGGACTGGGTCGAGATCACCGACCCGGCCGTGCTGGCAGCCAGCGGTAAGTCCCATCACCCTATCGTTACCCCCAGCAGCCAGGCCGACGACAGCGTGGCCGGCATGGTCTTCCAGATCAGCGAAGAAGAGCTGGCGGCAGCGGACCGCTATGAAGTCGCCGACTACAAGCGCGTGGCCGTCACCCTCGCTTCGGGCCTGACCGCCTGGGTCTATGTACGCGCCTGAGTCCCTCGGGCGTACAGCAGGCACGAACCTAACGGGGTGAGAATGCAGGGGCAATCCCTGCCTGAAAAATCACGACGCACACTTCTTGCGCCGCTCCGGGCCGCGCTCGCTATTCTTGCAAAGCCGCAGGAAGCGGCCCTTTTCAGCGACAACGGAGCGTCCATGTCCCTAGCCCTCGTCCACAGCCGCGCCCAGGTGGGCGTGCAGGCACCGGCGGTCAGCGTCGAAACCCACCTGGCCAATGGCCTGCCCCATCTCACCCTGGTCGGCCTGCCGGAAACCACGGTCAAAGAGAGCAAGGACCGGGTACGCAGCGCCATCGTCAACTCAGGCCTGAACTACCCGCAGCGGCGCATCACCCAGAACCTCGCCCCCGCCGACCTGCCCAAGGATGGCGGGCGCTATGACCTGGCCATTGCCCTGGGCATTCTCGCCGCCGATGGCCAGGTGCCAACGGCCACCCTTGCCGAAGTCGAATGCCTGGGTGAACTGGCGCTGTCTGGCAACTTGCGCCCGGTGCAGGGCGTGTTGCCCGCGGCACTGGCGGCACGCGAAGCCGGCCGGGCACTGGTGGTGCCACGGGAGAACGCCGAGGAAGCCAGCCTGGCAGGCGGGCTGGTGGTGTATGCGGTGGGGCATCTGCTGGAGCTGGTCGCCCATCTGAACGGCCAGGTGCCGTTACCGCCGTATGCCGCCAACGGGCTGATCCTGCAGCAACGCCCGTACCCGGACCTGAGCGAGGTGCAGGGCCAACTGGCGGCCAAGCGCGCACTGCTGCTAGCGGCGGCCGGGGCGCACAACCTGCTGTTCACCGGGCCTCCCGGTACCGGCAAGACCTTGCTCGCCAGCCGCCTGCCGGGGCTGCTGCCACCGCTGGACGAGCACGAAGCACTGGAAGTGGCGGCGATCCAGTCGGTCAGCGGCCATACGCCACTGAGCAGCTGGCCACAGCGGCCTTTTCGCCATCCGCACCACTCCGCTTCCGGCCCGGCGCTGGTCGGCGGCAGCAGCCGGCCGCAACCGGGCGAAATCACCCTCGCCCACCATGGGGTGCTGTTTCTGGATGAACTGCCGGAATTCGAGCGGCGCGTGCTGGAAGTGCTGCGCGAGCCGCTGGAGTCGGGCGAGATCGTGATTGCCCGGGCCCGCGACAAGGTGCGTTTCCCCGCACGTTTCCAACTGGTGGCGGCAATGAACCCCTGCCCTTGTGGCTACCTGGGCGACCCCACCGGCCGCTGCCGCTGCAGCACCGAGCAGATCGCGCGGTATCGCAACAAGCTGTCCGGGCCGCTGCTGGACCGTATCGACCTGCACCTGACCGTGGCCCGGGAGAGCACCACGCTGAACAACCAGCCCTGCGGCGAGACCAGTGCCGATGTCGCGGCCAAGGTGGCCGAAGCGCGCGAGGTGCAACAGCGGCGGCAGGGGTGTGCGAATGCGTTTCTCGACCTTGAGGG
Organism: Pseudomonas sp. p21; assembly: GCF_001642705.1. Taxonomy (NCBI): domain Bacteria; kingdom Pseudomonadati; phylum Pseudomonadota; class Gammaproteobacteria; order Pseudomonadales; family Pseudomonadaceae; genus Pseudomonas; species Pseudomonas sp. p21. Next base: position 630,330 of record NZ_LWBV01000002.1, read on the forward strand.
ATTGCGCCGCCATTGTGGGTTGGCGGCGGCGGACCAGGCTTGGCTGGAGGGGGCCTGTGAGCGGCTGTCCCTGTCGTTGCGCGCGGCACACCGGTTGCTGAAGGTGGCGCGAACGCTGGCGGATCTGGAGGGTAGCCAGGCAATTGGCCGGGCGCATCTTGCCGAGGCGCTGCAGTACCGGCCAGGGAGCAGTTAGATTGCCGGCGATGGGTCGCAACGCGGCCCCACGCTCAATCAGGCAACCTTGTTCTGCCAGAAAAGCCCGGAAACCGAATACCCGCCGGGCCCGGTCAACGCCAGCCCGCCATAGAGCGCCACAAGCAACCAGGCAAACTGCCCCTGCTCCAGCGTCCAGTCCGGGTGCACCACCAGCAGCGCTATCAGCAATACCGCCAGCACCGGCAGGCAAGCCAGGCGTGCGGCAATCCCCAGCACCAGCAAAAGGGGGCAAACCACCTCGGCAAATACCGCCACCCCCAAGGTCAGTGGGGCCCCCAGCCCAAAGGGATCCTCAATGCGCTGCAACTCTCCACTCCAGTCCAGCAGCTTGGGCAGCCCGTGGACAAACAGCAGCAACAAGGCAGCCATCACGCGCATGAACAACAGGCCGGTGGCAATCAGAGGCGGGGATTGGGGGTCGAGGAAGGGCGTCAGGCGGGGCATGGCAACGGTCTCGCTAATTGATCAACCCGGCGAGCATTACCTCGCTACAAGCATATTGATTGCGCAAGTGTGCTGAGATGGCTGTTAAAGCTATCGGCCTCTTCGCGGGCTTGCCCGCTCCCACAGGTACTGCACAGTTCTTGAGACCAGCACAGTACCTGTGGGAGCGGGTTCACCCGCGAAAGGGCCGCTACAGGCCTCACTGGCTGCCCATCAAAGCATCCTCAACCACCTTCAGCAGCACCTCTTCGGAAAATGGCTTGCCCAGGCACACCATTGCCCCAAGCGCCATCGCCGCCCGCACCGCCCCTTCATCCCAATGCGCCGACATGCAGATCACCGGCAAACGCCATCCCAGCCGGGCCAGCTCGCGTTGCACCGCCAGCCCGCTCATCCCAGGCATCTTCAGATCGAGCAGCACACACCCCGCCTGCCGTGCCAATGCCGAGGCCAGGAACAGGTCCCCCGCAGCGAACGACAAAGTCTCGAGCCCTGCCGAACGCAGCAGGTTGGCCAGGCTTTTGCGCACCGACGCATCGTCGTCGACGATGCACACCGCTCTGCTCATGCGCCGCCCAGGCCCTCAGGCTGCAACCCGATGACGTTGTGCATGGCCACCAGCTCCAGCAGTGAACGGGACTGCATCTTGTTCATGATGTTCTTCTTGTGCACCTTGGTCGTCACCTCGCTGGTGCCGATCTGCCTGGCGATCTGCTTGTGCGACAGGCCGCCGACCACCAACGAGAACACCTGGCGCTCGCGCTGGGTCAGGCGCTGGTATTTTTCCTCGACCTGCCGCGCATGGCGCCACTTGCGCCCTTCCGTCACGGCACGTGTGCGCACCGCCTGCAACAGTGTCAGCAGCTGGTCTTCGTCGAACGGCTTGGTCAGGAACTCCACGGCCCCGGCGCGCATGGCCTGGACGGTCATCGGGATGGTACCGAAGCCGGTCATGAACACGATCGGCCAGGGCAGCGCCAGCCGGCGCAGCGCGTCCTGCACCTCCAGGCCGCTGGTATCGGGCAGGTGCATGTCCAGCAACAGGCAGGCATAGGGGGTTGCCAGGCGGGCCTCGAACAGTGCCTCGGCACTGGCGAACAAATGATGCGGGATGTCCTGCGAGCGCAGCAGACGGCCCAACGCCGTGCGCACCGACGGGTCGTCATCCACCACCAGCACCGGCACGCTCAAGCGCTCATCGAACAGCTCGACAGTGTCGGCCACAGCGCACAACGGCGACTTTTCCAGCGCCTTGCCAGGTACTTCGAGGCTGATCTCGGCGGCCAGGCGGTAGCCCCGGCGCGGCACGGTCTGGATCAGGCCGCGGTCGCCAAAGGCCTTGCGCAGCAAAGACACCTGCACCTGCAAGTTGTTGTCCTCGACCACCGTGCCGGCCCACACCTGGCTGAAGAATTCGTCCTTGCCGACCACCCGGCCATTGGCCCTGATCAGCGTGGCCAGCACCTCGAAGGCACGCCCGCCCAACAGGACCGGTTTGCCGTCAACAAAGGCTTCGCGCCGTTCCAGCGACACCTGGGCATTACCGATTCGGATCATGGCTTCCTCGCGCGGGCACAGGCGTTTTCGCAGCCCCGCCAGCCTAGGCCTGCGTACGCATTCAGACAATTATCCCGAGGGATAGGTTGGCTTGAGGACTATACAAAAGCCCGCCAGCCCCCAGGGGACGATAACGGACAACAGCGTGCCCGTTCCTGCCAGGCCGGCTGCAGCCCGCATCCGTACTGGGCTGGCTGCGTATACTCGCGCTTCATGATGTCGCTAGCAGGGGGTGCTTTATGCTCGATGAACGCCTTGCCCACAGGCCCATCGATTACGACCAGTCGGTGGATGAGGGCTGGCTGAACCGGTGCGATATCAGCGCGCTCGGCCAGGAAGGTGAGCTCAGCTACTTCCGTCTTCAAGACCCTGCCACCCACCAGGCCTGGATAGCCGTACGCGCCCCGCGCGAGGCCCCAGCCGCCTGCCAGCGCCTGGAGCGTGACTACCGCCTGCAACTGGACCCGCAGTGGGCGGTGATCCCCTCGGCGTTCGTACGTTCGGCCGAAGGCCCGCTGCTGGTGTACCCGGCCGACCGCTCCCTCGCTGACCTGATCGCTGAAGGCCCGACGGCCCTGGCGCCGTTTCTCGAGATCGCGGTGAACGCGGCCAATGCCTTGGCCCAGGCCCACGAACGCAATGTACTGCACGGCGCGCTGCAGCCCGAGCATGTGTGCCTGCACGCCAATCAGCGGGTGCGGCTGGGCTGCTTTCGCGCCGACCCGGCGGAGCTGATCAGCGAACAGGGCACCCCGCTCGGCAACTGGGCGTACCTGGCGCCGGAACAGGTCTGCCCGCACGGCAGCAGCAGCGACCGACGCAGCGACATCTATGCCCTGGGCGCGATCCTCTACCAGCTACTGCTGGGCGAACTGCCGCTGGCCGGGCGCGACACCCAGCACTGGCGCCAGTTGCATGCCGGTGTGCAGCCGCGAGCGGCCTGCGAAGTGGACAGCAATGTGCCGCAACCCCTCAGCCGGATCCTGGCCAAGGCCTTGGCCAAAGAGCCGGATGCCCGCTACCAGAGTGCCCGCGCCCTGGCGGTGGACCTGGCCCACTGTCAGCGGCAGTGGGCTGCCAGCAAGACGATGGAAGACTTCGAACCAGGCTGTGCCGACCCGGTCACGCCCAGCCACGCACGCCTGTATGGCCGCTGCGCCGAACAGAAAGCCATTGCCCTGCTGCTCAAGGCCCTGCACCGCGACAGCAATCCACATGCCCTGTTTATCAACGGCGCCGCCGGCATGGGCAAGTCGAGCCTGGTCGAGGCAGCTCTCAAGGCCAACGCCAAAGGCTACTGGGCCATCGGCAAGTGCAACAGCGTTGCCCAGGCCGTGTCCTACGCGCCCTGGGTCGAAATTCTCGGCGCGCTGACCACCCAGTTGCTGGCCAAGAACAGCCAGGACCTCGACACCCTGCGCCGCGAGATCCTGCGCCGCATCAAAGGCCACGGCCGGCTGCTGGGCAAGCTGGCGCCAGACCTGCAACTGATCCTCGGCCCCCTGCCCGAACTGCCAGCCAAGCCCACGCGCCTGGCGCTGCAGAAGGAGCTGCGGGCGATCGTCGAATTCCTGCAGGTTTTCAGCCGCCCCGGCCAGCCGCTGGTGCTGTTCTTCGATGACCTGCAGTGGGCCGACGACGCCAGCCAGCAGCTGCTGGCGCAACTGCTGGCTCACGCACCCGGCAACCTGTTGCTGATCTTCGCCCGGCGCAATGATGCGCCAGCCGGCAGTACACCCCTTGCCCTACCAGCAACGGTGCGCAGCACCACGCTGAACCTGCGGCCCCTGGACGTGGGCGCGGTGACCGAGCTGATCGGCGAGCGCTACCACGTCGGCCCCGAGGACGCATTGCAAGTGGCCGAACTGGTGCACGGCAAGACGGCGGGCAACCCGTTCTTCATCAATCAGATCCTCCGGGCCATGGTCGAGGACCAGCTGTTCACTTTCGACACCCAGGCCATGCGCTGGTCATGGTGCCTGCAGGCCGTGGCCCGCCACCGCTATTCCGACAATGTCGCCGACCTGCTGATCCAACGCCTGGCGCGCCTGCCGGCGCCGCAGCGCGACCTGCTGCGGGTGGCTGGCGCTGCGGGCAGCCGCTGCGATGAACGCCTGCTTCACCAAGTCCTCGCCAAAGTGCCCGGCGAACCGTTGAAAGCCTTGATTGGCGCGGGTTTCCTGCAACCGGGCCAGAACGGCCTGGGCTTCGCCCACGAGCGGGTGATGGAGGCCGCGTACGCTCTCACGCCCGAGTGCGAGCGTGCCTCGCTGCATGCACATATTGCCCTGGCCATGCGCCACGCCTGGCAAGATGACTTGCACGAGGTGCTGTTCGAGCTCGCCAACCAGCTGCAACGCGCCAGCCCATACGGGTTTGCAGCGGACGACTGCGAAGCGTTCCTGCAGCTTTTACGCGAAGCAGCATCACGCGCCCGCGACGACGGCGCCTTCGAGCAGGCCGCTGGCTACCTGCATACGGCCGAGCAGTTGCTGCACCACGGCGCCACGTTGGAAAGCCGCGCCACGCATGGCTTTGCCATCGCCTGCATGGCGACGGAGTGCGACATGCAACTGTCGCGAATGATCGCGGCCGAGGCCCGCATCACTGAATGCCGCCAGCGCGCACGCTCGACGCTGGACCAGGCGCGGGTGTGCCGGCTGCAGGCTCTGCTTTACACCTTGCGCGGCGACTATCAGGCGGCCATCGACAGCGCCCTCTCCGGCCTGGACTTGCTGGGTACAAGCCCGGTGCGGGGGGGTGACTGGCAACAGATCGAAGCCAGTCATGCCCGGGTACAGGCTCTGGTCGAACAGAAAGGCCGGCACTGCCTGGAGTCGCTGCCGTGCACCGATTCGGAGGAAGTGACGGTTGCGATCAGCCTGCTGGCCACCCTGTCATCATCGTTTTTCGTAAAGGACGACATCTGCTTCCTGCACCTGGCCAAGCTCATGGAGCTGTCGCTGCTGCACGGCGCTGCCCCGGGCAGCACCTACGGCATGGCCTGGTACGGGGTGATGATTGCCGAGCATTTCGGCGCCTACCATGACGGCCATGCCTGTTGCCTGGCCGCGCTCAAGCTGATCGAGCGGCACGGTTTCGAGGCCGACCTGACCAGCGCGCTACTGGCCCTGGACCAGGTCAGCGCCTGGACCTCGCCCATGGAGTTCGCCCGCCGCACCGCGTTGGACGCGGTCGACTCGGTGCGCCTGAGCGGCGACCTGGCGATGAGCTGCTATGCCTGCAACCACCTGGTTTCCGACTCGCTGTTCATGGGCCGCTGCCTGCCGGACGTGGTCGAGGAAGTGGCGCAAGGCCAGGCCACCGTACGCCGCCATGGCTACCGCGATATCGAGCAGATCCTGCAGGCCCAGCAAGCATTCATCGCCAACTTGAGCGGCACGCCCTGCCCGGCCGCGGGCGCAGTCTCGAAATCGCCCACCACGCGGTTCTTCCAGTACCTGCTGGCCGGCATGAGCGCCTTCTACCTGGGCAACATCCCGCAGGCCATGCGCAACCTGGCACTGGCCGGAGACAATACCTGGGCGGCACCGGCGCACATCAACCTGGCCGACTATCACCTGTTCCGCGGCCTGGCCCTGGGCAGCCCCGAGGCCGCTGGCAGCCTGGCCGACAAGCTGCGCGAGCTGCAGGCCCTGCGCGAGCGCTTCGACCGCTGGGCCAGCTTCAACCCGGCCACCTTCCGCAACAAGCTGTTGCTGATCGAAGGCGTGATCGCCAAGCTCGAGGGCGACGGCCTGGCCGCCATCCGCTGCTTCGACCAGGCACAGATCGCCGCCACCGCCGCCGGTTTCATCCACGAGCAGGCGCTGGCCCACGAACAGCTGGCCGAGGTGTGCATCCCCAGCGGCCTGATCTCCGGCGCCAACCTGCACCTGCGTATTGCCCGTGACTGTTTCCATATCTGGGGCGCGACCGGCAAGGTGCACCAGCTGGAGGCTTTGCACCCGTTCCTGCGCACCCAGCCGATCCAGGAAACCTACCGCGCCACCCACCAGGCCAAGCTCGACCTGGAAGTCGGCATCGAAGCAGCACGGGCACTGTCCGAGGAAGTGCTGCTTGAAGGCCTGATCGAAACCCTGATGGGCCACCTGACCCAGCACTCCGGCGCCGATCATGGTGCACTGTTGATCGTCAGCGGCGCCGAATTCCAGATGGCTGCCCTCGCCCACATCGACGACGGCGGGCTGCACGTAAGCATGGACGACTGCCAGAAGTTCATGACCCAGGCGCCGCTGTCGATCGTCAACGCCACCATGCGCACCAAGAAGCCGCTGGTGCTCAATGATGCCCAGCGCGATTGCCCCGAGGCCTTCCGCGAGCAGCTGCAGGCGCGCAACGCCCGTTCGGTGCTATGCCTGCCGCTGGTGATCCAGGGCGTGCTGATCGGCCTGGTGTACCTGGAAAACCGCCTGGTGCCGAACCTGTTCGGTGGCCAGCGCCTGGCCATGCTGGAAATTCTCGCCTCGCAGGCGGCAGTGTCGCTGCAGACTGCCAAGTTCTACACGCGCCTGGCCGAAGACAACCAGACCCGCGCCCAGATGGAGGCCGAGTTGCGCCGCTCTCGCGCGGAGTTGGCGCGCGCCGCGCAACTGCAGGTGATGAACGAGCTGTCGGCGTCCATCGCCCACGAGATCAGCCAGCCGCTGCTGGGCATCGCTTCCAATGCCGCTGCCAGCCTGCGCTGGCTGAAGCGCGCCAAGCCCGACCTGGAAGAGGCGATTGCCGGTCTGGAGGACATCCGCAACGACAGCGAACGGGCCGCCAATATCGTGCGTGCGCTGCGCTCACTGGCCAAGCAGTCACCAATGCAACTCAAGGCGGTGAAGCTGGACGAACTGATCCGCGAAGTGGTGCGCCTGACCTCGGCCGATGCCGCCAAGGGCACGGTGGACGTGCAGACGCGGTTGCAGGCAGGGGTGAGCGTGATGGCCGACCCGGTGCAGTTGCAGCAGTTGGTGTTCAACCTGATTACCAATGGCCTGGAGGCGCTGGCGGGGTATCGCAGCGATGGGGTGCTGCGCATTGCGTTGGCGGTGGTCGGGGATGATGTGGAGGTGTGCGTGGACGACAACGGGCCGGGGATAGCTGCGGATGAGCGTGAGCGGGTGTTCGATGCGTTTCATACCACCAAGATCGGCGGCATGGGGATGGGTTTGGCAATCTGCAGCTCGGTGGTGCAGGCTCATGGTGGGGAGTTGCAGGCATTGGTGTCGGAGCTGGGCGGGTGCCGGATTCGCCTCACTCTACCTGTGAATCATTCTTAGCCTGTACCGGCCTCTTCGCGGGCACGCCCGCTCCCACAGAAACCGTGCAGCTCTCAAGCTGTGCGCTATCCCTGTGGGAGCGGGCGTGCCCGCGAAGAGGCCGGTACAGGTTCACATCAACGGGCGCTCAAGGCCGCATAGCTGTTCATCAGGTTGCGGTAGTTGGGAATGCGCTGCGACAGCAGGTTACCCAGCCCTTCGATGTCGTTGCGCCAGTCGCGGTGCAGCTCACAGGCCACCGAGAACCAGTTCATCATCTGTGCACCCGCCTGGGTCATGCGCACCCAGGCAGCCTGCTGCACGGTTTCGTTGAAGGTGCCCGAAGCATCGGTCACCACGAACACTTCAAAACCTTCTGCCAGCGCCGACAGGGTCGGGAACGCCACGCACACATCGGTCACCACGCCGGCGATGATCAGCTGCTTGCGGCCAGTGGCCTTGATCGCCTTGACGAAGTCTTCGTTGTCCCAGGCGTTGATCTGGCCAGGGCGGGCAATGTAGGGCGCATCCGGGAACATCTCTTTCAGCTCGGGCACCAACGGGCCGTTCGGGCCTTGCTCGAAGCTGGTGGTGAGGATGGTCGGCAGGCCGAAGAACTTGGCCAGATCGCCCAGGGCCAGCACGTTGTTCTTGAACTCGTTGGGCGAGAAGTCCTGCACTAGCGAGATCAGGCCGGTCTGGTGGTCGACCAGCAGCACCACTGCGTCGTCTTTGTTCAGGCGCTTGTAATCGGGTTGGCTCATCGGGGTGACTCCTTGGGTTGGGAAAACGGGCCGGCACTGTCTACAAGGGGCTATACCGGCGGATAGGTTCGGCTTAAGGGTGGACCTGCGCCTGACGCCAGGCCTTGGGCGGCTGGCCGACCAGGCGGCTGAAGGCACGGGTGAAATGGGCCTGATCGCAGAAGCCGCATTCCAGGCTCACGTGGGTGATCGGCGCCTCGGTGGCAAGCAGGCGCTTGGCCTTTTCCATGCGCGCCAGCAGGCGCCAGGCCTGGGGCGAGAGGCCGGTGTTGACCTTGAACGCGCGGGAGAAGTGGCTGCGGGTGAGGTTGCATACCCCGGCGATTTCGATGATCGACAACGGGCTGTGCAACATCAGTTCCTTGGCCCTGCGCAACCGCGCAGGCGTCAGTGCGCCGACGGTTTGCTGCGGCGCTTGGGGCTTCCCGGGGTGCATGGCGACTCTCCTGTTCAATGCAGAAAGTCTCGCCCCCGGCACATGACAAAGTCCTGAGCCAAGCCTGAATAGTTGTTAATTGTGCACTGCTGGCCCTGGCCGTTTTGCCGATACCCTAAGATGCATTTCGTATTCAGCTTCAGGCCGCTAATGGCGGCCGGCATTCAAGGCAAAAGAGCCATGCAGGAAAAATCCGCCCACCGCACCGTGGCCATGGTGCTGTTCAATGACGTGCTGTTGCTGGATGTCACCGGCCCCATGGATGCCTTCGCCATCGCCAACCGGTTCTTGCCTGCCGAGCGGCAATACCGTTTGCTGACCCTGGCCGAGGGGCAAACGGCGGTGCGCGGCTCATGCGGACTGAAAGTGGTAGCCGACCTGCGCCTGGAGGACTTGCCGGAAGCGGTCGACCTGTTGCTGATGCCAGGCGGCCCAGGGGCCTATGACATCGCCCTGCCAGGCATCGAGCGTTGGCTGCCCCAGGCCGTGCGCCGGGCCAAACGCTTCGGCGCCATCTGCACCGGGGTATTCCTGCTGGGCAGGGCCGGGCTGCTGGACGGCTATCGCTGCACCACCCACTGGAACTACGTGGAGCGCCTGGCACAGGCGTTCCCCGAGGCCAAGGTCGAGACCGAGCAGATCTACGTGATCGATCGCTGCCTGATTACCTCGGGCGGCATCACCGCTGGCATCGACCTGGCACTGGCGGTGGTTGCCGAGGACCACGGCAAGGAACTGGCCCTGGAAGTGGCCAAGGTGCTGCTGGTCGCCCGCCATCGCCAGGGCGGGCAAACACCTTACGGGCCACTGCTGGCGGCTATACCGCGGGATGATTCGCCGATTGCCCGGGTGCAGGCGTACATCGTCGACCATATCGAGCAAGCCTTCACCGTGCAGAAAATGGCCGACCTGGTGGCCATGAGCGGGCGCAACTTTGCCCGTACCTTTCAGCGCGAGGTGGGGATCACGCCGCTGCAGTACGTGCAGAATGCGCGGATCGACAGGGCGCGCAAGCTGCTGGAAGGCACCGACCTTCCGTTGAAGGTAGTGGCGGCGCAGTGCGGGTTTGGCAGTGACCGGCATTTGCGCAAGGTGTTCTGCGAGCGGATTGGCATGACGCCGGCGCAGTATCGGGCGCAGTTTGGTGGCAGTTGAGTATGCAGATTTCCTGTGCCGGCCTCTTCGCGGGTGAACCCGCTCCCACAGGTGTTGGGCAGGCTTGAAGACACCGCTGTACCTGTGGGAGCGGGTTCACCCGCTAAGAGGCCAGCACGACTGTCACCTGATTCAGGACAATGTGTCTTCCTCGCAGCAGATTGTCTGGCACCCCCACATTCACCAGAATTGTCCGCCAAACTGATCTGACGCTGCCCCGGCAGCTCATGGAGTACGAGCCCATGCCACACGAAGGCAGCCTTCTGCAAACCGCGGTGATCTTCCTGCTTGCCGCTGTCCTCGCCGTCCCCCTGGCCAAGCGCCTGCAACTGGGGGCCGTGCTCGGCTACCTGCTTGCTGGCGTAATCATTGGCCCGCAGGCACTGGGCCTGATCCGCGACACCGAAAGCGTGGCGCACATTTCCGAGCTGGGCGTGGTCCTGCTGCTGTTCATCATTGGCCTGGAGCTGTCGCCCAAGCGCTTGTGGCTGATGCGCAAGTCCGTGTTCGGCGTCGGCACCGCCCAGGTTTTGCTGACCGGCGCGGTGATCGGTGCCATCGCCCTGTTCGGCTTCGGCCAGTCGTTGCCGGCGGCCGTCGTGCTCGGCCTCGGCCTGGCGCTGTCGTCCACCGCCCTCGGCCTGCAGAGCCTGGCCGAAAGCAAGCAGCTCAACGCGCCCCATGGCCGTCTGGCGTTCGCCATCCTGTTGTTCCAGGACATCGCCGCAATCCCGCTGATCGCCCTGGTTCCGCTACTGGCCGCCAGCGGCCCGGACACCAGCCACGGCGACAGCCTGCAACACGGCCTGAAGGTGTTCGCCAGCATTGCCGTGGTCATCGTCGGTGGCCGCTATCTGCTGCGCCCGGTGTTCCGCACCGTGGCCCGCACCGGCTTGCCGGAAGTGTCCACCGCCACCGCACTGCTGGTGGTGATTGGCACCGCCTGGTTGATGGAAGAAGCCGGTATATCCATGGCCCTGGGTGCGTTCCTCGCCGGCCTGCTGCTGGCCGACTCGGAATACCGCCACGAGCTGGAATCGCAGATCGAACCGTTCAAGGGCCTGCTGCTGGGGCTGTTCTTCATCAGCGTCGGCATGGGCGCCAACCTGCGCCTGCTGCTGGAAATGCCTTTGGTGCTGCTGGGCCTGACCCTGCTGCTGGTGGCCGTGAAGCTGGTACTGCTGATCGGCGTCGGGCGCCTGGCCGGTGGCTTGAACAGTGCCAGCGCACTGCGCCTGGGCATGGTGCTGGCTGCCGGTGGCGAATTCGCCTTCGTGGTGTTCAAGCTGGGCAAGGACCAGGGCCTGTTCGACACCCAGACCTACGACCTGCTGCTGATGACCATCACCCTGTCGATGGCCATTACCCCGCTGCTGATGATTGGCTGCGCCCACGCCCTCAAGCGCCCGCAACCGGTGCGTGAAGTGCCGGAGCATTACAAGCAGATCCAGACTGACACGCCTCGGGTGGTGATCGTCGGCATGGGCCGCATGGGCCAGATCGTCGCACGCATCCTGCGGGCACAGAAGATTCCGTTCATTGCCCTGGAAACCTCGGTGGACACCATCGAGATGACCCGTATGTTCGAACAGGTCCCCGTGTTCTACGGCGACCCGCTGCGCCCGGAAGTGCTGCATGCGGCCAAGGTGGGCGAGGCGGAATACTTCATCATCACCATCGATGACCCGGAAGCTGCCATTCACACCGCGGAACGGGTGAAACGCCTGTACCCACACCTGAAAGTGCTGGCCCGCGCACGTAACCGCCAGCATGTGCACAAGTTGGCGGATGTCGGCGCCGAGCCGATTCGCGAGACGTTCTACTCCAGCCTGGAGATGACCCGCCGGGCATTGGTGGGGTTGGGGTTGAGCGAGGCGCAGGCGGCGGACCGGATTGCGCGGTTTACCCAGCATGACGAAGAAGTGCTGGTCGCCCAGGGGCAGGTGCGTGATGACCGGGCCAAGGTGATGCAGACGGCCAAGGAGGCCCGGGCGGAATTGGAGCGGTTGTTTGATTCGGATGCGGATTGAGGGTTGGCGCATCGATTCAGGAAGAGGGCTCAGGCCCTCTTTTGTATTTTTGGCTTGAGATTGTCTGGGTCCGCTGCGCGGCCCTTCGCGGGCACGCCCGCTCCCACACGTACTGCACCGCTTGCCAGGCTTGCGCTCTTCCTGTGGGAGCGGGCGTGCCCGCGAAGGGCCGCGCAGCGGACCCAGTGCACAAAAATATCAGCAGCATCCTACTTCGTTGCGAGCCATTTCCTACTCAGCCACACCATCTGACGAATTATCCTACGCACCTTGTCGAAGCCCGTCTGATTGTCCGGGGAAAGCCTGCTCTCTAGGCTTGCCGGGTCGCTGTCGGTTCAGCGATCGGGTGTGGAAACCCGGCAGGTAAATCGGAATAGCTGTTGTCATGGCAGCTGCGCGCGGGAGGCCGAATGGCCTGCCGGGGTTCCGATAGCCTGGCTTTCCACCCCGCGTGCAGCCGCCACCCTTCGCGTGGAAACGGATGGTGCCGGCCAACCTCTATCGGAGTTTGGCTATGAAAAAAATTGTCCCCAATCCACCTCTTCCCGACACCAAAGAGCGCGCTTTCAGCCGCTGCGATGCCGGCCATCCACCTTTGTTCACAGTAAACCCGGGCGTCTCTGCCCACGACGCCCTGGTGCATGTCGCCCAGTACCTGCGCGGCGCCTACGACTGTGGCTACAAAGCCCTGGAACACCTGGATGAAACCGGCAAGAGCCTGTTCTGGAGCAACCTGAATGCGCTCGAAATGGCAGAAGGATTGGTTGAGGCATTGCTGGATGGGATTGAGTCGCAGCCCATGAATTGATGTTGTCTGTTCCGGCCCCTTCGCGGGCTTGCCCGCTCCCACAGGTACTGCACAGTGTCAGAGCCTGTGGTACTCCTGTGGGAGCGGGCAAGCCCGCGAAGAGGCAGGCACAGCAAACACAAAAGGCCGGCGCCCTATAGAGGAAGCCGGCCTTTTTGCATTCAACTAACGGGCTGTTACTTACCCGCAGTCAGCGCGTTGTAGCTGGTAATCAGGTTGCGATAATCCGGAATGTGGTTGGAGCACAGCGCCGCCAGCCCTTCGATGTCGTTGCGCCAGTCGCGGTGCAACTCACAGGCCACGCCGAACCAGGTCATCATTTGCGCGCCAGCGCGGCTCATGCGGTCATGGGCAGCATCGCGGGTCATTTCGTTGAAGGTGCCGGAAGCATCGGTCACCACGAACACTTCGAACTCTTCTTCCAGGGCCGACAGTGCCGGGAACGCTACACAGACCTCAGTCACTACACCGGCAATGATCAGCTGCTTCTTGCCAGTGGCCTTCACCGCCTTGACGAAGTCTTCGTTGTCCCAGGCGTTGATCTGGCCTGGGCGGGCGATGTACGGGGCGTCCGGGAACAGGGCTTTCAGCTCTGGTACCAGCGGGCCGTTGGGGCCTTGCTCGAAGCTGGTGGTGAGGATGGTCGGCAGGTTGAAGAACTTGGCCAGGTCGGCCAGGGCCAGCACGTTGTTCTTGAACGCGTCCGGCTCGATGTCACGGACCAGGGACAGCAGGCCAGCCTGGTGGTCGACCAGCAGGACAGCGGCGTCGTCTTTGTTCAGGCGGTTGTAGGTGAATTTGCTCATGGTCTGTGCTCCTGAGGGTTATGAATTTTTCAGCATTCGGGGGTGTTTCGCGTTGATGGGCACAGATTAAAATCATCACCTTTGTGGCGGTAGATAGCAGAATTTGGCTTTAGCGTTCTGATTTATGAACGATAGATTTGCAGGGGCTGTGCCGGCCTCTTCGCGGCTAAAGCCGCTCCCACAGGGATGGCGCCGGGCTTGAGCCCTGTGCAGTACCTGTGGGAGCGGCTTTAGCCGCGAAAGGGCCGGCACAGGCAACCAAGTACCTGGAGACCGATCATTGGAAGACCTCAACTCCCTCTACTACTTCACCCAGGTAGTCGAGCACGGTGGCTTCGCCCCGGCTGGCCGGGCGCTGGACATGCCCAAATCGAAGCTCAGCCGGCGCATCGCCGACCTCGAAGACCGCCTGGGCGTGCGTCTGCTGCATCGCACCAGCCGTCACTGCTCGCTCACCGAGATTGGCCAGGCCTACTACAACCGCTGCCTGGCCATGCGCGTGGAAGCCGAGGGTGCGGCAGAGATCATCGAGCGCAACCGCAGCGAGCCGCGCGGCCTGGTGCGCATCAGTTGCCCGACCACCCTGCTCAATTCCTGGGTCGGGCCGATGCTGACCCGCTACATGCTCAAGTACCCGCAGGTGGAGCTGTTCATCGAGAGCACCAACCGCCGTGTCGACCTGCTGCACGAAGGTTTCGACATCGCCCTGCGGGTGCGCTTTCCGCCGCTGGAGAATACCGACATGGTGATGAAGGTACTGAGCAACAGTACCCAGTGCCTGGTCGGCCAGCCGCAGTACCTGGAGCAACTGCCCAAGGGGTTTGACCCACAGCTGCTGGGCACGCTGCCCAGCGTGCATTGGGGCAGTGCCCAGCGCGAATACCAGTGGGAGCTGTTCCAGGGTGAGGACAGCAGCCGCAGCATCGTCATCCCGCATACACCGCGCATGGTGACGGACGACCTGTTTGCCCTGCGCCATTTCGTGGTGGCGGGGGTGGGTATTGCGCACCTGCCGCGGGTGGCGGTGCGTGAGGACCTGGCGGCGGGGCGGCTGGTGGAGTTGTTGCCGGACTGGCACCCGCGTTGCGGCATCGTGCACGCAATCTTCCCGTCGCGGCGGGGCTTGCTGCCGTCGGTGCGGGCGCTGATCGATCATCTGGCCGAGGAGTTTGCGATCAGCGACATGGCTTGAGCCGGTTGCCGCCTGTGCCGGCCCTTTCGCGGGCTTGCCCGCTCCCACAGGATCACCACTAGCCCCAAGGCTTGTGCAGTACCTGTGGGAGCGGGCATGCCCGCGAAGAGGCCGGCACAGGCAAAACCAGCCAGAGCACACACATACAAGCCCCCTTGCCTATCCTTCATCCACAATCCCGGATCATCCCCCCTGGAGCCCCCATGATCCGCGCCACCCCCGGACCAGGCCGCGCCCTGCTCGCCACCCTCGCCCTGTACCCGGCGCTCAGCCAGGCTGACGAACCCGGCTGGTCACTGCTCAGCCGCAACTACTTCCTGCACAGCGACTTCCGCTCGCCCTCCGGCAGCGGCCAGAACTACCGCCAGGAGTGGGCCCAAGGCTTCATTGGCGAAGTCCGCTCCGGCTTCACCGAGGGCACGCTCGGCGTCGGCATCGATGCCCATGGCTTTCTCGGCCTCAAGCTCGACGGCGGCCGCGGCCATGCCGGCACTGGTCTGCTGCCGCGCGACAGCGATGGCCGCTCCGAGTCCGACTACTCAAGCGCCGGCGCCGCACTCAAGCTGCGCCTGGGCAACACCCAACTACGCTACGGCGAAATGACCGTGGAAACCCCGGTGTTCGACACCAGCGACAAACGCCTGCACCCGGAATACGCCACCGGCTGGCTCCTGGACAACACCGACCTGCCCGACTGGCGCCTGCAGGCCGGGCGCTTCACTGCCTTCAACAACCAGGACAACAGCTCCAGCCATGATGATTTCAGCGGCTACGGCGCTACCACCGACAAGCGCGCCATCAGCCTGGCCGGTGCCGCGTTCGCTCCCGACGGGCCATTCGGTGGCGCGCTGTACGCTGGCCAGCTGGAGGATACCTGGCGCCAGGCCTACCTCAACCTGAACCTGGCCGAGGGCAACTGGCGCCTGGACGGCAACCTGTACAAGACGCGCGACACCGGCAATGCCAGTGCCGGGGCAATCGATACCCTCGCCTACAGCCTGCTGGCCAGGTATAGCTTCGGCGCCCAGGCGCTGAGCCTGGCCTACCAGAAGGTCGAGGGCGACACCCCGTTCGACTTCGTCGGCGGCGACTCCATCTACCTGGCCAACTCGATCAAGTACGCCGACTTCAACGGCCCCGGCGAGCGCTCGTGGCAACTGCGCTACGACCTCAACTTCGCCACCCTCGGCGCCCCCGGCCTGAGCCTGATGGGCCGCTACGTCAGCGGCCGTGGCATCGACGGCAGCCATGCCCCGGCGGACGGCGCCTATGTGGGCCAGTACGGCGACGGCGGCAAGCACTGGGAGCGCGACATCGACCTGAAATACGTGGTGCAGTCGGGCGCCGCCAAGGACCTGAGCCTGGCGTTTTCCCACGTCAGCCACCGCGCCAACCAGGCCCAGGCCGGCGATGATATCGACCGGATCTACCTGATCATCGAATACCCCCTCAAAGGCAGCTTCTGACATGAGCACGTCCCCTTCAGGCGCCTGGAGCCCATTGCGCAACACCACCTTCCGCATGCTGTGGATTGCCACCATCGCCTCCAACATCGGCACATGGATGCACGAGGTGGGCGCCGGCTGGCTGATGACCACGCTGTCGGCCAGCCCGTTGCATGTGGCCCTGATCCAGGTAGCCGGCTCGCTACCGATGTTCTTCCTTGCCCTGCCGGCCGGTGCGGCTGCGGATATCGTCGACAAGCGCCGCTACCTGTTGCTGGTGCAACTGTGGATGTCCGCGGTGGCAGTGGCGCTGGCGGCCCTGACCCTGCTCGGGCTGATGAACGTCACCCTGCTGCTGGTGCTGACCCTGGCGCTGGGCATCGGCACGGCACTGATGATGCCGGCCTGGAGCGCGCTGACACCGGAACTGGTGGGCAAGGACGACCTGGCCAATGCGGTGGCGCTTTCCAGTGTCGGTATCAACGTGTCGCGCGCCATTGGCCCGGCCCTGGCGGGCGTGGTGGTGAGCATGGTTGGCCCATGGCTGACCTTCGCTCTGAATGCCATCTCGTTCGCCGGGGTGATCCTTGTGCTGTTCCTGTGGAAGCGCGAGGTGAAGGAGCCGCTGCTGCCAGCCGAGCGTTTCGTCGGCGCCATGCGCACCGGGCTGCGTTTCGCGCGCAGTGCCAAACCCTTGCAGGCGGTGATGTTGCGCGCCTTGGCGTTCTTTTTCTGTGCCAGCGCCGGCACCTCGCTGCTGCCGTTGATCGTGCGTGGCGAGATGCACGGCACCGCCGCCGATTTCGGCGTGCTGCTGGCGGCCATCGGCATCGGCGCGGTGGCCGGCGCCACCTTGCTGCCACGCCTGCGCGAACGCATCAGCCGCGACCGCCTGGTGCTGCTCGCCAGCCTGCTGTATGCCCTGTTCCTGCTGGCCCTGGCGCTGGTGCGCAACTTCTACGTGCTACTGCCGGCAATGCTGCTCAGCGGCGCGGCGTGGATTGCCGTGCTGTCCAACCTGCAGGTGGCGGCGCAGACCTCTGTGCCGGCCTGGGTGCGGGCGCGGGCGTTGTCGGTGTACATCCTGATCTTCTTTGGTGCCATGGCCTGCGGCGGGTTGCTGTGGGGCACGCTGGCCAGCCATGCAACGATCACCTCGAGCCTGCTGCTGGCTGCAGGTGGCCTGGCGCTGGGCACGCTGCTGACCTGCAAGGTGACGCTGCCGGAAACCGCAGCCGAGGAGCTGACGCCGTCACTGCATTGGCCGGTGCCGCTGCTGAGCGACGACATGGACAAGGAAAGCGGGCCGGTGATGGTCACCGTGGAGTACCACGTCGCCCCGGCCAAGGCCGAGGCGTTCCAGCAGGCAGCGCGAGAGCTGGAGGCGATGCGCAAGCGCAATGGCGCATTGTCGTGGGGGTTGATGCGCGACAGTGCGGACCCGGCGGTGTGGCTGGAGTTTTTCTTCGAGGAGTCGTGGCTGGAGCATTTGCGGCATCACCACCGGGTAACCCGGGGTGAGCTGAAGATCGAGGCGCGGGTGCGGATGCTGCAGACCGATGGGGTTGAGGTGAAGATTCGGCATCTGTTGGCGGGTGGGGAGCACAAGGCTCACCATTGATGTTGGCCTTTCCGGCCTCTTCGCGGGCTCGCCCGCTCCCACAGGGATCGCACAGAGCCTGAGGGCTGTGGTGTACCTGTGGGAGCGGGCGAGCCCGCGAAGAGGCCAGCACAGAAGGAACAAAAAAGGGGGCCAATAACTGGCCCCCCTTTTCATCAGCTCAGCTTAGAACGCGAAGCACGAGCAACCCAGCGCGCCCCAGAAGCCTTGGTAGTCATTCACCGGCACGCTCGAATGCCGCGCCTTTTCATGGCTGTGCGCATGCACCCCGCATGGCCCGCTGCATTGGTGCACGGCGGCTGCCAGCGACGGCGTGCCCACGCGCCAGTGGCCCGGCACCTTGGTCACCGGCGACCACTCCGGCAGCACCGGCACCTGGGGCGGGCCGAGCTTGTCGAATTCCGCCGCGCCATACACTACCTTGCCATCGACCACGGTCAGCACCGACTCGATACCCTTGATCGCTTCTTCATCGACACTGAAGAAGTCCAGCGACAGCGCCGCCAGGTCGGCCAGCTGGCCCACCTTGATCTGGCCCTTCTTGCCCTGCTCGCTGGAGAACCAGGCGCTGCCCTGGGTGAACAGTTGCAGCGCCGTGTCACGGCTGAGACCTTCCGGGTACAACTCCATGCCGCCGACGGTCTTGCCGCTGACCAACCAGTACAGCGAGGTCCACGGGTTGTAGCTGGACACGCGGGTGGCATCGGTACCGGCACCCACCGGCACGCCCATGTCGAGCATGCGCTTGATCGGCGGGGTCTGCTCGGCAGCCTTGGCGCCGTAGCGGTCGACGAAGTACTCACCCTGGAAGGCCATGCGGTCCTGGATGGCGATACCGCCGCCCAGCGCACGCACGCGCTCGATGTTCTGCGGGGTGATGGTTTCGGCGTGGTCGAAGAACCACGGCAGGCCATTGAACGGGATGTCGCGGTTGACCTTCTCGAACACGTCGAGCATGCGCGTGATCGATTCGTTGTAGGTGGCGTGCAGGCGGAACGGCCAGCGCTGCTCGACCAGATGACGCACCACCGGTTCCAGCTCTTGCTCCATGGTCTGCGGCAGGTCCGGACGCGGTTCGAGGAAGTCCTCGAAGTCGGCGGCAGAGAACACCAGCATTTCACCGGCGCCGTTGTGGCGCAGGAAGTCGGTGCCGCTGTGCAGCTTCACGCTGGAGGTCCACTTGCGGAAGTCGTCCAGCTCTTCCTTGGGCTTCTGGGTGAACAGGTTGTAGGCAATGCGCACGGTCAGCTGGTTGTTGTCGGCCAGCTCCTGGATCACCTGATAGTCGTCCGGGTAGTTCTGGTAGCCGCCGCCGGCATCGATGGCACTGGTCAGGCCCAGGCGGTTGAGCTCGCGCATGAACTGGCGGGTGGAGTTGACCTGGTATTCCAGCGGCAGTTTCGGCCCTTTGGCCAGGGTGGCGTAGAGGATCATCGCGTTGGGGCGGGCGATGAGCATGCCGGTCGGGTTGCCGAACTTGTCGCGCTGGATCTCGCCGCCCGGCGGGTTGGGGGTGTCCTTGGTGTAGCCGACAGCCTTGAGTGCGGCGCGGTTGAGCAATGCACGGTCATACAGGTGCAGCAGGAATACCGGGGTGTCCGGCGCGGCCTGGTTGATTTCTTCCAGGGTGGGCATGCGTTTTTCGGCGAACTGGAACTCGTTCCAGCCACCGACCACGCGCACCCACTGCGGGGTGGGCGTACGTGCAGCCTGGTCCTTGAGCATGCGTAGGGCATCGGCCACCGAAGGCACGCCCTCCCAGCGCAGTTCCAGGTTGTAGTTCAGGCCACCCCGGATCAGGTGCAGGTGCGAGTCGTTCAGGCCGGGGATGACCGTGCGCTGCTTGAGGTCGATGATCTGCGTGGTGGCGCCCTTGTGGGCCATGGCCTCAGCGTCGTTGCCCACGGCGATGAAACGGCCATCCTTGATGGCGACGGCGGTCGCGGTGGGCTTTTCACGATCAACGGTGTGCAGTTTGCCGTTGAACAGGATCAGGTCGGCGGTCATGGAACCTCCTTGGGTGGATGCGTAAGCGGAACCGGTAAAAGGCAATGCGGACCAGAGCGCGCCGGCGGCACCGAGCACGGTGCTGGTGGCGAGGAACTGGCGACGGGTCTTGTCGTTGCGGTCCTGGGACATGGGGTTCTCCGTCTCTGGGTGCGGCGGCGGCAGGCGCAACTGCAGAGCATGCCGGTTGGTGTAGGGGCAAGGCTTGGATGGATGTGCGGTGGGTGGTTGAAGGTTAGCCCCGTTCGGCATTTGTGCTGCCTGGGCTGGCCTCTTCGCGGGTGAACCCGCTCCCACAGGGACACCACAGGCCTGTAAGACTGTGGTATCCCCTGTGGGAGCGGGTTTACCCGCGAATGCCTCCCACAATTACTTCTGGAGGAATGCCAGCAAGTCCTCATTCAGCTGCTGTGCATGAGTCACCGCAAACCCGTGCGGCGCCCCCGCATACACCTTCAGCTCAGCCCCGCGAATCAGCTCCGCCGCCCGCTTGCCGGTGCTCTCCAACGGCACGATCTGGTCGTCATCACCGTGGATCACCAGAGTCGGCACATCGACCTTGGCCATATCCGGACGGAAGTCGGTTTCGGAGAAGGCGGTCACGCAATCCAAAGTGCCCTTGATCGACGCCATCAGCGCGATGTTCAGGGTCTGGGTCTGCACCCCCTGGGACACCTGCTGCCCATGGTTGATGCCATAGAACGGCGCGGCGAAATCGGCGATGAACTGCGCGCGGTCGGCACGCAGGCCGGCGCGGATACCCTCGAACACCGACAGGTCGACACCTTCAGGGTTGTCGTCACGCTTGCCGAACACCGGCGTTACCGCGCCCAGCAGCACCAGCCCGGCCACCCGCTCGCTGCCGTGGCGGGCGATGTAGCGGCTGACGTCACCGCCACCCATCGAGAAGCCCACCAAGGTCACATCACGCAGGTCGAGGTGTTCGATCAGCTGGGCGATGTCATCGGCGAAGGTGTCGTAGTCGTAGCCGCTCCACGGCTGGCTCGAACGGCCGAAACCACGGCGGTCGAAGGCGATGGCGCGGTAGCCGCGGCTGGCCAGGTATTCCATCTGCGAATCCCACATGTCGGCATCCAGTGGCCAGCCGTGGCTGAACAGCACAGGCTTGCCGCTGCCCCAGTCCTTGAAGTAGATCGAAGTGCCATCGCGGGTAACGAACGTGCTCATGTCGGTATCTCCTTGAAAATGTCGAGGTAAAGGCCTGGCTCAGCCGCGCAGCCAGTTGGCGCAGCGGCGGGTTACCCAAGGCATGATGTAGAACACCACGGGCAGGATGACGAACAGGTTGACGATCAGGTTGCTGGTGATCGCGCCCCCCAACTGCGGGAAGCGTGCAAACAGCGGCGCCAGCAGGTGTGGAATGATCATGGTCATCGGGCAGATCACCAGATAGGTCAGCAGCGCCTGCTTCCAGCGCGGCGGTTGCGCTGCGTTGGTGCTCGGCGGGGTGAACCAGAACTCCGGGTCGTCGTGCACCTGGGTGTGGTCACCGCCCTCGAGCAGCGGCAGTACTTCGCTGACCAGTGTCTGGCGCTCGGCCGAGTTGACCCAGGCCTGCAGCAGGCTGGCATCGGCGAAGCGCACCACGGTGGTGAAATGCAGCCCGCCGTCGTCAGGGCGGATGACGTTGACGTCCAGGTGCCCCGGCTGGCGGCGCGCGGTGCTGACCGTGCGCTTGAGCCATGCTTCGTAGGCCGCCAGCGACGCGGCGCGAACCTTGTGCTGGATGACCAGGGTCACCACGTTGCGGTTGTCTTGGGGTGCGGTGTTCATCGGCGTTCCTTGGGATGAGCTTGCCCGCATCCACTGTGCAACGGCGGACGGGCGCAGGATTGGACAGGTGTGCTGCCTTGGCGGGCACCGGTTTGCGGTGCCCGCGCATCAGGCTTACTTGTTGGCGTTGAAAGCGTTGTAGCTGGTGATCAGGTTGCGGTAGTCCGGGATGTGGTTGGAGCACAGCGCCGCCAGCCCTTCGATGTCGTTGCGCCAGTCGCGGTGCAGCTCACAGGCCACGCCGAACCAGGTCATCAGTTGTGCGCCGGCCTGGCTCATGCGGTCGTGGGCGGCGTCGCGGGTCATCGCGTTGAAGGTGCCGGAGGCATCAGTGACCACGAACACTTCGAAGTCTTCCTCCAGGGCCGACAGCGCCGGGAAGGCTACGCACACTTCAGTCACCACGCCGGCGATGATCAGTTGCTTCTTGCCGGTGGCCTTCACCGCCTTGACGAAGTCTTCGTTGTCCCAGGCGTTGATCTGGCCTGGGCGGGCGATGTACGGGGCGTCCGGGAACAGGGCTTTCAGCTCTGGTACCAGCGGGCCGTTGGGGCCTTGCTCGAAGCTGGTGGTGAGGATGGTCGGCAGGTTGAAGAACTTGGCCAGGTCGGCCAGGGCCAGCACGTTGTTCTTGAACGCGTCCGGCTCGATGTCACGGACCAGGGACAGCAGGCCAGCCTGGTGGTCGACCAGCAGGACAGCGGCGTCGTCTTTGTTCAGGCGGTTGTATTTGAAGTTGGTCATGGTCGTTGCTCCCAAGGGTTTTGATTTTTTCAGTAAGTGGGGTGTTTCGCGTTGATGGGAGAAGATTAAAACCATGACCTTTTTGGCGGTAGATAGCAGTTTTTGGCTCTAGCGTTCTGTTTTATGAACGATGGTTTTGTGTGGGCTGTACCGGCCCTTTCGCGGCTAAAGCCGCTCCCACAGGGATTGCGCTGGATTTGAATCGTGCGCAGTACCTGTGGGAGCGGCTTTAGCCGCGAAGAGGCCGGCACAGGCCCCATTGCCTGCCCGGCCAACCTGCTCTATTACTACCCACAGCCCTCCCCTTACCCGAGACCACCATGCTGGCGTTCATCCAGTCATACCCGTTGCTGCTCGGCACTGCCCTGATCCTGCTCGACCTTGTGCTCTGGCAACTGATACCTCTACAGCAGCGGGCCTGGCGCATAGGCGCGCGGCTGGTGCTGTTCCTGCTGTTCAGCTCGGTGCTGGTGGCCGCCGGCATGAGCCCGCTGCAACCGCCACCCTGGCCTGATGATGTCTCGCGCAACCTGATTGCCACGGTACTGGCGATAGGCTGGTGGCTGTTCGGTGCGCGCACGGTGACGGTGGTGTTCGGCCTGTTGCTGGGTGCCCGTGGCAGCCACGGCGGGCGTTTGCTGCAGGATGTGCTGGGCGCGCTGATCTTCCTGGCTGCCGTGGTCGCTGCCGCAGGCTATGTATTGCAGTTGCCGGTGAAGGGCCTGCTGGCCACGTCGGGGGTAATGGCCATCGTCATCGGCCTGGCGCTGCAGAGCACACTGGCCGACGTATTCAGTGGCATCATCCTGAACACCACGCGGCCGTATCAGATTGGCGACTCGATCTCCATCGACGGCACCGACGGCAAGGTGCTGGAAATCGACTGGCGCGCCACCCGCCTGCTCACCAGCACCGGCAGCCTGGCGGTGATCCCCAACTCGGTGGCGGCCAAGGCCCGGCTGCTCAACCACAGCCGCCCGGCCGATGTACACGGGGTGTCGATCAGCGTGGTGGTGCCGGCCAAGGTGCGGCCCAAGCGGGTGTTCGATGCGCTGGAAAAGGCCTTGCAAGGCGTGAGTGCCATTCTTGCAACGCCAAAACCAAAGGTGACGGTGAAAGCCTCGACGCTGGAGTCCGTGGAGTACGAAGCCAGTGGTTTCGTGGCCGATGCAGGCGCCAAGGGCGACGCGCGCAACCAGCTGTTCGACCTGGCCCACCGCCACCTGGAGGCCAGCGGGGTGATGTGGAACGCCGACCTGGCCATGCCACCCCGCAGCCGCCAGCGCGAGGTGCTGGACGAGGTGCGGGTGTTCCGCTCACTGAGCAGTGAAGAGCGCGATGCGCTGAGCCAGCGCATGACGACCGTGGAATACCTGGCGGACCAGGTGATCCTGGGGGTGGGCGAGCACTCCGATCATTTGCTGGTGATTGGCAGCGGAGTGGTTTCGGCGTCGATCCGCGATGGCGACAAGCTGGTCGAGGCCGGGCGCATGGGGCCAGGCGAGGTGCTGGGGATCGAGGGGATCGTCGACGAGGAGGACTCGCTGGCCGAGTTCCGCACGCTGACCGGTTGCGTGCTGTATCGGATCGACAAGGAACAGGTGAAGAGCTGCCTGGTGCAACGCGGCGATGTGCAGACGGCGTTGAGCAAGTTGCAGCGGTTCCGGCGGCAGAACCGGGAGTCGTTGTTGCTGCAAAAACCGGTTTCGATCAAGAAAGGCGGCTTCCTCAGCTGGTTGCACAAGTAAGCCTGTGCTGGCCCCTTCGCGGGTAAACCCGCTCCCACAGAGACCGCGCACACTCAGAACGCTGCGCAGTACCTGTAGGAGCGGGTTTACCCGCGAAGAGGCCAGTACTTACAACACAACTCTCAAACATTGCCCCGCGTGGTACAGCGAGAACCCGGACTCATAGAACGCCGTCCGCAGCGAGGGCGCACTCACGCCCTTCATCGGCGAGAACGGAATCGGCAGGCTGTCCGCCTCCCCCTTCAGCAAAAACTCGGCAAACGCCCGGCCAATCACGGTCCCGGTAGTATTACCCCGCCCGTTGTACCCGGTCACCGCCACCAGCCCCGGCGCCGGCTCGAACAGCCGCATCAGGTGGTCGGGGGTGAAGTCGATGCAGCCGGTCCAGTGCATTTCCCACTCGACCTTGCCCAACTCGGGGTAGTAGTGGCTCTGGATCCGGTCTGCCCAGCTGCGCACGAACCACGCCGGCTTGTTGTCGACCCGGCCCAGGCTGCCGAGCAGCAGGCGGCCCTGGTCGTCGCGACGGATGCTGCTGAGCACGGTGCGGGTGTCCCACGAGCCTTGGCCATGTGGTAGCACCTTGTCGGCTGCAGCACCCTGCAACGGCTTGGACGCCACCTGGTAGTAATAGCCACGGAAGAACTGCTTCTGCAGGTTGCTCCAGTCGCCTTCGGTGTAGGCGCCGGTGGAAATCACCACCTTCTCGGCGCGCACCGAACCGCGTGCGGTCTTCACCCGCCAGGCATCGCCGTCACGCTCCAGGCCTTCGACCGAAGACTGCTGGAACAGCTTGCCGCCCAGGCGTGCCACCGCTGCGGCCAGGCCCTGGGTGTAGCCCATGGGGTTGATGGTGCCGGCGCGGCGGTCGAGCAGCGCGGCGGAAATCTTGTCGGTGCCGCAGTATTCCTGGCACTGGGCGCCGGTCAGTAGCTCGACGTCGGCACCTCGGCGACGCCATTGTTCGTGGCGGGCCTCGAGGTCGGCGATACCGGTGGCGTTGTGCGCCATGTGCAGCGTGCCTTTGTGCTGGGCCTGGCAATCGATGCCAAGGCGTTCGATCATGGCGAACACTTCAGCCGGCGCTTCACCGAGGACCTTGTTCAGGCGGCTGCCCTGCTGCTGGCCGAGAGTGGCCTCGACATCGTCGGGGCGGATCCAGGTGCCCGCGTTGACCAGGCCGACGTTGCGCCCGGAGCCACCGTGCCCGATCTTCCAGGCCTCCAGCAGAATCACCGACTTGCCCTGTTCGAGCAGGTGGATGGCCGCCGACAGGCCGGTAATGCCGCCACCGATTACGCAGACATCGGCCTTGTGCTCACCGGCCAGGGCCTGGGCGGCGACGGTCGGTTTGCTGACGAATTCCCACAAGCATTCTTGACGCAGTTCGGACATGGCCCGGCTCCAGCAATTTGTTCTTGTTTGGGGCCGTTGTGCGACCCATTCGCGGGTAAACCCGCTCCCACAGGTGCATCACAGGTTTCGAAAACTGTGTTGTACCTGTGGGAGCGGGTTTACCCGCGAACCGGGGGCCAGGCCCCCGGCCATGCAGCATCAGCCGATCAGTCGAACACGATACCCTGCGCCAGCGGCAGCTCGCGCGAGTAGTTCACGGTGTTGGTCTGGCGACGCATGTAGCCTTTCCAGGCATCCGAACCGGACTCACGGCCACCGCCAGTCTCCTTCTCGCCACCGAACGCACCGCCGATCTCGGCGCCGCTGGTACCGATGTTGACGTTGGCGATGCCGCAGTCGCTGCCCGAGGCGCTCTGAAAGCGTTCGGCTTCACGGATGTCGGTGGTGAAGATGCACGACGACAGGCCTTGTGGCACTTCGTTGTTCAGGCGCAGGGCCTCTTCGAAGTCATCGTAGGCCAGCACGTACAGGATCGGGGCGAAGGTTTCGTGGCGCACCACGTCGCTCTGCGCCGGCATTTCGGCAATGGCAGGCGACACGTAGTAGGCGTTCGGGTACTGGTCGGCCAGCTGACGCTCGCCACCAAACACCTGGCCACCTTCGTCGCGGGCCTTGGCCAGCGCGCCCTGCATGGCGTCGAACGACTGCTTGTCGATCAGTGGGCCCACCAGGTTGTCCTTGCGTGGGTCGCCGATACGCACCTTGCCGTAGGCGGCTTTTACGCGGGCAACCACTTCGTCCTTGATCGAGCGGTGCACGATCAGGCGGCGCAGGGTGGTGCAACGCTGGCCGGCGGTGCCGACTGCGGAGAACAGGATGCCGCGCACGGCCAGGTCGAGGTCGGCGCTCGGGGCCAGGATCATGGCGTTGTTGCCGCCCAGTTCGAGGATGCTGCGACCGAAGCGGGCAGCCACACGTGGGCCGACTTCGCGCCCCATGCGGGTGCTACCGGTGGCGCTGACCAGCGGTACGCGCGGGTCGTCGACCATGGCTTCGCCGGCTTCACGGCCGCCGATCACCAGTTGTGCCAAGCCAGCCGGGGCATCGCCGAAGGCTTTCAGGGCTTTTTCGAACAGCGCCTGGCAGGCCAAGGCGGTCAGCGGGGTCTTCTCGGACGGTTTCCACACCACCGAGTTACCGGCGACCAGGGCCAGGGCGGTGTTCCAGGCCCAGACTGCGACCGGGAAGTTGAAGGCGCTGATCACGCCGACCACGCCCAGCGGGTGCCAGGTTTCACGCATGTGGTGGCCAGGGCGCTCGGAAGCGATGGTCAGGCCGTACAGCTGGCGCGACAGGCCAACGGCGAAGTCGCAGATGTCGATCATTTCCTGCACTTCGCCCAGGCCTTCCTGGGTGATCTTGCCGGCTTCGATCGATACCAGCTCGCCGAGGTCGGCCTTGTGCTCACGCAGCACTTCGCCGAACAGGCGCACCAGCTCGCCACGGCGCGGGGCCGGCACGCTGCGCCAGGCTTCGAAGGCGCTCTGGGCCTGATCGATGCGGGCGATGGTCTCGGCCTTGCCGAGCAGTTTCACCGAGGCGATCTGGCTGCCGTCGATCGGCGTGTGAACAGGGTAGTCGCCCTGGGTGTAAGCCTCGGCGGCAACGCCAAGGCGCTCGAGCAATCCAGCAACCATTTGTGCTTCTCCTACATCGGGTGATGGGGTGGAAAAATGATGTGGATCAGTATTAATCCGATCACATAGGTACAACAAACGACCTTTATTCCGCATATCATTCCGTCAGGTAATGATTTGAGCCGCAGAGACCGCTATGTCCAAACGCCTGGTGCCCTCCATGACCGCCCTGCAGTGCTTTGAAGCTGCAGCCCGCCATTTGAGCTTTACCCGTGCCGCCGAAGAGCTGCACCTGACCCAGAGTGCGGTCAGCAAGCAGGTGGCGCAGCTTGAAGACATGTTGCGCCATCACCTGTTCCTGCGTATCCGCCGCCGCCTGCAGCTGACGCCGGCGGGCAGCCTGTACCTGGCCGAGGTCAACAAGATCCTCACCCAGGTCGACATGTCCAGCCGCTACGTGCTCACCTACGGCGAGCAGACCGAGATACTGAAGGTAGCCACTCAACCGAGTTTTGGCGTGCGCTGGTTGATCCCGCACCTCAAGGGCTTTGGCAAACGCCACGGCAACATCCACCTGGACATTCGCAACGAGATGGAGCCGTTCGCCCTGCTGCAGGGCTCGGCGGACGTGGTGTTTTTCTATGGCCAGGGCACCTGGCCGGGGGCCACCTGCGTGGAACTGTTCCGTGAAGAGGTGGTGCCGGTATGTGCGCCGGAGCTGCTGGCCGGGCGTGAACTGAATGATGCCGGGGAGCTGGCCGAACTGGTGCTGCTACAGAGCACCTCGCGGCCCGAGGCCTGGCACGAGTGGTTCCTGGAATTGGGCTTGCAGAGCGTCAGCGCCTACCACGGGCCGCGCTTCGATACGTTCTATATGGCCTTGAGCGCGGCGCAGGCCGGGTGCGGGGTGGCGTTGGTGCCGCGCTACCTGGCGGCGAAGGAGTTGGCCGAGGGGAGTTTGGTGGTACCTTGGAACCATGCGATGCGCAGTGCCGGGGCGCATTACCTGGCGTATGCCGAGCATGCGGCGGAGGTGCCCAAGGTGAGGGCATTGGTGGAGTGGATTCGCGAGCAGCTTCAGGCTTGATGGCCTCTTCGCGGGTGAACCCGCTCCCACAGGTATCGCGCAAGGCCTGAGCCCTGTGAGGTACCCGCGAAAGGGCCCTTGAGGTCGATCAAAAAAGGAATGACACACTCACTTTTTTTCGCTTGTGAGCCAAGTGCATTCCCAGCTTTCATGTAAGCGTCCGAACCCAACCAGGAAGCTAGCGATGCCCGCCAACGATTTCGTCAGCCCCGACAGCATCCGCGCGCAGTTCTCTGCCGCCATGTCGCTCATGTACAAACAGGAAGTGCCCCTGTACGGCACGCTGCTGGAGCTGGTGAGCGAAATCAACCAGCAAGTCATGGCCCAGCAACCCGAGGTTGCCGAGGCCCTGCGCTGGACCGGCGAAATCGAGCGCCTGGACCAGGAGCGCCATGGTGCCATCCGCGTCGGCACCGCCGCAGAGCTGGCCACCATCGCCCGGCTGTTCGCGGTCATGGGCATGCAGCCGGTCGGCTACTACGACCTCAGCTCCGCCGGCGTGCCGGTGCATTCCACCGCCTTCCGCGCGGTGCACGAGCAGTCGCTGCACGTCAGCCCGTTCCGCGTATTCACCTCGCTACTGCGCCTGGAGCTGATCGACAACCCACAGCTGCGCCAGCTGGCCGAAAGCATCCTGGCCAAGCGCCAGATCTTCACCGCCCGCGCCCTCGAACTGATCGCCCAGTGCGAGCGCGATGGCGGCCTGAACGCCGTCGATGCCGAGGCGTTCGTACAGGAAGCGCTGCACACCTTCCGCTGGCACCATGACGCCACCGTCACTGCCGAGCAGTACCAGCAGTTGC
This sequence comes from Pseudomonas sp. p21, assembly GCF_001642705.1. Classification (NCBI taxonomy): domain Bacteria; kingdom Pseudomonadati; phylum Pseudomonadota; class Gammaproteobacteria; order Pseudomonadales; family Pseudomonadaceae; genus Pseudomonas; species Pseudomonas sp. p21. The sequence continues at coordinate 659,250 of NZ_LWBV01000002.1, forward strand.
ACGACCAGCACCGCCTGATCGCCGATGTGGTGGCCTTCAAGGGCCCGCACATCAACCACCTGACCCCGCGCACCCTGGACATCGATGCAATCCAGATCGGCATGCCGGCCAAAGGCATCCCGCCGAAGGCCGTGGTCGAAGGTCCGCCCACCCGCCGTCACCCGATCCTGCTGCGCCAGACCAGCTTCAAGGCCCTGCAGGAAAAGGTTGCGTTCAGCGACCAGCAGGGCAGCGAAGGCAGCCATACCGCGCGCTTCGGCGAAATCGAGCAACGCGGCGCGGCACTGACGCCGAAAGGTCGCCAGCTGTACGACAAACTGCTCGACGCCACCCGCGCCGCCCTGGGTGGCGCCCCGGCCGAGGCCAATGCCGAACGCTACATGGCGTTGTTGAAGGACACCTTTGCCGAATTCCCGGATGACCTGGCGCAGATGCGTGAACAGGGCCTGTCCTACTTCCGCTACTTCGCCACCGAAAAAGGCCTGGCCGCGCGCGACCAGGATGACCGCCCGACCACACTGGAGGGGCTGATCGAGGCTGGCCATGTGCACTTCGAGGCGCTGGTGTACGAGGACTTCCTGCCGGTGAGCGCGGCGGGGATCTTCCAGTCCAACCTGGGTGACGATGCGCAGGCCGAGTACGGCAGCAACGCCAACCGCGACGCGTTCGAAGAGGCGCTGGGGCTGCAGGTACAGGATGAGCTGGCGTTGTATGCACAGAGTGAGCGCCGGTCGCTGCAGGCGTGTGCACAGGCTCTGAATCTGGGCTCGATGTAAGGCATTGCGGCCTCTTCGCGGGTAAACCCGCTCCCACAGGCCTACGCTTGACCTGTGGGAGCGGGTTTACCCGCGAAGAGGCCGGTACAAGCGATCAGAGGGGCGGCAGAATCTGCACATCCGGCAAATCCATCGCCGCCACCTCCTCTTCCAGAAACGCGCTCAAACGCCGCAACCGCTCGCCCCCTGGCCGAGTGCGCGGCCACACCAGGTAATAATCCATCCCGCTGGGCACCGCCGTCGGCCACGGCAGGCTCAAGCGCCCCTGTGCCACATCCTCGGCCACCATCAGCAAATCGCCCATGGAAATGCCATAGCCACGCGCCGCGGCAATCATGCCCAGCTCCAGGGTGTCGAACACCTGCCCGCCCTTGAGCGAAACCTTGTCACTCAGCCCCATGCGCTCCAGCCACTCCCGCCAGTCGCGCTTGTCCACCGTGGGGTGCAGCAACTCGATGCAGGCCAGCCGGCGCTCGTCCCAGGGTTCCTCGTCGAGCAGGTCTGGCGCACCCACGGGGATCAGCAACTCCGGGAACAGCTTGCGCACTTCCCAGTCCGGCGGGAACACGCCGTCGCTGAGCAACACCGCGCAATCGAACGGTTCCTGGTTGAAGTCCACATGGTCGACATCCATCCAGGCGCTGGTCAGCTGCACTTCATTGCCAGGCTGCAAATGGCGAAAGCGGCTCAGACGCGCCAGCAACCAGCGCATGGTCAGGGTCGAGGGGGCCTTCATGCGCAGGATGTCATCTTCACCGCGCAAGGTATCGCAAGCCCGCTCCAGCGCGGCAAAGCCTTCGCGCACACCGGGCAGCAGCACCCGCGCCGCTTCGGTCAGTTGCAGGCTGCGGCCGCTGCGCACGAACAGGCGGCAGGCAAAGTGCTCCTCCAGCGTGCGGATATGCCGGCTGACCGCGCTCTGGGTGATCGACAGCTCTTCGCCGGCACGGGTGAAGGAGCTTAGCCGCGCAGCGGCTTCGAATGCGCGCAGGGCATACAGCGGGGGGAGCTGACGGGACATGAGGTACCTGCCATAAGGGGCTGTGGAGCGAATCACCGGAAAGCATATATGCATGAGTCAGACTCATGCCAATGATCGCTTTTATCCTTTTGTGCAAAGTTGACCAAAGCCTCAGAATCGCCCTTCGTTGATCACCCCAGGAAAAGGACTGCCCCATGCATGTCGCGCCCACCACAGAACTCAAGGCTTTGCTGCGCCTGGCCGGGCCGCTGATTGCCTCGCAGTTGGCGCACATGCTGATGGTGCTGACCGATACCTTGATGATGGCCCGCATCAGCCCGCAAGCCCTGGCCGGCGGCGGCCTGGGCGCGGCGAGCTACTCGTTCGTGTCGATCTTCTGCCTGGGCGTGATCGCTGCGGTCGGCACCCTGGTGGCGATCCGCAAGGGCGCCAACGACATCGACGGTGCCACCCGCCTGGCGCAGGGCGGCTTGTGGCTGGCCTGGGGCCTGGCGCTGTTCGCTGCGCTGGTGCTGTGGAACCTGGAGCCGGTACTGCTGCTGTTCGGGCAAAAGCCCGAGAACGTTGCTTCGGCCGCCGAATTCCTCACCCTGCTGCCACTGGCCCTGCCCGGCTACCTGACCTTCATGGCCTTGCGCGGTTTCACCAGCGCGCTGGGCCGCTCGACCCCGGTGATGGTCATCAGCCTGGTCGGCACGGTGCTCAACTACCTGTTCAACGTAGCGTTGATCGAAGGCATGTTCGGCCTGCCCAAGCTAGGCCTGATGGGCATCGGCCTGGTCACCGCGGTGGTGTCGATGGGCATGGCCATTGCCCTGGCGCTGTATATCCGCTGGCACCCGGCCTATGCCGCCTACCCGCTGCGCAAGGGCCTGTCGCGCCCGTCGTTGCCGGCCCTGCGCGAGCTGTGGCGGCTGGGCCTGCCGATTGGCGGCACCTACATGGTGGAAGTCGGCCTGTTCGCCTTCGCTGCGCTGTGCATGGGCGTGCTGGGCAGTACCGAGCTGGCGGCGCACCAGATCGCCCTGCAGATCGTCTCCACGGCGTTCATGGTGCCGACCGGGTTGTCGTATGCGGTGACCATGCGCGTGGGGCTGTACTACGGCGCCGGCAACCTGCTGGCAGCGCGCAGCGCCGGGCGGGTGGGCATCGGCTTCGGGGCGATGATCATGTTTGCCTTCGCCGCGCTGTTCTGGCTGCTGCCCGATACGCTGGTGGGGCTGTTCATCGACCGTGACGACCCGGCATTTGCGGCGATCTTCCAGCTGGCGGTGCAGTTGCTGATGGTGGCGGCGTGGTTCGAGCTATTCGATGGCATGCAGACGATTGCGATGGGCTCGATCCGTGGGCTGAAGGATGCCAAGACCACCTTCCTGATCGGGCTGGTGTGCTACTGGCTGGTGGGGGCGCCGAGTGCCTGGCTGTTCACCTTCAACCTGGGCGGTGGTGCGGTCGGAGTGTGGTGGGGGCTGGCGTTGGGGTTGGCGTGTGCGGCGGTGGCGCTGACCTTTGGCTTTGAGTGGCGCATGAAGCGGCTTTTGGGTAAGGCCGGGATGGGTGGCGCGGCTACGGCTTCGGCCTGACTTGCGGGCCTCTTCGCGGGTAAACCCGCTCCCACAGGGACTGCGCAGGGTCTGAATCCTGTGCAAAGCCTGTGGGAGCGGGTTCACCCGCGAAAGGGCCCTAAAGGGCTGCGCCCAACTGGCAGCCGGTCGCCTGCAGCAAGAACTCCATCAACTCCCCCACCGGCAGCGGCTTGCTGACCAGGAAACCCTGAACCTGGTCACAGCCAAACCCGCGCAACAACGCCATCTGCTCTTCACTCTCCACCCCTTCGGCCACCACTTCAAGGTTGAGGTTGTGCGCCAGGTTGATCATGGCGTGTACCAGCTTGCGGTTCTCCTCGCGCATTTCCATTTCCGCGACAAAGCTGCGGTCCACCTTGAGCAAGGTGATCGGCAGGCTGTTCAGGTGCACGAACGAAGAGAACCCGGTACCGAAATCATCGAGCGAGAAGCGCACGCCCAGGCGCCCCAGGGCGTCCATGGTCTGGCGCACCAGCTCGTTGCGGCGCATCACCGCCGTTTCGGTCAGCTCGAACTCCAGCCAGCGGGCATCCACGCCATGCTCGAGAATCAGGCGGCTCAAGGTCGCCAGCAGTTGGCTGTCCTGGAACTGGCGGAAGCTCAGGTTGACCGCCATGTGCAGCGGCTCCAGGCCGCGTTCGCACAGCGCCTGCATGTCATGCAGGGCACGAGAAATCACCCAGTAGCCCAGCGGCACGATCAGGCCGCTCTGCTCGGCCAGCGGCACGAACTCGCTGGGCGGCAACAGGCCGCGCTCGGCATGCCGCCAGCGCACCAGCGCCTCGAGGCCGACGATACGCCCGTCGGCCAGGTTCAACCGCGGCTGGTAATGCAGCTCCAGCTCGTCACGGCGCAGGGCGCGGCGCAGTTCGCTTTCCAGGTCGGCCAGGCTACGGGCGTTGCGGTTGATGCGTTCGTTGAACACATGGAAGGTGCAACCCTGGCTGCCCTTGGCCTGGCGCATGGCGATGTGCGCGTGCCACATCAGCGGGTCGGCGCCACCCTGGGCGCGGGCATGGGCCAGGCCCAGGCTGCAGCCCAGCAGCAGGCTTTCACCGTCGATCCAGTAGGGCTCGGCCAACGCCTCGACAATCCGCTCGGCAATCCATTCGGCACGGTTGGGGTCGCGGCGGGTGTCGATCAGCAGGGCAAACTCGTCGCTGCCCAGCCGCGCCAGCTGGTCGCCCGCCTCCAGTTGCTGCTTCAGGCGCGCCACCACCTGCAGGATCAGGCGGTCGCCGCTCTGGTGGCCGAGGGCATCGTTGACATGGCGGAAGTTGTCCAGGTCCAGATGGCCGAGGGCAAGGCCGCGGCCGTCGTTCTCGGCCAGGCGCGCGGTCAGCAAGGCCTGGAAACCCTGGCGGTTGGCGATACCGGTCAGCGGGTCCTGCTCGGCCAGACGCTGCAAGGTGGCCACCAGCACACCGCGCTCGCGCACATGGCGCAGCGAGCGGCGCAAGGTGTCGGCATTGAGCTGGTCATGCACCAGCCAGTCACTGACGGCGCTGGGCGCAACCTGGGGCTCGTGGTCGAGCAGCAGGATGGTCGGCAACTCGCAGCGCCCGGGCGCCGGCTGCAGGGCCGGGGTTGCCAGCACGACAGCCTGGCGGTCCTGGTTGAACAGGCTGTCGACCGCCTCCCAGTTTGGCGCCGTCAGCAGCACGGCGCTGCCACCCAGGGCAGGCATGCACGCGCGTAGCAGCGCGGCCCATTCCGGCTCATCGGCCAACAGCAGCAAACGCAATGGTTCGACAGGCGTGGACAAGCGGGCTCCTTAGGGCTTCACGGTGCAACGGAAACTGCCAGGTATGCTACTGCATTAATGGAAATGATTTTCACTTTAATACATGTTTTTACGGGCGTAGCATCCCGACGTATTTTGTCGTGCATCCTGCGCGAAACTGCGCCAGCCGGCAAATCCCGTTTACATATTTGACTCAGACGTCAGACGGTCGCGCCACAATCGCCCCATGCCTGTTAGAATGCGCGGCTATTTTCTGGCGACCCCCGGTTTCTAGCATGTCCCGACTCAATCCCCGGCAGCAAGAAGCCCGTGACTATGTCGGCGGCCCTCTTTTGGTGCTCGCCGGTGCAGGCTCGGGCAAGACCAGCGTGATCACGCGCAAGATTGCCCACCTCATCCAGAACTGCGGCATCCGTGCCCAGTACATCGTGGCGATGACCTTCACCAACAAGGCCGCACGCGAGATGAAGGAACGGGTCGGCACCCTGCTGCGTCCGGGGGAAGGCCGTGGCCTGACGGTGTGCACCTTCCACAACCTGGGCCTGAACATCATCCGCAGGGAGCACGAGCGCCTGGGCTACAAGCCGGGCTTCTCGATCTTCGACGAGTCCGACATCAAGGCGTTGCTGTCGGACATCATGCAGAAGGAATACTCCGGCGACGACGGCATCGACGAGATCAAGAACATGATCGGTGCCTGGAAGAACGATCTGATCCTGCCCGCAGAGGCCCTGGAGAAGGCGCGCAACCCGCGCGAGCAGACCGCCGCCATCGTCTACACCCACTACCAGCGCACGCTCAAGGCGTTCAACGCGGTGGATTTCGACGACCTGATCCTGCTGCCGGTCAAGCTGTTCCAGGAGCACCCCGATGTGCTGGAACGCTGGCAAAACCGCGTGCGCTACCTGCTGGTGGACGAATACCAGGACACCAACGCCAGCCAGTACCTGCTGGTGAAGATGCTGATCGGCATGCGCAACCAGTTCACCGTGGTGGGTGACGACGACCAGTCGATCTACGCCTGGCGTGGCGCCCGGCCGGAAAACCTGATGCTGCTCAAGGAGGACTACCCCTCCCTGAAAGTGGTGATGCTGGAGCAGAACTACCGCTCCACCAGCCGCATCCTGCGCTGCGCCAACGTGCTGATCGCCAACAACCCGCACGCGTTCGAGAAGCAGCTGTGGAGCGAGATGGGCGTGGGCGACGAGATCCGCGTCATCCGCTGCAAGAACGAGGAAGCCGAGGCCGAACGCGTGGCCATGGAAATCCTCACCCTGCACCTGCGCACCAACCGCCCGTACAGCGACTTTGCCATCCTCTACCGCGGCAACTACCAGGCCAAGCTGATCGAACTGAAGCTGCAGCACCACCAGGTGCCATATCGCCTGTCGGGCGGCAACAGCTTCTTCGGCCGCCAGGAGGTCAAGGACCTGATGGCCTACCTGCGCCTGCTGGTGAACCCGGACGATGACAACGCCTACCTGCGAGTGATCAACGTACCGCGCCGCGAAATCGGCTCCACCACCCTGGAAAAACTCGGCAACTACGCCACCGAGCGCAAGATTTCGATGTACGCCGCCAGCGAGGAACTGGGCCTCGGTGAGCACCTGGACGCCCGCTACACCGAGCGTTTACAGCGCTTCAAGCACTGGCTGGACGGTGTGCGCCACAAGGTCGCCCTGGAAGACCCGATTGCCGCGCTGCACGAGATGATCCGCGATATCGACTACGAGAACTGGATCCGCCAGCAGACCGCCAGCGACAAGGCTGCAGAATTTCGCATCAGCAACGTCTGGTTCCTGGTCGAAGCGCTGAAGAACACCCTCGAAAAAGACGAAGAGGGTGACATGACCATCGAGGACGCCATCGGCAAGCTGGTGCTGCGCGACATGCTCGAGCGCCAGCAGGAAGAGGAAGAGAACGCCGAAGGTGTGCAGATGATGACCCTGCATGCCTCCAAAGGCCTGGAATTCCCCTACGTGTTCATCATGGGCATGGAAGAGGAAATTCTCCCGCACCGCTCCAGCATCGAGGCCGACACCATCGAAGAGGAACGCCGCCTGGCCTACGTGGGTATCACCCGCGCGCGCCAGACCCTGGCCTTCACCTTCGCCGCCAAGCGCAAGCAGTACGGAGAAATCATCGACTGCACGCCCAGCCGGTTCCTCGATGAACTGCCACCGGAAGACCTGGCCTGGGAAGGCCTGGACGATGCGCCGGTCGAGGTAAAGGCCGCACGGGGCAACAACGCCCTGGCCGATATCCGGGCAATGCTCAAACGCTGATCAACCATTACTCTTTAAATTTGCCGCCATTTGCGGCCACCTTTGTTACATCGAGGAATACCACAGTGGAAGCACTGCATCAGAAGATTCGCGAAGAAGGCATCGTGCTTTCCGATCAGGTTCTCAAAGTCGACGCGTTTCTCAACCACCAGATCGACCCTGCGCTGATGCAGCTGATCGGTGACGAGTTCGCCCGCCTGTTCGCGGACGCGGGCGTGACCAAGATCGTCACCATCGAAGCCTCGGGCATTGCCCCGGCGGTGATGACTGGCCTGAAGCTGGGCGTGCCGGTGATCTTCGCCCGCAAGCACCAGTCGCTGACCCTGACCGAGAACCTGCTGACCGCCTCGGTGTACTCCTTCACCAAGCAGACCGAGAACACCGTGGCCATCTCGCCGCGTCACCTCAACAGCAGCGACCGCGTGCTGGTGATCGACGACTTCCTGGCCAACGGCAAGGCGTCGCAGGCGCTGATCTCGATCATCAAGCAAGCCGGGGCTACCGTGGCCGGCCTGGGTATCGTGATCGAGAAGTCGTTCCAGGGCGGCCGTGCCGAGCTGGACAGCCAGGGCTACCGCGTTGAATCGCTGGCCCGGGTGAAGTCGCTGGAAGGTGGTGTGGTGTCCTTCATCGAATAAGGCCGCTACGCGATCTCTGTGGGAGCGGGTTTACCCGCGAAGGCGATTTGGGATGCGCCATCGCATTCGCGGGTAAACCCGCTCCCACAGGGGACAGTATGTCCGAGCGCTTATTTTGCAGCCTGTAAGCCCGCCAGCAGCAACCGCTGGTAAAGCTCTTCCTTCAGCCCCTGCGGCTGGTCCAGCTGCATCCGCACAAGATGCCTCGCATAGCCCTCCGGCCCCGGCGCATCCAGCGCTGCCTTGCCCAGCTCCAGCACCTCGCTCAGCTTGAACTTGCTCTTCAGCCAGTTCAGCGCCCGCAGCAAATCCCGTTCTTCAGCCGTCAAGTCCGTGCCCAGCGGATACTCCGGGAACAACCGCGAGTGCTGCGCCCTGATCGCCTCCAGCCGCTGCGGCGTGTTGTCGGTAAAGCGCGCCTCCAGTTGAAAATCCCTGGCCAGCTTGCCGGCGTCCTTTGCCTGCTCGATCAGCCCCTGCTGGAACCGCGAATCGCATACCGCCAGCAACCGCGCAATCACCTCACTGTCGGTCTGCCCACGCAGGTCGGCGATGCCGTACTCGGTCACCACGATATCGCGCAAGTGCCGGGGGATGGTGCAATGGCCATAGTTCCAGAACAGGTTCGAAGTTACCTCCCCGCCCGCCTCACGCCAGCTGCGCAGCAGCAGGATCGAACGCCCGCCCTCCAGCGCGTGGCCCTGGGCGACGAAGTTGTACTGCCCGCCCACGCCACTGAGTACCCGGCCATCCTCCAACTGGTCGGCCACCCCGGCGCCAAGCAGGGTCATGCCGAACACGGTGTTGATGAAGCGCGCATCGCGGCGTTGGCGACGCTTGAGCTGCTCCTGCCCGTACAGCTCGTTGATGAAGCTGATACGCGTCATGGCAAACCGTGCGCGCTGTTCCAGCGGCATGTCGCGCAAGCGCTGGTAGAACGCCTGGGGGCCGAGGAAGAAACCGCCATGCAGCACTGCTGCACCCTGCTCATCCGCCGGGCGCCGCAACAGGCCCGCATCAGCCAAAGCCAGCAGGCCGTTGACGAACATTTCGCTGCAGCCGTACAGGCCCTGGGCGAAGGGATCCAGGCCCCCTTCCCGTTCGATCAGCGCTTTCCACGGGCCGATATCCAGCGCGTCGAGCACGGCACGATAGCCGGCGTTGTCACCCTGGCGCGCCAGCAGTGCAGCAGTTAGTGCGTCACCCATGGCGCCAATGCCTATCTGCAGGGTGCCGCCGTCGTGTACCAGGCTGCTGGCGTGCAGGCCGATGCAATGGTCCTGGGTGTTGACCGGCATGTTCGGCGTGGAGAACAGGCGGCGTTGCTCGGCTGTATCGATCAGCAGGTCGAACGCATCGATGGGTAGCTCGGCATCACCCGGCATGTAAGGCAGTTCGGCATGCACCTGACCGAGCATGAGGATGGTTTCGCCGGCGGCGCGACGCTTGGCGATCATCGGCAGCAGGTCGAGGGTGATGTCAGGGTTGCAGGCCAGGCTCAGGTGCACGGGCCTCTCGGGGGTGGCGGCCACCAGTTGCGCGATCAGGTTCAGGCCCTTGGCGTTGATGTCGCGCGCGGCGTGGCTGTAGTTGCTGCTGATGTAGCTCTGCTGGGCCGACGCGCTGTGCAGCAGGCTGCCGGGCTGCATGAAGAACTGTTCCACGCGGATTTTCGGCGGCAGGCTGTCGTTGCGCAGGTCGGCGAGGTAAGTGAGCTCTTCGTAATCGGCGAAAACGCGCTCGACAAAGGGCTCCAGAAAGCGCCGCTGCAGGCCATCGCCCAGTGATGGGCGGCCGAGGGACAGGGCGGTGTAGATGGTCAGTTGCCGCTCGGGAAGCTCGCGTACACGGGCATAGAGGGCGTTGACGAAAGCATTGGGCTTGCCCAGGCCCAGCGGCAGGCCCATGTGGATGTGGGCTGGCAGGCGCGACAGGACTTGCTCGACGGCCTGGTCGATGGAGCAGAGGTGCATCGGGGCCTCCTGAGACATCCATGGGTTCAGGGGTTGGACATGGGCTTTGGTGGGTTGGTTGCCTGTGCGAGTCTTGTGCTGTACCTGTGGGAGCGGCTTTAGCCGCGAAAGGGACGGCACAGGCACCACAAAAAACAAAGCCCGCCATTGATGGCGGGCCTCATGCAATTCAGCTGTCTCTCACAGCCCGGACATCTTCTTGATCGCCCCTTTCAGGTCGTCATCCGAGCAATCCGCGCAGGTGCCTTTCGGCGGCATGGCGTTGATGCCGGTAATGGCCTTGGCCAGGATGCCATCCAGGCCGCCCTGGTGGTCGGCGCGTTCCTTCCACGCTGCGGTATCGCCAATCTTCGGCGCGCCGAGCAGGCCGGAGCCATGGCAGGCATTGCAGTGCTTGGCGATGATCTCGTCCGGCGTCTTGGCACCACCGCCACCTGCGGCAGCGGCCACTTCCATGCCCTTGCACTCCTGGCCCTGGACGCACACCTGGCCAACCGGCTCCAGGCGCTTGGCGATGTCATCGTTGGTCGCAGCGGTTGCGCTCATTGCCCAGAGGGCGAATACGGCTGCTGGTACGGCCAGCATCTTCTTGATTTGGTTCACGCGAACACCCTCATGGTGGCTAATCACGCTCGCGGCCACGGATCGGCGAGCGTTGAAAAGTATAGCGGGAACCCAGAGGCCGTGAAACGACCCTACACGGGAAAGGGGTATTGCCGAATCAATGCACTGCGCTGGATCAAAAGTTTGAAGGCGTCGCCGCACTGATCAACCGCGCCGGCCGGTCGAACGGGTTGCGAAAGCGGTGCGGGCGGGTGCTTTCGAAGTAGTAGCTGTCGCCCTCTTCAAGGATGAAGATCTCGTTGCCGACCACCAGCTCCAGGCGGCCTTCAAGCAGGATGCCGGTTTCTTCCCCGTCGTGGGTCAGCATTTCGGCCCCCGTGTCGGCACCCGGTGGATACACCTCGGTGAGAAAGGCGATGGCACGATTGGGGTGCGACTTGCCGACCAGCTTCATGGTCACCGCACCGTCGGAGATGTCGATCAGCTCATGGGCCTTGTAGACGATCTGCGTGGGGCTTTCAGGTTCCAGCTCGACCGAGAAGAACTCGACCATGGACATGGGAATGCCGCTCAGCACCTTGCGCAGCGAGCTGATCGACGGGCTCACGCTGTTCTTCTCGATCATCGAGATGGTGCTGTTGGTCACGCCGGCACGCTTGGCGAGTTCACGCTGGGACAGGCCCTTGAGCTTGCGGATGGCTTGCAGTCGTTCGCCGACGTCCAAAGCTGGAGCCTCCTGAAACGGTGGAAAAGGGGGTGGATGTGAACGATATCATGGCAATGCCGTTCAGTATTTACAACACACCGCCCCTCAACCTGTCCGCTTCAGCGTGTCATTCGCCGATGTAGTCCCGCGGTACCCGCTTGAGGTTGCAGAAAATCTGGTAGGGAATGGTACCCGCGTGCGCGGCCACTTCGCTGGCCAGCACATGCTTGCCCCACAGTTCGACCGGGCTGCCGACGGTGGCTTCCGGCACATCGGTCAGGTCGATGCTGAGCATGTCCATCGACACCCGGCCGATCAGTTGGGTGCGCTTGCCGGCGACCAGCACCGGGGTACCGTTGGGCGCCTGCCGTGGGTAGCCATCGGCATAGCCCATGGCGACCACGCCAACGCGGGTTGGCCGTGGGCTGACGAACTTGGCGCCATAGCCCACCGGCTCCCCGGCGGGCAGCTCGCGCACGCTGATCACCCGCGATTGCAGGGTCATCACCGGTTGCAGGCGCTCGGCCTCGGCCTGGGCCACTTCGAACGGTGTGGCACCGTACAGCATCAGGCCCGGGCGCACCCAGTCGCTGGGGGCCTGCGGCCAGCCCAGCACGCCGGGCGAGTTGCGCAGGCTGCACTCGGCGGCCAGGCCCTGGCGGGCGGCCTCGAACACGGCGATCTGCTGGGCGGTGGCGTCGGCATCCAGCTCGTCGGCGCGGGCGAAGTGGCTCATCAGCACGATGCGCACGACCTTGCCGCTGGCCAGCAGGCGCTGGTAGGCCTCGTGGTAGTCCTTGGGGTGCAGGCCGACACGGTGCATGCCGCTGTCGAGCTTGAGCCAGACGGTGAGCGGCTTGTGCACCTGGGTCTTCTCGATTGCTTCCAGCTGCCACAGCGAGTGCACCACGCACCACAGGTCGTGCTCGGCAATCAGGGCCAGTTCGCTGGCTTCGAAGAAACCTTCGAGTAGCAGTACCGGGGCCTTGATACCGGCGGCACGCAGCTCCAGCGCCTCTTCGATGCAGGCCACGGCAAAGCCGTCGGCTTCGGCCTCCAGGGCCAGGGCACAGCGCACGGCACCGTGGCCGTAGGCGTCAGCCTTGATCACGGCGAGGGCTTTGGCACCGGTCAGTTCACGGGCCAGACGGTAGTTGTGGCGCAGGGCCTGGAGGTCGATCAGGGCGCGGGCGGGACGCATGGCGGCATGCCTTATGGTGGTTCGGGTTGAAATCGGTTTTGGGTCTTTCGCGGCTGAAGCCGCTCCCACAGGGGACCACACAATGTCCGGGAACATACGATCCCTGTGGGAGCGGCTTTAGCCGCGAAGAGGCCGGTACAGGCAGACTTACTGCTGGTGAGCCGGCGCAGTCTGCCCGTGCTTGGCCACTTCCGGGCTGTTGCCATAACGGGAAATGTCCAGGCCTTCGGCACTGATCTGCGGCTTCTTGCGCGCAATCAGGTCGGCCAGCAGGCGACCGGAGCCACACGCCATGGTCCAGCCCAAAGTGCCGTGACCGGTGTTCAGGAACAGGTTGCGGAACGCCGTGGCACCGACGATCGGGGTACCGTCCGGGGTCGCCGGGCGCAGGCCGGTCCAGAAGCTTGCCTGGCTCAGATCACCGCCGCGAGGATAAAGGTCGTTGACGATCATCTCCAGCGTTTCGCGCCGACGCGGGTTCAGCGACAGGTCAAAACCGGCGATTTCAGCCATGCCGCCGACGCGGATGCGGTTGTCGAAACGGGTGATCGCGACCTTGTAGGTCTCGTCGAGAATGGTCGAGGTCGGGGCCATGTCGCCGTTGGTGATCGGCACGGTCAGCGAGTACCCCTTCAGCGGGTACACCGGGGCCTTGATGCCCAGCGGCTTGAGCATCTGCGGCGAGTAGCTGCCCAGCGCCAGCACGTAACGGTCGGCGGTTTCCAGCTTGCCGTCGATCCACACGCCATTGATGCGGTCACCCGCGAAGTCCAGGCGCTGGATGTCCTGGCCGAAGCGGAACTCCACGCCCAGCTTCACGGCCATTTCGGCAAGCTTGGTAGTGAACAGCTGGCAGTCGCCAGTCTGGTCGTTGGGCAGGCGCAGGGCACCGGCCAGGATGTCTTTGACGCCAGCCAGGGCCGGTTCGACGCGGGCAATGCCGTCGCGGTCGAGCAGCTCGTAAGGCACGCCGGACTGTTCCAGCACGGCAATATCCTTGGCCGCAGCATCTACCTGAGCTTGAGTACGGAACAGCTGGGTAGTCCCCAGGCTGCGGTTTTCGTAGGCAATACCGGTTTCGGCGCGCAGCTCGTCGAGGCAGTCACGGCTGTACTCGGACAGGCGCACCATGCGCTCCTTGTTCACCGCGTAACGGCTGGCGGTGCAGTTGCGCAGCATCTGTGCCATCCACAGGTACTGGTCGACGTCGCCGGTGAGCTTGATGGCCAGGGGCGCGTGGCGCTCCAGCAGCCACTTGATGGCCTTCAGCGGCACGCCAGGGGCGGCCCAGGGCGAGGCATAGCCGGGCGAGATCTGGCCGGCGTTGGCAAAGCTGGTTTCCATGGCCACCGCCGGCTGGCGATCGACCACCGTTACTTCGAAACCTTGCCGGGCCAGATAGTAGGCACTGGCGGTTCCGATCACACCGCTACCAAGTACCAGAACTCGCATCGTTTTATCCCTCGCACGCGGCGCGCCGCAGACTTTTATTGAAATGGCATGAATGCGCGCAGTATAGGAATTTGAGGGCAGTGCAATTCACTATATAAAAGCCTATTATTGGCGAGAATTCTCGGCAAAATCGCCTTTCACGGAGGGGCATCCCCTATGAGAACCCAGCACCAGAGCAAGCGTGAACTGGACAAGATCGACCGTAACATCCTGCGTATCCTGCAGAACGACGGGCGGATTTCCTTCACCGAACTGGGCGAGAAAGTCGGGCTTTCCACCACCCCTTGCACCGAGCGCGTCCGCCGCCTGGAGCGCGAGGGCATCATCATGGGCTACAACGCCCGCCTGAACCCGCAGCACCTCAAGGGCAGCCTGCTGGTGTTCGTGGAAATCAGCCTGGACTACAAGTCCGGCGACACCTTCGAAGAGTTCCGCCGTGCGGTGCTGAAGCTGCCCCACGTACTGGAATGCCACCTGGTTTCAGGTGACTTCGACTACCTGGTGAAAGCGCGTATTTCCGAAATGGCCTCGTACCGCAAGCTGCTTGGCGACATCCTGCTGAAGCTGCCGCATGTGCGTGAATCGAAGAGCTACATCGTGATGGAAGAGGTGAAGGAGAGCCTTTGCCTGCCGATCCCGGACTGAGGTCAAACCAGCACTTGGCGGGTGGTGGCAATGAACTGGTGGACCAACTGCTCGGCGGCGGGCTCGATCATCTGTTCAGGGCCACGACCACGCGGACACGCCAGCCGCGGAGTGGTGCCGAACAGGCGGCAGATCATCGGGCGCTCTTCATACACCGTGCAGCCGTTGGGGCCCAGGTGCACACAGTCCAGGCGCTCCAGGGCGGCGTCCTGCTCGGCCTGGGACTTGCGCGGCAGGCGGGCCATTTCTTCCGCCGACGTGGTGACCGGGCCGCAGCAGTCGTGGCAGCCGGGCTCGCACTCGAATGAAGGGATGAGTTCGCGCAGGAAGTGGATCTTGTGGCGGTTGCAGGACATGGCTGGGTACAAAGTTAATAGATAAGTTCGATTATAGGCCCATTCGCGGGTAAACCCGCTCCCACAGGATTGTGGATGCACCAGGCATTGCGCTGTCCCTGTGGGAGCGGGTTTACCCGCGAACGAGGGCGCAGTCCTCGCCTTGTTGCCCACCACCCTACCCCGGCTTATCCTCCTCCCCTCAGCCCACCAGCCTCAGGACCTGCCCAATGATCCACAGCGCGCAGCACGCCGCCTCCTATTACGCCGCCAGCAGCGCGCCACACCCTGACCATTCCTTCCTGCAAGGCGAGCACAGCGCCGACGTGTGTATCGTCGGCGGCGGCTACTCGGGCCTGAACACGGCCATCGAACTGGCCGAACGCGGCTTCTCGGTCATCCTGCTGGAAGCCCGCAAGCTCGGTTGGGGCGCCAGCGGGCGCAATGGTGGGCAGCTGATCCGTGGCGTCGGCCACGGTCTGGAACAATTCCTCCCGGTGATCGGCGAGGATGGCGTACGCAGCATGAAGCTGATGGGCCTGGAAGCCGTGCAGATCGTCCGCGAGCGGGTCGAAAAGCATGCCATTGCCTGTGACCTGACCTGGGGTTACTGCGACCTGGCCAACAAGCCTGCCGAACTGCTGGGCTTTGCCGAAGACGCCGAAGAACTGCGCAGCCTGGGCTACGCCCATGAATTGCGCCTGGTGGGCAAGGACGATATCCACAGCGTGGTCGGCGCTGACTGCTATGTGGGCGGGCTGGTCGACATGGGCTCCGGCCACCTGCACCCGCTCAACCTGGCCCTGGGCGAAGCGGCCGTGGCCAGCCGCCTGGGCGTGAAGCTGTTCGAGCAGTCCGAAGTCACCCGCATCGACTACGGCCCGCAAGTGCAGGTGCACACCGCCCAGGGCCGGGTGCGCGCCAAGACCCTGGTGCTGTGCTGCAACGCCTACCACAACAACCTGAACCGCGAGCTGGGCGGCAAGGTATTGCCGGCCGGCAGCTACATCATCGCCACCGAGCCGCTGGGCGAAGAGCGCGCTCGCTCGCTGCTGCCGCAGAACATGGCGGTGTGTGACCAGCGTGTGGCGCTGGACTATTACCGGCTGTCCGCCGACAACCGCTTGCTGTTCGGCGGTGCCTGCCACTATTCAGGCCGCGACCCGAAGGATATCGCCGCCTACATGCGGCCGAAGATGCTCAAGGTGTTCCCACAACTGGCCGATGTGCGCATCGACTACCAGTGGGGCGGCATGATCGGCATCGGCGCCAACCGCCTGCCGCAGGTTGGCCGCCTGGCCAGCCAGCCGAACGTGTATTACGCCCAGGCCTACTCCGGCCATGGGCTCAACGCCACCCACCTGGCCGCACGCCTGCTGGGCGAGGCCATCAGTGGCCAGGAAAGCGGGCGTTTCGACCTGTTCGCCAAGGTGCCGCACATCACCTTCCCCGGCGGCAAGCACCTGCGCTCGCCGCTGCTGGCGTTGGGGATGCTGTGGCATCGCCTGAAAGAGCTGGTCTGAAAGCTGCACACTGCCCCTTGTGGGAGCGGCCTTGTGTCGCGAAAGGGCTGCGAAGCAGCCCCGGCAATTCATGCAGTGATGCAAATATCCTGGGGCCGCTGTGCGGCCCTTTCGCGACACAAGGCCGCTCCCACAAAGATCGCATCAGTCCTTCCAGAAGGGCTTACGCCCCTCGGTCAGGGCCTGCTCCCAGCTCAGCCCGACATCGCGCAACTCGTCATCGGTCAACTGCAGCAGCGCCCTGCGGGTATGCCAGCGATGCAGCATCAGCCCCCAACGCCCCAACCCTTCCGGCGCGTTGAACACCTTGGCTTGCTGCCCGGCTTCCAGCTCCTTGGCCAACAGTTGCAAGCGCACATCGCTCATGCCACCCATCACCGCATCCTCTCGTTCAGTCGATACCGTGGAGAAAGCATGCGCGTCGGCAGCACCGGCAATACAGATCCAATACAGCCTTATTATTCCCATACAGAATTGGCCGTCGGCCGACTGAATGCTGTATTTTCACCGCAACTGTACCGGTCGCTATGCCAAAGCAACGCAGGAGTATGCCGTGACCCTTTACCTGAACCTCGCCGAACTGCTTGGCGCCCGTATCGAACAGGGCCTGTACCGTCCCGGCCAGCGCCTGCCGTCGGTACGCGCTCTGAGCGTGGAGCACGGGGTCAGCCTGAGCACCGTGCAGCAGGCCTACCGCATGCTGGAAGACAGCGGCATGGTCTCGCCCCGGCCCAAGTCCGGCTACTTCGTCAACGACCACCGCCACCTGCCGGCCCTGCCCGCCGTCAGCCGCCCGGCCCAGCGCCCGGTGGACATTTCGCAGTGGGAGCAGGTGCTGGAACTGGTGCGCAGCACCCCACGCCAGGGCGTGATCCAGCTCGGCCGCGGCATGCCCGACATCGACAGCCCCACCCTCAAGCCACTGCTGCGCAGCCTCGCCCAGCTAAGCCGGCGGCAGGACATGCCCGGCCTGTACTACGACAACATCCACGGCAACCTGGCCCTGCGCGAACAGGTGGCCCGGCTGATGCTCGACTCCGGCTGCCGCCTGGGCCCGGCGGACCTGGTGATAACCACCGGCTGCCATGAGGCGCTCTCATGCAGCATCCGCGCGGTGTGCGAGCCGGGCGATATCGTCGCGGTCGACTCCCCCAGCTTCCACGGCGCCATGCAGACTCTCAAAGGCCTGGGCATGAAAGCCCTGGAAATCCCCACCGACCCGGTCACCGGTATCAGCCTGGAGGCGTTGGAACTGGCCTTGGAGCAGTGGCCGATCAAGCTCATCCAGATCACCCCCAGCTGCAACAATCCGCTCGGCTATATCATGCCCGAGGCCCGCAAGAAGGCCCTGCTGAGCCTGGCCCAGCGCTACGACGTGGCCATCCTGGAAGATGATGTCTACGGCGACCTGGCCTACACCTACCCGCGCCCGCGCACCCTCAAGTCGTTTGACGACGATGGCCGCGTGCTGCTCTGCAGCTCGTTCTCCAAGACCCTGGCCCCCGGCCTGCGGATAGGCTGGGTAGCACCCGGGCGTTACCTGGAGCGGGTGCTGCACATGAAGTACATCAGCACCGGCAGCACGGCCAGCCAGCCGCAGTTGGCGATTGCCGACTTCATCGCCGGCGGGCACTACCAGCCCCATGTGCGGCGCATGCGCAGCCAGTACCAGCGTGGCCGCGACCTGATGAGCGACTGGGTGACCCGCTACTTCCCGGCGGGCACCCGGATCAGCCGGCCCCAGGGCGGCTTCATGCTGTGGGTGGAATTACCCGAACATTTCGATACGCTGCGCCTGAACCGGGCTTTACTGGAGCAGGACGTGCAGGTTGCCGTGGGCAGCATCTTCTCGGCCTCGGGCAAGTTCCGCCACTGCCTGCGCATGAACTTCGCCGCGCGGCCGACACCGCAGATCGAAGCCGCCGTGCGCAAGGTTGGTGAAACCGCCCTTCGTCTACTGGATGAAGAACGCGCCGGCGCGTAACTTTGCGCCGCCCGCCACGGTCCAACCCATTAAGCCTTTGCAGCACAGGACGATCCACCCTTGAGACTCCAGCGAGCCCTGCCTCTGCTGCTGGTGCTACTGCTCGGCCTTGCCGGCTGTGCCAGCGTCGGCACGCCACGCGAAACCAGCCAGGCGCTGCCGGCCAACGACTCGGCCTTCGGCCGCTCGGTACTGCGCCAGGCCGCGCCCTACGGCGGCCGCTCGGGCTTTCGCCTGCTGCCCAACAGCAACGAGGCGTTCCGCGCCCGCGCCGAACTGATCCGCAACGCCCAGGCGAGCATCGACCTGCAGTACTACATCGTCCACGATGGCCTCAGCACCCGTGCCCTGGTGCATGAACTGCTGCGCGCAGCCGACCGTGGCGTGCGTGTGCGCATCCTGCTCGACGACACCACCAGCGACGGCCTGGACGTCATCATGGGCACCCTCGATGCCCACCCGAACATCCAGATCCGCGTGTTCAACCCGCTGCACCTGGGCCGCAGCACAGGCGTGACGCGCGCCGTGGGCCGCCTGTTCAACCTGTCGCGCCAGCACCGACGCATGCACAACAAGCTGTTCCTGGTGGACAACAGCATGGCCATCGTCGGCGGGCGCAACCTGGGCGATGAGTATTTCGATGCCGAGCCCAACCTCAACTTCACCGACATCGACTTGCTGGGCGTCGGCCCGGTGGCCGAACAGCTCAGCCACAGTTTCGACCAGTACTGGAACAGCGCCCTGAGCCGGCCGATTACCGACTTCCTCTGGCGTGACCCGGACGCCAGTGACCTGCGCGCCAGCCGCCACCGCCTGGAAGTGTCGCTGGCCGAGGCCAGGACCCAGCGCAAAGCCCTGTATGACCGCTTGATGGCCTACCAGTCGCAGCCGCGCCTGGATGTGTGGCGCAACGAGCTGATCTGGGCCCATGCCCAGGCGCTGTGGGATGCGCCGAGTAAAGTGCTGGCCGATGACGAACCGGACCCGCAACTACTGCTGACCCAGCAACTGGCCCCAGACCTGGGCATGGTGCAACACGAGCTGATTCTGGTATCGGCGTACTTCGTACCCGGCGAATCCGGCTTGCTGTACCTGACCCACAGCGCCGACGCGGGCATCTCGGTCAAGCTGCTGACCAACTCGCTGGAAGCCACCGACGTGCCGGCCGTGCATGGTGGCTATGCGCCGTATCGGCGAGCGCTGCTGGAGCACGGCGTGCAGTTGTACGAGCTGCGCCGCCAACCCGGCGACCCGAGCGCCCGGCACCGCGTGAGCTTCCATGGCAGCTCGGACTCGAGCCTGCACAGCAAGGCGATCGTGTTCGACCGGCGCAAGACCTTCATCGGCTCGTTCAACTTCGACCCGCGCTCGGTGTTGTGGAATACCGAGGTCGGGGTGCTGGTGGACAGCCCGGAGCTGGCCGAGTACACCCGCGCGCTGGCGGTACAGGGCATGGCCCCGGCCTTGAGCTACCAGCCGACGCTGGTGGGTAACCAGATGGTGTGGGTAACCGAGGAAAATGGCAGGCGGCGCATGCTCACGTCCGAACCGGGCGGGATGTGGCGGCGGTTCAATGCCTGGATCAGCAAGGCGGTTGGCCTGGAGAAGATGTTGTAGCGGCCTTGCGTCGCGATGGGCCGCAAAGCGGCCTCAAAAATCCATCAGGCAGAAGCAGGCTCGAAGGCCCCGCGCCGCCGGGTCAATACCACCAACCCCGCAGCCCCCGCAGCCATCAGCAACGGCAACGCATGCCCGCTGATCCACTGGCCCCCCGCCCCGGCCAACAATGGCCCGAGCAGGCAGCCAATGCCCCACAGTTGCGCCACATGGGCATTGGCCCGCACCAGCTCATCATCGCGGTAGCGCTCGCCGATCAGCACCAGCGACAAGGTGAACAAGCCCCCCGCACTGGCGCCGAACAACACCCACAACGGCCAGATCGCCGGCGTGTGCAACAACAGCGGAATCGCCAGGCTGGACAACAGCAAGGTCACCGCGCAGCCGGTGAACAGGGTGCGCCGCGACATATGGTCGGCCAGCGCACCAATGGGCAGCTGCAGCACTGCGTCGCCCACCACCACGGTACTGACCATGAACAGGGCGATTTCGGTGCTGAAGCCCTGCTGCAGGCAGTACACCGGCAACAAGGTCAGGATCATCGCCTCGAACGAGGCGAACAGGGCAATGGCCCAGGCGATCACCGGCAAACGCCGGCAGAAGGCGAACAGGTCGCCGAAGGTGACGCTGCAGGCCTCTGTACTGGGCGCACCACCACGCCCAAGGAGAATCAGCGGCGCCAACAGCAGCAGGCCGGTCGCGGCCCAGAAGCCGAAGTCGTCATCCGAGCCGAGAAAGCCCAGCACCAGCGGGCCGGCCAGCTGGCTGAGGGCGTAGCTGCTGCCATACAGCGCCACCAAGCGGCCACGCCATTGCTCGACCACCAGTTGGTTGATCCAGCTTTCGCCGAGGATGAACACCACGGTCAGGGACATGCCGATCATCAGCCGCAACAGCAGCCACAATGGGTAGCTGGGCAGCAGTGCCACCAGGCCGATCGACAGCGCGCCGCCCCACAGGCATATGCGCATGGCCGAGGGCACACCGACCCAGCCGGCCAGGCGGCTGGCCAGGCTGGCACCTGCCAGCACACCCAGCGCCGGCATCGCGGCCATTACGCCGATAGCGAAGCTGCCATAGCCCCAGGCTTCCAGACGCAGGGACACCAGCGGCATGCTCACGCCCAGCGCCAGCCCGACACTGAGCACCGATGCCAGTACGGCGAAGTAGGTCCCCCAACGCATCCTTGACCTCTTGAGTTCTTGGGGCTGCTTTGCAGCCCATTCGCGGCACAAGGCCGCTCCTACAGGGAAACGCATGCCCCTGTAGGAGCGGCCTTGTGCCGCGAATGGGCCGCAAAGCGGCCCCCTGGGATTACAGCTTGATCCAGGTCGCCTTCAGCTCGGTGTACTTCTCCAGCGCATGCAGCGACTTGTCACGGCCGTTGCCCGACTGCTTGAAGCCACCGAACGGCGCGGTCATGTCGCCGCCGTCGTACTGGTTGACCCAGACACTGCCAGCGCGCACGGCACGGGCGGTCTTGTGGGCCTTGGAGATGTCCGAGGTCCAGATGCCAGCGGCCAGGCCATACGGCGTGTCGTTGGCAATGGCGACGGCCTCTTCAGCGGTGTCGAAGGCAATCACCGACAGCACTGGGCCGAAGATTTCTTCCTGGGCAATGCGCATGGCGTTGGTCACGCCGTCGAAGATGGTCGGCTCGACATAGGTGCCGCCGGTCTCTTCCAGGGTGCGCTTGCCACCGGCCAGCAGCTTGGCGCCGTCCTTGTGGCCGGCTTCGATGTACGACAGCACAGTGTTCATCTGTTGGGTGTCGACCAGGGCACCGACAGTGGTCTGTGGGTCCAGCGGGTTGCCTGGCTTCCAGCCCTTCAGGGCCTCGACCACCATTGGCAGGAACTTATCCTTGATCGAACGCTCGACCAGCAGGCGCGAGCCTGCGGTGCACACTTCGCCCTGGTTGAAGGCGATGGCGCTAGCGGCAGCTTCTGCGGCAGCTTGCAGGTCCGGGGCGTCGGCGAAGACGATGTTCGGGCTCTTGCCACCGGCTTCCAGCCAGATGCGCTTCATGTTCGATTCGCCAGCATAGATCATCAGCTGCTTGGCGATCTTGGTCGAACCGGTGAACACCAGGGTGTCGACGTCCATGTGCAGGGCCAGGGCCTTGCCCACGGTGTGGCCGTAGCCTGGCAGCACGTTCAGCACGCCAGCCGGGATACCGGCTTCGATGGCCAGCTGGGCGATGCGAATGGCAGTCAGCGGCGATTTTTCGGACGGCTTGAGCACTACCGAGTTACCGGTGGCCAGGGCCGGGCCAAGCTTCCAGCAGGCCATCAGCAGCGGGAAGTTCCACGGTACGATGGCACCGACCACACCCACCGCTTCGCGGGTAACCAGGCCAAGCTGATCATGCGGGGTCGGGGCGACTTCGTCGTAGACCTTGTCGATGGCTTCGGCAGTCCAGTGGATGGCATTGGCCGCGCCCGGGATGTCGATGCTGGAGGAGTCGCCGATCGGCTTGCCCATGTCCAGGGTTTCCAGCAGTGCCAGCTCTTCGACGTTCTTGCGCAGCAGGTCGGCGAAGCGGATCAGCTTGGCCTTGCGCTTGGCCGGGGCCAGCTGCGACCACACGCCGGAGTTGAAGGTGGCACGGGCGTTTTCCACAGCGCGGTTGGCATCGGCCAGGTCACAGCTGGCAACCTTGGCCAGGAAGCGTCCGTCGACCGGGCTCAGGCACTCGAAGGTTTCACCGGATGCGGCATCGGTGTATTCGCCGTTGATGAAGGCACGGCCTTCGATCTTCAGTTGCTGGGCACGTTGTTCCCAGTCCGCACGAGTCAGGGTGGTCATACGAAACTCCTCCTCTTGTTTAGGTGCAACGCCGCACTGAGGACTCACAGGCGTTGTCAGAATTCTGGCCGGGCGACGAGCGCACACTGGCAAGCGATACCCTAAACCAGCCCGGGTAAACTATCAATATATTTGACACAGAAGGCTCAAAAGCCTACTGATGTGCATTTTATTAAACAACAACAGGAGCCGCACCATGAGCATCGACAGCATCATCGACTTCGCACAGGTCATTACCGAGGCCGAACGCTACCGCCCGGCGGCGGAAAAAATCCTCAAGGGCGAGCCCGACCAGGCGGTCTACAACCATTATTCCAGCCCGTGCGGGCAGTTTGCCTCGGGCGTGTGGGAAGGCGAGGTGGGGCAATGGACGGTGAACTACACCGAGCATGAGTACTGCGAGATCGTCCAGGGCGTTTCGGTGCTGCGCGACCAGGACGGTGGGGCCAAGACTTTGCGTGCCGGTGACCGGTTTGTCATTCCGGCAGGGTTCAAGGGCACCTGGGAGGTGCTGGAGCCTTGCCGCAAGATCTATGTGATGTTCGAGCAGAAATGATCTGAGGCTGTGCCGGCCTCTTCGCGGGCTTGCCCGCTCCCACAGGGATTTCACTGGTCTCAGGGGCTGTGATGTACCTGTGGGAGCGGGCAAGCCCGCGAAGAGGCCCGAGCAGGCAAAAAAAAAACCCGCGTCCTTTCGGATGCGGGTTTTTTCAGGTCGCCGATCAATTACTTGATCTTGGCTTCCTTGTACACCACGTGCTTGCGAACAACCGGATCGTATTTCTTGATCTCGATTTTGTCCGGAGTGGTGCGCTTGTTCTTGTCGGTGGTGTAGAAGTGGCCAGTGCCAGCACTCGAAACCAGACGGATCAATTCACGCATGACGTTCTCCTTAGAACTTTTCGCCGCGAGCACGCAGCTCGGCCAGCACTACGTCGATACCACGCTTGTCAATGACGCGCATGCCTTTGGCAGATACGCGCAGACGCACGAAACGCTTCTCGGATTCAACCCAGAAACGGTGGTGCTGCAGGTTCGGCAGGAAACGACGACGGGTTTTGTTGTTTGCGTGGGAAATGTTGTTCCCGGTTACTGGACCCTTACCAGTAACTTGACAGACTCTCGACATGACTCAGCCCTCTAAAACCACATGCCCAACCCGGCATGGGTTGGCCGCTTAATCTCTCAGTCTTTGGCGCCTGGGCGCCGTGATTCTGGAGGTCTTATCGGCCGCATTCGCTGATGCGACAGGCCGAGCCCCTAGAAAAGAGCGCTGCTTTATACCAGAAAGACTCGGCCGCAACAACATTAGATGAATATTGACACGAGCCCCGACGCGCCCGGCCAGCATAGCGGCAGGCCCCGCCAGCCGTCGACCGCTCGTCGCCAATTTTGTAAAAAAGGGTGTGGTCATTTCCCGACGGGCACACTAGGGTAGGCCTTTTCCAGACTGCACTGGCAGATGGGCCACTGACAGCCAAGGAGCCACTATGCGTGCTGCCGCCCTTTCCTTATTGTTCAACTCCTTGTTCGCCGCAAGCGCCCTGTTCGCCGCCGGCGTTGCCCAGGCCGCCCCGCTGAGTGTCTGCAGCGAGGCCAGCCCCGAAGGCTTCGACGTGGTGCAGTACAACTCGCTGACCACCACCAACGCCACGGCCGATGTGCTGATGAACCGCCTGGTGGAGTTCGACGCAGCGCAAGGCAAGGTGGTGCCGAGCCTGGCGGCCAGCTGGACGGTATCGGCTGATGGCCTGGTCTACGACTTCACCCTGCGCGATGACGTGAAATTCCATACCACTACCTACTTCAAGCCAAGCCGCGCACTGAATGCCGACGATGTGCTGTTCAGCTTCCAGCGCATGCTCTACCCCGCCCATGCCTGGCACAAGACCGCACCGGGCGGCTATCCGCATGCCCAGTCACTGCAACTGGGCAGCCTGATCAAGGCGATCGAGGCGCCGGCACCGAACACCGTGCGCTTCACCCTCAACCACCCGGACGCCACGTTCCTGGCCACCCTGAGCATGGGCTTCGCCTCGATCTACTCCGCCGAGTACGCCGACGATCTACTCAAGGCCGGCACGCCGGAGAAACTCAACAGCCAGCCGGTCGGTACCGGGCCGTTCATCTTCCAGCGCTTCCAGAAGGACGCCTTGGTGCGCTACCGCGCCAACCCTGATTACTTCGCCGGCAAGCCGGCGGTCGACCCGCTGATCTTCGCCATCACTACCGATGCCAACGTGCGCCTGCAGAAGCTCAAGCGCGGCGAGTGCCAGGTGGCCCTGTCGCCCAAGCCGCTGGACATCGCCGAAGCTGGCAAGGACGGCAACCTCAAGGTGGTCACCACCCCGGCCTTCATGACCGCCTTCGTCGCCATCAACAGCCAGCACCCACCGCTGGACAAGCCGGAAGTGCGCCAGGCCATCAACCTGGCCTTCGACAGGCAGGCTTATCTGAAGGCCGTGTTCGAAGACTCCGCGGTAGCCGCCAACGGCCCCTACCCGCCCAACACCTGGAGCTACGCCAAGGACTTGCCCGGCTACCCGCTGGACCTGAAGAAAGCCAAGGCCCTGCTGGCCAAGGCCGGCCTGGCCGAAGGCTTCAGCACCACGATCTGGACCCGCCCGTCGGGCAGCCTGCTCAACCCCAACCCCAGCCTCGGTGCGCAGATGCTGCAGGCCGACCTGGCCAAGATTGGCATCAAGGCCGAGATCCGCGTGATCGAGTGGGGCGAGCTGATCCGCCGTGCCAAGGCGGGCGAGCATGACCTGCTGTTCATGGGTTGGGCAGGTGACAACGGCGACCCGGACAACTTCCTCAGCCCGCAGTTTTCCTGCGCCGCGGTGCAGTCGGGGACCAACTTCGCACGTTTCTGCGACAGCCGCCTGGACCAGTTGATCAGCGCCGGGCGTACCACCAACGACCAGAGTGTGCGCAGCCGGCTTTACCAGCAGGCGCAAACCTTGATTCAGCAGCAGGCGCTGTGGGTGCCGCTGGCGCACCCGACGGCGGCGGCCCTGCTGCGCCAAGGGGTGGAGGGGTATCAGGTGAGCCCGTTCGGGCGGCTGGATTTCAGCAAGGTGTCAGTGACCAAGTAAGCCTGCACCGGCCTCTTCGCGGGTAAACCCGCTCCCACAGGGACGGCACAACACTCAAGGTTGGTGCGATACCTGTGGGAGCGGGCAAGCCCGCGAAGAGGCCGGAACAGGCAGCACAAGTGCCTAAGCCACAATCCACCCATGCTCGACCATCGACAGCGGCTCCCCGTCACCGATGATGATGTGGTCCAGCACCCGCACATCAATCAACGCCAGCCCCCGTTTCAACGACAAGGTCAAATGCACATCATCCTGGCTCGGCTCGTTGTTGCCTGAAGGATGGTTGTGGCACAGGATCAACGCCGCTGCGTTGTGCAGCAATGCCCGCCGCACTACCTCCCGCGGGTAGACGCTCGCCCGGTCTATCGTGCCCCTGAACAGGATCTCGAACGCCAACGGCCGGTGCTTGGTATCCAGAAACAGGCAACCGAATACTTCACTGGCCTCATGCCGCAGCATGGCCTTGAGATAGCGCCGCACCGCCGCCGGGCCTTCGAGAGCCGTTGCGCGCTCGATGCTCTCATCCAGATAACGCCGGCCAATCTCCAAAAGCGCCTGTAGCTGCGCGTATTTAACAGCACCGATGCCCGGCTCGCGCAACACAGCTTCGCGATCCGCCTCGAGAAACTGCCTGAGCCCGCCAAAACGCACCAGCAGCCCCCGCGCAAGGTCCAGCACATTACGCCCGGCAACCCCCGACCCCAACAGCACGGCGAGCAGTTCGGCATCCGACAGCGCTGCCGCCCCGCGCTGCAACAACTTCTCCCTCGGCCGCTCTTCAGCCGGCCACTCCCTGAAATTCATCCCGCCCCTCTGCCCTTGCTGCGGCCCATTTCGGCCCTGTGTTAATCTATTTCGCCTCGTACATGCGACGTTCTGCCGCAGGCATTCCCAAACGTCGCCGCCCGCTCTCACTGGAAAAAGGCAAGCCTATGCAGCGGCTGTATCGCAAGCGCATCGTTCTCGGCGTGGGTGGCGGCATTGCCGCCTACAAAAGCGCCGAACTGATTCGCCGACTCCTGGAGCACGGCGCGCAGGTGCGCGTCGTCATGACCCGTGGTGGTGCAGAGTTCATCACCCCGCTGACCCTGCAGGCGCTGTCGGGCCACCCGGTGCACATGGACCTGCTCGACCCTGCCGCCGAAGCGGCCATGGGCCATATCGAACTGGCCAAGTGGGCCGATCTGGTGCTGATCGCCCCGGCCACCGCCGACCTCATGGCGCGCATGGCCCAAGGCATGGCCGACGACCTGCTGACCACCCTGGTACTGGCCACCGACGCTACCGTCGCCGTGGCCCCGGCCATGAACCAGGCCATGTGGCGCGACCCGGCCACCCAGGCCAACCTCGAACTGCTCAAGAGCCGTGGCATCCAGGTGTTCGGCCCGGCGTCCGGCAGCCAGGCCTGTGGCGACGTCGGCCTGGGCCGCATGCTCGAAGCCACCGACCTGGCCTGGTGTGCCGCGGAAAGCTTCAAGCGCCAGGCACTGACCGGCAAGCACGTGCTGATCACCGCCGGCCCGACCCAGGAAAACATCGACCCGGTGCGTTACATCACCAATCATAGCTCCGGCAAGATGGGCTTCGCCCTGGCCGAAGCGGCCGCCGAAGCCGGGGCTAGGGTCACCCTCGTCACCGGCCCTGTGCACCTGCCGACCCCCGACCGGGTCAGCCGTATCGACGTGGTCAGCGCGCGGGACATGCTCGCAGCCTGTGAAGCGGCCATGCCGTGCGACCTGTTCATCGCCTCGGCGGCGGTCGCGGACTACCGCCCGGAAGTCGTTGCCACGCAAAAACTGAAGAAAGATCCTACGACCGGCGACGGCATGCTGCTGCAGATGGTGCGCAATCCCGATATCCTTGCCACCCTCGCTGGCCGCGCCGACCGCCCGTTCAGCGTCGGCTTCGCCGCCGAAACCGAACACTTGCTCGATTACGCCACGCGCAAGCTCAAGGACAAGAACCTCGACCTGATCGTCGCCAATGATGTGGCCAACCCCAGCATCGGCTTCAACAGCGAAGAAAACGCCTTGACCGTGATCGACCGCCAGCAGCACCAGACCCTCTTCGCGCAGACCAGCAAGGGCAAGATCGCCCGGCAACTGGTCGCCTTCATCGCCGAACGGCTCAATCAGGTTCAATAAGTTACATGCACGCTCTTCAAGCCAAGATCCTCGACCCACGCCTGGGCACCGAATTCCCCCTGCCGCAGTACGCCACCCCCGGCTCCGCCGGCCTGGACCTGCGCGCCCTGCTCAAGGAGGACACCGTCCTCGAGCCAGGCCAGACCCTGCTGATTCCCACCGGCCTGTCGATCTACATCGGCGACCCGGGCCTGGCGGCGGTGATCCTGCCGCGCTCGGGCCTGGGCCATAAGCACGGCATCGTGCTGGGCAACCTGGTCGGGCTGATCGACTCGGACTACCAGGGCGAGTTGATGGTGTCGTGCTGGAACCGCGGCAGCACCCCGTTCACCATCGCCGTTGGCGAGCGCATCGCCCAGCTGGTGCTGGTACCGGTGGTACAAGCCCATTTCGACATCGTCGAAGCGTTCGATGAAAGCCAGCGCGGCGCTGGCGGCTTCGGCCACTCCGGCAGCCACTGAGCCGAGAAATGACCGTTCAGGCCAAGGATGGCGAACTCTCTGGCGAAACCACCGTCCAAGCGTTCAGTTTGCGCCTGCCCAGAAAGCCTTTGACTAATGGAGCTTCCAGAGATGAACGACATGGCCCACCTGGTCCCCGCCGCACTGCCAGACAGCATTTTCCGCGCGTATGACATTCGCGGCGTGGTCGGCAAAACCCTTCACGCCGAAACCGCCTACTGGATCGGCCGCGCCATCGGCGCGCAGACCCTGGCCCAAGGCGAACCGCAGGTTTCGGTCGGCCGCGACGGCCGCCTGTCCGGCCCGATGCTGGTCGAACAGCTGATCAAGGGCCTGGTCGATGCCGGCTGCCAGGTCAGCGACGTCGGCCTGGTGCCTACCCCGGCGCTGTACTACGCAGCCAACGTGCTGGCCGGCAAGTCGGGTGTGATGCTGACCGGTAGCCACAACCCGTCGGACTACAACGGCTTCAAGATCGTCATCGCCGGCGATACCCTGGCCAACAAACAGATCCAGGCCCTGCTGACCCGCCTGAAAACCAATGACCTGACCCTGGCCGAAGGCCGCGTGGAAAAGGTCGAGATCCTCGACCGCTACTTCCAGCAGATCGTCGACGACGTGAAGCTGGCCAGGAAGCTCAAGGTGGTGGTGGACTGCGGCAATGGCGCCGCTGGCGTGGTTGCGCCGCAACTGATCGAAGCCTTGGGCTGCGAAGTGATCCCGCTGTTCTGCGAGGTCGATGGCAACTTCCCCAACCACCACCCGGACCCGGGCAAGCCGGAAAACCTCGAAGACCTGATCGCCAAGGTCAAGGAAACCGGCGCCGACATCGGCCTGGCCTTCGACGGTGACGGCGACCGCGTCGGCGTAGTGACCAACACCGGCAGCATCGTCTACCCCGACCGCCTGCTGATGCTGTTTGCCCAGGACGTGCTGTCGCGCAACCCGGGTGCCGAGATCATCTTCGACGTCAAATGCACCCGCCGCCTGACCCCGCTGATCGAGCAGCACGGCGGCCGCGCGCTGATGTGGAAGACCGGCCACTCGCTGATCAAGAAGAAGATGAAACAGACTGGCTCGCTGCTGGCCGGCGAGATGAGCGGTCACATCTTCATCAAGGAACGCTGGTACGGTTTCGACGACGGCATCTACAGCGCCGCGCGCCTGCTGGAGATCCTCAGCAAGACCGGGCAGAGCGCCGAAAACCTGTTTGCCGCCTTCCCGAACGATATTTCCACGCCGGAAATCAATATTGATGTGACCGACGAGGGTAAATTCAGCATCATTGATGCACTGCAACGCGACGCCGACTGGGGCGACGCCAACCTGACCACCATCGACGGTGTGCGGGTGGATTATGCCCACGGCTGGGGCCTGGTTCGCGCCTCCAACACCACCCCGGTGCTGGTGCTGCGCTTCGAGGCCGACAGCGACGCCGAATTGCAACGTATCAAGGATGTTTTCCGTACTCAGTTGCTGCGGGTTGAGCCTGAGCTGCAACTGCCGTTCTGACCGACTATCTGTTCCTTACAGGAGCCCTGCATGACCCTCGATCGCGATGCCGCTTCCCATGTAGCCGAGGTTTTGTCCGAAGCACTGCCTTACATCCGCCGCTTTGTCGGCAAGACCCTGGTGATCAAGTACGGCGGCAACGCGATGGAAAGCGAGGAGCTCAAGACCGGCTTCGCCCGTGACATCGTGCTGATGAAGGCTGTGGGCATCAACCCGGTGGTGGTCCACGGTGGTGGCCCGCAAATCGGCGACCTGCTCAAGCGCCTGTCGATCGAAAGCCACTTCATCGACGGCATGCGCGTCACCGACTCGGCGACCATGGACGTGGTGGAGATGGTGCTGGGTGGCCAGGTCAACAAGGACATCGTCAACCTGATCAACCGCCACGGCGGCAGCGCCATCGGCCTGACCGGCAAGGACGCGGAGCTGATCCGCGCCCGCAAGCTGACCGTCAGCCGCCAGACGCCCGAAATGACCACCCCGGAAATCATCGATATCGGCCACGTGGGCGAAGTAGTGAGCGTGAACACCGACCTGCTGAACATGCTGGTGAAGGGCGACTTCATCCCGGTGATCGCGCCGATCGGCGTGGGTGCCAACGGTGAGTCGTACAACATCAACGCCGACCTGGTGGCGGGCAAGGTAGCCGAGGCGCTGAAGGCCGAGAAGCTGATGCTGCTGACCAACATCGCCGGCCTGATGGACAAGCAGGGCGAGGTGCTGACCGGCCTGACCACCGAGCAGGTCAACGAACTGATCGCCGACGGCACCATCTACGGCGGCATGCTGCCGAAGATCAAGTGCGCGCTGGATGCGGTGCAGGGCGGTGTGAACAGCTCGCACATCATCGACGGCCGCGTGCCGAATGCGGTGCTGCTGGAGATCTTCACCGACAGCGGCGTGGGTACCCTGATTACCAACCGCAAGCAGCGCTGATCGTTAACCTGTTCCGGCCTCTTCGCGGGTAAACCCGCTCCCACAGGTACAGCACCGCCTTTGAGGGCTGTGGAGATCCTGTGGGAGCGGGTTTACCCGCGAAGAGGCCGGAACAGGTGAAACAAAAAAGGCGACCCTCATGCGAAGGTCGCCTTTTTCATTTCCGGGCCTCGAATCAGATACCGTACTGCGCCCGGTAAGCCTCGACAGCCGGCAGATGCTGCTTCAGCTGCGGGTCATCGGCCAGGAACTCCAGCACCTGGGTCAGCGAAACGATGCTGACCACCGGGATACCGAAGTCGCGCTCCACTTCCTGGATCGCCGACAGCTCGCCATTGCCACGCTCTTCGCGGTTCAGCGCGATCAGCACGCCGGCGGCCTTGGCCTGCTGGGCATTGATGATCTGCATGACTTCACGAATGGCGGTACCGGCGGTGATCACGTCGTCGATGATCAGCACGTCACCGGCCAGCGGTGCACCGACCAGGCTGCCGCCTTCGCCGTGGTCCTTGGCTTCCTTGCGGTTGAAGCACCATGGCACGTCGAGCTGATGCTGATCGGCAAGGGCCACGGCAGTCGTCGCTGCCAGCGGGATACCCTTGTAGGCCGGGCCGAACAGCACATCGAACGGGATCTTGCTGTCGACGATGGCTGCGGCATAGCAACGCCCCAGTTCGGCCAGGGCGGAACCGGTGTTGAACAGGCCGGCATTGAAGAAATACGGGCTGGTACGCCCCGATTTCAGGGTGAATTCACCGAAACGCAGTACCCCGCGATCGATGGCAAAACGGATGAAGTCGCGCTGATACGGCTGCATGGATAGTCCCGGACACCACGGATTTAGCTAAATGGTTTGAGCTCGGGTATCATACACGCACGAGATTTTTGGGGCCATTTATGCGGATCATCAGTGTGAACGTAAATGGCATTCAGGCTGCGGCCGAGCGTGGTTTGCTCAGCTGGCTGCAAGCCCAGAATGCCGACGTCATCTGCCTTCAGGATACCCGCGCCTCGGCCTTTGAACTCGATGACCCAGCTTTCCAGCTCGATGGCTATTTCCTTTATGCCTGCGACGCGGAGGTGCCTGCCCAAGGTGGTGTGGCCCTGTATTCGCGCATGCAGCCCAAGGCAGTCATCACCGGCCTGGGCTTCGAGACAGCCGACCGCTACGGGCGTTACCTGCAAGCAGATTTCGACAAAGTCAGTATTGCCAGCCTGCTGCTGCCTTCGGGCATGAACGGCGACGAAGACTTGAACCAGAAGTTCAAGTTGATGGACGACTTCGCCAAATACCTGGACAAACAGCGTCGCAAGCGTCGCGAGTACATCTACTGCGGCTCGTTCTACGTGGCGCAGCAGAAGCTCGACATCAAGAACTGGCGTGACAGCCAGCAGTCGCCGGGCTTCCTGGCGCCGGAGCGCGCCTGGATGGATGCGATCACTGGCGAGATGGGTTACGTCGATGCCCTGCGCGAAGTCAGCCGTGAAGGCGACCAGTACAGCTGGTGGCCGGACAACGAGCAGGCCGAGATGCTCAACCTGGGCTACCGGTTCGACTACCAGATCCTCACCCCGGGCCTGCGCCGCTTCGTACGCAATGCCCGCCTGCCGCGTCAGCCGCGCTTCTCCCAGCATGCGCCGCTGATCGTCGACTATGACTGGACGTTGACCATCTAAACGCAATTGGGGCTGCTTTGCAGCCCCAATTGCTATTTGATCGGCCGCCAGATCATCGGGTAGCGATACGGCTTGCCCTCATTCGCCCGCACCGCCGCAATGATGATCAGGATCATCACCGCGACCATCAGCATGGCGAACAGCACCAGCCCGATGAACACGAACATCAGCAGGAAGCAGATGAAGCCGGCAATGGTCACGCTGATCTGAAAGTTCAGCGCCTCTTTGCCCTGGGCGTCGATGAAAGGGTCTTGCTCACGCTTGAGGTGCCACAGCACCAGCGGGCCCAGCAGGTGCCCGAGCGGCACCACCAGGCCCAGCAGCGCGGAGAGGTGGCAGAACATCGCCCATTGCCGGATTTCGGCATTGGGCGGGGTGATCGACAGGTTCGATTCGCTCATGCCCCGCACCTCCCTGGCTGGGTTCAGTCGGCCAGTGCCGCCTGCTGCAGTTCGAAGATCTCGCTCATGCCCTTCTGTGCCAGGGCGAGCATGGCATTGAAGTCTTCAGGCTGGAACGGCGCGCCTTCGGCAGTACCCTGCACTTCAATGAAGCCACCGGCGCTGGTCATGACCACGTTCAGGTCGGTTTCGGCGGCAGAGTCTTCCAGGTAGTCCAGGTCGAGCACCGCTTCGCCTTGGTACATGCCCACCGACACGGCGGCGATCATGTGCTTGAGCGGGTTGCCGGCCTTCAGGCCACCGCGCTTCTTGATCACCGCCAGGGCATCGCACAGGGCGACCATGGCACCGGTGATGGAGGCGGTACGGGTGCCACCATCGGCCTGGATCACGTCGCAATCGACGTACAGGGTGATGTCACCGAGCTTGCTCATGTCCAGCGCGGCGCGCAGCGAACGGCCGATCAGGCGCTGGATTTCCAGGGTGCGACCACCCTGCTTGCCACGGCTGGCTTCACGTTGGTTACGCTCGCCGGTGGAGCGCGGCAGCATGCCGTATTCGGCGGTCAGCCAGCCTTGGCCCTGGCCTTTGAGGAAGCGCGGCACACCGTTTTCCACGCTGACCGTGCAGATGACCTTGGTGTCACCGAACTCGACCAGTACCGACCCTTCGGCGTGCTTGGTGTAGTTGCGGGTGATGCGGATCGAGCGGAGCTGATCGGCGGCGCGACCACTTGGACGTTTCATCTGGGATACCTGTACTGGGACTTTGAATCTGCCGAGCATTATAGAGCCCGCAGCCCGGGGAAGACATGCCTATTGTCGCGCCCGGCACTGCCCGTCGCCTTTTCCTACTGGCCAGGCCACCCGTCGGTAACATGGGTGGATTGGGCGCCAAGGCCCCACTGCGCTACAATCCTGCGCCTTGCAGCCGAGAGGCTCCCACCGTTCATTCATCTACGCGAGGTACTCCCCATGGTGCACAGCATGACCGCTTTTGCTCGTGTCGAGCGCGCCGGCAGCCAAGGCACCCTGGTCTGGGAGCTGCGCTCGGTCAACCACCGTTACCTGGAACCGCACCTGCGCCTGCCCGAGGCCCTGCGCGACCTCGAAGGCGCCGTGCGTGAAGGCCTGCGCCAGGGCCTGTCGCGGGGCAAGGTGGAATGCACCTTGCGCCTCAACGAAGACAGCAACGGCAAACCGCTGAAGGTGGACCGCGAGCGCGCAGCACAGCTGGTTGCCGCCGCCGAGGAAGTGGCCGGCCTGATCAAGCAGCCGGCCCCCCTGAACCCGCTGGAGGTGCTGTCCTGGCCTGGCGTGCTGGTGGCCGACGCCAGCGACCCGCAGGCACTGAATAGCGAAGCCATGGCACTGTTCGATGAAGCGCTGGCCGAGCTCAAGGCCGGGCGCCAGCGTGAAGGCCAGGAACTGGCCCGGCTGATCAACGAGCGCCTGGACAACATGGCCAGCGAAGTCACCACCCTGCGCGCCCTGGTGCCGCAGATGCTGGCGGCGCAGCGGCAGAAGATCCTCGACCGCTTCGGCGACATGCAGGCCGAACTCGACCCGCAACGCCTGGAGCAGGAGATGGTGCTGCTGGCCCAGAAGAGCGACGTGGCCGAGGAACTCGACCGCCTCAGCACCCACGTCACCGAAGTGCGCCGGGTGCTCAAGGGTGGCGGTGCCGCCGGCCGGCGCCTGGACTTCCTGATGCAGGAACTCAACCGCGAGGCCAACACCCTCGGCTCCAAGGCCTTCGACCCACGCAGCACGCAAGCGGCGGTCAACCTGAAGGTATTGATCGAACAGATGCGTGAACAAGTACAGAACATCGAGTAAGGCCACCCCGACCATGAACCACAGCAGCGGCACCCTCTACATCGTTTCGGCTCCTTCGGGCGCCGGCAAGACCAGCCTGGTCACCGCCCTGACCAAGGACGACCAGCAAATCCGCGTCTCGGTCTCGCACACCACCCGCGCCATGCGCCCGGGCGAGCAGCACGGGGTGAACTACCACTTCGTCGTCCACGAGGAATTCAAGGCGCTGATCGCCCAAGGCGACTTCCTGGAGCACGCCGAGGTGTTCGGCAATTTCTACGGCACCTCGCGCAGCGCGCTGCAGCAGACCCTGGACCAGGGTTACGACCTGATCCTGGAAATCGACTGGCAGGGCGCCCAGCAAGTGCGCAAGCTGATGCCGCAGGCGTTGTCGGTGTTCATCCTGCCGCCAAGCCAGCAAGCCCTGCGCCAGCGCCTGGACGGCCGCGGGCAGGACAGCGAAGAGATCATCGCCGGGCGCATGAAGGAAGCGGTCAGCGAGATGGTGCACTACGACGAGTATGACTACGTGATCATCAACGATGACTTCGACGTGGCGCTGGAGGATTTGAAAGCGGTGTTCCGCTCGAATCGCCTGGTGTTGAAGAAGCAGCAGCAGCGCAACAGCGGGCTTCTGAAAGAACTGCTCTCCTGAAAGACCGCATGGGGCTGCTTTGCAGCCCATTCGCAGCACAAGGCTGCTCCTACATCGACGGCGTACATCGCGCCATTGTAGGAGCAGCCTTGTGCTGCGAATGGGGCGCGAAGCGCCCCCAGCCTTATTCCTGCAGTGGCAAGGTAGCCTGCTGACGCAGGGTAGCCCCCAGGAAGTACGCCGGCGCGCGCATGCGCGACAGCATCATCAGCGCGATGCCGAGCACCGAGATGATCGCGGCAATCACGAACACCAGCCCCAACCCGCCCACATGGGAGCCGCTACCGAAGTCCGGCGAGGCACTGTCGATGGCGGTACGCGCAAAGATCACCGACAAGATCACCCCACCCACCAGCGGGCACAGGCCGCGCATGATGAAGTGGCGCAGGCTGTCGAACAGGCTGTGGCGGAAATACCAGACGCAGGCGAACGCGGTCAGCGAATAGTAGAAACAGATCATCATGCCCAGCGCGGTAATGGTATCGGCCAGCACGTTCTCGCTCAGGGTACGCATGGTCACGTAGAACAAGCCTGCGGCCAGGCCGGCGCAGATGGTGGCGTAGCGCGGGGTTTGCGAACGCGGGCAGACGCTGGCGAACTTTTGCGGTACCGCGCCGTAGTAACCCATGGCCAACAGGGTGCGCGCCGGCGCCACGAAGGTCGACTGCAGCGAAGCCGCCGTGCTGGCCAGCACGGCGATGGACATCAGGATCGCCAGCGGCCCCATGACCGGGCCGGCCAGGTGGGCAAACACGTTTTCCTGGATGCGCGGGTTGTTCAGGCCCAGGCCAGTTTCACTGATACCGGCAAACTGCAGGGTGGCGATGGCGGTAAACAGGTACAGGCCGAGGATCAACATCACGGTCCAGGTGGCAGCCTTGCCCGGCACCTCTTCACTGCCCACCGACTCTTCGCTGACGGTCAGGCACGTGTCCCAGCCCCAGAAGATGAAGATCGACAGCGAAAGCCCGGCGGCGAAGGCCGAGAACGACTCGACGCCGAACGGGTTGAACCAGGCGAAATCGAATTCCAGCGGTGGCGGCGCGGTGGTTTCGCCGAAAGCGGCAAAGGCGAAGCCGATCAGCACCAGCAACTGCAGGGCCACCAGGCCGTACTGCACGGTCATGGTGGTGGTCATGCCGCGGCAGCAGATCCACACCGCCAAGGCGATGAACACGCAACAAGTGGTTATGTTGATGAGCAGGTTGTCGGCCAATGCCGCCAGCTCATGCTTGCCGGTGATCTGGCCAAGGAACAGGTAGAAGAAATCGACCGCCACCCCTGCCAGGTTCGACAACACGATGGTGGTGGCGACCACCAGGCCCCAGCCGCCGATCCAGCCGATCATCGGGCCGAAGGCACGCGCCGACCAGGTAAACGAAGTACCGCTGTCCGGCTCCGCCGAGTTCAGTTCGCGGTAGCCCAAGGCCACCAGCAGCATCGGCAGGAAGCCGACGATGAACACGGCGGGCAGGTGCGCACCCACTTCACGCACGGTCGGGCCAAGGGCGCCGGTCAGGGTGTAGACCGGGGCGATGGTGGAAATGCCCAGCACCACGCTGGCCAGCAAGCCCAGCCGGCCTGTGGCCAGGCCCTTGCTGCGCTGGGTATTGCCCGCGTCGGCCGCCACATCGGGTGGGCGGCCGGCTTCTGTGTAATTGCTCATGAGTATTTGCCGTAAATTTTGGAATTGTTTTCACAGGCCTTGCGTACAAGGCCCGCTTTCACTCATTGAAAGCTTGCTGCCGGGAACAAGTCATCCGAGACCTTCGGGTGACGTCAGAATGCCTCCTGCCGTGCGCCCTCCCGTGCTGCGTAGGCAATGCAGGCCTCGCGAAACGCCTGGAACAGGCGCAGCGAGACCGGGTTTTCGGTAAATCGCCACTCCGGGTGCCACTGCACGCCGAGCACAAAGCCCGGCGCCGCAGGCATGGACACCGCTTCGATCAGGCCATCCGGGGCCCGTGCCTCGACGCGCAGGCCCGGGGCCAGGCGGTCGATGCCCTGGCTGTGCAGCGAGTTGACCTCGAACTGCTCAGCCAGGCCCAGGCGCTCGAACATCCCGCCAGGCTCGATGCCGACAGGGTGACGAGGGCCGTATTGCACCTCCAGGGGTGCGTCCTCAGGTTCACGGTGGTCAAGGTAGCCGGGCAGTTCCTGCACGCGCTGGTGCAGGCTGCCGCCCAGGGCCACGTTCAGTTCCTGATAGCCACGGCAGATACAGAACACCGGCACGCCGGCGGCAATGGCCGCCTGCAGCAGCGGCAGGGTCAGGCGATCGCGTGCCAGATCGTGCCGGGTACCTGCCGCGCTGGGGGCGCCATTGTAATGATGCGGTTCGATATTTGAAGGTGAGCCGGTAAAAACAATGCCGTGCAGGCGGGCCAGCAGCGCCTGCGTGTCGCTGCCCCCGTCACGGGCCGGCAAGATCAGTGGCAAGCCGGCAAAGCCGGCCGCCTCGACATACTTGTCGCCTACCGTGTGCGACGAGTTCTTCCCCACCTGCTGGCGGCAGGCGCTGACGCCGATCAAGGGGACCGCATTTGCGCTCATGGGCTTACACCGTGTGCAGGTACCAGTTGTACTCGAGGTCGGAAATCGACACTTCGAACTCGGCCAGTTCGCTTTCCTTGCAGGCCACGAAGATATCGATGTAGTCCGGGCTGATGTATTGGTTGAGGACTTCGCTGTCGTCCAGCGCGCGCAGGGCATCGCGCAGGTTGTTCGGCAGGCTCTGCTCCAGCTGTTCGTAGGAGTTGCCTTCGATCGGTGCCTGGGGCTCGACCTGGTTGGTCAGGCCGTGGTGAACGCCAGCGAGGATCGCCGCGAGCATCAGGTACGGGTTGGCGTCGGCACCAGCCACGCGGTGCTCGAGACGCACGTTGTCGCTGCTGTCAGTGGGCACGCGTACGGCCACGGTGCGGTTGTCCAGGCCCCAGCTTGGCGCATTGGGCACGTAGAACTGCGCACCGAAGCGGCGGTAGGAGTTGATGTTCGGGCAGAGGAAGGCCATCGACGCCGGCATGGTTTCCAGCACGCCACCGATGGCGTGGCGCAGCGCATCGCTTTGCAGCGGGTCGTCACTGGCAAAGATGTTCTTGCCGGTTTTCTTGTCCAGCAAGGAAATGTGCACGTGCAGGCCATTGCCTGCCTGGCCCGGGTAGGGCTTGGCCATGAAGGTGGTGTCCATTTCATGGTCGTAGGCGACGTTCTTGATCAGGCGCTTGAGCAGGATCGCGTAGTCGCAGGCCTTCAGTGGGTCGGCCACATGGTGCAGGTTGACCTCGAACTGTGCCGGGGCACTTTCCTTGACGATGGCGTCGGCGGGAAGGCCCTGCTCCTTGGCCGCTTCGAGCATGTCCTGCAGGCAGTCGGCATATTCGTCGAGGTCGTCGATCAGGTACACCTGGGTCGACTGCGGGCGCTTGCCGGAAATCGGCGAGCGCGGCGGCTGCGGGCGACCGTTGAGGTTGTCCTGGTCGATCAGGTAGAACTCCAGCTCGAACGCGGCGCAGATATCCAGGCCCAGGTCGTCGAACTTGCTCACTACCTGGCGCAGCACTTCGCGCGGGTCGGCGAAGAACGGCTGGCCATCCAGCTCGTGCATGGTCATCAGCAGCTGGGCGGTGGGGCGCTTCTGCCACGGCTCGTCCGACAGCGTGCCGGGGATCGGGAAGCAGATGCGGTCGGCATCGCCGATGTCCAGGCCAAGGCCGGTGCTCTCGACGGTGGAACCGTTGATGTCCAGGGCGAACAGCGATGCCGGCAGGTTGATGCCCTTCTCGTACACCTTGTGCAGGCTGGCCCGCTCGATGCGCTTGCCACGTACCACGCCGTTCATGTCGGAGATCAGCAGGTCGACGTACTGCGTGTCCGGATGGGCCTGGAGGAAGTCATTCATCTCGCTGGAAGAACTGGCGCACGGGGTTACCGACGTCATGGCTGTACATCCTTTGATTTGCTGCGGCGATGTGGGGATACGGCTGGCGCCTCATGGGCGACGATGGTTGCAGCTGTTGTTCTTTTCACTTTCCCATCGTGGGGACTGGTTACCCGACCGGGCGCATTGATTCCCGGGGGCCGTTCCACTATAAAATGGCCAAAACGCAACAGACATTGGCAATTCGGCAAGCAGAGCGTGCACCAATGCAATATCAGATTACCCATGCCGACCTTTCCCTGGTCCTGGCCCTGGAACGTGGCCGCTCGCTGGCCAAGGCTGCCGAGCTGCTCAAGGTCGACGTGTCGACGGTGTTCCGCTCGATCCGCCGGCTGGAGTCGGCGCTGGGCACCGCCTTGTTCGTCAAGAGCCGCAAGGGCTACCTGCCGACCGACACCGCCCAGGCCCTGGCCGAGCAGGCCGAACGCGCCGAGCAGGCGCTGGAGGCGGCGCGCATCGCCATGACCAGTGGCGAGCAGGTGGTCAGCGGCACGGTGCGGCTGACCTGTACCGAAGCGGTGATGCACAGCCTGCTGCTGCCGGCGCTGGCCGAGTTCATGCCCAACTACCCGGCCTTGTCGCTGGAAATGGGCACCTCCAATACCTTCGCCAACCTCAGCCGGCGCGATGCCGACATTGCCCTGCGCCTGACCAACACGCCGCCGGAGCACCTGGTGGGCCGCAACCTGGGGTCCACCTCCTACGTGGTCTGCGGCCAACCGCAGTGGCGCGAGCGCCTGGCCGAGTCACCTGCCAGCGTGCCGTGGATCGCCCCCGACGACTCGATGCAGGACCACCCCACGGTGGTCTGGCGCAACCAGCAGCACCCGGGGTTGAGCCCGCGCTACCAGTGCAGCGGCATGTCGACCATCGCCCAGCTGGTCACGGCCGGGCTCGGCGTGGCGGCGTTGCCGGACTACATGGTGCACGCGCTGCCCGGGGTGGATGCGCTGAGCGGGCCGCTGCCGGGTTGCGACACCCAGCTGTGGCTGCTGACCCGGCCCGATTGCCGGGCGTTGCGCTCGGTGCAGACCCTGTTCGAGGAGCTGACCCCGCGGTTGCGTGACGCGATGCTCTGAGGTTATCGTCAAGCTCAAGTGATAGGGTGTCTGTTCCGGCCCTTTCACGGCTGAAGCCGCACCCACAGGGTGCGGTGATGAACCTGAGAACAATGCGGTCCCTGTGGGAGCGGCTTTAGCCGCGAAGAAGGCAATACAGGGCTTGAAGGTAACCACCCGACAAAACAGCGCTTCCCTATTGGCTGGTGATTTTTTAAACTATCGAGTCCGCCTGCCCACTATTGGGCTGCACGCCCACCGCAATTGCTACTGAGGAAGACCATGGCCCGCGTAACTGTTGAAGACTGCCTGGAACACGTGGATAACCGCTTTGAGCTGGTCATGCTCTCGACCAAGCGCGCTCGCCAGCTGGCGACCGGCGGCAAAGAGCCACGCGTTGCGTGGGAAAACGACAAGCCGACCGTTGTTGCCCTGCGTGAAATCGCCGAAGGCATCGTCACCAACGAGTTCATCGCCGCTGAAGAGATCGTCACCGAGGATCCGGTGTTCGCCGCGTTCGAGGACGAGAACAACGAGGCTGTCTGATTGATGCCAGGTCGAAGTCGCACGGCGCAAGGCCCCCTTCCTCGGCAGGAGGTGAACCCATGCCGGGTATAGAAGCCTTGGCCGAACGGCTGTCGACCTATCTTGGCCCGGAACAGGTCAACCTGGTCCGGCGCGCCTATTTCTACGCCGAACAGGCCCACGATGGGCAGCGCCGCCGCAGTGGCGAGCCCTACGTGACCCACCCGCTGGCCGTGGCCAGCATCCTCGCCGACATGCACATGGACCATCAGAGCCTGATGGCGGCCATGCTGCACGACGTGATCGAAGACACCGGCATCGCCAAGGAAGCCCTCAGCCAGCAGTTTGGCGAGACCGTGGCCGAACTGGTCGATGGGGTCAGCAAGCTGACCCAGATGAACTTCGAGACCAAGGCCGAGGCGCAGGCCGAGAACTTCCAGAAAATGGCCATGGCCATGGCCCGCGATATCCGCGTGATCCTGGTCAAGCTGGCCGACCGCCTGCACAACATGCGCACCCTGGAGGTGCTGTCCGGCGAAAAACGCCGGCGCATCGCCAAGGAAACCCTCGAGATCTACGCCCCCATCGCCAACCGCCTGGGCATGCACACCGTGCGCGTGGAGTTCGAGGACCTCGGCTTCAAGGCCATGCACCCGATGCGCTCGTCACTGATCCACCGGGCAGTGAAAAGCGCACGCGGCAACCGCAAAGAGATCGTCGCCAAGATCGAGCACTCGCTGGCCAACTGCCTGGCCGCCGACGGCATCGCGGGCGAGGTCAGCGGCCGGCAGAAGCACCTCTATGGCATCTACAAGAAGATGCGTGGCAAGCGCCGCGCCTTCAACGAGATCATGGACGTGTACGCCTTCCGCATCGTCGTCGACAAGGTCGACACCTGCTATCGCGTGCTCGGCGCCGTGCACAACCTGTACAAGCCGCTGCCCGGTCGCTTCAAGGATTACATCGCGATCCCCAAGGCCAACGGCTACCAGTCGTTGCACACCACGCTGTTCGGCATGCACGGCGTGCCCATCGAAATCCAGATCCGCACCCGCGAGATGGAAGAGATGGCCAACAACGGCATCGCTGCGCACTGGCTGTACAAGTCCAACGACGACGAGCAGCCCAAGGGCAGCCACGCCCGTGCCCGCCAGTGGGTCAAGGGCATCCTCGAACTGCAGCAACGTGCCGGCAACTCGCTGGAATTCATCGAGAGCGTGAAGATCGACCTGTTCCCGGACGAGGTCTACGTGTTCACGCCCAAAGGCCGCATCATGGAGCTGCCCAAAGGCTCCACGGCCGTCGACTTCGCCTACGCGGTGCACACCGACGTCGGCAACAGCTGCATCGCCTGCCGCATCAACCGCCGCCTGGCGCCGCTGTCCGAACCGCTGCAAAGCGGCTCCACGGTGGAAATCGTCAGCGCCCCGGGCGCACGGCCGAACCCGGCCTGGCTCAACTTCGTGGTTACCGGCAAGGCGCGCACGCACATCCGCCACGCGCTCAAGCAGCAGCGTCGCTCCGAGTCCATCAGCCTGGGCGAACGCCTGCTGAACAAGGTGCTCACCGGCTTCGACAGCAGCCTGGAGAGAATCCCCCAGGAACGTATCCAGGCGATTCTCGCCGAGTACCGCCTGGAACTGATCGAAGACCTGCTCGAAGACATCGGCCTGGGCAACCGCATGGCCTACGTGGTCGCGCGCCGCCTGCTGTCGGCCGAAGGCGAGCAGTTGCCGGCACCGGAAGGCCCGCTGGCGATCCGCGGTACCGAAGGCCTGGTGCTGAGCTACGCCAAGTGCTGCACGCCGATCCCGGGAGACCCGATCGTCGGCCACCTGTCAGCCGGCAAGGGCATGGTCGTGCACCTGGA
Source organism: Pseudomonas sp. p21 (assembly GCF_001642705.1). NCBI lineage: Bacteria > Pseudomonadati > Pseudomonadota > Gammaproteobacteria > Pseudomonadales > Pseudomonadaceae > Pseudomonas > Pseudomonas sp. p21. The sequence continues at coordinate 702,163 of NZ_LWBV01000002.1, forward strand.
AAACTGCCGCAACATCAGTGAAATCCGCCACAACCCGGAGAAATGCGTACAGCTCTCCTGGGCCAAGGACATCACCGGTGAATTCAATGTCGAGTTGCGTGTCGAACTGGAGCACCAGCGCGGCCTGATTGCCCTGCTGGCCAGCAGTGTCAACGCCGCCGACGGCAACATCGAGAAGATCAGCATGGACGAACGCGACGGCCGTATCAGCGTGGTCCAACTGGTGGTCAGCGTGCACGACCGCGTGCACCTGGCGCGTGTGATCAAGAAGCTGCGTACCCTGACCGGTGTGGTCCGCATCACCCGCATGCGTACGTAGTCCGCCAACCGCAAGGAGTCATCATGAGCAAGACCGTCATCAACAGCGACAAGGCCCCTGCCGCCATCGGCACCTACTCGCAGGCGATCAAGGCCGGCAACACCGTGTACATGTCGGGCCAGATCCCGCTGGACCCGAAGACCATGGAGCTGGTCGAAGGCTTCGAAGCCCAGACCGTACAGGTGTTCGAGAACCTCAAGGCCGTGGCTGAAGCCGCTGGCGGTTCGTTCAAGGACATCGTCAAGCTGAACATCTTCCTCACCGACCTGAGCCACTTCGCCAAGGTCAACGAGGTGATGGGCCGCTACTTCGAGCAGCCGTACCCGGCCCGCGCCGCCATCGGCGTTGCCGCGCTGCCGAAAGGCGCCCAGGTCGAAATGGACGCCATCCTGGTCATCGAATGATGCCCCGGTGACGGGCGCCCTGCCCGTCACCTTCCCTTCTCTGCAAGGTTACCCCGTCATGCGTCAAGCACTGCCCTTCGCGCTGGCAGCCCTGCTTCTGGGCGGCTGCGCCAGCCACAAACCCGAAGATTTCAACGGCACCTGGATCAACCAGGACGCCATCACTGCGGCCGTCAAGGGCGGCAGCCTGCGCCAGGCGCTCAATGAGCACGGCCCGGTGTTCGAGTGGAAGCTCGACGTCGCCAGCCAGCAGGCCAGCTACAGCAATGGTTTCGAAGCGGCCGACGGCCAGCTGAGCGCCACCGACAAGCAATGGCAGGCCAGCTTCCAGGGCGGCCAGACCGAGCAACTGTCGCTCGATGGCGACGAACTGCAGGCTGTCGACCAAAGCGGCAGCAAGCAGACCTTCGTACGCGCCAAAGCGCCGGCGGCGGCCAACGCACCACTGGGCAGCAGCTTCGAGAAGGCGCTGTACCAGGCCTATCTGGGCGGCGACTGGAAGGTCGTCGAAGGCCAGGGCAAAGGTGCCACCGTGCGCTTCAGCGACACCGGCAACGTCACCGGCCTGCCGGGGCCAGACCGTTTCGCCCTGTGCCTGGCGGGTGATTGCGCGACCATGGGTGGCAGCAATGACAGCCTGTGGCTGGAGCGCAACCAGCGTGGCGCGCCATTCATCATCAAGCGCGATGGCGACAAGCTGGAGATCTTCCAGGCGGTGAACCGTGCGCAGCCGGATGAAATGCCGGAACTGGCAGCAGGCAAGCGCCAATGGGTGCTGGAGCGCAGCTGAGACCTGCTGAATAGCGGCCGAACACACTGGCCTCTTCGCGGGTAAACCCGCTCCCACAGGTACACCGCCAGGCTTGAAACCAGCGGTGCACCTGTGGGAGCGGGTTTACCCGCGAAGAGGCCGGTAGACTCAGCGCACGCCTTTCAGGATTGCGGCATAGCCTTCCTTGTAACTCGGATACACCGGCGCCCAGCCCAACGCCCTTGCCCGGGCATTGCTGCAGCGCTTGCTGCCAGTACGCCGCACCCGCTGCTCATCCGACCATTCGGTTACCCCCATGTACGCCCGCAGCCAGGCCACCACGTCGGCCAGCGGCGCCGGGTCGTCGTCGACGCCGATGTAGCAGTCGTCCAGCACCTTGCCATCGGCATCGGCCTGCAACAGGAACGCCAACAGGCTGGCGGCGTCCTCGGCATGAATACGGTTGCCATACAGCGGAGGCTCCTCGGCCACGCGGTAGCCCTGGCGCACCTGACTGAGCAGCCACTCGCGGCCGGGGCCATAGATGCCGGTCAGGCGCACCACGCTAGCCGGGATGCCACTGGCCAGTGCCAGCCGCTCAGCCTCCAGCATCAACCGCCCGGAATAGCCTTCAGGCTCGGTGGCCGCGCCCTCCTCGATCCACTCGCCGTCCTTCTGTGCATACACGCTGCTGCTGGACACGAACAGCAGGCGCCGTGGGCGTTGGCCGCGCTCGGCCAGCCAGGCCAGCACATGGCGCAAACCATCAACATACGCCGCCTGGTAACCCGCCTCGTCGTGCTGGCTGGCCGCCACGCAGTACACCAGGTAGTCCGGTGCACGCTGCGGCCAGGCGGCGGGAATGGAGGGCTCGGACAGGTCTGCAGCCACCGGCACGACACCCGCAGGCAACTGCCCGATCGAGCGACGCAGGCCGCACACCTGCCAACCGCGCGCAAGCATTTGCCGGGCAAGACGCCCGCCTACATCACCACAACCCACCACCATCACGGAAAGGCCTGACATCTCTAAACTCCCTGGACCAATTGATCAGCCCGCCCACGCTACACGATGGGTAGCTAGACCATAGGCGAAAAAAGCAACAAGATTACTTTTGTTAACAAGAATTACTTGCAATAATGGCCGCCAAATTGTTCTCGGCCTACCTCGAGGCCTTGGAGAACGTTCACTCTATTCTTCATCAGGTCCGGCCAGCATGACACGTACTCAACCTTCCGCTTCGCCAACCCCGTCGCGCGCCTGGCGCGCCATCGCCGCGCTGACGCTCAGCCTGGTGCTGGCCCCGGTGGCCATGGCCGATGAGCCAACCGCCAATGCCGCCACGCCGGCTGCCGCTACTGCTCCAGCTGCTCCAGCCGCAGCGCCGGCTGCCAGCGCAGTTGCCGCCACCCCGGCTGATGCCCCGGTCGCGGTAGACCCAAGCGTCGAAGCTTTGGTTGAAGACACCTCGCTGGGCATGGCCCACGACCTGTCCCCATGGGGCATGTACAAGAACGCCGACGTGGTGGTGAAGGCGGTCATGATCGGCCTGGCCATCGCCTCCATCATCACCTGGACCATCTGGATCGCCAAAGGCTTCGAGCTGATGGGCGCCAAGCGCCGCCTGCGTGGTGAAATCGCCCTGCTGAAGAAATCCGCCAGCCTCAAGGAAGCCAGCGACGTTTCCAACAAGGAAGGCACCCTGGCCCACACCCTGGTCCACGACGCCCTCGAAGAGATGCGCCTGTCGGCCAACGCCCGTGAGAAAGAAGGCATCAAGGAGCGCGTCAGCTTCCGCCTGGAGCGCCTGGTACACGCCAGCGGCCGTACCATGAGCAGCGGCACCGGCGTACTCGCCACCATCGGTTCCACTGCGCCGTTCGTCGGCCTGTTCGGTACCGTATGGGGCATCATGAACAGCTTCATCGGCATCGCCAAGACCCAGACCACCAACCTGGCCGTGGTTGCCCCGGGTATCGCCGAAGCCCTGCTGGCCACCGCCCTGGGCCTGGTTGCCGCGATCCCGGCCGTGGTCATCTACAACGTCTTCGCCCGCTCCATCGCCGGCTACAAGGCCCAGGTGTCCGACGCCTCCGCCCAGGTGCTGCTGCTGGTCAGCCGTGACCTGGACCACCAGGGCAGCGAGCGTGTTGCCCCGCACATGGTGAAAGTGGGGTAAGCCATGGGCCTGCATCTCAACGAAGGTGGCGACGACCTCGCCGAAAACCACGAAATCAACGTTACGCCGTTCATCGACGTGATGCTGGTGCTGCTGATCATCTTCATGGTCGCAGCCCCCCTGGCCACGGTCGACATCAAGGTCGACCTGCCGGCCTCGACCGCCAAGCCGGCGCCGAGGCCCGAGAAACCGGTGTTCGTCAGCGTCAAGGCCGACCAGAAGCTGTACGTCGGCGACGATCAGGTCCCTGCCCCCGACCAGCTTGGCCCGATGCTCGATGCCAAGACCAAGGGCGACAAGGAAACCACCATCTTCTTCCAGGCTGACAAAGGCGTGGATTACGGTGACCTGATGGAAGTGATGAACAACATGCGCGCGGCCGGCTACCTGAAAGTCGGTCTGGTAGGTCTCGAGACGGCAGCCAAGAAATGACAAAAACGCGCTCGAACATGGCGCGCTACGGTGGCAGCCTGGCGATCGTGCTGGGCGTGCACGTGGTCGCCGTGCTGCTGACGCTCAACTGGTCAGTGCCCCAGGCCATCGAACTGCCCCCGGCAGCCATGATGGTCGAGCTGGCACCGTTGCCGGAGCCTGCGCCACCACCACCTCCGAAAGCGGCCCCGCAGCCACCGGCACCGGTCGAGGAACCGCCGCTGCCGAAGCTGGCCGAGGCTCCCAAACCCAAGATCGCCATTCCCAAGCCGCCCAAGCCGAAGGCCAAGCCGCAGCCGCCCAAGCCCGAGAAAAAGCCTGAGCCGCCGAAGGAAGCACCGCCGACCGAGCAAACGGTAGACGCACCGCCCAGCAACACGCCACCGCAGAAGTCCGCGGCACCGGCGCCGAGCATTGCGTCCAACAGCAACGCCCTGCCGACCTGGCAGAGCGACCTGCTGCGTCACCTGGCCAAGTACAAGCGCTACCCGGAAGACGCGCGCCGTCGCGGCCTGCAGGGCATCAACCGCCTGCGCTTCGTGGTCGACGCCGAAGGCAAGGTGGTGTCGTATTCCATGGCCGGTGGCTCGGGCAGTGCCGCCCTGGATCGGGCGACCCTGGAAATGATCCGTCGGGCCGGCACGGTACCCAAGCCGCCACCCGAGTTGCTGAACAACGGCACGATCGAAGTCGTGGCACCGTTCGTCTACTCGCTGGACCGCCGCTGAGACTTTTGTTTCTGTCACAAATCGGCAAGTCTGATAACGTGCGTCTATCGATTGCAGCCGCTATGCTGGGCCCGCAACTTCATGGACGCACGTTATGACCCTCACAGAATTACGCTACATCGTCACACTCGCCCAGGAACAGCACTTCGGCCATGCCGCCGAACGCTGCCATGTGAGCCAGCCGACCCTGTCGGTCGGTGTGAAGAAGCTCGAGGATGAGCTTGGCGTGTTGATTTTCGAGCGCAGCAAGAGCGCGGTACGCCTGACCCCGGTCGGCGAAAGCATCGTCGCCCAGGCGCAGAAGGTACTGGAGCAGGCCCAGGGCATTCGCGAACTGGCCCAGGCCGGCAAGAACCAGCTGACCGCCCCGCTCAAGGTCGGTGCCATCTACACCGTCGGCCCGTACCTGTTCCCGCACCTGATCCCGCAGTTGCACCGTGTGGCGCCGCAGATGCCGCTGTACATCGAAGAAAACTTCACCCACGTATTGCGCGAAAAGCTGCGCAACGGCGAACTGGACGCAGTGATCATCGCCCTGCCGTTCAACGAAGCCGACGTGCTGACCCTGCCGCTGTACGACGAGCCGTTCTGCGCCCTGATGCCGGCCGACCATCCGTGGACGGCGAAAAAGACCATCGACACCGCCATGCTCAACGACAAGAGCCTGTTGCTGCTCGGTGAAGGCCACTGCTTCCGCGACCAGGTACTGGAAGCCTGCCCAACGCTGAACAAGGGCGGAGAAGGCTCCAGGCACACCACGGTCGAGTCCAGCTCGCTGGAAACCATCCGTCACATGGTGGCCTCGGGCCTTGGCGTATCGATCCTGCCGCTGTCGGCGGTGCACAGCCACCACTACGCCCCCGGCGTCATCGAGGTCCGCCCACTGACCGCACCGGCGCCATTCCGCACCGTGGCCATCGCCTGGCGCGCCAGCTTCCCGCGGCCGAAGGCCATCGAGATCCTCGCCGACTCGATCCGCCTGTGCTCGGTCGCCAAAGCCCCAGTGGAACAACCGGCCTGAGTCATGAGTGAGCTGTCGAAGGTCCCGGTCACGGTACTCAAGGGGGTTGGCGAGACCATGGCGGAGAAACTCGCCAAGGTAGGCCTGGAGAACCTGCAGGACGTGCTGTTCCACCTGCCGCTGCGCTACCAGGACCGCACCCGCGTGGTGCCGATCGGCCAGCTGCGTCCGGGCCAGGATGCGGTGATCGAAGGCGTGGTCAGCGGCGCAGACGTGACCATGGGCAAGCGCCGCAGTCTTGTGGTGCGCCTGGGTGACGGCAGCGGCGTGCTGAGCCTGCGCTTCTACCACTTCAGCAACGCGCAGAAGGAAGGCCTCAAGCGTGGCACCCACCTGCGCTGCTACGGCGAAGCCCGCCCCGGCGCGTCGGGCCTGGAAATCTACCACCCGGAATACCGCGCGCTGAATGGCGACGAGCCGCCGCCACCGGTCGAGCAGACCCTGACGCCGATCTACCCGTCCACCGAAGGCCTTACCCAGCAACGCCTGCGCCTGCTGTGCCAGCAGAGCCTGGGCCTGCTCGGCCCGCGCAGCCTGCCGGACTGGCTGCCCGACGAACTGGCCCGGGACTACCAGCTGGCGCCGCTGGACGATGCCATCCGCTACCTGCACAACCCGCCGGCCGACGCCGACCTCGACGAGCTTGCCGAAGGCCAGCACTGGGCCCAGCACCGCCTGGCCTTCGAAGAGCTGCTGACCCACCAGCTGTCGCAGCAACGCCTGCGCGAAAGCCTGCGCAGCCTGCGCGCGCCAGTACTGCCCAAGGCCAAGCGCCTGCAGGCGCAATACCTGGCCAACCTGGGCTTCCAGCCGACCGGCGCGCAGCAGCGGGTGGCCAACGAAATTGCCTACGACCTCAGCCAGCACGAGCCGATGATGCGCCTGGTGCAGGGTGACGTGGGTGCCGGCAAGACCGTGGTCGCCGCCCTGGCCGCGCTGCAGGCCCTGGAGGCCGGCTACCAGGTGGCCTTGATGGCGCCCACTGAGATCCTCGCCGAACAGCACTACATCACCTTCAAGCGCTGGCTCGAACCGCTGGGCATCGAAGTGGCCTGGCTGGCCGGCAAGCTCAAGGGCAAGGCCCGGGCAGCCGCCCTGGAGCAGATCGCCAACGGTGCAGCGATGGTGGTCGGCACCCACGCGCTGTTCCAGGAAGAGGTGAAGTTCAAGCACCTGGCCCTGGCGATCATCGATGAACAGCACCGTTTTGGCGTGCAGCAACGCCTGGCCCTGCGCAAGAAGGGCGTGGCCGGCGAGCTGTGCCCGCACCAGCTGATCATGACCGCCACGCCTATTCCGCGCACCCTGGCCATGAGCGCCTACGCCGACCTGGACACCTCGGTGCTCGACGAACTGCCGCCCGGGCGCACCCCGGTGAACACCGTGCTGGTGGCCGACAGCCGCCGCTTCGAAGTGGTCGAGCGGGTACGCGCCGCCTGCGCCGAAGGGCGCCAGGCCTACTGGGTGTGCACCCTGATCGAAGAATCCGAAGAACTGACCTGCCAGGCCGCCGAAAGCACCTACGAGGAGCTGGGCAGCGCCCTGGGCGAACTGCGGGTGGGGCTGATCCACGGTCGCATGAAGCCGGCGGAAAAGGCTGAGATCATGGCCGAATTCAAGGCCGGCAACCTGCAGTTGCTGGTCGCCACCACGGTCATCGAGGTGGGTGTGGACGTGCCCAACGCCAGCCTGATGATCATCGAGAACCCCGAGCGCCTGGGCCTGGCCCAGTTGCACCAGCTGCGCGGCCGGGTTGGCCGGGGCAGCGCCGTAAGCCATTGCGTGCTGCTGTACCACCCGCCACTGTCGCAGATCGGCCGCGAACGGTTAGGGATCATGCGGGAAACCAACGACGGCTTCATCATCGCCGAGAAAGACCTGGAGCTGCGTGGCCCCGGCGAGATGCTCGGCACCCGCCAGACCGGCCTGCTGCAGTTCAAGGTCGCCGACCTGATGCGCGATGCCGACCTGCTGCCGGCCGTGCGCGACGCCGCCCAGGCCCTGATCGCACGCTGGCCGGAGCACGTCAGCCCACTGCTCGACCGCTGGCTGCGCCATGGCCAGCAATATGGCCAAGTGTGACGCTAGTCCCATAATGGATCCAGTTTCGCCCCGAGGCTGGTTATACTTTGCGTTTAAAAGAATCAGTGGATACGGACCATGACTGAAGTTGCCCTGGAAACCGCAACCCCACACGCTCCCTCGGTCATCCGGCTGCTGCTCGACAAACTCGGCGTAGCCTACCGCGAGGTGGTCGAACATCCGCACCTGCCGCCAGCGTCGCGGGTACAGGCCGTGCTGCTCGATGACGAGGTCGGCGCCCTGATGGTACTGTTCCCGCAGAGCCAGCTGCTGGACCTTGACCGCCTGGCCGAACTGACCGGGCGCAAGCTCACGGCGGTGTCGGTGCCGCGCCTGAAGCAGATGCTGGACAAGCATCAGCTCAAGGCCCTGCCGGGTATCCCGGCGCTGACCAGCTCGCCGTGCCAGTACGAAAAGAGCCTGCTCGACGCCGATAGCGTGTTCATCCAGTCCGGTGAAGCCGGCCTGCTGCTGGAAATCGAGCGCGCGCACTTCAAGCGCATGCTGGTCAAGGCCAGCGCCAGCAGCTTCGGCCAGGAGGTCGAGGCCATCAGCCCCAACCTCGACCGCCCCGATGACGACACCCGGGAAATCACCCAGGCAGTGCAGGCCTTCACCGCCAGGCGCATTCAGAAGCGCCTGGAAGAAACCATCGAAATCCCGCCATTGGCCGACACCGCGCAAAAGATCATCAAGCTGCGGGTAGACCCCAACGCCAGTGTCGATGACATCACTGGCGTGGTCGAAACCGACCCGGCATTGGCGGCACAGGTGGTGAGCTGGGCGGCATCGCCCTACTACGGCTCGACCTACAAGATTCGCTCTGTGGAAGATGCCATCGTACGGGTACTGGGTTTCGACCTGGTGATCAACCTGGCCTTGGGCCTCGCGCTGGGCAAGACCCTGAGCCTGCCGAAAGACCACCCGCAGCAGGCCACACCGTACTGGCAGCAGTCGATCTACACTGCTGCTGTCATCGATGGCCTGACCCGTGCCATGCCGCGCGCCGAACGCCCGGAAGCTGGCCTGACCTACCTAGCCGGGCTGCTGCACAATTTCGGCTACTTGCTGTTGGCGCACGTGTTTCCGCCGCACTTCTCGCTGATCTGTCGCCACCTGGAGGTCAACCCGCACCTGTGCCACACCTACGTGGAACAACACCTGCTGGGCATCAGCCGCGAACAGATCGGAGCCTGGCTGATGAAGCTGTGGGACATGCCGGAAGAACTGTCCACCGCGCTGCGCTTCCAGCACGACCCGGCCTATGAAGGCGAGTATTCGGCATTCCCCAACCTGGTATGCCTGGCCACCCGCCTGCTGCGCTCGCGGGGGATTGGCTCGGGGCCGCAGCAGGAGATTCCTGACGAGCTGCTGGAGCGGCTGGGGATTACCCGGGACAAGGCCGAGGAAGTGGTGAACAAGGTACTTGAGGCCGAGAACCTGCTGCGCGAGCTGGCTTCGCAGTTCCAGGCACCGCATTGAGCATTAACGCGTAACCTGTGGGAGCGGGCGTGCCCGCGAACACCGGCGAAGCCGGTGCCATACACCGCGTCGTTTGTTTCGCGGGCATGCCCGCTCCCACAGGTAAAGCGTCAACATCCCCGTTGGGTTTCAGCCCTTCTTTTTCGGCTTCAGGTACTTCATCAACCCCTGGAACCACATCACCAGCGCCGGGTTGCCCTTGATCTGGATGTGCTTGTCCTGAATCCCCTGCATGAACGCCAACTGCTTGTTACCCGCCTGCAGGGTGGCGAAGCCATAGGCAGCGTCCTTGAAGGCAATGGCGAACGCCGGCTGCGGGTGCGCGCCGCCCTTGCTGCTGATGCGTTCGTTGTTGACGATGAAGTGCCGGGCGACCTTGCCATCCAGGGTCTGCATCTGGAACACCAGGTCCTTGCCCTTGAGCTGCTGTTGGAACGCCGGGTTGTTACGGCTGGCCCTGGCCATCAACAGCCCCATGGCCCAGAGAAGAAAGCGGAACTTCATCAACGCGCCTCGAATTAAAAGTGACTAAGGCGCGCAGTTTATCCTTTTACAGAACTATTTATGCAAGTTCGAAACATTTTGCCTGCAGAAAGCACAACGGGCGCCCTGGGGCGCCCGTTTGGCTGACACTGGGGTTGTCAGGGAGCGATCACTTGCCTTTCTTGGCCGGCTTGACGGGGGCGTTGACACTGTCGCGCAGGTTCTTGCCTGGCTTGAAGGCCACGGTATTGCTGGCCTTGATCTTGACCGGCTCACCGGTCTGCGGGTTCTTGCCGGTACGCGCACCGCGATGGCGTTTTTCGAAGGTGCCGAAACCGACCAAAGTCACGGTGTCCTTGTCCAGGGCACCCGTGATGCTGTCGAGAATCGCGTTCAAAACCTGATTGGCCTTTTCCTTGGTCAGATCGGCCTTTTCGGCGATGACGGCGGCGAGTTCTGGTTTGCGCATAGTGAAGCCTCTTTGACGGAATTCTTGTTGTTATGCCGTGCTGCCCTGGGAGCAGCGCTCAAGGCACCGCAGGCTCTAATCTGCGGCAGACGGAAGTGAGAATGGCACGTGCACCGGGGCCGCGCCAGTATCTGGGCGGCCATTGTGCAAGCAACAACAGGATAAATCCGACAGAACGCCAGCTATTTACGCCATTACGGCCGGCAGCTGGCGATTCAGGGCCAGCTTGTCCATCACGGCCGCCCCGGTCAGGGCGTAGCCCAGCAGCTTGCCGTCGGCATCAAGGCAGAGCACCTTGAGGTCACTGCCCTGCCCCTCCACCTGCCAGGTGCCTTCGTGGCCCTGGGGCGGCGGCGAAACCACCAGCGGGCAGGCGGGGGTTTTCACGGTGATCGGCATCGGCCCGTAGGCGACCGTTGTCGGCTTGCCGGCCAGGGTTTGCGCCAGGGCGCGGGCACAGCTCATCAGCGGCATCACATAGAGCAGGTTGATGCCATCGACCTCGGCACAGTCGCCAAGGGCAAAGATATTGGCGTGGGACGTACGCAGCTGGCGGTCCACGCGGACGCCGCGGTTGGTCTGCAGCCCGGCAGCGGCGGCCAGGTCGGTGCGCGGGCGCAGGCCAATGGCCGAAACCACCAAGTCACAGGCGATCACGCTGCCATCGGACAGGTGTGCCTCCAGGCCCTGGCCCACCTGCTGCAGGCGGGTCAGTACCGGGCCCAGGTGAAAGCGCACGCCCAGGCCTTGCAGCCCGGCCTGCACGGCATTCGCAGCGGCCGGGTGCAGCAGGGTCGGCATGACCTGCTCGCACGGCGCCACCACATCGACCTGGAAGCCGCCCAGGCTCATGTCGTTGGCGAATTCGCAGCCGATCAGGCCGGCACCGAGGATCAGCACGCGCTGTTTGCCGACGGCGGCGGCACGGAAGCGCGCGTAGTCTTCCAGGTCGTTGATCGGGAACACCCGATCGCCGCCATCGCCTTCGATCGGCACCTGCACGGTCTGCGCGCCCCAGGCCAGCACCAGGTCGCGGTACTCCACCGCCTCCTCGCCAATCCACAGGCGCTTGTGGCCCGGGTCGATGCCGCTGATGCGGGTATGGGTGCGGATCTCGGCGTTCAATTGCTCGGCCATGGCGCCCGGCTCGGCCATGCACAGGCCATCGGCGTCCTTCTGCTTGGCAAAGCCGGTGGACAGCATGGGCTTGGAGTAGGAGCGGCCGTCATCGGCGGTGATCAGCAGCAGCGGCGTCTGCGCATCGAGCTTGCGAAATTCACGGGCCAGGTTGTAGCCCGCAAGGCCGGTGCCGATGATTACCACAGGGGACGTCATGTCGTGCTTTCCTCGATTAGCCGATGGAGATCATTTCAAAGTCGCTCTTGCCGACGCCGCAGTCGGGGCACAGCCAGTCTTCAGGCACATCTTCCCAGCGGGTGCCGGGGGCGATGCCGTCGTCGGGCCAGCCTTCGGCTTCGTCGTAGATCAGGCCGCAGACAATACATTGCCACTTTTTCATGGGGGTGGGTTTCCTCGGTTCAGGCTGGGGCTTTGTGTTGCTGCTGATGGCCTCTTCGCGGGCATGCCCGCTCCCACAGGAGTTGTGCATAACCTGTAGGAGCGGGCGCGCCCGCGAAGAGGCCAGCGCGCAATTCGTGGGGCTTTGTAGCGGCCCTGCCAGCAGTATGCAAGCAGTCGGGGCAATCATGCTAAGCTCGCCGCCTCTCTGGTTGTAACAAGCAGACCGACGTGTCGTACGAATCCCCGCAAGCAGCCGCTGTCGCGTGGCTGCCGTATTCACGGCTGGCGACCGACATCGACCAGCCCACCCTTGACTGGCTGTTCGACGAGGGCTCGCTGACCCGCCGCCTGACCCGCCTGTCCAACGATCACTTCTCCGTCACCCCGCTGTTCGAGGGCTGGCAGCCGCTGCGCGATGACGAATGCCAGGCACTGGGCATCGCCGCCGGTGCCGAGGGCTGGGTGCGTGAAGTGTACCTGCGCGGCCATGGCCAACCCTGGGTATTCGCCCGCAGCGTCGCCAGCCGCAGCGCCCTGGAGCGCGGCGGGCTGGACCTGGAAACCCTGGGCAGCCGCTCGCTGGGCGAGCTGCTGTTCTGCGACCAGGCGTTCATCCGCCACCCCATCGAGGTGTGCAGTTATCCACAGGCCTGGCTACCGAGCGAAGCCGCCCATGCGGCGCTGTGGGGCCGCCGTTCGCGCTTCGAGCGTGACGGCCTGGACCTGCTGGTGGCAGAGGTATTTCTGCCAGCATTGTGGCAAGCGGCCAAGGAGGAAAACCGCTGATGTACCTGCAACTGCTCAAGTCGCTCAACCGCCTGCACCCACGGGCCTGGGACTTCGTCCAGCTCAGCCGCATGGACCGGCCGATTGGTATCTACCTGCTGCTGTGGCCGACCTTGTCGGCGGTGTGGATTGCCGGCAACGGCTCACCAACCCTGGCCAACGTGCTGATCTTCGGCCTCGGCGTGGTGCTGATGCGCGCCGCAGGCTGCTGCATCAACGACTTCGCCGACCGCAAGGTGGACGGTCACGTCAAGCGCACCGCCGACCGCCCCCTGGCCAGTGGCCGGGTCCGGCCGCGCGAAGCAGTGGCGTTGTTCGCCATCCTGGTCGGAGTGAGCTTCCTGCTGGTGCTGTGCACCAACAGCCGCACGGTGTGGCTGTCGTTCGGCGCGGTGGCACTGGCATTCTGTTACCCGTTCATGAAGCGCTACACCTATTACCCGCAGGTGGTGCTGGGGGCGGCATATTCCTGGGGCATTCCCATGGCCTTCACCGCAGCGGGTGGCGAGCTGCCGGCCAGCGCCTGGCTGCTGTATATCGCCAACCTGCTGTGGACGGTGGGTTACGACACCTACTACGCCATGGTCGACCGTGATGACGACCTGAAGATTGGCGTGAAGTCGACCGCGATCCTGTTCGGCGACGCCGACCGCACCATCATTCTGACCTTGCAGCTGCTGTCGCTGGGCTGCCTGTTGCTGGCCGGCAACCGCTTCGAGCTGGGTGGCTGGTTCCATCTGGGGCTACTGGGCGCGGCGGCGTGCTTTGCCTGGGAGTACTGGTCGACACGCAAGCTGGACCGGGAATCGTGCTTCAAGGCGTTTCTGCACAACCACTGGGCGGGGATGCTGGTGTTCATCGGGGTGGTGCTGGATTACGCATTGCGCTGAAGCTGATGGCCCAATCGCCGGCAAGCCAGCTCCCACAGGTACAGCGCTGCCATCAAGGCTTGCACACAACCTGTGGGAGCTGGCTTGCCGGCGATGGGCCGCGAAGCGGCCCCGGGATCTCAGGGCTTGGCGACGTGCCAGACGTCCTTCATGCCGTCACCGGTCATATCACCGGCCTTCTTGTCCTTGACGAAGGTATACAGCGGCTTGCCATCGTAGGCCCACTGCATCGAGCCGTCGTCACGCTTGACCTGGGTCCACTTGCCCGCAGCCATTTCACCGCCCTTGACCATCAGCGGCGGCCAGTTGGCGGCGCATTCGCCATTGCACATCGACTTGCCACCCGCATCCTTGTCGAAGGTGTACAGGGTCATGCCGGCATGATCGACCAACATCCCGCCCTTCTCCATCGCATGGTCGGCCAAGGCCACCCCCGGGAGCGCCAGCGCAGTGAAAAGGGCCATCCAGCTCAGCGTTTGTCGTGTCATTGGATTCACCATTGATTCGGGGGGATTGAGTTCGGGTTGCCACGATTGCGGCCCTTTCAAGCCTAGTTCAGTCACGGAATGTCGCCAGAACGGCCAACACCCTGTCACACAGCTGCAATAATTCCGTTATCTAATGCGGGCCAAGACACCGTATCCAGGAGAGGTTTTGAGCATGGTTGGCAGGAACATTCTGATCGTCGACGACGAAGCGCCGATTCGCGAGATGATCGCCGTTGCCCTGGAAATGGCCGGCTATGACTGCCTGGAAGCGGAAAATTCCCAACAGGCCCACGCGATCATCGTCGACCGCAAACCGGACCTGATCCTGCTCGACTGGATGCTGCCGGGCACCTCCGGCATCGAGCTGGCCCGCCGCCTCAAGCGCGACGAGCTGACCGGCGACATCCCGATCATCATGCTCACCGCCAAGGGTGAAGAGGACAACAAGATCCAGGGCCTGGAAGTGGGCGCCGACGACTACATCACCAAGCCGTTCTCGCCACGTGAACTGGTCGCCCGCCTGAAAGCCGTGCTGCGCCGCACCGGCCCGAGCGACAGCGAGGCACCGATCGAAGTCGGCGGCCTGCTGCTCGACCCGATCAGCCATCGCGTGACCATCGACGGCAAGCCCGCCGAAATGGGCCCCACCGAATACCGACTGCTGCAGTTCTTCATGACCCACCAGGAGCGCGCCTACACCCGTGGCCAGCTGCTGGACCAGGTGTGGGGTGGTAACGTCTATGTCGAGGAGCGCACCGTCGACGTGCACATCCGCCGCCTGCGCAAGGCGCTGGGTGAAGCCTACGAAAATCTGGTACAAACCGTCCGGGGCACCGGCTACCGCTTCTCGACCAAGAGCTGATCGAGCTGAAAAGCGCCAAGCCGCACGTCGTTGTACAAGGACCGTCAATTGAACCAGAACTGGCACGCGACCCTGATTCGCCACCTGCTGCTGCTGATCACCGTCTGCCTGATCGGCGGGCTGGTCAGCGGCTACTATGGCTGGAGCCTGGCCACCGGCCTGGCGCTGTACCTGGGCTGGACCCTCAAGCAACTGCTGCGCCTGCATGACTGGCTGCGCAACCACCAACCCGACGAAGCACCGCCCGATGGCTACGGCCTGTGGGGCGAGGTGTTCGACAGCATCTACCACCTGCAACGTCGCGACCAGCGCGTGCGCGGTCGCCTGCAGGCGGTGATCGACCGGGTGCAGGAGTCCACCGCTGCGCTGCGTGACGCGGTGATCATGCTCGACAGCGACGGCAACCTGGAATGGTGGAACCGCGCCGCCGAGACACTGCTGGGCTTCAAGACCCCACAGGACGGCGGCCAGCAGGTGACCAACCTGGTGCGCCATCCGCGCTTCAAGGAATACTTCGAGGCGGAGAACTACCTCGAACCGCTGGAAATCCCCTCGCCGATCAACGACCGCATGCGCGTGCAGCTGCACATCACCCGCTATGGCAACAACGAGCACCTGATGCTGGTGCGCGATGTTACCCGCATCCACCAGCTGGAGCAGATGCGCAAGGACTTCGTCGCCAACGTGTCCCACGAGCTGCGCACGCCGCTAACGGTGATCACCGGCTACCTGGAAACCCTGCTGGACAACGTCGAGGACGTGAACCCGCGCTGGAGCCGAGCCCTGCAGCAAATGAGCCAGCAAGGCTCGCGCATGCAGACGCTGCTCAACGACCTGTTGCTGCTGGCCAAGCTGGAGGCCACCGACTACCCGTCGGACAACCAGCCGGTGGCAGTCGATGCCTTGCTCACCGCGATCAAGAACGACGCTCAGGCCCTGTCCGGGCCACGCAACCAGCGCATCACTCTGGAAGCCACACCCGGCGTGAAGCTCAAGGGCAGCGAGTCGGAGCTGCGCAGTGCCTTTTCCAACCTGGTGTTCAACGCGGTGAAGTACACCCAGGACGAAGGCAGCATCCGTATTCGCTGGTGGGCCGATGCCCAGGGCGCACACCTGTCGGTGCAGGACTCGGGGGTGGGCATCGATGCCAAGCACCTGCCGCGCCTGACCGAGCGCTTCTACCGGGTCGATTCCAGCCGTGCGTCGAATACCGGCGGCACCGGGCTGGGGCTGGCGATCGTCAAGCATGTGCTGATGCGCCACCGCGGCAAGCTGGAGATCAGCAGCGTGCCGGGGCATGGCAGTACCTTTACCTGTCACTTTGCACCGGCACAATTGGCTAACGGCAAGGCTTGAGATCGGGGCTGCTGCGCGGCCCTTCGCGGGCACGCCCGCTCCCACAGGGGCCGCAATAAGTCCGCCACCCTTTGCTTTTACGGCCCCAGCCGCTACATTGGACCCCCTGTGCCAGCAAGAGCTGGCACTTTTTTTCTCTCTATCTTGAAGACGGACCCCGTAAAAACTCCATCATGGACCCTTCCCCTGGTATCAGCCTCACCTCGTTATTCGCCGATTTCGGCATGATCATCTTTGCCTTGCTCCTGGTGCTGCTCAACGGCTTCTTCGTTGCCGCCGAGTTCGCCATGGTCAAGCTGCGCGCCACCCGCGTCGAGTCCATCGCCGAGCTGCATGGCTGGCGTGGCAGCATCCTGCGCAAGGTACACAACCAGCTCGACGCCTACCTGTCGGCCTGCCAGTTGGGCATCACCCTCGCCTCGCTGGGCCTGGGCTGGGTCGGTGAACCGGCGTTCGCCCACCTGCTCGAACCGCTGCTGGCATACGTGGGCGTGGACACGCCCGAGCTGATCAAGGCGATCTCGTTCTTCGTCGCCTTCTTCGTCATCTCGTACCTGCACATCGTGGTCGGCGAGCTGGCGCCCAAGTCCTGGGCCATCCGCAAGCCCGAACTGCTGTCGCTGTGGACCGCCGTGCCGCTGTACCTGTTCTACTGGGTGATGTACCCGGCCATCTACCTGCTCAATGCCAGTGCCAACACCATCCTGCGCATTGCCGGCCAGGGCGAGCCCGGCCCGCACCACGAGCACCACTACAGCCGTGAAGAACTCAAGCTGATCCTGCACTCCAGCCGTGGCCAGGACCCGAGCGACCAGGGCATGCGCGTACTGGCTTCGGCCGTGGAAATGGGCGAGCTGGAGGTGGTCGACTGGGCCAACTCGCGCGAGGACATGGTCATCATCGACGCCCATGCGCCGCTGAAGCAGATCCTGGCCCTGGTGCGCCGCCACAAGTTCAGCCGCTACCCGGTGTACGACGCCGAGCGCGAGGAGTTCACCGGCCTGCTGCACATCAAGGACCTGCTGCTGGAGCTGGCCGAACTCGAACACCTACCCGAAACCATCGACCTGGACGACCTGGCCCGGCCGCTGGAGCGCGTGTCGCGGCACATGCCGCTGGCGCAGTTGCTGGAGCAGTTCCGCAAAGGCGGCGCGCATTTCGTGCTGGTGGAGGAAGCCGATGGCAAGGTGATTGGCTACCTGACCATGGAAGACGTACTGGAAGTGCTGGTTGGCGACATCCAGGACGAGCACCGCAAGACCGAGCGCGGCATCCTCGCCTACCAGCCGGGCAAGCTGCTGGTGCGTGGCGATACGCCGCTGTTCAAGGTCGAGCGCCTGCTGGGCGTCGACCTTGACCACATCGAGGCAGAAACCCTGGCCGGTCTGGTCTACGAGACGCTCAAGCGCGTACCTGAAGAAGAGGAAGTGCTGGAGGTCGAAGGCCTGCGCATCATCATCAAGAAGATGAAAGGGCCGAAGATCGTGTTGGCCAAGGTGCTCAAGCTGGATTGAGGGCCATTCGCGGGCTCGCCCGCGAAGAAGCCGGCACGGATCAAGGGTTACCCGCAGTGAAGTCAGGCAACCCGCTGATCGGCCTGTCGAACCGATAAGGTATCGACTCCAGTGCCAACCCCACATTGCGCTGCACCACGAAATGCAGGTGCGGCCCGGTGCTGTTGCCAGTATTGCCCGACCTGGCCAGCATCTGCCCCTGCCGCACCCGTTGCCCCTCCGCCACCACCACCGAACCGCGCATCAGGTGCAAGTACACGCCCATGGTGCCATCCGGGTGCAGGATCCTGACGAAATTGCCCGACGGGTTGGGCCCGCGCCCACTCTGGCTGTTCTCCGTCTTCACCACCACCCCTTCCCGCGCCGCGATGATGGTGGTGCCTTCGGGCATGGCGATATCCATGGCATAGCGCCCCTTGGGCCCAAAATGGCTGACTCGGCCATTGGGGCCTTGGGTCACGCGGAACGGCCCGCCGAGCCAGGGAAAGGCATAACGGAAACCCTGCGGCCGCTTGCCCGGGTCGCCCATGGCTTGCAGCAGGGTCGAGCGGTAGTTCAGCAGCATCCCGGGCCGCCCCCTGAGCACGCTGAGCATTTGCGTGGTGCGCGGCGGCAGCACCCGCCGCACGATACGCGGGGCATTGCCACCTTGTGCGTTCACCAGGTTGTCCAGGCGCAACTCCACCTCCACCGGCACATGCAGCTGGTTGCGGGCCGAAAAACTCACGCCGCCGTTGAAGGTAATCGCGTTCAGCAGCACCTGGCCTTCGGGCATTTCGACCATGGGTACCCGCCGTACCAAGGGTTTGGCACCGGGGCCAGGCCGGTCGGAATAGGAGGTCACACGGCCATCGTCGGTGATCTCGTAGATGGTCATGCCCAGGCTCGACGCCGAGGCCATGAGCAGTGCACAGAACAGCAGCAGGCGGGCGGGCATGATAGTGGCTTTTTGACAGTTATGATCTGTCGAAGCCTAGCAGCGGGTTTTGTGGCGGGTATGACAGTTGGTCGGATGGCCCTGGGATGCGCAGCTTTTTTGTAGGAGCAGCCTTGTGCTGCGAATGGGCTGCAAAGCAGCCACCAGGTAGCAATGCCGCCGCAAGCATTGCCGGGGCTGCTTCGCAGCCCATTCGCAGCACAAGGCTGCTCCTACAAAAAGCGCGGTGTGAGGCTGGGATCAGGCGCCCGGGGTGAAGTGCTTCTGCGCCGTCCCGCGGGCAATCAGCCGCGACAGGTAGTCGAGCTTCTGGGCATCCTGGTCGACGAACTTGAAGGTCAGTTGCAACCAGTCACTGTCGGGCTTGGGCTCCAGTGCCGCGATGGCATGCAGGTAGCCGTTCAGGCGTGCGACTTCGGCGCTCTCGCCCTGCTCCAGGTCCAGCACCGCGCCCTCCAGCACCTGCGGCAGCACTTCGCCACGGCGCACCACCAGCAGGGCCTCTTTCAGGCTCAGCGCCTTGATCACGCACGGCTGCATGCCGCTGGCCAGGCGCAATTGGCCCTGGCCGCGGCCAGTCGGCGCGGGGGCAGCGGGCCTGGGGGCACTGGCCAGTGGCCTGGCGGGTACGGGTGCCGGCGCTGGCGCCGCGACCTTCACCGCTTCAGGCTTGCCGGCTGTCAGCGCATTCAGCGAGTCATTGGCGAACGCCGAATTGATCCGCGCCGGGCCACTGGCCATCAGGCTGTCGAGCTTGCCGATCTTGGCCAAGGCCTTTTTCACCTTGGTCAGCAGCTGCTCGTTGGTGAACGGCTTGCCGACAAAATCGGAAACGCCCGCCTGGATCGCCTGGATGACGTTTTCCTTGTCGCCACGGCTGGTCACCATGATGAACTGCAGGTTCTTCATCGCAGGCTGCTGGCGGCACCAGGTGAGCAATTCCAGGCCGGACATTTCCGGCATCTCCCAGTCGCACAGGACCAGGTCGAACGCTTCCTTGCCCAGCATCGCCATGGCCTTGCGACCGTTGACGGCATCGTCGATGGTCATGCCCGGGAAGGCATTACGCAGGCATTTGCGGACCAGGTCACGGATAAACGGGGCGTCATCCACGACCAGCACATTCACTTTACTCATCGATACTCCTTCTGAATCCCGACTAGCCTACTGCCGAATAATGGCCATTTGCTACAACCTGGTCACGCCGGGACTTCTTCACATCGTTCGCGGGTGCCTGCCGGCTCCTCGACCGCAAACGAAAACGCCCGGCCAAGGCCGGGCGTCGATGCTCGGGAGCAACCTTACTTATCGTCAGGTTCAGCCGGAACATTAGCGTTTTCGCCGTCAGCGACA
This sequence comes from Pseudomonas sp. p21, assembly GCF_001642705.1. Taxonomy (NCBI): domain Bacteria; kingdom Pseudomonadati; phylum Pseudomonadota; class Gammaproteobacteria; order Pseudomonadales; family Pseudomonadaceae; genus Pseudomonas; species Pseudomonas sp. p21. The sequence continues at coordinate 722,220 of NZ_LWBV01000002.1, forward strand.
GCGGTGCCCTGCACTTCTGCCGTCATGCGCTTGAGGCCCATGTGACGCACGTCGGTACCGCGCACCAGGTAGATCACCAGCTCGGAGATGTTGCGCGCATGGTCGCCGATGCGCTCCAGCGAACGTAGCACCCAGATCACGCTCAGTACCCGCGAAATCGAGCGCGGGTCTTCCATCATGTAGGTCACCAGCTCACGCAGGGCGGTCTTGTATTCACGGTCGATGGTCTTGTCGTACTGGGCCACCGACAGTGCCAGTTCGGCGTCGAAGCGGGCAAAGGCGTCCAGCGCGTCGCGGACCATGTTGCGTACCTGGTCACCGATGTGGCGCACCTCGACGTAACCGCGCGGCGACTCGCCTTCCTCGCACAACTGGATGGCGCGGCGGGCGATCTTGGTCGACTCGTCACCGATGCGCTCCAGGTCGATCACCGACTTGGAGATGCTGATGATCAGGCGCAGGTCGGAGGCCGCCGGCTGACGACGGGCGAGGATGCGCAGGCACTCCTCGTCGATGTTGCGCTCCATCTGGTTGATCTGCTCATCGACTTCGCGCACTTGCTGGGCCAGGCCCGAGTCGGCTTCGATCAGCGCGGTAACTGCGTCGTTGACCTGCTTTTCGACCAGGCCGCCCATGGCCAGCAGGTGACTACGCACCTCTTCGAGCTCGGCGTTGAACTGCTGGGAAATGTGATGCGTAAGGCTTTCTTTGTTGATCATCGTTCGCTCCGCGAAGAAGCTGCAAGCTTCAATTTGTTCGTGTCATACCCTGGCCCACCCTGGCAAACACATCCTGTGGGAGCGGGTTCACCCGCGAACACCGGCGAAGCCGGTGCCAGACACCGCAGCGCCTGCTTCGCGGGTAAACCCGCTCCCACAGGGGCCAGGCACCTGTCCCGAGCGGCTGCTAGCCGTAGCGACCGGTGATGTAGTCTTCGGTCTGCTTCTTCGCCGGGTTGGTGAACAGGGTGTCGGTATCCCCGAATTCGACCAGTTTGCCCATGTACATGAACGCGGTGTAGTCCGAAACACGGGCCGCCTGCTGCATGTTGTGGGTCACGATGACGATGGTGTACTTGGATTTCAATTCGTAGATCAGTTCCTCGACTTTCAGTGTCGAGATCGGGTCCAGTGCCGAGCACGGTTCGTCGAGCAGCAGCACTTCCGGCTCCACGGCGATGGTGCGGGCAATGACCAGACGCTGCTGCTGGCCACCGGACAGGCCCAGTGCCGAGTCGTGCAGGCGGTCCTTGACCTCGTCCCACAGGGCCGCGCCCTTCAGCGCCCACTCGACCGCTTCGTCGAGCACGCGCTTCTTGTTGATGCCCTGGATACGCAGGCCATAGACCACGTTTTCGTAGATGGTCTTGGGGAACGGGTTGGGCTTCTGGAACACCATGCCCACACGGCGGCGCAGCTCGGCCACGTCTTCGCCCTTGCGGTAGATGTTGTTGCCGTACAGGTTGATGGCACCTTCCACGCGGCAGCCGTCAACCAGGTCGTTCATGCGGTTGAAGGTGCGCAGCAGGGTCGACTTGCCGCAGCCGGACGGCCCGATGAAGGCGGTCACGCGCTGCTTGGGGATATTCATCTGCACATCGAACAGCGCTTGCTTGTCGCCGTAGAACAGGCTCAGGCCCGGCACTTCGATGGCTACGGTTTCTTCGGCCAGGCGCAGGCCCTGCTTGTCGCGGCCCAGGGCAGACATGTCGATGCCGTGGGTATGGGATTCTTGCTGCATGGTCAACTCCATACGCTAACAATTCGTTTCAAAGTACCGCCCGGCTCACGGGCGGCACGCTTGCAATCAGGATCAGCTGTCGAGGGCCTTGTACTTCTCGCGCAGGTGGTTGCGGATCCACACGGCCGAGAGGTTGAGGGCCGCGATCACCAGCACCAGCAGCAACGCCGTGGCGTATACCAACGGCCGTGCGGCTTCGACGTTGGGGCTCTGGAAGCCGACGTCATAAATGTGGAAGCCCAGGTGCATGATCTTCTGGTCCAGGTGCAGGTACGGGTAGTTACCGTCCACCGGCAGCGACGGCGCCAGCTTCACCACACCCACCAGCATCAGCGGCGCCACCTCACCGGCGGCGCGGGCCACGGCGAGGATCATGCCGGTCATCATCGCCGGGCTGGCCATCGGCAGGACGATCTTCCACAGGGTCTCGGCCTTGGTCGCACCCAGGGCCAACGAGCCTTCGCGCACGGTACGCGGGATGCGCGCCAGGCCTTCCTCGGTGGCCACGATCACCACCGGCACGGCCAGCAGCGCCAGGGTCAGCGATGCCCACAACAGGCCCGGGGTACCCAGGGTTGGCGCCGGCAGTGCTTCAGGGAAGAACAGACGGTCGATCGAGCCACCCAGCACGTAGACGAAGAAGCCCAGGCCGAACACGCCGTAGACGATCGCTGGTACACCGGCCAGGTTGTTCACCGCGATGCGGATCAGGCGGGTCACCGGGCCCTGTCTGGCATATTCGCGCAGGTACACGGCAGCCAGCACACCGAACGGGGTGACGATCACGGCCATGATCAGGGTCATCATCACGGTACCGAAGATGGCCGGGAAGATACCGCCCTCGGTGTTGGCTTCACGCGGGTCATCGCTGAGGAACTCCCAGACCTTGGTGAAGTAGGTGCCCAGTTTGGTGAAGCCCGACATGGCGTTCGGCTGGATGGCGTGCACCACCTTGCTGAGGTTGATTTCCACTTCACGGCCGTCGCCATCGCGGGCCACCAGGCTGTCGCGGGCGAAGGCCTGGTGCAGGCCGGTCAGGCGGTCTTCGATGGCCTTGTAGCGGCTGTTAAGCTCGGCACGCTCGGCGTCCATGTCGGCCTGGGCGGCGGCGTCCAGCTTGCCCTCCAGCTCCAGCTTGCGCGCCTGCAGACGCAGGCGCTCGAGGCCATGGTTGATGGCACCGATGTCTTTCTTCTCGAGGCTTTGCAGTTCGCTGTTGAGCTGGTTGGCGCGCTTGAGACGGGCTTGGAGCTCGTTCCAGGCGGCAGCGCCTTCGGCGACCACGCGGCCTTCTTCCTTGACGCTGACCAGGTAGCCGTAGAAGTTGCCCCACTCGCGGCGCTCCAGGGCGATCAGGTCGGTCGGGTGCTTTTCGTCGACCAGCCAGTCGCCGACCACCCAGGTGAAGTCGCTGCCGTTGAGGTCGCGGTTGCCCACCTTTATCAGCTCGCGGGTCATGAACTCCGGGCCCTGGTCAGGCACTGGAAGGCCGGCGCCCTTCAGGCGGGCACGGGGCACTTCTTCCTTTTGCACCACTTCGCCAATGACGACGTGATCGGCCTGGCCCGGCACCTTGTAGGTGGCCTGGACAAGATCGGCCGGCCAGAAGTGGCCCAGGCCGCGCACGGCAATCACCGCCAGCAGGCCAACGGTCATGATCACGGCCATGGCCACCGCGCCGCCGCTCATCCAGACGCCTGGGGCGCCGCTCTTGAACCAGCCTTTGAGGGAATCCTTTTTCACGGATCGCTACCTTTCTATCAAAGCGACGAGTATTTCTTGCGCAGACGCTGGCGAATCAGCTCGGCCAAGGTGTTCATGACGAAGGTGAACATCAGCAGCACCAGCGCGGCCAGGAACAGCACGCGATAGTGGCTGCCGCCGACTTCCGATTCCGGCATTTCCACGGCCACGTTGGCGGCCAGGGTGCGCATGCCCTCGAACAGGTTCAGTTCCATCACCGGGGTGTTGCCGGTGGCCATCAGCACGATCATGGTCTCGCCCACCGCACGGCCCATGCCGATCATCAGCGCCGAGAAGATACCCGGGCTGGCGGTGAGGATGACCACGCGGGTCAGGGTCTGCCAGGGCGTTGCACCCAGGGCCAGGGAGCCTAGGGTCAGGCTGCGCGGCACGCTGAACACGGCGTCTTCGGCGATGGAGTAGATGTTCGGGATGACCGCGAAGCCCATGGCGATACCCACGACCAGGGCGTTGCGCTGGTCGTAGGTTATCCCCAGGTCGTTGGTGATCCACAGGCGCATGTCGCCGCCAAAGAGCCAGCTCTCCAGGTGCGGGCTCATGGTCAGGGCGAACCAGCCGGTGAACAGGATGACCGGGATCAGGATCGCCGCCTCCCAGCCATCCGGGATACGCAGGCGGATCGACTCGGGCAGGCGGGTCCAGGCGAAGCCGGCCAGCAAGATACCGAGCGGCATCAGCAGGAACAGGCTGAACACGCCCGGCAGGTGGCCTTCCAGGTACGGGGCGAGGAACAGGCCGGCGAAGAAGCCGAGGATCACCGTCGGCATCGCTTCCATCAGTTCGATCACCGGCTTGACCTTGCGGCGCATACCAGGGGCCATGAAGTAGGCGGTGTAGATGGCCGCGGCAATCGCCAGCGGGGCCGCCAGGATCATCGCGTAGAACGCGGCCTTCAGGGTACCGAAGGTCAGTGGCGACAGGCTCAGCTTGGGCTCGAAGTCAGTGTTCGAAGCAGTCGATTGCCAGACGTATTTCGGCGCGTCGTAGTTCTCGTACCACACCTTGCCCCACAGCGCGCTGAAGGAAATTTCCGGGTGCGGGTTGCGCAAGCTCAGTGGCAGCAGCTTGCTGCCTTCTTCGATGATGATGCGGTTGGCACGTGGCGACAGGGCCAGGATGCCCGGGCCTTCGGCGGCCGGCTCAACCAGCAGGGTACGGTGCGCGGTGCTGTGGAACACGCCCAGCTTGCCTGCGGCGTCGAGGGCGACGAAGCCCTTGCGGCGCTCTTCGGCGTCGATCTGCACGACCGCGGCCTTGCCCATCTGGAAGGTGCGGATAAGCTTGAAGCGCGATTCGCCGTCCGGGTCACGGGCCATGAACCACTGGGCCAGGCCGCCCTTGGAGTCACCGATGATCAGCGAAATGCCGCCGACCAGCTGGGCGGTGGCGGTGATTTCGGTGTCGGCGCTGTCAGACAGCTTGTAACGGCCGTTGAGGCTCTTGTCGCGCAGGTTGAACACATCTGCGGTGGCACGGCCGTTGATCACGTACAGCCACTGCTGACGCGGGTCGATGAAGATGTTCTTCACCGTTTCAGTCATCTGCGGCAGTACGATGCGGTTTTGCTCGGTGGTGACCTCTTCGGTCATCATGTTTTCGGTGCGGGTCAGCTCGATTACCTGCAGGTGCGCGCCGGTGGAACCGGCCAGCAGCAGGGTGTCGCCGTTGACGTTGACGCTGACATGCTCCAGCGCACGGCCCTGCTCGTCGAGCACGAACGGCTGCTCGCCGTACGGGTAGTCGATGCCGGGGGCGATGGTTTTCTTGTTGTCCGGGTAGGTGATCTTGTAGGTGTGGTGGAACACCAGCGCCTGGCCATTGGACAAGCCCAGCACCACCAGCGGGCTACCCGGCTGGTCGGCACTGATCGAAGTGACCTGGGTGCCTGCCGGCACTGGCAGGTCGAAACGCTTGAGCTCGTTACCGGTCTTGGTATCGAAGAACAGTGCCTGACCCTTGTCCGAAACGCGCATGCCCACCAGGTTCTGCTCTTCAAGCGCGATCATCAGCGGCTTGCCGGCATCCTGTTGCAGCCAGGTCGGCTCCAGGGCCTTCTTGCTGGTCAGTTCGGCACCCTGGAACAGCGGCAGCACCACATAGGCCAGATAGAAGAAGATCAGGGTGATCGCCGCCAATACGGCAAGCCCGCCCACCAGTACATACCAGCGGGTCAGGCGGTCCTTGAGCGCGCGCATGCGGCGCTTGCGTTGCAACTCCGGCGTATTGAAATCAATCCGCACGGGCTGGGAGTTTTGGGTCATGTTGGAGTTGGCCAGATCATTCATGCGCACACCCTAGCGGTCCCGTGTGACAAAAACATTACAAAATGGTGACGCACGAAAGCCCGCCGCACAGGAACCCTGGCTTCGGACTGGAAATTCGTGGAAGAGGCCGGGCATCAGCACCGGCCTCCCCCTCAGTTACTTACTTTTTTGCAACGTTACCTGCGTGGGACAGGCCCAGGTCAGCCAAGGTCTTGTCGACGACTTTGGCCGGCAGCGGGATGTAGCCATCCTTCACCACGACCTGCTGGCCAGCTTGCGACAGCACCAGCTTGACGAACTCGGCTTCCAGCGGGGCCAGAGGCTTGTTCGGGGCCTTGTTGACGTAGACGTACAGGAAGCGCGACAGCGGGTAGGTGCCGTTCAGGGCGTTGGTTTCGTTGTCTTCAACGAATTCGCCACCTTCCTTCTTGGCCAGGGCCACGGTCTTGACGCTGGCGGTCTTGTAGCCGATGCCCGAGTAGCCGATGCCGTTCAGCGAGGAGCTGATCGACTGCACGACCGAAGCCGAGCCAGGCTGTTCGTTGACATTAGCCTTGAAGTCGCCTTTGCACAGGGCTTCTTCCTTGAAGTAGCCGTAGGTGCCCGATACCGAGTTACGGCCGAACAGCTGTACTGGCTTGTTGGCCAGGTCGCCGGTCACGCCCAGGTCACCCCAGGTCTTGACGTCGGCTTTGCCACCGCACAGGCGGGTGGAAGAGAAGATGGCATCGACCTGGGCCATGGTCAGGCCTTTGATCGGGTTGTCCTTGTGTACGAACACAGCCAGGGCGTCTACGGCGACCGGGATGGCGGTCGGCTTGTAGCCGTACTTCTGCTCGAAGGCCTGCAGCTCGACGTCCTTCATCTTGCGGCTCATCGGGCCGAGGTTGGCGGTGCCTTCGGTCAGCGCGGGTGGCGCGGTGGAGGAGCCGGCAGCCTGGATCTGGATGTTTACGTTCGGATATTCCTTCTTGTAGGCCTCGGCCCACAGAGTCATCAGGTTGGCGAGGGTGTCCGAACCGACGCTGGAGAGGTTGCCCGAAACACCGGTGGTCTTGGTGTAGGTCGGGATCGCAGGATCGACAGCGGCTACCGCGTTGGCGGTTGCAACGCCAGCGGCGGCAAAGGTGAGGGCCGCCATCAAACGCTTCAGTTTCATGCCTTGCTCCTAGCAGGAATATTGGGGTGTTGGATGGAACGGGCCCAAGTATCTGTAGGCCGCATGAATACGATATGACTTGAATATGACAATTGGATGAAAGGCCATCACCGAAAAGCAGGTCCGGCCTCTTCGCGGGCACGCCCGCTCCCACAGGGGCTGTGTGAACCCTGTGGGAGCGGGCGTGCCCGCGAAGAGGGCAGCAGCCGTGGCGCAGATCAGCGCTTGTTGGCGAGCAGGTACAGGCCCACGACCAGACCAACGGCACACAGCCCCGCCACATAGTAGGCAGGCGCCATCGGGCTCACTTTCAGCAGCGCAGTCACTATCATCGGTGTCAGCCCGCCAAAGATCGCGTAGGCCACGTTGTACGAGAACGACAGCCCGCTGAAGCGCACCACCGCCGGAAAGGCCTTGACCATTACATAAGGCACCGCGCCAATCACACCCACGCACAAACCGGTCACCGCATACAGCGGGAACAACAGCTCGGGCCGGGTCGGCAGGCTGTGGTAGAAGGTCCAGGAACTGGCCAGCAGCAGCAGGCTGCCGATCACGAATACCCGGCCCGCGCCAAAGCGGTCGGCCAGGCTGCCAGCACCGATGCAGCCGAAGCTGAGCAGCACGATGGCCAGGCTGTTGGCCTTGAGCGAGTCGGTGGGGCTGATGTGGTAGATGCTCTGCAGCAGCGCCGGGGTCATCAGGATGAGCACCACGATGGCGGCCGACAGCATCCAGGTCAGCAGCATCGACAGGATGATCGCGCCGCGATGGTCACGCAGCACCGCGCGCAACGGCAGCTCCTCGGCCAGCGCCTTGCGCTGCTGCATCTCGGCGAACACCGGGGTTTCGTGCAGCCAGCGGCGCAGGTACACCGAGAACAGGCCGAACACACCGCCGAGCAGGAACGGGATACGCCAGGCGTAATCGGCCACTTCCTGCGCGCTGTAGACGCTGTTGATCAGGGTTGCCACCAGCGAGCCAAGCAGGATGCCGGCGGTCAGGCCCGCGGTGAGCGTGCCGCAGGCGTAGCCGGTGTTGCGCTCTGGCACATGCTCGGACACGAACACCCAGGCGCCCGGTACCTCGCCACCGATCGCCGCGCCCTGGATCACGCGCATCAGCAGCAACAGGATCGGCGCCCACATGCCGATCTGTGCATAGGTTGGCAGCAGGCCCATGATCAGCGTTGGCAGGGCCATCATGAAGATACTCAGGGTGAACATCTTCTTGCGCCCGAGCAGGTCACCGAAGTGGGCCATGATGATGCCGCCCAGCGGCCGCGCCAGGTAGCCGGCGGCGAAAATGCCGAAGGTTTGCATCAGGCGCAGCCATTCGGGCATGTCAGCCGGGAAGAACAGCTTGCCGACCACCGTGGCGAAGAACACGAAAATGATGAAATCGTAGAACTCCAGCGCGCCGCCCAGGGCGGACAGTGAGAGAGTCTTGTAGTCACTGCGGGTCAGCGGCCGCGAAGGCTGCTCGATACTGCTGGGCACGGAAGTCATCGCTCGTTGTTCTCTTTGTGGGCATGCAGGCCGCTTGGCATGCGGCTTCTGGATTGGGAGACAGGCGAAGATAGCAAATTGCTGAGCTGCGCCGAAAGCGATACAAAATCCCTACACATATTCATGAATGCGCGGTCGTCGCTGGCCGTTATGCTCTATATACTGACGATTCGTAGGAAAAGGTTGCTCCTAACGTGGGATGTTGTGCGAAAACGCCGGTCATTATTGTCAGACGGTTTCGCAGAGTTTCCCTACGGCCGCCCAGTGAAACGAAATCGGCGTAGTATGTTTCAAGCTGAATCGTTTACCCGGCCTTTGCGCCACACCAACGAAAAGCGTCACGGGTCAGAGGCCCCATCGCATGATTGAGCTCGAACAAGAAGATCCAATCCCGCAAGGCGACCTGGCCTTGCAGATCACCGCACTCCCGCGCGAGACCAACGGGTTTGGCGACATCTTCGGCGGCTGGCTGGTCGCCCAGATGGACCTGGCCGGCACCGCCATGGCCAGCCGTGTCGCCGGCGGCCGCGTGGCCACCGTAGCCATCGACCGCATGGCCTTTCTGGTACCGGTCGCCGTCGGCGCGCAGCTGTCGTTCTATACCCAGACCCTGGAAATCGGCCGCAGCTCGATCCAGATGATGGTCGAAGTGTGGAGCGACGACCCGTTGTCCAGCGAATGGCGCAAGGTCACCGAAGCCGTGTTCGTCTTTGTCGCCATCGACGGCAGTGGCCGCACCCGCTCCGTACCTCGTCGCTAAGCCACGCCGGCGGTAAACTCATTGCATGTGCCCGGGTCCAAGGCCCACTGGCAATCAATGAGATAAATGCAATGGCTACCTTCCAGGTCGTAACCGAGCAACATGGCGAACTCAACTGCTGGCGTATCAGCAGCGACCACGCCGAACTACTGATCGCCCAGCAGGGCGCGCAGATCCTCAGCTACCAGCGCGTTGGCCAGCCACCGCTGCTGTGGCTGAGCGACCAGGCCATCTTCCGTCAGGGCAAGTCGGTACGCGCCGGTGTGCCGGTGTGCTGGCCGTGGTTCGGCAACCTGCAACGCAACCCACAGGCCGTGCAGGCCATGTACAGCGGCGAGCAGGCGCCTGCCCACGGTCTGGCACGCGCGCGTGACTGGCAATTGCTGGGTATCGAGGAGGCGGGCGACGGCCTGCGCATCGAATTCGAACTGCCAGAAGCACAGGGTGACCTGCCTGGCTGGCCTCATGACGTCGAGCTGAAGCTGGTAGTGGAGCTGGGCGAGGACCTGCAGCTGAACCTGACCAGCTGCAACATGGGCAATACCCCCGTTACCATCAGCCAGGCCCTGCACAGCTACTTCGCGGTCAGTGACGTGCGCCAGGCGCGGGTCGAAGGGGTCGAAGGGCTGGGCTATATCGAGACCCTGGCTGGCTGGGAACAACGCCAGCAGCAGGGGCCGCTGGGGTTTGCCGGGGAGACTGACCGGATCTACCTGGCAACCCCGCAGACACTGAGCATTGTCGACCCACATTGGAGCCGGCGAATTACCTTGACCAGCAGCGGGTCGCGCTCGGCGGTGATCTGGAACCCTTGGACCGAGCGGGCCAAGGAACTGCCGGACATGGCCGCTGACGGGTGGCAGCGGATGCTGTGCATCGAGACGGCGAATGTGTGGGATGACCTGGTGGAATTGAAGCCTGGAGCCAGCAGCTCGCTGGGGGTCAGGATTGGCTGTGAAATGATCTGAGTCTTGCAGTGCCTGTGCGGGCCCCTTCGCGGGTAAACCCGCTCCCACAGGGTCTCCACAATACTCAAGGTTTGTGGAGACCCTGTGGGAGCGGGTTTACCCGCGAAGGGGCCGGTGCAGGCAATCAGAGGTCGGCGTCTTCCACCACCCTCACCTTCCCCGCATCCAGCGCATAGGCCGCATCGGCCAGGTCATTGCTGACCTTCTCCACCTTCAGCTTGCCGCTGACCCACAGCGGTGTGTAGATGTCATCGATCTTCAGGCCTTTCGGGTAGCGCACCAGCACCAGCTGGTTAGGCGGTGGTGGCGGCACATGGATGCACGCGCCCGGGTACGGCACCAGGAAGAACAGTGTGCTGTTGCCCTTGGCGTCGCTCTCCAGCGGCACCGGGTAGCCACCCAGGCGAATGTCCTTGCCGTTCATGGCCGCCACGGTCTTGGTCGAGTACATCACCGCCGGCAGGCCCTTGCTCTGCTTCAGGCCACCCTTGTCGGTAAAGGTGCCCATGGCTTCCGGCGAGTTGTGGTCGATTTCGGGCATTTGCTCGAGCGCCTGCTGGTCCGACTCGGGCATCAGCTCCAGCCAGTCGGTTTCAGGCAGTTCGGCATGGGCCAGGGCGCTGGCCAACAGCAGTGGAGCGAGGAAAAAGGCACGCATGAAAATGCTCGGCAACTCGAATGAATTGCCGGGCATTCTAACCACTATTCAGCGTTTCTTGATGAATCCGTAGACCACCAGAAGGATCACGGCACCGACCAGCGCGCCAAGGAAACCCGAAGCCTGCCCGGCCTGGTAGATGCCCAGCGCCTGGCCGCCGTAGGTGGCCAGCAGGGAGCCGGCAATCCCCAGCAGGATGGTCATGATCCAGCCCATGCTGTCGTCGCCCGGCTTGATGAAGCGGGCCAGCAGGCCGACGATAAGGCCGATGAAGATGGTTCCAATGATACCCATGGCAATCCCTCTGCAGTGAAAGTGGAACAAGCCAAAGCCTAGACAGCGCTTTGGCTTGTCGCCATTTCAGAGGGCAAGCCGCTGGCAGAAGTTCGATCAGTTGTCGATCAGGGCTTCTACTTCGGCAATCTTGCGCTCGAGGGTGGCCATGTCGTGGCAGCGCAGGGTGGCGTGGCCGACCTTGCGACCGGCCTTGAAGGCCTTGCCGTAGTGGTGCAGGTGGCAGTCACCGATGGCAACCACCTTGTCCACCGCCGGCACTTCACCGATGAAGTTGAGCATCGCGCTCTCGCCGACCTTGGCGGTCGAGCCCAGCGGCAGGCCGGCGACGGCACGCAGATGGTTCTCGAACTGGCTGCATTCGGCGCCTTCGATGGTCCAGTGCCCGGAGTTGTGCACGCGCGGGGCGATTTCGTTGGCCTTCAGGCCACCGTCGACTTCGAAGAACTCGAAGGCCATCACGCCCACATAGTCCAGTTGCTTGAGCACGCGGCCCACGTAGTCTTCGGCCAAGGCCTGCAGCGGGTGCGCCTGGCTGGCGACCGACAGGCGCAGGATGCCGCTTTCGTGGGTGTTGTGCACCAGCGGGTAGAAGCGGGTTTCGCCATCACGGGCACGCACGGCCACCAGCGACACTTCGCCGGTGAATGGCACGAAGCCTTCCAGCAGGCACGGCACGCTGCCCAGCTCGGCAAAGGTACCGACCACGTCCTCAGGCGTGCGTAGCACCTTCTGGCCCTTGCCGTCGTAACCCAGTGTGCGGGTTTTCAGCACGGCCGGCAGGCCGATGCTGGCCACCGCGGCGTCCAGGTCGGCCTGCGAGAGGATGTCGGCGAAGGCCGGGGTGGGAATACCCAGGTCGCGGAACATGCTCTTCTCGAACAGGCGGTCACGGGCGATGCGCAGCGCTTCGGCGCTGGGGTACACCGGCACGAACTGCGAGAGGAAAGCCACGGTCTCGGCCGGGACGCTTTCGAACTCGAAGGTGACCAGGTCGACTTCGTCAGCCAGCTGGCGCAGGTGGTCCTGGTCGCCGTAGTCGGCACGCAGGTGCTCGCCCAGCGGCGCAGCGCAGGCGTCCGGCGCCGGGTCAAGGAAGGCGAAGTTCATGCCCAGCGGGGTACCCGCCAGAGCCAGCATGCGGCCCAGCTGGCCGCCACCGATTACACCGATCTTCATGGGTTGAGCCTCAAGCCTGGCGCGGGTCTGGGTTGTCCAGCACGGTGTCGGTCTGCTCCGTGCGGAACTGCTTGAGCGCCGCGTGGTACTGCGGGTACTTGGCGCCGAGGATGCTGGCCGACAGCAGCGCGGCGTTGACCGCACCGGCACGGCCGATGGCCAGGGTGGCTACCGGTACGCCGGCTGGCATCTGCACGATCGACAACAGCGAATCGACACCCGACAGCATCGACGATTGCACGGGCACGCCCAGCACCGGCAGGTGGGTCTTGGCGGCGCACATGCCTGGCAGGTGGGCTGCACCACCGGCACCGGCGATGATCACCTCGATGCCACGGCCCTCAGCCTCCTCGGCATACTGGAACAGCAGATCCGGGGTGCGGTGGGCGGAAACCACCTTCACTTCGTAGGGAATGCCGAGTTTTTCCAGCATATCGGCGGTGTGGCTAAGGGTGGACCAATCGGACTTGGAGCCCATGATCACGCCAACCAGTGCACTCATCGTCGAGCCTCTTCGCTTGTGCGCCCTTGGGCGCGTCAAAAAACAACAAGCCACGCGGGACGACCGGCGTGGCTTGTTTGCTGATCAGGACCGGACGCATCCGGTCGAAAGGCCGCGCAGTATACCGTAAGGTGGTGCGTTTAAGGCACCCCGGCGACCAACTGTCGGCCCTTATTTTTCGGGGCTTTGGCTGACTTTCGGGTCAACCATTGCCGCCCCTTCGAGCTTGCGCCACAACAGCCTTACATTGGCCTTGCGCACCAGTGCGCAGCGGTACAGGCGAATTTCCAGCGGCACGTGCCACTGGCTACCGCCACAGATCGCCAGTTCGCCCCGTTCCAGTTCGCCACGCATCGACAGCCGCGGTACCCAGGCGATGCCCATGCCTTCCAGCGCCATACTCTTGAGGCTGTCTGCCATGGCGGTTTCATAGACAGTGGTATAGCGCAGGTTGCGCTGGCGCAGCAGCAAATTGACCGAGCGACCGAGGAACGCGCCGGCGGTATAGGCCAGCAGCGGCACGCTGCCCTCGCCTTCCAGGTCGAACAACGGCTTGCCGTCGGCATCCACGGCGCACACCGGCAACATTTCAGTGGTACCCATGTGCAGCGACGGGAAGATTTCGGCATCCATCTGCAGGGCGGCATCGGGGTCATAGAAGGCCAGCATCAGGTCGCAGCCACCTTCGCGCAATGCATGCACGGCATCTCCGACGTTGGTCGCAACCAGCCGGGTGGCGATGTTCAACCCGTCGTTGCGCAACTGGGCCACCCAACGCGGGAAAAAGCCCGACGCCAGGGAGTGTGCCGCGGCCACCTGCACCACCTCACCCTGCCCCCCTTCAAGATGATGCAAATGGCGGAGAATTTCGCTTAACTGGTCGACAACAGTACGCGCCGTGACGAGAAAAAGCTGGCCGGCCTCGGTCAGTTCGATCGGCGTGCGGGAACGGTTCACCAATTGCAGGCCCAAGGCTGCTTCCAGGCTGCGAATACGCCGGCTGAAGGCCGGTTGGGTGACGAAACGCCGCTCTGCCGCCTGGGAAAAACTGCGGGTGGCGGCCAGCGCGCTGAAGTCTTCCAGCCATTTGCTTTCAAGGTTCACGAAGCACATCTCCTGGCGTGCACCAAAATGGAACACGCTCGAATGTCAATTGGCGTCACATGAAACACTATGCCGTTTGTGCATAGGTTAGCGTGCAACAGCATTGGCCGCAAAATCACCTTCAGGCCTAGGATTGGCGCCATTCCGGCATGTGCCGGGTCAAAATCGAGATGATATACATCATGTCCTCCGCTGCATCGTTCCGCGTCGAAAAAGACTTGTTGGGTACCCTTGAAGTTCCTGCAGATGCCTACTACGGCATCCAGACCCTGCGCGCTGCCAACAACTTCCACCTCTCCGGTGTTCCGCTGTCGCACTACCCGAAGCTGGTCGTGGCCCTGGCCATGGTCAAGCAGGCTGCTGCCGACGCCAACCGTGAGCTGGGTCACCTGAGCGATGCCAAGCACGCTGCCATCAGCGCAGCCTGCGCCCGCCTGATCAAAGGCGATTACCACGACCAGTTCGTGGTGGACATGATCCAGGGCGGTGCTGGTACTTCTACCAACATGAACGCCAACGAAGTCATCGCCAACGTCGCACTGGAGGCCATGGGCCACCAGAAGGGTGAGTACCAGTACCTGCACCCGAACAACGACGTGAACATGGCGCAGTCGACCAACGACGCCTACCCGACGGCCATCCGTCTGGGCCTGCTGCTGGGCCACGACGCCCTGCTGGCCAGCCTCGACAGCCTGATCCAGGCCTTCGCTGCCAAAGGTAAAGAGTTCGATCACGTACTGAAGATGGGCCGTACCCAGCTGCAGGACGCCGTACCGATGACCCTGGGCCAGGAATTCCGCGCCTTTGCCACCACCATGACCGAAGACCTGCAGCGCCTGCGCTCGCTGGCCCCGGAACTGCTGACCGAAATCAACCTGGGCGGTACCGCCATCGGCACCGGCATCAACGCCGACCCTGGCTACCAGGCTCTGGCCGTACAGCGCCTGGCTGCCATCAGCGGCCAGCCGCTGGTACCAGCTGCCGACCTGATCGAAGCCACCTCCGACATGGGCGCCTTCGTGCTGTTCTCCGGCATGCTCAAGCGTACCGCAGTCAAGCTGTCGAAGATCTGCAACGACCTGCGCCTGCTGTCCAGCGGCCCGCGCACCGGCATCAACGAGATCAACCTGCCAGCGCGTCAGCCAGGCAGCTCGATCATGCCAGGCAAGGTCAACCCGGTTATCCCGGAAGCCGTCAACCAGGTGGCCTTCGCCATCATGGGCAACGACCTGGCCCTGACCGTCGCCGCCGAAGGTGGCCAACTGCAGCTGAACGTGATGGAGCCGCTGATCGCCTACAAGATCTTCGACTCGATCCGCCTGCTGCAACGCGCCATGGACATGCTGCGCGAGCACTGCATCGTCGGCATCACCGCCAACGAGCAGCGCTGCCGTGAACTGGTCGAACACTCGATCGGCCTGGTCACCGCCCTGAACCCGTACATCGGCTACGAAAACGCCACCCGTATCGCCCGCGTTGCCCTGGAAACCGGCCGCGGCGTGCTGGAACTGGTGCGCGAAGAGAAGCTGCTGGACGACGCGATGCTCGACGACATCCTGCGTCCGGAAAACATGATCGCTCCCCGTCTGGTTCCGCTGAAGGCGTAACCAGGTCGCTGTAAACAGTCTCACCAGGTCGAGGGACTAGACACCTCTCAACCTTTCCAAGGCCCGAGCCTATGCTTCGGGCCTTTTTTTTCGCCTGCAGGATTTTGCGGCTGACTTGCAGCCCTATCGGCACACAACTTGCTCGATAATGCGTCCCAGCCCAACGGGATTACCCAGCATGCTGCACAGCCACCTCACCACCCTCAACGCGGTTTCGCTGATCCTCAACGTCTTCCAGGCAGACGGTTGCGAGGCGTCGGCGCTGCTGGCCGGCAGCGGCATCGGCCCGGCAGACCTGGGCCATGCCGATGCGCGCATCACCACCCAGCAGGAACTGCAGGTGTGCGCCAACGCCGTTGCCCGGCGCGAGGATATCGGCCTGGAACTGGGCCGGCGCATGCATGTGTCGTGCTACGGCATGCTCGGTTACGCCCTGCTCTCCAGTGCCACTTTGGGTGACGCCTTGCGCCTGGCGCTGCAGTATCCGGCACTGCTGGGAACAGTCTTCAAGCTGCGTTTGCTCGACGACGGCCAGCGCGTCTGGTTCAGCGCCAGCGATTACCACGACAGCCCGGCGCTGACCGCCTTCAACGCCGAGTTCTGCCTGGTGTCGCTGAAAGTCATCTGCGACGACCTGCTCGGCCGCCCGCTGCCCCTGCTGGGCGCCCGTTTCGAGCACCCACGGCCTGGCTACCACGCGCTCTATGCCGGAGCATTCCAGTGCCCGGTCGGTTTCGACGCCGAGGACAATGCCTTTGCCTTCGAACGGCGCTGGCTGGACACCCCACTGCCGCTGGCCGACCCGATTACCCACAAGGCCATGAGCGAACGCTGCCGGCGCCTTAACCTGGAGTTCACCGGCCGCCAGGCCTGGCTGGGGCGGATTCGCCAACTGCTGGCGCAGCAACTGGATGCAGCGCCCGGGCTGGAAGGGCTGGCGCGGCAGATGAACTGCTCATCGCGCACCCTGCGCCGGCATTTGCAGGCGCTGGGCAGCAGTTATCAACAGCTGCTGGATGAACTGAGGTTCGAACGGGCCAAGCAGTTGCTGGCCGATGAGCAGATGCCGATCTATCGGATTGCCGAGACCTTGGGCTTCAGCGAGACGGCCAGCTTCCGGCATGCCTTCCAGCGCTGGAGTGGTGTCGCGCCCAGCCATTTTCGCGGTTGACCTGCACCGGCCTCTTCGCGGGCTTGCCCGCTCCCACAGGATCTCCACAACCCTTGAATATTCTGGTGTACCTGTGGGAGCGGGCAAGCCCGCGAAGAGGCCGGTACAGGAAAACCTGGCCAAAGAGCTTGGCCACATCGATCCCCTTTTGGCCACTTGCGTCGTTCTCCCCCACTGACCCGCCCATGAGAATGGACCCACGCCAGTACCCACCGGAGAACAACAATGCTGACGATCTATTCCGATGACCACCGCCTGCACCACGGCCGCTGCGAGCTGATCGACGGCAAGCTGATGCCCTGCTTCGAAATGCCGTCACGCGCCGACCATGTGCTCGACCAGGTCAAAAAGCGCAACCTCGGCGACATCCAGGGCCCCACCGACTTCGGCCGCGCCCCTTTGCTGCGCATCCACAGCGCCGATTACCTGAACTTCTTCGAAGGCGCCTGGGCGCGCTGGGCCGCACTGGGCCAGGAAGGCGACCTGCTGCCGTTCACCTGGCCCGCACGCACACTGCGCCAGGTAAAACCCACCGGCCTGCACGGTGAACTGGGTTATTACAGCTTCGATGCCGGTGCACCGATCACCGCCGGCACCTGGCAGGCCGCCTACAGTGCCGCCCAGGTCGCCCTCACCGCCCAGGCGGCGATTCAGCAAGGCGCACATTCCGCCTTTGCCCTGTGCCGCCCGCCAGGGCACCACGCGGCTGGCGAAGTCATGGGCGGCTATTGCTACCTGAACAACGCCGCCATCGCCGCCCAGGCCTTCCTCGACCAGGGCCGGCGAAAGGTCGCCATCCTCGACGTCGATTACCATCACGGCAACGGCACCCAGGACATCTTCTACAACCGCAACGATGTGTTCTTCGCCTCGATCCACGGCGATCCGCGCGACGAGTTCCCGTTCTTCCTCGGCTATGCCGACGAAACCGGCGAGGGTGCCGGCCAAGGCTGCAACATCAACTACCCACTGCCGGCCGGCAGCGACTGGGCCGCCTGGAGCGACGCCCTGGAGGACGCTTGCCAGCGTATCGCCGCCTATGACGCCGACGTGCTGGTGATCTCCCTGGGCGTGGACACCTTCAAGGACGACCCGATCTCGCAGTTCAAGCTGGACAGCCCGGACTACCTGGAAATGGGCAAGCGCATCGCCCGACTCGGCAAGCCGACCCTGTTCGTGATGGAAGGCGGCTACGCTGTGGAAGAAATCGGTATCAACGCAGTCAATGTGCTGGAAGGCTTCCAGCGCGCCCAGCCAGGAGCCCGATAATGGTCCGACTCAAGCGCCTGCTCGCCCCGTTCATCGCCGCGACCCTGTTCACCGGTGCCCTGCAGGCCCAGGCCGAACAGCGCACCCTGCGGGTGTACAACTGGTTCGACTACATCACCCCGCAAACCCTCACCGAGTTCAAGAAGGACAGCGGGGTGAAGCTGGTGTATGACATCTTCGACACCAACGAGGCGCTGGAAGCCAAGCTGCTGACCGGCAACTCCGGGTATGACGTGGTGGTGCCGTCCAACGTGTTCCTCGCCAAGCAGATCGAAGCGGGGGTGTTCCAGCCGCTGGACCGCAGCAAGCTGCCGAACTGGCAGCACCTGGACCCGGCACTGATGAAGCTGATCGAGGCCAACGACCCCGGCAACAAGTTTGCCGTGCCCTACATGTACGGCACCGTACTGATCGGCTTCAACCCGGCCAAGGTCAAAGCTGCGCTCGGCGACAACGCCCCGGTGGACAGCTGGGATCTGATCTTCAAGGAAGAGAACATCGCCAAGCTCAAGCAGTGCGGCGTGGCCCTGCTCGACTCACCCTCGGAGATTCTGCCGCTGGCATTGCAGTACCTGGGCCTGCCACCGAACAGCGACAAGCCGGCTGATTACAAGAAAGCCGAAGCGCTGATGCTGAAGATCCGCCCGCACATCACCTACTTCCATTCCTCGAAATACATGGCCGACATCGCCAACGGCGATATCTGCGTGGCTGTGGGCTACAGCGGCAGCTTCTCGCAGGCCGCCAACCGCGCCCGGGATGCGAAGAATGGCGTGGTGGTGGACATGCGCCTGCCCAAGGAAGGTGCACCGATCTGGTTCGACATGCTGGCGATTCCGAAAAACGCGGCCAACCCGGAAGATGCCCATGCATTCATCAACTACCTGCTGCAGCCCGAGGTAATTGCACCGATCAGCGACTTTGTCGGCTACCCGAACCCGAACAAGGATGCGACCGACAAGGTGAGCCCGGCGATTCGCAACAACCCCAACCTGTATCCGACGGCGGAGGCGATGGCCAAGCTGTATACCCTCAAGCCCCTGGCGCGGGATGCCGAGCGGGCTCGGACCAGGGCCTGGACGCGGATCAAGTCCGGAACCTGAGTCGCCTGCTTCGCGGGCATGCCCGCTCCCACAGGGTCTGCGCTGCACTCGAGGCCGGCGCTATACCTGTGGGAGCGGGTTTACCCGCGAATAGGCCGCCAAGCCTTGCGCAAGCGCATCAACGCCTCGGCAATCTCCCCCTCCGGCACCGCTGCAAACCCCAGCACCAGCCCTGCCCTTTTATCCACAGGTACCTCGCTGTCCGCCAGCCAGAAATTGCTCAGCGGCGTCACCTCCACCCCCACCGCTTCAGCCTTGGCCACCAGTTCCTGCTCCCGCGCAAAGTTATCCACATCGACTTTCACATGCAGCCCAGCCGCCACTTCCGGCATGCCACCCAACCCCGGAATATCCACAGGCCAGCCGGCCTTGAGCACATTTCGCCGGCTCAACGCCGCCTTGCGCATGCGCCGGATATGCCGCTGGAAGTGCCCCCGTGCCATGAACTCGGCCATCACGCACTGGCTACTGACCTCCGAATGCCGCACCGCCAGCGCCCTGGCCTGGCTGAACGCTTGCGCCAGTTGCGCCGGCAGTACCAGGTAGCCCAGGCGCAACGCCGGAAAGGCGATCTTGCCGAAGGTACCGACGTATAGCACCCGCCCATGCCGGTCGAGCGCCGCAAGCGGGGCCAAGGGCGCACCGCTGTAACGGTATTCGCCGTCGTAGTCGTCTTCGATGATCCAGCCATCGCTGCGCTCGGCCCAGGCCAGCAATTCCAGGCGTCGCGCCAGGCTCATGGTCACCCCGGTCGGGTACTGGTGGGCCGGCGTGACATAGGCCAGCCGGCAATCCGCCAGCTGCCCGAGCCGGCGACAGTCCATGCCGTCCTCGTCCACTGGCACGCCATGCAACCTGCCACCGGCCAGCGCAAAGGCATGCCCAGCTGCGCGGTAACCGGGGTTTTCCACAGCCACGCCGTCGCCCGGCTGCAACAGCAACTGTGCACAAAGGCTGATGGCCTGCTGCGCACCACTGGTGATCACAATTTGTTCAGCCGTACAAGTCAGTCCACGCGAGCGACGCAGGTAGGCCGCGATCAGTTCGCGCAGCAGCGGCTCACCCGCCGGGTCGCCATAACCCAACTGCGCCGGAGCCGGGTTGCGCCAGAAACCCGCCTGCAGCTTGGCCCAGACGTCGAACGGGAACAAATCGAACGCCGGAATACCGACGCGAAAAGCACGCGGTGCACCGCTTCTTGGCGGTGGCAAATGGTTACTTTTCAGGCGCTGCAAAGGCTCACTGGTACGTCGGCTGCTGGATAAATCCTCAGTATTTTCCGAAGGAAATGTGGATAAGTCTGTTGATAACAGCCGGGATAACCCTGTGGATACTTGTGTGGATAGTTTGGCGGCGGAAAGTTTCGGCAGCTGGCTGACATAGGTGCCGTCGCCTACCCGGCTTTCGATGTAGCCCTCCGCATACAGCTGGTCATAGGCCCGCACCACGCTGTTGCGTGACAGCGCCAGCATGGCAGCCAGATCTCGGGTGGCCGGCAGCCGCGTGCCACTGCTCAGGCGCCCGTCCAGCACCCGCGCACGCAGCGCCTGATACAACTGCTGGCTGAGCCCGCGGCGGCGATCGAGGGCGATCCCGGCAGGGTCGAAAGGCAACACAAGGGGGCGCTCGCTCATGGTATTGGACCTATAAAAATAGCTATTAATGGCTCTTACTATGAACCAATAGCCTGCCTAGGATAGTGCCATCGAACAAGGGAACCGAGCATGTACAACAGCAAACCCCATCAGGAACACGACCTCGGGCGCCTGCACCAGCACATGCTCGACACCCGCCTGGCGATCCTTGTCAGCCACGGTGAGCAAGGCCTGCTGGCCACGCACCTGCCGGTGCTGGTCGATATCGCCGAAGGCGAGTTCGGCACCGTCTATGCCCACCTGGCGCGGGCCAACCGCCAGTGGCAGGACCTGGAGCAAGGTGGCGAAGCCCTGCTGGTGTTTCCCGGCGCCGATGCCTATGTCAGCCCCGGCTACTATCCGAGCAAGGCCGACAACCCCAAGGTGGTGCCAACCTGGAACTACCTGGCCGTGCACGCCTATGGCCCGGCAGAAGTGATCCATGACGCCGAGCCTCTGCTGGCCATTGTCAGCCGCCTCACCGAGCACCACGAACAAGGCCGCAGCGAACCGTGGAAAGTCACCGACGCCCCGCGTGACTACCTCGACGGCATGCTCCGCGCCATCGTCGGCATCCGCCTGCCCATCGCTCGCCTGCAAGGCGCGCGCAAGCTCAGCCAGAACCGCTCTGAGCAAGACATTGCCGGCGTGCGTGAAGGCCTGAGCGCCAGCCCCGATTACCTGGATAACCAACTCGCGGCGCATATGCGCCAACTCTGAAGGAACAGCCCATGTCCAGCGTTACCCTGCGTCCTGTCACCCCCGAAGATCACGCTGCCTGGCACGCCCTGTGGCAGGCCTACTTGCATTTTTATGAATCCGAACTGGCCGAAGAGGTCAGCCTCAGCACCTGGCAACGCCTGCTCGACCCGAGTGAACCGACCCATTCAGCCCTGGCCTGGGTCGATGGCAAGGCGGTGGGCATGGTCAACTTCATCTACCATCGTTCCAACTGGAGCATCGGCAACGCCTGCTACCTGCAGGACCTGTACGTGGACAGCGCGCAGCGCGGCCTGGGAATTGGCCGCCAGCTGATCGAGCACGTCTACGCCAGAGCCAAGGCCGACAACTGCAGCAAGGTGTACTGGGTGACCCACGAGACCAACGCCACCGCCATCAGCCTGTACCAGCAGGTTGCCGAGCGCTCGGGCTTCATTCAATTCCGCAAAGAGTTCTAAGCCGAACATGACCGACGCATTGAACTGGAAACCCGCTGCAGCACCCAAGGCCGAGCCCATCGACGGCCGCTTCATCCGCCTGGAAAAGCTCGACCCGGCGCGCCATGGCGACGACCTCTGGGAGGCGCTGCAAGGCCCGGCTGCCGACCCGCTGCTGTGGGACTACCTGCCCTATGGCCCGTTCGCCGAACGTGCCGCCTTCGATCGCTGGCTGGAAGGCAACGCCGCCGGCCGCGACCCGCTGTTCTACACCGTGATCGACCGCCCCAGCGGCCAGGCCCAGGGCATCCTCAGCCTGATGTCGATCGTGCCCGACCACGGCCGCATCGAAATCGGCCACGTCGCCTTCGGCGCCGCCATGCAGCGCACGCCCAAGAGCACCGAGGCGGTGTACCTGCTGGGCAAGGCGGCCTTCGAACTGGGCAACCGCCGGCTGGAGTGGAAGTGCAACAACGCCAACGCCCGCTCCAAGCGTGCGGCGGAGCGGTTTGGCTTTGTGTTCGAGGGAGTTTTCCGCAAGCACCTGGTGGTGAAGGACCACAATCGGGATACGGCGTGGTATTCGATTACCGATGATGAGTGGCCGGCGCTGGCGGCCGCGTTCGAGCGCTGGTTGAGTGAAGAGAACCAGCGGCCGCAAGGCCAGGTGCGGACACTTGAGGACTGCCGTAGGGGGGGATAGGCATAACCGATCACGGGCCGGCAGGCCCGCGATCGGTGCAAGCCCGGTTATCTGATCGGGCTCACACGCCTGACGACGCCCATCTGCAAACCGAACGGTTTGAATACTGCGTTCAACGATTTGAGCGTGGGGTTACCGTCCCCCTGCTCGATCTGAATGAGCGTTCGCACGGAAATCTTGCACATCAGCGCAAACTGGGTCTGCTGCATCTTTGCTACTTCTACGCGCAGGCGGCGAACAGCAGTACCCAACTCGATTGTGCCGTCGGCAATACCTTCGCGCACGCCATCGATCATCAGACCTCGGGCATCGATGGAAACCGTCATGCCAACCCCCACTCCGCCATCCGGCGCTCAAGCTTGCCCAGCGCAATCGCCGGGTGATTCATCACTGCCTCCGGGAGCCCAAGGCCGGACAAGATATCGGGCAATGCCAATAGGTGCCGGGCCTCCTGGCGCAGACGCTGGTAAGCCTCATCCGGATCGATGAATTCGGCCAGCGCAACACAGGCTGCGTGCCAGTCGATTTCGCCTGCTCTTTCGATCAAAGCGGGCCACTTCGTCGTTCTGGTTACACCCTCCTGATCCATCACCATCGGTGCCAAGTCGTAAATGGGTGCAAGACGCACCGTGTCGCGGGTACGAATGATCGCTGTATTGCGTCCATGATTATCGGCGTTACCCAGGATCTTGTTGATCAGGTCGCGCCGCAGGTAATCCGCGATCAGATCAGGCACCTCTTTACCCTGCCCGGCCATCTTCCACAAGCCAACGAGCGTCTCGATCACCTCCAAATGCCCCATCCGGCTACCGGGTTCGGTTACACCACACAAGGAATACATCGATTCCACGGCAAACCGCTGTACTCCCTGATCGGTAACCTGACGGTCGAAGCGTTCCATCCACAGGCTGGGCTTGGCTCCCTCTTCCAGCGCCATGTGTTCACTGGCCACCGTCTCGATGCCAAGCTGCTGCAACGCCCTGTAATAGAGGTACTCGGCCCGCAGGATCTCCTGATCATCGGCCAAGGCCTGGTGCCTGGCGAACTTGATGAACCAATGGCGACAGGCCCCCTCATCCGCAAGCACCGCGTCCGGGTAAAGCTGGCCGTTTTCATCTTCGGTCATCAGCAGCTTTGGCGCCTCTCCACCGGCGCCTGTCGCGCCACCTATGGCCGCGCCCTGCTCGTAGGCGTACTCCAGAAAACGCTGATCGCGAACGATGACGTCCTGGCGAGCAAAACCGATGGGGTCCGCAAGGTCCAGTAATTCAGCCGACTCCCTGATGCGCATATTGCCAATCGGAGCTGGGGTGGAGCGCCCTAGCAGAAACAAGTCTTCCCCCATGCCTGCCGGTCTTTCACGACCGATATGCCTCAGCAGAAAACGCTTCGCAGCCCCTGCAGGCGCTATGTCGTAAAGGAATGCAGGAGCATGCGGTAGACGATGAGAGCCAAAGTCCACCGGGAGCTTGGCACTGGCCGCCAGGCTGAACAGGCTGTCGTAAGCATGCAGATTGGCCTTGACGTAGTTGGATGTGTATCCGAACTCGCAAGGGCTGGAGAGGCTTCTTTCCGGTTCGGCGAAGGCGATGGCAATAGCATCATGCCATTTACCTTGGTCATGTAATTGGAGCGTGAGTCGGTACATTGGCCACCTGCAATTTACTGCATATCTTCGATCAGCCTCAGCCGTCAGCCTGCAGTATAGTGCAGATGTATTTCTGAACCACACCCAGTTTATGCATTTTAGTGCAGATATGGCGGCTTTTGCGCCTGCAATCTGCATTAAATTGCATATCGCTCCATAAAAAAAGGGGAGCATTCCGCTCCCCAGAGGTTAACCGCTTGTAGATGAAGGCTTATCTCAGCCTTCGATCTCGATCAGGATTTCGCCCGGTGTCACACGGTCGCCCTTGGCCACGTGGATGGCCACGACCTTGCCGGCGATACCCGCCTGCACTTCGGTCTCCATCTTCATGGCTTCGGTGATCAGCACGGCCTGGCCGGTCTTGACCATGTCGCCTTCCTTGACCAGCACATCGACGATGTTGCCTGGCATGGTGGTGCTGACATGGCCCGGGGCGCTGGCCTGCTTGCGCTTGCTGCTGCCGCCGCCGACGAATTCGTTGAGCGGCTCGAACACCACTTCTTCCGGCATGCCGTCGATGGACAGGTAGAAGTGGCGCTTGCCTTCAGCCTTCACGCCCACGCCGGTGATGTCGACGCGGTAGGTTTCGCCGTGCACGTCGATGACGAACTCGGTCGGTACGCCTTCGCCGCTATGGGACGCCACTGCGCCGGCTTCAGGAATTGGCAGCAGGACTTCAGGGGTCAGGGTGCCGGCTTCGCGTTCTTCGAGGAACTTGCGGCCAATGTCCGGGAACATGGCGAAGGTCAGCACGTCTTCTTCGCAACGGGCCAGGGCGCCGATGTCGGCACGCAGCTTGGCCATTTCCGGCTTCAGCAGGTCGGCCGGGCGTACGTCGATCACTTCTTCGCTACCGATCGCCTGGCGGCGCAGCTGCTCGTTGACCACGCCCGGGGCCTTGCCGTAACCGCCTTGCAGGTACAGCTTCACCTCGTTGGTGATGGTCTTGTAGCGCTCGCCGGCCAGCACGTTGAAGAACGCCTGGGTGCCGACGATCTGCGAGGTCGGGGTCACCAGCGGCGGGAAGCCGAGGTCTTCACGCACGCGCGGGATCTCTGCCAGCACTTCGTTCATGCGGTTGAGGGCGCCCTGCTCCTTGAGCTGGTTGGCCAGGTTGGAAATCATGCCGCCCGGCACCTGGTTGACCTGCACGCGGGTGTCCACGGCAGTGAACTCGCTTTCGAACTGGTGGTACTTCTTGCGCACGGCATAGAAGTACAGGCCGATTTCCTGCAGCAGCTCCAGGTCCAGGCCGGTGTCGAATTCGCTGCCCTTGAGCGCAGCAACCATCGACTCGGTACCTGGGTGGCTGGTGCCCCAGGCGAAGCTGGAGATGGCGGTGTCGATGTGATCGGCACCGTTTTCCACAGCCTTGAGCTGGCACATGGCGGCCAGGCCGGCAGTGTCATGGGAGTGGATGAACACCGGCAGCGACTGCTCGGCCTTCAGTGCCTTGACCAGTTCGCCAGTAGCGAACGGGGTCAGCAGGCCGGCCATGTCCTTGATCGCGATCGAGTCGCAACCCATGGCCTCCATCTGCTTGGCCTGGTTAACAAAGGCGTCGATGGTGTGCACCGGGCTGGTGGTGTAGGCGATGGTGCCCTGGGCGTGCTTGCCGGCGGCCTTGACCGCTTCAATGGCCACGCGCAGGTTACGTACGTCGTTCATGGCGTCGAAGATGCGGAACACATCGATACCGTTGACCGCGGCCTTGGCGACGAAGGCCTTGACCACGTCGTCGCTGTAGTGGCGGTAGCCCAGCAGGTTCTGACCGCGCAGCAGCATTTGCAGGCGGGTGTTGGGCAGCGCCGCGCGCAGCTTGCGCAGGCGCTCCCACGGGTCTTCCTTGAGGAAGCGCACGCAGGCGTCGAAGGTGGCGCCACCCCAGACTTCCAGCGACCAGTAGCCGACCTTGTCGAGCTTGTCGCAGATCGGCAGCATGTCTTCGGTACGCATGCGGGTGGCCAGCAGGGACTGGTGGGCGTCGCGCAGGATCGTGTCGGTTACGTGAATTTTCTTGGACATTATGGGGTTCCTCACAGGCCTGCGTGGGCGGCGATGGCGGCGGCGATGGCCAGGGCCAGCTCTTCGGGTTTGCGCTTGATCGAGTAGTTGGTCAGTTCCGGGTGGCTTTCGACGAAGCTGGTGTTGAACTGGCCGCTACGGAATTCCGGATTGCGCAGGATTTCCTGGTAGTACGCGGCGGTGGTCTTCACCCCTTGCACGCGCATGTCGTCCAGGGCACGCAGGCCGCGGTCCATGGCTTCTTCCCAGGTCAACGCCCACACCACCAGTTTCAGGCACATGGAGTCGTAGAACGGCGGAATGGTGTAGCCGGTGTAGATCGCCGTGTCGGTACGCACGCCCGGGCCGCCGGGAGCGTAATAACGGGTGATCTTGCCGAAGCTGGGCAGGAAGTTGTTCTTCGGGTCTTCGGCGTTGATGCGGAACTGCAGCGCGTAACCGCGGTGCTGGATGTCTTCCTGCTTGACCGACAGGGGCAGGCCCGAGGCAATGCGGATCTGCTCACGGACGATGTCGATACCGGTAATTTCCTCGGTGATGGTGTGTTCCACCTGCACCCGGGTGTTCATTTCCATGAAGTACACCTCGCCATCGGCGAGCAGGAACTCCACGGTACCGGCGTTCTCGTAGTTCACCGCCTTGGCCGCACGTACCGCCAGGTCACCGATGTAGGCGCGCTGCTCGGGGGTGAGCTGGGGGCTCGGGGCGATTTCGATGAGTTTCTGGTTGCGGCGCTGGATCGAGCAGTCGCGCTCGAACAGGTGCACGACGTTGCCAAAGCTGTCACCAAGGATCTGCGCCTCGATGTGCTTGGGGTTTACGATGCACTTTTCCAGGAACACTTCCGCAGAACCAAAGGCCTTGGTAGCCTCGGAGATGACGCGGGGGAAGTTCTGTTCCAGTTCTTCACGGCTGTTGCAACGGCGAATACCACGGCCGCCACCGCCAGAGGTGGCCTTGAGCATGACCGGGTAACCGATGCGGTCACCTTCGCTCAGGGCTTCGTGAATATCGGCAACGTTGCCTTCGGTGCCCGGAGTTACCGGCACACCTGCGGCGATCATGGTGCGGCGCGCTTCGGTCTTGTCACCCATGCGGCGAATGACATCGGCGGCCGGGCCGATGAACTTGATCCCGCGCTCGGCGCAGATCTCTGCCAGTTCAGCGTTTTCCGACAGAAAACCATAGCCCGGGTGCAGTGCATCACAGCCGGTTTCCACAGCCAGGTTCACCAGCTTGCGCGGGTTCAGGTAACCGGCCAGCGGCTCGGCACCAATGCTGTGGGCTTCGTCGGCGCGCTTGACGTGCAAGGCATGACGGTCGGCATCGGAATAGATCGCGACAGAGCGAATGCCCATCTCGGCGCAGGCACGGACGATCCGAACTGCGATTTCACCCCGGTTGGCGATCAGGATTTTTTTTATCACTGGAGTCTTCCCAAAGCCGTAGGAACAGTCGAGCCGGTTCTACCGGTCGGCGCGTGACCAGACGTTGCTGGCCAGTCGCACATTCACCCTAGCGCTGTAGGTTGATAAACAAAAATCAATATTTGTTAGGGGCTGTATTAGCAAAAGCTTATAGTGCGGTAACAAGGTGTTGCCGAAGGGCGGATAAAAATGCGTAAGTCCTTGATGCGTATGACTTTGCGTCAATTGCAGATCTTCAACGAGGTGTGCGATTTGCGTTCGTACAGCCGTGCTGCGGAAGAGATGGCGCTGACGCAACCCGCCGTTAGTCTACAAATCCGCCAGCTCGAAGAACTGATCGGCCAGCCGCTATTCGAGTACGTGGGCAAGAAGCTCTACCTGACCGAAGCTGCCGAGGCCCTGCAACGGGCCAGCCACGATATCTTCGGGCGCCTGGAGAGCCTGGACATGCAGCTTTCGGACATGCAGGGCTCACTGCAGGGGCAGCTGAAACTGGCGATCGAGTCCAGTGCCAAGTACTTCGTGCCACACCTGTTCGCGGCCTTCAAGCAGCGTCACCCGGAGGTCAACCTGACCCTGACTGTGGTCAACCGCGCCCAGGCCATCCGCCGCCTGTCGGACAATCGCGACGACCTGATCATCATGTCCATGGTGCCGCAGGACATGGGCCTGGAGTTCCTGCCGTTCCTCAACAACCCGATCGTCGCGGTGGCGCCGCCCGAGCACCCGCTGTGCAAGCTGGAGCAGCTGCGCCTGCAGGACCTGGAGCCTCATACCTTGCTGGTTCGCGAACAAGGTTCGGGCACGCGCAAGGCTTGCGAGGAATACTTCAAGGACAAACGCGTGCACTTCACCCAGACCCTGGAAGTGGCCTCGGCCGACGCCCAACGCGAGTGCGTGATCGCCGGCCTGGGCATTGCCCTGCTGACCCGCCATGCGGTCAACCTGGAGCTGGCCACCGGTGTGCTGAAGGAGCTGCCGGTGGAGGAACTGCCGCTGTACCGAAGCTGGTGCGTGGTGCAGTCCAAGGCCAAACGGCAGTCGCCGGTGGCCTTGGCCTTCCAGGCATTTATCCGCAGCGAACGTGCGTTGATCAGCGCGCTGGTTGAGCGTTTTTCGGGGAAGTTGCCGCCGACACCTGCCAGACCGTGAGCTCTTGCAACTCGGGGTAGTCCACCAGGTCGCGGAGCAGTTGACGTTGGTCGCAATAGCTTTCGATCGCGCGGCGGTATTCCATGCGGCGCTGATCCTTTTCCTGCTGCTTGCGAGCCTTGGCGCTGGGTTGGTACGTACCGTCGAAGTCACGAGCCATTGCCTGTCTCCCTGATAGGATGCGGGAGTTTCAGACTGGCCTTGATGGTTTACGGTTTGGCTGTGGAATGGTGACAAAACAGTGAAATTTATAGCACCTGTGCCGGCCTCTTCGCGGGTAAACCCGCTCCCACAGGTGCTCACCAGCCTCAAGGACGGTGCAGTACCTGTGGGAGCGGGTTCACCCGCGAAAGGGCCGGCACAGGCACCGACAATCAGTCGTCGGTAGCCTTGATCGACTTGGGCGACAAACGCAGGCTGCGCAAGCTGCGCTTCACGCTCTTCAGGTGGTTGACCAGGCTCGGCCCGCGCGCCATGGCCACGCCCATGGCCAGCACGTCGATCACCACCAGGTGGGCGATACGCGAGGTCAGCGGGGTATAGATTTCGGTGTCTTCATGCACGTCGATCGCCAGGTTGACCGTCGACAGCTCCGCCAGCGGTGTCTGGCTGGGGCACAGGGTAATCAGGTTGGCACCGCTCTCACGGACCAGGTTGGCGGTGATCAGCAAGTCCTTGGAACGGCCCGACTGGGAAATGCACACTGCCACATCGCCCGGCTTCAGGGTCACCGCCGACATCGCCTGCATGTGCGGGTCGGAATAGGCTGCCGCGCTGAGCAACAGGCGGAAGAACTTGTGCTGGGCATCGGCCGCCACCGCACCGGAAGCGCCAAAGCCATAGAACTCCACACGCTGCGCCTGGGCCATGGCGGTCACCGCCTGCTGCAACGCCTGCGGGTCGAGGTGCTCGCGCACTTCCATCAGGGTATGCAGCGTGGTGTCGAAGATCTTCAGGCTGTAGTCGGCGACCGAATCGTCTTCATGGATGGCAAACTGACCGAAACTGGCCCCCGCGGCCAGGCTCTGCGCCAGCTTCAGCTTCAAATCCTGGAAGCCCGAGCAACCGATCGCGCGGCAGAAACGCACGATGGTCGGTTCGCTGATACCCACGCTGTGCGCCAGGTCGGCCATGGAACTGTGCATGACGGCAGCCGGGTCGAGTAGCACGTGGTCGGCCACTTTCAGTTCCGATTTGCGCAGCAGGTGGCGCGATTGGGCGATATGTTGCAACAGATTCACGGGCTGGACTCGGTTATGATCGGCTGGCCGGGTTGTAGCTTTCTTGTAGTTATACTACATGGACGCCAACCCGCCCAGTTAAACGAACGTGGAGAGTGGTGGTTTGACTATTCCTTGCGACATTCTGGTCTTCGGTGGCACCGGCGATCTGGCCCTGCACAAATTGCTTCCGGCGCTCTACCACCTGTTTCGCGAGGCCCGTCTTGACCCTGCCGTGCGGATCATCGCGCTGGCGCGCCGCAACTTGCCACGTAACGATTATCTCAAGCTCGCCGAACGCCATTGCCGGGCACAGATCGCCCGCAACGACTTCGAAGAAGAGGTCTGGCAGCGGTTTTCCGCGCGGATCGACTATTTCGCCATGGATGCTTCGCAAAGCGCCGACTTCGGCCGCCTGGCGCGCTACCTGGGCGAGCCCGGCGGCTTGACGCGCATCTTCTACCTGGCCACCGCCCCCAACCTCTTCGTGCCGATTGCCAAGCACCTGCATAACGCCGGCCTGGCCGACGCCGAAGCGCGCATCGTGCTGGAAAAGCCGATCGGCCACTCGCTGGAATCGGCTACCGCCATCAACGAAGCGATTGGCGCAGTGCTGGAGGAAAACCAGGTATTCCGCATCGACCACTACCTGGGCAAGGAAACCGTGCAGAACCTGATGGCCCTGCGCTTTGCCAACGCGCTGCTGGAGCCGGTATGGCGCAACAACCAGGTCGACCACGTGCAGATCAGCGTTTGCGAGACCCTGGGGGTAGAGAACCGCGGCGCCTACTACGACCGCGCCGGGGCGACCCGCGACATGCTGCAGAACCACCTGCTACAGCTGCTATGCCTGGTAGCCATGGAGCCCCCCGCAGAGTTCGAGGCCGAAGCGGTGCGTGACGAAAAAGTGAAGATCCTGCGGGCCCTCAAGCCCATTTCTGGCCAGGACGTTCAGGACAAGACCGTACGCGGCCAGTATGGCGCCGGGTACATCGGCGGCCAGGAAGTGCCGGCCTATTACTTCGAAAAGGACGTCGACAACGACAGCGACACCGAAACCTTCATCGCCATCGAGGCGCACATCGACAATTGGCGCTGGGCGGGCGTGCCCTTCTACCTGCGCACCGGCAAGCGCATGGCACGGCGCTCATCGCAGATCGTCATCCAGTTCAAGCCAGTGCCCCACGAGCTGTTCAATGGTGGCCAGGTCAACCAGCTGCTGATCCAGCTGCAACCGGACGAACGCATCAGCCTGCGCATGATGACCAAGAGCCCGGGCAAGGGCATGCGCCTGGAGCCGGTGGACCTGGACCTGAACCTGGCCCAGGTGTTCAGCCAGACGCGCCGCTGGGAGGCCTACGAGCGGCTGCTGCTGGATGTGCTGGAGGGCGACTCGACGCTGTTCATGCGCCGCGATGAAGTGGAAGCGGCCTGGGCCTGGATCGACCCGATCATCAAGGGCTGTGAAGAGCACTTCCAGGCGCCGCGACCGTACCCGGCAGGCAGCAACGGGCCGGAGCAAGCCAACAGCTTGCTCGCCAGGCATGGCAGGCACTGGCATAGCTGAAGCACTGCCCTGCTCCTGTGGCAGGTGAAAGGGCAGAAAGTAGCCCCTGCGCACTGGCGCTACTTTCAACCCGAGACAGGAGCAGACAATGGCTACTATCGCCAACCTCGTTGCAATCAATGACATCGCCAACGGCGAGCAGGTTTTCAGGGTTCACGGCACCGTTATGGTCGGCTGCCCGGCCATCGAGCCGGTGCTGGTCGAACCCAAGGTGCGCCACAAGGGCGGCTGGGAAGTGCTGGAGCTTCAACTGCAGGATAGCGGCGCAATCACCCCGCAAGTGGTGACGGAAAAAACCGTGGTGTTCGAACGTGCAGGCGGCACGCCCTGGAAAACCGTGGAAATCATTCATGGCGACGGTTCGCAGCGCTGCGAAATACGCAACATAGAGACGGTCGACTGAGCCGCTGACGGCCAGGTCGCCCGAGCGGCGACCTGGCACCTGCCATCAGCTCGATGAACGGGCATGTGGCAGGTGAATATTCATACAGTAGAAGTTTGCCCCAATTCCTGCCGCGCCCTAGAATGGCCCGATGCGCACAGACGACCTCTCCCTCCTGCTGAATTCCCTCAACGATGCCCAACGCCAGGCTGTAGCGGCCACGCTCGGGCGTCAACTGGTGCTTGCTGGCGCCGGTTCCGGTAAAACCCGCGTGCTGGTGCACCGCATTGCCTGGCTGATCCAGGTGGAGCAGGCATCGCCACACTCGATCCTGTCGGTGACCTTCACCAACAAGGCCGCGGCAGAAATGCGCCAGCGGATCGAGCAACTGCTGGGCATCAACCCGGCGGGCATGTGGGTCGGCACCTTCCACGGCCTGGCCCATCGCCTGCTGCGGGCCCACTGGCAGGAAGCACGGCTGGTGCAGAACTTCCAGATCCTCGACAGCGACGACCAGCAGCGCCTGATCAAGCGAGTGATGCGCGAGCTGGGCCTGGACGAGCAGAAATGGCCGGCACGCCAGGCCCAGTGGTTCATCAACGGGCAGAAGGACGAAGGCCTGCGCCCGCAGCATATCCAGGCCGGGGGCGACCTGTTCCTGTCGACCATGCGCGACGTATATACCGCGTACGAGCAGGCCTGCGAGCGCGCCGGGGTCATCGACTTCTCCGAGTTGCTGCTGCGCGGCCTGGACCTGTGGCGCGACCACCCGGGCCTGCTGGAGCACTACCAGCGGCGCTTCCGCCACGTGCTGGTGGACGAGTTCCAGGATACCAACGCCGTGCAGTACGCCTGGCTGCGCCTGCTGGCGCGCGGCGGTGACAGCCTGATGGCGGTGGGCGATGACGACCAGTCGATCTACGGCTGGCGCGGCGCCAAGATCGAGAACATCCACCAGTACACTGCCGACTTCCCCGACGCCGAAATGATCCGCCTGGAGCAGAACTACCGCTCCACCGGCGGTATCCTCAAGGCAGCCAACGCGCTGATCGCCAACAATAGCGGGCGCTTGGGCAAGGAGCTGTGGACCGACATGGGCGAAGGAGAGCCGCTTACCCTGTACGCGGCCTACAACGAGCACGACGAAGCGCGCTACGTGGTGGAAACCATCGAGAGCCTGGTCAAGCAGGGCAATGCGCGCAACGAGATCGCCATCCTGTACCGTTCCAACGCCCAGTCACGGGTGCTGGAAGAAGCCCTGCTGCGCGAGCGCATCCCCTACCGCATCTACGGTGGCCAGCGCTTCTTCGAGCGCGCCGAAATCAAGAACGCCATGGCTTACCTGCGCCTGATCGAAGGCCGTGGCAACGATGCCGCCCTGGAGCGGGTGATCAACGTACCGCCACGTGGCATTGGCGAGAAAACCGTCGAAGCCATCCGCGAGCACGCCCGCCACAGCCAGCTGTCGATGTGGGAGGCCATGTGCCAGCTGCTCGCTGCAAAGGCGCTGAAAGGCCGCGCCGCCAGTGCCCTGGGTGCGTTCATCGAGCTTATCGAGGGGTTGGCTGCCAAGGTCGTGGACATGCCACTGCATACCATGACCCAGACCACCATCGAGCAGTCCGGGCTGATCATCTATCACCAGGAAGAAAAGGGTGAAAAGGGCCAGGCACGGGTAGAAAACCTTGAGGAACTGGTCAGCGCAGCGCGCAACTTCGAGTCCACCGACGAAGACGCCGACCTCTCGCCACTCTCGGCGTTCCTCGGCCACGCCTCGCTCGAGGCAGGTGATGCCCAGGCCGACGAGCACGAAGACAGCGTCCAGCTGATGACCTTGCACAGCGCCAAGGGCCTGGAGTTCCCGTATGTGTTCCTGGTGGGCATGGAAGAAGGCCTGTTCCCGCACAAGATGAGCCTGGAAGAGCCCGGCCGCCTGGAAGAGGAACGCCGCCTGGCTTATGTGGGCATCACCCGCGCCATGCGCCAGCTGGTCATGACCTACGCCGAAACGCGTCGCCTGTATGGCAGCGAAACCTACAACAAGGTGTCACGTTTCGTACGCGAAATTCCGGCGGGCCTGATTCAGGAAGTGCGTCTGTCCAACAGTGTCAGCCGCCCGTTCGGCGGGGCCAAGACGGCCACGAACAACAACCTGTTCGCCAATGCCAGCATTCCGCAGACCGCGTTCAACCTGGGCCAGCGTGTGCAGCATGCGGTATTTGGCGAAGGTGTGATCCTCAACTTCGAGGGCTCCGGCGCCCAGGCTCGGGTGCAGGTGAATTTTGCCGAAGGCAGCAAATGGTTGATGCTGGGGTACGCCAAGCTCGAGGCCATCTAAAAGCCTGCGCAGGCCCTGGTTGAGGCTTGCCCAAAGTTTTAGAAGCCTGCGCAATACCTGTGGGAGCGGGCATGCCCGCGAAGCCGACAACTCGGTGTATGGCACCGGCTTCGCCGGTGTTCGCGGGCATACCCGCTCCTACAGGTATTGCGCCAGCATTCAGAGGGCCGGTCGTGGCAGGTTTGTAACATTCAGGCAAAAGCTCGAAACATTATGTCGCTGGTCATGTGCCCGGGAACCTGTGCACCATGACGCGCGTGCAATCCACAACAGGGGATATCCCACTTATGCAACGTTTTCTTAGCATCGCTCTGGCGCTCTGCGTCGGCCTGACGCTGAGCCTGGACGCCAACGCCAAGCGCTTTGGCGGCGGCAAGAGCTCGGGCTCCGCGCCTATTCACCAGACCCGCCAGGCCACGCCAACCACGCCTGCCGCCGCGCCGACCGCACCTGGCCGTGCAGCCCCGGCCGCCAGCGGTGCTTCGCGCTGGTTGGGCCCACTGGCCGGCCTCGCCGCCGGTGGCCTGCTGGCTTCCATGTTCATGGGCGACGGTTTCGAAGGCTTCCAGATCATGGACTTCCTGATCGTGGCGCTCATCGCCTTCCTGGTGTTCCGCTTCATCGCCGCGCGCCGTCGCCAGCAGCAGCCGCAAATGGCCATGCCGGGCCATGCACCAATGCACCGTGAAGCTCACGCCCAGCCTGCCCAGCCGTCGATCTTCGGTGGTTCGGCCGCACCTGCTGCCGCAGCCGCCCCGGTGATCAACGCCCCGGCCTGGTTCAACGAGCAGAGCTTCCTCGCTGCCGCCCGTAACCACTTCCAGGCGCTGCAGCAGCACTGGGACGCCAACGAGATGGACAAGATCGCCGAGTTCGTCACCCCGCAGATGCTCGAGTTCCTCAAGCGCGAGCGCGCTGAACTGGGTGATGGCTTCCAGTCCACCTACATCGACAACCTCGATGTGCAGCTGGACGGTGTCGACGACCGCGCCGACCGCACCGACGCCACCCTGACCTTCCGTGGCGTGTCGAAGAACTCGCGCTTCGACCAGGGCGAAGTGTTCAGCGAAAGCTGGCACATGGTCCGCGCCCAGGGCGAAAACCAGCCTTGGCTGGTGGCCGGTATCCGTCAAAACGGCTAACCGCTGCGTGCTGCACAAAAAACCCCGGGCCTGTCCCGGGGTTTTGCTTTTGCCGGAGTGGCCTACTAGGGTATAACGCGCAGCGTTGTCATCTAGGTCAGAGGAAGCGAACCGTGGAAGAAGTGATCGAACAACTCCGTGAAGCCAACGAGCCAGTGCCGGTGCCCCTTGAGCTTCCCGACGAGGACCTGCTGGTCGAGATCGAAGAAGAGCTGTTCATCAACATTCCGTTCGTGTTCAAAGAGTTCCTGCTGACCGTCAGTGACGTGGTGTATGGCTCACTGGAGCCGGTGACCGTTACCGACCCACAGTCGCATACCTACCTGCCCGACGTCGCCGCCAACGCCTGGGATGCCGGCGTGCCGCGTGACCTGATTCCGCTGTGCCAGGACGGCGACAACTACTACTGCGTCGAAGAAGACGGCACCGTGGTGCTGTGGGATGCCGAAGAGGAAATCGTCGGCGAAGACAGCTGGGAATCGGTGTGGCACTGGGCGCGGGATGTCTGGCTGGAGAGCTGATTCCAACCTCTGATTTGATGCTGACTGTGCCGGCCTCTTCGCGGGTAAACCCGCTCCCACAGGGACTGCACAATGTTCAACACCTGTGCAGTCCCTGTGGGAGCGGGTTTACCCGCGAAGTGGCCGGCACAGGAATAGGAAAATCTATGGCCCAGTGCCATCAATGTAGCTAAAATCGCCAGGCTTTCTGCGCCTGGCGACATCGCTACCGCTCCATCCCCTCGGACGACGGTGAAATCTTGCGCAGGAAGCATGCCCCCTTCAGTGCGTATTCTCGCGGCTGTTCTCCAGCGTCTCCAGCAAGGCAATCTGCATGCGCGTATGCACGCGGATAAACCAGCGCCACAGCAAGGCCACCACCACCGCAGCCACCACGGCAATCACCAGCAGCAACTCGCTGGTCGGCAGAATGCTTGCCGACAGCGCCGACAGCAGCAGGAAAATCACCAGTAGCGACAACAGCGGGATCACCTCGGCAATCACTCGGCGCACACGCTGGGTATGCCGCCCGGCCATTTCGGGCTTGACGCCCATCTCCGCGAGCAGCATAGACAGCGCCTTGAGCTTGCGATAGGCAGCAATCAGGAACGGCAGCGACAGCAATAACGCTGCCCCCCAGATTAGCGCTTTCTGCTGGCTGGCATCGCTGACCCACTCGCTGAGCCAGTTACCGATACGCCCGGCGAAGTAGCCACCACTGAAGAAGATGGCGATCACCAGCGCCAGGTTCACCCCCACCTGCAACAGGATGCGCCGGATCATCGCCGCCAGCATGGCGCTCTCGCCCTGCGGCTGGATGCTGCGCAACCATTCGCCATACAACGACAGCACCCGCGCCAGGCGGCTGGGCACTACCTTGCCCAACTTGAGCGACAGCGGGTCGGCGGCACGGATCAGGTAGGGTGTCAGCAGCGTGGTGATTGCCGATACCGCCACAGCCACCGGGTAGAGGAAGTCGCTGGTCACCTGCAGGGTCATGCCCAACGCGGCGATGATGAAGGAAAACTCGCCAATTTGCGAAAGCCCCATGCCCACCCGCAGCGATGTGCGCCCGTCATTGCCGGCAATGAACGCGCCCATGCCGCATGACAGCATCTTGCCCAACACCACCGCCAGGGTGATGACCACGATCGGCCAGGCGTAGTCGATCAGCACCTGGGGGTCGATCATCAGGCCGATGGCGACGAAGAAGATGGCGCTGAACAGGTCGCGTACCGGTTCGATCAGGCTCTCGATCTTCAACAACTGGCGCGATTCGGCCATGATCGCGCCAATCAGGAAGGCTCCAAGCACCATGCTGTATTCCAGCTTCACTACCAGCAGGCAGAAGCCGAAGCACAGGCCCAGTACGGTAATCAGCAACATCTCGTTGCTTTCGAATTTGGCCACGTAGGCCAGCAGCCGCGGCACCAGCAGGATGCCGATGACCAGCGCGACGATCATGAACAGCGACAGCTTGCCAACAGTGGAGAACACCTCGCCCGAGCTGACCGTGCCACTGACGGCGATGCCCGACAGCAGAGCGATGATGCCGATGCCGAGGATGTCCTCGACGATCAGCACGCCGAAGATAAGCTGGGCGAAACGCTCGTTCTTCATCTTCAGGTCGTTGAGCGCCTTGACGATGATGGTGGTCGAGGAAATTGCCAGGATGGCACCGAGGAACAGCGAATCCATGGTGTTCCAGCCGAACCAGCGGCCGATCTCGAAGCCGATCCAGATCATCAGCACGATTTCCAGGAACGCCGCGATGAACGCCGTGGCGCCTACCTTGAACAGCTTGCGCAGGCTGAACTCGAGCCCCAGGCAGAACATCAGGAAGATCACCCCCAGTTCGGCGAGGGTCTTGATGGTGTCTTCGTCGTGGATCAGGCCGAACGGTGGGGTGTGCGGGCCGATGATGAAGCCGGCGACGATGTAGCCCAGCACCACGGGTTGCTTGAGGCGGTGAAAGAGAACGGTGACCACGCCGGCAACCAGCATGATGACAGCCAGGTCCTGGATGAAGCTGATGGCATGCATGGCGTGATACTCCTTTTCTCGTCTGTTGCCGGATGCCTGGGCAGACCGCTCCTCTGCCAAGGCAACCCTGAGCGAGCAGCAAGTACATACTGTTTTGAATGCAGGAAAGGCCCATGTTGCATGGGCGTAGTCAGGTTAACATCGCACCCCGCCGCAAAAAGGCGATGCAATATGCAGAAACAGATCGGCTGGAAAAGCGCCGCTGATGGCATGATCGGCGTGACGATGGAGCGTCGGCCAACGTCCCGTACCAGGAAGGCAAATTCAAAAGAGGGGAACAGAAGTGTCTGCAGATAATGCCCCCCATTCGCCCGATTCAGCGCAACCTCACCGTGAGCACACTATGGAACCTGGAAACGCCCAGCTGAGCATGACCGTCCTGATGACCCCGGACATGGCCAACTTTTCTGGCAACGTACATGGCGGCACCCTGCTCAAGTACCTCGACGAAGTGGCCTATGCGTGCGCCAGCCGCTATGCCGGCAGTTATGTGGTCACCCTGTCGGTCGACCAGGTGATCTTCCGCGAGCCGGTGCACGTGGGCGAACTGGTGACCTTCCTGGCGTCGGTCAACTACACCGGCAACACCTCGATGGAGGTGGGCATCAAGGTGGTGACCGAGAACATCCGCGAGCGCTCGGTACGCCATTCCAACAGCTGCTTCTTCACCATGGTCGCGGTCGACGACAACCGTCGCCCGGTGGCGGTGCCGCCACGCCAGCCGCAAAGCAGCGAAGAAAAGCGCCGCTTCCTGCAGGGCCAGCAGCGCCGGCAGATCCGCCAGGAACTGGAAAAGCGCTACCAGGACCTGAAAACCGACGCCATTTAAAGCGCCAGCAACTGTGCCTCGAAGCGCACCCGTGGGTGCGCGATGCGGTCCTGGGCCCGCACCAGTTGCAGCTCGTAGCTGGCGCAGGCCTGGGTTTCCAGCAGCACTTCATGCACGGCTGCAGCGGTGAACTCGAACGCCTGCACCCAGCTGTCGCCGAGTAGCACGCGGGCCAGGAACAGGCCTGAGGTCAGGTCACCCACTCCCACCGGTTGCCGCGGGAACGCCAGCAGCGGGCGACGCAGGTGCCAGCTGTGCTCGGCGGTCACCAGCAGCATCTCGAACTGGTCCTCGGCACGCCCGGGGTAAGCCAGGTGCTTGACCAGCACCACCTGCGGCCCGCGCTGCAGCAGGCTACGGGCCATGTTCACACAGTCCTCCAGCGACTGCGCCCGGCGCCCACAGAAGCTGTCCAGCTCCAGCTGGTTGGGGCACAGGATGTCAGCCGTGGTGGCCGCCTCGTCGAGCAGGAACTCGCTGACTTCCGCTGGCACGATGCAGCCCTTCTCCGGGTGCCCCATGACCGGGTCGCACAGGTACAAAGCCTTTGGGTTTACTGCCTTGATCCGCTCGACACCGGCCAGAATCGCCCGCCCTTGTTCGGCGCTGCCCAGGTAGCCGGACAGCACCGCGTCGCAGTGGCCCAGCTCGCCGATGTTGGAAATGCCTTCCACCAACGCAGGAATTTGCGCCGGGGCAAGCACTTCACCCGCCCACTGGCCATACTGTGTGTGATTGGAAAACTGCACGGTATTGAGCGGCCACACATTGACCCCGATACGCTGCATGGGAAACACCGCGGCGCTGTTGCCGGCGTGGCCGAACACCACATGGGACTGGATGGCGAGCAGGTGCGGGGTACGTTTCATGCGGGAGGTTTCCAAAGCTGTTTCAGGGATTGTGCGCAGC
The DNA here is from genome assembly GCF_001642705.1 of Pseudomonas sp. p21. Lineage (NCBI taxonomy): Bacteria > Pseudomonadati > Pseudomonadota > Gammaproteobacteria > Pseudomonadales > Pseudomonadaceae > Pseudomonas > Pseudomonas sp. p21. The sequence continues at coordinate 761,946 of NZ_LWBV01000002.1, forward strand.
GCAGTATGAACTCGATTGCCACCTGTACGACAGGCCAGGGACGCAGTTAAGCTGGATCGACCTGTTTGGAGCATATGCAAATGTTGACCCTGGAAAACCTCTTCGTCCTGATGCTGGTCGCCACGGCAGGCGCCTGGTTGTGGCACAACCACGGGTTGCGCGAAAAAGCCCTGGAGCGGGTCAAACAGCATTGCGCCAAGCTCGACCTCGAACTGCTCGACGATGCGGTCGCACTCAAGCGTATCGCCTTTGTCCGTGACGCCAACGGCCGCAAGCGCCTGGCGCGCGTCTACGCCTTCGAATTCACCGTCACCGGCGAGCAGCGCCACCCCGGTACCGTGACCCAGTTCGGCGCCCACAGTGTGCAGATCGAACTGGCGCCCTACCCGTTCGAGATCAAGACCCCGCCCCGCGCCGACAATGTCATCGAGATGCAGCAGTGGCGCCAGGAGCACAACCGCTGGCGCAACTGATCAGCTGACGCGGCATTCGCTCAACCCGGCTTGCAACGCGGGTTGCGATTGCGGCTGATCGAAAATCAGCTCGATGCGAGTATCCCTGCGCCAGTCGCTGGGCTGCCAGGTGGGCATGTCTCCATTCAGGCCATTGAATGATTGCCAACCCTCCACGCTGTGGATAACCCCTTTGGCGCGTCGCCACGGCCAGGCACGCAGGAACGCCTGCAGCCGCTGTGGATAAAACTGCTGCCCGGGATGCCAGCGCCAGCCGATGCTCCAACCCCCCTCTCCCTGCTGGGCAAGACAGATCGGCTGGCCGGGCTCCGCCCATAGCGCTGCCAGTGGATCTACAAGATTGTCAACAATCATGTTATCCACAGACGAGCTGTCGACACTGCCCTTGGGTAAAGCCGGAAGGTCCGACAAGGGCAGCTTCCCTTGGACGGTCCAGAATATTTTCTTTTCATAAAATCTATTATTTATTAACAACTTAGCATATTCATCCACAACCTCTGATTTGTTGAAAACAACGCTTTCAGAAGCATCGAACGCCTGCTGTTGAGCCTCCGGAAGCCGCTCGTTACGGACCATCGACTGCGCATCCACAACCATCAACAATGGCTGTATTGTCAGCACTCCAGCCCAAGGGGCTTGTTGTAACTGCGCAAGCAACTGCAAGGGATGACCCAGCCCGGACGGCTCGATTAACAACCGGTCAGGCCGGGATTTGCGCAGCAGCCGGCCCAGGCCCACCTGGAACGGCATGCCATTGACGCAGCACAGGCAGCCACCTGCGACCTCGCCGATGGCGATGCCGTCTTCGTCACGGCTGAGCAAGGCGGCATCCAGGCCTACCAGGCCGAATTCGTTGATCAATACAGCCCAGCGCTCATTGGCCGGGCGCTGGGCCAGCAGATGACGGATCAGGGTGGTCTTGCCGGCCCCCAACGGGCCGGCAATCACGTGGGTGGGAATGTTCTGCAGCATGGGTGGCTTCGGGCAGTGGTGATGCCTCACTATGCGCCGTCAGGCCAGCCAGTCAAGGCTGAGCAACAGGCGCCCCTGCTGGCCCGAGGGCGAACGATGCACCAGGCCTGCACCTTCGTTGCCCTGCCACTTCTCACCTTTGAGCACCGCCACATCACCAGCTTGCAGGTGCTGGATGTTATCCACAGAAGGTAGGGCTGCGTGTAACTCACCGCGTTGACTCCTGTGCTCTTGCAACCACTCGCTGCCCGGACCGGTATAGGTGGTGAGCAGACGCAGCGGCACGTTATCCACATGAAAGCGCGGGCACATGGGGCCAGCCAGTACCCGCAGGCGCAAACCGACCCGCCGCGCACCTACCAGGCAGGTATAGGCCGCCACCAGCCAGGTCACATCGGCCACGAATGCCTCGTAGCCGTGCAAGTCCGCCGCTTCGCGCATCAACTCGGTCAGTACCGGCATGTGCTGCTCGTCCACATCGATGACGCGCTGGTCTGCCAAGGGCTGGCCAAGGCTGACCACCAGCGCGGCAAAGTCCTCCAGTTGCGGCGGCAAACGTCGGCGCCATACCGCCAGGTTCACGCCATCCTGCAGCACTTCAGTCAGCACCTGCGGTGTGTCGCCGAACACCTGGAAGATATCCACAGGCTTGCGTGCGGGGTTCATGCTGCCGCCTCCTCATGCCATGGGCCGAACGGATCGGGCAGGCGCAACCAGCCCATGTGCCCCAAGTCCATTTCCTGATCGGTCAACAGGCATGCATCGAGTGCTGTGGATAATTTTGCGAAGTCGATATTCTGCCCGATGAACACCAGTTCCTGACGGCAGTCACCACTCTCGGCAGCCCAGTTTTTCATGATCGCAGCAGTGTTATCCACATCCTGTGGCCACTGCTCGCGCGGCACAAAACGCCACCAGCGGCCCGCCAGGCCATGGCGCATCATGCCGCCCGCCTGCGACCAGCTTCCGGCCTCCTGGTACTTACTGGCCAACCAGAAAAAACCTTTCGAACGCAGCAGTCGGCCATTGCTCCAGGGCGTGTGGATAAAGTCGAAGAAGCGCTGTGGATGAAGCGGGCGCCGGGCCTGCCAGGTAGTGGCGGCTATGCCGTACTCTTCGGTTTCCGGCACATGCTCGCCGCGCAACTCCTGCAGCCAACCCGGTGCCTGGGCAGCCTGGTCGAAGTCGAACAGGCCGGTGTCGAGGATGCGCGCCAGCGGCACTTCGCCCATGACCATGGGCACGATCTGCGCCCGGGCATTGAGGCTGCGCAGAATGGCCATGAGCTCTTCGCGCTCGTGCTGGCTGATCAGGTCGATCTTGCTTAGCAACAGCACATCGGCGAACTCGACCTGCTCAATCAACAAGTCACTGATTGAGCGCTCGTCCTCCTCACCCAGGGTTTCGCCACGGCTGGCCAGGCTGTCTGCTGCCTGGTAATCACGCAGGAAGTTCAGGCCATCGACCACGGTGACCATGGTGTCCAGCCGCGCCATGTCGGACAGGCTGCGGCCCTGTTCGTCACGGAAGGTGAAGGTCTCGGCCACCGGCAGCGGCTCCGAGATCCCCGTGGACTCGATCAGCAAATAATCGAAACGCCCTTCTTCGGCCAACCGTGCCACTTCCTCGAGCAGGTCTTCACGCAGCGTGCAGCAGATGCAGCCATTGCTCATCTCCACCAGCTTCTCCTCGGCACGGTTGAGGCTGACGTTGCGCTGCACCTCGCTGGCGTCGATGTTGATTTCGCTCATGTCGTTGACGATGACCGCGACCCGCAGGTTATCGCGGTTACGCAGCACATGGTTGAGCAAAGTGCTCTTGCCGGCGCCAAGGAAGCCGGACAGCACGGTGACAGGGAGACGGTTGGACATGGCGAAACCTCTTCAGGCGAGCGCATTCGAAACGATGCATTGCATAATGTTATAAAGTAACAATACAATTTCGCCAAGCCCGTTCTCGACGGACGCGTGCTCCCCTTCTGTTTGGAATGCCAAATGAACCAGCTCAAGCTCCCCGACATTGCCGCCCAATCCCAGGAATATGCCTTGCCGTTGAACTGGGTGGGTATGTGCGGGATCGCCCTGCCTGTGCAGTTCGAAGGGCGCACGGCGGCTGCAACCATCGATGCCGGTGTAAGCCTGGTAGACGGCAGCTCACGGGGTATCCATATGTCTCGGCTTTACCTTGCCCTGGCTTCCCTGGAGCATCAGCCCCTGACGCCGCTCGCCATGCGCCAACTGCTGGCTCACTTTCTGAGCAGCCACGAAGGCCTTTCTTCTGCGGCTTATCTGCGCCTGCACTTCGACCATCTGCTGAAAAGGCCAGCCCTGGTCAGCCCATTGGATGGTTGGAAAAGCTATGCGGTAACAGTCGACGCAAGGATGGAAAACGAAATGTTCCACGTGGAACTATCCGTTTCCGTGCCTTACTCGTCGACCTGCCCATGCTCGGCTGCACTTGCACGGCAGCTGATTCAGCAGCAGTTCCAGGCGCATTTCGGCGCTGAGCAGGTCGAAAAATCTGCAGTGCTGCAGTGGCTTGGCAGCGCCGAAGGCATCGTAGCGACGCCCCATAGCCAACGCAGTAGCGCACAAATCCGGGTAAGGCTGCGCAGCAATCAGCAGGTACTGCCAATCACCGAGCTGATCGACCGCATAGAAGCCAGCCTGGGGACAGCGGTACAGACCGCGGTAAAGCGCGCAGACGAGCAAGCCTTTGCCTTGGCCAACGGCCAGAACCTGATGTTCTGCGAAGACGCCGCACGACGCCTGCACAAGGCGCTACGGCAAATAGAGTGGAGCACGGCCTTCAAGCTGCGCGTGGAACATGCAGAAAGCCTGCATGCCCACGACGCTGTCGCGACCAGCCAATGGCAATGGGATGTCAGCTGCGCGGTTTGACCGAACCGCAATCATTACCCAGCCACACGGCACGGGTGTTCATGCTGCCTTGCTGCTGAACACCCGAGGCGTTGAAGGTGCCATTGACCTGTGTGGTGAACTCCCGGTCACTGAGGAAAGTCGCCTGGCCACTGCCCTGTGCCTTGGGGCAACTGAACTGGAATTTCCACACATTGCCGGTGCGGTCGGTGATCTTCTGGGTACAACCTGACTTCGGGTCCTGCAGCGGGATATCGTTGGTTGCCACCTGTTCTGGCGTCAGGCACGAGCGCACCCCCTTGCCTCCAACAGTCACCCCCTGTTTGGCCAGCACCCCTTCCATCATCGCACGCTGCTCCGGCGGTAGGTTTTTCAACTGGCCGAGCATGAACTCCATGTCGGGTAACGGCTTGCCATCGACCTGCATGTTGCTGGTGGTCAGCTCCCACAAACCTGGCTGCAGCATCTGAGCATGCACCAGCGGGCTGCTCACACCTAGGGCCAACGCCAACAGTGGCAGACGAATCTTCATGGACGAACGCTCCTGGAAAAAAGCCGGCCAAGCGGGCCGGGCTGAGCCTTAGACGCCAAATCCACCTGCAGGTTGCAAGGCGGACCGGGAACGTGTTCTGTTACTCAAGTGTACTCGGCCAGCAGGATGCATATGGACTACCACAGCCCCTACTTCTTCGGTTACCTACTCGGCCTGGTTCACCTGCTGGGTATCGTCGCCGCACTGCACGCACTGTTCACCGTGCGTACTGCCCAGGGCGCAATCGCCTGGGCCATGCCGTTGTTCTTCATCCCCTACCTCACCCTGATCCCTTACCTGATCTTCGGTGCGCGCTCGTTCTATGCCTACATCAAAGCCCGGCGCCAGGCCAACCAGGAAATGCACGTGGCCATGGCCAACCTCAACTGGCGGCCTTGGGTAGAAGAAGCCCTCACCGCCCGCGAGTCGGAAAGCTATGCGGCCCTGCGCGCCATGCCCAAGCTCGGGCGCATGCCCTGCCTGGCCAACAACCAGGTGAAGCTGCTGATCGATGGCAAGGCGACATTCGATGCCATTTTCGCTGCCATCGAAAAAGCCCGCGCCGTGGTGCTGGTGCAGTTCTTCATCATCCATGACGACAGCTTGGGCAAGGCGTTGCAGCAACTGCTGCTGCGCAAGGCCGCCGAGGGGGTACAGGTGTTCGTGCTGTACGACCGCGTCGGCAGCCATGCCTTGCCGGCCAGCTATAGCCAGCTGCTGCGCGACGGTGGTGTACAGATCCATGCCTTCGCTACCCGTCGTGGCTGGTTCAACCGCTTCCAGGTGAACTTCCGCAACCACCGCAAGATCGTTGTGGTGGATGGCCTGCTCGGTTTCATCGGCGGGCACAACGTGGGCGATGAGTACCTCGGTGGTCACCCGCAGCTCTCACCCTGGCGCGACACCCATGTGCAGATCAGCGGGCCGGTGCTGGCCTGCCTGCAGGAGTCGTTCGCCGAGGACTGGTACTGGGCCACGCGCCAACTACCGCCGCTGATCCTGCCGGACGACTATCCGGATAACGGCGTGCTGTGCCAGGCCTTGGCCAGCGGCCCGGCCGACCCACAGGAAACCTGCTCGCTGTTCTTCCTTGAGGCTATCCATTCAGCCACCCGGCGCGTGTGGATCACCAGCCCGTACTTCATCCCCGACGAGGCGGTGTTCGCCGCATTGCGCCTGGCGGTACTGCGAGGGGTCGATGTGCGCGTGCTGATCCCGTCACGTCCAGACCATCGCATCGTCTATGCCGCCTCCAGCCTGTTCGCCTTCGAAGCGGTACGTGCGGGTGTACGCATGTTCCGCTATCAACCGGGCTTCCTGCACCAGAAGGTGGTGCTGGTGGATGACGATGTCAGCGCGATCGGCAGTGCCAACCTGGACAACCGCTCGTTCCGCCTGAACTTCGAGATCACCCTGCTGACGGTCGACCGCGGCTTCGCCGACCAGGTCGAGAACATGCTGATAAATGACTTTGAACAGGCACGGGAAATTACTGCGGAGGACAGCCGCGATACCCATCGGCTGCAGCAACTGGGGATGCGGATTGCGCGGCTGATTTCGCCGATTCTGTGATGCGTCTGCGCACCTCGCAAGGTATCGCGGCCCTTGTGGGAGCGGGTTTACCCGCGAAGACGTCAGTGGCTGTACCGACGCATTCGCGGGTAAACCCGCTCCCACAGGGTATGGTGTCGCGCTTGCGTGCTTGGTTGCAATTCAGCGATACAAGTCTTCACGCGTCCAGGGTAGATCATGGTGCCCATCGGCGTAGGGCTTCACGGCCAGTATCTGGTGCAGGTTGATCCAGCCCTTCTGGAAGGCATAGGCACACCCGGCCAGGTACAGGCGCCAGATGCGCAAGGTCTTCTCGGGCACCAGCGCCGCCGCCTTGTGCAACTGGTTCTCCAGGTTCTCGCTCCAGTGGTGCAAAGTCTTGGCGTAGTGCAAACGCAGGCTTTCCACGTCCACCACCTCCAGCCCCGCTTCACAGATGCTGGCGCTGATCATTGACAGGTGCGGCAGCTCGCCGTGGGGGAACACGTAGCGGTCGATGAACTCGCCTGCGCCACGCCCGACCGGGCGGCCATCTACATGCTTGGCGGTGATGCCGTGGTTCATCACCAGGCCCCCTTCCCTCACGGCACCGAACAGCTTCTGACTATACAGCGCCAGGTTGGCATGCCCGACATGCTCGAACATGCCAACGCTGACAACCTTGTCGAAGCGGCCATCCTGAGGCAGGTCGCGGTAGTCGAGAATCTGCAGGTCGATCCTGTCGGCCAGCCCCTCTGCCTTGACCCGCTGGCGGCCAAGCTTGAGCTGCTCCTTGCTCAAGGTGATACCAAACACCTTGGCGCCATATTCGCGAGCAGCGAAACGCGCCAGCCCACCCCAGCCACAACCAACGTCGAGCAGGTAGTCACCTGTGTCCAGCCGCAGCTTGCGGCACAGGTGATCGAATTTGTCCTGCTGTGCCTGATCAAGCGTGTTGTCCGGCTCACGGAAGTAGGCGCAGGAGTAGGCCATGTCCTGATCCAGCCAGAGCTGGTAGAACGCGTTGGAAACATCGTAATGGTAGGAAATGGCTTCAGCGTCGGTGCTCTTGTCATGGGCCCGCCGTTGCGGTGGAACGTCGTCCTCGTCGGTCAGTAGCGCTTCGCTCAGCTCATCGCATACGCGGATGGCTTCACCAATGTCGCCTTCCAGCTCCAGCTTGCCTTCGACGAATGCCGTGCCCAGCTGGTCCATGCTCGGGTGGCTCAACTGGCTGATCAGCTGCGGCTCCTTGACCAGGATGGTGACCTGCGGGCTAGGCCCCAGATCGAACTGGTTACCGTCCCACAGTTTCAGCCGCAGCGGCAGATGCAGGCTCTGCAGTGCCGGTGGAAGTTGCGCAAGCATGAACGACCCTCCTGTCCGTATTTGGCCACGACGCCTGATATTTCGAACGTCGCCGGATCAGAGTAGTTCATTCGTGGGATGTTTCCTCTAAACCAGACCATGGTCTAGAACCAACTGATCTTATCCATACAGCAGATTGTATACAATTTTTGCATCTCAGCTTAACCTTGTGCCCCTCTTGCGCTTCTTCATCCTGGAGTTGAACCCATGAAATCCTATGACGTGGTGATCATCGGCGGTGGCCCTGGCGGCTACAACGCAGCCATCCGTGCCGGCCAGCTGGGCCTGAGCGTAGCCTGCCTGGAAGGCCGCTCGACCTTGGGTGGCACCTGCCTGAACGTGGGCTGCATGCCCTCCAAGGCGTTGCTGCATGCTTCCGAGCTGTACGAAGCCGCCAGCGGTGACGAGTTCGCCCACCTCGGTATCGAAGTCAAACCTACCCTCAACCTCGCCCAGATGATGAAGCAGAAGGACGAGAGCGTGACCGGCCTGACCAAGGGCATCGAGTACCTGTTCCGCAAGAACAAGGTCGACTGGATCAAGGGCTGGGGCCGCCTGGATGGCGTCGGCAAGGTCGTGGTCAAGGCTGAGGACGGCAGCGAAACCGTACTGCAGGCCAAGGACATCGTCATTGCCACCGGCTCCGAGCCTACACCCCTGCCGGGTGTGACCATCGACAACCAGCGCATCATCGACTCGACCGGCGCGCTGTCGCTGCCACAGGTACCCAAGCACCTGGTCGTCATCGGCGCCGGCGTGATCGGCCTCGAGCTGGGTTCGGTATGGCGTCGCCTGGGCAGCCAGGTCACGGTCATCGAATACCTCGACCGCATCTGCCCGGGCACCGATGAAGAAACCGCCAAGACCCTGCAGAAGGCCTTGGCCAAGCAAGGCATGGTATTCAAGCTGGGCAGCAAGGTGACCCAGGCCAGCGCCAGCGCCGATGGCGTGAGCCTGACCCTGGAGCCAGCCGCCGGCGGCACCGCAGAAACGCTGCAGGCTGACTACGTACTGGTCGCCATCGGTCGCCGCCCCTATACCAAAGGGCTGAACCTGGAAAGCGTGGGCCTGGAGACCGACAAGCGCGGCATGCTCGGCAACGACCACCACCGCACTGCCGTGCCGGGTATCTGGGTGATTGGCGACGTCACCTCCGGCCCGATGCTGGCGCACAAAGCCGAAGACGAAGCGGTGGCCTGCATCGAACGCATCGCCGGCAAGCCCCATGAGGTCAACTACAACCTTATCCCTGGTGTGATCTACACCCGCCCGGAGCTGGCCACCGTGGGCAAGACCGAAGAACAGCTCAAGGCCGAAGGGCGTGCCTATAAAGTCGGCAAGTTCCCGTTCACGGCCAACAGCCGCGCCAAGATCAACCACGAGACCGAAGGCTTCGCCAAGGTCATCGCCGATGCCGAGACCGATGAAGTGCTGGGTGTGCACCTGGTGGGCCCAAGTGTCAGCGAGATGATTGGTGAGTTCTGCGTGGCCATGGAGTTCTCGGCCTCGGCGGAAGACATCGCCCTCACCTGCCACCCCCACCCGACCCGCTCCGAGGCCTTGCGCCAGGCAGCGATGAATGTGGACGGGATGGCGATGCAGATCTGATGCGAGATAGCCGTGGGCTGCTTTGCAGCCTACCGCGACACAAGGCCGCTCCTACAGGAGAACGCGATTTCCTGTAAGAGCGGCCTTGTGTCGCGACGGAGCGCAAAGCGCCCCGGCTTCTGGCTTACTCGACCGTAACCGACTTGGCCAGGTTACGCGGCTGGTCCACGTCGGTGCCCTTGAGCACGGCCACGTAATACGACAGCAGCTGCAGCGGAATGGTGTACAGGATCGGCGCCAGGGCGTCGGCGATGTGCGGCACCTTGATCACGTGGGTACCTTCGCCATTGGTCATGCCGGCCTGCTCGTCGGCGAACACCACCAGCTCGCCACCACGGGCGCGCACTTCCTGCAGGTTGGACTTCAACTTCTCCAGCAGCTCGTTGTTCGGCGCAACGGTAACCACCGGCATGTCGTTGTCCACCAGCGCCAGCGGGCCGTGCTTCAGCTCGCCTGCCGGGTAGGCTTCGGCGTGGATGTAGGAGATTTCCTTGAGCTTGAGTGCACCTTCCATCGCCACCGGGTACTGCGCACCGCGGCCGAGGAACAGGGTGTGGTGCTTGTCGGCGAACAGCTCGGCGATTTTCTCGACGGTGGCGTCCATGGCCAGGGCTTCGCCCAGGCGGGCCGGCAGGCGGCGCAGTTCTTCAACCAGCTCTGCTTCGACGCCAGCTTCCAGGGTACCGCGCACCTGGCCCAGGGCCAGGGTCAGCAGCATCAGCGATACCAGCTGGGTGGTGAAGGCCTTGGTCGAGGCCACGCCGATTTCCGGGCCGGCCAGGGTCAGCAGGGTCAGGTCCGACTCACGTACCAGCGAGCTGATACCGACGTTGCAAATCGCCAGGCTGCCGAGGAAGCCCAGTTCCTTGGCGTTGCGCAGCGCGGCCAGGGTATCGGCGGTTTCGCCAGACTGCGAGATGGAGACGAACAGGGTGTCCGGCTGCACCACTACTTTGCGGTAACGGAACTCACTGGCCACTTCCACCTGGCACGGGATGCCGGCCAGGCTTTCCAGCCAGTAACGGGCGACCATGCCGGCGTGGTAGCTGGTACCGCAGGCAACGATCTGCACGTTGCGCACCTTGGCGAACAGTTCGGCAGCCTTCGGGCCGAAAGCCTGGACCATCACGTTGTCCTTGCCCAGACGGCCTTCCAGGGTGCGCTGCACCACGCTTGGCTGCTCGTGGATTTCCTTGAGCATGAAGTGGCGGTAGGCGCCCTTGTCGGCGGCTTCAGCACCTTCGTGGTACTGCACGGTTTCACGCTGGACCTTGTGCCCGTCCTGGTCCCAGATGGAGACCTGGTCACGGCGGATCTCGGCGATGTCGCCTTCTTCCAGGTACATGAAGCGGTCGGTGACCTGGCGCAGGGCCAGCTGGTCGGACGCCAGGAAGTTCTCGCCCAGGCCCAGGCCGATGACCAGCGGGCTGCCGCTGCGTGCAGCTACCAGGCGGTCAGGCTGCTTGGCGCTGATCAGCGCCAAGCCATAAGCGCCATGCAGGCGCTTCACCGCAGCCTTCAGGGCATCGGTCAGGTCCGGGATGCTCTTCAGGGTGTGGTGGATCAGGTGGACGATGACTTCGGTATCGGTCTGCGAAGTGAAGACATAGCCGAGGTCCTTCAGCTCTTCGCGCAGTTCTTCGTGGTTCTCGATGATGCCGTTGTGCACCACGGCCACATCACTGCCCGAGAAGTGCGGGTGGGCGTTACCTTCGGTCGGCGCACCGTGGGTGGCCCAGCGGGTGTGGGCGATGCCCAGCTGGCCGGCCAGTGGCTCGGCGGCAACAGCGGCTTGCAGCTCGCTGACCTTGCCGATACGACGGCGGCGTTGCAGTTCACCGTTCTGGGTGAGGACGGCCAGGCCAGCGCTGTCGTACCCACGGTACTCAAGACGCTTGAGGCCTTCGATCAAGATGGCTGTGATGTTGCGCTCGGCGACGGCACCAACGATTCCACACATGGTTTATTGCTCCTGGCTGATCGCGGCGCAGATCAGGTTGATGCCGCGGGCTTGAATTTGTTCGCGTGCCGCTGCGGGCAGGCGTTCGTCAGTAATAAGGGTGTGCACGCTGCCCCAGGGCAGCTCGAGGTTGGGGATCTTGCGCCCGACCTTGTCCGATTCGACCATCACGATCACCTCACGGGCGACTTCGGCCATGACCCGGCTCAGCCCGAGAAGTTCGTTGAAGGTGGTGGTGCCGCGGCCGAGGTCGATACCGTCAGCGCCGATGAACAACTGGTCGAAATCGTAGGAGCGCAACACCTGCTCGGCCACCTGGCCCTGGAACGACTCGGAATGCGGGTCCCAGGTGCCACCGGTCATAAGCAGCACCGGCTCGTGTTCGAGATCGCAGATGGCGCGGGCCACGTTCATCGAATTGGTCATCACCACCAGGCCAGGCTGGCGCCCCAGTTCGGGGATCATGGCTGCCGTGGTGCTGCCGCTGTCGATGATGATGCGCGCATGTTCGCGGATACGCGCGACGGCGGCGCGGGCAATGGCCTTTTTATAAGAAGACACAGGCTGGGCGGGCTCACCCAGCAGCTCTTGTGGCACCGGGACCGCGCCACCGTAGCGCCGTAACAACAGGCCATTGGTTTCGAGGGCAGCGAGATCCTTGCGGATGGTGACTTCCGAGGTTGCGAAACGCTTGGCCAAAGCGTCCACACTCACCTCGCCCTGCTCGCTGAGCAAAGCCAGGATGTTGTGCCGCCGCTGCGGGGTGTTTCGTTTCGACATGAGCGCTTAAGTTTCGTTTCGAAAGATAATGATGGCAATCAAAACCTAAGATGAACGATTCGTCAAGCTGTGGATAAATCTTCACGGCAAATTGGCGCCCTGTGGAGCGGGTTTACCCGCGAAGAACGAGACACGGTGTTTGGCACCGGCTTCGCCGGTGTTCGCGGGTGAACCCGCTCCCACAGGGATTGCGCCGGACTGTAATTGAGTGCGACCTACCAACAAAAAAGCCGACTTATTCACATAAGTCGGCTTTCGATCGAAACAGCTGTGTATAACTCAGCTCTTCTTGATCTTTTCCGGCCGCTTCCAACCCGAGATGTTGCGTTGGCGCGCGCGAGCCACCGCCAGGTCGCCTGCCTCCACGGTCTGGGTGATGGTCGAGCCGGCAGCAGTAGTCGCACCAGCCATGATTTCCACAGGCGCTACCAACGAGTTGTTCGAGCCGATGAACACGTCCTCGCCCATCACGGTCTTGAACTTGTTGGCGCCATCGTAGTTGCAGGTGATGGTGCCGGCGCCGATGTTGGTGCGCGCACCGATTTCGGCATCGCCCAGGTAAGTCAGGTGGCCGGCCTTGGCACCCTCACCCAGGTGGGCGTTTTTCAGTTCGACGAAGTTACCCACATGGGCCTTGGCGTCCAGCACGCTGCCCGGGCGCAGGCGGGCGAACGGGCCGGCATCGCTGCCCTCGCCCATCACGGCGCCTTCCAGGTGGCTGTTGGCCTTGACCACTGCGCCTTTGCGCAGGGTGGTGTTCTTGATCACGCAGTTAGGGCCGATCTGCACATCGTCCTCGATGACCACCTTGCCTTCGAGAATCACGTTGATGTCGATCAGCACGTCACGGCCAACGGTCACTTCACCGCGTACATCGAAGCGCGCCGGGTCGCGCAGGGTCACGCCCTGGGCCATCAGGCGACGGCCTTCGCGCAACTGGTAGTGGCGCTCCAGCTCGGACAGCTGGCGACGGTCGTTGGCGCCTTGCACTTCCATCGGGTCGTGGGGCTGTTCGGTAGCCACCACCAGGCCATCGGCCACTGCCATGGCAATGACGTCGGTCAGGTAATACTCGCCCTGGGCGTTGTTGTTCGACAGGCGGCCCATCCAGTCGGCCAGGCGCGCGGCTGGCAGGGCCAGAATACCGGTGTTGCCTTCCTTGATCGCTTTCTGCGCATCGTTGGCGTCCTTGTGCTCAACGATGGCAGTCACCTTGCCCTGCTCGTCGCGCACGATGCGGCCATAGCCGGTCGGGTCGTCGAGGGTCACCGTGAGCAGGCCCAGCTGCTGCTCGTTGGCCTTGGCCAGCAGACGCTGCAGGGTCTCTACTTCGATCAACGGCACGTCACCGTACAGCACCAGCACGGTGTCGGCGGTCAGCGCCGGCAATGCCTGGGCAACCGCATGGCCGGTACCCAGCTGCTTATCCTGCATGACGAAGTTCAGGTCGTCAGCAGCAAGGCGCTCGCGAACCAGCTCGGCACCATGGCCAATAACCACGTGAATACCTTGCGGCTGCAACTGGCGCGCGCTGTGGATAACATGGCCGAGCATGGAATTGCCGGCTACCGGGTGCAGCACCTTGGGCAGCGCCGAGCGCATGCGGGTGCCTTGGCCGGCGGCGAGAATAACGATATCGAGTGACATTACTGGCTACCAATCCTGGGCGGTCAGTGAAATGACCGGTTTCATAGGTTACAAAAAAAGAAAAAGGGTAGCCGATGGCTACCCTTGTTCTCAATCTACATGAAGCCTGCGGAATTAACCGCCGAACTTCTTGCGGATCTGCTGGACGGTACGCAGCTGGGCTGCGGCCTCGGCCAGACGTGCGGATGCGGCACTGTAGTCGAAATCCGCGCCTTTCTCATGCAGGGCCTTCTCAGCTGCCTTGACGGCATCCTGAGCGGAGGCTTCGTCCAGGTCGGCTGCACGCTGCACGGTGTCGGCGAGTACCTTGACCATGTTCGGCTGCACTTCCAGGAAGCCACCGGAGATGTAGAACACCTCGCGCTCGCCACCCTGCTTGGTCAGCGTGATCGGACCAGGCTTGAGATTGGTGATCAGCGGCGCGTGGCCCGGAGCGATACCAAGATCACCCAGGTTACCGTGCGCAACTACCATCTCGACCAGGCCGGAGAAGATCTCTCCTTCCGCGCTGACGATATCGCAATGGACTGTCATAGCCATCTGCTTGCCTCAACCTGATTAGCGCCCCTTTCGGGGCGCCGGGATTACAGTTTCTTGGCTTTCTCGATCGCTTCGTCGATGCTGCCGACCATGTAGAACGCTTGTTCTGGCAGGTGGTCGTAGTCACCTTTGAGGATGCCGCTGAAGCCAGCGATGGTGTCTTTCAGGGAAACGTACTTGCCTGGCGAACCGGTGAAGACTTCGGCCACGAAGAACGGCTGCGACAGGAAGCGCTGGATCTTACGAGCGCGGGCTACCAGTTGCTTGTCGGCTTCGGACAGTTCGTCCATACCCAGGATCGCGATGATGTCCTTCAGCTCTTTGTAGCGCTGCAGAACATACTGAACGCCACGAGCGGTCTCGTAGTGCTCGTTGCCGATCACGTTCGGGTCCAGCTGGCGCGAAGTCGAGTCCAGTGGGTCGACCGCCGGGTAGATACCCAGGGAGGCGATGTCACGGGACAGAACGACGGTGGCGTCCAGGTGGGCGAAGGTGGTCGCTGGCGACGGGTCGGTCAGGTCGTCCGCAGGTACGTATACGGCCTGTACGGAGGTGATCGAACCTTCCTTGGTGGAGGTGATACGCTCTTGCAGAACGCCCATCTCTTCAGCCAGGGTCGGCTGGTAACCTACTGCCGAAGGCATACGGCCCAGCAGTGCGGATACTTCGGTACCGGCCAGGGTGTAACGATAGATGTTGTCGACGAACAGCAGAACGTCGTTACCTTCGTCACGGAACTTCTCAGCCATGGTCAGGCCGGTCAGCGCTACGCGCAGACGGTTTCCTGGTGGCTCGTTCATCTGACCGTAGACCAGCGCTACTTTGTCGAGAACGTTGGAGTCCTTCATCTCGTGGTAGAAGTCGTTACCCTCACGAGTACGCTCACCCACACCAGCGAACACGGAGTAACCGCTGTGTTCCATGGCGATGTTACGGATCAGTTCCATCATGTTTACGGTCTTGCCGACACCGGCACCACCGAACAGACCAACCTTACCACCCTTGGCGAACGGGCAAACCAGGTCGATAACCTTGATGCCGGTTTCCAGCAGGTCGTTACCGCCTGCCTGGTCAGCGAACGAAGGCGCTGGCTGGTGGATACCGCGACGCTCTTCTTCGCCGATCGGGCCGGCCTCGTCGATAGGGTTGCCCAGTACGTCCATGATACGGCCCAGGGTGGCCTTACCAACAGGAACGGAAATGGCAGCGCCGGAGTCAACGACTTCCAGACCGCGCTTCAGGCCTTCGGTCGAGCCCATCGCAATGGTACGAACCACGCCGTCGCCCAGCTGCTGCTGAACTTCCAGGGTGGTTTCCGCGCCTTGTACTTTCAGCGCGTTGTAAACACTCGGCACGACGTCACGTGGGAATTCCACGTCGATGACGGCGCCGATGATTTGAACGATACGTCCGCTACTCATAGCTGGATCCTCTGAATATTTGAACCGTTAAACCGCGGCAGCGCCGCCGACGATTTCCGAGATCTCCTGGGTGATCGCAGCCTGACGCGCCTTGTTGTAGATCAACTGAAGCTCTTTGATCAAATCACCGGCGTTGTCTGTGGCGTTCTTCATGGCGATCATCCGGGCCGCTTGTTCAGCAGCGTTGTTCTCGACCACCGCCTGGTACACCTGCGACTCCACGTAACGCACCATCAAGCCGTCCAGCAGCTCTTTTGCGTCGGGTTCGTACAGGTAGTCCCAGTGATGCTTGAGATCCTGATCCGGGGTTGCCACCAACGGTACCAATTGCTCGACCGTTGGCTTCTGGGTCATGGTGTTGATGAACTTGTTCGAAACCACCGAGAGGCGATCGATACGGCCGTCCAGGTAGGCGTCCAGCATCACTTTGACGGAGCCGATCAGATCGTTGATCGATGGCTCTTCGCCCAAGTGGCTGATCGCGGCTACGACGTTACCGCCAAAGATGCGGAAGAAAGTCGCACCCTTGCTGCCGATCACGCACAGGTCGATTTCCACGCCCTGTTCGCGGTTTTCGTTCATGTCCTTGACCAGGGCCTTGAACAGGTTGGTGTTCAAGCCACCGCACAGACCACGGTCACTGCTCACCACGATATAACCGGCGCGCTTTACAGGGCGCTCGATCATGAACGGGTGGCGGTATTCCGGGTTGGCGTTGGCCAGATGACCGATCACCTGGCGGATACGCTCCGCGTAAGGACGGCTAGCAGCCATGCGCATTTGTGCCTTGCGCATCTTGCTGACCGCCACTTTCTCCATGGCGCTGGTAATTTTTTGCGTGCTTTTGATGCTCGCAATCTTACTGCGAATCTCTTTTGCGCCTGCCATGTATCACCTATCAGGTTAGCAAGCGGGGGCCTGAGCCCCCGCTGCGGCTTACCAGGTCTGGGTGGCCTTGAACTTCTCGATACCGGCTTTCATGCCAGCGTCGATTTCGTCGTTGAAGTCACCCTTCACGTTGATCTTCGCCATCAGTTCGGCGTGATCACGGTTGAAGTAGGCGATCAGAGCTTGCTCGAAGCTGCCGACCTTGGAGACTTCTACGTCAGTCAGGAAACCACGCTCAGCGGCGTACAGCGACAGGGCCATGTCCGCGATGGACATCGGCGCGTACTGCTTCTGCTTCATCAGCTCGGTTACGCGCTGACCATGCTCCAGCTGCTTGCGGGTCGCTTCGTCCAGATCGGAAGCGAACTGGGCGAATGCAGCCAGTTCACGGTACTGAGCCAGAGCGGTACGGATACCACCGGACAGCTTCTTGATGATCTTGGTCTGAGCGGCACCACCTACGCGGGATACCGAAACACCGGCGTTCACTGCAGGGCGGATGCCCGAGTTGAACATGGCCGATTCCAGGAAGATCTGACCGTCGGTGATGGAAATCACGTTGGTCGGAACGAACGCGGAAACGTCGCCAGCCTGGGTTTCGATGATCGGCAGGGCGGTCAGGGAACCGGTCTTGCCAGTGACTGCGCCGTTGGTGAACTTCTCGACGTACTCTTCCGAAACGCGCGATGCACGCTCCAGCAGACGGGAGTGGAGATAGAACACGTCACCTGGGTACGCTTCACGTCCTGGTGGACGGCGCAGCAGCAGGGAGATCTGACGGTAGGCAACGGCCTGCTTGGACAGGTCATCGTAAACGATCAGGGCGTCTTCACCGCGGTCACGGAAGAACTCGCCCATGGTGCAGCCGGCGTATGGCGCCAGGAACTGCAGTGCGGCGGATTCCGAAGCACTGGCAACGACCACGATGGTGTTGGCCAGGGCGCCGGCTTCTTCCAGCTTGCGAACGATGTTGGCAACGGTGGAACGCTTCTGGCCGACAGCAACATAAACACAGAAAATACCGGAGTCTTTCTGGTTGATGATGGCGTCGATGGCCATGGCGGTCTTGCCGATCTGACGGTCACCGATGATCAGCTCGCGCTGGCCACGGCCGACAGGGATCATGGCGTCGACGGACTTGTAGCCAGTCTGTACAGGCTGGTCTACCGACTTACGCCAGATAACGCCTGGAGCGACCTTTTCGACCGCGTCGGTTTCGGTGGTGGTCAGAGGACCTTTGCCATCGATCGGGTTACCCAGAGCGTCGACGACGCGGCCCAGCAGGCCTTTGCCGACCGGAACTTCCAGGATGCGACCGGTGCACTTGGCGCTCATGCCTTCGGCGAGGGTGTCATAGGCACCCAGGATCACTGCACCTACGGAGTCTTGCTCCAGGTTCAGGGCCATGCCGAATACGCTGCCAGGGAACTCGATCATTTCGCCGTACATGACGTCGGCCAGACCGTGGATCCGCACGATACCGTCGGATACCGAAACAACGGTACCTTCGTTACGGGCTTGGGAGCTCACATCGAGGTTATCGATGCGGCCCTTGATGATTTCACTAATTTCGGAAGGATTGAGTTGCTGCATTGCTCTGCTGCCCCTTCAAACTCAAGATTTCAATGCTTCGGCCAGTTTCGCGATCTTGCCGCGAACCGAGCCATCGATTACCAGGTCACCGGCGCGGATGACGACGCCGCCAATCAGGCTGGCATCCTCCGACGCGTGCAGGCGCACTTCCTGGCCTAACCGTGCACTGAGAACCTTGGCGAGTTTGTCTTGCTGTTCTTGGTTCAACGCGAAGGCACTGGTGACTTCCACGTCCACGGATTTCTCTTGCTCGGCCTTGTACAGGTCGAACAGGGCGGCAATCTCCGGCAGAAGCAGGAGACGGTCGTTTTCCGCGGCAACATGAATGAAATTCTGTGCCTGTGCATTGAACTTGTCACCGCACACGTCAATGAACGTGGCGGCCTTTTCTGCGCTCGTCAGTCGCGGGGCCTTGAGCAGGCGCTGCATGGTGTCGTCTTGCGACACCGCAGCAGCCAGGCCGAGCATGGCTGACCAATTGGCCAGTTGCTGATGGGCCTGGGCATGCTCAAAGGCAGCCTTAGCGTAAGGTCGGGCCAACGTGGTCAGTTCTGCCATGATCGCCCTCGCTTAAATTTCAGCGGCCAGTTTGTTAACCAGCTCCGCATGCGCGTTTTGATCGATTGTGGCGCCAAGGATCTTTTCAGCACCGCCAACAGCCAGGGCACCCACTTGGGCACGCAGGGCGTCTTTAGCGCTGTTCAGTTCCTGTTCGATCTCGGCCAGAGCCTGAGCCTTCACACGGTCAGCTTCGACGCGGGCCTGATCACGGGCTTCCTCGACAAGCTGAGCAGCGCGTTTCTTGCTTTGCTCAATGATTTCGGCTGCCTGTGCTTTAGCTTCACGCAGTTGCTGACCCGCTTTCTCTTGGGCCAGCTCCAGGTCGCGAGCTGCGCGGTTGGCAGCGTCCAAGCCGTCGGCAATCTTCTTTTGGCGCTCTTGCAGGGCAGTGATGACCGGAGGCCATACATACTTCATGCAGAAGAGTACAAAAATCAGAAAAGCAACGGATTGGCCAATCAGGGTTGCATTAATGTTCACGCCAACACCTCGCTCGGTCTTTGGTTCATCACAGCTATCAACTCGTGGTTAACGAGTGATTAGCCGGCGATTTGACCAACGAACGGATTCGCGAAGGTGAAGAACAGAGCGATACCAACACCGATCATGGTTACGGCGTCGAGCAGACCGGCAACGATGAACATTTTAACCTGCAGCATTGGAACCATTTCTGGCTGGCGAGCAGCGCCTTCCAGGAATTTGCCGCCCAGCAGGCCGAAACCAATGGCGGTACCCAGAGCACCCAGGCCGATCAGCAGAGCAACAGCGATAGCGGTCAGACCAACTACAGTTTCCATCTTTCCTCCCGACTTTTACGTCGTATTGGTTAGGTTTTTAAGTTGAAGCGGTAAAACAAATCGTTTGGTACAGCATGCCCTTGCGGACTTTTTGAGCCCTCCCCCCGAACAGGCGAAGAAGGCTATCAGACACGCCAGGCGGTCTTAATGGTTATCTTCGTGGGCCATCGACAGGTAGACGATGGTCAGCATCATGAAGATGAAAGCTTGCAGGGTGATGATCAGGATGTGGAACACAGCCCACGCCCACTGCAGCACCACACCCAGGCCGCTGAGCCAGAGGATGCCGGCGCCGAACATCACGGCGATCAGGATGAACACCAGCTCGCCGGCGTACATGTTGCCGAACAGACGCAGTGCCAGCGAGATCGGCTTGGCGATCAGGGTGACGAATTCCAGCAGGAAATTGACCGGAATCAGCAGGATCTGCACGAAGATGTTCTTGCTGCCGAACGGGTGCAGGGTCAGCTCACCGATGAAGCCGCCCAGGCCCTTGACCTTGATGCTGTAGAAGATGATCAGGGCGAACACGCTGAAGGCCATGGCCAGGGTCGCGTTCGGGTCGGTGGTCGACACGGCGCGGAACGGAATGTGCGGGTCACCGGAGATCAGGATGGCCAGCTGAGGAATCCAGTCGACCGGTACCAGGTCGATGGCGTTCATCAGGAACACCCAGACGAAAATGGTCAGCGCCAGCGGGGCGATTACCGGGCTACGGCCGTGGAAGGAGTCCTTCACGCTGCCGTTGACGAAGTCCACCAGCACTTCAACGAAGTTCTGCAGGCCGCCAGGTTGGCCGGAAGTCGCCTTCTTGGCCGCCATGCGGAAGATGAACAGGAAGATCAGACCCAGCGCGACGGACCAACCCAGGGTGTCCAGGTGGAACGCCCAGAAGCCCATTGCCTTGGCTTCTGCAGCCGAATGGGCGAAGCCCCAGCTGCCGTCTGGTAGTTGACCGTAGGTCAGGTTCTGCAAGTGGTGCTGGATATAGCCCGAAGCGGTTTCTGCTGCCATGGTTGCCTCAAACGCCCTAAGGTCTCGAAAGTCTTTTATTCATCAGCAGGGGCGCGAACCAGCTGACCAAAAGGGTCAACACGAAGACGCCGAATACTGCTAACGGCGCCAGTGGCTTCACTCCTGCGAAGGTCAGTGCAAAAAGCACTGCCGTCAAAATCATCTTGCCTGCCTCGCCAGCGTAGAACGACTTGACGATGGCTTGTGCCGCCCGGGCCCCGCTGAAGCGAAAAGCCTTCCAGGCGAAATACACATTGGGTAGCCAGGCAATCAAACCTCCGCAAAGGCCTGAATATCCACTGACCGCCCCTTTCCACTGCCACAACACCAACGTTGCCAGCAGCAGTACGACGAATTGAGCCAGCAGTACCGGGAAAACCGCCCAGCGATGGAAAGGCAGGCGGTTTGGCGTGCGGATTTCCATCACAACTGCTCCTCGGAAGTCGACCAACAAGTCAGTTATGACTTGGCATAATTTGTGCCGACAAAATGCGCGCAGAGTATAGGGGTGGATTAACCCCTATTCAACTCTTCGTAGTGATTTCCGACTGCGCGCTACAACGGGAATTGTTTCAACGGATGTGAGCAAGCACGCCTTGCAACTCGTCAAGCGAGTTGTAGCGAATAACCAACTGGCCTTTGCCCTTGTTGCCATGACGGATCTGCACGGCCGAGCCCAGACGCTCTGCGAGCCGCTGTTCAAGGCGTGCGATATCCGGATCAGGTTTGCTCGGTTCGACCGGATCAGGCTTGTCGCTGAGCCACTGACGGACCAGTGCCTCGGTTTGGCGCACGGTGAGGCCGCGTGCGACAACATGACGCGCCCCCTCCTCCTGACGGTGTTCTTCCAGGCCGAGCAATGCACGGGCGTGGCCCATCTCCAGGTCGCCATGGGCGAGCATGGTCTTGATCGCATCGGGCAGGGTGATCAGGCGCAGCAGGTTGGCCACGGTTACCCGCGACTTGCCCACGGCATCGGCCACCTGTTGCTGGGTGAGCTCGAACTCCTGCTGCAAGCGCTGCAGGGCCAGGGCTTCTTCCAGCGGGTTGAGGTCTTCGCGCTGGATGTTCTCGATCAGCGCCATGGCGATGGCGGCTTCGTCGGGCACTTCGCGGACCATGGCCGGGATCTTGTCCAGGCCAGCCTGCTGGGTGGCGCGCCAGCGGCGCTCACCGGCGATGATCTCGTAGCGGTTGCCATCGATCGGGCGCACCACGATCGGCTGCATCACGCCATGGTTGCGAATCGAGTGCGCGAGCTCTTCCAGCGCCTCCGGGTCCATGTCCCGGCGTGGCTGGTACTTGCCACGCTGGATCAGCTCGACCGGCAGGTGTTGCAGTTCTTTCTGGTCGATCTTCACAGCCTGCTCTTCGAGCGCGCTGACGGAAGGACCACTGAGCAGTGCATCCAACCCACGTCCGAGACCCCGTTTCTTGACGGCCATACGGATTCCTTAAGTTGTTTGTGCAGTGCGTGATTGACGGCGTTGACGGCGTACCAGTTCCCCAGCCAGGGCCAGATAAGCCAGCGCGCCGCGCGATTGCTTGTCGTAGGCCAGGGCCGGCATGCCGAAACTCGGGGCCTCGGCCAGGCGAATGTTGCGCGGTATGACCGTGTCGTACAGTTGCGGGCCAAAGTGCTCCTTCAGCTGCGCAGAGACATCGTTGTTCAGGCTCAGACGCGGATCGTACATGGTCCGCAACAGGCCTTCGATCTTCAGCTCCGGGTTCAACCGGGCGGCGATGCGCTTGATGTTATCCACAAGGTCGCTGAGACCTTCCAGTGCGTAGTACTCGCACTGCATCGGGATGATCACGCCATCGGAGGCGACCAAGGCGTTTAGCGTGAGCATCGACAGCGACGGCGGGCAGTCGATGAGGATGTAGTCGTAGTTCTCGCGAATCGGTGCCAGGGCGTTGCGCAGGCGGCTCTCCTTGACCTGCATTTCCAGCAGCACCACTTCGGCGGCGGTCAGGTCACGGTTGGCCGGCAGCAACTGGAAACCACCGTGCTCGGAGTAATGCATGGCCTGGGCCAGGTCGCATTCCCCGATCAACAGGTCGTAGACCGAGTGCTCGAGCTCGTGCTTGTCCACACCGCTGCCCATGGTGGCGTTGCCCTGCGGATCGAGGTCGATCAGCAGCACACGACGCTTGGTCGCGGCCAGCGAGGCGGCGAGATTGATACAGGTGGTTGTCTTGCCCACACCACCTTTCTGGTTCGCGATTGCGAATACCTTAGCCATTGTTGCGTGTGTTCCCAGTCATGCCTTGCGGCGCAGTATCAGCAGATGGCGCTGGCCCTGGCAACCTGGAACGGTCAGGGCCTGCTCGCTTTCCACTGTGAAGTCTGCGGGCAATGCTACCAGTTCATCGGCAGGATGCAGCCCCTTCATTGCAAGCCATTGCGTCCCGGTGTCGCCCAGGTGGCGGGTCCAGTTGGTGAAGTTCTCCATGCTGCTGAAGGCGCGAGAGATGATTCCGCTGAACGGTTGTGCCGGCTGGAAGGCTTCGACCCGACTGTGGATAACCGTGAGGTTGTCCAGCTTGAGCTCCATTTTCACCTGGGTCAGGAAGCGGGTCTTTTTGCCATTGGCGTCCAGCACCGTCACGCGCTTGTGCGGATGCAGGATAGCCAACGGGATGCCGGGCATGCCACCGCCACTGCCGACATCCAGCCAGTTGTCACGCTCGCTGTGGATAAACGGCATGACACTGAGGCTGTCGAGCAGGTGGCGCGACACCATCTCGTCAGGGTCGCGCACGGCGGTGAGGTTGTAGGCTTTGTTCCATTTGATCAACAGGGCCAGGTAGCCGAGCAGCTTTTCGTGATGCTCGGCGCTCAGCTCGACACCGAGCTGGCGCGCACCTGTGGACAACTCTTCAGCGTGTTGCGGGGTGACCAGGGAACTCAAGCGCTTTGCTCCAATTCGCGGCCAGCGCCGCGTTTTTTCAAGTGAATCAGCAACAGGGAAATCGCCGCCGGGGTCACGCCCGGGATGCGCGAAGCCTGACCCAGGGTTTCCGGGCGGGTCTGGCCCAACTTGCCCTGGATTTCCTTGGACAGGCCGGAAATCGTCGAGTAATCGATATCCACAGGCAGTCGGGTATCTTCGCTGGCACGCAGGCGGGCGATTTCATCCTGCTGGCGGTCGATGTAACCGGCGTACTTGGTGCGGATTTCGACCTGCTCGGCGACCTGTGGATCGATCGCTTCGCCGCCGGTTGCCTCGATCAGCCCGGCGTAGTCGATTTCCGGACGCGCCAGCAGGTTGAGCAAGCTGTACTCGTGGCTGAGCGGTGTGCCGAACTTATCCACAACGGCTTGGCCTTGCTCGGTGTTCGGGCGTACCCAGGTCGACTTCAAGCGCTGTTCCTCGCGCTCGATGCCGTCGCGCTTGGCGCAGAAAGCGGCCCAGCGCTGGTCGTCGATCAGGCCAAGTTCGCGGCCCTTTTCGGTCAGGCGCAGGTCGGCGTTGTCTTCGCGCAGGATCAGGCGGTACTCGGCACGCGAAGTGAACATGCGGTACGGCTCCTGGGTACCCAGGGTAATCAGGTCGTCGACCAGTACGCCGATGTACGCCTCGTCGCGGCGTGGGCACCAGCTGTCACGGCCCTGCGCCCGCAGGGCGGCGTTGGTCCCGGCCAGCAGGCCCTGGGCGCCGGCTTCTTCGTAACCGGTGGTGCCATTGATCTGGCCGGCGAAGAACAGGCCGCCGATGACTTTGGTCTCGAGGCTGTACTTGAGGTCGCGCGGGTCGAAGTAGTCGTATTCGATGGCATAGCCCGGGCGCACGATGTGGGCATTTTCCATGCCGCGGATCGAACGCACCAGTTCCAGCTGCACGTCGAACGGCAGCGAAGTGGAAATACCGTTGGGGTACAGCTCATGGGTGGTCAGGCCTTCCGGCTCGATGAACACCTGGTGGCTTTCCTTGTCGGCGAAGCGGTGGATCTTGTCTTCGATCGACGGGCAGTAGCGCGGGCCGACACCTTCGATCACGCCCGAGTACATCGGCGAACGGTCGAGGTTAGAGGCGATGATCTCGTGGGTGCGCGCATTGGTGTGGGTAATCCAGCAGCTCACCTGGCGCGGGTGCATCTGGGCATTGCCCATGAACGACATGACCGGGATCGGCGTATCACCTGGCTGCTCGGTCATTACCGAGAAGTCCACCGAACGGCCGTCGATGCGTGGCGGGGTACCGGTTTTCAGGCGACCTACGCGCAGCGGCAGTTCACGCATGCGGTGGGCCAGGGCGATCGAAGGGGGATCACCAGCGCGACCACCGGAATGGTTTTGCAGACCAATGTGGATAAGCCCGCCGAGGAAGGTACCGGTGGTCAGTACCACCGATTCGGCGAAGAAACGCAGGCCCATCTGGGTTACCACGCCTTTGACCTGGTCCTGCTCGACGATCAGGTCGTCGCAGGACTGCTGGAATATCCACAGGTTCGGCTGGTTTTCCAGGATTTCACGCACCACGGCCTTGTAAATGGCGCGGTCGGCCTGTGCTCGGGTAGCGCGTACGGCTGGGCCCTTGCGGTTGTTCAGAACGCGGAACTGGATGCCGCTCTTGTCGGTGGCCAGCGCCATGGCGCCGCCGAGGGCATCGATCTCTTTGACCAGATGGCTTTTGCCAATACCGCCGATGGCGGGGTTGCAGCTCATGTGACCGAGGGTTTCCACGTTATGGGTCAGCAGCAGGGTTTTCACACCCATGCGTGCAGACGCAAGCGCAGCCTCGGTACCGGCATGGCCGCCGCCGATGACGATCACTTCAAAACGGGAAGGGAAATCCACCACGCACCTCGTGCCTGTTTTGCGAATAGAGAAGGTAAGCGGACAAGTATAGGGACTTCCCCCCCTTTAAAGAAACCGTCTGAGCAAAATTTGACCAGTCTGTGGATGAGTGGCAGACAACAGAAATCAAAGAGGAAAAATTTAAAAAAGCTTTGTTTTTATGTTTATTCTTATGCACAAGGCTATCTGTGGATAAGGTTATGCAGGCCTTTATCCATGCTGCATAGAGCAAAATTAAACCCTGTGGCTGGAGTGCCATGAGGGCTATGGATAACGCGATTTAGCCTGTGGATTAAAT
Source organism: Pseudomonas sp. p21 (assembly GCF_001642705.1). Classification (NCBI taxonomy): domain Bacteria; kingdom Pseudomonadati; phylum Pseudomonadota; class Gammaproteobacteria; order Pseudomonadales; family Pseudomonadaceae; genus Pseudomonas; species Pseudomonas sp. p21. Next base: position 787,611 of record NZ_LWBV01000002.1, read on the forward strand.
GGCTGTTTACCCACAAGCGGGTTTGTCCTCAGCAAAAAGGCCTGCTTATCAACGGAGCTCAATGCGAGTTTTCCACAGGGCTCCTGCGCGCGGTATTCAGCCTGAAAATGAAAGACATCCCCGAGCTGGGGCCAGATATGGACAAGGTGGGAGCGGGCGAGCCCGCGAATGTGTCGGTACAGTCACCGAGATTCAGTGCTTGTAAGGGCCTTTTCGCGGGCATGCCCGCTCCCACAGGTAATCGGTACGCCTGACAATTTGAGGGCAAAAAAAAAGCCGCTCCCGAAGGAGCGGCTCTTGGCCTTGCCTGGCTGTGGATTACTTGCCGATGCAGAAGCTGGAGAAAATCCGCCCCAGCAGATCATCCGAGCTGAATGCCCCGGTAATCTCCCCCAGGGCCTGCTGCGCCTGCCGCAGGTCTTCCGCCAACAGCTCGCCCGCGCCAGCCAGGGTCAGCTGTGCGCGGCCATGCTCCAGGTGCTCGCTGGCCTGGCGCAGGGCATCCAGATGGCGCCGGCGGGCGCTGAAACCACTCTCAGCCGTCTGTTCATAACCCATGCAGGCCTTCAGGTGGTCGCGCAGCAGCTGCAGCCCTGCGTCGTCCCCTTTGGCACTGAGGGTGATCGTCACATGGCCGTCATCGCACTGCTCCAGCGCGACCCGTTCACCACTCAGGTCGGCCTTGTTGCGAATCAGCGTGACCTTGGCCGGGTCTGGCCGCTGGTCGAGAAATTCGGGCCACAGGGCGAACGGGTCGCTGGCCTCAGGCGCGGTGGAGTCCACCACCAACAACACGCGGTCTGCCTCGCCAATGGCCTTCAGCGCGCGTTCCACGCCGATCTTTTCCACATGGTCATCGGTGTCGCGCAGGCCGGCAGTATCGACCACGTGCAGCGGCATGCCGTCGATGTGGATATGTTCGCGCAGGATGTCCCGCGTGGTCCCGGCAATATCGGTGACGATGGCCGCTTCCCGACCGGCCAGTTGGTTCAGCAAGCTCGACTTGCCGGCATTCGGCCGGCCGGCGATGACCACGGTCATGCCATCACGCAGCAAGGCCCCCTGCCCGGCTTCACGCTGTACTTTGGACAACTCGCCGCGCACCGTATCGAGCATCGCCAGCACATGACCATCGGCGAGGAAGTCGATTTCCTCCTCGGGGAAGTCGATCGCCGCCTCGACGTAGATGCGCAGGGCAATCAACGCCTCGGTCAGGAATTGCACGCGCTTGGAGAACTCCCCCTGCAGCGAGCGCAGGGCATTGCGCGCGGCCTGGCTGGAGCTGGCCTCGATCAGGTCGGCAATGGCTTCGGCCTGGGCCAGGTCGAGCTTGTCGTTTAGGAACGCACGCTCGCTGAACTCGCCCGGCCGGGCCAGCCGGCAACCGACTTGTACACAGCGCTGCAGCAGCATATCCAGCACCACCGGGCCACCGTGGCCCTGCAGTTCCAGCACATCCTCGCCGGTGAACGAATTCGGCCCGGGGAAGAACAGCGCGATGCCTTCGTCCAGTACCAGCCCTTCCTCGTCGCGGAACGGGCCGTAATGGGCGTGGCGCGGGGTAAGCGTACGGCCGGTGATCAACTGGCCGGCCTTGGCAGCCAGAGGGCCGGACAACCTGACAATACCCACACCGCCGCGGCCCTGGGCGGTGGCGATGGCGGCGATGGTTTCACGCACAGTGTTCATGCTCGAAAGCCTCTACGACAAAAACGACAGATAGCAAAAACGCCCCACTAGGGGGCGTTTTTTATTCACAGGCTAGCGCAGTAGCCTGTCAAGCAGCAGCTTTTTTGCTGGCTGCTTCGATGCTGCGGGTGATGTACCACTGCTGTGCGATCGACAGGCAGTTGTTCACAACCCAGTACAGCACCAGACCAGCCGGGAACCACAGGAAGAAGAAGGTGAAGATGATCGGCATCATTTTCATCACCTTGGCCTGCATCGGATCCGGCGGCGTCGGGTTCAGGCGCTGCTGGATGAACATGGTGGCGCCCATGATGATCGGCAGGATGAAGAACGGATCCTTGATCGACAGGTCGGTAATCCACAGCATCCATGGGGCCTGGCGCATTTCCACGCTTTCCAGCAGTACCCAGTACAGGGCCAGGAACACCGGCATCTGCACCAGGATCGGCAGGCAGCCGCCCAGCGGGTTGATCTTCTCTTTCTTGTACAGCTCCATCATCGCCTGGGACATCTTCTGGCGATCGTCACCGAAGCGTTCCTTCAGTGCAGCGAGCTTCGGCGCAACGGCACGCATGCGCGCCATCGAACGGTAGCTGGCAGCCGACAGCGGGAAGAACAAGCCTTTGATCAGCATGGTCAGCACGATGATCGACCAGCCCCAGTTACCCAGCAGGCTGTGGATATGTTGCAGCAGCCAGAAGATCGGCTGGGCGATGAACCACAGGAAGCCGTAGTCGACGGTCAGTTCCAGGCCTGGGGACAACTCTTTCAGCTTGGACTGGATTTTCGGGCCGGCGTACAGCATGGCACTGGTTTCGACCTTGCCGCCAGCAGGCACGCTGATGGCCGGGCCGGTGTAGCCGATGATGTAGTTGCCCTGGCTGTCCTTGCGGGTCTGGACAACGTTGTTGTCCGACTTGGCCGGAATCCAGGCGGTCACGAAGTAGTGCTGCAGCCAGGCAACCCAGCCGCCAGACACATTTTCTTTCAAACTACCTTTGTCGATGTCCTTCATCGAGACCTTTTTGTAAGGCTCGGAAGCTGTCCACAGGGCGGCGCCCAGGTAGGTAGCGGTGCCGGTGGCGGTGCTCGACGACGGATCGGAGCTGGCGTCACGCTTGAGCTGGGCAAACATGTTGCCGCTCCAAGTCTGGCCGCTCTGGTTGTCGATCAGGTAGCTGACGGTCAGGTCGTACTCGCCGCGCTTGAAGCTGAAGCGCTTGATGTAGTTGACGCCGTTGTCGCTGAACTTCAGGTCGACCACCAGTTGCTGCTGGCCATCGGCCAACTGGTAACCCTTCTTGTCGGCAGCGTACAGCGGGCGACCGGCAGGACGAGCATCCGGACCGTTGACGCCAGTCAGGCCGCTTTGTGCCAGGTAGACACGCTCGCCACCGTTGTCGAACAGCTGGAACGGAATGTCCGGGTGATCCTGGCGACGTGGGTACTGCGGCAGGTTCAGCTGGACGATGTCACCACCGACCGGATCGATAGCCAGCTCCAGGACATCGGTCTTGACCCGGATCAGGTCCTTGCTGACCGCGACCGGCGCCAGTTCGGCTGCGCTGGTTTCGGCGTTGGCACTTGGTACATCGGCGCTGGCGCCGGCATTACCGGCCGGTACGCCATCCGGCAAGCCCGGGGCAACAGTGCTGGCAGCAGTATTCTGAGTCGGCAGGGCAGCCTGGCCGTAGTCCTGGTTCCACTTGAGGACCATGACGTAGGACACGATTGCCAGGGCGACGATCAGGATCGTGCGTTTAATATCCATGATTACTCGGCTATCGAAGAAGTTCGGGAGGAAGGAGCGGGAGGAACGGGATCGAAACCGCCGTCGTTCCACGGATGACAACGCCCCAGGCGACGAACGGCTAGCCACCCACCACGCCAGAGGCCGTGGTTTTCGATGGCTTCATAAGCGTAACAGGAGCAACTGGGGAAGAAACGACAGTGATTGGCCATCAGAGGACTAATGGCATAACGGTAAAACTGGATCGGAACGAGCGCCAGTTTACGCATCTTGACTGTCTACCCCTGCGGAATTGGCAGTCGCTGCTGGAGCGGGCCGGCTGCGCGCCAGGCGTTTCCAGAGTTTGCCAAAGTGTTGGTGCAATTCCGGGTTTTCTATCTCACCCAATCCCTTGCGCGCGACGATCACGATGTCCAACCCGGCAAGCAATTGCTGGTTCAGACGAAAGGAATCGCGCATCAAGCGCTTGAGGCGGTTGCGTTGAACGGCGAGCTTGACGCTCTTCTTGCCGATCACCAGGCCAAGGCGTGGGTGATCGAGGCCGTTCTCGCGAGCAAGGATCAGCAGGTTTTTCCCTGGAACCTTGCCGGTTGGGGAGTCGAAGACCGCTTTGAAATGTCGGGGTGTAAGCAGTCGCTTTTCCCGACTGAAGTCCTGACTCACCACCTGTGCCGAAAAATCAAATGGCCAGACGCTTACGGCCTTTGGCACGACGACGCGACAGAACAGCGCGGCCGTTCTTGGTAGCCATACGGGCACGGAAGCCGTGGGTGCGCGCGCGCTTGATGGTGCTTGGTTGGAAAGTACGTTTCATGGCGTATTACCTGGTTTGTCGACAACGGGCCGGGATGGCCCCCTTTTTAAGAGACCGGCGATTCTAGAGAAAGCAAGCCCGTAGGTCAATTTCCAACCAGTCTTTCCATATAGAGCACGTGATGGACGGTGCGTGCTTGTCCATCACCAGGGGGTGCTTGATCGGACACACGAATTGGGGACAACATGAAAAAAAAGAAGAGACATATAAAAAGCTTTTCTGAAGAATCTATAAATCTTAAGTGGATAACCTTCTGTGGATAACCTTCTTGAGGCCATAAAATACGCGCTGTACAGAGTTTTACAACTGTGTTCTCAACCGGTGCTGCGCTTGTTTTCTTCGTGGTTAAAAGCTGTGGATGAAAACGTCGCTTATCCACAGTCGAGTTATCAACAGGCCTGACCCCAGGGTTGTGCATAGCGCTCATGACCGCTTATCCACAGGGCTTATTCACAGTGCCGCGAAGTCGTTTCGGTCGATAAATGGCTGTTTTGTCATGGTTCCTAGCGTGTCCACATGTGGATAACTGAACGCTCGACCGGTACAATGGCGGTTTGTTTTTGCCTCATCCGGCTTTCAAACTCAGGGGATATCCGTGTCAGTGGAACTTTGGCAGCAGTGCGTGGAGCTTCTGCGCGATGAACTGCCTGCCCAGCAATTCAACACCTGGATCCGTCCGCTACAGGTCGAAGCCGAAGGCGACGAGTTGCGCGTCTATGCGCCTAACCGTTTCGTTCTCGATTGGGTCAATGAAAAGTACCTGGGGCGCTTGCTCGAGCTGTTGGGCGAAAACGGCAGCGGTATTGCGCCTGCCCTTTCCTTGTTGATCGGCAGCCGCCGCAGCTCGGCACCACGAGCGGCGCCCAACGCACCAGTGAGTGCCGCCGTGGCCGCTTCGCTGGCGCACACCCAGGCGCAGAGCCAGACACAGAAGGCAGTGCCGGCAGTGGTCGAACCGGTAGCCGTGGCAGCGGCCGAGCCTGTGCTGGTCGATGAACTGGCCGAGCCATCTTCGCGTGACAGCTTCGATGCCATGGCCGATCCGGCTCCGGCGACGGCCGGCAGTGCCCGGACAGAACAGCGCACCGTGCAAGTTGAAGGCGCGCTCAAGCACACCAGCTACCTGAACCGCACCTTCACCTTCGACACCTTCGTCGAAGGTAAGTCGAACCAGCTGGCGCGCGCGGCTGCCTGGCAGGTGGCCGACAACCCCAAGCATGGCTACAACCCGCTCTTCCTTTATGGTGGTGTGGGCCTGGGTAAAACCCACCTCATGCATGCTGTGGGTAACCACCTGCTGAAGAAGAACCCGAACGCCAAGGTCGTGTACCTGCATTCGGAGCGCTTCGTCGCGGACATGGTCAAGGCGCTGCAGCTCAACGCCATCAACGAATTCAAGCGCTTCTACCGCTCGGTGGATGCGTTGTTGATCGACGATATCCAGTTCTTCGCCCGTAAAGAGCGCTCGCAGGAAGAGTTTTTCCACACCTTCAACGCCTTGCTCGAGGGCGGCCAGCAGGTAATCCTTACCTCTGACCGCTACCCCAAGGAGATCGAAGGCCTGGAAGAGCGTCTGAAGTCGCGCTTTGGTTGGGGCCTGACGGTGGCCGTCGAGCCACCAGAGCTGGAAACTCGCGTGGCAATCCTGATGAAGAAGGCCGACCAGGCCAAGGTCGAACTGCCGCATGACGCAGCCTTCTTCATTGCCCAGCGTATCCGTTCCAACGTCCGCGAACTGGAAGGTGCATTGAAGCGGGTGATCGCTCACTCGCACTTCATGGGCCGCGACATCACCATCGAGCTGATCCGTGAGTCGCTCAAGGACCTGCTGGCGCTGCAAGACAAGCTGGTCAGTGTGGATAACATCCAGCGTACCGTCGCCGAGTACTACAAGATCAAGATCTCCGATCTGTTGTCCAAGCGTCGTTCGCGTTCCGTGGCGCGTCCACGTCAGGTAGCCATGGCCCTGTCCAAGGAGCTGACCAACCACAGTCTGCCGGAAATCGGCGACATGTTCGGTGGTCGCGACCATACGACCGTGCTGCACGCCTGCCGCAAGATCAACGAACTTAAGGAATCCGACGCGGACATCCGCGAGGACTACAAGAACCTGCTGCGGACGCTGACGACCTGATGGCCGTCTGCGCAGCTAATTGAAGGCAAGGGACTAGACCATGCATTTCACCATTCAACGCGAAGCCCTGTTGAAACCCCTGCAACTGGTCGCCGGTGTCGTCGAGCGCCGTCAGACCTTGCCGGTCCTGTCCAACGTATTGCTGGTCGTGCAAGGCCAGCAACTGTCGTTGACTGGTACCGACCTGGAAGTCGAGCTGGTAGGCCGCGTGCAACTGGAAGAGCCGGCCGAGCCTGGCGAAATCACTGTCCCGGCGCGCAAGCTGATGGACATTTGCAAAAGCCTGCCGAACGATGCCCTGATCGATATCAAGGTTGACGAGCAGAAACTGTTGGTCAAGGCCGGCCGCAGCCGCTTTACCCTGTCGACCCTGCCAGCCAATGACTTCCCGACCGTGGAAGAAGGCCCGGGCTCGCTGACCTGCAACCTGGAACAGAGCAAGCTGCGCCGCCTGATCGAGCGCACCAGTTTCGCCATGGCCCAGCAGGATGTGCGCTACTACCTGAACGGTATGCTGCTGGAGGTTTCCCGCAACACCCTGCGTGCTGTGTCCACCGACGGCCACCGCCTGGCGCTGTGCTCCATGAGCGCGCCCATCGAGCAGGATGATCGCCATCAGGTCATCGTGCCACGCAAAGGTATCCTCGAACTGGCGCGCCTGCTGACCGACCCGGAAGGCATGGTGAGCATCGTCCTGGGCCAGCACCACATCCGCGCCACCACCGGTGAGTTCACCTTCACCTCCAAGCTGGTGGACGGCAAGTTCCCGGACTACGAGCGCGTACTGCCCAAGGGTGGTGACAAGCTGGTGGTCGGTGACCGCCAGGCGCTGCGTGAAGCCTTTAGCCGTACTGCGATTCTTTCCAACGAAAAGTACCGCGGTATACGCCTGCAACTGGCTGCTGGCCAACTGAAGATCCAGGCCAACAACCCCGAGCAGGAAGAAGCTGAAGAAGAAATCAGCGTGGACTACGAAGGTAGCTCGCTGGAAATCGGCTTCAACGTCAGCTACCTGCTGGACGTGCTGGGCGTGATGACTACCGAGCAAGTTCGTCTGATCCTGTCCGATTCCAACAGCAGTGCGCTGCTGCAGGAAGCTGGCAATGACGATTCTTCCTACGTTGTCATGCCGATGCGCCTGTAACCCGTAGCAGGCGAAATGTCCCTTCGACGTATCATTGTCACCGCGGTGCGCAACTTGCACCCGGTGACACTCTCACCCTCCCCCCGCATCAACATCCTTTACGGCGCCAACGGCAGCGGCAAGACCAGCGTGCTTGAAGCCGTGCACTTGCTCGGGCTGGCGCGCTCATTCCGCAGCACCCGCCTGAACCCGGTTATCCAGTACGAACAGCCTGCCTGTACCGTGTTCGGCGAAGTGCAATTAGCCGAGGGTGGCAGCAGCAACCTGGGTGTATCCCGGGAGCGGCAAGGGGAGTTCACTATTCGCATCGATGGGCAGAACGCGCGCAGCGCAGCGCAGTTGGCTGAGTTGCTACCGCTCCAGCTCATCAACCCAGACAGTTTCCGCCTGTTGGAAGGTGCTCCGAAAATACGCCGCCAGTTCCTGGATTGGGGAGTGTTCCACGTGGAACCTCGTTTCCTGCCTGCCTGGCAACGACTGCAGAAGGCACTGCGGCAGCGGAACTCATGGTTGCGGCATGGTACACTTGACCCAGCTTCGCAAGCCGCCTGGGACCGGGAATTGTGCCTGGCCAGCGCGGAAATAGATGAATACCGTCGCAACTACATCAAGGCCTTGAAGCCCGTCTTCGAGCGAACCCTGAGCGAACTGGTCGAGCTGGACGGGTTGACCCTGAGCTACTACCGAGGCTGGGACAAGGACCGGGAACTGCAAGAAGTACTCGCCTCCTCTCTCCTTCGCGATCAGCAGATGGGCCACACCCAGGCCGGTCCGCAGCGTGCTGATCTGCGTCTTCGTCTGGCTGCCAACAACGCAGCCGACATCCTGTCGCGTGGTCAGCAAAAGCTGGTGGTGTGCGCATTGCGCATTGCCCAAGGCCACCTCGTTAGTCAGGCTCGCCGCGGTCACTGTATTTATCTCGTGGATGACTTGCCGTCCGAACTGGACGACCAGCATCGCCGCGCGCTGTGTCGCTTGCTTGAAGAATTACGCTGCCAGGTGTTCATCACCTGTGTAGATCACGAATTACTGAGGGACGGCTGGCAGACGGAAACGCCAGTTGCTTTGTTCCACGTGGAACAAGGCTGTATCACCCAGACCCACGACCATCGGGAGTGAATGCATGAGCGAAAATCAAACGTACGACTCCTCCAGCATCAAGGTGCTGAAAGGTTTGGATGCCGTGCGCAAGCGCCCCGGCATGTACATTGGCGACACCGATGATGGCAGCGGCCTGCACCACATGGTCTTCGAGGTGGTCGACAACTCGATCGACGAAGCCCTCGCCGGTCACTGCGATGACATCACCGTCATCATCCACCCGGACGAATCCATCAGTGTGCGCGACAACGGTCGCGGCATTCCGGTCGACGTGCATAAAGAAGAAGGCGTTTCCGCAGCCGAGGTCATCATGACCGTGCTGCACGCTGGCGGTAAATTCGACGACAACTCCTACAAGGTATCCGGTGGTCTGCACGGCGTAGGTGTTTCTGTTGTGAACGCCCTGTCCGAGAAACTGGTACTGACCGTTCGCCGTAGCGGCAAAATCTGGGAACAGACCTACGTTCACGGTGTTCCACAGGCGCCGATGGCAGTTGTCGGTGACAGCGAAAGCACTGGTACCCACATCCACTTCAAGCCATCGGCTGAAACCTTCAAGAACATTCACTTCAGCTGGGACATCCTGGCCAAGCGTATCCGCGAGCTGTCGTTCCTCAACTCGGGCGTTGGCATCCTGCTGAAGGATGAGCGCAGCGGTAAGGAAGAGTTCTTCAAGTACGAAGGCGGCCTGCGCGCATTCGTCGAATACCTGAATACCAACAAGACCCCGGTCAACTCCCAGGTATTCCACTTCAACGTCCAGCGTGACGATGGCGTGGGTGTTGAAGTCGCCCTGCAGTGGAACGACAGCTTCAACGAAAACCTGCTGTGCTTCACCAACAACATTCCGCAGCGCGACGGCGGTACTCACCTGGTGGGCTTCCGTTCCTCGCTGACCCGTAGCCTGAACAGCTACATCGAACAGGAAGGCCTGGCCAAGAAGAACAAGGTCGCGACTACTGGCGACGACGCCCGTGAAGGCCTGACCGCGATCATCTCGGTGAAGGTACCGGACCCTAAGTTCAGCTCACAGACCAAGGACAAGCTGGTCTCCTCGGAGGTGAAAACCGCCGTGGAACAGGAGATGAACAAGTACTTCGCCGACTTCCTGCTGGAAAACCCGAACGAGGCCAAGGCCGTCGTTGGCAAGATGATCGACGCGGCCCGTGCCCGTGAAGCGGCACGTAAAGCTCGTGAGATGACTCGTCGCAAAGGTGCGCTGGATATCGCCGGCTTGCCAGGCAAACTGGCGGACTGCCAGGAAAAGGACCCTGCCCTTTCCGAACTGTACCTGGTGGAGGGTGACTCCGCGGGTGGCTCGGCCAAGCAAGGCCGCAACCGTCGTACTCAGGCGATCCTGCCGTTGAAGGGTAAAATCCTCAACGTCGAGAAAGCGCGCTTCGACAAGATGATCTCGTCCCAGGAAGTGGGCACGCTGATCACTGCGCTGGGCTGTGGTATCGGCCGCGAAGAGTACAACATCGACAAGCTGCGTTATCACAACATCATCATCATGACCGATGCTGACGTTGACGGTTCGCACATCCGTACACTGCTGCTGACCTTCTTCTTCCGTCAGCTGCCGGAGCTGGTCGAGCGTGGCTACATCTACATTGCCCAGCCACCGCTGTACAAGGTGAAGAAAGGCAAGCAGGAGCAGTACATCAAGGACGACGAGGCCATGGAAGAGTACATGACCCAGTCGGCCCTGGAAGATGCCAGCCTGCACCTGGACGAGTCGGCGCCAGCGGTTTCCGGTGTGCAGCTGGAAGCACTGGTGAATGAATTCCGTAGCGTCATGAAGACCCTGAAGCGCCTGTCGCGCTTGTACCCGGAAGAGCTGACCGAGCACTTCATCTACCTGCCGGAGGTGAGCCTGGAGCAGCTGGGTGACCACGCTGTGATGCAAGCCTGGTTGGCCCAGTTCCAGGAGCGTCTGAACAACAGCCAGAAGTCCGGCCTGGTTTACAAAGCCAGCCTGCGCGAAGACAAAGAGCGCAACGTATGGTTGCCAGAAGTGGAAATTACCTCCCACGGCCTGGCCAGCTATGTCACCTTCAACCGGGACTTCTTCGGCAGCAATGACTACCGTACCGTAGTCAACATTGGTGCCAAGCTGTCCAGCTTGTTGGGCGAAGGTGCTTACGTGCAGCGCGGTGAGCGCCGCAAGGCAATCGTCGAGTTCAAGGAAGGCCTGGATTGGCTGATGAACGAGACCACCAAGCGACACACCATTCAGCGATACAAAGGGCTGGGTGAGATGAACCCGGACCAGCTGTGGGAAACCACCATGGACCCGACCGTTCGCCGTATGCTCAAGGTCACCATCGAGGATGCGATCGCTGCCGACCAGATCTTCAACACCCTGATGGGTGATGCAGTCGAGCCGCGTCGTGACTTCATTGAAAGCAACGCGTTGTCGGTGTCGAACCTGGACTTCTGATCCGGTGTAGATCGCCAGACACTAAAAAGCCCGCGGAAGCGGGCTTTTTAGTGTCTATAGAAATCAGTAACCGCTGAGGATGTTGACGATCACACCACTGGCAATAGCCACCAGCACATAGTCCCCGTTCACATACAGCCAACGGTGTTCACGTGGCGGCGCGTACAGGTGGCGTGCTTTCCAGTCGGTCACCCAGTAACGGTCGCCACGGTAGTGCGGGTCAACCACATGGCCACGTTGCCACTGTTGATGAGGGACCGGCATGCCCTGTTGTGGGCGGAAGTTCGGGTCGCGGTAAGCGGGACCGCGGCCATTGTCATGGCGGCCTTGGTGCTGTGGCTGACCATGGGGCGGGTTGCCTTGGTGCGAAGGGCCGCCATCATGCCGATCAGGTGGGCCCGGCTGCGCGAAGCTGGCCAAGGGGGCGCTGAGCATGAGCGCGGCGCAGATCACGGTCAGGGTTTTTTTCATTTGATGCGGTCCTCTGCATGTTAACGCCTGGCGGGAGCTGACAGGTTGCCAGGTTCGGTTTACTGATCAGACCACAATCCTTCCCGCTTAATGTCAGGGCAGAGGTAAAGGTCCGGTAAAGGTCCGTGAAACGCCATACCTGTGGGAGCGGGCAAGCCCGCGAACACCGGCGAAGCCGGTGCCATACACCGCGTCGTCTGCTTCGCGGCGGTTCGACGGCTCGACACGCCCGCTCCCACAGAGCCATGCTAAATCAATGATTTATGTGTAGTTCTATGAGAGCCGGCTTGCTGGCGATAGGGCCGGCGCAGCCCACGCCTCAATTCAGGCCAAGTTCCTTCAACCGGCGATACAGCGTGCGCTCACTCAGGCCAAGGTGACGGGCCAGTTCACTGCGCGAGCCCTTGAACTGTTCCAGTGCCTGCGCCAGCTCACCCAGGTGATTGCGCCGGCCACCAGCCTTGATCACCCCCGCCGGGCCGATATCCTCCGGCAAATGCTCTGGCCGGATCAGCCCGTCATCGGCAAACAGGCGCGCCCTTTCCAGAATGTTGCGCAGCTCGCGAATGTTGCCCGGGAATGGGTGCAGGCCAAGCTGCTGCAAGGCATCGTCGCTCAGCCTGGGCGTCGGCTTGCCTGCCATGCGCTGCAACAGGCTCTGCGCTAGCAGGGGTAAATCTTCCACACGTTCGCGCAATGCCGGCAGGCGGATCGGGAAGCCGCTGATGCGGTAATACAGGTCTTCGCGGAAGGTGCCATCAGCCACCATCTGCCGGAGTGGTTTGTGCGTCGCTGAAACAAGACGAAAATCCGAATGCACCGTGCGCAGGCTACCCACCGGGCGGAAGCTGCCGGACTCGATCAGGCGCAGCAGTTTCACCTGCATCGCCAGCGGTACTTCGCCAATTTCATCGAGAAACAGCGTGCCGCCATGCGCCGCTTCGGCGAGGCCGATCTTGCGTTGGTTGGCACCAGTGAACGCGCCCTTCTCGTAGCCGAACAGCTCGCTCTCGAACAACGACTCGGTCAGGCCGGTACAGTCGACCACCACCAACGGGCCGTTGGCCCTGGGGCTGCCCATGTGCACCGCACGGGCGAATAGCTCCTTGCCGGTACCCGACTCACCTTGCAGCAACACCGGGATCTGCGCCGGCGCCGCACGCTGCAGGCTGGCCAGGGCCGCCTTGAACGCTGGCGCCCGGCCGACCAGCCCTTGCTCCTGGGGCTGCGCCGACGCGAGGGTGATGCTGGTCAGGCGTTCGACAAAGGCCACCACCCTGCCCTGTTCATCCAGGATCGGCCGCAGCTCGACATCCACATGCTCGGGGCCGCGTGGCGTGTGATGAATGTGCAGCACCCGCTCCGGCACCTTGCTGTGCCACGCCTTGCGCATCGGGCAATGCTCGCCGGCCTGGTCGCAAGGCACGGCATAGTGGTGGGAGACCTTGTGGCATTTTTCGCCCAGCGGCGCCTGCTCATGGCGACCGAACTGGCGGCGATAGGCCGCGTTGGCGGCAAGGATGTTGTAGTCGGTATCCAGCACGATGGTTGGCAAGGCATCGTGCTCAAGGTAGGAAACCAGGGCTAGGATGAGGGGATGGGCTTCAGGCATGACGGCACCGATTGGATGACCGGCGCAGGGTAACAAGGACTGCCAAACACTGCCATTGGCTGACAGTCGACTGCCAGCCGCGCTGCCACTGTCATCGGCAACTGTCAGCAACGGGCCGGTTTCATTGGCCCGCTCGCGAGAAAATGCCTGGCATGCATCTTGATAAACCTCCTGGCACTGCCTGCGCCTGTACAAGGCCGGGTGGATAAATTGGAGAACGTGATGATCATCGGCAACAACCTGCACGTGGACGCCTTTTACGACCAGGCGACCTCGACCATCAGCTACCTGGTCATGGACCTTGAAACCCGCCAGTGCGCATTGATTGACAGTGTGCTGGATTACGACCCCAAGTCCGGGCGCACCTGCACTGCCTCGGCCGACCGCCTGATCCAGCGAGTGGCCGAGCTTGAAGCCAGCGTGCAGTGGGTGCTGGAAACCCATGTGCATGCCGACCACCTTTCGGCAGCGGCTTATTTGAAGGAAAAGCTCGGCGGCCATACCGCCATCGGCGCCCACATCACCCAGGTACAGAAAGTGTTCGGCGCCTTGTTCAATGCCGAGCCTGGCTTCGCCCGCGATGGCAGCCAGTTCGATGTGCTGTTCGAAGACGAGGAAGGTTTCCGCATTGGCAACCTGCATGCCCGCGCGCTGCACACCCCAGGGCACACGCCTGCGTGCATGAGCTTCATGATCGAGGACGCCGGCGAGACCGCGGTGTTCGTCGGCGACACCTTGTTCATGCCCGATTACGGTACTGCTCGCTGTGACTTCCCGGGGGCCGATGCTCGCACCCTGTACCGCTCGATCCGTCGCTTGCTGGCCTTCCCCGACCAGACCCGGCTGTTCATGTGCCACGACTACCTGCCAGGTGGCCGCGACATGCAGTACGTCACCACCGTGGCCGAGCAGCGCGCCAGCAATATTCATATCCATCAGGGCGTCGATGAGGACAGCTTCGTCGCCATGCGTGAAGCCCGCGACAAGACCCTCGACATGCCCGTGCTGATCCTGCCTTCGGTGCAGGTGAACATGCGCAGCGGCCAGTTCCCCGCGCCGGAAGAGAACGGTGTGAGCTACCTGAAGATTCCGCTGAACAAGCTGTGACCGCCCTGCCCCATAACCAGATTTCCAGGATTTACCGCCATGTCTGCCTTGTTGTCCCCTGCCAATACCGACCACCACAAAGTGGTCATCGTCGGTGCCGGTGCCGCCGGCATCGCCACTGCTTCCAGCCTGATCAGCCGTGACCCGTCGCTGGATGTGACCTTGATCGACCCCGCCGAGGTGCACTACTACCAGCCTGGTTGGACCATGGTCGGTGCCGGCGTGTTCAAGGCACCCAGCACTGCTCGTACCATGGCCTCGATCATCCCGCGGGGTGTGCGCTGGATAAAGGCACGGGTGCAGGGGTTCGACCCGCTGGGCCAACTGGTCCTCCTCGAAGGCGGCTGCGCCATCAGTTATGAACAGCTGGTGGTCTGCCCTGGCCTCAAGCTGGATTGGGCGGCCATTGATGGCCTCAGCGAGACCTTGGGCCGCAACGGCGTCACCTCCAACTACCGCTACGACCTGGCGCCCTATACCTGGGAGCTGGTGCAGAAGCTCAAGCAAGGTCGCGCCCTGTTCTGCCAGCCACCCATGCCGATCAAGTGCGCGGGTGCGCCGCAGAAGGCGCTGTACCTGTCTTGCGACCACTGGCTGCGGCACGGTCACCTGGGGGCCGTAAAAGCCAGCTTCTTCAATGCCGGCGCGGTGTTGTTCGGTGTGGCGGACTACGTGCCCGCCTTGATGAAGTACATCGAGAAGTACGCTGTGGACCTCAATTTTTCCCACCGCCTGGTAGCCGTGGATGGCCCGAACAAGCGCGCCACCTTCGCGCGTACCTTGGCCGATGGCAGCAGCGAAACCCGTATCGAGGCGTTCGACATGCTGCACGTGGTACCGCCGCAGGTGGCACCGGACTTCATTCGTGAAAGCCCATTGGCCGACAGCGCCGGCTGGGTCGATGTCGATCCGCACACCCTGCGCCATCGCCACTTCACCAATGTCCATGCCTTGGGGGACGTGGCTAACACCAGCAATGCCAAGACCGCCGCCGCTGCCCGCAAGCAGGCGCCGGTCGTGGCCAACAATGTGCTGGTGGCCCTGGGCAGGCTACCCACCCTGGCCCGATACGATGGCTATGGCTCGTGCCCGCTCACCGTCGAGCGCGGCAAGATCGTCCTGGCCGAATTCACCTATGGCGGCAAGCTGGCACCGAGCTTCCCCAACTGGTTGCTGGATGGCCGTAAACCGACGCGTCTGGCCTGGTTGCTCAAGGCACAGGCGCTGCCACCCTTGTACTGGAAAGGCATGCTCAAGGGCCGCGAGTGGCTGGCGCGCCCGCAGTTGGTCGCCGAGGGTGGGCAGTGATCGAACATCAATTATTAGGCGCGGGCCTGGGCGCGATCATCGGTGCCGTGCTGGCGTTGACCGGTGCCGGCGGTGGCATTCTCGCTGTCCCTTTGCTGGTGTTCGGCCTGGGCCTGTCGATGGTCGAGGCGGCACCGGTCGGCCTGCTGGCCGTAGGCATGGCAGCGGCGGTGGGGGCTGTGCTGGGCTTGCGTCAGGGGCTGGTGCGCTACCGGGCAGCGCTGTTCATCGCATTGATCGGTGTGGCAGCGGCGCCGTTCGGGCTGATGCTGGCGCACCGCCTGCCGAACACGCCACTGCAATTGGTGTTCGCCGGGGTGCTGGTGTACGCCTGCGTGCGTATCTGGCGCAAGGCGGCCAAGGAACTGCGCGGCGCAGGCAATGACGCCCATCGCTACATCGAACCCTGTGTGTTGAACCCGCTGCAGGGCCGTTTGCGCTGGACCCTGCCCTGCGCGCGCGCCCTGGCCTTCACCGGCGCATTGTCCGGGCTGCTGTCCGGCTTGCTGGGCGTGGGTGGTGGTTTTGTCATCATCCCGGCCCTGAACCGCTACACCAACCTGCGCATGACCAGCATCGTCTCCACCTCGCTGGCGGTGATCGCCCTGGTGTCCACCGGCAGTGTGGTCAGCGCCAGCCTGGCAGGGGTGATGCACTGGCAGGTTGGCGCCCCGTTCGCCGGCGGCGCGGTGCTCGGCCTGCTGCTGGCGCGGCCATTGGCGGCCAGGCTGGCCGGGCCGCGCTTGCAGCAGATGTTTGCCGTGGCCGGTTGGGCTGCGGCCTTGCTGCTGTCCGGCAAGGCGCTACTGGGCTAACAGCTCGCCCTGTTCTGCCGCACACAGCGCCAGCAGGTAGTCCCACACTACCCGCAGGCGCACCGACTTGTGCAGTTCGCGGCGGGTGCAGATCCAGTAGCTACGCTGGATGGTTTCGCCAGGCAGCACGCGCACCAGCGTCGGGTCGTGGCGGGCCATGTAGTTGGGCAATACGGCGATGCCCAGCCCGGCGCGGGCGGCGGTTTGCTGGGCGATTACGCTGGTGCTGCGAAACACCACGTTGGGGGCCCGGCAGAAGCTGTTGAGAAACAGCAGTTCCTGGCTGAACAGCAAGTCGTCGACGTAGCCGATCCAGCTGTGCCGGGCCAGGTCCTCGCGGTTGCGCAGCGGTGGCGCGCGGTCCAGGTAGGCCTGGCTCGCGTACAGGGCCAGGCGATAGTCGGTGAGCTTGCGGGTGATCAGCAGGTCGGCGTTGGGCCGTTCCAGGTGGATGCTGATCTCTGCCTCGCGATTGAGGATGCTGACGAAGCGCGGCACCGCTACCAGCTCCACTTCAAGGCCGGGGTAGCGGTCGAACAGCGCATTCATGCGCGGGGTGAAGAACATGATGCCGATGCCTTCGGTCACCCCCAGGCGAATCTTGCCCAGCGGCGTGATGGCCTGAGTGATTTCTTCCTGCGCCAGCAGGGCGACGTTTTCCATGGCTTCGGCGTGCTTGAGCAGGGCCTGGCCCGAGGGGGTCAGTTCATAGCCCTGGGCATGCTGCACGAACAGCGCAGTACCCAGGCTTTGCTCGATGCTCTCGATGTGCCGGGCCACGGTGCTGTGGGTGGTGTTGAGGCGCTTGGCGGCGGTAAGCAGGCGGCCGCTGCGCTGCAACTCGAGGAAAAACCGCAGATCGTTCCAGTCGAACATGCTGATCCTTTTTGGCAGTTCGTTCCGGCCTCTTCGCGGGCACGCCCGCTCCCACAAGGTAACGCAATCCCTGTGGGAGCGGGCGTGCCCGCGAAGAGGCCGGTACAGACTTACCCCTGTGCTAAAACGCACAGCGGCTGCGCGAAATCTCGTGTTTCCACCACGAAATTACTCACTAAGATGGATCGGGACAAGAATAATAATCAGGCCCGAGGTTGCACATGCCATCAGCCGATTCTGTCTTCGACTACGTGGTCGTAGGGGCCGGTCCCGCCGGTTGCCTGCTGGCCAATCGTTTGTCCGCCGACCCCTCCTGCCGCGTGCTGCTGTTGGAAGCAGGTGGCCGTGACAACTATCCCTGGATCCACATCCCCGTCGGTTATCTGTACTGCATCGGCAACCCGCGCACCGACTGGTGCTTCAAGACCGAGGCTCAGCCTGGCCTGGGCGGTCGTGCGCTGGGCTATCCACGCGGCAAGGTGCTGGGTGGCTGCTCCTCGATCAACGGCATGATCTACATGCGCGGCCAGGCCGCCGACTATGACCGTTGGGCCGAGCAAGGCAATGACGGCTGGGCCTGGAAGGACGTACTGCCGCTGTTCAAGGCCAGCGAAAGCCACTTTGCCGGCGCCAGCGAGCACCACGGTGGTGGCGGCGAATGGCGGGTCGAGCGCCAGCGCTACAGTTGGCCAATCCTCGATGCCTTCCGTGATGCCGCCGAGCAAAGCGGCATCGGCAAGATCGATGATTTCAACACCGGCGACAACCAGGGCTGTGGATACTTCCAGGTGAACCAGCGCAGCGGTGTACGGTGGAACGCTTCCAAGGCCTTCCTGCGGCCGATCAAGGACCGCCCCAACCTCACCGTGCTGACCGCCGTTCAGGTTGACCAGGTGCTGCTCAACAACACCCGTGCGCGGGCGGTGAAGGCGTTCTGGCAGGGGGCCTGGCACGAGTTTGCGGCACGTCGCGAGATCATCCTCTGTGCGGGTGCTGTGGGCTCTCCCGGTATCCTGCAGCGCTCCGGCATCGGCCCACGACAGCTGCTGGAAAGCCTGGGTATCGGCGTGCGTCACGACATGCCAGGCGTTGGCGGCAACCTGCAGGATCACCTGCAACTGCGCCTGATCTACCAGATCCGCAATACCCGCACCCTTAACCAGATGGCCAACAGCCTGTGGGGCAAGATGGGCATGGGCCTGCGCTACCTCTATGACCGCAGTGGCCCGCTGGCCATGGCGCCGAGCCAACTGGGCGCATTCGTGCGTTCCAGCCCGGAGCAGGCCACCGCCAACCTGCAGTACCACGTGCAGCCGCTGTCACTTGAACGCTTCGGCGAGCCACTGCACAGGTTCCCGGCTTTTACTGCCTCGGTGTGCAACCTGCGCCCGGCCAGCCGCGGGCGTATCGATATCCGCAGCAGCGACATGAACAGCACGCCGCTGATCGACCCCAACTACCTCAGCGACCCCCAGGACCTGCGCGTCGCCGCCGATGCCATTCGCCTTACCCGGCGCATCGTCCAGGCCCCTGCCCTCGCCGCGTTCGACCCAAGGGAATACCTGCCGGGCCCAGCCCTGCAAACCGAGGAAGAGCTGTTCGAAGCCGCCGGCAAGATCGGCACCACCATCTTCCACCCGGTCGGCACCTGCCGCATGGGCAATGGCGAACTGGACGTTGTGGATAACCAGTTGCGCGTGCACGGCATCCCCGGCCTGCGCGTGGCGGACGCCTCGATCATGCCGCAGATCACCTCCGGCAATACCTGTTCACCCACCCTGATGATCGCCGAGAAAGCGGCGCAACTGATTCTCAAAGGAGCTGCTACCCAGACCTATCTGAACGAAGACGCGATACCGACGCCCTGACCCCGGGGTGCGTGCAGTACCGGCAGCTAGCGGTCAGAAGCTGCCGACAGTGGAACAACAAGAATAATCACTGTGGCCTGCGGGCCGAGGACAGCAACGATGTCGGATTACATCCAAGAGCAGGGTGCGGCGGCCAGCAGCGCCAGCGGCCGTGAAGAGCGCAAGATCATTTTCGCGTCATCCCTCGGGACAGTTTTCGAGTGGTATGACTTTTTTCTCTATGGTGCGTTGGCAGCGGTCATCAGCAAGCAGTTCTTCGCTGGTGTGAACGACACCACCGCCTTCATCTTCGCCCTCATGGCCTTTGCCGCCGGTTTTCTGGTGCGGCCGTTCGGCGCGCTGGTGTTCGGCCGCCTGGGCGACATGATCGGGCGCAAGTACACCTTCCTGGTCACCATCGTGCTGATGGGCCTGTCCACCTTCGCAGTGGGGCTGTTGCCCACTTACGCCAGCATTGGCATCGCAGCACCGATCATCCTGGTGGTCCTGCGCATGCTGCAGGGGCTGGCGCTGGGCGGTGAGTACGGCGGTGCGGCCACCTATGTGGCAGAGCATGCGCCGCCCGGCAAGCGCGGCTTCCACACGGGCTTCATTCAGTCCACCGCCACCCTCGGCCTGCTGCTGTCGCTGGTGGTGGTGCTGGGCAGCCGCTATATCAGTGGTGACCAGTTCGAAACCTGGGGCTGGCGCCTGCCGTTCCTGCTGTCGATCGTGCTGCTGGCGATTTCCACCTGGATCCGCATGAGCATGCACGAGTCGCCGGCCTTCGTGAAAATGAAGGCCCAAGGCAAGGTCAGCAAGTCGCCGATCCGTGAGTCGTTCACCTCCTGGCCGAACCTGAAAGTGGTGCTTACCGCCTTGTTCAGCATTAACGCCGGGCAAGCCGTGACCTTCTACACGGCGCAGTTCTACGTGCTGTTCTTCATGACCCAGATGCTGAAGATGGACCCGGCACAGGCCAATACCTTGCTGATCATCAGCGTGGTCATTGGTGCGCCGTTCTTTGTGTTCTTCGGCTGGTTGTCCGACCGTATTGGCCGCAAGCCGATCCTGATGCTCGGCCTGCTGCTGGCCACGGTGCTGTACTTCCCGCTGTTCAAGGCGCTGAGCCACTACGCCAACCCACAAATCGACGCGGCCAGCCGCCAGGCGCCGATCGTGGTCACTGCCGACCCACAAGGCTGTACCTTCCAGTTCGACCCGGTGGGCAAGGCGCGTTTCGACAGCCCGTGCGACAAGGTCAAGACTTTCCTGGTCAAGCAGGGCCTGCCCTATAGCTCGGTGGATGTGGCCGGTAGCGATGTGGTGGTGAACATCGGTGACAAGACCATCAACGGCTTCGACGAAGCGGCCATGCGTGCGGCGGTGGAACAGGCCGGCTACCCGGCCAAGGCCGACCCTGCTCAGGTCAACCAGGTGATGGTGGTGGTGCTGATCGTGGCGATGATCCTGATCGCGACGATGACCTATGGGCCGCTGGCGGCGGTAATGGTCGAGCTGTTCCCGACCCGTATCCGCTACACCTCGATGTCGCTGCCCTACCACATTGGCAACGGCTGGTTCGGTGGCTTCCTGCCAACGGTGTCGTTCGCGCTGGTGGTGTATACCGGGGATATCTTCTACGGGCTGTGGTACCCGGTGCTGGTGACCGGGGTCAGCCTGGTGGTGGGGATCTTCTGCCTGAAAGAAACCAAGGATGTGGATATCGACAAGATCTGACGCAGCTCAAGGCCTGCACCAAATGCTCAGGCGCTGAAGCGCTTGTGGTGGGAGCGGCCTTGTGTCGCGATTGGCTGCCCAGCGGCCCCAGGATTTCAGCTGTGATGCATGAATTGCCGGGGCCGCCTTGCGGCCCTTTCGCGACGCAAGGCCGCTCCCACAGTCTTCTCCCACAGAGGGTGCAATCCTGCTACCGATCCCATAAAAAAACCGGCTGTAAAAGCCGGTTTTCTTATACCCCGAAAAACTTATGCACGATTTTCAGAAAAATGTCATACACAGAAATAAACAGCTAATTCAAACACTTAGCGATCACTTAAGGCATTTAATCCAAAAACAGTTCACAAGTTATCCACAGAAGGTCAGGCCATCTGCTCCTGGGGTTTTTCCTCTGCTGGCGGCAGCGAACCCATGGCCCGCTGGGTCGCTTCGTTCCACGCCGCGGCGCGGTCGTTGAGTTCGGCAATGGCCCGTGGCCCGGTGCCGTTGGCGTACATCGGCTCGCCAATCACCACCTCGATGGTGCCAGCGCGCTTGCCCCAACCGGTCTTCGGCCAGAACTTGCCGGCGTTGTGGGCAATCGGCAGCACTGGCAGCCCGGCATTCACTGCCAGCGCGGTACCGCCCCGGGAGAACTTGCCCATGGTGCCGAATGGCACGCGGGTGCCTTCCGGGAAGATCAGCACCCAGGTCTTCTGCTTGAGCAGCTCATCACCCTTGCTGGCTACCTGGCGCAGAGCTTCCTTGGGGTTATCGCGGTTGATCGCGATCGGCCGCAGCATGGCCATGGCCCAACCGAAGAACGGCACGTACAGCAACTCGCGCTTGAGCACCTGGCTCAGCGGCGAAAAGTACTGGGAAAGGAAGAAGGTTTCCCAGGTGCTCTGGTGGTTGGACAGGATCACGCAAGGCTCATCAGGCACGTTCTCGGCGCCAGTGACCTTGTAGTCGATACCCAGGATGGTGCGCACCAGGAACAACGCGCAACGGCACCAGTACACGTTGATGAACTTGTAGCGCTTGGGGAACGACAGGAACGGCGCGACGAAGAAGCTCAGCGAGCACCACAGCAGCGAACTGGTGCCCAGCAGCAGGTAAAAAAGAAAGATTCTGATCGCCTGCAGGATCGACATAGTGGCTTGTACCATTGCGGGGCATGCCCGCCTGAGAAAAATGCGCCCGAAGGCGCACTGTTTAAATTAGTTCTCTGGCGATAGCTGCCAGATCGTCGAAAATCAGTGTAGTTTCCGGGACGCCTTTTTCCAGGGTCCGCTCGCCCTTGCCGGTTTTCACCAGCACGGGTTGTGCACCGACGGCCAGGGCGGCCTCCAGGTCACCTTTGCTGTCGCCAACGAACCAGACGCCTTCCAGGCCGACCTGGTAATGCTCGGCAATCGCCCGCAGCATGCCAGGCTTGGGCTTGCGGCAATCGCAGCCTTCGTCCGGCCCGTGCGGGCAATACACGATGTGACCCACCTCGCCACCCTGCTCGGCCACCAGCGCGCGCAGGCGCGCGTGCATGGCTTCGAGGGTTGCCAGCGCATAGTAGCCACGGGCAATGCCGGACTGGTTGGTGGCAACGGCCACCGTCCAGCCCGCCTTGCTCAACTGCGCGATCGCTTCGACCGAGCCAGGGATCGGTACCCACTCGTCCAGCGTCTTGATGTAGGCGTCGGAGTCGTAGTTGATGACTCCGTCACGGTCGAGAATCAGCAGTTTCAAGGCTTACCCCAGCAGCGAAATGTCGGCCACGCCCAGGAACAGGCCGCGCAGGCGGCTGAGCAGGGCATAACGGTTGGCGCGTACCTTGGCGTCCTCGGCGTTGACCATCACTGCCTCGAAGAAGGCGTCGACCGGGTCACGCAGGGCTGCCAGGCGGGCCAGCGATTCACTGTACTGGCGTGCAGCTGCCATCGGTTGCACGGCCTGGTCGGCCTGCTGGATGGCCGAGTACAGGGAGAACTCGTTGGCATTGTCGAAGTACTTCGGCTCGACGTGATCGGCGATGGCGCCTTCGGCCTTGCTCAGCAGGTTCGACACGCGCTTGTTCACCGCGGCCAGGGCCTCGGCTTCCGGCAGCTTGCGGAAGGCTTGTACAGCCTGCACGCGCTGGTCGAAGTCCAGGGCAGAACCTGGCTGCAGGGCACGTACCGACAGGTAGGTGGCCACGTCGATGCCTTCGTCTTCGTAGCGTGCACGCAGGCGGTCGAAGATGAACTCCAGTACCTGCTCGGCCAGGCCGGCGGCCTTGACCTTGGCACCGAACTGCTTGACTGCGAACTCGACCGCGCCGGTCAGGTCCAGGTCCAGTTGCTTCTCGATCAGGATACGCAGCACGCCCAGGGCAGCACGGCGCAGGGCGTACGGGTCCTTGCTGCCGGTCGGCAGCATGCCGATGCCGAAGATGCCGACCAGGGTGTCGAGCTTGTCGGCGATGGCCACGGCAGCACCGGTGAGGGTCTGCGGCAGCTCGGCGCCAGCACCGCGCGGCATGTACTGCTCGTTCAGGGCCAGGGCCACGTCTTCCGGCTCACCGTCGTTGAGCGCGTAGTAGTAACCGGCAACACCCTGCATCTCAGGGAATTCGCCGACCATCTCGGTGGCCAGGTCGCACTTCGACAGCAGGCCGGCACGGCCGGCGCGCTGGGCGTCGCCGCCAATCAGCGGGGCGATGAAGGCGGCCAGCCGGGAAACGCGCTCGGCCTTGTCGTACACGGTGCCCAGCTGAGCCTGGAACACCACGTTCTTCAGGCGCTCGTTGAAGGTTTCCAGCGGCTGCTTCTTGTCCTGCTTGAAGAAGAACTCGGCATCGGTCAGGCGTGGGCGCACGACCTTCTCGTTGCCTTGCACGATCTGCTTCGGGTCACGGCTTTCGACGTTGGCCACGGTGATGAAGCGCGGCAGCAGCTTGCCTTCGCTGTCCAGCAGGCAGAAGTACTTCTGGTTGTCCTGCATGGTGGTGATCAGGGCTTCCTGCGGCACTTCGAGGAAACGCTCCTCGAACGAGCACACCAGCGGCACTGGCCACTCCACCAGCGCGGTCACTTCGTCCAGCAGCGCCGGTGGCACGATGGCTGTGCCTTCCTGCTGCATGGCCAGCTCGGCGGTACGTTTGCTGATCAGCTCGCGGCGCTCGGCGAAGTCGGCCAGCACGTACGCTTTGCGCAGGTCTTCGACGTAGTTGGCCGGGGTGGTGATGACCACGTTTTCCGGGTGGTGGAAGCGGTGGCCACGGGATTCACGGCCGGCCTTCTGCGACAGGATGGTGCAGTCGACCACCTGGTCGCCCAGCAGCATCACCAGCCATTGGGTCGGGCGCACGAACTCTTCACGGCTGGCCGCCCAGCGCATGCGCTTGGGGATCGGCAGGTCGTTGAGCGAATCTTCGACGATGGTCGGCAGCAGGCCAGCGGTGGCCTTGCCCGGGATGTGCTGGGAGAAGCGCAGCTTGGGGCCGCTCTGGTCGATTTCCGACAGCTCCACACCGCATTTCTTGGCAAAGCCCAAGGCAGCCTGGGTCGGCTCGCCGTCTTTGAAAGCAGCCTGCAGGGGCGGGCCGTCGATGTTGATGCTGCGGTCAGGCTGCTGCACGTCCAGCTGGCGGATCAGCACGGCCAGGCGACGCGGCGCGGCGTATACCTGCTTGCCGGTGTAGTTCAGGCCAGCGGCCTGCAGGCCTTTCTCGATACCGGCCAGGAAAGCTTCGCCGAGGCTGGCGAGGGCCTTGGGTGGCAGCTCTTCGGTGCCCAGTTCTACCAGGAAATCTTGAGCACTCATTGTGCAGCCTCCAGCTTAGCCAACACTTCGTCACGCAGTTCAGGGGTAGCCATTGGGAAGCCCAGGCGTGCACGGGCTTGCAGATAGCTTTGCGCCACGTCCCGGGCCAGGGTACGTACACGCAGGATGTAGCGCTGGCGCTCGGTTACCGAGATGGCGCGGCGGGCGTCCAGCAGGTTGAAGGTGTGCGAGGCCTTCAGGACCATTTCATAAGTCGGCAGCGGCAGCTCAAGCTTGATCAGGCGGTTGGCTTCGCTTTCGTAGAAGTCGAACAGTTCGAACAGCTTCTCGACGTTGGCGTGTTCGAAGTTGTAGGTCGACTGCTCCACCTCGTTCTGGTGGAACACGTCACCGTAGGTGACCTTGCCGAACGGGCCGTCGGCCCACACCAGGTCGTACACCGAGTCGACGCCCTGGATGTACATGGCCAGGCGTTCGAGGCCGTAGGTGATTTCACCGGTGACCGGGTAGCACTCGATGCCGCCTACCTGCTGGAAGTAGGTGAACTGGGTGACTTCCATGCCGTTGAGCCAGATTTCCCAACCCAGACCCCAGGCGCCGAGGGTCGGCGATTCCCAGTTGTCTTCGACGAAGCGAATGTCGTGGACCAGCGGATCCAGGCCGATGGCTTTCAGCGAGCCGAGGTACAGCTCCTGGAAGTTGGCCGGGTTGGGCTTGAGTACCACCTGGAACTGGTAGTAGTGCTGCAGGCGGTTGGGGTTTTCGCCATACCGCCCGTCGGCAGGGCGACGGCTAGGCTGCACATAGGCGGCGTTCCAGGTTTCTGGACCCACGGCGCGCAGGAATGTAGCGGTGTGGAAAGTGCCGGCGCCTACTTCCATATCGTAGGGCTGAAGCACCACACAACCTTGCTCGGCCCAGTAGTTCTGCAGGGCGAGGATCAGGTCTTGGAAGGTACGCACGGCTGGCGTAGGCTGGCTCACGAAATTCACCTGTATCTGGGGATGCGGATGTAAAGAGCGGGAGTATAACCTGATTCGCCTCGCCCTCTACTCATTGGAGCCTTATGCCACGCTGCTTTTGGTGTACCGACGATCCGTTGTACCAGGCCTACCATGACCAGGAATGGGGAACGCCACAGCGTGACCCGGCGTTGCTGTTCGAGATGCTTTTGCTCGAAGGGTTCCAGGCGGGGCTGTCGTGGATCACCGTATTGCGCAAACGCGAGCGTTATCGCGAGGTGATGCACGGCTTCGATCCGGTGAAACTCGCCGTCATGAGCGACGAACGCATCGAGGAGCTGATGCAGGATGCCGGTATCATCCGCAACCGCCTCAAGCTCAAGGCTGCCAGGCGTAACGCGCAGGCCTGGCTGGCTGTGGATAACCCCGTCGAATGGCTGTGGTCGTTTGTTGGTGGGGCGCCGAAGATCAACCACTTCACGGGGCGCAGCGAGGTGCCAGCGGTTACCGATGAAGCCAAGGCAATGAGCAAAGCCCTGCAGAAAGCCGGCTTCACCTTCGTCGGCCCGACCATCTGCTACGCCTTCATGCAGGCCACCGGCATGGTCATGGACCACACCACCGATTGCGATCGCTACGCCGCCTTGTTGCGCTGAGGGGTTACAATGCGCGCCTTGCTGAAATAAGGAATTCGCCTGTGGAAAAGTTCAAGGGCGCCCTGATGGTCGGGGTGCTGCGTCTGTTTGCCAAGCTGCCCTGGGGCGCTGTGCAGCGCGTCGGCGCCGGTATCGGCTGGCTGATGTGGAAGATCCCCAACGGCTCGCGCAATGTCGTGCGTATCAACCTGGCCAAATGCTTCCCGGAGATGGACCCGGTCGAACGCGAGCAACTGGTGGGTCGCGCGTTGAAGGATATCGGTAAATCCTTCGTCGAAAGTGCCTGTGCCTGGATCTGGCCGCCGCAGCGCTCGCTGGAGCTGGTCAAGGAAGTGCACGGCCTGGAAGTGCTGGAGCAGGCCCTGGCTTCGGGCAAGGGTGTGGTCGGTATCACCAGCCACCTGGGCAACTGGGAGGTGCTGAACCACTTCTACTGCAACCAGTGCAAACCGATCATCTTCTACCGCCCGCCGAAGCTGAAGGCGGTGGATGACCTGCTGCGCGAGCAGCGCGTGCAGATGGGCAACCGCGTGGCGCCTTCGACCAAGGAAGGCATCCTCAGCGTGATCAAGGAAGTGCGCCGTGGTGGCCAGGTGGGTATTCCTGCCGACCCGGAGCCGGCGGAGTCGGCGGGGGTGTTCGTACCGTTCCTGGGCACCCAGGCGCTGACCAGCAAGTTCGTGCCGAACATGCTGGCCGGGGGCAAGGCGGTGGGGGTGTTCCTGCATGCCCTGCGGCTGCCGGATGGTTCGGGCTTCAAGGTGTTTCTGGAGGCGGCGCCGGAAGAGATGTACAGCACCGACGTGACGGTGTCGGCGGCGGCAATGAGCAAGGTGGTCGAGCGCTATGTGCGCGAGTACCCCAGCCAGTACATGTGGAGCATGAAGCGCTTCAAGAAACGCCCGGCTGGCGAGCCGCGCTGGTATTGATTGTTTCACTGTCCCCCTGTGGGAGCGGGTTTACCCGCGAATGCGTCGGTGAATCCAGCATCGCATTCGCGGGTGAACCCGCTCCCACAGGGATCGCGTCAACCTGATGTCTTGTTGAGCTTCTTCAGGAACACGGTCATCTCTTTCTCGGCCTGCTTGTCGCCATGGGCCTGCGCCGCGACGATCCCCTCCTCCCAGGCCTTGCGCGCCGCCGCCAGGTCACCCTGCAGCTGATGCGCCTTGCCCAGCAGCTTCCACGCCGCCGAGTACTTCGGGTCCTGTTCCACGCAGCGCGCCAGATGCACCGCCGCTTCAGCGCCATTGCCTTCATCCAGCCAGGCCTTGCCCAGCCCGAACCTCAGCAACGGGTTATCCACACCCTTGGCCAGCATTTTCTCCAGCGATTCGCGCATGCCCTGTGCTCCTAGAAGAAACTCAAGCCGACGTGGAACAGCTTCTCCACATCCCGAATATGCTTTTTATCCACAACGAACAGGATCACATGGTCGCCCGACTCGATCATGGTGTCATCGTGGGCGATCATCACCTCTTCGTCACGAATGATCGCGCCGATGGTAGTGCCCGGCGGCAGGGCGATGTCTTCGATCGCCTTGCCGACCACCTTGCTCGACTTCGAATCCCCGTGCGCCACCGCTTCGATAGCCTCGGCCGCGCCGCGGCGCAGCGAGTGCACGCTGACGATGTCGCCACGGCGCACGTGCGCCAGCAGGGTGCCGATGGTCGCCAACTGCGGGCTGATGGCGATGTCGATGTCACCACCCTGCACCAGGTCGACATAGGCCGGGTTGTTGATGATGGTCATCACCTTGCGCGCACCCAGGCGCTTGGCCAGCAGCGACGACATGATGTTGGCTTCGTCGTCGTTGGTCAGGGCCAGGAAGATGTCGGCATCGGCGATGTTCTCCTCGAGCATCAGGTCCTTGTCCGAGGCGCTGCCCTGCAGCACCACGGTGCTTTCCAGGGTGTCGGAGAGGTGTCGGCAACGGGCCGGGCTCATCTCGATGATCTTCACCTGGTAACGGCTTTCGATGGCCTCGGCCAGGCGTTCGCCGATCTGCCCGCCACCGGCGATGACCACGCGCTTGTTGGTTTCGTCGATGCGGCGCAGCTCGCCCATCACCGCGCGTATGTCCTTCTTCGCGGCGATGAAGAACACTTCGTCGTCGGCTTCGATCACCGTGTCGCCCCGCGGGGTGATGGGGCGGTCGCGGCGGAAGATGGCCGCCACGCGGGTGTCGACGTTGGGCATGTGCGCGCGGATCTGGCGCAGTTGCTGGCCCACCAGCGGGCCACCGTAGTACGCCTTCACTGCCACCAGCTGGGCCTTGCCTTCGGCGAAGTCGATCACCTGCAGCGAGCCCGGGTGCTCGATCAGGCGCTTGATGTAGTTGGTCACCACCTGCTCGGGGCTGATCAGCACATCGACCGGGATATGGTCGTTGTCGAACAGCTCTTCGCGGGTCAGGTAGGCCGACTCGCGCACCCGGGCGATCTTGGTCGGGGTGTGGAACAGCGAATAGGCCACCTGGCAGGCGACCATGTTGGTCTCGTCACTGTTGGTTACCGCCACCAGCATGTCGGCGTCGTCGGCACCGGCCTGGCGCAGCACAGTAGGCAGCGAGCCGCGGCCTTGCACGGTGCGGATGTCCAGGCGGTCCCCCAGGTCGCGCAGGCGGTCGCCATCGGTGTCGACCACGGTGATGTCGTTGGCTTCGCTGGCCAGGTGCTCAGCCAGCGTACCGCCTACCTGGCCTGCGCCGAGGATGATGATCTTCATCCGCTACTCCCTACCTTTTGTTCTTATCCGCGCGAGGCGGCGATCTTGATCAGCTTGGCATAGTAGAAACCGTCGTGGCCGCCCTCCTGGGCCAGCAACTGGCGGCCGTGGGGCTGGCGCAGGCCGGCTTCGGTGGCCAGGTCCAGTTCACGGGCGCCCGGGGTGCGGGCGAGGAAGGCGTCGATCACTTCGGTGTTCTCGGTCGGCAGGCTGGAGCAGGTGGCGTACAGCAGCATGCCGCCCACTTCCAGGGTCGGCCACAGGGCATCGAGCAGCTCGCCTTGCAGCGTGGCCAGGGCAGGGATGTCGTCGGCCTGACGGGTCAGCTTGATGTCCGGGTGGCGGCGGATCACGCCGGTGGCCGAGCATGGTGCGTCGAGGAGGATGCGCTGGAACGGCTTGCCGTCCCACCAGCTGGCAGTGTCGCGGGCATCGCAGGCAATCAGCTCGGCGTCCAGCTGCAAGCGGTCGAGGTTCTCGCGCACACGGGTCAGGCGCTTGGCTTCGAGGTCGATGGCCACCACGTGGGCCAGGCCGGCTTCGGCTTCCAGCAGGTGGCAGGTCTTGCCGCCCGGTGCACAGCAGGCGTCGAGCACGCGCTGGCCGGGGGCCAGCTCCAGCAGGTCGGCGGACAGCTGCGCGGCTTCGTCCTGCACGCTCACCCAGCCTTCGGCAAAGCCTGGCAGGCCGCGCACGTCGCAGGCTTCGGCCAGCACGATGCCGTCACGGCTGTACTGGCAGGCACTGGCGCCAACGCCCGCTTCGGCCAGCAGTGCCAGGTAGGCGTCGCGGCTGTGGTGGCGGCGGTTGACCCGCAGGATCATCGGCGGGTGGGCATTGTTGGCGGCGCAGATGGCCTCCCATTGCTCCGGCCAGAAGGCTTTGAGCGACTTCTGTAGCCAGCGCGGGTGGGCAGTGCGTACCACCGGGTCGCGCTCCATGCCGGCCAGCAACTCTTCGCCTTCGCGTTGGGCGCGACGCAGCACGGCATTGAGCAGGCCCTTGGCCCACGGCTTCTTCAGCTTGTCGGCGCAGCCGACGGTCTCGCCGATGGCGGCGTGGGCCGGGATACGGCTGTAGAACAGCTGGTACAGGCCGACCAGCAGCAGCGCCTGCACATCGGCATCGGCTGCCTTGAACGGCTTCTGTAGCAACTGCGCGGCCAGCAGGTCGAGGCGTGGTTGCCAGCGCGCGGTGCCGAACGCCAGGTCCTGGGTCAGGCCGCGGTCGCGTTCATCGACCTTGTCCAGTTGCGCCGGCAGCGAGCTGTTCAGCGAGGCCTTGCCGCTGAGCACAGCGGCAAGGGCACGGGCGGCGGCGAGGCGAGGGTTCATTGGCCCAGCACCTTGCCGCTGGCGAATTTCTCGCGGCGGCTGTTGAACAGGTCACTGAAGTTCAGCGCCTTGCCGCCAGGCAGTTGCAGGCGGGTCAGGCTCAGCGCCTGGTCACCGCAGGCGACCACCAGGCCGTCCTTGCTGGCGGAGAGGATCTCGCCGGGGGCCCCTGCCGCTGTGGACAAGTTGGCGGCCAGCACTTTCACGCTTTCGCCATCGAGAGTGCTGTGGCACACCGGCCACGGGTTGAAGGCACGGATCAAGCGCTCCAGTTCGACGGCCGGGCGGCTCCAGTCGATACGCGCCTCGTCCTTGTTCAGCTTGTGCGCATAGGTGGCCAGGGTATCGTCCTGCACTTCACCGTGCAGCGAACCGTCGGCCAGGCCGGCGATGGCCTGGACTACAGCCGGCGGGCCCATTTGTGCGAGGCGGTCGTGCAGGCTGCCGCCGGTGTCTTCGGCGCTGATCGGGGTGGCTACCTTGAGCAGCATCGGGCCGGTGTCCAGGCCTGCTTCCATGCGCATCACGGTCACACCGCTCTCGGCGTCGCCGGCTTCCACGGCGCGCTGGATCGGTGCGGCACCGCGCCAGCGTGGCAGCAGCGAGGCGTGGCTGTTGATGCAGCCCAGGCGCGGGATATCCAGCACCACTTGCGGCAGGATCAGGCCATAGGCGACCACCACCATCAGGTCCGGCTGCAGCGCGGCCAGTTCGGCCTGGGCTTCGGCGTTGCGCAGGGTCGGCGGCTGGAACACCGGGATGTCATGGGCCACAGCCAGTTGCTTGACCGGGCTCGGCATCAGCTTTTGGCCGCGGCCGGCTGGGCGGTCGGGCTGGGTGTAGACGGCCACGATCTCGTAGGGGCTGTCGAGCAAGGCCTTGAGGTGTTCGGCGGCAAACTCTGGAGTGCCTGCAAAGACGATGCGCATGGAGTTCTCGCTTCAAAAAAGAAAAAGGCTTGCCGGAGCAAGCCTTCTGGAAGGTGGGGATCAGGCTTGCTGGCGGTGCTGCTTTTCCAGCTTCTTCTTGATCCGGTCGCGCTTGAGCTGCGACAGGTAGTCGACGAACAGCTTGCCGTTGAGGTGATCGAATTCGTGCTGCACGCACACCGCCAGCAGGCCTTCGCATTCCAGCTCGTACGGTTTGCCGTCGCGGTCCTGGGCCTTGACCCGTACACGCAGCGGGCGGTCGACGTTCTCGTAGAAGCCAGGTACCGACAGGCAGCCTTCCTGGTACTGGCCCATGTCATGGGTCAGCTCTTCGACCGTGGGGTTGATGAAGACGCGCGGCTCGCTGCGGTCTTCACTGAGGTCCATGACCACGACCTGCTTGTGCACGTTGACCTGGGTGGCCGCCAGGCCGATGCCAGGGGCTTCGTACATGGTTTCAAACATGTCGTCGATCAGCTGACGCAGGGCGTCGTCGAACTCCGTCACCGGTTTGGCGATGGTGCGCAGGCGCGGGTCCGGGAATTCGAGAATGTTCAAGATGGCCATAAGGTCAGGCAGTCACTGTGCGTTCGGTTGAAAACTGAGCACACATAATAAAGGGAAACGGGGATTTCAGCACCTGGCAAAGCTCGGCTAGGGTTTCCAAGGGCTGCTTATAGCCCATTCGATGGACAGGTTGTCAAAGCGTTATCAACAAAGTTATCCACAGCTTGTGCCACGCCGATGGCCCCATTTCGATCAAGGATGATCCGTATGCAGACCTACCATTCGTCGCCTCTTCCGCCTGCCGAACTGGAGGCGCGATTACGCCTGCACCGGCTGCCGGAAGCAGGATTGCGTCGCTTTAGCACCTTGCTGGAGGCCTTTGGCAGTGCCTCGTCGGCACTGTGCGCACCGGCCGGCGCCTGGCGCGCATTGGGCATACCACAGGCCACCATCGATGCCCGCCGCAGTGCCGAAGTACGTCAAGGTGCACTGGCCGCAATGGCCTGGCTAGAGCGTCCGGGCCAACATTTACTGATGTGGGACGGCCCTGGCTACCCGCCACTATTGGCGGAAATCGACGATGCCCCACCGCTGCTTTTCGTCGCTGGCGACCCGGCCTTGCTCGAGCGCCCGCAGCTGGCAATTGTGGGCAGCAGACGTGCTTCACCCCCGGCGCTCGACACCGCTGCGGCATTTTCCCGTTACCTTGCGCAGGCGGGTTTCACCATCACCAGCGGCTTGGCCGTGGGCATCGACGGTGCCGCTCATCGGGCCGCACTGCAGGCAGGTGGCGGCACGATTGGCGTGCTCGGCACGGGGTTGCAAAAACTTTATCCACAGCGCCACAAGTCGCTTGCGCAAGCGATGATCGACAATGGCGGCGCGCTGGTTTCCGAGTACCCGCTGGATGCCGGGCCTCTGCCCGGCAACTTCCCCCGGCGCAATCGCATCATCAGTGGCCTGTCGCTGGGCGTGCTGGTGGTCGAGGCCAGCCTGGCCAGTGGTTCGCTGATCACCGCACGCCTGGCCGCCGAGCAAGGCCGCGAGGTGTATGCCATACCGGGCTCCATTCACCACCCCGGGGCCAAGGGTTGCCACCAGTTGATCCGTGACGGTGCGCTGCTGGTGGAGAGCGTGGAACAGATCCGGAAAGCCTGCAGGGCTGGCAGAACCTGCCGCCTGCGGTTGTGGACAAATTCGACCATCCCCTGCTTGCCCTGCTGCATGCCGCGCCGCAGACCAGCGAAAGCCTGGCCCACTGCAGCGAGCAGCCGTTGGCCGATGTGCTGGCACAGCTGACCGAGCTAGAACTGGAAGGCCGGGTCAGCAATGAAGCCGGGCGTTGGTTTGCCCGCGCGGGCTAAGTACACTGCTCACCAGCAAGGTATTTAGGCGGAGTAACAGAAATGGTGAGCAGTTTTCGTGTGCAACAAGCCGCACGTGAGATCCGGGCGGGCGCAGTGATTGCCTACCCGACGGAAGCGGTCTGGGGCCTGGGCTGCGACCCGTGGAACGAGGACGCGGTGTATCGCCTGCTGGCGCTGAAGTCCCGGCCTGTGGATAAAGGCCTGATCCTGGTCGCCGACAATATCCGCCAGTTTGACTTTTTGTTCGAGGATTTCCCCGAGGACTGGATTGATCGCATGGGCAGCACCTGGCCGGGGCCGAACACTTGGCTGGTGCCGCACCAGGACCTGTTGCCCGAGTGGGTGACCGGGGAGCATGACACCGTTGCGTTGCGGGTCAGCGACCATCCGGTGGTGCGTGAGCTGTGCGCGTTGGTGGGGCCGTTGATTTCCACCTCGTGCAACCCGGGCGGGCGCCCGGCGGCGAAGACCCGGTTGCGGGTGGAGCAATACTTCCATGGGCAGCTGGATCTGGTACTGGGCGGGGCCTTGGGTGGAAGGAAGAACCCGAGTGTGATTCGCAACCTGGCCACAGGCGAAGTCGTTCGGCCAGGCTAACTCATACCCACAGGCCTGGCCGGGACCTCCTGTGGGAGCGGGCGAGCCCGCGAAGAATCCAACGCGGTGCCTGGCACGGGCTGCGCCCGTGTTCGCGGGCATGCCCGCTCCCACAGGGATAGCGCCGTATTCAACGCCGACGCAGTACCTGTGGGAGCGGGTTGACCCGCGAACACCGGCAAAGCCGGTGCCATTCACCGCGGTGTACGACCGGATACATCCTTTGAACTGGTTTTCGCTGACCGATCCGGCGATGGAAAAATCATTGTACTAGTTCACCCCTATGCGCCAATTTGCTCGACTCACTCACAGCGCGCCGACTCCCTAGCTGCTATCGGCAAACTGTATTGACTCTGTGCTAACACAATACTTGAAAATAGAGAACTATTAAAAATGCCAGTTGTTTGGTTTTGTTTTATTAGACACAGTTGACCTGCACTTACAACTGAGGCGTTTTGAAATGAATTATGAATATAGTGTGCTGGTGTTGAGTGGTGGAGTACCAGGGACGCCGCTTCCGGTCAATGATGCGGAATTCCTGTTCAAGCATCTAGAAAAAGACTCTAACTTAAATGTTTCTGGAAAAAATTACGTGGTTTCTGGTAAGACTGTAATGGTTGGAGCGGGAAGTACTTATAAGTGCGCCCTGGGTGTAAAAGAGATCTGAAGGCTATTATCTGAAATTTGCGTTCGCCTGATTATTGTTGTGACGCTTTCTTGACAAAGAATTAAGGCAATGGTATTGCTCCGCTCGCCTGTTTTAACGATCAAACGCAGCAATACCACTGCCAAAATTCTTATTTTATATATAGGCTTGATAAGCCGAATTCTACTTCTCTCAAGGTAAGAGAACCGTCGACCCCACCGTACGCCGTGCCGACAACTCGCTCTGCGCCTTGGCCGCCTCACTCAGCGGATACCGCTGCTGGATATCCACTACCAGTTTCCCACTACCAATCATCGCAAACAGGTCATCGGCCATGGCCTGGGTATTCTCGGCATTGTTGGCATAGCTCGCCAACGTCGGTCGGGTCACATACAGCGAACCCTTCTGCGCCAGAATTCCCAGGTTCACCCCGCTCACCGCGCCTGAGGCATTACCAAAGCTCACCATGAGCCCACGAGGCTGCAGGCAGTCCAGCGAGGTCAGCCAGGTGTCGGCACCCACACCGTCATACACCACCGGGCATTTCTTGCCGTCGGTCAGCTCCAGCACCCGCTTGACCACGTCCTCATGGCTGTAGTCGATGGTCGCCCACGCCCCCAGCGCCTTGGCCCGCTCGGCCTTCTCGGCAGAGCTCACGGTCCCGATCAGCTTGGCGCCCAAGGCCTTGGCCCACTGGCACGCCAACGAACCCACGCCGCCAGCTGCTGCGTGGAACAGGATGACGTCACCCGCCTTCACCTCATAGGTCTGCTTCAGCAGGTACTGCACGGTCAAACCCTTGAGCATTACCGCCGCTGCCTGCTCGAAGCTGATGTTGTCGGGCAGCTTCACCAGGTTGGCTTCCGGCAGCGTATGCACCTCGCTGTACGCGCCCAGCGGGCCGCCGGCATGGGCCACACGGTCACCCACTTTCAGCCGGGTCACGCCTTCGCCCACGGCCTCGACCACGCCAGCCGCTTCAGTGCCCAGCCCCGAAGGCAGGGATGGCGGCGCATACAGCCCGCTGCGGAAGTAGGTATCGATGAAGTTCAGGCCGATCGCATGGTTACGCACACGTACCTGCTGTGGCCCGGGTGGGGCTGGTTCGAATTCCACAAACTGCAGCACTTCCGGGCCGCCATGCTGGCTGAACTGGATACGCTTGGCCATCTCGCACTCCTGTCGTCGTGATCGGGAAAGGCCTTCTATCGGACGCCTTTGCATGATCGCCGTCAACTGCGGCGCGTGGGCTGGCGGTGGTATGCTACGCGGCGAATTCTTCCCTGCCCGTTCCTGGTGACCCGATGACTAGCCGCACCGAGGCCGTGAAAGCCTACCTGCTCGACCTGCAAGATCGCATCTGCTCTGCCCTCGAAACAGAAGACGGCGGCGCCCGCTTCGTCGAGGACGCCTGGGGGCGCGAGGCCGGTGGCGGGGGCCGCACGCGGGTGATCGGCGACGGCAAGGTGATCGAGAAAGGCGGGGTCAACTTCTCCCATGTGTTCGGCGCCGGTCTGCCGCCGTCGGCCAGTGCCCACCGCCCCGAGCTGGCGGGCCGTGGCTTCGAGGCCCTGGGCGTGTCGCTGGTGATCCATCCGCACAACCCGCATGTGCCCACTTCCCACGCCAACGTGCGTTTCTTCATCGCCGAAAAGGAAGGTGAAGAGGCTGTCTGGTGGTTCGGCGGCGGCTTCGACCTGACTCCGTACTACGGCAATGAAGAAGACTGCATCCACTGGCACCGCGTGGCCGAGCAGGCCTGCGCGCCGTTCGGCGCCGACGTGTACCCGCGCTACAAGGCCTGGTGCGACCGCTACTTCCACCTCAAGCACCGTGGCGAGCCACGCGGCATTGGTGGCCTGTTCTTCGATGACCTGAACGAGTGGGACTTCGACACCTGCTTCGCCTTCATCCGCGCCATCGGCGATGCCTACATCAACGCCTACCTGCCAATTGTCCAGCGTCGCAAGGACACGCCCTACACGCCGCAGCAGCGCGAGTTCCAGGAATTCCGCCGTGGCCGCTACGTGGAGTTCAACCTGGTCTACGACCGTGGCACCCTGTTTGGCCTGCAGTCCGGTGGCCGCACCGAGTCCATCCTCATGTCGCTACCGCCGCAGGTGCGCTGGGGCTACGACTGGAAGGCCGCGCCCGGTAGCGAAGAAGCGCGCCTGACCGAGTACTTCCTGCAGGACCGCGACTGGCTCGGCCAATAAGCCTGTGGATAATCAAGGAGCCGTCATGGACCAGTACGTCGTTTTTGGTAACCCTATCGGCCACAGCAAGTCGCCGCTGATCCATCGCCTGTTCGCCGAACAGACCGGCCAGGACCTGGAGTACGCCACGCTGCTGGCGCCGCTGGACGAGTTCAGCGACTGCGCACGCGGCTTCTTCAAGCAAGGCCGCGGCGGCAACGTCACCGTGCCGTTCAAGGAAGAGGCCTACCGCCTGTGCGATAGCCTGACTCCGCGTGCCCGGCGCGCGGGTGCGGTGAACACGCTGAGCAAGTTGGCCGATGGCACCCTGCAGGGCGACAACACCGATGGCGCTGGTCTGGTGCGCGACCTCACGGTGAATGCCGGGGTCGAGCTGGCGGGCAAACGCATTCTGATCCTGGGGGCCGGTGGCGCCGTGCGTGGCGTGCTGGAGCCGATTCTGGCGCACAAGCCGCAGTCGCTGGTGATTGCCAACAGGACTGTGGAGAAGGCCGAACAGCTGGCGCGTGAGTTCGATGAACTGGGGCCGGTGGTAGCCAGCGGGTTTGCCTGGTTGCAGGAGCCGGTGGATGTGATCATCAACGCCACTTCGGCGAGCCTGGCCGGTGAGTTGCCGCCGATTGCCGACAGCCTGGTCGAGGCCGGGCGCACGGTTTGCTACGACATGATGTATGGCAAGGAGCCGACGCCGTTTTGCCAGTGGGCTGAGAAGCTGGGGGCGGCCAAGGTGCTGGATGGGTTGGGGATGCTGGCTGAGCAGGCGGCTGAAGCCTTCTTTATCTGGCGTGGGGTACGGCCGGATACGGCGCCGGTTTTGGCAGAGTTGCGCCGGCAGCTGGCTCGGGGCTGAGATTGTCGGGGCCGCTTTGCGGCCCTTTCGCGACACAAGGCCGCTCCCACATTGGATCTGTGGGAGCGGCCTTGTGTCGCGATGGGCTGCAAAGCAGCCCCAGGATCTCAGCTATCACTCCTCAAACCGGATCGGACACATCTCCACCCCTTCCAGCTTCTGCAATTCCTCGATCACCTGCGGCCTGGCCCGGTGCAGGGTCAGACTCCCCCCCGCCCGCCGCAACCGCCGCGCCTCACGGTGCAACATATCCACACCCGAGTAATCGATGAAGTTCACCTGCCGCGCATCGATCACCACATGCGGCCCCTGGCAGCGCTGCAAGCGCACCTGCAGGTAATGCGCCGCACCAAAGAAGATCGAACCGCCCACCCGCAATATATCCGCATCACCTTCACGGCTCTGCTGTACCCGTGGCCGTGACGTGCGCTTCAGATAGAAGAACAGCGACGCCAGCACCCCGGCATAGATCGCCGTCTGCAATTCCAGCAACAAGGTCGCCGCCGCCGTCAGTGCCATTACCAGAAACTCCGAGCGGCTCACCCGGAACAGCGCGCGAATCCCCCGGTGGTCCACCAATCCCCAGCAGATCAACAGGATGCTGCCGGCCATGGCCGGAATCGGCAGGTGCGCGATCAGCCCGGCTCCGGCAACGGCAAACACCGCCACCCACAGCGCCGAGAATACCCCGGCCATGGGCGAGCGGGCGCCGGCGTCGTAGCTCAGCCCGGAGCGGGTGAAGGAGCCGGAAGACAGGTAACCGGAAAAAAACGCACCGACGATGTTTGACAGGCCCTGTGCGCGTATTTCCTGATCTGCGTCGATCAACTGTTCCGAACGTGCCGACAACGAGCGGGCAATCGACAAGCTCGTGACCAGCCCGAGCATGCCCACCGCCACTGCACTGGGCAGCAGGCGCAGGATCAGTTCCACATCCAGCAAGGGCAGCGGGCTGAAGGGTGGCAGCTGCCCGGTGAATGCCGGCACACGCGGCACATGGCCAAAGAACCCGGGCAGCAACCAGGCCAGCAGGCTCACCAAAATCAGACTTATCAACAGGCTGGGCCAGCGTGGGCGCCAGACTTTGAAGGCCACGCCGATCGCCACTGTGGCCAGACCCAGAATCAAGGAAGGCAGGTCGACCTCGCCGGCATGGCTGGCCAGGTCCTGCACGGTCTTCAGCGCCGTGGCCTGGCTGGGCAGGTCCATGCCCAGCAGGTTGGGCAACTGGCCCAGGGCGATGACGACAGCGGCGCCCAGGGTGAAGCCGAGCACCACGGAATGTGAGACGAAATTGACCAGTGCGCCGAAGCGCAAAAGCCCCAGCAGCAACTGAAAGATGCCGCCGAGGAAGGTCAACAGCAGCACCAGGGTGACGTAGTCGGCGCTGCCGGCCACGGCCAGCGGGCTGATGCTGGCGTAGAGGACGATGGAGATGGCGGCGGTCGGGCCGCAGATCAGGTGCCAGGACGAGCCCCACAGGCAGGCGATCAGCACTGGCACGATGGCGGCGTACAGGCCGTATTCGGCGGGCAGGCCGGCGATCAGGGCGTAGGCGATGGATTGCGGCAGGGCGAGGATTGCGCCGCTCAGGCCCACCAGCAGGTCCTGGCGCAGGCTGCGGCCCGATTGGCGGGGCAGCCAGGTGAGGAAGGGCAGCAGGTGAGTGAGGCGATGCATGGGTTATCCACAATCCTTAATGTAATGCGGACTCTGTGGGAGCGGGCATGCCCGCGAACACCGGCAAAGCCGGTGCCATCCACCGCGGTGGCTTTTTCGCGGGCATGCCCGCTCCCACAGGGATGGCGTGTTGCTTGTGAGATTACAGTTTGGCTTTGACGGCCTCCAGGGCATTGCCATCGGCCTTGGTAGTCACCCCGGCCAACCACCCTTCCAGCAACTCGGGATGTGCCTTCACCCAGGCCTTGGCCGCATCATCGAAGCTGATCTTCTTGTCCACAACCTCGGCCATGATGCTGTTTTCCATGTCCAGTGTGAACTTCAGGTTACCCAGCAGCTTGGCTGCATTCGGGCAGGCTTGTGGATAACCCTTGCGGGTCAGGGTATACACCTCGCCCTTGCTGCCAAACCACTTCTCCCCGCCGCTCAGGTAATGCATCCTCAGCTTCACGTTCATCGGGTGCGGCGTCCAGCCGAGGAAGGTGATGAACTGCTGTTTCTTCACCGCCCGGTCGACTTGCGCAAGCATCGCCTGCTCGCTGGACTCCACCAGCTTCCACTGGCCAAGGTTGAATACATTCTTGTCGATGATTTCCTTCAACGACAGGTTGGCGGGTGCCCCGGAGCCAATCCCGTACAGCTTCTTGTCGAACTGATCGGCGTGTTTCTGCAGGTCGGCGAAGTCCTTCACCCCGGCATTCCACACATAGTCGGGCACTGCCAGGGTGAATTCGGTTCCTTCCAGGTTGCGCGCCAGTTGCAGCACATCGCCATTGGCGATGAACTTGTCATGGAAGCCCTGTTGCGCCGGCATCCAGTTGCCGAGGAAGGCATCGACCCGGCCGTCCTTGAGGCCGCCGTAGATGATCGGCACGGCCAGGCTGTCGACCTTCACCTGGTAACCCAGGCCTTCCAGGAGCAGGCGGGCCACGGCGTTGGTGGAAGCGATATCGCTCCAGCCGGGGTCGGCCATCTTCACGGTGCTGCATTGCGCGTCGCTGTCGGCGGCGTGGGCCGTTGCGGTGCCCAGGGTCAGGGCCAGGGCGAACACGGCGGGGGAGAACTTGTGCATGGCGGCCTCTCTTCTCAATCCAGGGGGGCGGGCTGTGGATAACGTGCCTTGCGCTCGAGGTCGTCGAGATCGATATGGTTGCGCATGTACTGTTGGCTGGCGTCCACCAGCGGTTGATGGTCCCAGCTTTTCAGCTTGCCGATGGCCAGCGCCTCGGCCACCAGACGGCGCCGCCGCTGGCTGGTCAGTACCTGCTGGCGCAAGCTGGGGATATCCCAGCGCTGCTGTGCTTCATCGACAAATGCCTGCAGCAGCGCCTGGTGCTCCGGGCTGCCGGTGAGGTTCTCCCGCTCGTGCGGGTCGCGGCCCAGGTCGTAGAGTAGGCACGGGTCGTCTTCGCTGTACACGAACTTGTACGGCCCGCGGCGGATCATCATCAGCGGGCCGACGGTGCCTTCGGCCATGTATTCGCCGATCACTTCGTCATGGCCGCCCTGCCCTTGCAGGTGGCCGACCAGCGAGCGGCCATCCAGGTGCAGGTGGTTATCCACAGCGCCGCCAGCCAGTTCGACCAGGGTCGGCAGCAGGTCGCAGGTCGACACCGAGGCGCTGACCCGGGCTGGCGCGAAGCGCTTCGGCGCGTGCACCAGCAGCGGCACCCGTGCCGACATCTCGAACCAGTGCATCTTGTACCAGAGGCCGCGCTCGCCAAGCATGTCACCATGGTCGCCGGAGAACACGATCAGGGTGTCGTCGGCCAGGTTGCATTCCTCCAGGGT
This sequence comes from Pseudomonas sp. p21, assembly GCF_001642705.1. Taxonomy (NCBI): domain Bacteria; kingdom Pseudomonadati; phylum Pseudomonadota; class Gammaproteobacteria; order Pseudomonadales; family Pseudomonadaceae; genus Pseudomonas; species Pseudomonas sp. p21. The sequence goes on from NZ_LWBV01000002.1 coordinate 828,462, forward strand.
CTGCAGCAGCAGGCCGATGTTGTCGTCGATGTAGCTGCAGGCGCCGAAGTAGGCACGGCGTGCGTCACGGACCTTGTCCACAGGCAGCGGCTTGTTCCACAGGTCGTAGACCTTCAGCAGGCGCTGCGAGTGCGGGTCGAGTTCTGCCTGGCCGAGTTCGGCGCGGGGCATGGGGATATCCACACCCTCGTAGCGATCCCAATAGCGCCTGGGGATGGTGTACGGGTCGTGCGGGTGAGTCATCGACACGGTCAGGCAGAACGGCCGGCCATCGTTCTCGCGCACATGGTCGTAAAGATACTGGCGCGCCTTGAACACCACTTCTTCGTCGAAATCCAGCTGGTTGGTGCGCACGCACGGGCCGGCCTGCAGCACCGAGGACATGTTGTGGTACCAGCTAGGGCGCACGTCTGGCTCATCCCAGTTCACCGCCCAGCCGTAGTCGGCCGGATAGATGTCGCTGGTCAGGCGTTCTTCGTAGCCATGCAACTGGTCCGGGCCGCAGAAGTGCATCTTGCCCGACAGCGCGGTGCGGTAACCCAGGCGGCGCAGGTAATGGGCGTAGGTCGGCACATCGGCGGGGAAGTCGGCGGCATTGTCGTAGGCGCCGATGCGGCTGGGCAACTGGCCGCTGACCAGGGTGAAGCGCGACGGCGCGCACAACGGGCTGTTGCAGTAGGCCGAGTCGAACACCACCGCCTGTTCGGCAAGGCGGCTCAGGTGCGGCATCTGGATCGGCGAAGGGGCGTAGATCGGCAGCAAGGGCGCGGCCATCTGGTCGGCCATGATGAACAGGATATTCGGGCGCGTCATGGTGGCTTCCATCGTTGAGGGTTATGCGAACCGCTTGCCTACCAAGATGCGACTGTGGATAACATGGGTAAAGCCCATGGCGGGCAATGACTGGGATTAGTTGCGCTTATGTTTGAGCACCTTGCCGAGCTGTCGCTGGATACCTTGCGCGTGTTCGAGGCCGCTGCACGCTTGCGTGGCTTTACCGCCGCGGCGCTGGAGCTGGGCACCACGCAGCCGGCGGTGAGCCAGCAAGTCAAACGCCTGGAGGCACAGTTGGGCACGCGGTTGTTCGATCGCATTTACCGGGGTATCGAACTGACCGAGGCTGGCCAGGTGCTGTTCGAACAGGTGCATCAGGGCCTGCAGGCCATGGAGGACGGTATTGCCCAGGCCAGTGGGCGTGGCCAGCGCGAAGTGCTGCAGGTGGCTACCGACTTCGCCTTTGCGGCGTTCTGGCTGATGCCACGGCTACAGCGTTTTCACGAGGCTTATCCACAAGTGGACGTGAGCCTGGTGACCGGTGAGCGCAGCCAGGGCATGTTGCGCCCGGACATCGACGTGGCGGTGCTGTTTGGCGACGGGCGCTTTCACCAGGGCGAGAGCCGCTGGCTGTTCGATGAGGAAGTCTTCCCGGTATGCAGCCCCCGGCTGATTCATGGCAAACCCTTGTCAGCCGTGGCTTTGCAACGATTGCCCTTGCTGCATTTGAAGGGCGAGCAGGCTAGCCGCTGGTTTGACTGGGCGGGGGTGTTTCGCGGGTTTGGCGTGGCCAGCCCGCCGCCGGCGGGGCAGTTGCGGTTCGATAATTATACGTTGCTGATCCAGGCGGCGATTGCCGGGCAAGGGGTGGCGATTGGCTGGGGGCACCTGGTGGATGGGTTGGTGGAGCAAGGGTTGTTGTGCCGGCCGTTGGAGGGGAGTTTGCGTTCGGCGCGCGGGTATTACGCGGTGTTGCCGCCACGCAAGCGGCGTGGGGCGTTGATCCAGCGGTTTGTGGATTGGCTGGAGCGCGAGCGCAGCCTGTGACATCCCCGGGGCCGCTTTGCGGTCCATCGCCGGCAATCTAGACCACGAAGTTCAGATGCTCGCCCCGGTGCAAATCCAGCTCCAGCATATCCACCATCCCCGCCGCGACCCTGGCCAGGCGCCGCAACGGCTCAGCCAACCCCGGCTCCAGCGTACCTTCGGTGCTGCGAAAATGCTCCATCCCCAACCCAGGGACCTCTTGTGGTGCATTGATCAGGGTCCAGCGCAACGCACTGCGCTGTAACCCGTCGACCACCTGATCCACACATTCCCGCTCTGCCTCGCTGTACTTGCCCGGCTCATCCAGCACATCGAAATCGCCCACCAGCAACAGCCGGCGTATAGTCGTACGCTTCAGCCCCGCCACCAGCGCTTCGCTCATGCGGGCTTGCCCGGGCAGATCGCCCGGCGCCAGCGCCGACAACAGGGCAATGACCGCCGAACCGCCTGCCGCGCCCTGCTCCGCCTGGTCGGCATCGCTCAGCCCGCCTATCTTGAAATGCAGGCCCGGGCGCGCGGCATGGCGGTTGAGGTCGTCTACCACGGCGGTGACTTCGTGCTGGCGTGACAGCAGCTCTACCATCAGGGCCTTGCCCAGGCTGCTTTCAGGCCCGAACAGGACCAGTTTGAATACTGGGGTTTCGGCGTTTTTCACGGCATCACTCCCCTTGCTGGTGGTGATGATTGGACCACAATCAGGAGTTATCGTGCAGAGGATCAAGGGTTACCACGCCCACGTCTACTATGACGCAGCGACCATGGAGCAGGCCCGTGAACTGTGCGAGGAGGCCTCGCGGTTATTCCCCGTGACCATGGGGCGCATGCACCAGCAACCGGTCGGGCCGCACCCGGACTGGAGCTGCCAGCTGGCGTTCGGGCCGGAGGTAGTGGGGGTGGTGTTGCCTTGGTTGGCGTTGTATCGGAAGGGGTTGGTGGTGTTCATGCACCCGCTGACCGGGGATGAACTGGCAGACCACCGGGACCATGCGATCTGGATGGGGGCTGTGCGGTCGCTGGATTTGTCGATTTTCGGGGGATAGTTTTGTATTGCCTGTGCTGGCCTCTTCGCGGGCACGCCCGCTCCCACAGGTCCTCCACAGTTTTCAGCATCTGTGTAGTCCCTGTGGGAGCAGGCGTGCCCGCGAAGATGGCGACGCGGATCAGCGGCGGGCGCCGCGCACCCCGTCAGCCAGTGCCGAGCACAGGCTCAGCACATCGTTCACCGCCTGCTCGGCACTCTTGGCCTGGGCAATCTTGTCCACCAGCGCCGAGCCCACCACCACGCCGTCCGACAGGCGGGCAATGGCCGCAGCCTGCTCCGGCGTACGAATGCCAAAGCCAACGCTGATCGGCAGATCAGTATGCCGACGCAGGCGGGCAATGGCTTCGGTCACGTGCTCGGTGGTCGCCGAGCCAGCACCGGTCACACCGGCCACCGACACGTAGTAGACGAACCCGGAGCTGCGCTCCAGCACGCGCGGCAGGCGCGCGTCGTCGGTGGTCGGGGTGGTCAGGCGGATGAAGTCGATACCCGCGGCCTGGGCCGGGGTCGCCAGCTCGGCATCATGCTCGGGCGGCAGGTCGACGATGATCAGGCCATCGACGCCGGCTTGCTTGGCTTCGGCCACGAACTTTTCCACGCCAAAGCGGTGGATCGGGTTGTAGTAGCCCATCAGTACGATCGGTGTGGTCTGGTTATCCACACGGAATTCGCGAACCATCTGCAGGGTCTTGGCCAGCGTCTGGCCAGCTTCCAGAGCACGCAGGGTGGCCAGCTGGATGGCCACGCCGTCGGCCATCGGGTCGGTGAACGGCATGCCCAGTTCGATCACGTCGGCACCGGCTGCCGGCAGGCCCTTGAGGATCTGCAGCGAGGCGTCATAGCCCGGGTCGCCCGCGGTGACGAAGGTGACCAGTGCCGAGCGGCCTTCGGCCTTCAGCTCGGCGAAGCGTTGTTCAAGACGGCTCATGCCTGTTTCTCCTGGGCGGCCATGTGGTTCATGACGGTTTGCATGTCTTTGTCGCCGCGGCCCGACAGGCACACGACCATCAGGTGGTCCTTGGGCAGCTTCGGTGCGCGCTTGATTGCCTCGGCCAGGGCGTGGGAGCTTTCCAGGGCCGGGATGATGCCTTCCAGGCGGCAGGTGGCGTGGAACGCATCCAGCGCTTCGTCGTCGGTGATGCTGACGTACTCGACCCGCTTCACTTCGTGCAGGTAGGCGTGCTCCGGGCCGATGCCCGGGTAGTCCAGGCCGGCGGAAATCGAGTGGGCGTCGGTGATCTGGCCGTCTTCGTCCTGCAGCAGGTAGGTGCGGTTGCCGTGCAGCACGCCCGGTACGCCACCGTTCAGGCTGGCGGCGTGCTTGTCGGTGTGCACGCCGTGGCCACCGGCTTCGACGCCGATGATCTGCACGCTTGGCTCTTCGAGGAACTCATGGAACAGGCCCATGGCATTGGAGCCGCCGCCGACGCAGGCTACCAGGCTGTCTGGCAGGCGGCCTTCCTTCTCCTGCAGCTGGGCGCGGGTTTCCTTGCCGATGATCGACTGGAAGTCGCGGACCATGGCCGGGTACGGGTGCGGGCCGGCCACGGTGCCGATCAGGTAGAAGGTGTCGTCGACGTTGGTGACCCAGTCGCGCAGGGCCTCGTTCATGGCGTCCTTCAGGGTGCCGGTGCCGGCGGTGACCGGGACGATCTCGGCGCCCAGCAGCTTCATGCGGAACACGTTGGCCTGCTGGCGCTCGATGTCGGTGGCGCCCATGTAGATCACGCAAGGCAGGCCGAAGCGCGCGGCAACGGTGGCAGTGGCCACACCGTGCATGCCGGCGCCGGTTTCGGCGATCAGGCGCTTCTTGCCCATGCGCTTGGCCAGCAGCACCTGGCCGATGCAGTTGTTCACCTTGTGCGCGCCGGTGTGGTTGAGCTCTTCACGCTTGAAGAAGATCTTCGCGCCACCGCAGTGCTCGGTCAGGCGCTCGGCGAAGTACAGTGGGTTGGGGCGGCCGATGTAGTCGCGCTGGAAGTAGGCCAGCTCTTCAAGGAACTTGGGGTCTGCCTTGGCCGCTTCGTATTCGCGGGCCAGGTCCAGCACCAGTGGCATCAGGGTTTCGGCCACGTAGCGGCCGCCGAACGAGCCGAACAGGCCGTTGGCGTCGGGGCCGGGGCGGTATTGGGACTGGGTCATGGGGCGCTCCAGGGCGTAATGGATGAGTGATGGGCTTTACTCTAACCACGGCAAGCCCGGCTGAAAACCGATAAGATTGCGCAAACTTGTCAGAAAAACTCACAGGTAATATGGCCCACGACCTCCCTCCCCTCAACGCCCTGCGGGCCTTCGAGGCCACCGCACGGCTCAATAGCGTCAGCCAGGCGGCCGAAGCGCTGCACGTCACCCATGGCGCCGTCAGCCGGCAGATCAAGGTACTCGAAGAGCACCTGGGCGTAGCGCTGTTCGTCAAGGACGGGCGCGGCATCAAACTCACAGATGCCGGCGTGCGTCTGCGCGATGCCAGTGGCGAAGCCTTCGACCGGCTGCGCAGCGTGTGTGCCGAGCTCAGCCACGATGTCAGCGAGGCGCCGTTCGTGCTGGGCTGCTCGGGCAGCCTGCTGGCGCGCTGGTTCATCCCGCGGTTGGGGCGGCTGCAGGCGGACTTGCCAGAACTGCGCCTGCACCTGTCGGCGGGCGAAGGCGACCTCGACCCGCGGCGGCCGGGGCTGGATGCGCTGTTGGTATATGCCGAGCCACCGTGGCCGGCGGACATGCAGGTGCATGTGCTGGCCGAGGAACGCATCGGGCCGGTGCTCAGCCCGCATTTCGCCGGTTTCGAGCGCTTGCAGGGCGCACCGGCCAAGGCCTTGCTGGGCGAGGCCTTGCTACACACCACCTCGCGCCCGCAGGCCTGGCCGACCTGGGCGCTGGAGCAGGGGTTGGAGCCGGCGGCCCTCCACTATGGCCAGGCTTTCGAGCACCTGTATTACCTGCTGGAAGCGGCCGTGGCCGGGCTGGGTGTGGCGATTGCACCGCAGCCGCTGGTTGCCGATGACCTGCGGGCGGGCCGTTTGAGTGCGCCGTGGGGCTTTTCACCTACCCCGGCAGCGCTGGCACTGTGGGTGCCCCGGCGCGCCGCGGACGGGCGCGCCGAGCAGCTGGCGCAGTGGTTACGGGCGGAGCTGGCGCGGCAGGGCGCCTAGTCTAGTTGCGCTTGCACAGCAGGTAGGCTGCCAGAAGGCCCAGTGCACCAATAGCAACACCCGCCGTGGTGTAGGGGTGTTCCTGAGCGTAATCACGGGTGGCGATGCCGGTCTGGCGGGTACGGTGTTTCACTTCTTCGTAGGCATCGCTCAGCAGGCTACGGGAATGGCGGAGGGCGCTTTCGGCGTTGCTGCGGATGGCCTTCACCGACTTCTGGGATTCTTCGGAAGCATCATGCTTGAGGTTCTCCAGGGTCTTCAGAAGGCTCTCGATTTCGGCTTCCATGCTTTCCAGGGACGTTTTACGCAGCGAATTGCGGTGCATGTTGACTCTCCTTCGCGTTGTGGGCTGTAGAGGTTGCGACTGCCTGGTGAAGCGAAAGTGCGATCGAATTTTCACCAGCGGTGACAGCTCGCAGGTAAACCCGGCCTGCGCTGCTAGGCTGAATCTCACCGTTATCCAAGGAGAGCGCTCATGACCGACCATCACACTTACAAGAAGATCGAACTGGTGGGGTCGTCGACCACCAGCATCGAAGAGGCGATCAACAATGCCCTGGCCGAAGCCGGCAAGAGCATCAAGCACCTGGAGTGGTTCGAGGTGATAGATACCCGTGGTCATATCCGTGACAACAAGGCGGCGCACTTCCAGGTCACGCTGAAGGTCGGCTTCCGTATTGCCAACAGCTGAAACACCGTCGGGCTGGATGAGCCCGGCATGATGGGGTATTCAGGAAGGGGGCGCCTTGGCGGGCGCCCTTTCTGATTTCATCTGCACAAGGAAAGCGAGTGATGAACAAACTGATTCTGGCGCTGGGCCTGATGACCCTGGCGGGTGGTGCACTGGCAGCGGGCAAGCCGTGCGAGGAGCTCAAGGCGGAGATTGCGGCGAAGCTGGATGCCAAGGGGGTCACCGGCTACAAGCTGGAGATCGTCGACAAGGGCGACCCGGCAGGCAAGGTAATTGGTAGTTGCGAGGCTGGTACCAAGGAAATTGTGTACCGTCGCGGTTAACGGGTTGGATTCTTCGCGGGTGAACCCGCTCCCACAGGTACGGTGCCGGTCTCAGGCCCTGTGATACCCCTGTGGGAGCGGGTTTACCCGCGAAGAAGGTCACTCAGTCTTGAGAGCCTGCGCCATCAGTTCATAGGACCGGATCCGGTCCGCATGCTCATACAGATCACAGGTAAAGATCAGCTCATCGGCGCCGGTCTGCTCCAGCAGCACTTCCACCTTGGCCCGCACCTTCTGCGGGCTGCCGATCATCGCCAGGCCGAGGAAGCTGCCCACCGCATCCCGCTCATGGGGTAGCCACAGCCCATCCATGCTTTCCACCGGCGGCTTCTGCATCAGGCTCTGCCCGCGAATTAGGGCGAGGATGCGCTGGTACACCGAAGTGGCCAGGTACTCGGCCTTTTCATCGGTTTGCGCCACCACCATTGGGATGCCCAGCATCACATACGGCCTGTCCAGCATGGTGGAGGGCTTGAAGTGGTTGCGGTACACGCGGATCGCTTCGTGCATGTAGCGCGGCGCAAAGTGCGAGGCGAAGGCGTAAGGCATGCCGCGCATGCCGGCCAGTTGGGCGCTGAACAGGCTGGAGCCGAGCAGCCACATCGGCACCTCGGTGTCGTGCCCTGGCACTGCGATCACTTTTTGATCATCAGTACGCGGGCCGAGGTAGCGTGACAGTTCCTCGACATCGTCCGGGAAGTCATCCGGGCCGCCGGCGCGGTCGCGGCGCAGGGCGTAGGCGGTCATCTGGTCGGAACCCGGCGCGCGGCCCAGGCCAAGGTCGATGCGCCCCGGGTACAGGCTGGCCAGGGTGCCGAACTGCTCGGCGATCACCAGCGGCGCATGGTTGGGCAGCATGACCCCGCCAGAGCCCACGCGAATGGTCGAGGTACCACCGGCCAGGTAGCCGATCAGCACCGCAGTCGCCGAACTGGCGATGCCGTCCATGTTGTGGTGCTCGGCCACCCAGAAGCGGTTGTAGCCAAAGCGCTCGACGTGCTGCGCCAGGTCCAGCGAGTTGCGCAGCGACTGCGCAGGGCCGGCGTCGGCGCGTACCGGTACCAGGTCGAGGGTGGAAATCTTCAGGTCACGCAGCTGCGTCATGGAGCCTCCGCAAAGGTGTTTGGCCATAGGCCTTTTCAACTCTGTATGGGCACATTCGACGGATTCAATGCTCGCCTTGCGATTATGAACTTGCCGTAGGCGGCTGGCCTCTGATTGAGGGAATCGGTGCAATGAGAGCGGTTTGCTGTAGTCTAAACAGCGTCGGCAGCACGCTGCCCTTTCAGGAGCCGTTTCATGATTCGCGTAGCATTCGCCGTGTTGGCTTCCCTGGTCGCCACATCTGCGCTGGCGGCGGTCAAGCCGTGCGAGGAGCTCAAAGCCGAGATCGAGGCCAAGATCCAGGCCCAAGGGGTTTCGTCCTATACCCTGGAAATCGTGCCCAACAGCGAGGTCAAGGACCAGAACATGGTCGTCGGGACCTGCGATGGTGGATCCAAGAAGATCATTTATCAGAAGAATGATCAGTAAGTTCTAGAGCCCGGGGCTGCAAGGCAGCCCCAGGTCACGGAATGCAGAACACCTCGCTAGGCTCGTTCACCACTACCTTGCGGCTGCCGTCATACAGCAGCACCTGCGGCTCCATCACCGGCGCCCGAGCCTCCAGGCGGTAGCGTTCACCGGCCCGGAAGTTGTCAAAGCGTACGGTCAGGTAGCAGGTACGGTCCCTGGGTTGGGTCATGGGGCCGCCCCCGTAGATCTCATAATCGAAGCGCACTACCAGTTCGTGCTTGCCCGGCGTCACCTGGAAGTAACGGCCATCCTCCAGGCGCTGGCCATCGAGGCGGTCGGCCATGATCGTCCTGCCGGGAGTCATGGTGTACAGGTCGACCCAGGCCTGTTTGGGGTCGACGGGGGGCAAGGGGCTAGCGCAGGCCCCCAGTGCACTGAGGGCGATCAGCATCATGGGCTGGCGCATGGCAAGTCTCCACTTGCGGTTTACACGCTACAAGCATAGCGCCGTTTGTGCGGTTCAGGTGCGCTGGCAGCCTGCAGGCAAGCCCTGGCCAACCAGTTTCTGCTGATGGTCGTAGAGTTTGATCCAGGGGCGGAAACCGATGCTGCCAGCCTGCATCTGGTAGCGCTGGCCGGCACTGAAATCCTTGAAGGTCAGCTTGACCTGGCAATCACGCCACAACGGCTCCTTGACTGGGCCGATATTGCTGGGAGTAACCGGAAACTGGTAGCGCACGGTCAGCTCGTGGCTGCCGGGCTGTACTTCGAAATAGCGGCTGTCGGCCCAGTCGCGTTCATCTACCTGCACGGCGTGCAGCGAGGTGTTGTCGTAGGGCGTGAGGTCGATCCAGGCCTGGTTCGGGTCTGGGTCTGGCAAGGTCGAACAGGCGGATATCAACAGCAGTGAGCCGATGACCAATAGTGCACGCATGGCGAAACGCCCCCTTGGCGAGATAGTCTTGGAGTGAATCGGCCTTGAGCGAGTCAGACAGTCCCGGATGCTTCGACTTATTCTTATGCAGCGCTCAGGTCCTGGGCCACTCGACCTTGTTTTCACCCGTTTGGTTCCGCTGCTGGCGGTGCTCCTGCTGAACGGTTGCAGCAGCGCCGCCTACTATGGGCAGTTGGCCGAGGGCCAGTGGCAGCTGCTGCGCGCACGGCAGCCGGTGGAGCAGGTAGTGGCCGACCCGGCCACCTCCGCGCAATTGCGCGCGCGCCTGGAACATGCCAGTCAGGCACGGGTATTTGCCAGCCAGCAGCTGAAGCTGCCGGACAACCGCAGCTACCGGGTGTATGCCGACCTTGGCCGGCCCTACGTGGTGTGGAATGTGTTCGCCACCCCCGAGCTGTCGTTGCAGCCGGTGACTCACTGCTTCCCGATCGCGGGGTGTGTGGCCTATCGCGGCTATTACCAGCAAGGCGCAGCGCGTGGGGCGGCGGCGTTGATGCGCCAGGAAGGCATGGATGCATACGTGGGCGGTGTGGAGGCCTATTCGACCCTGGGCTGGTTCGACGACCCGATCCTGTCGTCGATGGTGGGCTGGAGCGACGAGCGCCTGGCCACGCTGATCTTCCATGAGCTCGCCCACCAGCGCTTCTATGTGCAGGACGACACCGAGTTCAACGAGTCGTTTGCCTCCTTCGTCGAGCAGGAAGGCACGCGGCAATGGCGCGTGGCGCGTGGGCTTGCTGCGGTTGGGGGGAAGCAGGGGCAGCAGCGTGAGCAGTTCATTCGGTTGGTGCTGGCCAGCCGCGAGCGGCTGCAGGCGATATATGCCGGGCCTCTGGATGATGTGCAGAAGCGGGCGGCCAAGCAGGAGGAGTTTGAGCGCTTGCGGCGTGAATACCGGCAGCTGCGGGATGGCCAGTGGGGGGGCGACAAGCGTTATGACGCCTGGATGTATGGGCCGATGAACAATGCCAAGTTGTTGCCGTTCGGGCTGTATGACCAGTGGGTGCCGGCGTTTGCGGCGGTGTTCCGCGAAGTAGGTGGGGATTGGGCGCGGTTTTATCAGAGGGTGGAGCAGTTGGGGCGGTTGCCGATCGAAGAGAGGAAGGCGGCGTTGCGGCGCTTGATGGTTAGCCGGTGAGATTTTGGGGCTGCGAGGCAGCCCCAATGGCCATCAAGCCTTGAGAAATGCCTGATGCATCTCGGCCAAGGTAGCAAAGTGGAATGCCGGTTCTTCCGCCATCAACTCCTCCTGGCTACCAAACCCATACCCCACCGCCACTGCCTGCAAACCATTGCTGCGCGCACCGATCAGGTCATGCTTGCGGTCGCCGATCATCAGGGTCTGCGCCGGGTCCAGCCCTTCTTCATCAAGCAGATGGCGAATCAGCTCGACTTTGTTGGTGCGCGTGCCGTCCAGCTCACTGCCGTAGATCACCTTGAAGTGGTGGTCAAAGGCGAAGTGCCGGGCGATTTCACGGGCGAACTCCCACGGCTTGGAGGTGGCGATGTACAGCGTGCGGCCTTGGCCGTTCAGGGCCTCGAGCAGCTCCGGTACACCGTCGAACACCAGGTTTTCGTACAGGCCGGTGACGCTGAAGCGTTCCCTATAGAAGTTCACCGCATCCCAGGCCTTGGCTTCGTCGAAGCTGTAGAACTGCATGAAGGCCTGCAGCAGGGGTGGGCCGATGAAGTGTTCGAGGCGGGTGAGGTCCGGCTCGTCGATGCCCAGTTTGGCCAGGGCGTACTGGATCGAGCGGGTGATGCCCAGGCGAGGGTCGGTCAGGGTGCCGTCGAGGTCGAACAGGATGTTTTGCTGGTGCATTTACTGAGTTCCACTTGAGTGCTGCGTGGTCTTCTTCGCGGGTAAACCCGCTCCCACAGGGATATCACAGGGCCTAAGGCCGGCGCCGTACCTGTGGGAGCGGGTTTACCCGCGAATGCGGTCATTCAGGTTGGTCGTAGCCTTCGGCCAGGTGCTGGTCCTTGAGCTTCACGTAGTTGCTGGCGCTGTAGGCGAAGAATGCGTGTTCCTGGTCGTTCAGCAGCCGGGCCTGTTTCACCGGGCTGCCCATGTACAGGTAGCCACTGGCCAGGCGCTTGCCTGGCGGCACCAGGCTACCGGCGCCAATGATCACTTCGTCCTCGACGATGGCGCCGTCCATGATGGTGCTGCCCATGCCGACCAGGATGCGGTTGCCCAGGGTGCAGCCATGCAGCATGACCTTGTGGCCGATGGTCACTTCGTCGCCGATGATCAGCGGGAAACCGTCCGGGTTGAAGGGACCTGCGTGGGTGATGTGCAGCACGCTGCCGTCCTGCACGCTGGTGCGCGCGCCGATGCGGATGCGGTGCATGTCGCCGCGTACCACGGTCAACGGCCAGACCGAGCTGTCTTCACCGATTTCCACGTCGCCCAGCACTACCGCCGACCGGTCGACGAAGGCCCTGGGCCCAACTTTCGGAGTGTGTTGCTGGAAGCTTCGGATGGCCATGATAGCGTCTCTCATCTGTGCCGATAGGCAGGCTGCCTGCTGCGGTCGGCGTCGATTGTAATTAAGATGGGGCAGTGTTTCTTCTGCCAAGGTATCCAAACCGTGAGTGCGAACAACCCGCTTCTGCAGTCCTACGATCTGCCGCCCTTCTCGCAAATCCGTGCCGAACACGTGTTGCCGGCGATCGAAGCGATCCTGGCCGACAACCGTAAAGCCATTGCCGAGATCCTCGAAAAGCAGGGCAAGAACCCGACCTGGGCCGGCCTGGTGCTGGCCATGGACGAACTGAACGACCGCCTGGGCGCCGCCTGGAGCCCGGTCAGCCACCTCAATGCGGTGTGCAACAGCGCGGAACTGCGCGAAGCCTACGAGTCGTGCCTGCCGGCGCTGAGCGCCTACTCTACCGAACTGGGCCAGAACCGTGCGCTGTTCGAAGCCTACCAGGCGCTGATCGACAGCCCGGAGGCCGCCGGCTTCGACGCGGCGCAAAAGACTATCCTCGAGCATGCCCTGCGTGACTTCCGCCTGTCGGGTATCGACCTGCCGGCTGATAAACAGCAGCGCTACGCCGAAGTGCAGAGCAAGCTCAGCGAGCTGGGCAGCCGTTTCTCCAACCAGCTGCTCGACGCCACCCAGGCCTGGACCAAGCACGTTACCGACGAAGCCGCGCTGGCCGGCCTGACCGATTCGGCCAAGGCGCAGATGGCCGCCGCCGCCCAGGCCAAGGGCCTCGACGGCTGGCTGATCACCCTGGAATTCCCCAGCTACTACGCGGTAATGACCTACGCCAGCGACCGTGCCCTGCGCGAAGAGCTTTACGCCGCCTACTGCACCCGTGCCTCGGACCAGGGCCCGAATGCTGGCCAGTTCGACAACGGCCCGGTGATGCAGGAAATCCTCGGCCTGCGCCAGGAGCTGGCCGAACTGCTGGGCTACAAGAACTACGCCGAGCTGAGCCTGGCCACCAAGATGGCCGAGTCCAGCGACCAGGTGCTGAGTTTCCTGCGCGACCTGGCCAAGCGTTCCAAGCCGTTCGCTGCCCTGGATCTGGAGCAGCTCAAGGCCTACGCCGCGGAGCAGGGCTGCCCTGAGCTGGCCAGCTGGGACGCCGGCTACTTCGGCGAGAAGCTGCGCGAGCAGCGCTACAGCGTGTCGCAGGAAGCGCTGCGCGCCTACTTCCCGATCGACAAGGTGTTGAACGGCCTGTTCAGCATCGTGCAGCGCCTGTACGGTATCGAAATCGCCGAGCTCAAGGGCTTCGACAGCTGGCACCCGGACGTGCGCCTGTTCGAGATCAAGGAAAACGGCCAGCACGTCGGCCGCTTCTTCTTCGACCTCTACGCCCGCGCCAACAAGCGTGGCGGCGCCTGGATGGATGGCGCGCGTGACCGTCGCCGCACCGCAGCTGGCCAGCTGCAGAGCCCGGTGGCCAACCTTGTGTGCAACTTCACCCCGGCCGCGCCCGGCAAGCCGGCGCTGTTGACCCACGATGAAGTCACCACCTTGTTCCATGAGTTCGGCCATGGCCTGCACCACATGCTGACCCGCATCGAGCATGCTGGTGTATCCGGCATCAACGGCGTGGCCTGGGACGCGGTCGAACTGCCGAGCCAGTTCATGGAAAACTGGTGCTGGGAGCCGGAAGGCCTGGCCCTGATCTCCGCCCACTACGAAACCGGCGCACCCCTGCCCCAGGACCTGCTGGACAAGATGCTGGCGGCGAAGAACTTCCAGTCGGGCATGATGATGGTGCGTCAGCTGGAGTTCTCGCTGTTCGACTTCGAGCTGCATGCCACCCATGGTGACGGCCGCAGCGTGCTGCAGGTGCTCGAAGGCGTACGCGACGAGGTGTCGGTCATACGCCCACCGGCGTACAACCGCTTCCCCAACAGCTTTGCGCACATCTTTGCTGGTGGTTACGCGGCGGGCTACTACAGCTACAAATGGGCCGAGGTACTGTCGGCTGACGCCTTCTCGCGCTTCGAGGAAGAAGGCGTGCTGAACGCCGAGACCGGTCGCGCCTTCCGCGAGGCGATACTGGCACGCGGTGGCTCGCGCGAGCCGATGGAGCTGTTCGTCGACTTCCGTGGCCGTGAGCCTTCCATTGATGCCTTGCTGCGCCATAGTGGCCTGAGCGAGGACGCTGCAGCATGAGCGAGGTAGCCGTGAACAAGACCAAGAAACGCTTCATTGCCGGGGCGGTATGCCCGGCGTGCAGCGAGAGCGACAAGTTGATGATGTGGAACGAAGACGGCGTACCACACCGCGAGTGCGTGGCCTGCGGCTTTACCGACACCCTCAACGAGCAGGGCTTGTCGGTGCCGAAGGAACTCGGCACCCGGGTCAACCATCTGGAACCGAAAGCCGCGCCGGCCAAGGTACAGACGGTGCAGTTCTTCCCCAACCCGAAGCTGAAGAAGCCGGCTGAATAAAGCCGTCGTGCCGCCCGGGCGCCGTGCCCGGGTGGTAGATAGTCAGGCCACCTGCTGCACGCTGGCCATGCAAGCTCGCCTGCTCTTTTCTACGAGCAAGGTGTTGCGCCATGGACAACCCACTTCTGCAAAATAGCCATATCCCCGTCGATTATCCGGCGATCACCATTGAAAACATGCAAGTTGCCTTTGAACACGTGCTGTTGGCGCACGAGCAAGGCATCGAACGCATCCTCCTCGATCAGCAGGCCATGCCAACCTGGGATGACATGGTGCTGGCGGTGGACGGGCTGGATAGCCAGCTGCTGGCGGTGTTGTACGCTGCCTCGCCATTGGTTGATCGGGATGAAGCCTGGGCCGCGGCCATTATCGAGTTCTTCGCCAAGGCCACGGAGCGGTTCGAACAGAAGTTCACCAACGCCGCACTGCAGGCCCTGTATGAGCGCTTGGCCAACAGCGACATCGGCAAGCAACTGGATGCCCAGAAACGCGCCACGTTGCGCTGGCATCTGGACAAGTTCACCGCCAGTGGTGCATCGCTCGCCCCTGCAGGCAAGGTACGCCTGGCCGAACTCCTGAAACAGATTAGCGCTGCGCGCGAGGCGTTTCGCAGCAACATCAACCGGCCAGGGCTGAGCGTCACGGATGAATCCGAACTGAGCGGTGTACCTCAACGTATCCGTGACGAGCTGGCTACAAGGGCACGGGAGTCGGGTAAACCCGGCTGGTTGATTGCGTGTGAAAGCGTGACCACCGATGCCGTGCTCAAGCATGCTGACAACCGGCAGCTGCGTGAGCGTGTGTACCGGGCTTATAACACCCGAGGCGTCGGCCTTGGCCTGCAGCAGGACAACCGCTCGCACCTGGAGCAACTGGCGAGGCTGCTGGAAGAAAAGGCCCACCTGCTCGGCTTTGCCAGCCATCTGGAGCAGAGCCTGCATGTGAAGAGCGCGGGTTCGGTTGCCCAGGTGCACGGCTTTCTTCATGACCTGGCCGACCATGTACGGCCGGCCATGTTGCAGCGGCGCGCAGATATGCAGCGCCAGGCCGCAGCCAAGGGGCTGGGGAACGTCCAACCCTGGGACATTGCCTACCTGCAGGCCTCGTCGCGCTCGGTGCTTTCCACCGAAGCCTTGCGCGAATACTTCCCGCTGAATGCTGTGGTAGGCGCGTTGCAGCAACTGGCGGAGAAGCTGTTTGGCGTGACGCTGCAGGCCAGGCCGCTGGCAACCTGGGATGACAGTGTGCAACCGTTCGAGGTGTGGCAGGACAACGCCTTGATCGGTTTCCTCTACCTGGACGCCGTACAGCATGCCGGCAAGCAGCCTGACTCGGTGTTCACTACCTACATTCGCAACCGCCGGGTCGATGCCGAGGGGATCTACCAGGCGGCCTCGGTGGTGGTCTACAGCGACGTGCCAGCAGCGCTGCCGGGTAGCCAGCCGTTGCTGGACCATCTGTCACTGCGCAAGCTGTTCCATGAGTTTGGCCATGCCTTGCACCACTTGCTGGTGCGCACGACCAACCACGTGATGTCCAACGTCACCGAACTCGGCACCGATGGCGTGGAGTTGTTCGGCAAGCTGTTCGAGCGCTGGGTCTGGGACGCGGATTACCTGGTGGCGATCTCGTCGCACCAGCGCGATGGCAGCCAGCTTACCCGGGCGCGGGTCGATGAGTGCCTGCGTCGCTTGCGGCAGCAAGGCGTGGAGGAAACCGCGCGCGATCTGAGCCTGGCACTGTTCGACCTGGACCTGCATGGCACGCCGAATGATGGCCGGTCCCTTGAGCAGCGCCTGGGCGACGCCCGTGAGTGTTGTGGCTACTGGCCCCTGGCCGACTTCGAACACCCGGCGCATGCCTTCGACCATCTGGTGAACGGCTACGACGCCGGCTATTACGCCTATCTATGGTCAGATGTGCACGCCTTCGACCTGTTCACCCGCTTCGAGGCCCAAGGCCTGCTGGATCGGGCCACAGGCAGGGCGCTGCAGGAGACGCTGCTTGCCCCGGGAGCATCGCGCCCGTTGCGTGAAGGCATCGAGGTTTTCCTTGGCCGGCAAGCGAGCCAGCTGCCTTACCTGCGTTGGCACGGGCTGAAGTGAGGGGCCGCTGACCGGAGGTGCTGGAAAGAATCAGGCATGCACGATACTGTATATGAATACAGTATTTGGGGTGAGCCATGATTCCACCAGTACCACACAAGGGCCGTGGCACGGCGCACAATCCGCACAACCGTTTTGCCCCCAGCCATTCTGTGGCGGAGGATGACGGCTGGTACCAGGAGGTACCGCAAACCCAGGGCACCGAGGTACGGGTAGAGATGGCCAAGTCGGTGATCAGCCGCAACACCTCGCCCGACTTGCCCTTCGACCGCTCCATCAACCCTTACCGTGGCTGCGAGCATGGTTGCATTTACTGCTATGCCCGCCCTTCCCACGCCTACTGGGACCTTTCCCCCGGCCTGGATTTCGAGACCAAGCTGATTGCCAAGACCAATGCCGCCGAGGTGCTCGCGCAACAACTGAGCAAACCGGGTTACGTGTGTGCACCGATCAACCTGGGCTCCAATACCGACCCGTACCAGCCGATCGAGCGGGAGCAACTGCTGACCCGGCGCCTGCTCGAAGTGCTGCTGCGTTTTCGCCACCCGGTGACCATCGTCACCAAGGGTTCGCTGGTATTGCGCGACCTTGACCTGCTGGCCGAGATGGCCCGCCAGCGCCTGGCGCGGGTGATGATCAGCCTGACCACGCTGGACGATGACCTGAAACGGGTACTGGAACCGCGTGCGGCGTCACCCAAGGCGCGCTTGCGAGCGATCCGCGTGTTGCGCGAGGCGGGGGTGCCAGTGGGCGTGTTGTGTTCGCCGATGATTCCAATGATCAACGACAGTGAACTGGAGCGCCTGCTGGAGGCGGCCAGGGAGGCTGGCGCGCAGAGCGCGGCCTACATGATGTTGCGCCTGCCGCTGGAGGTGGCGCCGTTGTTCGAGCAATGGCTGCAGGACCATTACCCGCAGCGGGCGGCGCATGTGTTGAGCCTGATCCGCCAGAGCCGCGGTGGCGAGCTGTATGACAGCCGGTTTGGTGTGCGCATGCGCGGTGAAGGGGTATTTGCCGAATTGCTGGCTCAACGCTTCGCCAAGACCATGCGCAAACTGGATTTCGAAGGGCGAGATTCCCAAGTACTTGACTGTACGAAGTTCAGTCCTCCAGGTGGCCAGTTGCCATTGCTCTGATGGGTTG
Source organism: Pseudomonas sp. p21 (assembly GCF_001642705.1). Classification (NCBI taxonomy): domain Bacteria; kingdom Pseudomonadati; phylum Pseudomonadota; class Gammaproteobacteria; order Pseudomonadales; family Pseudomonadaceae; genus Pseudomonas; species Pseudomonas sp. p21. Next base: position 846,130 of record NZ_LWBV01000002.1, read on the forward strand.
TTGATCTTTGAACAGTTACGCGTGATCACAATATGACCTTGATTGGTGAACTGCTCGAGTTCATGCGCAAGTCAGGTAAGAATACGTCGCGGTTAAATGTGAACTGCGTCATGTTTTTCTAGCAAAACGTGAAGGCAATTTCATTACGAATTGATGCGACAGAGCGCTAGAACCTTGGTTTTGAGCCCTTTCAGAGCGGTCTTGGTGGGGCAGCGTGGTGGCATTTTGGTACTAATTGTGTAGGAAAATTCGCTCCGGTAATCTCCGCGCCTTTCTAAATGGCCGCTCATTGATCAGCGAATTTTTTGCTCGGTCGCCAGTTCGATGGAGCCAAGAAGGCTTCGATTCACTCAAGTTCGATGAGCTGCAGCAGGGAGCTTTAATGCCCTTCCCATGAATGGGGGCGGGCATCATTTTCATGGACGATTAAGTGTGGAAACTGCAGAAACTGCCAGCTTGAAAGATCGCGCCAGGAAAAAGCTGGAGCGCGATGCCGGCCCGCTCATCATCGATGCGCTCAACGACCCTCAGACCGTCGAGCTGATGTGCAATGGTGACGGCAAACTCTGGCTCGAGCAGCTGGGCCAGCCGATGAAGCACATTGGCGACCTGCGCCCGGCGCAGGCCGAGTCCATCATCAAGACGGTGGCCGGCTTCCATGGCAAGGAAGTGACCCGCAGCAAGCCACTGCTCGAAGGCGAATGGCCGCTGGACGGCTCGCGCTTCGCCGGCCAGCTGCCGCCGGTCGTGCGCGCAGCCACTTTCGCCATCCGCAAGAAGGCAGTGGCCATCTACACCCTCGACCAGTACGTCGAATCGTCGATCATGACGCCTGCCCAGTGCGATGCGATCAAGCGCGCCATCCGCGAGCACCGCAACATCCTGGTGATCGGTGGTACCGGTACCGGCAAGACCACCTTGGTCAACGCGGTGATCAACGAAATGGTCGTCGAGTTCCCCAGCGAGCGCGTGTTCATCATCGAGGACACCGGCGAGATTCAATGCGCGGCGAAGAATTTCGTGCAGTACCACACCACCGTGGACGTGAGCATGACCCACCTGCTCAAAACGTCCCTGCGCATGCGCCCCGATCGCATCCTGGTCGGTGAAGTGCGTGGCGAAGAGGCGCTTGACCTGATCGATGCCTGGAACACCGGCCACCCCGGTGGCGCGGCTACTTTGCATGCCAACAGCGCCAGCGAGGGGCTGACCCGTCTGAAGTCCCTGGTTTCCCGCAACAAATCGGCCCCAGCCGAGATCGAGCCGCTGATTGGCGAAGCGGTTCATGTCGTCATTTCCATCGCCAGAACCCCAGAAGGCCGTCGCGTCCAGGAGATCCTCGAGGTTTCCGGGTACGAAAACGGCCGTTACCTCATGCGCAACCTTTAAGGAAAATATCGCACATGCAAGCCAGTACCTCGCTGTTCCGCTTCAACGCCCAAACCTTCGGTTACCTGGCCTTCAGCTTCCTGATGCTGGCTGTGATGGTGGCTCCGGAAAACGCCTTCGCCTCTTCCAGCACCGGTGGTTCGTTGCCCTATGAGAGCTGGCTGACCTCTCTGCGTCAATCGGTTACCGGCCCTGTTGCTTTCGCCCTGTCGATCATCGGCATTGTGGTCGCGGGGGGCGTCCTGATCTTCGGCGGTGACCTCAATGGCTTCTTCCGTACGTTGATCTTCCTGGTGCTGGTAATGGCACTTATCGTTGGCGCCAACAACATCATGACCACCTTCTTCGGCACCAGCGCCGAGCTGGCGCAGCTGCTGCCGCAGTATGGTCCGGTGCAAGGTCAGGTCTGAACCATGACCCTGCGCACGATTCCCATCCGGCGGGCCGGAAACCGGGACAACCTGTTCATGGGCGGGGATCGCGAGCTGGTGATGTTTTCCGGGTTGCTCGCCTTCGCGCTGATCTTCAGTGCCCAGGAAGTTCGGGCAACCGTGGTCGGCCTGGTGCTGTGGTTCGGTGCCCTGTTCGTGCTCCGCGTCATGGCCAAGGCCGACCCGAAGATGCGTCACGTCTACCTGCGCCATCGCCGCTACAAGTCCTATTACCCGGCGCGTAGCACGCCGTTCAGGGACAATCCTCCAAGTCAGGGAAGTCAATACAAATGATCGAAGGTATTGCGTATGCCATCGCTGCCCTCGGTGCTTTGCTGGTACTGCTGCTGGTTCAGCGCTTGCTGCAGGTGGATGCCGAACTCAAGCTGAAGAAGCATCGCTCGAAAGACGCTGGCCTCGCCGACCTGCTAAACCATGCGGCGATGGTCGACGATGGCGTTATCGTGGGCAAGAACGGCGCCTTCATGGCCGCCTGGCTGTACCGCGGTGATGACAACGCCAGCAGCACCGAAGCGCAGCGCGAACTGGTTTCGCTGCGCATCAACCAGGCCTTGGCCGGCCTGGGTAACGGCTGGATGATCCACGTCGATGCGGTACGCCGTCCGGCGTCGAACTACTCTGCGAAAGGTGTCTCGCACTTCGCTGACAGCCTGACTGCAGCCATCGACGAAGAACGCCGTGCGTACTTCGAATCGCTAGGGACCATGTACGAAGGTTACTTCGTGCTGACCCTCACCTATTTCCCACCGATGCTGGCGCAACAGAAATTCGTTGAACTGATGTTCGACGACGACACTGCGCCGCCAGACGCCAAGGCTCGTACACGTAACCTGATCGAGCAATTCAAGCGTGACTGTCTCGGCGTTGAAGGCAGCCTTTCCTCGGTGCTCAAGTTGACGCGCCTGAAAGGCAACCGCATGGTCACCGAGGAAGGTGCCGAGATCACCCATGACGACCTGCTCAGCTGGGTGCAGTTCTGTGTCACTGGTGTAAGCCAGCCGGTCCTGCTGCCAAGCAACCCGATGTACCTGGATGCTGTCATCGGCGGCAAGGAACTTTGGGGGGGCGTAGTACCCAAAATTGGTCGCAACTTCGTCCAGGTAGTGGCCATCGAAGGGTTCCCGCTGGAGTCAGCCCCCGGCATTCTCGCGGCGCTGGCTGAACTGCCTTGCGAATACCGCTGGTCCAGCCGCTTCATTTTCATGGACACCCATGAGGCGGTCCAGCACCTGGAAAAGTACCGCAAGAAGTGGAAGCAGAAAGTGCGCGGCTTCTTCGACCAGGTATTCAATACCAACAATGGCAACATCGACCAGGACGCCCTGGCCATGGTGCAGGACGCCGCCGACGCGATTGCCGAAGTCAATAGCGGCCTGGTTGCGCAGGGGTACTACACCAGTGTGGTGGTGCTCATGAATGAGGACCGTGCCCAGCTGGAAGAAGCTGCCCGCAAGGTCGAGAAAGCCATTGAGCGCATGGGCTTTGCCGCCCGCATCGAATCGATCAACACGCTCGACGCCTACCTTGGCAGCCTGCCTGGGCACGGCGTGGAAAACGTGCGGCGGCCACTGATCAACACCCTCAACCTGGCCGACCTGCTGCCTACCAGCAGCATCTGGACCGGCAGTGCCGATGCGCCCTGCCCGCTCTACCCGCCCCTGTCGCCAGCGCTGATGCACTGCGTGACCAGCGGTGCCACACCGTTCCGCCTGAACCTGCATGTGCGGGACCTGGGCCATACCTTCATGTTCGGCCCGACCGGCGCTGGCAAGTCGACACACCTGGCACTGATTGCGGCCCAGCTGCGTCGCTATCAGGGCATGTCGATTTTCGCCTTCGACAAGGGTATGTCCATGTACCCGCTGGCGGCCGGTATTCGTGCTGAAAGCGGAGGTCTGTCCGGTCGTCACTTCACCGTGGCGGCAGACGACGAGCGCCTGGCCTTCTGCCCGTTGCAATTCCTGGAAACCAAGGGCGACCGCGCCTGGGCGATGGAATGGCTGGACACCGTGCTGGCGCTCAATGGCCTGGAAACCACTGCGGCGCAGCGCAACGAGATCGGCCATGCGGTAATGACCATGTACCGCGACGGCTCCCGCACCCTGTCCGAATTCTGCATCATCGTGCAGGACGAGGCCGTGCGTGAAACCCTGCGCCAGTACACGGTCGACGGCACGATGGGCCACTTGCTCGATGCCGAGGAAGACGGCCTGGCGCTGTCCGACTTCACCGTGTTCGAGATCGAGGAACTGATGAACCTGGGCGACAAGTACGCCTTGCCGGTGCTTCTGTACCTGTTCCGCCGCATTGAATGCGCACTCAAGGGGCAGCCCGCGGTGATCATTCTCGACGAAGCCTGGCTGATGCTCGGTCACCCTGCCTTCCGCGAGAAAATCCGCGAGTGGCTCAAGGTATTGCGTAAAGCCAACTGCCTGGTGCTGATGGCCACCCAGAGCCTGTCGGACGCGGCCAACTCGGGGATCCTCGATGTCATCGTCGAGTCCACTGCCACCAAGATCTTCCTGCCCAACGTCTATGCCCGCGACGAGGACACCGCTGCCCTCTACCGGCGCATGGGGCTGAACGCCCGGCAGATCGAAATCCTCGCCACCGCTATTCCCAAGCGCCAGTACTACTACGTGTCGGAGAACGGCCGACGCCTCTACGACCTGGCCCTGGGCCCGCTGGCGCTGGCCTTCGTCGGCTCCTCCGACAAAGAGTCGGTGGCCGCCATCAAGCGCCTGGAAGCCAAGTTCGGTGATGGCTGGGTGGCCGAGTGGCTGGCGGCCAGGGGCCTCAGATTGAACGACTATGGAGTGGCCGCATGAGCCTCGCTGAAAGCATCAAGGGGATGGTCATGAAACGCCCCGCCAAGGCTTCCGCCACGAACGGTGAAAGCAACACGGCCGGACCCAAGGGCGCCGTGCTCGATAACCCGTACCTGACCGCCCGTCGTACGTGGAACGACCATGTTGGTAGCGTGGTGACTTCGCGTCAGTCCTGGCAGGTGGTAGGCATCCTTTCGATGATGGTCGCCCTCGCCGGTGTCGGCGGCATCATCCATATCGGTAGCCAGTCCAAGTTCGTGCCTTACGTCGTGGAAGTCGACAAGCTCGGCCAACCGATGGCAGTCGCGCCGGCGCAGGTGGCCCAGCCCGTCGACCTGCGGGTGGTGAAGTCACAGGTGGCCTTGTTTATCGCGGATGCCCGCACCGTTACACCGGATGTCGCGCTTCTGCGCAAATCGATCTTCCGCCTGTACGCCTTGCTGGCGCCGAACGACGCGGCAACGCAGAAGATGAACGAGTGGCTCAATGGCACCAAGGAATCGAGCCCGTTCCTGCGTGCAGCCGAGGAAACCGTCAGCGTCGATATCCGCTCGGTCATGCAGCAGACCCCGGAAACCTGGCAGGTCGATTGGGAAGAAGTCACCCGTGACCGCCAGGGCCTGATCAAGAGCAAGGCCAACTGGCGTGCCCTGGTGACCACCTATACCGCCGAACCCACTACCCAGACCAGCGAAGAGCAAATACGGATGAACCCGATCGGGACTTACGTGCGCGACTTCTCCTGGTCCAAGCAACTCTGAAGGACCGACCATGAACCGTTACCTTTGCGCCATCCTCGCGGCACTCCTGCCCGCGTTCGCGCAGGCCGCGCCAGGAACAAGCCAGGCCGATCTGTACTTCTCCGATGCCAATCCGACCCTCACGCCGCAAGAGAAGGCCGCGTTGGCCATTTCCCAGCGTTGGCAGCAGGCCAGCGCCACCGGCATCAAGCCAGTGGACGGCGGCGACGGTACCGCCCGCTTCATCTACGGCGCCCAACAGCCGAGTATCGTCTGTGCCGTGCTGCAGGTCTGCGACATCGCCCTGCAAGCCGGTGAGCAGGTCAACTCGATCAACCTTGGCGACACTGCACGCTGGACGGTCGAGCCGGCCATCACCGGCATGGGCGAGAGCGAGGTCCAGCACCTGATCATCAAGCCGATGGATGTGGGTCTGGAAACCTCCCTGGTGGTCACCACCAACCGTCGCACCTACCACTTCAAGCTGCGCTCGCACCGTACCCAGTACATGCCTCAGGTCGCCTTCACCTATCCGGAAGAGGCACTGGCGAAATGGAACCTGATCAAGACCCGCGAAGCGACCGAGCGCAAGAAGGCGACCATCCCGGAAACCGGTGAGTACCTGGGCAACCTGAATTTCGAATACACCGTCAGTGGCGATACCTCGTGGAAGCCGGTGCGTGTCTACAACGATGGCAGCAAGACCATCATCCAGATGCCGCGCAGCATGGCCCAGACCGAAGCACCGTCGCTGTTGGTGGTGCGCAAGGACGGTGGCTGGTTCCGCGATGACGAGACCGTGATGGTCAACTATCGCATCCAGGGCGACCGCTACATCGTCGACACCGTCTTCGACAAGGCCATCCTGATTGCCGGTGTCGGCAAGTCCCAGGACCGTATCACCATCCAGCGGGGTAAATGATATGCGCGCATGGATTGCACTGTTCGCCCCCCTCTGGCTCGCCGCCTGCGCAAGCGGCCCATATGGCAACTTCGCCGAGCGCACCACGCCGGCAATCAACCAGCAGCTGGCCGGTGCCACTGTGCGCCAGCTGGCCGTGGTTCACCCACCGGCCAGCACGCGCCTGCGGATCAACCAGGAAACCCCCGATGGCTATGGCGCCTCGCTGGTGAGCACGCTGCGCGCTGCCGGCTTCTCGGTGCAGGAATTCGACCCCAAGGCCCAGCCTGCGCCAACGCCGGCCGGTACGGTTGCGCCGCTGCCAGTCAACTATATCGTCGATGCGCCTAAGGACAGCGAGCTGTTCCGCGTCACCCTGCTGGTCGGGCGTGAATCCCTGAGCCGCGTCTACGCGGTACAGAACGGCCGCCTGTTGGCCGCAGGTGCCTGGGTGCGCAAGGAGTGACGAGCGATGAGTAACATGAACGACGCCATGTCTCCGGATGCGTCCCCCGGCAAGCTGAACCGCAACGCCGGTGTGCGCCGGGTCAACAACTGGCCGATGTACATCATTGGCGGTGCTGCCATGACCTTCTTGCTGATCATGCTGCTGGTCGCAGCCGATCGTGCGGAGAAGCAGAACAAGCCGGTGGAAAAGGAAGCTGAAAAAGCCGGCAACAGCAGCCTGTTTGCCCAGCAGATCAACGGCATCGATTCGGATGGCATCATCCCGAGCAAGGCCGAGCCGCCGGCTGTTCCGGTGCTGGACAACACGCAAGCCCAGCCGGCCGCCCTGCAAGTTGTGCGACCGTCCAACCTCGACGCACCGCCCATGCCACCGCGTGAAATGCTGTCAGATGTCAATGCCGAAGAGCTCGAGCGCATTCGGCGCATGAAGATGCAGCAGCTCCAGGAAGCCGTTCAGGCACGCAGCACCGTGCAGGTAACGGCGCCGCGCAGCGCGGGCTCGAGTGCTGCTGGTGGTGCTGGTGGTCCGCTCAGCCAGCAGGACGCCCTGGCCCGTATCGCTGCCGCGCGTCAACGCCTGGATGAACAATCGCGCAGCGATCCGAATGCAGCCTTCAAGGCCCGACTGGCCGAGTTGCGCTCTGCCGGCATTGGCGCGGGCGCGGGCGGCGGTGGCGGAGCAGAAAGCGACTCGCCATTCCTGATGCAGGCTTCGGCCAGCGGCGGCAAGGACTACAAGCAGTTCGGCAGCACCCCCGGCGAAGATCGCTGGCGACTGGATGCCAGCCCTGAGGCGCCACGCAGCCCCTATGAACTGCGTGCAGGCTTTGTTATCCCAGCCATGCTGGTGTCCGGTATCAATTCCGATTTGCCGGGGCAGATCATGGCCCAGATATCACAGGCTGTGTACGACACCGCCACCGGCAAGCACCTGCTGCTTCCGCAAGGCTCGCGCTTGGTCGGCAGCTACTCCAGCGATGTTGCCTACGGTCAGAAGCGCGTGCTGGTAGCTTGGCAGCGCATCATCTTCCCTGATGGCAAGGCGATGGACATCGGCTCGATGCCAGGCGCGGACATGGGGGGGTACTCAGGTTTCGAAGACCAGGTGAACAACCACTACGTACGGATCTTTGGTTCGGCCCTGTTGATGTCCGGCATCGTCGCCGGTATCAGCCTGAGCCAGGACCGCGCCAGTAGCGACAGCTCCGACCGCGAGACGGCCAGCAGCGCCATGAGTGAAGCGCTCGGCCAGCAACTCGGCCAGGTTACCGCACAGATGATTGCGAAGAACCTGAACATTGCGCCCACGCTGGAGATTCGTCCGGGGTATCGCTTCAACGTGATGGTAACCAAGGACCTGACGTTCTCGAAGCCTTACCAGTCCTTCGATTACTGATGACACACGCCAAGGAGAGGAACATGAAGTCTACGACGTTAGTGAAACCTGCGATTGCGCTGTTGGCCGGTCTGGGATTCACCTTGCAGGCTCAAGCCGGTATTCCTGTTATCGATGGGGCGAACGTTGCCCTGAATCAGGTCACAATGGCCGAAAGCATCGCGCAGACAATTAAGCAGATCGAAGAGTACAAAATGCAGTCAGATCAATTTCTGACTCAGGTACAGCAGTTCACAACGCAAAAGGAACAGTACGCCAACATGTTGCAGAACACTGCGGCACCTGTGACGAACATCTGGGGGCAAGCGCAGGACACCATAAAAAAGCTAACAGCCGCTACCGACACTTTGGAGTACTACAAGCAACAGGCGGGTAGCCTGGAGCAGTACCTGAGCAAATTCCAAGACCTCGACTATTACAGAAATAGCCCATGCTTCACTGCATCGGGCTGCTCTGATGCCGAGCGGGCTAATCTGGAAAAGAGCCAGGAACAGGCTAGCCGTAGTCAGAAAAAGGCCAATGACGCTATGTTCCAAGGCCTCGAGCAACAGCAGGCCAATATCCGGCGCGATTCTGACAGGCTTCAGGACCTACAACGAGATGCGCAAGATGCGAAGGGGCAGATGCAAGCCATCGGCTATGCCAACCAGTTGGCAAGCCAACAAGCCAACCAGTTATTGCAAATACGTGCTCTGCTGATGGCTCAACAGAACGCACTCGCCACCAAGATGCAAGCTGAAGCCGACAAGGATGCCCAGCATCAGGCTGCTAGCGAGCAGTTCTGGGACATGGGAGGCGCAACCAACCGCAGCAAAAGCAAGGGGTATACACCATGAAACACGCTATCAATATCGCCGTTCTCGTTGTCTTGTCCGCTGTAATGCTGAGCGGCTGCTGGGATTCTGAAGTTGAAAAGAAGGCCAAGGAGCAAGAACAGCAGTCCAAAGATTTCTGGGACATGGGCGGTCCTACTGACCGCAGCAAGAGCAAGGGTTACACACCATGAGACAGCGCGTCCTCTGGTGGGTGGCTTTGCTGTCTTTGCTATTGCTTTCGCAAACGGCAGCGGCAGCCGACTCAGGGGTCCTGAACGATGTGGTCGACAAGTTCAAGCAAGCTACCAATGGTTGGGCCAGCGTCATCCAGGGTTATGCAACCTGGTTGTTCTGGACCTTGGCCACCATTTCCCTTGTTTGGACCTTCGGCTTCATGGCGCTACGTAAAGCAGATATCGGTGAGTTCTTTGCTGAATTTCTTCGGTTCTGCATTTTTACAGGTTTTTACCTGTGGTTACTGCGCAACGGACCAGAATATGCCATGAGTATTATCCGCTCGATGATGACCATCGGGGCCAAGGCTGGTGGGGTGGCGGAGCTAAATCCCTCTACGCCCGTAGATATTGCATTCGATATTCTGGAGCGGTCATTCAAGAGCTTGAGCATGCGCCACCCTATCGATAGCATTGGGATCATTCTGGTTTCCCTGATCATTTTGGTGTGCTTGGCCACAGTGGCTGCCAATGTTCTTCTTGTCCTAGTAACCGCGTGGATTATGGCCTACGCCGGCATGTTTGTGCTTGGCTTCGGTGGCTCGCGCTGGACGTCCGAGATCGCCATGGGCTATTTCCGTACCGTGGCCGGGCTTGGAATGAAGCTACTGACCATGACCCTGATGATCGGGATTGCTACGTCTGTAGTTAATGGCCACTTAGCAGACATAGCCAACGGTGCGTCGATCAGCCAGCTTCTGGTCATTTGCGTTGTGGCCCTTGTGCTCGCCATGCTGATTCACAGTTTGCCCAATATGGTTGCCGGCTTGATCCCTGGCGGTGGCGGCGCAGCAGGTTCTGTTGGCTCGTTCAGCACAGGCGCCGTTGCCGGCGCTGCCGCTGGCGCTGCTTCAACGGCCATGTCCATGGCGAGTAATATGGCCGGTGCGGCGCAATCCATGTATTCGGCATTCAAAGGTTCGCAATCCAGTGTGGCAGCAGGCACAGATATCGCTTCGCGTATCTCCGGAATGCTGGGCGGTGGTGGCAGTGCTGGCGGTAACAGCAGCGCGGGTAGCAATAGTGCAGGTACCAATAATAGTGCTGGCGGAGCCACCCCATTGAGTGGCGTCATGGGGTTGGCATCGGTAGCTTCTGGGAGCCTTGGGGGGCGGGCGGACTCTGCGCTCTCTTCGATGTCAGCGATGGCAGGTGAAGCGTCCGCTGCTGGTGAGCAAAACTCTGGCGCCGGTTCGGAGGGTTCTGCTGGCGCTGGCTCCGAGGCCAGTGCGGGTGGGTCGATGCAGGATAGTCCAGGAGGATCCACGGAAAGCGCATCCGCCGGCAGTTCCGAGGCTTTGGCTCAAGCGGCTGGCGGGAGCGGTCGCGTCGAGACAGTTGGGTCATCCAGCGGTGCGACTCAAACCAAGGGGACCGCTGGAAGGAGCGACGGTGGCCTATCCAGCAAGGCAGGTACTGCTGGTCGTGTCGCTCTCGATATGGGCGCCAGTCTGCTCTCCGGCATGGGACGGATGGCCCAGTCGCGTATCGACAAGAGCTTCGCTGGGAAACTGGCTGCAGAGATTTCCAAACCCGGGTCCAGCAACGCGACCAAGCTGGACACTGCTTCATCCAGCCGAAGTTTTGACCCGGCTGCCGAGGTGGCAGCCTATCGCGACAGCAAACAGGAAAAAGCCTAGACAAGGAGTTCGCATGGCCATTGCAAAACTACTATCGGCAACTTTACTGACCGCCACCTTCGCCATCGCCCTCCCCGCCGAAGCCCGCGATCCTTGTGCCACTGTGCTGTGCATGTGGGGCAAGCTCAAGGGCGCCGGCGTGGTGGCAAACTGCGATGGCCCAGTCGCCGACTACTTCAGCATCGTCAAGCGGAAGAAAGGCAAGATCAAGCTGAGCCAGACCGCTGACGCCCGCAAGTCCTTCCTCGACAGCTGTCCGAAGGCCGACCCGAGCGCGACCAGGTCGATCAACAACAAGTTCGGCAAGGTCATCTGAGGCGCGCCCGGGATGCCATTCGTTGCCGACGCACCGCCACCGGCCCTCAGCGAGCCGATCGCCTGTTCGATCATGGCCGCCGTGAAGTACGAGTTGCCGGTGAATATCGTCCTCGCCGTGGCCGCCCAGGAGGGCGGCAAGCCGGGCCAGTGGGTGCGCAACCGCAACGGCACCTACGACGTGGGGCCCATGCAGTTCAATACCTCGTACCTGCGCGAACTCTCGCGCTATGGCATCACCCCCGAGGATGTCGAACAGGGTGGCTGCTATTCCTACGACCTGGCGGCCTGGCGCCTGCGTGGCCATGTGCGTAACGACCGCGGCGACCTGTGGACGCGGGTAGCCAACTATCATTCACGCACGCCAGCGATCAATGCGCGCTACCGCCAGCAGGTGATGCGTCGCGCGGCTTGGTGGGCCGACTGGCTCGATGCACGCTTCGCCACGCAGCAGGTGGCACAGGGCGCGGTGTTCTCCGGTGTGCCGAGCAAGGCTCCGGTTGCGGCTGTCGAAACGGCACCGTTGGAGGCGGCTGCCATGCGGCAGCCGGTCACACCGCAACCCGCCCCAACGTCTGCTTATGTGCCCCGTGGGCTGGTGACGGAGCACGGGGGAGGGATTAGGTGATAGCGGGTCACACATTGCGTAATCCTGCATGGCGCGGTCACGAAGCGGCCGTTAATGTGGCCCAAATTGACGGGTGGTCCCTGGCCGCCGTTTTCTCGGTATTCTTCGCCCACGCAAGGCGGCTTGAGCTGCGACTCAGCATCAAACAGGTACCTGCCAAGAGGCCTATGCAGGGAGTCCAAGATTGAACGATGCAACTTTCAACGCGAAGGCACTCAAATTAGGTAACGCCGATTTCCGCATCAACGATATTTGGTCGCGGTTTCGCCTGGGATCGCTCATACCTCTGGTTCTGGGGGGCTGTGTGCTTCTATCTACAACTTCATCTGCACTTCAAGCCAAGGAGATTTCCATGCCAGAAAATCATGGCCAGTACCAACCCTATACCCCTGACATGAAACTGCCTGAAGGCGTGTTTCCGCCCATGCAGGGCTACACCAACGCGGAACTCGCGACCGCAGCGTGCCAGAGTGTCGAGCGTGTGTTCAAGGAAAACAATTTAGACCCGACACTTGCGCGGGAATCTCTTTTCGACCTTTTTAATCATCTGACCGCTGCCTATCAATCCGAAGCTGTGGATTACCAGATTTCGACGTGGTACCAAAAACCATATGATGATCCATCGGCCCGAGCTGAGAGCGTCAAGGCGATGGCCAAGGAATTCAACGCGTTTACCATACGTGCGGCTGGTGACGCGTTGATCAAATCGCCTCTGAACAATTTGAGCAGGGATTTTAAACGAAGTTACCTGGAAAGCGCGGGCAATAGTATCCAGAGCCTGATAGAAACCTTGAACACCCCTGCCAACTGAGTACTTCAAACGGGCACGCCAAAGCGCTACTACTCGCTAAAGACTGATCATAGGGATATGACATGAGCGACAAGTTACATTTCACAGTGTATTTCGATGGCACTGGAAATAACAAGGATGTGGATACGCCCAAGAGTGCGCATAGCAACGTTGCCCGGCTCTATGAAGCGGATCAGGCCAAGGGCACCAACCTTGCACACAATTCGGGTCACGAACCCCAGCAATACGACGCTCATGATCGCTCTGGTCAATCTGAAAAGATCTATTTCGATGGTGTTGGCAGTCAGCCCAATGTTACCCTGCGCTCCCTTACTGAAGGTGGGACTGGCTTGGGTAGCCAGGCGCGTATCGATCAGGCGTACGACGCCATTGTCGCGTTCCATAATAAATACCCCGATCAGAAAGTAGACGTGAATATTGTTGGATTCAGTCGTGGTGCTGCCCAGAGTCGTGCCCTGGCCAATCAACTTATCGAGCGCGGCGTCCCTAGAACTGACGAGTTTGGAAAGCCCACAGGCGGCTTCCTGATTCCGCCGGGTGACGCTCACATCAATAAACTTGCCATTTTTGACACGGTAGCTTCGTATGGTTACGCCATATCCGATACCCATCTGGGAAAAAAACTGGCGATAGGCAAGAACGTGGGCTCCACCACCCACATGGTGGCAATGAATGAATATCGTGAAACGTTCCGCCTCACGAGTGCATTGCGTAAGGACGATAACTCACGAATCGAAGAGCTAAAATTTGCTGGGGCGCATTCTCAGGTGGGCGGCGGCTATCCGGATGACGTACTGGCGGCTGGTCCTTATGCGGTAATGTACAACCGTCTGCAGATGGCCGGCGTCCAAATGGGGCCGATGCAGCAAGCCGACATACAGAACATCCAGAAGTACAACAACATCATTAATAGCCCCGAAAAGGTGCAGCAGGCGTTAATCGATTCACGTTTGCGATACGGCGACAAGGCTTTCAGCCAAAACGCTGACGGCACTTTTCAGAAGGTCGACAATACGCCTTTCCCTATGGAGCGTGGCTATTTCAATGCCCGGGAACGACAGCGCCAGCCGTTCGACCACCAAACTTCGGGTCGGGGAGTTCTTTTTGAAAATGATGACAGCCTTAGTCGCCTCCAGATCGCAAGGACTGCTGAGTACTTTGGGAGTTGGTTGAACGATCTTGGACGACAGGTGTTATCCAGCGTTACCCGATTCGTCGGGAAGGACGAGCCGAAACTGGCATTGGACGAGATGCTGTATCGTTCCGAGCGGAAGCTCGCTGATAGTAAAGCCGTTACACTAGAGCAAAGTGCCACATTGTCCGCCGAGCTCAAGTCCTCTCGTCCTAGCGCACAATATATTGAAAGCTTGAACCTCCAAACAGTGCCAATTCCTGGGCAAGTCATTCAAGGGCAACAGAACGACTCGCAAACCCAAAAACGCAGCGACTCGTTCAAGGCCATGGAACAAAAGGCTCGCGGTCTCAATCCGGTGGCCAAGATAGACGAAGCTTCGGAGAGTGGCCACAAGGCCATCAGCGGAGTGGTCGTCGACATGGACGAACATCACATCCTGCAGAAGGTCGGCAAGACCGACCTGTTCGTCATACATGACCGCCGCGATATCGACCCGAACCGCACTTTCCAGATGGGCAGAAGTACCGCGATCGTGCATAGCAAAGGCATCGGCGATCTGGCGGGCACCTTCGTGGCAAAAATGGAGCCGGATCCAGCATTGGCCAATGTCATGCGGCGCTGATAGGTGCAAGAGCCAATAGTGCTGAAGGCGATGTCCGTAGGCCTGGTCGTGACCTGGGTAAGCAGAAATGCTGTTCCAGTCCACCAGCGGTGCCGTTTGATTGTTACCTCGGTATTCTTCTGCCAACGAAAGGTGTCTGGGTAGCTAATGATAACGAGCCGCCGATAGTCATGTTCAGGGAGATCAATAGTGAAAAGTGCAACCATCGATGCCAAAGCATCCAGTTCGGGCAACGCCTGCTGCTGCACCAAGCGTATGTGGTCGCGGCTTCGTCTGGGCTCGCTCATCCCTGTGGTGCTGGGCGCCGGTGTGCTGCTGCCTGCTACTTCGTCTGCAGTTCAAACCAAGGAGTTTTCCATGCAAGACAATCAAGGCCAGTACCAGCCTTATAAACCTGGCATGAAACTGCCTGATGGTGTTTCCCCTCCGATGCAGGGTTATACCCATGGCGACCTGGTCGCCGCAGCCCAGGCGCGTGTAGAAGCGTTCATGAAAGACCAGAAGGTTGACCCAACGCTGATCCGCGAGTCGTTGATTGCTCTGGCTACCCATCTGAATACCAGGCTTGAGAAAGAAGGCGCCGACTATCAGATCTCCAGCTGGTATCAAAAACCGTACGACGACCCGGCGGCGCGTAAACGCAGTGTCGAGCGGTTGGCTGAGCACTTCGGTGGAGTTGCCGTTGATGGCGCGGCGGACTCCCTGGAAGGTTCGCCACTGCTCTATAAAGGTCGCGAATTTTGTACGGACCTGATCGGTGCGGCAGGCGATGGTGTACACGACCTGATCGCTAACTTGAACAACACAGGAACCAGAGATTGAACGGTAAAACCATCGATGCGAAAGCGCCCAGTTCGGGTAACGTCTGTTGCTGCACCAAGAGTATCCGGTCGCGGCTGCGTCTGGGTTCGCTCATCTCTCTAGCGCTGGGGGCCTGTGTGCTCCTGCCTGCCACTTCATCTGCACTTCAAGCCAAGGAGATTTCCATGCAAGACAATCAAGGCCAGTATCAACCCTACACCCCGGGCATGAAGTTGCCTGATGGTGTGTTTCCGCCCATGCCAGGCTACACCCATGCAGACCTTATCGCGGCAGCCCAGGTGCGTGTGGAGGCACTCATGAAGGAGCAGGATATCGATCCGACCCTGATGCGGGAGTCGTTGATTGCTCTGGCGTCTCACCTGAACACGCAGTTCGAGAAGGAAGGCGTCGAGTACCAGGTAGCCAGCTGGTATCAGAAGCCTTATGACGACCCGTCCGCACGTGCCCGTAGTGTCGAGCGAATGGGTGAAGATTTTGGCGGTGCAGCCGTCGACGCGGCAGCCGATTCGCTGAGTGGCTCGCCGTTGTTGCTCAAGGGCAAGGAGTTCTACAAGGCATACATTGGTGCGGCCGGTGATGGCGTGCATGACCTTATCGTGACCCTGAATAAAAAGAGTTCCTGAGGAAACGTCGGCGCGGCGACGCGCCGGTGGATTTACGTTTAAGCCACGTGGCACTTCATAGGGATATGACATGGGCGATGCATTGCGCTTCACGGTGTATTTCGACGGCACCGGCAACAACAAAGATCTGAATACACCTGAGGGCACGCAAACCAACGTAGCCCGGCTATTCGACCTGGATACGGCCAAAGGCACCAATCTGGCGCGGAATTCGGGGCATGTCCCGCAGCAATACGATGCCCAGGACCGCTCCGGCCAATCGGAAAAGGTCTACTTCGACGGGGTTGGCAGTCAAGGCAAGACCTCGGCGCGCTCAGCCCTGGAGGGCGGCACCGGGTTGGGTGGCCAGGAGCGTATCGACCAGGCGTACGACGCCATCGTTGCGTTCCACAACAAGTACCCAGACCAGAAGATCGACGTGAATATCGTCGGCTTCAGCCGTGGGGCCGCACAGTCCCGAGCACTGGCCAACGAATTCATCGAGCGCGGCGTACCCAAGCTGGATGAGCAGGGCAAGGCGACCGGCGACTTCCTGATTCCTCCCGGCCAGGCCCATGTGAACAAGCTGGGCATCTTCGATACCGTGGCTTCCTACGGCAACGCGATGTCGGATACCCACCTGGGCAAGAACCTGGAGATCGGCAAGAACGTCGACTCGACCACGCACCTGGTGGCGGCGAACGAGTACCGTGACACCTTTCGCCTGACCAGCGCCCTGCGCAATGACGACAATTCCCGTATCGAGGAGTTGAAGTTTCCGGGTGCGCACTCGCAGGTTGGCGGTGGCTACAAGGACGACGTACTGGCCGCTGGCCCTCTGGCGGTGATGTATGACCGCCTGCAATCGGCCGGCATCGAGATGAAGCCGATGCAACAGGAAGACTTGCAGCGCATCGGTCAGTACAACGAAGTGATCAAGAGCTCGGAGAAAGTCCAGGAGGCGCTGATCGATTCGCGGTTGATCCATGGTAAGGACGCGTTCACCCGTGGCGCTGACGGCGCCTTTCAGACCGTCGATAACACGCCCTTTCCGATGGAGCGTGGCACGATCAATATCTTTGATCGCCAGGCCCATCCTTTCGACCACCAGACGAATGGTCGGGGAATCATTTTCGAGAATGACAACTCCTTGAGCAAGAGTGGTATTCAGCGGGGCGCCGAGTCGGTTGGAAGCTGGTTCACTGAAAAAGGCTCCCAGCTCAAGGATCGTGCATCCGAGTACCTCGGCTTGCGCAGTCGTTCCGAGCGTCAGGAGGCACGGGCAGATTCATTCGAACAGGAACTGGCCAAATACCGGCAGGCTGCCACCCAGCAAAGCCAGGACATGGCCAACACGATGACAGGTTCGCGACCTGATCAAAGCTTTATCAGCAGCCTGAACCTGCAACCCGTGCCAGTCCCCAAGGATCTCAAACAGGGTCAGCAGCAAGACCCCCAGGCCCAGCAACGCAGCGAGTCGTTCAAGGCCATGGAAGAGAAGGCCCGTAGCCTCAACCCTTCTGCCAGCGTTGGCGAAGCTTCGCAAACCGGGCGCAAGGCCACCAGCGGACTGGTTGTCGACATGGACGAGCATCACATCCTGCAGAAGATCGGCCAGACCGACCAGTTCGTTATCCATGACCGCCGCGATGTTGACCCGAGCCGCAACTTCCAGGTGGGCAAGAGCACCGCGATCGTGCATGACAAAGGTATCGGCGAAGTGGCCCAAAACGTCGCGTCGAAACTGGAGCTGGACGTAAGCCTGTCCCAGGCGATGCGCCGGTGAGTGAGCGTCGTCTGGTTGGTGTGATTGCAGTGCAGCAAAGGCAGAAGACCTTCGCCCTGCCTCGCCTGCAATTGGCTGACGGTGCCCTGGAGGCATTGAAATGGCTGGCGTTGCTGTTGATGACCGGCGACCACGTCAACAAGTACCTGTTCAACGAGACCTTGCCATACCTGTTCGAGGCCGGGCGGTTGGCGATGCCATTGTTCGTGATGGTATTGGCCTGCAATCTGGCGCGCCCGGGTGTCGGGGTAACGGGCGCCTACCGCCGCACTGCGATGCGCCTGTGTCTGTTCGGTGTGTTGGCGACACCACCGTTCATTGCGCTGGGTGGGCTGCTGTATGGCGCCTATCCGCTGAACATTCTCTTTACCCTGCTGGTAATCACCTTGGTCACCGCTGCTTGTGAGCGTGCGGCGGCCGGGCAAGCACATTACTGGGCTGTCGCGCTGTGCGTGTTCGTGGTCGGCGGAGTGCTGGTGGAATTCTGGTGGCCGGCCGTGCTGTTGGGGCTGAGCGTGGGCTGGTATGTGCGGCGTCCGAACGCCATGGCGGGCGTGGGCGTCGTGGTTTCGCTGGCGGCGCTGTCACCGATCAATGGCAACGCCTGGGCGTTCGCCGCCCTGCCCTTGCTGCTGGTGGCCGGTTGGTTGCAGCCGAAGCTGCCACGCTGGCGCTGGCTGTTCTACGGCTATTACCCCCTGCATTTGCTGGTGCTCTGGTTGATCCGCATCCCGATGGCCAAGGCCGGTTACTTATTCCTGATATGAAGCAGGTCCCCATGGACGATCCAAACAAGGCCAAGGCCCGGCTCGGAGAAGCCGGGCAGGCCGTTGAAGCCCAGGCCCAGGCGCTGGCGACCGAGCAGACCGCCCTGCTCGAAGGCAGCCCGGTGCAGATGCGCTACACCCAGGCCCTGGGTGAGTACGTTGAACAGAAGGCGGAACAGGCCCAAGCGCTGGAGCAGCGCCTTGAGAGCCTGGTGCAGCGTCAGCAGGCGCAGCTGCAGCAGAACCTGGCCGGCCGCCCGGGCTGGCTCGCCCTACCCTCCACCCGTGCCACCTGGGAACAGTGCAACCAGCGCTGCCAGGCGCGCCTGCTACAACTGCAGG
The DNA here is from genome assembly GCF_001642705.1 of Pseudomonas sp. p21. Classification (NCBI taxonomy): domain Bacteria; kingdom Pseudomonadati; phylum Pseudomonadota; class Gammaproteobacteria; order Pseudomonadales; family Pseudomonadaceae; genus Pseudomonas; species Pseudomonas sp. p21. The sequence goes on from NZ_LWBV01000002.1 coordinate 864,822, forward strand.
GCCGTCTCGAGCGGGTGCAGGAGCTGCATCACGGCATGGGCCTTTACAGTCCGCGCATCGAGGAGCTGGCGGTGCGCCGCCTGCGTGCCGAGCAGCCCGAGCTGGCCGAGCAGTGGAGCCTGCAGCGCCAGGCCGAGCGCTCCCTGACCGAAGCGCAGCGGCGCAACCAGGCCCAGGATCTTGGACGTTCACGCACCTCGTCGCCCTGAATCAGTATTCCCTTTTCAACTCCTTCGTTCACGGAGCGAACCCATGAAACACAATAACGCCGTCGGCCCGCAGATCCGCGGTGGCCAGCGTAGCAGCGGCAGTACCTGGCAGTCTTTGCTGGCGATCTTCTTCTTGCTCGCCGGCTTGGCCACTGCCACCCAGTACTTCGCCTATCTGTTCCAGTACCACGCGGCGCTGGGCGCCAATCTCAACGGCGTTTATGCACCGTGGATGATCCTGGTATGGGCCGCCAACTGGTCGGGCCAGTATCAGGACCCGCTGATGCGCGCCGGCTCCCTTGGCATGCTGGTCAGTGGTGTGGGCATGATGGCGGTGATGATCATCCGCCTGATCAACAGCAACAGCGCCAAGGCCAATGCCTTCCTGCACGGTTCGGCGCGTTGGGGCGAGCGCAAGGACATCGAGAGTGCCGGCTTGCTGGCCGACGAGGGTGTGTATGTGGGCGCCTGGCTGGACAAGCGTAACAAGCTGCATTACCTGCGCCACAATGGCCCAGAGCACATTCTTACGTTCGCCCCGACCCGCAGCGGCAAGGGCGTCGGCCTGGTGATTCCGACCTTGTTGTCGTGGAAGCACAGCGCAGTGATTACCGACCTCAAAGGCGAGCTATGGGCGCTGACCGCCGGCTGGCGGCAGAAGCATGCCGGCAACAAGGTGCTGCGCTTCGAGCCGGCCACGGCAAATGGCTGCGTGGGCTGGAACCCGCTGGAGGAAATCCGCCTTGGCACCGAATTCGAGGTGGGTGATGTGCAGAACCTGGCGACGCTGATTGTCGACCCGGATGGCAAGGGCCTCAACGACCACTGGCAAAAAACGTCGCAGGCAATGCTGGTGGGCTGCATCCTGCACCTGTGCTACCGCTCGCTGGATGAGGGAGGCGTGGCCAGTCTGCCAGCCTTGGACGCCATGCTCGCCGACCCATCGCGTCCGATCAACGAGCTGTGGGAGGAAATGACCCACTACGGGCACCTTGGCGGTGAAAACCACCCGCTGGTGGGCTCCGCCGCGCGTGACATGCTTGATCGCCCCGCGGAAGAGGCCGGCTCGGTGCTGTCCACAGCCAAATCGTACCTGTCGCTGTTCCGCGACCCGATCGTGGCGCGCAATGTCGCCCGCTCGGAGTTCAAGATCCGCGACCTGATGAACCACGACGACCCGGTCAGCCTGTTCATCATCACCCAGCCTAACGACAAGGCGCGCCTGCGCCCGTTGGTGCGCATCCTGGTGAACATGATCGTCCGCCTGCTGGCCGACAAGATGGACTTCGAGGACGGCCGGCCCAAGGCCCATTACAAGCACCGCCTGCTGATGATGCTCGATGAGTTCCCGAGCCTGGGCAAGCTCGACATCATGCAGGAGTCGCTGGCCTTTGTGGCCGGCTACGGTATCAAGTGCTACCTGATCATCCAGGACTTGTCGCAGCTGCAGGAGTTCTACGGGCAGAACGAGAGCATCACCTCCAACTGCCATATTCAGAACGCCTACCCGCCGAACCGCGTGGAAACCGCAGAGCACCTGTCCAAGCTCACCGGGCAGACCACCATCATCAAGGAGCAGATCACTACCAGCGGGCGTCGCTCCAGTGCGCTGCTCGGCCAAGTGTCGCGCACCATCCAGGAAGTGCAGCGACCGCTGCTGACCACCGATGAGGCCCTGCGCATGCCCGGCCCGCGCAAGGACAGCCAGGGCAACATCCAGGAAGCCGGCGATATGGTGGTGTATTGTGCTGGCTACCCGGCGTTCTACGGCAAGCAGCCGCTGTACTTCCAGGACCCGATCTTCCTTGCCCGCGCAAAGGTGCCTGCGCCGCGTGAAAGCGACCGAACCATCGACATACGTGGCTCGGCGACGCCGGCATGAGACGTCCGCTGAGCGTGGCCGCGCTGCTGGGCATCCTGGTCTTGCTGCTGTTGCCGCTGGTGTTGCACGGTGGCGCCCGGATCAACGTCACCAGCAGCTTCCCGCCGGGCATTTACTGGGTAATCGACAAGGCGCCGGAGAAAGGCGACCTGGTCATGTTCTGCCCGCCCCCGCAGCCGGTGTTCGACCTGGCCAACGCGCGAGGTTACCTGAGCAGCGGGCCATGCCCAGGGGGATACATGCGCATGATCAAACGCCTGGTAGCAGTTGCGGGGGACGAGGTGCGGATCGCCGCCGAGGGCGTTACTGTCAACGGCGAGCTGCAGCCGCGCAGCCAGCCTTTGTCCAAGGATCCCAGCGGCCGCAGCATGCCGCACCCGGCATTGACGCATTTCCGCCTGGCTGATGGCGAGGTATTGATGCTTTCCGATTACAGCCGGTTGTCGTTCGATGGTCGCTACTTTGGCGCAGTGCCTCGGGTTCAGCTGGATGAGGTGATCAGGCCCTGGCTGGTGTGGGATCGCCAGCCCCGGTAAATGCCGGGGTGTGCTAACCCCAGTACTACTCATTGGAATGAATAATTACACTAATGGTACTTGGCAGCTGATGGTTTTTTGCTATTATCCAGTTCCCGCCTCTTTCATCTGGAACACCCGTTCTAGAGCCTTCGAATTAAGCTTCAGTTAAGTTTTCCTCGCTAGCGTAGGAAATCAGTCCACACCGACTGTGATCTATGGCCCGTGCGTGTCATCTAAATCCCTGCATAGCCAGAATCTTTCACCGGTAAAATGGATTTACCTATACACCGTCAAGAGGATGAATCATGCCCATCAAGGACCCATCCAAGGTCGTACCGCAGGTCCCCGCGGAGAGCGCCGATGCCGCCCTTAAGCACATCGTCGACGGCTTCCTGCGTTTTCACCATGACGTTTTCCCCGAGCAGCAAGAGCTGTTCAAGAAGCTCGCCACCGCGCAAACACCGCGTGCCATGTTCATCACCTGCGCCGACTCGCGCATCGTTCCCGAGCTGATCACCCAGAGTTCGCCTGGCGACCTGTTCGTGACCCGTAACGTCGGTAACGTTGTACCGCCTTATGGCCAGATGAACGGCGGCGTTTCCAGCGCCATCGAGTACGCGGTACTGGCGTTGAAAGTGCATCACATCATCGTCTGCGGCCACTCCGACTGCGGCGCCATGCGCGCGGTACTCAACCCGCAATCGCTGACCAAGATGCCGACCGTATCCGCCTGGTTGCGCCACGCCGAAGTGGCCCGTACCGTGGTCGAGAACAACTGCTCGTGCGGCAGCGAACACGAAACGATGCAAGTGCTGACCAAGGAAAACGTCATCGCCCAGCTGCATCACCTGCGCACCCACCCTTCGGTGGCTTCGCGCCTGGCCGCCGGTGAGCTGTTCATCCATGGCTGGGTCTACGACATCGAGACCAGCAAGATCGAAGCCTACGACGCCGCCAGCGATAGCTTCCTGCCCCTGGCCGCCGGCGAGCCGGTCCCCTGCGCTACTCCGAGAGGCCGCTACTAAGCGACCCATCCGCCCGCTGAAACCTTGATAGCCGGCTGCACCCCGTAGGGTGTGGCGCGGCCTTCGGCTGCCTTGAATTCCCTGACTGCCTGCCGGCACGCCCGCTGGCGGCCCGCGCCTGCGCGCTCGTCAGGGGCCAACGTGCCCACGGCCAGGGGAATGGCTGTGTGACAGAGAAAGGAGAAACACGGTGAACATTACACAGTTGAAAACGGCCCTGCCGCGTGAGTTGCTGGCGTCGGTGGTGGTCTTCCTGGTTGCCCTGCCGTTGTGCATGGGCATTGCGATCGCCTCGGGCATGCCGCCAGCCAAGGGCCTGATTACCGGCATTATCGGCGGCATTGTCGTGGGCTTCCTCGCCGGTTCGCCGCTGCAGGTCAGCGGCCCTGCAGCGGGCCTGGCGGTACTGGTGTTCGAGCTGGTGCGCCAGCATGGCATGGCCATGCTCGGGCCGATCCTGCTGCTGGCCGGCTTGCTGCAATTGCTGGCTGGGCGCTTGCGCCTGGGCTGCTGGTTCCGGGTTACCGCGCCGGCGGTTGTGTACGGCATGCTGGCCGGGATTGGCGTGCTGATCGTGCTGTCGCAGGTGCATGTGATGTTCGACACCGCGCCGCAGCCTTCCGGCATGCAGAACCTGCTGGAGTTCCCGGCGACGGTGGCCGCAGCCCTGCCACAGGAAAACGCCGGCTCCGGCTGGGTGGCCGGTGCGCTGGGCCTGGGCACCATCGCCATCATGTGGGGCTGGGAGCGCCTGCGGCCGCAGCGGCTGCGCTTCGTCCCGGGTGCCCTGCTGGGCGTGTCGGCCATGACGGCGATCAGTATGTGGCTGGCCTTGCCGGTGAACCGCGTACAGGTGCCGGCCGACCTGTCCGAGGCCATCGACTGGATCCGCCCTGGTGACCTGATGCAACTGGCCGACCCTACCCTGCTGGTTGCCGCGTTTGCCCTGGCCTTCATCGCCAGTGCCGAAACCTTGTTGTCGGCTGCAGCGGTTGACCGCATGCACAGTGGCCAGCGTTCGGACTTCGACCGTGAGCTGTCGGCCCAGGGCATCGGCAACATGCTGTGCGGGGTGTTGGGCGCGTTGCCGATGACCGGGGTGATCGTGCGTAGCTCGGCCAACGTGCAGGCGGGTGCACAGACCCGGGCTTCGGCAATCTTCCATGGCCTTTGGTTGCTGGCATTCGTGGTGGCGCTGAGCAGCGTGCTGCAGCAGATCCCGGTGGCGAGCCTGGCGGGTGTGCTGGTGTTTACCGGGGTCAAGCTGGTGGATTTCAAGGCGTTTCGCGGGCTGGGCCGCTATGGCCGCATGCCGATGTTCACCTACGCGGCGACGGCGCTGGCGATCATCTTTACCGACCTGCTGACCGGCGTGCTGCTGGGCTTTGCCCTGACCTTGCTGAAACTGGCGCTCAAGGCGGCGCGGCTGAAGATCAACCTGGTCAGCCTGGAGAAGGCCGGGCACATGGAATTACGGCTTAGTGGTGCTGCCACCTTCCTCAAGGTGCCGGCGCTGACCCAGGTGCTGGATAGCGTGCCGGCGGGGACCACGCTGCATGTGCCGCTGGGTAACCTGAGCTATATCGACCACTCGTGCCTTGAGCTGCTGGAGGACTGGGGCCGCAGCAATTCGGCCAATGGGTCGCGGTTGCTGATCGAGCAGCGGCGCCTGAAGCGGCGGATCGAGGGGCGGATGCGGACTACGGCAGGGGTTGGGGCCTAGAGCCGGAATCTTTGCTGCATGAGCCGGCCCTTTCGCGGGCACGCCCGCTCCCACAGGTAATCCACAGTCAGCAAGGCTTGTGATTTCCCTGTGGGAGCGGGCGTGCCCGCGAAGAGGCCGGGACAGGAGTATCAGGCCGGCTGGCCCAGCTCCACACCCAACTGCCGCGACAGGCACGGCCAGCGCTTCCACGCCGCACCGGTTTCCGGGCTGCTCAGTTTCTCGCGGTAGGCCTCCACCGACTCCACCGCGAAGCTTTCGTCATTCAACATTTCGTCCACCGAATGGTGCACCACTTCATCCAGCTGGTTGGCAAAGGTCTCGCCAATCAACTGGTGGGCAATCAGGTTGGCGACGGTGGTGTCGACCGGGATCAGCGGCTGCTGGAAGTGACGGATGTACAGGTCGTTCACCTCTTCCACCAGACGGTGCGCCAGGTAGGCCTCATCCAGCAGGCAGTCCAGGCCCACATGCCCTTGCATCACACTGGGTGGCTGCAGGAAGTAGGCTTCGGCAATTTTCAGTACAGGTTTGATCTGCGATTCGATCCCGGCCTCGCGGGCAACCTCGTGGGCAGCCTCCAGCAGTTCCGGAACCTGGTCGATATAGGCGCTGACGAAGCGCGCCAAAGTACCCTGGGCGTCCTGCTCAGGCAGTTGGATCGAGGGGTGCAGGTGGGGCAGTTGCAGCTCGAGACGCTTTTTCAGTTGGCCGGTCTGGCCTTCGTGTTGATGGGCTTGGCTTACCTGCTCGCGTACAGCAGCGATGTTCATGACAACTCCAGGGACATTACGTTTCAAACGGAAGACACTAAATTAGCTCGGTATACAGAATACCTAAGACGCATTTGTTATAAGCCGCGCAAACGTGTGCATGCTCAGGTATATCGAAACGCCATTATTGTGCCATGCCGTGTCAAGCGCGCGGTTTTCAGGCCCTTCAGCCATTTCATCGAGTTCATTTCACGGGCTTCGTTGCGTGCCGTTGGTCGCTGTCTATACTCCCGGTGAACGTGATTCGTTGATGAGGCCCGACTGCTTTTAGCAGGGGCTCGGTCGTCGAAGCCAGGCAGTCTTGACCTCCGTTCCCTCTTGCCGCAGGCCACGCCTCCGGGACTACAAGAACGAGAAGGGGAACCCGCAATGATGCGACATCCACATGTCTGGATGGGCCTCCTGTTGTGGTCGGTTTTTGGTCAGGCCAACGCCGCCTGGACCGTGAACATGCACCCGGGGGCGACGGAAGTCTCCAACGCCGTCTTCGACCTGCACATGACCATTTTCTGGATCTGCGTGATCATCGGTATCGTGGTGTTCGGTGCGATGTTCTGGTCGATGGTCATCCACCGCCGCTCCACCGGCCAGCAGGCTGCGCATTTTCACGAGCACACCTGGGTGGAAATCCTCTGGACCGTGGTCCCTTTCCTGATCCTGGTGGCCATGGCCATCCCGGCTACCAAGACCCTGATCGACATCTACGATGCCAGCGAGTCGGACATCGATATCCAGGTTACCGGCTACCAGTGGAAGTGGCACTACAAATACCTGGGCCAGGACGTAGAGTTCTTCAGCAACCTGGCCACCCCCACCGAACAGATCCATAACAAGGCACCCAAGGACGAGCACTACCTGCTCGAAGTCGACCAGCCGCTGGTGCTGCCGGTAGGCGCCAAGGTGCGCTTCCTGGTGACCGCTGCCGACGTCATCCACTCCTGGTGGGTGCCGGCCTTCGCGGTCAAGCGTGATGCCATCCCCGGCTTCGTCAACGAAGCCTGGACCCGTATCGAGAAGCCCGGCATCTACCGCGGCCAGTGCACCGAGCTGTGCGGCAAGGACCACGGCTTCATGCCGGTGGTGGTCGAGGTCAAGTCCAAGGCCGACTACGACACCTGGCTGGGCGAGCGCAAGGCTGAAGCTGCCAAGCTCAAGGAGCTGACCAGCAAGGAATGGACCCTGGAAGAACTGGTGGAACGTGGTGACAAGGTCTACCACACCACCTGCGTAGCCTGTCACCAGGCCGAAGGCCAGGGCCTGCCGCCGATGTTCCCGGCGCTCAAGGGCTCGAAGATCGCCACCGGGCCGAAGGAAGCCCACCTGGGTATCGTCTTCCACGGCAAGCCCGGCACCGCCATGGCCGCGTTCGGCAAGCAGCTCTCGGAAGTCGATATCGCCGCCGTGGTTACCTACGAGCGCAACGCCTGGGGCAACAACAAGGGTGACATGGTCACGCCGAAGGACGTGCTGGCGCTGAAACAGGCAGAAGCGCAATGAACCGGGTTACTCGCGGCAATCAATGGATTGCAGGAGACAGGACATGAGTGCAGTGATCGACGACCACGCCCACGGCCATGAGCATGCACACGGCCCGGCCAAGGGACTGATGCGCTGGGTGCTGACCACCAACCACAAGGACATCGGCACGATGTACCTGTGGTTCAGCTTCATGATGTTCCTGCTCGGCGGCTCGTTCGCCATGGTGATCCGCGCCGAGCTGTTCCAGCCCGGCCTGCAGATCGTCCAGCCAGAGTTCTTCAACCAGATGACCACCATGCACGGCCTGATCATGGTGTTCGGCGCGGTGATGCCGGCCTTCGTCGGCCTGGCCAACTGGATGATCCCGCTGATGATCGGCGCGCCCGACATGGCCCTGCCGCGGATGAACAACTTCAGCTTCTGGCTGCTGCCGGCGGCTTTCCTGCTGCTGGTCTCGACCCTGTTCAGCCCGGGCGGCGGGCCCAACTTCGGCTGGACCTTCTATGCCCCGCTGTCCACCACCTACGCGCCGGCCAGCGTCACCTTCTTCATCTTTGCCATTCACCTGATGGGCATCAGCTCGATCATGGGCGCGATCAACGTGATCGCCACCATCCTCAACCTGCGCGCCCCGGGCATGACCCTGATGAAGATGCCGCTGTTCGTCTGGACCTGGCTGATTACCGCGTTCCTGCTGATTGCGGTGATGCCGGTGCTGGCCGGCGTGGTGACCATGATGCTGATGGACATCCACTTCGGCACCAGCTTCTTCAGTGCCGCCGGCGGCGGTGACCCGGTGCTGTTCCAGCATGTGTTCTGGTTCTTCGGCCACCCCGAGGTGTACATCATGATCCTGCCGGCCTTCGGCGCGGTCAGCTCGATCATCCCGGCGTTCTCGCGCAAACCACTGTTCGGCTATACCTCGATGGTGTACGCCACCGGCGCCATCGCCTTCCTGTCGTTCATCGTCTGGGCCCACCACATGTTCGTGGTCGGTATCCCGGTGGTCGGCGAGCTGTTCTTCATGTACGCCACCATGCTGATCGCCGTGCCTACCGGGGTGAAGGTGTTCAACTGGGTCAGCACCATGTGGGAAGGCTCGCTGACCTTCGAGACGCCGATGCTGTTCGCCATCGCCTTCGTCATCCTGTTCACCATCGGCGGTTTCAGCGGGCTGATGCTGGCGATCGCCCCGGCGGACTTCCAGTACCACGACACCTACTTCGTGGTGGCGCACTTCCACTATGTGCTGGTGCCTGGGGCGATCTTCGGCATCTTCGCCTCGGCCTACTACTGGCTGCCGAAATGGACCGGCCACATGTACGACGAAACCCTCGGCAAGCTGCACTTCTGGCTATCGTTCGTCGGCATGAACATGGCCTTCTTCCCCATGCACTTCGTGGGGTTGGCCGGCATGCCACGGCGGATTCCCGACTACAACCTGCAGTTCGCCGACTTCAACATGATGTCGTCGATCGGCGCGTTCATGTTCGGCGCCACGCAGATCTTCTTCCTGTTCATCGTCATCAAGTGTATTCGTGGCGGCGCGCCGGCACCGGCCAAGCCCTGGGATGGCGCCGAGGGCCTGGAGTGGTCGATCCCTTCGCCTGCGCCGTATCACACCTTCCAGACGCCACCGGAAGTGAAATAGGAACCGTGCCATGAACGGCCTTTCGCTGAAGCGCCTGGTGTTGCGCCTGCTGATGCTGACGGTGGTGATGTTCGCCTTCGGCTTTGCGCTGGTGCCTATCTATGACGTGATGTGCAAGGCCTTCGGCATCAACGGCAAGACCGGTGGGCAGTATGAAGGCAGCCAGATCAGCGACCCCACGCGGTCGGTGCGGGTGCAGTTCATGTCGACCAATGCCAGCGACATGGTCTGGGACTTCTACTCCACCGCCGATCAGTTGGAGGTCAACCCGGGGGCGGTGAACCAGATGATCTTCATCGCTCACAACCCGACCGACCGGCCGATGAGTGCGCAAGCCATCCCCAGCATCACCCCGGCCGAGGCCGCGGCGTACTTCCACAAGACCGAGTGCTTCTGCTTTACCCAGCAGGTGCTGCAGCCCGGCGAACGCATCGAGATGCCGGTGCGCTTCATCGTCGACCGCGACCTGCCGGCCAGCGTGAAGCACCTGACACTGGCCTACACCTTGTTCGACATCACCGCTCGCCACCCGCCGGTCGCGCATGTCGCGGCCCAGGACGTCCAGGGCGCCCGTTAAGGGAAGGAGAACAGCAATGGCAAGTCATGAGCACTACTACGTCCCGGCGCAGAGCAAGTGGCCGATCATCGCCACCATCGGCATGTTCATCACGATGTTCGGCCTGGGCACCTGGTTCAACGACATGAAGGCCGGCCACCCCGGGTCGCACGGGCCGCTGATCTTCTTCATCGGCGCGTTGTTCCTGGCCTACATGCTGTTCGGCTGGTTCGGTTCGGTGGTACGGGAGAGCCGCGCGGGGCTGTACAGCCCGCAGCTGGACCGCTCGTTCCGCTGGGGCATGAGCTGGTTCATCTTCTCCGAGGTGATGTTCTTCCTGGCCTTCTTCGGTGCGTTGTTCTACGTGCGCGTGCTGGCCGGGCCATGGCTGGGCGGTGAAGGGGCCAAGGGTGTTGCGCACATGTTGTGGCCGACCTTCGAATTCACCTGGCCGCTGCTGCACACGCCCGACCCGAAACTGTTCCCGCCGCCCAAGGAAGTGATCGACCCGTGGCACCTGCCGCTGATCAACACCATCTTGCTGGTGAGTTCCAGCGTGACTATCACCATCGCCCACCATGCCCTGCGCCGTGACCACCGTGGCCCGCTGAAGTTCTGGATGGCGCTGACCATCATCCTGGGCGCCAGCTTCATCGCGTTGCAGGCCTACGAGTACCACGAGGCCTATACCAAGCTGGGGTTGACCCTGGGATCGGGGATCTATGGCGCGACGTTCTTCATGCTAACCGGCTTCCACGGCGCCCACGTTACCTTGGGCACGATCATCCTGATCGTGATGTTCGTGCGCATTTTGCGCGGGCACTTCAACCCGGAGAAACACTTTGGTTTCGAGGCAGCCAGTTGGTACTGGCATTTCGTCGATGTGGTGTGGGTGGGATTGTTCATCTTTGTCTATGTGTTGTGAATAAAGAACCCGCTCCCACAGGGGTAGGTGAGAACTTCAGAAGGGGGCGTGCGAGACGAGCTGACCGCTGATGAAGCCCCAGGCCACCAGGCCGATGGTCAGGGCCGCCAGGGTCACCCGCACGGTCAGCGCTTTCAGCAAACGGGTCGAGTTTTCATCGTCCTTGACCAGAAACACCAGGCCACTGAACAGGCTGGCAATCGTGGCCAACAGCATCAGGACAATCGCGGCCTTGAGCATGGCGATACTCCGGGGGGATGCGGTGATGTGGATAAGTATAGCGATCGGCCCGGCGAGGCTCCGATGAGGCCGTTTCGTCCGGGCTGGGTACCAACCCTGGTGGTGCTTGCGCTGCTGCCGGGGTTGATCGCGCTTGGCTGCTGGCAACTCGGCCGTGCCGAGGAAAAGCGCGTGCTGCTGGCCGCCTATGCCGAGCGGCGGATCGAAGCGCCCTTGGCCACGGCCCAGCTGACCGCGAACCAGGACAATGCCTTCCGCCGCGTGCATCTCCATGGCCGCTTCGACGCCGGGCACAGCCTGTTGCTGGACAACCGCATGCGCGATGGCCAGGCCGGTGTCGAGCTGCTGCAACCCTTCCACGACCAGGCTAGCGGCCTGTGGCTGTTGGTCAACCGCGGCTGGCTACCCTGGCCGGATCGCCGCGTGCCTGTGCATTTCGATACCCCTGCCCAGGCGTTGGCGCTGGATGCCTCGGTATATGTCGCGCCTGGCAGCACATTCCAGTTGCATCCCGACCCTGCAGGCGGCCAGTGGCCGCACCTGCTGACCGCCGTGGATGCCGCCCAGCTATGGCAACAGCTCGATCGCGAAGGCTTCGCCCATGAGCTGCGCCTGGAGCCCGGCCCGGCGACCTATCGCCTGGACTGGCCGGTCGTTGCCATGGGCCCGGAAAAACACCTGGGCTACGCCGTGCAATGGTTCGCCCTGGCAACCACTTTGGTACTGCTCTACCTCTACTTCGGCTGGCACCACGACAAGGAGAAACGCCATGGCCACCGCCACTCCACTGGAAGTGCCTGAACGTAGCAAACCCAGAGCCCGCGGGCGTTTGCAGCTTGTCCTGATCCTGCTGGTGGTGCTCGGGCCGATGGTCCTGGCCACCAGCATGTACAAGCTCAAGTTCTGGGTGCCGGAAGGCCGCAGCTACCACGGCGCCATGATCGGCAACGGTGAAAGCCGCGCCGATCTCGGCGTGGCAGGCCAGGACGAGCACTGGCAGCTGCTGGTGAGCGCGCCCGAGGTGTGTGCCGAGGACTGCCAGCGCCTGGTGTACCTGGCCCGGCAGATCCAGGTTGGTCTGGGCCGCGATGCCAGCCGTGCCAGCCATGCGCTGGCGACCGCCCAGCCGCTGAGCGCCGACTACCAGGCGCTGATTGGCCGCGAGTACCCGCAGCTGCAACGCTACCCGCTGGATGCGCAACGCTACCTGCAGCAGGTCGGTGAGGCCGGCCCGCAGCTGTGGATCGTCGACCCGCACGGCAACCTGGTGCTGCGTTACGACGCCAAGGTCAACGGCAAGCATGTGCTGGACGACCTGCGCCACCTGCTCAAGCTGTCCAATATTGGCTAGGAGCCTGCCATGGCCAGACCCGGATTCCGCCTTGCTGTGTTCGCCACCCTGCTGGCACTGCTGGTCGTCCTGCTTGGTGCCTACACCCGCCTGACCCACGCCGGCCTCGGCTGCCCCGACTGGCCGGGTTGCTACGGCTTCATCAGCGTGCCCAAGAGCGAAGCGCAGCTGGCCCATGCCGAGCTGCATTTCCCCGAGCACCCGGTGGAAGCCGCCAAGGGCTGGGCCGAGATGGTCCACCGCTACTTCGCCGGCACCCTGGCGATGGTAATTGCCCTGCTCGCCGTGCAGGCGCTGCGCCGGCATGCCCGCGATGGCCAGCCTTATCGCCTGCCCATGCTGTTGCTGGGCGTGGTGCTGGCCCAGGCAGCCTTTGGCATGTGGACGGTCACCCTCAAGCTGTGGCCGCAGGTGGTCACCGCGCATCTACTCGGTGGCTTCACTACCCTGAGCCTGTTGTTCCTGTTGTCCCTGCGTCTGTCCAGGGCCTTTGCGCCCTTGCCCAAGCTGCCATTGAGCCTGCGCCGGATCGCCGCGCTGGCCTTGCTGGTGGTGATCGGCCAGATCGTCCTGGGCGGCTGGGTCAGTGCCAACTACGCGGCCGTCGCCTGCATTGACCTGCCCACCTGCCACGGCCAGTGGTGGCCGGCGGCGGACTTCAGCAACGGTTTCCACCTGACCCAGCACGTCGGGCCCAACTACCTGGGCGGGCAGCTGGACAGTGATGCGCGCACGGCCATCCACATCAGCCACCGCCTGGGCGCATTGCTGGTGACTTGCGTGCTGCTGATGCTCAGCTGGAAGCTGCACCGCTGTGGCCTCCCTGGCCTGGCGCGGCTGGTGCTGCTGGCGCTGCTGGTGCAAGTCGGCCTGGGCATCAGCAATGTGCTGCTGCACCTGCCGCTGGCCGTGGCCGTGGCGCACAACGCGGGCGGGGCGCTGTTGTTGCTGAGCATGGTGCTGGTGAACTACCGCATCCGCGTGGTCGACAAGGTTCGCGTGGGTATCGGCCATGGCTGGCGCCTGCGGCCTGTGGCTGGCGTGGGTATCTCCCACCATATGAGGAATGATTCGTGGCGACGCTTCTGAGCGCACGACGGGCCAGTTGGCGCGACTACCTGGAACTGACCAAGCCCAAGGTGGTGGTGCTGATGCTGATCACCTCGCTGGCGGGCATGTTCCTGGCCACCCGTGCAGGTGTCAGCTGGAGCGTGCTGCTGTTCGGCAACCTGGGCATTGGCTTATGTGCGGGCGGCGCGGCGGTGGTCAACCATGTGGTGGACCGACGCATCGATGCACTGATGGCGCGTACCCACAAGCGGCCCCTGGCCCAAGGCCGGGTCGAGCCGCTGCCGGCGCTGCTGTTCGCCTTGGCGCTGGCGTTGCTGGGCATGGCTCTGCTGCTGGTGTTCACCAACGCCCTCACCGCCTGGCTGACGCTGGCTTCCCTGCTCGGCTATGCGGTGCTCTATACTGGCTTTCTCAAGCGTGCCACGCCGCAGAACATCGTCATCGGTGGCCTGGCCGGCGCCGCCCCGCCGTTGCTGGGCTGGGTGGCGGTCAGTGGCCATGTCAGCGCCGAGCCCCTGCTGCTGGTGCTGATCATCTTCGCCTGGACCCCGCCACACTTCTGGGCCTTGGCCATTCACCGCAAGGAGGAATACGCCAAGGCCGATATCCCCATGCTGCCGGTGACCCACGGCGAGCGCTACACCAAGCTGCATATCCTGCTGTACACCCTGGTATTGCTGGCGGTGAGCCTGCTGCCCTACGCCATCCACATGAGCGGCCCGCTGTACCTGGCCTGCGCCCTGGTGCTGGGCCTGCGCTTCCTGCAATGGGCCTGGGTGTTGTACCGTGGCAGCCGGCCGCACGCGGCGATCGGTACCTTCAAGTACTCTATCGGGTATCTGTTCGCGCTGTTCATCGCATTGCTCCTCGACCACTACCTGTTGCTGAACCTATGACCCGAACCCAGAAAACCGTCTTCATCCTCGTTGCCCTGGTCGCGTTGATCCTGGGCCTGACCGTCAACAAGGTGCTCAATGGCCGCGACCAGCCCAACCCCACCGAGCTGATCGATGCCGGCATCATCCTGCTGCCGCAGAGCCGTACCGTGGCTGACGTGACCATGACCAACCAGGACGGCCAGCCGGTGCAGCTGGATGACCTGAAGGGCAAATGGTCGCTGCTGTTCTTCGGCTACACCTTCTGCCCGGACATCTGCCCGACCACCCTGGCCCAGCTGCGCCAGGTGAAGAGCGAGCTGCCCAAGGAGGCCGTCGACCGGCTGCAGGTGGTGCTGGTGAGCGTAGACCCGAACCGCGACACGCCGAACCAGCTGAAGCAGTACCTGGGTTATTTCGACAAGGATTTCGTCGGGGTGGCGGGATCGGTCGAGGATACCCAGAAGCTGGCCAATGCCTTGAGCATTCCGTTCATTCCGGCCGATACCAGCAAGCCGGGGTATACCGTGGATCACAGCGGCAACCTGGCGGTTGTGGGGCCGGATGGGCGTCAGCGCGGGTTCATTCGGGCGCCGTTCAACAACCAGAAGCTGGTGGCGCAGTTGCCCGGGCTTGTGAAGCGGGATTGAGTTAACCCCAAAAGCTTCGCGGGTAAACCCGCTCCCACAGGTACAGCGTAGGCCGTGAGCCTTGCGCTATCCCTGTGGGAGCGGGTTTACCCGCGAAGAGTCCAGCGCGATGTGACGGCTTAGAACGCCGGCACCACAGCGCCTTTGTACTTCTCGACGATGAACTGCTTCACCTCAGGCGAGTGCAGTGCAGCGGCCAGCTTCTTCATCGCGTCCGAGTCCTTGTTGTCCGGGCGGGCAACCAGAATGTTCACGTAAGGCGAGTCGCTGCCTTCGATGACCAGGGCGTCTTTCTCCGGGTTCAGCTTGGCTTCCAGCGCGTAGTTGGTGTTGATCAGGGCTGCATCGACCTGGGTCAGCACGCGTGGAATGGTGGCTGCTTCCAGCTCACGGAACTTCAGGCTTTTCGGGTTCTCGGCAACATCCTTCACGGTGGCCAGGATGTTCTTGTTGTCCTTGAGCTTGATCACGCCGGCCTTGTCCAGCAGCAGCAGCGCGCGGCCGCCGTTGGTGGCGTCGTTGGGGATGACCACGGTGGCGCCGGAGGACAGCTCGTCCAGCTTCTTGATCTTGGTCGAGTACACGCCCAGCGGCTCGATGTGCACGCCGGCCACGCTCACCAGGTTGGTGCCCTTGGCCTTGTTGAACTCATCCAGGTACGGCTGGTGCTGGAAGAAGTTGGCGTCCAGGCGCTTTTCGGCAACCTGCACGTTCGGCTGGATGTAGTCGGTGAATTCCTTGACCTTCAGCTCCACGCCCTCTTTCGCCAGTGCAGGTTTGACGAAGTTGAGGATTTCGGCGTGCGGCACCGGGGTGGCGGCGACAGTCAGCGATTCGGCGTGGGCCGAGAAGGCCGCGACAGCGGCGACAACAGCAAGCAGCTTCTTCATTGATCACTCCTTGTGAGGGCCGCGACGGCCCCCGAACGGGTCGGCCGGGCCGACCCCATTGGGGTTACTTACGGGAAAAATGCACGACCAGTTTGTCGCCCACGCTCTGCAGGACTTGAACCAGTACCAGCAACAGCACCACGGTGACGACCATCACGTCGGTCTGGAAACGCTGGTAGCCGAAGCGGATGGCCAGGTCGCCCAGGCCGCCGGCACCGACCACACCGGCCATGGCGGTGTACGACACCAGGGTGATGGCGGTCACGGTAATGGCCGCGAAGATGCCCGGGCGGGCTTCTGGCAGCAGCGCGTTGGTGATGATCTGGCGGGTGGTGGCGCCCATCGACTGGGTGGCTTCGATGATGCCTCGGTCCACTTCACGCAGGGCGGTTTCCACCAGGCGCGCGAAGAACGGCGTGGCGCCCACCACCAGTGGCGGAATGGCGCCGGCGACGCCCAGCGAAGTGCCGGTGATCAGCACGGTGATCGGGATCATCACGATCAGCAGGATGATGAACGGCAGCGAGCGCAGGACGTTGACGATCAGCGACAGCAGCGCGTAGACGCCCTTTTGCTCGAACATCTGCCGCGGCCCGCAGAGGAACAGCAGCACGCCCAGGGGCAGGCCCAGCAGCACGGTGAAGAACAGCGAGCCGAACAGCATGATCATGGTATCGACGCTGGCCAGCCAGATTTCGGCCCAGTCGACGTTGGCGAAGAAATTCAGGGCGTCCATCAACGCAGTACCTCCATATGTACGTCAGCTGCCTTGAAGCGGGCGAACGCCGCTTCCATGTCACCGCCGATCAGGGCGAGAGTGAGCTGGCCATAGGGGACATCCTTGATGCGGTCGATACGCCCGGCGAGGATGCTGTAGTCCACACCGGTTTCGCGGGCCACGGTGCCCAGCAGCGGCGCGTAGGTGGCGTCGCCCTGGAAGGTCAGGCGCACGATACGGCCTGGTACGTGGGCGAAGTCGTCACGCTGCTCGCCTTCGTCGACCTGCTCGTCTTCCTGGACGAAGCGCTTGGTGGTGGGGTGCTGCGGGTGCAGGAACACCTCGGCCACCGAGCCTTGCTCGACGATCTGGCCCGCGTCCATCACTGCCACGCGGTCGCAGACCCGGCGGATCACGTCCATTTCGTGGGTGATCAGCACGATGGTCAGTTTCAGCTCACGGTTGATCTCGGCCAGCAATTGCAGGACCGAGGCCGTGGTTTGCGGGTCGAGGGCGCTGGTGGCCTCGTCGCACAGCAGGATCTTAGGGTTGGTGGACAGGGCGCGGGCGATGCCTACGCGCTGCTTCTGGCCGCCGGACAGTTGCGCCGGGTATTTTTTGGCATGGTCGGAAAGGCCGACACGGGCCAGCAACTCGGTCACGCGCTTGTCGATTTCGCTGCGCGACAGCTCGCCGGCCAGGGTCAGTGGCAGGGCGACGTTGTCGGCGACGGTCTTGGAGGCCAGCAGGTTGAAGTGCTGGAAAATCATCCCGACCTGCTGGCGGAAGCCGCGCAGCTGGCTGGCGTTGAACGCGGTAACGTCTTCGCCATCGACGATGATCTTGCCGCCGGAGGGCTCTTCCAGGCGGTTGATCAGGCGCAGCATGGTGCTCTTGCCGGCGCCGGAATGGCCGATAAGGCCGAACACCTGGCCATCTTCGATGGTCAGGCTGGTCGGATTCAGTGCGGGGATTTCCCTACCGGCGACGCGGTAGGTCTTGTGTACCTGTTGGAACTCGATCACGTAGCGAACCTTGTGGGGCGCATGGAATTTGGGTCAGCGGTTAGCTGGGGTCGCGTATTTTAGCCTTTTCCCATAGCTGTTCTTAGCATTTATTTCGTAATGCACCAATCCTTCGGGCATATCGCGACAACCGGTAATTCTGATTGAACGCTTGGCAAAGCCTCCCAGTCACTACTTGCACGAGCCCGAAACGGGTACGCCTGAAGACTGACGAGGAAAGCCGACCATGCCCAGCAAGAACACGGACGCGCCGAAGCACAGTGAAGCCGCCGGCACCCAGACCCCTGATCGGGCCAACACCAATGCCAAGCTTCAGAGCCTGGAAACCTTTCGCAGCGATGCCACCGGCCAGGCCTTGCGCACCAACCAGGGAGTGAAAATCGCCGATAACCAGAACAGCCTCAAGGCCGGTGCCCGCGGGCCGTCGCTGCTCGAAGATTTCATCATGCGCGAGAAAATCACCCACTTTGACCATGAGCGCATCCCGGAGCGTATCGTCCATGCCCGCGGGACCGGGGCGCATGGCTACTTCCAGAGCTACGGCTGCCATGCCGAGCTGACCAAGGCCGGTTTCCTGCAGGACCCTGAGAAGATGACCCCGGTGTTCGTGCGTTTTTCCACGGTACAGGGGCCGCGGGGCTCGGGCGACACAGTACGCGACGTGCGCGGCTTCGCCGTCAAATTCTATACCGATGAGGGCAATTTTGACCTGGTTGGCAACAACATGCCGGTGTTCTTCATCCAGGACGCTATCAAGTTCCCGGACTTTGTGCACGCGGTCAAACCCGAGCCGCACAACGAGATACCCACCGGCGGCTCGGCTCACGACACCTTCTGGGACTTCGTTTCGCTGGTGCCGGAATCGGCACACATGGTGATGTGGGCCATGTCCGACCGCGCCATCCCGCGCAGCCTGCGGATGATGGAGGGCTTTGGCGTGCACACCTTCCGCCTGATCAACGCTGAGGGCGTGGCCAGTTTCGTCAAGTTCCACTGGAAGCCGCGCCAGGGTGTGCATTCGTTGCTGTGGGATGAAGCGCAGAAACTGGCGGGCAAGGACACCGACTACCACCGCCGCGACCTGTGGGAAGCCATCGAGACCGGCGACTACCCGGAATGGGAGCTGGGCGTGCAGGTCGTGCCCGAGGCTGACGAGCACAAGTACGACTTCGACCTGCTCGACCCGACCAAGATCATCCCCGAAGAGCTGGTGCCGGTGACGCCGCTGGGCAAGATGGTGCTCAACCGCAACCCGGACAACTTCTTTGCCGAAACCGAGCAGGTGGCCTTCTGCCCGGGACATATCGTGCCGGGCATCGATTTCACCAACGACCCGCTGCTGCAGGGCCGGCTGTTCTCCTACACCGACACGCAGATCAGCCGGCTGGGCGGGCCGAACTTCCATGAACTCCCGATCAACCGGCCGGTGGCGCCGAACCACAGCAGCCAGCGCGATGCCATGCACCGCATGACCATCGACAAGGGGCGGGCTTCGTACGAGCCCAATTCCATCGATGGCGGATGGCCGAAGGAAACGCCACCTGCTGCACAGGATGGCGGCTTCGAGAGCTATCAGGAGCGCATCGATGCGTACAAGATCCGCCAGCGCAGCGAGTCGTTCGGCGATCACTTCTCGCAGGCGCGGTTGTTCTTCCAGAGCATGAGCCCGACCGAGCAGCAGCATATCATCAAGGCCTACAGCTTCGAGCTGGGAAAGGTGGAGCGGGAAGCCATCCGCGAGCGGGAGGTGAACGAGATCCTGGCAAACATCGACCTGAAGCTGGCCGCAGCGGTGGCCGCGAATCTTGGGCTGCCGGCACCGAAGCAGGGAGCGGTTCAGGTAAAAGGCAGCAAACCTGCGCAGTCAAAGGCGTTGAGCCAGATGAGCCACCCCGGGAACGTGGGGGTCAAGGGGCGCAAGATTGCGCTGTTGGTAGCCGACGGTGTCGATGCTGCGAGCGTCGACAGGCTGGTGAAGGCGCTTGAGGCCGAGAGTGCACGGCCGATGCTGCTGGGGCCGACTTCGGCACCGGTAGTGACGGTGGATGGCAAACAACTGCCGGTGGATGCGTCCATGGAGGGGATGCCATCGATCATGTTCGATGGGATGGTCGTGCCTGGGGGCAAGGCTTCGACCGATGCGCTGGCGGCCAGCGGGTTGGCCAAGCACTTCCTGTTGGAGGGCTACAAGCACCTGAAGGCGATGGTGTTGACCAAAGAGCTTTTGGGCAGCTTGGGGCTGAAAGAAGACAAAGGGTTGCTGCTGGGAGATGAGCAGAAGACCGTGGATGCCTTCGTCAAAGCGGTAGAAGGGCATCGGGTATGGGAGCGGGAGGCGGCTGCGGAGGCTGTGCCGGCCTAAGGGGCTGCTTTGCAGCCCATCGCGACACAAAGCCGCTCCTACAGTAGATCGCATTCCCTTGTAGGAGCGGCCTTGTGTCGCGAAAGGGGCGCGCAGCGCCCTCAGATGCTTAACGCTGATGCGGAACCAGAACTACCTGCGCCGGCAGCGACCGCTGAATCTCATGCTTCTGCTTCAGCTCGAACTTGCTGTCGATCTTGCGCACGCGCTTCTCCAGCAAGGTCTTCAGCCAAGGCGCATCCTCGGTGCGCGGCACCTGGAACACCACGTCGCACTGATAGCTCACCACATCGGCGGCAATGTCATCCAGCTGGCGGCGCATGGCGCGGCTGTCGGTGGTCTTCAAGGCCACCACGGTGCTCGGTGCTGCCGGGTCGATGATGCGTGCCTTGGGCTTGGCCTCGGCCGCTTTCAACGCCGCTTCTGCCTTCTCCAGCTCGGCCTTGCGCGCCTGGGTCACGGCATCGCCACCGGTTACCGCCGGGGCCTGCGGCATCAGCGCGCGGGCACGGGCCAGGGCCGTGGCTGCAGCGTTCACATCACCCTTTTGCAGGAAGATCTGGCTGCGTTGCAGGTAGGCTTCGGCGAGCTGGCGCTGGTAGTGTTCCAGGCGCGCATCATCGGGCGCCTGGGCTTGCAGGGCTGCCAGCTGGTCTTCGGCGGTGGCCAGCTCGTTGCTGGCGATGTTCTGTTGCAACTGCTGCCAGGCATCGGCTTGGGCAGGTGCGGTGGCCTGTTCGACCGGCGCGCTGGAACACGCGGCCAGGAACAGGGAAAACGCGGCAACAAGCAGATAACGGGAGGCGAACGGCTTCATTCCTGCGACTCTCTATTTGCGCAAAAAGCGAGCAAGTCTACACCCAGGTGCGCACGCTCGAAAACAAGTCTTACAGACCCTTTACGTGCGAAAAGGTTGCAGGGCGCGCCTTCACGCGCCCTGTTTTTCAGCGTTTGGGCAGGGCCAGGCTCAGCAAGAATAGCACTGCCGCGCAGACCACGATCGACGGGCCGGCAGGGGTGTCCTTGAACCAGGACATGGCCAGGCCGCCGCATACCGCGGTCACGCCCAGCAGGCTGGCGCCCAGGGCCATCTGCTCGGGAGAGCGGGCGTGACGCTGCGCCGCAGCAGCGGGGATGATCAGCAGCGAGGTGATCAGCAACACGCCGACGATCTTCATGGCCACGGCAATCACCACCGCGATCAGCAGCATCAGCGCCATCCGCAGGCCGGCCACCGGCAGGCCTTCGACCATGGCCAGCTCCTCGTGCACGGTGACTGCCAGCAAAGGCCGCCACAGCGCAGCGAGCAGCAGCAACACCAGCGCGCTGCCGCCGAGGATCCAGGCCAGGTCGGTGGTGCTGATGGCCAGCAGGTCGCCGAACAGGTAGGCCATCAGGTCGATGCGCACGTCGTGCATGAAGCTCAGCACCACCAGGCCCAGCGACAAGGTGCTGGGGGCGAGGATGCCGAGCAGGGTGTCGGAGGCCAGCGGCTGGCGTTGTTGCAAGGTCACCAGCAAGATCGCCAGCAACAGGCAGCCCACGGTTACCGCCAGCGCCGGGCTGACGTCCAGGGCAAAGCCCAGGGCCACGCCGAGCAGCGCGGCGTGGGACAGGGTGTCGCCAAAGTAGGCCATGCGCCGCCACACCACGAAGGAGCCCAGTGGGCCGGCCACCAGCGCCAGGGACAAACCGGCAAGCAGGGCGTAGAGAAGAAAATCAGCCATGCTTGCAGTGCGCTCCGTGAACATGGGTGCCAGGGGCGACCACCGAGCCGTGCAGGTCGTGGCTGTGGTCGTGATGGTGATGGTAGATGGCCAGGCTGGGTGCGGCAGTCTGGCCGAACAGTTCGACGAATGCCGGGTCGCCGCTGACCTGCTCGGGGTGGCCCGAGCAGCACACGTGGCGGTTCAGGCACACCACCTGGTCGGTGGCGCTCATCACCAGGTGCAGGTCGTGGGAAACCATCAGCACGCCGCAGCCGTGGCGGTCGCGCAGGCGGGTAATGAGGTTGTACAACTCGGTCTGGCCGACCACGTCAACGCCCTGCACCGGCTCGTCGAGCACCAGCAACTGGGGTTCACGCAGCAGGGCGCGGGCCAGCAGCACACGCTGCATCTCACCGCCGGAAATGGTCTGGATCGGGCTGTCGATGACCTGCTCGGCGCCTACTTCCTGCAACGCCGACAAGGCTGCGGCACGGTCTACACCGGGCACCAGGCGCAAGAAGCGCAGCACCGACAGCGGCAGCGTGGCATCGACCTGGATCTTTTGCGGCATGTAGCCAATGCGCAGTTTCGGCTTGCGCCATACCTTGCCGCGGTGCGGCTTGAGCAGACCGAGCACGGCGCGCACCAGGGTGGTCTTGCCCGCCCCGTTCGGGCCGATCAGGGTGACGATCTGGCCGGGTGCGACCGACAGGTCGATGCTGTCGAGCACCGCCTCGCCGCCGAAGGTGACGCCGACCTGCTCCAGGCGGATCAGTGCATCGCTCATGCCGCGCTCCGGCAATTGCTGCACAGGCCGACCACTTCCACCGTCTGGGTCTCGACCGTGAAGCCCACGCCCTTGGCGCTGCTGATGATGGCTTCGCTGATGCTCTGCTGTTCCAGCTCGATGGCCACATGGCAGGCCCGGCAGATCAGGAACTGGCCCTGGTGCAGGTGTTCCGGGTGGCTGCAGCCGATGAAGGCGTTGAGCGAGGCGATGCGGTGCACCAGGCCGTTTTCCAGCAGGAAGTCCAGGGCGCGGTATACCGTGGGTGGCGCGGCGCGGCGGCCGTCCTGCTCACTGAGCACGGCGAGGATGTCGTAGGCGCCCAGCGGCTTGTGGCTTTGCCACACCAGTTCCAGCACTCGACGGCGCAGCGCGGTCAGGCGCAGGCCCTGGCGGGTGCACAAGGCGTCGGCTTCAGCCAATGCGCTGTGTACGCAATGGGAGTGATCGTGAGGACGGTTGGCCAGCGGCGTGATGGACATGGGCAGCGACGGTTCTGGATGGAGACGTTATTATGTTACCTGTTTCTGACGACTCGAGTATTCACCGTGTCCCGATTCCTTGTCCTTTTTGTCGCTTTCATCGCATTTTCCGCCCAGGCCGACGTGCGCGTGCTGACCAGCATCAAACCCCTGCAGCAGATTGCCGCCGCCGTGCAGGACGGTGTTGGCAGCCCTGAGGTATTGCTGCCGCCGGGCGCCTCGCCTCACCACTACGCGCTGCGCCCGTCTGACGTACGGCGGGTGGGCGATGCCGACCTGCTGTACTGGATCGGCCCGGACATGGAGGGCTTCCTGCCGCGGGTGCTGGGTAGCCGCAGCAAGACCACGGTAGCCGTGCAGTCGCTGCCGGGCATGAAGCTGCGCCACTTTGGCGAGGACAGCCATTCCCATGAGGAAGAAGACCACGACGACCATGACCACGACCACCGCCCGGGCAGCCTGGACGCGCACCTGTGGCTATCCTCGGTCAACGCGCGGGTAATCGCGGCGAAAATGGCGGCAGACCTGGCGCAGGTCGACCCGGCCAATGCGGCGCGCTACCAGAGCAACCTGAAGGCCTTCGACGAACGCCTGGACGCACTGGATGGGCGGATCAAGGCGCGGATGGCCGGGATTGCCGGCAAGCCGTACTTCGTGTTCCACGAAGCGTTCGACTATTTCGAGGCCGAGTATGGCCTGAAGCACACCGGGGTGTTCAGCGTGGCGTCCGAGGTGCAGCCTGGGGCGCAACATGTGGCAGCCATGCGCAAGCGCCTGCAGGAAGTAGGCAAGACCTGTGTATTCAGCGAACCGCCGCTGCGGCCGCGGCTGGCCGAGACCCTGACAGCAGGGCTGCCGGTGCGCCTGGCCGAGCTGGATGCCCTGGGCGGTACCGACCCGGTGGATGGCAAGGGCTATGAGCGCTTGCTGGAGAAGCTGGGTGGCGACCTGGTTGGGTGTCTGGAGCAGTTGTAAGGCGGGTCTTGCAGGGGATTGCATCAGGGCGGCGCTCGATCTCACAGGCGCTGTAAACCTCAAGCCGGGCACCTGTCAGCCCTCCCCCAATCCCCCGCCAAACGCCACCAGCCTCATACCTTCTTCTGCGGTTCAGGCGACGACTCGATCCCATCGAGTATCGCCTCCACCAACCCCTCCGCCAATTCAATGGAATGCAGGCTCGACCAATACATGCCACGGCCTTCTTCGCGCAAGTATTCCAAGGCTTTGGAGCCCGTTTCATAGGCGCCACGCAGGTACAGGGCTACGTGAACCAAGGCATCCTCGGCAGAAATGTTCGGGTTTACGGTGAACAGTGGTTCGTGGCCAGCATCGCAGCGGCCAAAGGAGCGGGTGGAGGTGCAGGGTAAGGGTGGATCGGGGACAATTTTTTTAGCCATTGGAAAATGCTCCTCAATGTCGCCAACCATCACTACCACGTGAATGGGTGGCGACTGTACGCGAGGTGGTAGACCCGGGCATTTTCCAATCCAGGCAGGCTCGAAAGCCTCCCACGCACAGCCGCCATAGACTGCCATGGAAAAAATGCATCCGGGCTACCACACCCGATCGCCAAGTTATTCGGCGATGGATGAAGCCTAGAGGCACTGGTTCCCACTGAGAAGGTGATGGCAGGGGACGCGGCTCGTAGGATATTTCCCAATCCTGAAACCGGACAACCATTCGAGACAAAATCAGAAAAGCCTGAAGCAGCGCACGTCCGTTGTAGGGGCGGCCTTGTGTCGCGAACGGGCTACGCAGCAGCCCCGGGATTTCAGCGCCGCAGCATAAGTTGCCGGGGCTGTAAGCCTGTTCCGGCCTCTTCGCGTGCCCGCCCGCTCCCACAGGGATAACACAATCCTCAAGGTTGTCGTTGTACCTGTGGGAGCGGGCGTGCCCGCGAATGAAGCAGACGCGGTCTAGAGGGCAAACGGCAGGTGCAAGGCCACCTGCTGGCGCTGCGCCAGGCGCACTTCGAACTCGCTCGGGTCATGGATCATCACATCCATCCCGGCAAACGATTCCGCCGCAATCAGGCGCGACAGCCAGAAGCGCACGCAACCCACGCGCAGCATCTCCGGCCACAGCTCGGCCTCGGCGGCGGTGAACGGCCGCAGCGCCGCATAGGCCGCCAGCAGTGCCTGGGCGCGTGGCACATCGATCGCGCCGTGTTCATCCAGGCACCAGTCGTTCACGGTGATGGCGATGTCATACAGCATCGGCCCGGAACAGGCGTTGTAGAAGTCGATCACACCGGTCAGGTGGGTGCCTTCGAACATCACGTTGTCGCGGAACAGGTCGGCATGCAGGTTGGCCCGTGGCAGGGCCAGGATCTGTGCCTTGTGCGCGCTGATTTCATCCAGCGCCGGCTGCAGCAGCGTGGCTTGCTCGGCGGTAAGGCGCGGCAGCAGCTCGGCACCCGAGGCCAGCATCCAGTCCAGACCACGGTCGGTGCGGCGCTCGATGATGTGCTCGCGGGTGGCCAGGTGAATGTGCGCCAGCAGCTCGCCGACCTGGGCGCAGTGCTGGGCGTTCGGTGCCTTGATGTGCTTGCCCGACAGCCTTGGTTGCAGCAGCGCCGGCTTGCCGCACAGCTCGCGCAGGCCATTGCCGTCGCGGTCACGTATCGCATAGGGCACCGGCATGTCGGCAGCGTGCAGGGTGTCGAGCAGCTCGATGAAGAACGGCATGTCCTCGCTGGGCCCGCGCTCGATCAGCGTCAGGACGAACTCCCCCTGTTCGAGGCTGACGAAGAAATTGCTGTTCTCGGTGCCGGCGGCGATGCCCTGGAAATCGAGCAGACGACCCAGCGCGTACGGCGCCAGAAAGGTTTCCAGCTCAGGCCGGGTCACGGGGGTGAAAACTGACATGATGAAAATTTGCCCATACGGGCACTTCCGCCGGGAAGTGCCGGGTTGATGTGAACGGTGCGCGTCAGATTACCACTCGAAAATCTTCCAGGACGGAATCAGCATGTCCGGCTGGTCGGATCGAATGAAATTGCCATCAGAGCCATCGGCGCGTACCAGGAAATAAGGCTTGCCGTTTTTCGGCGTGATCTTGATCGCATACAGGAATCCGTTCTGCCGGTACTCCTGGATGGTTTTGTCGCCTTCCGTGCGAATGGTCACCTCGGGATCGGCCGAGGGGGCGTCGTCCGCCGCCAGGGTGACGACTGGCATGGTTGCCAACAGACCGAGCAGTAACAGGCGATTGAGTGTACGCATGATAACCTTGTCCCTTTGTCGTCAATGATTCTGGCTATTCTAGCGCCGGACCCGTCGAAAAGGTTGATTCTGCTCATGAGCCAAGCGCCCCTCGTCCTGGTGGACGGTTCCTCCTACCTGTACCGCGCCTTCCACGCGCTGCCGCCGCTGACCACCTCCAAGGGCATGCCGACCGGTGCGGTGAAGGGGGTGCTGAACATGCTCAAGAGCCTGCGCAAGCAATACCCCGACAGCCTGTTCGCGGTGGTGTTCGACGCCAAGGGCGGCACCTTCCGCGATGCCATGTTCGCCGAGTACAAGGCCAACCGCCCGAGCATGCCGGACGACCTGCGGGTGCAGATCGAGCCGCTGCACGCCAGCGTCAAGGCGCTGGGCTACCCGCTGCTGTGCGTCGAAGGGGTCGAGGCCGACGACGTGATCGGCACCCTGGCGCGCAGCAGTGCAGCCCTGGGCCGGCCGGTCATCATCTCGACCGGTGACAAGGACATGGCGCAGCTGGTGGACGGGCACATTACCTTGGTCAACACCATGACCGGAAGCGTGCTGGATGTGGCTGGCGTGCACGAGAAATTTGGCGTCGGCCCGGAACACATCATCGACTTCCTGGCCCTGATGGGCGACAAAGTCGACAACATCCCCGGTGTGCCGGGCGTGGGCGAAAAAACCGCAGTGGGCCTGCTGACCGGCATCGGCGGCGGCCTCAGTGACCTGTACGCCAACCTGGACAAGGTCCCGACGCTGGCCATTCGCGGCGCCAAGACCCTGCCGGCCAAGCTGGAGGAGCACCGCGACGCGGCGTTCCTGTCCTATGAGCTGGCTACCATCAAGGTCGATGTGCCCTTGGACATCGAAGTAGATGCCCTGGTGTGCGGCGAGCCGGACCGTGAAGCGTTGCTGGCGCTGTACACCGAGATGGAGTTCAAGAGCTGGGTCGCCGAGGTACAGCGCGACGCGGCCAGGGCCGGTGACGACATCGCGCCGGTCGCGGAGCCGGCGGCCAAGGTCGAGCCCAGGTACGAAACCATCCTCGACCAGGCCCGTCTCGACTTCTGGCTGGAGAAGCTGCGCCAGGCGCCTCTGTTCGCCTTCGACACCGAGACCACTGGCCTGGACGCCCAACAGGCGCAGCTGGTCGGCCTGTCATTCGCTGTCGAACCGTATGAAGCGGCTTATGTGCCGCTGGCCCACGACTATGAAGGGGCGCCGGTCCAGCTGGACCGCGCCGCCGTGCTGCTGGCGCTGAAGCCGCTGCTGGAAGACCCGGCCAAGGCCAAGGTCGGGCAGAACGCCAAGTACGACATCAACATCCTCGCCAACGGCTCCCCCGCCATCGAAATGCGCGGCGTGGCCTACGACACCATGCTCGAGTCGTACGTGCTGAACTCCACCGCCACCCGTCACGACATGGACAGCCTGGCGCAGAAGTACCTCGACCACACCACCATCGCCTTCGAGGACATCGCCGGCAAAGGCGCCAAGCAGCTGACGTTCAACCAGATCCACCTGGACAAGGCCGGCCCCTACGCCGCCGAAGACGCCGACATCACCCTGCGCCTGCACCACGCGCTACAGGCGCGCCTGGCGCAGACGCCGAGCGTGCAGCCGGTGCTGATGGACATCGAGATGCCGCTGGTGCCGGTGCTGGCCAAGATCGAGCGCCAAGGGGCGCTGGTCGATGCCGCGCTGCTGCAGGTGCAAAGCGGTGAGCTGGGGGTGAAGATGGCCGAGCTGGAGCAGCGTGCCTATGAGCTGGCCGGAGAGGAATTCAACCTTGGCTCGCCCAAGCAGCTGGGCGCGATCCTCTACGACAAACTGGGCATGCCGGTGCTGAGCAAGACCACCAAGGGCCAGCCATCCACGGCAGAAGCGGTGCTCGACGAACTGGCCGAGCAAGGCTACCCGTTGCCGGAGGTACTGATGCAGTACCGCAGCCTGAGCAAGCTCAAGAGCACCTACACCGACAAGCTGCCGGGGCAGATCAACCCGCGCACCGGGCGTATCCACACCTCTTACCAGCAGGCGGTGGCGGCCACCGGCCGGCTGTCGTCGAGCGATCCGAACCTGCAGAACATCCCGATCCGTACTGCCGAAGGCCGGCGCATCCGCCAGGCCTTCATTGCCAGCCCGGGCTACAAGCTGCTGGCGGCGGATTACTCGCAGATCGAATTGCGTATCATGGCCCACCTGGCCAAGGACGAAGGCTTGCTGCATGCGTTCCGAAATGACCTGGACGTACACCGTGCCACGGCGGCGGAAGTGTTCGGCGTGGCATTGGCCGACGTCACCACTGACCAGCGCCGTAGCGCCAAGGCCATCAACTTCGGCCTGATCTACGGCATGAGCGCCTTTGGCCTGGCCAAGCAGATCGGCGTCGACCGCAAGCAGTCGCAGGACTACATCGACCGCTACTTCGCCCGCTACCCGGGCGTGCTGGCCTACATGGAGCGCACTCGCGCCCAGGCGGCGGAGCAAGGCTTTGTCGAAACCCTGTTCGGCCGCCGCCTGTACCTGCCGGATATCAATGCCAAGAACCCGGCCCTGCGCAAAGGTGCCGAGCGCACGGCGATCAACGCGCCGATGCAGGGCACGGCGGCTGACATCATCAAGCGGGCCATGGTCAATGTGGATAACTGGCTGACCGAGAGCGGGCTGGATGCCCGGGTGATCCTGCAGGTACACGATGAACTGGTGCTGGAAGTGCGCGAGGACCTGGTGGAGCAGGTGAAAGATGAAATTCGCCAGCACATGAGCCGGGCTGCGCAGCTGGACGTGCCGCTGCTGGTCGAGGCAGGAATTGGTGCGAATTGGGACGAAGCTCACTGATCGAGCGGGGAAAGCTGCACAGGATCCGTGACATGGACGCGCGGGTCCAGGCACTGCTCAGTGCCAGTGGTGCTGAGGCTTCATGAAACTATCGCAAATAGTTTTCAGGGCTTTGGAACTAAACCGGTGAAGCGGAACTCAGAGTTACTGAATGGCTGGTGAAGCCTTTCGATGCTCCTATGTTGTGTTAAGTGTTGGCAGATATCTGGACCCCGCCCTAGCGGTCCGGACTTGGACCCCGAACTTCTCCCTCCCCATACGAAGTCCGGGGTTTTTTTTGCCCGGAATTTGCCTTGAGTCTGGTGAAGGAACACTGTGGGAGCGGGCGCGCCCGCGAACCTGGGCGAAGCCCAGGCCATGCTCCGCGCTGGATTCTTCGCGGGCATGCCCGCTCCCACAGGTTGAGCAAACCTTCAAATGACTGGCTTGTCTTCCAGCTCCATCCAGTCCGCCAGCACCCGGTAGGCGTCTTCCACACCCAGGCGCTTGGGCGCCGAGAACAGCTGGATGGTCACGCCATCGCCCCAGCCCTTGCGGATTTCCGACTGCACCTTGAGCAGGGTGTTCTTGCCTGCGCCGTGGGTCAGTTTGTCGGCCTTGGTCAACAGGATGTGCATCGGCATGCTGCTGGCCTTGGCCCAATCGAGCATCATCTTGTCGAAGTCGGTCATCGGGTGGCGCACATCCATCATCAGGATCACGCCGCGCAGGCACTCCCGGCTGCCCAGGTAGGCTTCCAGGTGTTTCTGCCAGTGCTGCTTGAGCGGAATCGGTACTTTTGCATAACCGTAGCCCGGCAGGTCGACCAAACGCCGTTCATCGTCCAGACTGAAGAAATTCAACAGCTGGGTGCGCCCGGGGGTTTTCGAGGTGCGCGCCAGGCTGGCATGAGTCAGGGTATTGAGGGCGCTGGATTTGCCGGCGTTGGAGCGGCCGGCGAAAGCCACCTCGTAACCCTGGTCGTCCGGGCATTGTTCGACCTTGGCAGCGCTGAGGGCGAATTTGGCTTTCTGGCAGAGGCCGAGGATGGGGTTCTTGACTTGCATGGGATATCCGATGTGGGTGTTGCCTGACTCTTTGGGCCCGAGCCTGGCAAGCGGTGTCGTTTCCGTTTGGATGGCGGAAGTATATAATGCCCCAGTTTTTGTGTGCTCATTCTCCCAGCGAAGGAGAACGGGCATGGGGTGTCGAACAATAGCTCGCGCAACAGAACGCAGCGCGGCCCCCAACCCTGAAGGTCGTTCCGCATGGCGAAATGGCTGCTTGCTGTCGGTATGTTCCTGCCGTTTTACAGCGCACAGGCTACACAGGATCCCGAGGTGTTGTACAACCGCACGTGTGCGGCCTGTCACACCGGGCAGTTGCCACAGGCACCCAGGCAGGGTGACCGGGCAGCATGGGAGCCACGGCTGGCGCAAGGCATGGATGTACTGGTGAAGCACGTGACCCAGGGTTTCAAGGCTATGCCGCCGCGTGGATTGTGCATGGACTGCAGTGCCGAGGACTACCGTTTGGTCATCCTTTGGATGAGTGGCAGTCCCGATACATAACATTTCACCCTTAGCCGTGTTGGATTAGCTGATGAACAAACTAGTCGTGAGTCTGCTGTTGACCCTGGGTGTCGCAGGTGCGGCCACTGCTGCGCAACCCGTCAAAGGCGATGCCGCCGCCGGTCAGGCCAAGACGGCCGTCTGTGGCGCCTGCCACAACCCTGACGGCAACAGCCTGGCACCGAACTTCCCGAAACTGGCCGGCCAAGGCCAGCGCTACCTCGAAAAACAACTGCACGATATCAAGTCGGGCAAGCGTACCGTGCTGGAGATGACCGGCATGCTCGCCGCGTTCAGCGACCAGGACCTGGCCGACATCGCTGCCTACTTCTCCAGCCAGAAAGGCAGCGTGGGCGCCGCCGATCCCAAGCTGGTCGAACGTGGCCGGGCGCTGTTCAACGGCGGCGATCTGGAAAAAGGCATGCCTGCCTGCACCGGCTGCCATTCGCCGAACGGTGCGGGCATCGCCCTGGCCGGCTTCCCGCACCTGGGCGGGCAGCACGCGCAGTACGTGACCAAGCAGCTCACCGACTTCCGCGAAGGCAACCGCACCAACGATGGCGATGCCATGACCATGCGCACCATCGCCGGCAAACTGAGCAACCACGACATCGAAGCGTTGGCCAGCTACATCCAGGGCCTGCACTGAGGCCCATCGGCCGCCTGTAATGGCCCTGTCGCCGGCAAGCCAGCTCCCACAGGTGCTGCAATGGCTTGAGGTCGATGCGCTGAGGTGGGAGCCGGCTTGCCGGCGACAGGGCCATTACAGGCGGCGCATTAACTTTCAGTTAATGTTGTAGGCCAATGATGAAAGGGCGGCCGGACCGCCCTTTTTTCCGTTCGCAGCCGTTACACTACAGAACCCTGGCCCTTCCCGGCCTGTCTCAGTACAGGTCGCGTCGTGGCGACAATGACTGCCCAGGAGTAAAGCATGCGTAAACTGATTCTCAGCGCCGCGCTGGTCGCTGCCAGCGTATTCGGTATGACCGCCGTCCAGGCCGCCGAGCCTGTTGCCGGCAAGGAATACCTCGAGCTGAGCAACCCTGTTCAAGTTTCCGTGCCTGGCAAGATCGAAGTGGTCGAGCTGTTCTGGTACGGCTGCCCACACTGCTACCACTTCGAGCCAACCATCAACCCATGGGTTGAAAAGCTGCCCAAGGACGTCAACTTCAAGCGCGTACCGGCCATGTTCGGTGGCGCGTGGGACGCCCACGGCCAGATGTTCCTGACCCTGGAAGCCATGGGCGTCGAGCACAAGGTGCACGCCGCGGTGTTCGATGCCATCCAGAACCAGCGCAAGCGCCTGACCGACCCGCAGGACATGGCCGACTTCCTCGCCACCCAGGGCGTGGACAAGGACAAGTTCCTCGCCACCTTCAACTCGTTCGCCATCAAGGGCCAGGTCAACCAGGCCAAGGAACTGGCGAAGAAGTACGAGATCACCGGCGTACCGAGCATGGTGGTCAACGGCAAATACCGCTTCGACCTGGGTACCGCCGGCGGGCCGGAAGGCGTACTGAACGTTGCCGACCAGTTGATCGCCAAGGAGCGCGCCGCTAAGTAAGCGGCGTAACCCATGCGCCGCTTCAGAACCGCGCGTGGCATTGGCCTGCACCAGCCGCAGGTCAACGAACATCACCTGCAGGCCCCGGGCCTGCCGGAGGATGGTCGCCTGCGGCTGCTCAGTTTCAACATCCAGGTGGGCATCAGCACCGAGCGCTACCGGCATTACCTGACCCGCAGCTGGCAGCACCTGCTGCCGCACAACGGTCGTGCCGGCAACTTGCAGAAGATTGGCCAACTGCTGGGCGACTTCGACCTGGTGGCCTTGCAGGAGGCCGATGGCGGCAGTCTGCGCTCGGGCTACGTCAACCAGGTCGAGCACTTGGCCCACCTGGGCGCCTTCCCCTACTGGTACCAGCAACTCAACCGCAACCTTGGGCGTTTTGCCCAGCACAGCAATGGCGTGCTCAGCCGCCTGAAGCCGCAGCTGCTCGAAGACCACCCGCTGCCCGGCCCGGCTGGGCGTGGTGCGATCCTGGTGCGTTTCGGCGAGGGCGAAGATGCGCTGATCGTGGTGATGATGCACCTGGCCCTCGGCGCCAAGACCCGCGCCCTGCAGCTGGGCTACATCCGCGAGCTGATTGGCGGCTACCGCCACCAGGTGCTGATGGGCGACATGAATACCCATGCCACCGACCTGCTGGAGCACTCGCCGCTGCGCGATCTGGGCCTGATTGCCCCGCAAGTCGAGGCCACCTTCCCCAGCTGGCGCCCACAGCGTTGCCTGGACCACATCCTGCTCAGCCCAAGCCTCACGCTGGAGCGTGTCGAGGTGCTGGCGCAGCCAATTTCCGACCACCTTCCCGTTGCTGTCGAGATTCGATTGCCTGATGCATTGACTGTGGATACGCTGCCGGTCCTGAGCTAATTGCCATCACCGTTTGCGGACCCGGGCATGACTGAAGACGCTGAGCGCTGGAAAGAGAAATACCTTAAAAGCATCGAGCAGCAGGAAAAGCTCGAGCGCCGTTGGGACGCCCGTCTCGACCTGTTGCGCCGCGGCCTGGTACGCAGCACCCTGGCTGCCGAAGGCAGTGACAAGGTGGTGGACCAGTGCATGAAGGAAATGCGCGAGGTCATCCGCAGCGACAACATGGACGCCGGCCTTGCCGGGCTGATTCCGCGTCTTGAGAAGGCGGTGCTGGACTCCGAACAGCGCCGGGAAACCCGCATGAACCAGGTCAGCGATGCGCTTATCGCGCTGGTCGGTCAACTGCAAGGCCTGCCGCTGCCAAGCGATGTCTCGCGGCCGTTGAAAAAACTGGCGAAGAAGCTCGATGGCGGCGTGGCTCAGTCACGCGACCTGCCACCGTTGCTCGGTGAGTTGAGCGGCTTGCAGGGCCGTGCCCTGTCAGCCCTGGGCAAATCGGGGGAAGACGCCCGGCCCGGGTTCTTGCAGCGCTTGTTCGGCAGCCGCGAGGATGACGCGCAAGGCGAGCCAGCGTTTGTGCCGCTGACGTCGCCTGTTGCCGAGGCGCAGCCCTTGGCAGCACCGGGCAGTGTCGATGCCAACGATGTGGATGCGCTACAGCGGCTACCAGCCTTTTCAGCTGCTGTTGTCGAGGCGCCCGTAGCGCCCGGGCCCGAGCTGGAGGCTGCTGGCCCCGCGTTGATCGAAACGGCCGAACTGTCGCCAGCCCCGCTGCCGCAGCCGCTACCGGACGACGTGCCAGCACCGGAAGTTGCCGCAAGCGAGGCACCGGCTAAAGCAGAACCGGCACAAACACTAGAAGAAACCTTCGGCGAAGACGGCCCCTATGCCCTGCCTTACGCGGTAGAGCCGCCCTATAGCCAGGTTGCTGCGCACATCGAGCAAACCCTGATCGGCCTGCTCGATGACCTCAGCCTGCCGGAGCGGCACAAGGCCCAGGCACTGAACATGCGCGAGCGGGTCGCCCGCGGCCTGAACTGGTATGAGCTGATCCCGGTACTGGATGACCTGGCTGTGCTCATGCTGGCGATTACCGACAGCGGCCAGCACGAATTCGAAACCTACCTGCAGCAGCTCAACGAACGCCTGGAAGGTTTCCAGAGCCACCTGCACGAGGCCAGCGCCGGCCATGCCGACAACAGCTCGGCCGCCCGCGAGTTGGATACCCAGCTGCGTGAGCACGTCGATGGGCTGCAGAGCAGTGTGCAAGGTGCCGCCGATGTGGACAGCCTCAAGCACATTCTGGAAAACCGTCTGGAAGGCCTGCTGGTGACCATGGACGAGCACAAGCACGAGCGCGATCGCCGCGAGCAGGAGCTGGCCGGGCGCCTGCAAGGGCTGTCGGAGCGGGTGGCGAACATGGAGCAGGAGGCGCTCGGCTACCGCGAGCACCTGGAAGAGCAGCGTCAGAAAGCCCTGCTCGACCCCCTTACCGGCCTGCCCAACCGTGCGGCCTGGAGCGAACGGGTCGAGCGCGAAATACTCGAATGGCAGGCGCACGGCGGTCATCTGGCGATGGCGATCCTCGACCTGGACCATTTCAAGCGTATCAATGACAGCTATGGGCACCTGGCCGGGGACAAGGTACTGAAGATCGTCGCCGACCAGTTGCGCAAGCGCCTGCGCGGCGGTGATTTCATCGCCCGCTTTGGCGGCGAGGAGTTTGTCCTGCTGTTGCCGCAGACCTCGCCGGCCGACGCCGCCCAGATAGCCGAGGTGCTGCGGGCCACGGTCGAGGCATGCCCTTTCCACTTCAAGGGCGAACGGGTAGTGATCACCACCTCCATCGGCCTGGGTGCATTCCGTTCCGGTGAGCGCGGCGACCAGGTGCTCAAGCGCGCCGATGCGGCGTTGTACCGGGCCAAGGAGTTGGGGCGCAATCGCGTCGAGCAGGCATAGCCGGCAGCCGCTGACTCGCGGCAAGCACGGTCCTCAGGGAGCACGTTATACTGTAGCGCTCATTCGCTGAGGCCATTGACGTGTTTTCCACGCTTAAAAAAACCCTGATTTCCTTCCTGCTTTTGTCTGTCGCTGGTTGCTCGACGGGCCTGCGCATCGATCACAGCCACCCTTCGGTCAACCAGGACAACCGCATCCAGTTCGTTGTCCTGCACTACACCAATGCTTCGCTGGAGCGTTCCCTGGCGTTGCTGACCCATGGCGAAGTCAGCAGCCATTACCTGATTGGTGATGGCCCGGCGACGGTGTACCAGCTGGTGGATGAAAGCCGCCGCGCCTGGCATGCCGGTGATAGCCAGTGGCAGGGGCGAACCTGGCTGAACTCCTCGTCCATCGGTATAGAAATCGTCAACCCGGGCTTCACCGACACGCCGAATGGCCGGGTCTGGCACCCTTACAGCGAAGCGCAGGTCCAGTCGCTGATCGCGCTGCTCAAGGACATCGTCAAACGTAACAACATCGAGCCACGGCACATCATTGGCCATAGCGACATTGCGCCGCTGCGCAAGCTGGACCCGGGGCCGCTGTTCCCGTGGAAGCGCCTGGCCGACGCCGGGCTGGGTGTCTGGCCGGATGCCAATGCCGTAGCACGGCAGCAGGCCTATTTCAGCGCCAACCCGCCGAGCGTTGGCTGGTATCAGCAGGAGCTGGCGCGGTTTGGCTATGCGATCGAGCAGACCGGGGTACTGGATGTTGCCACCCGCCATGTGATCGCCGCGTTCCAGATGCGTTTCCGCCCGCAGCGCTTCGATGGCATGCCGGATGCGCAGACGGCGGCGATGCTGCAGGTGCTCAACCGGATGCGTTGAGCCGTCAGCGAGGCTACGCGGACCCTGTGGGAGCGGGCGCGCCCGCGCACACCGGCGCAGCCGGTGCCAGCCACCGCGTTTACTTCTTCGCGGGCACGCCCGCTCCCGCAGGGTCCGCGTTGCGCTTGCAAATCGAGTTCTCTGCGCGACAGCGCAGTCTTGGCAGATGGCCATCTCCCAACAAGCAAACGAAGCGCCAAACGGCGAAGGTGATTCCCGATTCAGTTGCTATACCTTAGTTATCAACTGGATGCCTTCGATGTCAGCCTTCATCGCCTTGCTGCGCCAAATTTTTTACCGTCCCTGGATGCTGGCCACATTGGCAGCACTGGCCAGCGCGGCACTGTTGCTCTCCGCCAGCATCGGCATTGCCCTGCAACAGATGAAGCAAAGCGAGAGTGCACAGATGAACGCCCAGGGCGAGCGCTTTCTCGAGCGGCTCGAACAGGTGTTCGGCCAGTTGCGCGAAGGGGTCGACCTGCTGCAGGCGCAGCCCTTGCGCGGCTGCAGCCCGGCGATGCTGACGGCATTGCAGCAGGTAGGCCTGAGTTCACGCTTCATTTATGAAGCCGCCTACGTGGATGGTGATGTTGTCTGCTCCAACCGCGGTGATGAGCGGGCGTTCGAACCCTTGCGGGTCCCCGACATCCAGGGGCCGACCTACAGTTACTGGCTGAACACCACGACCGAACCGAACGAGAACCTGGCCGCGCTGATGCTGGGGCGGGGCAAGTTCGTGGTCTCCACCTCCCGTGGGCACCTGACCGATGTGGTCGACCTGCCCCCGGGCGGCAGCCTGGTGGTGGTGCTGGACAACGGCACCAGGGCTATCCCCGTACTGGGCCCGCCGCAGGTATGGCCGCCGCCCTCGGCCTGGTCGACCAGCCACAAGTCACTGCTCGAACTCAGCGACCGCCTGATCTACCGTATGCCGACCAAGTCACCGGACTACCAGCTGGTGCTGATTGCCCCCCGGGCGAGCCTGCCGTTGAGGATGAACGGCATGCTCTGGCTTCTGTTCCCCGGCAGTGTACTGGCGGCCTGCTGCATCGGCTGGCTGGTGCTGCAACTGATCCTGCAGCGGCGGTCGATGAGCTCCGAATTGCAGAATGCCTTGCGCCGTGGCGAGCTGCAGGTGCTCTACCAGCCGATATTCGAACTCGACAGCCGGCGCTGTGTGGGTGCCGAGGCCCTGGTGCGCTGGCGCCGCCCGGATGGCACCCTGACCAGCCCGGACCTGTTCATCCCGTTGGCGGAAAACACCGGGCAGATTCGCCAGATCACTGACTTTGTCCTGCAGCGTGTGCTGGAACAGCTAGGGCAACTGCTGCGCTCGCACCCCAACCTGTACATTTCGG
Source organism: Pseudomonas sp. p21 (assembly GCF_001642705.1). Taxonomy (NCBI): domain Bacteria; kingdom Pseudomonadati; phylum Pseudomonadota; class Gammaproteobacteria; order Pseudomonadales; family Pseudomonadaceae; genus Pseudomonas; species Pseudomonas sp. p21. Next base: position 901,940 of record NZ_LWBV01000002.1, read on the forward strand.
TGAACCTGGCGGCCTGCGATGTGATGGTGCCGCGCATTGGCCGGGTGGCGGCGCGCTTGCTGGCTTTGCATCGGGTGGCGGCCAGCCAGATTGCCTTCGAAGTGACCGAACGTGGCTTGATCGACGTGGTGGTGGCCCGCGACAACCTGCAGGCGCTGCGCGCGGTGGGGCATCAGGTGCTGATCGACGATTTTGGTACGGGTTATTGCAGCCTGGCCTACTTGCAGACCCTGCCGGTGGACTGCCTGAAGATCGACAAGGCCTTTATTGATGCCTTGGGGCATGACGCCGCCAGCAGCGGAGTTGCCCCGCATATCATCCGCATGGCTCATGACTTGCACCTGCGGGTAATTGCCGAAGGCATCGAGTGTGAAGACCAGGCGGTGCTGCTGAACAGCGAAGGGGTCAATTATGGCCAGGGCTGGCTGTTTGCCAGGCCATTGAATGCCCGGCAGTTTGCCGAACTGGTGACCCGCGGACGGCTGCCGCGGCGGGTTGAGCATTGAGTGATCCTGCACCGGCGATGAGGCGGGGACAGGCAACATTCAGACCGGCAACGCCATGTAGAACTGGGTCCCCTGCCCCGGCCGGGAAAATACGCCCATGCGCCCGCCATGCAGCTGCACGATCTCTTTGCACAACGCCAGGCCCAGCCCCGCACCGCCTTTCTTGCGCCCTACCTGCACGAAGGGCTCGAAGATGCGCCCCTGCTGCCCATAGGCAATGCCTTCGCCGTTGTCCTCGACACTGATGATCACCCGTTCCGCATGCCGTCGTGCATGCAGGCGGATACGTCCGCCGCTGGCGGTATGGCGGATGGCGTTATGCAACAGGTTGTCCAGCACCCGATCGAGCTGGGCGACGTCGGCCTGGATACGCGGTAGCGGCGGCTCCAGTTCCGTGATCAACTCGATCTGCTTGTGCGCCGCCGGGTCGGCAAAGCGCCGTTGTGCGCGATCCAACAGCTCGTCGATGGCGCTGGGGGCCAGGTCGAGCTTCTGCATCCCGCTCTGGTAGCGGCTGAAGTTGAGCAGGTCGTTGATCAACTGGGTCAGGCGCTGCATTTCCTCGCCGATGGTCTCCACCAGGTCATGCTCGCGCGCTTCGGGCGGGAACTTGAGCCGCTCGCGCAACAGGCCGAAGGCCATGTGCATGCCGGTCACCGGGGTACGCAGCTCGTGGGAAGCACGCAGCACGAACTCGCTGCGCACGCGTTCGAAGGCTCGCTGCTCGGTGACATCGTGCAGCACCATTACCGCTCCAAGGATTGGCCCTTGCGGGTGGCTGACCGGGGTCAGGCTGTAGGCGAGCAGGCGCGTTTCGTCATCGACCTCCATGCTCAGGTCGTCAGGCTGGCGGTCGAGGTTGCCGCCGCGCAGTACCTGGCGTAGCTGCTGTTCCAGCTCCGGGCGTTGCAGGGCTTCGGGCAGGCTGCTGCCCACACGGCTGTCGGTCCAGCCCAGCTGGCGTTGCGCCACCGGGTTGAGGTGCTCCAGGCGGCCCTGGCGGTCGATGATCAGCAGGCCATCGTCAATGCTGTCCAGTACGGCCTGCAAGCGTTGCTGGCCGGCCAGCAGTTCATCGACGTTGGTGGCCTGGTGCTTGCGCAAGGCATCGGCCATCAGGCCGAAGCGGCGGGTCAGCTGGTTCAGTTCGGTGGCCTGGGTGACCGGCAGGGTGATGTCGAAATTGCCCTTGCCGAGTTGGTCGGCTGCCTTGGCCAAGGCTTCGATCGGCTGGCCGAAGCGCCGGGCGATGTTGTGCGCGGTGATGAAGCCCAGTACCAGCACCACCAGACCCATCAGGCCAAGTACGCCGCTGACCAGCAGGGCGTGGTCGCGGGTGTGTTCCTCGCTGCGGGTGATGTGTTCCAGGGCCTGCTTGTGGGAATCGATCAGGTCGGTGCGCACCTGGTTGAACGCGGCGCCCAGTGGCTGCTCCACGCCCATGCTACGGGCCGGCGCCGGGCTGTCGCGGTAGGCCTGGAGGAAGGCCTGGTAATTGCTGCTGGCCTTGCTGAAGCCGGTGCGTTCGCCGCCTTGTTCCAGCCCTTGGTTGAGCAGGACCTGGAAGTTGTCCTGCAGCAACCGCAGGTTCTCCGGGGCGGTCTGGTCATCGAGGATCAGGGTCAACTGTTCGCCAAGGTTCTGGCGCAACTTCAGCCCTACTTCCAGGGCGTGGGTGGTATCGCGCACCAGTCGCTGTTGCACTGTGGCCATCTGCAGCACACTGACCAGGCCCAGCAGCAGCCCGAGCAGGGCCACGGTGATCAGCGCCGAAATGCTGAGGAAAAGCCGCGTGCGCAGCTTCATGGGCGGCCACCTCATAGGTTGTACTGCTTGCGTTTGCGGTACAGGGTGGAGGCATCGATCCCTAGGGTCTTGGCGGCCTGGTCCAGGGTGTCGCTGGCGGCCAGCACCGCGCCGATGTGGGCGCGCTCCAGCTCATCCAGGCTCAGCGCGGCGCCGACGCGCGGGGCGTTGCTCGCAGGCTGTTCGCCCATGCCCAGGTGGCTGATTTCCACACGTTCCTGCGGGCAGATGATGCTGGCCCGCTCCACCACGTTGCGCAATTCTCGAATGTTGCCGGGCCAGCGGTAGTTGAGCAGGGCCGTGCGGGCTTCGTCACTGAAGCCACGGGCAGGCCGGGCGTATTCCTTGACGAAGCGGGCGAGAAAGCGGTCGGCCAGGGTCAGGATGTCTTCACTGCGCTCGCGCAGGGGCGGCAGGTGCAAGGTGATGACGTTCAGGCGATACAGCAGGTCTTCGCGGAAGCGGCTTTCGCGCACCATCTCTTCGAGGTTGAGGTTGGTGGCGGCGAGGATACGCACATCGGCGCGGCGGGTGACCGGGTCGCCGACGCGCTCGTATTCCTTGTCCTGGATGAAGCGCAACAGTTTGGGCTGCAAGGTCAGTGGAAAATCGCCGATTTCGTCGAGGAACAGCGTGCCCCCATCAGCCTGGCTGACTCGCCCCAGGGTGCTTTCGCTGGCACCGGTGAAGGCGCCGCGGGTGTGGCCGAACAACTCGCTTTCCATCAGCTCGGCGTTCAGCGACGGGCAGTTGATGGTCACGCAGGCTTTGCGCGCGCGCTTGCTCCAGCCATGGATGGCCCGGGCCAGCTCACCTTTACCTGTGCCCGACTCACCCAGGATGAGGATGTTGGCGTCGGTGGTGGCGACCTGGCGGGCGGTTTCCAGCACCGCCATCATGGCCGGGCTGTGCGAGTCGAGGCCGTCTTTGGGTTTGCGAACCTCACCTTCCAGGGCCTCCAGGCGAGCGGAAAGCTGGCGCACTTCCAACTGCTTGGCGGTAGCCAGGCGCAGCTGGTCGGGGCTGCACGGCTTGACCAGGTAATCGGCGGCACCGGCCTGGATCGCGTCCACCGCCGTGTCGATCGCCGAGTGCGCGGTGACGATCACCACCCGCATCCAGGGGGCCTGGATACGCATCTGCGCCAGCACATCGAGGCCGTTGTCTTCGCCCAGGCGCAAATCCAGGAAGCACAGGTCGAAAACCTGGCGCTGCAGCAGGGTTTCGGCCTGGGCGGCGCTATTGGCCGTGGCCACGCTATAGCCCTCGTCCTCCAGGCAGTAGCGGAAGGTGCGCAGGATCGCGGACTCGTCATCCACCAGCAGAATGCGGCCTTGGTTGTCCGGGGCTGACTCCATGTGCTGCGCTCCTTAAGGATAGATCTTCATTTAGTGTGGGGAAAATCGGGCAAGTTGCATGGTCAATTGTGAATGAGTCTTTGCTTTGCATGCTAGCCAATGGCCAATCAACGCCTGGATGCCGCGATATCCCGATGATTTCCTTAGAGGTCCACGGTGGCACATTGGTTGCGAGGATTTTTAGCTTTTGCTCTACAAAAGGAGGCACTGCCATGTCCTTTTCCATTCGCACCGCCGTGTTGGCAGCCACCTTGCTGCCGGTGTTCACCCCGGCATTCGCCGGCCCGGTGCAGGACGCCCGCCTGGAGGGGGCACTGCAAACGGCCCTGTCGCTGAACCGCATGCTCGACCCATTTCGTATCGAGGTCGAGGTGGACGGCAAGCAGGCGCGGCTTTCCGGTGAGGTGGAGAACGAAGTCGAACGCCAGTTGGCCGAGCATGTGGCCTTGGCGACCCGTGGCATCGAGCAGGTGGACAACCAGCTGCGGGTCGATGCCCAGCTGGTGGAACGCCCGCTGGCGCTGCGTGCCTACGCCCAGCGCCTGGAGGATGCCACCCTGGCCGCGGTGATCCGTGCGCGGCTGCTATGGAGTCGCACCACCGAGAAGGCGCCTATAGATGTACAGAGCAGCGAAGGTGTGGTGACCCTGCGCGGCAAGGTCGACAGCGCCGAGGCCAAGGAGCTGGCCGGGGTGGTGGCGCGTACTACCGAGGGTGTGCACCTGGTCAACAACCTGGTCAGCCTCGATACAGCCGCCATGGCCAAGGCCCGGGAAGTCCCGGTGGGCGCGCCGACCGGGCCGCAACCGAGTGACAGCTGGATTATCGACAAGATCCAGAACAGCTACCGCTTCAGCCGCAACCTCGATGGCCCGAACCTGAAAGTGGCCAGCGAAGAGGGTTTGGTGCGGCTTTCGGGCGAGGTGGTCAGCAGCGAGCAGAAAACCATAGCCGTGGAGATCGCCCGGCAGATCATCGGCGTGCGCGGGGTGGATGCCGACCTGCTCAAGGTGGCGACCAAGGTCGAGGGCTGATCGTGCAAATCGCACGACGGCCCGGGCGGCATCGTGCAGGATACGTCCTTGCCGGGTTCGCGGTATTTTCATAACTATATGATTTAAAAGAATTTTATTGGAAGAAAAAGGCTGGCATGCAGGCTGCAGTTACCTGTTCAGGTTTGAACAAGAATTACAGCAGGAGGAGCCGGCATGAATCGCCAATCCGTCAACCGCTTGCATAACGCCGCACTGCCCCTGCGCCAGATGCTGTCACTCGGCCTGGCGCTGTTGCTGACCTTGGCCGCTGGCCTCTTCTATTACAGCTGGCAGACCGCGCGCCTGGCCGAGCAAGTGGCGGCGCAGACCGCCCTGTTGACGCAGATTCAGGCAACCCGTGCCAACACTCTGGTCAGGGCCGCCGACCCGCTGCCCTCCGGCCAGGCCACTGCCTCACCGGGCACCCTGGAAAATGTCGTACCCCAGGACCGCTGGGTGTTCTGACTCGCCGGACCGATTTCGATAAAGAAAGGAGAACCACCATGCTGAGCTGGGCTATCACTTTCCTCATCATCGCCATTGTCGCCGCCGTACTCGGCTTCGGTGGTATCGCGGGCGCTGCCACGGGTATCGCGAAGATTCTGTTCATTGTCTTCCTGGTACTGTTCGTAGCCTCTTTCTTCTTTGGACGTGGACGAGGTTGAAGATGAGCAGTAAGCGTTGGACAGCCCTGGCTGCCACCCTGCTACTGGGTGGCAGCGCGGTGGCGATGGCGGCCAATGACGGCCTGGTCCGGGTCGACCAGCTGCTCGGTTCGGACCCGGAGTACCGGGAAACCTGGCAGGACACGATCAAAGGCGAGGAACGCCTGCCCGATTGGGTGGTCAATCTGACCGGCAGTGCCCAGCAGCAGATGTCCGCCGTTACCGAAGACGGCGACAAGTACCTGGTCGGCCCCTTGTGCGAAGGCCAGGACAACTGCACCTACAAGCGCCTGATCGTGGCGTTCAGCTGGGACAAGGACGATGCCTACGGGATGCTCGTGGAGGTACCCGAAGGTTTGCCGAACGACAAGTCGCCAACCCGCCATGCGCAGTACCGCTGGCTGGGTGAGCCGGACGACGGCATGAAGGCGATGTTGCAGGAGCAGCTAAAGCGTGACCCGAACTGGTACTGAGGGTTTGCACCCGGTACGGATGAAAAGTCATGCGCTGTCACGTAATAGAAGCTGAAACTTTCTATATTTCAGGCTTCTATGATGCGCCGTCCCGAGGAGGGGCGGCACATGACCAAGGGGCCGGGCTGTTCTGATTGTTGCAGAATCGGAGTGGCCTAGGGGTACAGGGAGTGCCTCCAGCAATGGGCCGGGTCAGGAAAGGCGGAATCGGAAGTTTCAGGTCGGCGGTGTCATAGGGGCACTTGACCAGACCTGACTTCCGAGGAGCCATGTAGGAAACGTCTCTTCCCCTGCGCGATTTCCTCTCCGGGACACATTTTGTCTCGACCGTACATCCATTTTTTTTCGACCAACCCGGTGCTTGTACAAGCGGCATTTCAGCCATTCGGATTGTCGAACAGGCCATGTTCCTTGCCCTTTTCACTCTGCCAAATCTGCCTAAATATGGCGGTTTGGTCTTGTTCGGGATTCCGAACGTTGTAAATCAAGCACTTGCGAACCTTCTGGTTTGGTCAGAAATGTTATGCGTAATCGGCATGGGCTATGCGCTTCCGGCATTAGATTTCCCCCTTTGCCATCGCAATAGTTGCCGCCTTTTTCGCTGGCCCGAGCGCCCTGTCGCTCGCCTGCGGTGTCCTTACATGAAGTCGCCGGACGGAAGCATCTGCTGCTCGTGACCTAGCCAAAGGCTCTGTTACGCGCGTTTCCGTCGGGTGCCCATGACCACTAGAACAAAGGGTAAAGACATGAAGAAGGCAAAACTGAGCCTCGCCTGGCAGATCGTCATCGGTCTGGTCCTGGGTGTTGCAATCGGCGCTCTACTGAATCATTTCAGTGCAGAAAAGGCATGGTGGATCAGCAACGTCCTCCAGCCCGCTGGTGACATCTTCATTCGCCTGATCAAGATGATCGTCGTCCCGATCGTGATTTCGTCGTTGATCGTGGGTATCGCTGGGGTTGGCGATGCGAAGAAACTTGGCAGCATCGGCCTGAAGACCATCATCTACTTCGAAGTGGTTACCACCATCGCCATCGTCGTCGGCCTGGTGTTGGCCAACCTGTTCCACCCGGGCGCCGGCATCGACATGAGCACCCTGGGTACCGTGGACATCTCCAAGTACCAGGCCACCGCGGCCGAAGTGCAGCATGAGCACGCGTTCATCGAAACCCTGCTGAACCTGATCCCGTCGAACATCTTCGCAGCGCTGATGCGTGGTGAAATGCTGCCGATCATCTTCTTCTCGGTGATGTTCGGCCTGGGCCTGTCGAGCCTGCAGGCAGAGCTGCGCGACCCTCTGGTGCGTACCTTCCAGGCGGTTTCCGAGACCATGTTCAAGGTCACCCACATGATCATGAACTACGCTCCGATCGGCGTGTTCGCCCTGATCGCCGTGACCGTCGCCAACTTCGGTTTCAGCTCGCTGCTGCCGCTGGCCAAGCTGGTGCTGCTGGTGTACTTCGCCATTGCCTTCTTCGCCTTCATGGTGCTGGGCCTGGTTGCCCGCCTGTTCGGCTTCTCGGTGATCAAGATCATGCGCATCATGAAAGATGAGCTGATCCTTGCCTACTCCACCTCCAGCTCGGAGACCGTGCTGCCGCGCGTGATCGAGAAGATGGAGAAATACGGTGCACCGAAGTCGATCTGCTCGTTCGTGGTACCGACCGGCTACTCGTTCAACCTCGACGGCTCGACCCTGTACCAGAGCATTGCGGCCATCTTCATTGCCCAGCTGTACGGTATCGACCTGTCGTGGAGCCAGCAGCTGCTGCTGGTACTGACCCTGATGGTCACTTCCAAAGGTATCGCTGGCGTACCGGGTGTTTCCTTCGTGGTCCTGCTGGCCACCCTGGGCAGCGTGGGCATCCCGCTGGAAGGCCTGGCCTTCATCGCCGGTGTCGACCGCATCATGGACATGGCCCGTACCGCCTTGAACGTTGTGGGCAACGCCCTGGCAGCCCTGGTCATCGCCCGCTGGGAGGGTATGTACGACGCCGCCAAGGGCGAGAAGTACTACGCCTCGCTGATGGCCGGCAAGCAGGAAGCGGCCATGGTTGGCGAAGCTGCCAAGCGCTGAGCCTGACTGCTGCATGACCAAGAGCCCCGACCTGTCGGGGCTTTTTGTTGCCTGTGAGATTCCAGGCCGCTTGCGGACCCTTTTCTCGAGGCCTGCGTGATCCCTGTGGGAGCGGGCTTGCCCGCGAACACCGGCGAAGCCGGTGCCTCCACCGCGTTGCCTACTTCGCGGGCACGCCCGCTCCCACAGTGTCCTGTGTCAGGTCTGCGGTCTCCAGCCATGCGCCCCGATACGCTATCATTCGGGCATTTTTCAGGGGGAACACACGGATGCTCAACGGCCTTTGGCTTGGCTTTTTCCTGGTGGCAGCAGTGTCTGCCCTGGCCCAATGGCTGGTAGGCGGCAACGCCGGCATCTTCGCGGCGATGGTCGAGAGCATATTCGCCATGGCCAAGCTGTCGGTCGAGGTGATGGTGCTGCTGTTCGGCACGCTGACCCTGTGGCTGGGCTTTCTCAAGATCGCCGAGAAAGCTGGCATCGTCGAGTGGCTGGCCAAGGTGCTGGGCCCGCTGTTCGCCCGGCTGATGCCGGAGGTGCCACCTGGCCACCCGGCCCTGGGCCTGATCACCATGAACTTCGCCGCCAACGGCCTGGGCCTGGATAACGCCGCCACGCCGATCGGCCTGAAGGCCATGCGCGCGCTGCAGGAGCTGAACCCCAGCAGCACCACGGCGAGCAATGCGCAGATCCTGTTCCTGGTGCTCAACGCCTCGTCGCTGACCTTGCTGCCGGTGACCATCTTCATGTACCGGGCCCAGCAAGGTGCGGCGGACCCGACCATGGTGTTCCTGCCGATCCTGCTGGCCACCAGCGTTTCGACCCTGGTCGGCCTGCTGTCGGTGGCGGTGATGCAGCGGCTGCGCCTATGGGACCCGGTAGTGCTCGCCTACCTGATCCCGGGGGCCCTGTTGCTAGGTGGGTTCATGGCCTTCCTCGGCACCCTGTCGGCGGCCGCGCTGGCCAGCCTGTCGTCGATCCTGGGCAACCTCACGTTGTTTGGCGTGATCATCCTGTTCCTGGTGGTCGGTGCCTTGAAGCGGGTGAAGGTGTATGAAGCCTTTGTCGAGGGCGCGAAAGAAGGCTTCGACGTGGCCAAGGGCCTGTTGCCTTACCTGGTGGCGATGCTGGTGGCGGTGGGTGTGCTGCGGGCTTCAGGCGCCCTGGAACTGGCCCTGGACGGTATCCGCCATGCGGTGACCTGGCTCGGCCTGGACACCCGCTTCGTCGAGGGCCTGCCCACGGCGCTGGTCAAGCCGTTCTCCGGCAGCGCGGCGCGGGCGATGCTGATCGAGACCATGCAGACCCATGGCGTGGACAGCTTCCCGGCGCTGGTGGCAGCGACGATTCAGGGCAGTACCGAAACCACCTTCTACGTGCTGGCGGTGTACTTTGGTGCCGTGGGTATCCAGCGGGTGCGTCACGCGGTCGGGTGCGCATTGCTGGCGGAATTGTCCGGGGTGATCGCGGCGATCTTCGTCTGCTACTGGTTCTTCGCCTGACGCTCCCACAAAAAGCAGGCAGGGGTCAGTGAGCCGGAACGCTGGCTGCTTGCGCAATGGTCCAACTCACCACCTGCCCGGTCAGCTGGTCGCAGGCCTTGCCGAAGCCGGCAACCACCGCTGACACCTGCTTGTCGGCCAGCGGCTGGCGGATTTCGAAGCGTTTGCTGGCCAGAATACGCTGGTTGCGGCCCTGGACCAGGCGTGCGTCATAGCGGATCACCACCTCCACTGCCCCGCCCGCGTGGTATTCGGTCTGGAACGCCTGCAGCTCGCCAGCCAGCTCGTAGTCGGCTTGCAGGTTGCTGTCGTCAGCGCTCAGGCGTTGTACCTGGCCGTCACGCTGGAAACCGTCGAGCAGGCGGTTGCGCAGCAGCACCGGTACTGCGTCGCTCCAGCGCGCGCCCTTGTAGCTGCTGACCACATCGCCTTGGGGAATCACGGCAATCCGTGGTCCGGCCAGCACTTCGCTGGCCAGCGGCTTGTTCAGGCGCAATGACCAGTCCAGCGCCGGCACCGTGCGGCTGGGCTGGCTCACCGGCAGGCGGTACAGGTCGACGGGTTCGCTCTGCGGCAGGATCGAGCAGGCACTGGCCAGGCTCAGCGCGGCCGCCAGGGCCAGCAGGCGTAGCGACGGTTTCATGGCTGGAACTCCTTGTTGTTGTCGCGGCCGAGCAGGTAACCGCCAGGGTCGGCCTCCAGTTGCCGGGAAATGCCTTTGAGTGCGTTGAGGGTTTCGCGCAATTCGCGAATTGCTGGGGTCAACTGGTTCAGGCCCTGGGCGCCGTCGCCGATGGCTTCGCGATTGTCCTCGAGCAGGCGGTTGATGGTGGCGGTGCTCTCTGCCAGCGACTGCATGGCCTGCTCGGCGCTGCCGATCGCCTGCTTGCCTTCGCTGCCCAGCAGGCTGTTGGCGTTGCGCATCAGTGCCTGGGTTTCGGCCAGGGTGGCGCTGGCCTGCTTGCCCACCAGCCCCAGTTGCTCGATGGCCTGGGCGATGCTGCCGTGCTGGCCGGCGAAGGCGCCGGTGGTCTTGTCGAGGTTGGCCAGGGTGTTGCTGAGGTGGCCGATGTTGTCTTCGGAGAACATCTGGTTGGCGTTGTGCAGCAGCAGGTTGATGTTGGTCACCAGGTCGCTGCTGTCATTGAGCAGGCGCGAGATTGGCGAAGGCGATGCGATGATCACCGGCAGTTTGCCGTCCTTGCCTTTCAGCTCTGGGCTTTGCGGGGTACCGCCGCTGAGCTGGATGAACGAGTTGCCGGTCACGCCGGCCAGGGTCAGCTTGGCCTGGGTGTCTTCCTTTACCGGAGTGTCGGCACTCAGGCGCACCCGTGCCAGTACCCGGCGCGGGTCCTTCGGGTCCAGGCGCAGGGTGGACACGTCGCCCACCTTGATGCCGTTGTACTGCACCGGGCTGCCGCGGGACAGGCCGGAGACCGCTTCGTTGAACACCACTTCGTAGTCCTTGAAGGCATCGTCGACACTGGACTTGGCCAGCCACAGGCCGAACAGCATGGCACCGGCCACCACCAGGACGGTGACCAGGCCGATAAGAACGTGATGGGCTCGGGTTTCCATTGCTCAGCGCTCCTGCCCGGCACGGGTAGCGGCCTGCTCGGCTGCGCGCCCGCGTGGGCCATGAGAGTATTCTTGAATCCAGGCGTCGTTGGTCTGCTCGACTTCGGCCAGCGGGCCGGCCACTAGGACCTTCTTCTGCGACAGCACGGCGATGCGGTCGGTGATGGTGTACAGGGTGTCGAGGTCGTGGGTGATGAGGAACACCGACAGGCCCAGGGCGTCACGCAGGGTCAGGATCAACTGGTCGAAGGCGGCGGCACCGATCGGGTCCAGGCCGGCGGTGGGTTCGTCGAGGAACAGGATGTCAGGGTCCAGTGCCAGTGCCCGGGCCAGCGCGGCGCGCTTGATCATGCCCCCGGACAGCGAGGCCGGGTATTTGTCGGCGGCCGAGATCGGCAGCCCGGCCAGGGCCAGTTTCACCCCGGCCAGGTGCTCGGCATCGGCGCGGGACAGCCCGGCGTGCTCGATCAGCGGCAATGCCACGTTTTCGGTGACAGTCAGTGAAGAGAACAGCGCGCCCTTCTGAAACAGCACGCCGAAGCGCCGCTCGACCAGTGAGCGCTGCTCTTCGCGCAGGCCGGACAGGTCCTGGCCGAACACCTTGATCCGCCCTTCGTTGGGCCGCCGCAGGCCGATGATGCTGCGTAACAGCACCGACTTGCCGCTGCCCGAGCCGCCGACCACGGCGAGGATCTCGCCGCGGTACAGGTCGAGGTCGAGGTTTTCGTGCACGCTCTGGCGGCCGAAGCGGTTGCAGATGCCGCGGGCTTCGATCACGCGTTCCTGGCTACTCACCAGCCCATCTCCATGAAGAACAGGGCGGCCACCGCATCCAGCACGATGACCACGAATATCGATTGCACCACCGCCGAGGTGGTGTGCGCCCCCACCGATTCGGCGCTGCCGCTGACCTTGAAGCCTTCCAGGCAGCCGATGGCGGCGATCAGGAAGGCGAAGAACGGTGCCTTGGCCAGGCCGACCAGGAAGTGCTGCACGCCGATGTCGCTTTGCAGCAGCGACAGGAACATGGCTGGCGAGATGTCCAGTGTCAGCGCGCACACCACCGCGCCGCCGACGATGCCGCAGATCATCGCGATGAAGGTCAGCAAGGGTAGCGAAATCAACAGCGCCAATACTCGTGGCACCACTAGCAGCTCCATGGGGTTCAGGCCCAAGGTGCGGATGGCGTCGATTTCCTCGTTGGCCTTCATCGAGCCGATCTGCGCGGTGAAGGCGCTGGCGGTGCGGCCGGCCATGAGGATGGCGGTCAGCAGCACGGCGAACTCGCGCAGAAACGAAAATGCCACCAGGTCGACGGTGAAGATGGTCGCGCCGAAATCGGCCAGCACCGTGGCACCGAGGAAGGCCACCACCGCGCCCACCAAGAAGGTCAGCAGGGCGACGATGGGCGCGGCGTCCAGGCCGGTCTGTTCGATGTGCGCCACGACCGGGGTGAAGCGCCAGCGATGCGGTTGCAGGGCGCGACGCAGAAGGGTTTCGAGGATCAGGCCAACGAAGCCGAGCACCTGCAAGGTGTCTTGCCACAAGGTGCCGACGGCGCAGCCGATGCGCTCCAGCAGCAACAGCAGCACGTTACGCTCGGGTTCCTTGACCGGGATGCAGTAGTCCTGCACCGAGCAGTAGACGTTCTTGAGCAGTGCGCGGCTGGCGTCAGGCAGGTCGTGGGTGCAGCGCGACAGGCGCTCGGAGCCGAGCAGTTCGGCCAGCAGCGAGGCACCGGCGGTGTCCAGGCGGCCCAGTTGGCTGAGGTCGGCGATGGTATCGGCAGCGTACTGCGCGCGCAGGCGCTCGCTCTCACGCTTGAGGCTGGCGTAGTGCGCCAGGGTCCAGTCACCGGTAATGCGCAGGCAGGCTGGTTGGCTACTGGTGTCCAGGGTGGCGCTGGGGGTGGTCATCGGCTCCATGCTACTGACTCGGCGCTAAGGCTTAGGGGCTGATCATAGCGCAGCGGGCATGGGCTGTTTGGTGATTATGTGCTGTCTGTTGAGGCCAGAGGGGCTGCTAAGCAGCCCCTTTCAATCATTGCGCCTGCGCGTCATCGACCACCTTGAAGCGCAACACGCCGATGACCTGCCCATCCTCGGTCAGTACCCTCACCTGCCACTTGCCCACCGGGTTTGGCGGGAAGTTCTGCTTGTGGGTCCAGGCCCGGTAGCCTTCCTTGCGCCCGCCGTGGATGTCCAGGGCAATGCGGTCGACCTCCTGGCCGTCCTTTTGCCACACGTGGTAGATCCGTTCGTTCAGGCCGCGTGGCGCGTTGATTGCGGTGTAGGCGTACAGGCCACTGCTACGGATGCGGCTGGCGGCAATTTCGTCCAGCGAATCGCCCGGCTGGCGGTTCAGCACCTCGGTGCTGACCGCCACCTCGGTCATCCACAAGGTCGCCGGTGGTACCCAGGAGCGCAGCAGCCAGCCACCGCCGCCGACCGCCAGGGTGACCAGCACCAGGGCTACGGCGCGGCGCCAGTTGTTGATCGGGAAGCTGCTGGCCAGGCTGGGGAACGACAGGACCATGGCCGCGATCAGGGCCAGCTTGAAGCTTTGCGCGGTGGTCAGGTGCAGGATGATCGGCAGCGCGGTCAGCAGGGCGGCGAACAGGGTCAGGGTATGCAACGCCAGGAACAACCAGCGCCGCGGTGCCAGCCACTTGTAGTACAGCGGGTCGATGATCGAAATCAGCCCGGCGGCACCGAGCAGGCCGGTAAACACCAGCTGGCCGCTGTTCCAGGTGGTGGTGATGAAGAAGAACGGCAGCACGAAGAACAGCGATTCCTGGTGGATCATCTGCGTTGCGTAGCGCAGCAGCGGCTGCGGGATTTCGCGGTTGAAGGTACGTGCGAACAGGCCGGTGAGGGTGTTTTCCAGCATCAGCCAGAGCCAGCTGACGAGCATGAGCACGGCTATCCAGCTGGCCAGGCCAGCCTGGCGGTCGACCAGGATGAAGCTGCCGATGCCGGAGAGGAAACCGCAGAGCGCGATGATGCCGGGGTAGCGTTTGAGCAGTTCGATGATGCGCTGGACGATGTGGGGGATTTGGGGCATTGGGGGCTACAACAGAATGGGTGAGGTGGCTGTGCTGGCCTCTTCGCGGGCGCGCCCGCTCCCACAGGGTCCGGGTTGTCACTGAACTTTGTGGGAGCGGGCGTGCCCGCGAAGAGGCCGGTACTGGCAAAAGGATACCGTCGTTTCACTACTCGCGTGTAGCACCGCCCGGCTTTTCCGGACCATGCCGACGCCAGCGCAACAGCCCCGCTGCCAGGATCAGCCCCAACAGCACCGCAACCAGCCCGTAGAGCTCATCATAGCCAAGCAACGGTTTCTCGATACGCACATAGCCATCTTCCTTGAGCAGCTGCTTCAGCGCCGCGTTGGCCTGCGCCAGGCTGACTTGGCGCAGCTTGCGCACCGGGTTGGCAAAACGCCCGTCGCTATAGTCGTTCAGTGCACCCCAGTAGTAGTCGGCCAAGGCACTGTTGCCCTGGGTGCTCCAGCTTTCCTTGGCGACGCTGGCGTACTTGATACGCTCGAAGGTGTCCGGGTCGAGGCCTTCCTTGCGCAGGTGGTCGAACAACTTCTGCATCACCTCGACCGCCTGGTCGATGTCCTCGCGCTCCAGGTCGGCGTTGAGGCTGAGCAGGCCTGTGTCGCCAAAGCTTTCGCGTTTTGCCGAGGGGCCGTAGGACAGCCCGTTGCGCAGGCGCAGCTGGTCGTACAGCGCCCAGTCCAGGTAGTGCGACAGCAGGTCGAGGGTGGCCTGGTGGTCGTTGTCCAGCACCGGCTCGACGAACAGCCAGTGCAGCTTGACGCTGTCACCCAGCCAGCCGCGGGTCAGGTTGCGGCGCTGTTCAGCTTGCTGGCCGATGCTTTCCAGGGTGCGGCGTTCCTCCGGCTCGGTGGCGGGCAGTTCGCCAAAGGTGCGCTCCAGGTAGGCCGGCAGCAGGCGGTCGAGACCACCGACCACGATCAGGGTCATGTTGTTGGCCGCATACCAGCGGTCACGCAAGGTGGTCACCTGCTCCAGGGTCATGTCGTCGAGGTTGGAGCGCTCCGGGCACTTCAGGCCCAATTCTGTGGCCAGTTGGTCACTGGCGGGGTGGCCGATGTCCTGGCGGTCGAGCCAGCGCTGCAGGTGGCCATAGTGGCCGCCATCCTCGCGCTCGATGATGCGCTTGGCGGTGGCCAGGGCCTTGGCATCGATGCGGGTGTCGTGGATCACCGCCAGCAGCAGGTCGAGGATTTTGCGCTGGTTGCGCGCCGGGGCTTCGATGACGAAGGTGGTGTCGGCGCTGCTGGTGTAGGCGTTCCATTCACCACCCAGCGATTGCAGGCGCTCTTCCAGGCCACCCTCGCCGGTTTCGTCGATGCCGCTGAACAGCAGGTGTTCGAGCAGGTGCGGCAGCTCTTTCTGCTCGCAATTGAAGTCATCCAGGCCGACGCCGACCACCAGGCGAATCGCCACATGGTCCCGTTCATAGCCGTTTTTCAGGATGACCTGCAGGCCATTGGGCAACAGGTAACCTTCAACCCGCGAGCGGTCGAGGGCGAATGAGGGCAGGCTGCAGATCAGCAGGCAAACGAACATCAGGCAACGCATGGGCGAGCTTGGGTCCTCAGGTAGGCGAAATCACGGCAGACGGGCTTCGTCCGGCACGCTGTCGAGCATCAGCCCGCCCGTGTCCGAGCCGCCCAGTACCACATAGGCACTGCTACAGAACAAAGAGTTCAACCGTTTCATGTCGGCGATCAGCTCCAAGTGTAGCGAACTGGTCTCGATACTTTGCACTACCTTGCGCTGCAGGCGGCTGACATGGGCGTGGGCAAGGCGCCGTTCCTGGGCGCGAAAACGGCGTTTTTCCCGCAGCAGCAAGCGGGCGCTTTCCGGGTCGGCACTGAGGAACACCGACAAGCCCAGGCGCAGGTTGGCCAGCAACTGTTCCTGCAAGCCTGTCAGCTCCTCCAGGCCCACCTGGGAGAATTCCCGGCGTTGGCTGGTTTTCTGCTGCTGGACCTTGCGTAGCATGCGCTCGATCAGGTCGCAGGCCAGCTTGAGGTTGATTGCCAGCTCGATGATTTCTGCCCAGCGGCGGTTGTCCTGTTCGCTGAGGTCTTCACGCGACATCTGCGCCAGGTACAGCTTGATCGCGCTGTACAAGGCTTCGGCGTCCTCGCCCAGGGCACGGACCTGCTGCGGCAAAGCGGTCTGGGTACCACGCAGGGCTCCGAGCATGGCCTCGAGCAGGCTGTCGACGATATCGCCCAGGCGCAGGGTTTCGCGGGATGCGTTGGCCAGGGCCAGGCTGGGTGTTTCCAGCGCCGAGGTGTCGAGGTGGCGCGGGCGTATCTGGCCGTTGCCGTTTTCCCGTTCGGGCAGCAGGGCGTTGCACAGCCGGCCCATGGGTTTGACCGTGGGCAGCATGATCAGACAACGCAGCGTGTTGTAGAGCAGGTGGAAGCCGATGACCAGCTCCTGCGGGCTGAAACTCAGTGAGTCCATCCAGCTCACCAGCGGGTGCAGCACGGGGATGATCAGCAGCAGGCCGATCAGCTTGTACAGCAGGCTGCCCAGGGCCACCCGGCGCCCGGCGGCGTTTTGCATGCTGGTGCTGATGAAGGCCAGCAGCCCGCTACCGATGTTGGCGCCGACCACCAGGCCGATGGCCACCGGCAGGCTGATCACTTCGGCACCGGCCAGCGTCGCGGTGAGCAGCACGGCGGCCAGGCTGGAATAGGAAATCATGGCAAACAGCGCGCCGACCAAGGCGTCGAGCATGATGTCGCCGGTCAGCGAGGCGAACAGTACTTTCACGCCCTGGGCGTGGGTTATCGGCGTAGCTGCCTGCACGATCAGCTCCAATGCCAGGATGATCAGGCCAAGCCCGATGCCTACCCTGCCCAGCTGGCCGGCCCGCGTCTGCTTGCGCGAGAGGAAGAAGATCACACCCAGGAAGATCAGCAGTGGCGACAGCCAGGAAAGGTCCAGGGTCAGCACCCGGGCCATCAGCGCAGTACCCACATCGGCGCCG
The DNA here is from genome assembly GCF_001642705.1 of Pseudomonas sp. p21. NCBI lineage: Bacteria > Pseudomonadati > Pseudomonadota > Gammaproteobacteria > Pseudomonadales > Pseudomonadaceae > Pseudomonas > Pseudomonas sp. p21. Next base: position 918,978 of record NZ_LWBV01000002.1, read on the forward strand.
AGCATGATTGCCAATGCCGGGGTCATGGCCATCAGGCCCTGGCCGACGAACGAGGTGACCAGCATGGCGGTGGCGTTGCTGCTTTGCACCATGGCCGTGACCAGAATACCGGCGACGAACGCCAGCGGGCGTTTGTTCATGTTCTGGTTGATGATGCGCCGCAGGCTCGAGCCGAATACCCGGAGGATGCCGGTACGCACGATATGGGTGCCCCAGACCAGAAGCGTAACGGCCGAGAGCAGGTTGAGCAGGGTCAGCATGGCGACGGCCCCCTGTTGCATTGGCCCAGCGGACCAAGAGACGAAGCGTGAGCGTTTGAATAATTTTCAGTGCTCACTCAAAGCTTTAGTTGTTTTGCGTAGCTGTCGCCAGCTTCGCATGGCTGTCTGTGATTTGAAACACATGGGAAATGAATGATTGCCTGTGCCCGCGAAGAGGCCAGTACAGCAAACGGCAGAATTCAGTAATCCGGGCATGAAAAAGGGCCCCGAAGGGCCCTTTGTGTCCTGCACTTCCTGATCTTATTGACCCGGAATGTCCTTGCGCAGTTTCACAGGCTCATGCTCTTTGCCGTTCTTGCGGGCCAGGGCGGTGCGCATGCGGATGTTGATGGCTTCCACCGCCAGCGAGAACGCCATGGCGAAGTAGACGTAGCCCTTGGGCACATGCACGTCGAAAGCTTCGGCGATCAGCACGGTACCGACTACGATCAGGAACGACAATGCGAGCATCTTCAGCGACGGGTGCTTGTCGATGAAATCGCTGATGGTGCCGGCGCACAGCATCATCACCAGCACGGCGACGACGATCGCGGCGATCATCACCGGTACGTGGGACACCATGCCCACCGCGGTGATCACCGAGTCCAGCGAGAACACGATGTCGATGATGGCGATCTGGATGATGGTATAGAAAAACTTGCCACCCGCGCCTTTCGGCTCTTCCGGGTTCTCGTCCTCGCCTTCCAGGCCGTGGTAGATCTCTTGCGAGCTTTTCCACAGCAGGAACAGGCCACCAAAGAACAGGATCAGGTCACGCCCGGAGATGCCCTGGCCGAACACCACGAAGAGGTCGGCGGTAAGGCGCATGACCCAGGTGATCGACAGCAACAGCATGATACGGGTGACCATGGCCAGGGCCAGGCCGAAGATCCGGGTGCGCGGCTGCATGTGCTTGGGCATGCGGCTGACCAGAATCGAGATCATGATGATGTTGTCGATACCGAGGACGATCTCAAGCGCGGTAAGGGTAAAAAAGGCAACCCAGATTTCCGGGCTGGTCAGCCATTCCATGTGTTTTCCTTCGAACGGTAAAGGCGACGCGCCCGAATCAGGGGCGCGTCGCGTTAGGGTAATACGCGTTTATTAGAGACTACTGAACAGCGGGAAAATGCCCATCAGCAGCGCGGCGAGCATTATGCACAGGCACACCAGTACTGCCCACTTCAAGGTGAAGCGCTGATGATCGCCGAACTCGATGCCGGCCAGGGCTACCAGCAGGTAGGTGGAGGGTACCAAGGGGCTGAGCAGGTGTACCGGCTGCCCGACGATCGACGCACGGGCCATTTCCACCGGGCTGATGCCGTAGTGGCTGGCAGCCTCGGCCAGCACCGGCAGCACGCCGTAGTAGAACGCGTCGTTGGACATGAAGAAGGTGAACGGCATGCTCACGATCGCGGTGATCACCGCCAGGTACGGGCCCAGCGCCTCGGGGATGACCGCCAGCAGGCTCTTGGACATGGCGTCGACCATGCCGGTGCCCGACAGGATCCCGGTGAAGATGCCGGCGGCGAAGATCAGCCCGGTGACCGCCAGCACGCTGCCCGCATGGGCGGCGATGCGGTCTTTCTGCTGCTGCAGGCACGGGTAGTTGACGATCATGGCGATGCTGAAGGCGATCATGAACAGCACCGGCAGCGGCAGCACACCGGCAATCAGCGCGACCATCAGGGCGGCGGTCAGGGCGCCGTTGAAGTACAGCAGTTTAGGCCGGCGTGCGTCCGGATACTGCGAAACGGTGATTTCGCTGTGATCGATGTCGTCGGTGGGCAGGTGCAACTCGCCCAGGCGGGCACGCTCACGCTTGCCGTACATGTAGGCAATGACCAGGATCGCCAGCACGCCGAACAGCATGGCCGGGATCATCGGCACGAAGATGTCCGACGGGTCCACGTGCAGGGCGCTGGCGGCACGGGCGGTCGGACCGCCCCAGGGGGTCATGTTCATCACTCCGCCGGCGAGGATGATCAGGCCGGCCATGATCCGCGGGCTCATGCCCAGGCGGCTGTACATCGGCAGCATGGCGGCGCAGCAGATCATGTAGGTGGTGGCGCCGTCACCGTCGAGCGAGACCACCAGGGCCAGTACTGCGGTGCCGACGGAGACTTTCAGCGGGTCGCCCTTGACCAGCTTGAGGATCTTGCGCACGGCCGGGTCGAACAGGCCGGAGTCGATCATCAGGGCGAAGTAGAGGATGGCGAACATCAGCATCACGCCGGTAGGCGCGAGCTTGCTGATGCCCTCGAGCATCATCGGGCCGATCTTGGCGGAAAAGCCGCCGAACAGGGCGAACAGGATCGGTACCAGGATCAGCGCGATCAAGGCCGACAGGCGCTTGGTCATGATCAGGTACATGAAGGTGATGACCATGGCAAAGCCGAGGAAGGTCAGCATGGCAGTACTCCAGGCGTGGCGCGGCGAAAGGAAAGTCGATTCGGGCGGATCAGCGCGTATGGCGCTGTGCGGGGAGCATGCGGAGGGGGGCTACGGAAAGTCGGGCACAGGAATACATCAGAATCACCATTGTTGTTGTTGATTGGGCCGGGCCCGGTAGTTACCGGGTGCCCTGGCTGACCGGTCTTGTGCCGGTAGTGGGGGCTATCCTATGAGGGCAAGCTTTCAGCCAGCTTTCGCCGAAGCAAAGGCGACGAGAGGTAGGTGATGCAGGAGGTGACCGAGGGTGGCTGCCATTGTGGCGCCTTGCGTTATCAGTTGGAGGGCGACCTGACGGACATTGCCCACTGCCATTGTTCGATCTGCCGGCGGGTCAGCGGCGGGCTGGTGGTTACCTGGCTCACCCTGCCCCGCTCGGGGTTCCGGTGGTTGGCGGGCAAGCCGAACTGCTATGTGGCGCCGGCCAGTTGCAGCCGGTACTTCTGTGGGCATTGCGGGGCGCATGTGGCGCTGGTGACCACGCATAGCCCGGACACGGTGGATATAACGGTGGCGACCCTGGACCACCCTGAGCGGGTCAGGGCCAACCGGCATATCTGGGTGGGTAGCCGGTTGCCTTGGTTACACCTGGATGAGGATTTGCCTTCGGAGGCGGAGGAGAACCTGTAGGCCTTGTGCTGTCTGTGCTGGCCCTTTCGCGGGTAAACCCGCTCCCACAGGTACGGCGCAGATCTCAGGTGCTGTACAGATCCTGTGGGAGCGGGCATGCCCGCGAAGAGGCCGGCACAATGGTCGTTACAATTGCAGGCCACCGGCGGCCTTGTGCAGTGCCCGCAGATGTTCGCCCACCTGCTTCACATTGGCCTCCACCGCCGCAATTTCCCTGGCTCGCGATGGTTCCAGCAGCGCCCTCACCTCTTTGTCCAGGCTCGTGCTCAAACGCAGCAACTGCGCCTGCCGCTCGCTGCTGACCTGCTCCAGGTGCTTGCGCTCCTGCGGCTGCGGCAGCCCGTAGCCTTTGCTATCGAGCAACTCTGCCGGGCGGCTGAGGAAGCCACTGTTGGCCAGCATCTGCCGGAGGGTCGCATCGGCCTTGCTGACGCTGCCATCGTTCCGCGCGGCGGCATTCAGGTAGCGCTGCTTGACCTCGTCCTGGGCCAGCAGCAGTTGCCGGCGCAAGCTGGCCTGTTCAAGCAGCAGCAAGGCGGCGCTGGTGCGCAGGTCGGCCTGGGCGAACCAGCTCCGACGTTGCTCGGCGTCCAGAGCCAGCCAGTCCTCGACCTTGGCCTGCTTGATTGGCAACTGTTTCTTCAACACCTCGAACATGGCCTGGTAACGGTCGCGGTAGGAGTCGAAGCGATAACCCAGGCGCAGCGCCTCGCGGGGGTTGTCGAGCACGCTGGTGTCGGCCAGCCCCCTGCCCTTGAGCACGGCCAGCAAGCCATTGGGCATGATGCTGTCGAGGTCGTTCAGGCGTGGGTTGGCAGTGCCGCTGCGCAGCAGCTTCAACGACTCCACCGCACAGTTATTGGACAGGAACCAGTAGTTGCCGTCGTAGCTCCAGTGCATTTCGGCGGCCTGGCGCACCAGATTCTCGATCTCGTCGCGGCTGAGCCGCAAGGGCACCGAGGCCAGGCTGCGCAGTTCGGTCTTGGTGTATTCGTCGATCACCTGGCCCAGCGGCAGCACGAACAGCCGCGAGGGGTAGGCACCGACCAGCCCGTCCCAGCTGGAAAGCTGCACATCGTTGACAAAGGCGCGGTACGACAGTACCAGGCTCTGGTCGAGGTCCAGGCGGCAGTCCGGCCCGCGTGGGCGGCCCGGCTTGCAGATCACCAGGCGCAGCATGCTGTGGCCCCAGCGGCTGACCAGGTTCTGGTTGGCTTCGGCCAGCAGGTAATCCACCTCATAGACCCGCTCGGGGTCGATTTCGCCCAGCGGCTGGCGGGCGAAGTCGCTGCCGGCATTGATGAACGGCAGGCCCTTGGCGCAACTGTCCTGTTGCGGTGCCCAGCCGAAGTGCTCGCGCAGGTACTGGTTCAGCGCCGGGCGGCGGCAACCGTAGCTCGGGTCGAGGAGGAAATACTCCATGTTGACCGCGATGTACTCCTTGGGGCTGCTCAGCTCATAGCTGTCGGGGCTGCGCACGAACTGGCCGTTGTGCTGTTCGCGCTCGCCGCGTCGGCCCACGTACTGCTGCCACCCGGCCAGGTCCAGCAGGCGCGGGTCGTCGCTGAGGGTAAAGCGGCGCTCGGCCTGGCCACGGCATGCCTCGGGCAGGCCGACCTTGCCCAACGTACCCTGCTGGCGTTTGCAGCGTGCGATCAGCGCGTTTTCGGCGCTGGGCCACAGCCGGGCGCGATCGTAGATATGGGTGAGCTCGTGCAGCACGGTGGCCAGCAGTTCTTCACGCACCGTGCCATGCGGGCGGTTGGTGCGCTCGGTGGCGGCACTGCCATCGGTGAGGCGGGGCAGCAGGCGGCGATTGAGCTCGAGGGTGGACACCAGCGATGCCTGGCCATAGGCATCGGCGGGCATGTTGTCGCTCCAGCTGACCCGCACGCGGCGGTTCAGCTGTTGCTTGAAGTGAGGGGGCAGCTTGCCAACGGCCTCGTCGAGCAGGGCCTGGGTGGCTTGGGCCTGCTGCGGCTCAAGGCCGGACGCCTGCAGCTCGAGCTGCAGGTCGGCCAGGGCGGGCGTGCCGAGCAGCGTCAGGGCGCAGCCGAGCAGCCAGGCGCGCACGCGGTTCACAGCGCGAGGATGGCTTCGGCCAGTACCTGGTCGCTGGCGTCGCGCGCTTGCGGTACGCGCTCGCGCAGAGTGTTGAAGGCCGCCTCGAGCTGGGCGCCGCGGATGTCACCGTTGCTGGCGACGAAGCTGGCGGCGTCGTCGTGGGCTTCGCGCACCACTTTGGAGTCGCGGATCGAGGTGGTGGTGTCAGAGGTGAAATCGATCGAGCGGCCAAAGGCTCGCACGATGATATTGCTGGTGGCCACCAGGGTCTGTGCCTGGGCCAGGTCGGCCAGCAGCAGCATGCCGAGGGTAGCGGCAATCAGCGGTTTACGCATGGAGCATCTCCGAAAAATACAGGGAGTCAGATGTAGTTATTGGACGAGAATTGCCTGCGCCAGTTCCAGATCGCCGACGGTATGCCGTGCGTAATTGTGGCGTAATGATTCCAGCGCTGCTTCCAGCCGCGCACCGCGGATCTGGCCGTCGCTGGCGACGAAGGCAGCGGCATCGTCGTGGGCCTGGCGGACCAGTTTGCGGTCGAACGGTGCGGTGGTGACCTGACTGGTGACATAGCCGGTGATGACCAGGCTTTGCGTGGTGGTATCCATGGCGTGGGCGCTGGCCATGCCAACAACGGAGAACAGCAACGGCAACAGATAACGCATGGGCTCTACGACAGCTGGAAACGTGGGCGGCAAAGGTGGGTACGGCTGTGCTGGTAGTGACCAGCACAGCTGAACGGTTCAGCCGGGGTCAGAGCGCCAGGATGGCCTGGGCCAGTTGCGCGTCGCTGGCCTGCAGGGCAGGCATCTGCGAGCGGATGTGCAGGAAAGCGCTTTCCAGCTTGGCGCCGCGGATGTCGCCCTGGCTGCCAACGAAGCTGGCGGCGTCGTCACGGGCGGCCTGGACGATCTTGTCGTCACGGAACGAGGAGGAAATATCGGAAGTGGCATCGGTGGACGCGGCCACTGCGCCAACGACGGCGTCAGTGGTGACAACGAAGCTGGTGGCGTTTGCGGTGCCGGCCAGGCTCAGCATCAGAGCGGCGCCAATCAGGTATTTGCGGGACATGATCGTGGACTCCTGGACTAGGGTTGGGTGGTTCTGTTTATCGGACGCTCACACAGCTCGTCGCGGTACTTTCAACAGTGCGTTCTACCAGACTGTTGAACCAAGCGTATCACGCGCCGGTGTTTCTGGATGTTAATGAACAGCGCGCTCATGAACTGTACATGTATATTTTTGTATTTCACAAACTGTATAGGTCGGTTTGCGGAAAGGCTCTGTCATGCGGCCTGCAAACAAAAAACCCGTCGCAGTCACCTGCAACGGGTTTCGGGAATTCGCGGTGCCGGCCGAAGCCGGCAAGCCGGAGCTTAGCGCCAGAAAGGCTTGCTCAGCTCTTCGTAACGCTGCGACTCGCTGATACCGGCGTCGGCCAGCAGGCGGGCGTCCAGGCGAGCCAGTTGACGGCGGCTGGCCATGCGGCGCTGCCACAGCAGCAGGGTGGACAGAGCGCGCAGCGGCAGCGAAGCGTTGGATTGTTGGGCGTTGCTTTCAAAAACCAGACCGGAACTGAGGGTACGTTCCATGATGTTTCATCCTTCCGCTTATGGCGGGATTAGGTAGTGATTTAACTGATGCCAATGATCCTCCTCTGTCGTCCATAACAGTAGATACAGTTCAGTTGAAAGACGATGGTCCAGTTAACTGTGTAACCCTACTGTTGCACCCGAAACTGGCGTAACTGTACTGGTCCGCACTTATTTGGTGCGTTTTGATTCGAGGAAGGGAATTTCTCAGCCAGTAAGGTGTGAAAACACCAGTACAGTAGTACAGATTATGTTGCAAATCGCGGCGGGAGGTGTTGATGAAAGGGTTTGACTGTTATGGCCCATTCGCGGGCAAGCCCGCGAAGAGCCCGGAACAGCGGAAGCAGGGCCGCCGTTCCGTACCACATCTGGATCAGCTAGCCAGCATGCGCCCGGTTTCTTCCAGGTTCTCGTGCCAGCTCAAGGCTTCGCGCAGGATGTGCGGGGTGTGGCCGCCACGCTGGCAGGCACGATCGAAGTAGTCGTTCAGTGCCGCGCGGTAGTCTGGGTGCACACAGTTGTCGATGATCGCCCGGGCCCGCTCGCGTGGCGCCAGGCCTCGCAGGTCGGCAAGGCCTTGCTCGGTGACCAGGATGTCCACATCGTGCTCGGTGTGGTCGACATGGCTGACCATCGGCACCACGCTGGAAATCGCGCCACCCTTGGCAATCGACTTGGTGACGAACACGGCCAGGTGGGCGTTACGGGCGAAGTCACCCGAGCCACCGATGCCGTTCATCATCTTGGTGCCGCAGACGTGGGTGGAGTTGACGTTGCCGTAGATATCGAACTCCAGCGCAGTGTTGATACCGATGATGCCCAGGCGACGGACGACTTCCGGGTGGTTGGAGATTTCTTGCGGGCGCAGCACCAGCTTGTCTTTGTAACGCTCCAGATTGCCGAACACGTCGGCGTTGCGGCGGGTCGACAAGGTGATCGAGCTGCCCGAAGCGAAGCTCAGTTTGCCGGCGTCGATCAGGTCGAAGGTGGAGTCCTGCAGTACTTCGGAGTACATGGTCAGGTCTTCGAACGGCGACTCGATCAGGCCGCACATCACTGCGTTGGCGATACTGCCGATACCGGCCTGCAGCGGGCCAAGCTTGTTGGTCATGCGGCCAGCTTCGACTTCTTTCTTGAAGAAGTTGATCAGGTGGTCGGCGATGCCCTGGGTTTCGTCATCCGGCGGCAGTACGGTGGACGGCGAGTCCGGCTGGTCGCTGATGACGATGCCGACGATCTTGGCCGGGTCGATCGGGATGGCGGTGCTGCCGATACGGTCGTCGACCTTGACCAGCGGGATTGGCGTGCGGGTCGGGCGGTAGGTCGGGATATAGATGTCGTGCAGGCCTTCGAGGTTGGTGTTGTGCGAGAGGTTGATCTCGACAATCACCTGCTTGGCGAAGATCGCGAAGCTGGCCGAGTTGCCCACCGAGGTGGTTGGTACGATATGGCCTTGTTCGGTGATGGCCACGGCTTCGATGACCGCGATGTCCGGCAGCTTCAGCTGCTGGTTGCGCAGTTGCTCGACGGTTTCCGACAGGTGCTGGTCGATGAACATCACCTGGCCGTCGTTGATGGCCTTGCGCAGGGTGCTGTCGACCTGGAACGGCATGCGGCGAGCCAGCACGCCGGCCTCGGTCAGTTGCTTGTCCAGGTCGTTGCCCAGGCTGGCGCCGGTCATCAGGCTGATTTTCAGTGGCGACTGCTTGGCACGTTCGGCCAGTGCATGTGGTACGGCCTTGGCTTCGCCGGCGCGGGTGAAGCCGCTCATGCCGACGGTCATGCCGTCCTCGATCAGACCAGCGGCATCAGCCGCACTCATTACCTTGCTGTGCAGGGAGGACAAGCGGATACGATCACGGTACATGGATTGTTATCTCGGGCTACTGAAACTACTGCAGCGCAGTCTAGAGACTTCGCCCCTTGCCGTCCCGCGACCATGGTCGTATGAGAAGGCTTGGAATAGAGCCGTTGATCCGGATCAATAAAAGAAAAGCCCCGGCAGATTCTGACCGGGGCTTCCTTTATATCAGCTGGTTTGCAGCGACAGGTGTCACTCCACCGCCTTGACCATGTCTTCGATGACCTTCTTGGCGTCGCCGAACACCATCATGGTCTTGTCGAGGTAGAACAGTTCGTTGTCCAGGCCGGCGTAGCCGCTGGCCATGGAGCGCTTGTTGACGATGATGGTCTTGGCCTTGAACGCTTCGAGGATCGGCATGCCGGCGATTGGCGACTTGGGATCGTTCTTCGCCGCCGGGTTGACCACGTCGTTGGCGCCCAGCACCAGCACCACATCGGCCTGGCCGAACTCGGCGTTGATATCTTCCATCTCGAACACCTGGTCGTACGGCACTTCGGCCTCGGCCAGCAGCACGTTCATGTGCCCGGGCATACGGCCCGCCACCGGGTGAATCGCGTACTTCACGGTCACGCCGTTGTGGGTCAGCTTCTCGGTCAGTTCCTTCAGCGCGTGCTGGGCGCGTGCCACCGCCAGGCCGTAGCCCGGGACGATGATCACGCTGTCGGCGTTGCTGAGCAGGAAGGTGGCATCGTCGGCCGAGCCGGACTTCACCGGGCGCTGCTCTTTCGAGCCTTGTGCCGCGCCGGCATCGGTATCACCACCGAAGCCACCGAGGATGACGTTGAAGAACGAACGGTTCATCGCCTTGCACATGATGTACGAGAGGATCGCACCGGACGAGCCGACCAGGGAGCCTGCGATGATCAGCATCGAGTTGTTCAGCGAGAAGCCGATACCGGCCGCGGCCCAGCCCGAATAGCTGTTGAGCATCGACACCACCACCGGCATGTCGGCGCCCCCGATCGGAATAATGATCAGCACGCCCATGATGAAGGCCAGGACCAGCATCAGGGTGAAGGCACTGTAGTGGCCAGTGAAGGTGAACAGCAGGCCCAGGGCGATGGTGGTCAGGCCGAGGATCAGGTTCAACTTGTGCTGGCCGGCGAACTGTACCGGTGCGCCCTGGAACAGGCGGAACTTGTACTTGCCCGACAGTTTGCCGAAGGCGATCACCGAACCGGAGAAGGTAATGGCACCGATGGCCGCGCCGAGGAACAACTCCAGGCGGTTGCCGGTGGGGATCGGGTCGCTCATGGCGGCAACGATGCCCATCGATTGCGGTTCCAGCACCGCGGCGATGGCGATGAACACCGCAGCCAGGCCGATCATGCTGTGCATGAAGGCGACCAGCTCCGGCATCTTGGTCATCTCTACGCGCTTGGCCATGATCGAACCGGCGGTGCCGCCGACCAGCAAGCCAACGATGACGTAGCCGATACCGGCAGTCGCAAGCTCAGCCCCGAGCTTATAAATGAGGCCGACCGTGGTGACGATGGCGATGCCCATGCCGATCATGCCGAACAGGTTGCCGCGCCGCGAGGTAGTCGGGTGCGACAGGCCCTTGAGCGCCTGGATGAAGCACACCGAGGCGACGAGGTAGAGGAGCGTTACCAGATTCATGCTCATGCTTACTTCTGCGCCTCGTTCTTGGTTTTCTTCTTGAACATCTCAAGCATGCGACGGGTGACCAGGAAGCCACCGAACACGTTGACCGCGGCCAGGGCCACCGCCAGGGTGCCCATCAGCTTGCCGGCCGGGGTCACGGTCAGGGCTGCGGCCAGCATGGCGCCGACGATGACGATCGCCGAAATGGCGTTGGTCACGGCCATCAGCGGCGTGTGCAGCGCCGGGGTAACGTTCCACACCACGTGGTAGCCCACATAGATGGCCAGCACGAAGATGATCAGGTTGTAGATGCCATGGGAAATCAGCATGTCTTCCATTGTCGTGCTCCTTAGCCGTTCTTGCGGACGACCTGGCCATCACGGCACATCAGGCAGGCCGCGACGATGTCGTCTTCGAGGTTGATGACCAGCGCGCCGTCTTTGTCGAACAGCAGCTTCATGAAGTCCAGCAGGTTGCGGGCATACAACGCCGAGGCATCGGCGCCCACCTGGGCCGGCAGGTTGGTCGGGCCGACGATGATCACGCCGTTCTCCTGTACCACCTGGTCGGCGACGGTCAGCGGGCAGTTGCCACCCTGGGCCGCTGCGAGGTCGATGACCACCGAGCCGGGCTTCATCTGCGCGACGGTTTCGGCGCTGAGCAGGGTCGGTGCCTTGCGCCCCGGGATCAGGGCAGTGGTGATGACGATATCCGCCTGCTTGGCGCGCTCGTGCACGGCCTGGGCTTGGCGTTGCATCCAGCTGGCCGGCATTGGCCGAGCGTAACCGCCAACACCTTCGGCGCACTCGCGCTCCTCATCGGTTTCGTAGGGCACGTCGATGAACTTGGCGCCCAGCGACTCGATCTGCTCCTTCACGGCCGGGCGTACGTCGGACGCCTCGATCACCGCACCCAGGCGCTTGGCCGTGGCAATGGCCTGCAGGCCGGCAACGCCCGCGCCCAGGATCAGCACGCGCGCGGCCTTTACGGTACCGGCGGCGGTCATCAGCATGGGCATGAAGCGTGGGTAGTGATGGGCAGCCAGCAACACCGCCTTGTAACCGGCGATGTTGGCCTGCGATGACAGCACGTCCAGGCTCTGCGCCCGCGAGGTGCGTGGCGCGGCTTCCAGGGCGAACGCGGTAATGCCGCGCTTGGCCATCTTGCCAATCAGCTCGCTGTTGAAGGGGTTGAGCATGCCCACCAGGAGGCTGCCACTGTTGATCAGGGCCAGTTCCTGGTCGTTGGGGGCGACCACTTTGAGCACCAATTGGGCGCCGTAGGCATCGGCTGTACTCCCCAGGGAAGCGCCCACGGCCTCATAGGCACTGTCCGGAATGCTGGCGTTGAGCCCTGCCCCCCGTTGGACGGTGACCTGATGGCCCTGGCCAATCAGTTTCTTGATGGTTTCTGGGGTCGCAGCGACCCTTGTCTCACCGGTCTGCGTCTCGAGAGGAACACCAATGTGCACGACTATTTCTCCTGCGGTGACCTTTTGTCTTTGTAAAAGCCAGCGCACTTCGGATGGTGCGCTGGGGCGGCTGTGGAGCGCCGACCCGCCGAATCCCGGGCGGGCGAAGCATTTTGCAGACGAAGCCGGGGGCCTTCAACCGATTCTGGAGCGAAACGAAGTCAAAACTACAAGTCACCCTGTGACCGTATGTCGCAACGGTCAGGCTGCAGCGCGTCAAACATAGGCTATTGGCAGAGTAGGAGAAAAAATCAAAAATTTTGCGGTCAATTCGCTTACGGCTTGGTGAATGTCGCAAAATAACCCGCAAAGCCGCGCCGTAAGCAGGGTTAAAGAGGATTTTTGCACCTGCATAACAGTTTATGTAGATGCGACAAATACATATATCTGTAGGTGTTTAAAATAATTGACTACGGGGTCAATTTGTCGCGCTTCCCTAAGTCTTCGCCGTGTACGTCTGAGCCTGGCTCAGCAGCCAGTCGCGGAAGGCGCGCAGCGAAGCCGACTCCACCTTGCGCTCCGGAATCATCAGATAGTAGGCCTTGTCACTACTGAGGGCATGCCTGTTAGCGACCACCAGCCTACCCTCCTCCAACTCGCGCTGGATCAGGAACGGCGGAATCAGTGCGATGCCCATCTCATGCATGGCCGCCTGGGCGAGCATCGAGAATAGTTCATAGCGCGGGCCTGTCATGTCGCGCTCCACATTCATGCCGACGCTGCCGAACCACTGCCGCCAGGCATAGGGGCGCGTGCTCTGCTGCAGCAGTGGCAATTGTGCAATGCGCTGCGCGTCGAGCGCACCCTGCCCGCCCAGCAGCGCCGGGCTGCACACCGGAACCGGGTTTTCCCCCATCAGCCGGTGCGACTGTGTGCCGGACCAGTCGGCATCGCCGAAGTAGATGGCAGCATCGAAGGTGGTGTCGGCAAACAGGAATGGCCGGGTGCGGTTGGTGAGGTTGACCGTGACCTCCGGGTGGCGCTGCTGGAAGTCCTTGAGCCGCGGTAGCAGCCACTGGGTACCGAAGGTGGGCACCACGGCCAGTTCGATCACGTTGGCGCCCTGCTGGCGCATTACCGACAAGGTGTCGCGCTCTACCGCGTCCAGTTGGGCAGCCACCTGGCGGCTGTAGGAAAGGCCGGCTTCGGTCAGCTTCACGCCGCGGCGCGAGCGGCGGAACAGTTCCACATTAAGGAAGGCTTCCAGGCCACCTATCTGCCGACAGACGGCACCTTGGGTCAGGGCGAGTTCCTGGGCGGCCTTGGTAAAGCTCTCGTTGCGCGCCGCCGCCTCGAAGCAAACCAGGGCGGCGGTACTGGGGATCTTGCGGCGCATGTACGTCAACCTCACTCGTAAGGCTGTCAATATGGCGTTTTGCCGATTTACGAAGTGACAAATTATCACTAATTGGTGCGCAATCCTCGTTTGTCCCGACGGCCGATCAGGCCTAGGCTCAAAGGCACAAGAAAACTGCCCCCTATTTCGAGGATTTCGCTCATGGCCGGTAAAGCAAGCTTCAACTGGATCGACCCGCTGCTGCTCGATCAGCAGCTCACTGAAGAAGAGCGCATGGTGCGTGACAGCGCTTATCAGTTCGCCCAGGACAAGCTGGCCCCGCGTGTGCTCGAGGCCTTCCGTCATGAGCAGACCGACCCGGCGATCTTCCGTGAAATGGGTGAGGTGGGGTTGCTGGGCGCCACCATTCCCGAGCAATACGGTGGCAGTGGCCTGAATTACGTGTGCTATGGCCTGATTGCTCGCGAGGTAGAGCGTATCGACTCGGGTTACCGCTCGATGATGAGCGTGCAGTCGTCGCTGGTGATGGTGCCAATCAACGAGTTCGGTACAGAGGCACAAAAGCAGAAGTACCTGCCCAAGCTGGCCAGCGGCGAGTGGATCGGTTGCTTTGGCCTGACCGAGCCTAACCACGGCTCCGACCCGGGCTCGATGATCACCCGCGCGCGGAAGGTTGATGGCGGCTACCGCCTGACCGGTAGCAAGATGTGGATCACCAACAGCCCGATCGCCGATGTATTCGTGGTCTGGGCCAAGGATGATGCGGGTGATATCCGCGGCTTTGTCCTGGAAAAGGGTTGGGAGGGCCTCAGTGCCCCGGCGATCCACGGCAAGGTTGGCCTGCGCGCCTCGATCACTGGCGAAATCGTCATGGACAACGTGTTCGTGCCAGAGGAAAACATCTTCCCGGATGTGCGCGGCCTCAAAGGCCCGTTTACCTGCCTGAACTCTGCCCGCTATGGCATCTCCTGGGGTGCGCTGGGTGCCGCCGAAGCCTGCTGGCACACCGCGCGTCAGTACACACTGGACCGTCAGCAGTTCGGCCGTCCGTTGGCTGCCAACCAGTTGATCCAGAAGAAGCTTGCCGACATGCAGACCGAAATCACCTTGGCGCTGCAGGGCTGCCTGCGTCTGGGGCGGATGAAGGACGAAGGCACGGCTGCAGTGGAGATCACTTCGATCATGAAGCGCAACTCCTGCGGCAAGGCGCTGGATATTGCTCGCATGGCGCGTGACATGCTGGGTGGCAATGGCATTTCCGATGAGTTCGGCGTGGCCCGTCACCTGGTCAACCTGGAGGTGGTCAACACCTATGAAGGTACTCACGATGTGCATGCACTGATCCTGGGGCGTGCGCAGACCGGTATCCAGGCCTTCTATTGATAAGGAGCCAGCCCATGGGCGCGCTATCACATCTGCGGGTGCTGGACCTCTCTCGCGTGCTGGCCGGCCCATGGTCTGGCCAGATTCTCGCTGACCTTGGTGCCGATGTGATCAAGGTCGAGCGCCCTGGCAGTGGTGACGATACCCGCTCGTGGGGGCCGCCCTTCCTCAAGGATGCCGAGGGTGAGAACACCAGTGAGGCGGCCTATTACCTGTCGGCCAACCGCAACAAGCGCTCGGTGACCATCGACTTCACCCAGGCCGAGGGGCAGCGCCTGGTGCGTGAGTTGGCGGCGAAGTCCGATATCGTCATCGAGAACTTCAAGGTAGGTGGGTTAGCTGCTTATGGCCTGGACTATCAGAGCCTGAAGGCGATCAACCCGCGGCTTATCTATTGTTCCATCACTGGGTTTGGCCAGACCGGGCCTTATGCCAAGCGCGCGGGTTATGACTTCATGATCCAGGGGCTGGGCGGGCTGATGAGCCTGACCGGCCGTCCGGAGGGTGAAGAAGGTGCGGGGCCGGTCAAGGTGGGGGTGGCGCTGACCGATATCCTTACTGGACTGTATTCCACGGTGGCGATCCTCGCTGCCCTCGCCCATCGGGAGCAGGCCGGGGTGGGCCAGCATGTCGACATGGCGTTGCTCGATGTGCAGGTGGCTTGCCTGGCGAACCAGGCCATGAACTACCTGACCACGGGCAGCCCGCCTCGTCGCCTGGGTAATGCGCACCCCAATATCGTGCCTTATCAGGATTTCCCGACGGCAGATGGCGACTTCATCCTTACCGTGGGCAACGACAGCCAGTTCCGCAAGTTCGCCGAAGTAGCCGGGCAGCCGCAATGGGCGGACGATCCACGTTTCGTTACCAACAAGCTGCGGGTGGCCAACCGGGCCGAGCTGATTCCACTGATCCGCCAGGCCACGGTGTTCAAGACCACGGCGCAGTGGGTGAGCCAGCTGGAGGCTGCAGGGGTGCCGTGCGGGCCTATCAACGACCTGGCGCAGATGTTCCAGGACCCGCAGGTGCTGGCGCGTGGGTTGGCGGTGAACATTCCGCATCCGTTGGCGGGAAGTGTGCCGCAGGTGGCGAGCCCGATACGGCTGTCGGAGACGCCGGTGGAGTACCGTCGGGCGCCGCCGCTGCTGGGTGAGCATACCGAGGTGGTGCTGGAGGATGTATTGGGGCTGGATGCCGGTGAGGTGCAACGGCTGCGCAGTGCCGGCGTGCTTTAAGGGCGTCCGGCCTTGGTGAAAAGCGGGGAGGCCGTCAGGCCTCCCCGCTTTGCTTTTTGGCGATATCAGGGTTTCTTGAAATTAAGGGTTGACGCGGTTTGGAATCCCCTTATAATGCGCCCCACTTCTGACGTAGTCGAAGCGTAAAACTTCTTGTAAATCAATTAGTTA